>NZ_QRGR01000027.1 GCF_003367245.1 Pontibacter diazotrophicus | reverse complement strand
CCGCCCCAAGATGAGATCTCCCTTAAGGGCCGTGGGAGACTACCACGTCGATAGGCCGCAGGTGTAAAGTCAGAAATGGCACAGCCGAGCGGTACTAATTGCCCGAGCGCGTTCTCAAACGTGGAAACACAAGCCGTGAAAACCGGCCCGCTGCTTTCATGCTCTCCCTCTTTCCCAACTAGTCAAATAACTAATACAGCATCATTGCGGTCTGCAATCGCAAGAAAGGCAATGGTGGCTATGGCTCCGGTGAGCACCTCTTCCCATCCCGAACAGAGAAGTTAAGCCCGGACGCGCCGATGGTACTGGGGTCACACCCGGGAGAGTAGGTGGCCGCCAACACCACAACAAGACGCCTCACCCCGATAAAGGGTGGGGCGTTCTTGCTTTATACCCATGCCGGGCGCAGTTGTGAATCCATACCGGGGCAAGCTGTCAGAAGCAGGATTCTTAGCCTTCAAGGATAGGCAGGATGAAATTCATGACCAGTATATCAGCCCCGTTTCATACATGGGCCGATGCGGGGACAGTTCGCGACATTTCCGTAGAAGATGTCGGTAACGCATAGAAAAATTACAGGTATACAAACAGAGAAGCCCCGGCTATAAAGCCGGGGCTTCTCTGTTTTAGGTATTTTGAAATTCTTAACTCTTCCGGCCAGCAACAGCAGTATATAAATCTTCTTCCAGCAAGTATTGTTTCGCCAGGTTTAGAAGTTCGGCAGAGGTTGTTGTTCGGATAGTGGTTACGAAGTTGTTATAATGATTCTGTGGGAGGTCATACAATACGATGCGCTTATAGCGGTCGCACTGGTCGAATATCGTGTTGATGTCGTTAAGAAATTTCCCCAGCATGTAATTCTTAACTGTGCTTAATTCCTCTTCCGGTATCTCTTCCTGCTGTAAGGTTTTTATCTCTTTTACTATCTCTTCTATGGTATTATCTGTAACAGCATAGCCCACATCGGTTCCAATATAAAAGAGGCTGTTCTGTTCTTTGGGTGATATCACAGAGTAAATGCCATAGGTATACCCTTTATCCTCCCTGATGTTTCGCATTAATCTTGAACCAAAGTAGCCTCCAAATACCTCATTTAGCACTTTTAGCTGCAAATAATCTTTGTGGCTGATATGCGGGAAGAGCTTGCCCATGCGGATAGATGACTGCAAACTATCTTCCACAAATACCAGATTTGTCTTCTCAGTGGCTTTAGCCGTTTCTTCCTTTTGTGAAGAGGTATAAGAAGCTTTAGAAGGCTGAATGTTCAGGTGCTGAATTTCCCGCTCCAGGTACCGTTGCATCGTATCATCAATAGCGCCGCAGGCAAATACTTCCAGTTCCTGCGTAATGAACCGGCTCTTATAAAACTGCTGCAAGTCTTCCTTTGTCAGGTTTTCCAGGTCTCCTTCATCAAAACCAAATACATAAGGGTGTTGATCTCCGAACAGCTGTTTTGTGAAACTGTGAGTAGCCAGGTAACTGTTCTTCTGGCGCTGTACTTTTATGTTCTGTGTGGTTCGCTTTTTCAGCAGGTTGTACTCCTCTTCCGGAAATACTGGATTCTGTAGCACATCCAGTACAAGTGGCAATAACTCCTCTACATACTTCGCCAGACAATAAAGTGTGAACTCTGTGCGGTCGTAGCCGTGGTTGTTATCAAAAGATGCCCCGTAAAAAGCTACTTTGTCTGCTATCTGCTTGGCGGTGTGGTTCAGGGTACCCTCCAGCAGCATTTTAGCTGCCAGGTCAGAAGCGCCCGTTTTGTTTTCAAACCACTTACCGGCTTTAAAAACAAAATCCAGCCTGATAACAGGCTGGGTTTCGCTTTTAATTACATGCATGCGCGCTCCATTATTTAAGTTGGTAACTTCTGCTACCTGAAGCGTGATGGCATCTATTTCATATGTTTCTGGTGCTTTTGTTCTATCAAGCATTCTTTACTTTTTAAATTTTACTCAAGGTTAAGAACCAGCGTGAACCGCCAGGTATCTGCTAGCGGGTTGCTTTCGTCACCCGGTATTAAATATGCGCCATCTAAACCGAATTTCTGATAGCGTATCCCTATACCGGTAGAGAAGTACTGTCTTCCGCCTTTATCAGGGTTTTCATAAAAGTAACCGACGCGTGCAGCAAACAACTCGTTATACCAGTACTCCAAACCTGTTGAAATGTTTACTTCTTTCAACTCTTCACTTGCGCCTCCCTCGGCATCTGCGAAGGAAGAAAAGATGCCGCTTACTACACTTTGGTCTGTATTAGCCCCGGGTGAGGGAACTAAGAGTTTGTTTGCATCAACAGCCAATGTAAGCGTATTATAAGCATCCAGGTTATAGGTTAACGCTGTACCTACTTTCAGGTTAGTGGGCAGAAAGCTTTTATCTTCATTTTCAGAATAAGCTATTTTACCGCCTATGTTCGCAATGTTGGCAGCCAGTCCAAGGTTCAGGTTCTGGTTGAGATCTCTGTTATAGTATACTCCTACATCTACGGCAGCTGTATTGCCAGGTTGAGACTCCGTGTTGCTTCCGCTCACATTCACATCACCGGCAAGGTTAGAGTGAATGAAACGACCGGTTACACCAACGCTAAAGTATTCGCTCAGGGCCTGTCCGTAACTCACCGCCACAGCATACTCTTTCGGGTTATAATTCTGTAGCGGGTTCTGGTTTGCATCAATAAACTGTATTTCACCCAGGTCGAAGTACATCAGAGACACTGACAGGGCAGATGTTTCGTTCAGCCTCTTATAGCCAGACAGGTAGTTCAGCGACATGTCGTCCACGATGTTGCTTAACCAGGGAGAGTAGGAGAAAGCAACGCTGAGGTCATTCTGTACAAATCCGAGCTTGGCAGGATTCCAATAAGACGCGTTTGCGTCTGGTGACAAAGCTACACCGGCATCTCCTAAGGCTGCAGCCCGTGAATCGGGGCCTACAGTAAGAATAGGTACAGCAGTGGTTACTGCGCTCACATTTCCTCCGGTAGTAATCTGCGCAAAGGCAGCAGGAGCTGTAAACAAGGCAAGCGCAAATGCTGTAGCCTTAAAAATCTGACTTTTGTTATACATATGAAGGGTAAATAGCTACGTCAAATATAGATATTATAGGTTACTATACTAGTTTAAAATTACAAGTTTCTCAATTTTTGAGGCTTTTGAGCCATCCTGCTGTGATCGGACATTTATCCTATATACATAAACGCCGCGTGCCATCATATCATTGTATTCGTCTCTGCCATTCCATGTTAATTCTGACACATGTGCCTTGCTGGCATAGGCAGTGGTCTGTAACGTTTTGACCAATTTACCAGAGATGGTGTAAATCTCTATTTGAATGTCAAGGTTCTCACCGGCTCTGTTATGGTCAAATTGAAAGGTCGTGTTTGTGGAAAACGGGTTTGGGTAATTTAACACATGCTCTAACGCAACACCGGCATCATTAGATACAAAAAACTCTATATATTCTTCTGAAGAATTATTATGAGTGTCCCAGGCCTTGAGGCGAAGGGAATGAGGACCAGGCTCTAAATTCTTCAGGGTATACTTTACTTTCCCCTTCTGATAGCTGTTCTGCTCTGCCGTATAGTAATCATTCAGCACTATCACGTTATCACGGTTCTCATCCAGAACAGCTGTTATCTCGTGCCCAATGCCTATTCCTGCTGTATTAATGCCGTTGTCATCAAACAAGTCAGCCAGTAGCGTAGTAGTTTTGCCGGTAAGGCCACCGTATACAAATGACTCGTCATCCATGAAGAGCTTTACTGTAGGCGGAACATTATCTGTGGGGACATCCTTTGCCGTGCCGCCTATCACAATAGATTGATTTGCGCCCATGGCATCAGAAGAACTATTGCTGGCATACAGCATGATTTTTCCTGCGCCATAGTGATAGGCAATGTCTTTGGGCACCACAAAAGCTGTTTCAAAGGCTCCCTGCTGCACGCTCACTTTCCCGTCATAAATAATATTCTCACGCACCTGCACCGGTACCTTCTGCGAACGCTCATCACCGAGCGTATAGCGGGTGGTAGGCTTCTCATACACTGTTAACCGCAGGTCGCCGTTAAAGTCTGTTGCTATGGTGCCAGCGCTTGTGGTGATCTGTCCTTTCAGCGTGGTTTTGCTTAGCGCCTGGAGTGTATCTGTAGCAGCCTGGCTGCCATTTATGCTGGTGATCTGGGCCTGAAGCTGCGGGTACGCTAGCTGCAGGGACGGGTCGCTGAGAAGTGAGAAGTTGCGGTTATTTACTCCCGTGGAGCCGCTGATGTTATCCGTAATGCTGTTGTTTTTGGTGTGAAGCACCAGGTCTCCGAGGCGCGGCATACGATTGCCTAAGGGCGTGAAAGCATTCTTGAAGAAGTTTCGGTTCAGTACCCGGTTGCCATTGGAGTAAACAGGGCGGGTGGTTGTGACAAGCCCAATGGCGCCGCCCTCTTCATGGAGCAGAACTACTTCTGCTCCCGATGCCCTGGCCGGATCATCATAGCGGCCGAACTCGCAGGTAGCGGTCAGGAAAAAGGTAAGCTTGTTTTTATTCTTCCAACTACTTATCTGCTGCATCGTCAGGATTTGCTCTGCTGTCCAGCTAACTTCGTTTCCGTGGCCGGTATAGTTGATGATGAGGGAGCCTTGTTCTACTGCTTTATCTATGGCAGAAGAGGCTTCCGGCACCCGCTGGCCGTTCGCAACCGCCTGCTGCGGGTACAGGTCTACATATATTTTGTTGGGCTGATAAGCAGGAAATGTGCTCTCCACATAGTTGGCCAAATGCTCGGCATCATTCTGGTGCTCATTGAAGTCCCCGTCATCGGAAACAAACGTAACCTGGCTGCGCCATTTACCAAAGTGGCTAGGGCTGTCGTAAGAGATGATTTTATCTACCATGGTTGCCGCCTCAGCAACTGTTTTAACCGGTAAGCGCCCGATGCCAATGTCCAGCAGGTGGTCGCCTGATGCATTTTCCGCCCACTCGCCTTCCTCCTCATCTAAAAAGCCAAAGTAATCTTCTGAGGAGTAACTGGTGATAGGGTGCAGCGATTCCCGCGACTCATACACCGGCACAAAGTTGGTGTTGTTGCGCATCCTGTTTTTATAGTCGTAGGACGCGTCGCCAAAGAGCAGAAGGTAAAGTACATCGTCGCCGCTTTTGCTGCTGCGGCTGTGCACCATGCGCATAAAATCACGGATAGCTGTTACATCCTGTGCCCCGGAAGAGAACTCGTTGTATATCTGGGCAGGCGTAAACACCTGCACCTGCATATTGCTGTGCTGCGCCCGGTGAGCCGCCAGTCTGTTTGCTTCCTGCAGAAAGGCCGGGTGCGCCACAATCACAAAATCAAGCGCGCCGTCTGCATTTACGCTGTGCAGGTTCTGGTTAGCTACCTTGCCCACCGCTACTGGTTTGGAGCTGATGCCGCTCTCCTGGAACATCACAAACTCCCGCAGCACATCTGTGGGGGCGCTAAAGCTGCCGTTGCTGATTTCCTGCACCACGGGCTGCAACGGATTGGTAACATCCCAGACAGTGATACCAGCAGGTGCTTCGGCTATCGTAAAATTGCTGACAGGTGCCCCCATACTTGCCACAGACCGGAAACTGGTTTGCGCACCGTATAGTTTTAGCTGGCGCTCATAGTTCAGCTCCAGGTAATTGAGATAACCCAGCGAGGTAGAACTGCCACCAGTGCTGAAATTCAGGTTTACTTTATAATCAGTCGCATTGCCCAAGACCTGCTGATTCGTACTATAGGTTTTAATGCTGTTGGAGCCTTCCGGATGATAGTTATAGGTGCCCCGGCTAGCGATGGATTGCGTGCCCAGGTTATGGCCGTTTAACTGTAAGGAGAAGGAGGAACTGGCGGGGGAGTTGGCCATCAGGAAAGCGGTCAGCTTTACCATTGAGTTCGGCACTACATCAGAAACGGCAAAGGAAAACTCACGGGAGGCGTTAAAGCTACTGAACTCTTCGCCATACCATTCCCGGCCCGAGTACACCATATTCTTCAGGTCCTTTTCGTAAAACAGGCGCTCATTATAGGTGCTGATGCTCCGCGTGGCCCCTGTTGTTTGCCCACGGGAACCAACGCGTGCCCCGGCGGTATGATTTACCCGGAGAAAGTAAAAAGCCGTGTCGGAGTAGACGTTGTAGGTATGTTCAAATTGTTCTTCGGTGGCGTTATAGTTCCAGGTGTGAGGCCCCTGGGCATAGAAGAGTACATAATCGCCATCATCAAACTTTCCGTCAGCTTCACCGGCCACCAGAACAGCGTTCTCCTGCAGGTCATCGGGGCGGGCGGTGCTGTTAGGCTGTGGCAGCATACCTCCTCCGTTGCCATACACCTGAATTTTACCGGGGTCGATGCTTTGTGTGCTGATGCCGAGTTCCTGCAGTACACTTTTATCAATCTTATGTATGCCGGATGCCGTGACGGCCAGTCTATACCACTCTCCGGAGCTAAGCACAGAGGAAGCGGCAAAGCTGCCGGTACCGTGATTGCCTGTAGCACGGGCAAGAGGTGTGTTGGTTTCTTCCGGAGTGTAGGTGTAGCTAAAGCTGACCAGCTTCTCCAGTTGGTTGCTGCCGGGGTTGCGGCGGACAGGAAGTATGGAAGCGATGCTTACCGGCTGTTTATTCTGTGTAGCCCGGCTTATCGGCACCTGTGGCTCGGCAGGAAACAGGTAGTTCCCGAAGAGTCTTTGTTCGGCATCAGCAAAAGGCTGGTATGCTGTTTCTGTTAATGTGAGGCTGCGGGTATTGGGGCCCGGCAATTGCAGGCGGTAATAAGGAAGTCCTTTTACGGGGTCGAGGGAGGCCCCTGCAAAAGTAGGTACTTTGCCGGATGTGCTACGGGTGGGGAGTACTGTTGCCTGGCCCTGCCACTGCAGGGTAACCGTAATAGCAGGCGTTTGAGCCTGTGCCGCTACTGTCAGTAAGCTCAGCAATAGAAGCGTGCATACGTAAACCCATCGGGAAGGCCACATCCACATGATAATCTCCGGTATACTTACTTTCATAAAACTCATACAGCCGTACAAGTGTGCGGCTGTATGAGTTATTTTATCAACAAATATACGGCTAATTTATTGTACTTCAGCTATGTGCTACGCCTGCTTCAGCTCATAAGTGAAAGACTCCATGATCAGGTTAGCCAACAGCTTATTGCAAGCTTTCTCCACTTTTTCACGGGCTATCTCTTCTGTTTCCGCTTCTAACTGCAGTGTAATATGCTTGCCAATGCGCACGTCATCCACCTGATCCAAGCCTAAATGCTCCAGGCCCAGTAATACGGCTTTGCCTTGTGGGTCTAACAGTTCCGGACGAGGCATTATATCAATTTCAGCAACAAATTTCATGATGAGTGTGAGGTTTTTTTGATGAAAGACAAAAGTACATACAGCACTATAATTAGTGGTATGGCTGCGAATTTAAGAAGAGCCAGTAAGATAACCGACAAACCTATGAAAATAAACCGCAGGGAATTGTCCTGCCAGCTCAGGTTTGTGAACTTAAGGGCAAACAAAGGCAACTCCGCCACCAGCAGGAACGAGAGCAGCACGGTAAGCACCAGCAGTACCCAGGGGTTCAGGATAACTTCGGAATGCGTTAAGGTGCCGTGCTCCAGAATGAGCGGCAGTGATGCCACAAACAGGGTGCAGGCCGGTGTGGGTAACCCGATAAACGAGGTGGTCTGGCGGGTGTCGATATTAAACTTGGCCAGGCGCAGCGCCGAGAAAACCGTGATCAGAAAACCAAAGAAAGCCACCACGTCCGCCGATATACCAAACAAAGTAGCGTCGGATCTTTGCAACAGAATAAACATAATGGTGCCGGGCACTACACCAAAAGACACCATGTCGGCCAGCGAGTCCAGTTGCTTCCCGATCTCTGAATAAGCCTTCATAACGCGGGCCACCATGCCATCGAGGTAATCGAATACAGCGGCTAAACCTACCAGGTAGGCAGCGGTAACCAGTTCGCCATGAAAAGCAAAATACAGCGCCAGGCAGCCTGAAAACAGGTTAAGGCAGGTAATGGCGTTAGGGATGTGTTTCATCATATAAGGGTGCAAGGGCAGCCACCGGGGCTACCGCAGAAAGGGGTTGTTGTTGCGTTCGTGCCCGATGGTAGTTTCTGGTCCGTGGCCGGGGTAAACAGTTACCTCATCAGGCAGCGCAAAAAGTTTAGATTTTATACTGTTTATCAGTGTTTCATGATTGCCACCAGGCAAATCGGTGCGGCCAATGCTGTTCTGGAACAGCACATCGCCTCCGATGCAGATTTTTTCCGGGCCGTTGTAAAATACCACATGCCCCGGCGCATGACCAGGCGTAAACAGCACCTGCAGTTCTGTTTCGCCGAAGGTCACCACATCGCCTTCCTGCAGGAAGGCAGTTGGCAACACCTCCTCGTACATCTGAAAGCCATAAGAGGGGGCATAGGCCGGTATAGCACGCAGTGTCTGCTCATCGTCAGGGTGAATCTCCAGCCCCACCTTGTAAGTGTCAGCCACAAACTTATTGCCCAGCACGTGGTCTATATGGCAGTGGGTGTTTAAGAGGCGCACCACTTTCAGCCCGTTCTCTTCTATGTAGTTTTTTAGCTGCTCGCGCTCCTGCTTTTCATAGCAGCCCGGGTCAATTACCACGCATTCGTTTTTGTCGTCGTGCAGGATATAAGTGTTTTCCTGGAATGGATTAAAAGTAAGGCAGGTAACTTTCATAGTTTTTAGGTTTGAGAGCTTGTTTAAATTCTGTTTTTGCAAACGCTGACGGGCGAGCGCAAAATCAGCTTCTAAGTTACAAATTTCACCTGTACATCTCGTAACTTGGCCTGATGAAATACGATTTTATCCTTGTAGGGCATGGTTTGGCCGGAGCCATCCTAAGCTATACCTTACGCAAGCGCGGCCATCGGGTGTTGGTAATTGATGAGCCGAGGCCCAGCGGAGCCTCGCGGGTAGCCGCCGGTTTGCTGAACCCTATTGCCGGCAAGCGCTTCGCCAAGTCGTGGCTGGCAGATGAATTTATACCCGCCGCCGATGCTTTTTACGATGAACTGGAGGCGCATTTCGGTCGGGAGCTCTTTATACATAAGCCTATCTATAAAATCTTCTCTTCTATAGAGGAGCAAAACACCTGGATGGCCAAAAGCGCCAGCGAGGGATGGAATGATTTTATCCTGGCCACCCATACACAGAGTATTAATAATCCCTCCATACAGGACCCATACGGCGGCATCATGATTGGCAGGGGCGGCAACCTGCTGGTAGAGGACATGCTGGACCTGCTCACAGAAGAACTACTGGCCCAGGGGCTGCTACGGCCGGAGCGATTTGACATGGAGGAGCTGCAACTTACGGAGCATGGGGTGAGGTATAAGGAAGAAGAAGCTGACCACCTGGTTTTTTGTGAGGGATTTCAGGTCGTAAACAACCCATATTTCAAATGGTTGCCTATTCATCCTACTAAAGGAGAGGTGCTGGAGGTGGAGGCAGAGAATTTTAACCCGGAATGCATCTATAACAAAGGTGTTTACGTTGTTCCGATAGGGGGAAGCCGATTCAAGGTAGGCGCCACCTATAACTGGCGGCAGCCGGACGAGCAGCCAAGCCCGGAAGGGCAGCAGGAGCTTGCAGAGCGCTTTAGCCAGATTACCTCACAGCACTTTAGCATGATACACCACCAGGCGGGCATCAGGCCTGCTGTTCGCGACCGGAAACCGTTGGCTGGCAGGCACCCGCAGTACCCGCAGTTGAGTGTCTTTAACGGCATGGGATCTAAAGGTGTGCAGATGGCGCCTTACCTAGCGCAACAATTTGCGGCAGCGCTGGCCGGAGAGGGAGAGGTGATGCCGGACATACGAATATCACGTTATTTATCGTTATATTACGACTATATAAAACACTAAAACCATCAACTTTAAGCGCATGCGTTTTTCTATAAGGCTTTTGTTGCTGTTTGTGCTCTGCTCATGGATGGGTAATGCCCTGCAGGCGCAGCCAAACCGCGATCCCTTCGGTAAAAGCCGGATCCAATATAAGAATTTCGACTGGAAGCTCTACAGCACCCAGAACTTTAACGTCTACTTTTACCAGGGTGGGCAGGAGACAGCCAAGAATGCTGCGGAGTATGCCGAGAAAGAGTTACGGCGGGTGACCAGCCTCATTGGCTATTACCCTTACTCCAAAATTACGCTCATCCTGTATAACTCCCCTACAGACCTGCTCCAGAGCAACATCGGCCTGAACAGCGACCAGTACCAGACCGGTGGCGAAACGCTCTTTATGAAAAGCAAGATAGAGCTGGCCTATGAAGGAACCCAGACTGAATTCAAAACCGACCTGAGTTATGAGCTGACGGAGCTGCTGATGAACGACATGATGTATGGCGGTAGTCTGAAAGAGGCCCTCCAGAGCAGTTACCTGCTGCGCCTGCCGGAGTGGTTCATCAGCGGAGTGGCCGCTTACACAGCAGAAGGCTGGAGCATTGAGATGGACAATTACATGCGCAACATGCTGCAAAACCAGCAGCAGGAAAGGCGCCGCCCTGAAAAACTCTTCGCCATCAACCCGGAACTTACCGGGCAGTCTGTCTGGAACTACATCGCCGAGCGCTACGGCTATACGGCCATCCAGAACATCCTGAACCTGACCCGCATCACCCGTGATGTGGAAATAGGAATAACCAGCAGCCTTAACATCCCTTACAACCGCTTCCTGCAGGATTGGTACAACTACTATATACAGATAAACACGGGTGCCGGCGGCGAGTTGGTGGCATTGCAGGACGATAAAAAGCTGTTCAAAAAGAACAAAGAAGGCCATTATTACGGGGAGCCGGTGCTGAACCCAAATGGCACCCTGCTGGCTTATGTGAAAAACGACAACGGCATCTTTAAAATATTTGTGCAGGATGTGCGCAGCAAAAAAGACCGTATGGTATGGCGTGCCGGCTACAAGAGCAGAGATCAGAAGGTAGATTACAAGACGCCGGTGCTGGCATGGCGTTCTAACACGCAACTTGGTTTTGTAGAGGCCAGGCGGGGTAAGATGATGCTGCGCCAGGTAGATGCCCGGGATCGCTTCTCTATCATTCCTTTTGTGGAGAACCTGACAACCCAGGGCACTGTGCTGGAGCCATTCTCGCAGGTGCGCAGCATGAGCTATTCCGAGGACGGGCAGAACATTGTGGTAAGTGCTGTCCGCAACGGCCAGACAGACCTGTTTCTGCTACGTGCCAATGGCCGCCTGCAGCAGCAGCTTACAAACGACATTTTTGATGACCTGAGTCCTACTTTCCTCCGGAACAATGCGGGTATAGCCTTCAGCTCCAACCGATGGGTGGATACAACAGGCAATGCAGCTGCTCCCAGCTTCGGCAGCGTGGTAAACAACTACGATATTTTCCTGCTGCAGCAGCAAGGCCCTGATGCCGATATCCGGCAACTGACAACTTCTATTGCCAGTGAACTACAGCCAAAGGCAACTCAGGATGGTAACCTGATTTACCTGAGTGAGCAAAGCGGTATCCGTAGCCTTTATCGCTATGATCTTGCTACAGGTGCCAGTAGCCCGGTTACAAACTTTGTACAGGGTATAGAGGAGTATGATTATGTGCCCTCGACAAACGTGCTGGCTGTGGTTGCCAAAGATGAGTCGCGCAACTTTGTGTACCTGTTGCCGGATTTCTCGCCTACCTCGCTGGCAGAACTGCCTAAAACATCGCGGCAGATCATCCTGGAAACCCGTGCCCGCACAGCTCAGAATGCAACGTCTAATGTGCGTAAGATTGTAGAAGAAGACAATAATACTGTTACCAGGAGAAGTAGCCCAAGTCGCAAGACAGGCGAAGTAGACATTGATAACTACGAGTTTGATAATGAAGCTGCTGAGGAAGAAGTGGAGCCGCAACAGGCGCCAGTACGCAGAGCCACTGCCGCCAGGCCTTTACAGATGCTGGGACCACTGGACTATGACCTGCGCTTTAGCGTGCAGGAAATCGTGACTTCGGTGCACGCCGACCCACTGCTGGGTTTTGGCTTTGTAGGCGGTGTAAACATGAGCGACCTCTTCGAGAACCACCACATCCGGGGTACTGCCTTCCTGCGTACCGATTTGGAAACGAGTAATTTCTGGGCAGAGTACATGAACCTGAAGAACCGTGTAGATATTGGCGTGCAGTTTGAGCGCAAAACCTTGGTCGGAGGCCTTCTGAATTCGCCTGGTTCGGAGGTACGCTTTGCGAAAAACGAAGTATCCCCAGTCATAGAGTACCCGCTCAGCCACAGCACCAGCTTACGTGTTATGCCGAAGCTGGTAAGCACCCGCTTCACCTACTTAACCGACTTTTTTGTGCCGGATACCCTTGAAAATCTCTGGGGCGGTAACGTGGAGATGGTGTACGACAACAGCGTAAGAACCGGTATTAATATGCTGGAGGGCACTCGTCTGAAGATAGGCTTGCTATCGCTGAAGGGTCTTGAAGGCTCACAGGGTAATTTCAGTAAGTTGTATGTTGATTTCAGAAATTACCTTAAAATTCACCGGCAGATTGTTTTTGCCACGCGCATCAGCTATGGGGCTTTCTTCGGTAACTCTACCAAGCAGTTCCTGATTGGAGGAATGGATAACTGGCTGCTGGCAGATGAAGATGAAAGCGCAGAATTGAATGACGTAGAGATCAGCTCTCCTGCAGACTTATTTTACCTGGAGTACATCACACCGTTGCGCGGCTTCAACTTTAATGTGCGCAGTGGTAACCGCCACCTGCTGGCCAATGCAGAGTTGCGGGTGCCTATTGTACAATACCTGTACAACGGGCCAATTGCTTCAGGCTTCTTCCGTAACCTGCAGTTGGTTGGCTTTGCTGATGCTGGCTCTGCCTATGATGGTGATAACCCCTTCTCAGGAAACAACTCTATCAACACCCGAGTGATTGGTGGCGTTATCAGCCCGACAGAGCGTGATAATTTTGAAATTGAAGTTATCAACTACCGAAATCCGTTCCTGGTAGGGTATGGCGTGGGTGCGCGCACTACGGTATTAGGGGTTTATGGAAAGCTCGATGTAGCATGGGGCGAGGCGGAAGATCACCGCACAGGTCCTAAATTCTACATCACCCTGGGCTACGACTTCTAAAACGCATTCTATGAGCCGAAAAGGCAGACGTTATGGTTTCGGGGCCTTACTATTGCTGGTGTTGTTTGCGGCCTGGGTTCACATGGCTGACAAGAACTACGTGTACCGGGCCATCTACTATAACTTAGCGGATATAGACGATAACACCATCTTTGAGCAGCGGGAGATAGAGGCGCCGCCAATGGCGCAGCCATGGCCATTAGCGGTGGACTATAATAAACTCTCGTCTCCTGCAGAATTGGAGCGCCTGCACGAGGAACTGCGCTCCGTGGCTTTCCTGATAGTACAACACGACTCTATTCTTTTCGAGCAATACTGGGATGGCTACTCTGATGAATCGTTGAGTAATTCTTTCTCAATGGCTAAAAGCATCGTGAGCATGCTGGTCGGGATAGCCATAAAAGAAGGAAAAATTGAAAGTGTGGAGCAGCCGGTGGGGGATTTTCTGCCGGAATTCAGAGAAGGAGACAAATCTAAAATCAGAATCAGGCATTTGCTCTGGATGAGTTCCGGCCTCAACTGGGATGAATCATATATCAACCCTTTCTCCATGACCACCGAAAGCTACTACGGCACCAACCTGAGAAAAGTGATTGACAGGCTGGAGGCTGTAGAAGAGCCAGGACGGCAGTATACTTACAAAAGCGGCGATACGCAGGTGTTAGGCTTTGTGCTGCAGGCAGCCACGGGCAAAAGCCTGAGTGCATTTGCAGAAGAAAAGCTGTGGAAACCAATTGGTGCCGCGCATGATGCTGAGTGGAGCGTGGATACACCTGAAGGCATAGAGAAAGCCTACTGCTGCTTCTTCTCCAACGCCCGCGACTTTGCCCGCCTCGGCAGATTGTACCTGCACAATGGCCTCTGGAACGGTGACACGCTCATACCTCCTGCCTATGTAGAGGCTTCGCTTACGCCAAATGGTCTTCCAAAAGCAAAAGACGGCAAAAAAGTAAATTTTTATGGCTACCACTGGTGGCTGATGCCAGACTATAAAGGGCAGGATGTTTTTTATGCGCGCGGTATTTTAGGCCAGTATATTATTGTGATACCTGAAAAGGATCTTGTAATCGTGCGTCTCGGGAAGGAGCGGGATGAAGTAGTCGGCAATCATCCCAATGATGTTAAAGTTATTATTGATGCTGTTAACAAGATGCTGAGCTCAACCCAGGCCTAAGTCTGCTCCTGTTCCGCTACATTGATAACACCGATACTTTAACCTCAAAATAACAAGCCCCGCCTGCGATGCGCAGACGGGGCTTGTTAAATACGGTATCTTGGCGGCGGCTATGCGTTCACCAATTCTAAAATAGATTCGAAAATGGCGCGGCCATCCGTGTTGCCTAACTCTGGGTCTACAGCACGCTCCGGGTGTGGCATCATGCCAAATACATTCTTTTTATCGTTGCTCACACCGGCAATGTTCAGTAAACTGCCGTTGATGTTATAGATTTCACCTGTGTCAGAGGCATTGCTGCAGTACTCAAACATGATCTGGTCATTGTCCTGCAAAGCTTTCAGCGTGTTTTCATCAGCATAGTAGCGGCCTTCGCCGTGTGCCACAGGTATTTTATACGCCTTATTTACATCCAGCAGGCGCGTAGGCAGCAGGTTGGTTGTTACAGGTTTAATGTATACGTTCTCGCAGATAAACTTTTGGTTTATGTTGCGCAGTAAAGCACCTGGAAGCAAACCCGCCTCTGTCAGAATCTGGAAACCGTTGCAGATGCCCATTACGTAGCCTCCACGGTTAGCGTGCTGAATGACCTCCTGCATAATAGGAGAGAAGCGTGAAATTGCACCGGAGCGCAGGTAATCTCCGTAGGAGAAACCACCCGGAAGGAGAATAAAATCACAGCCTTGCAAATCGTGGTCTTTGTGCCACAGTTTTACAACTTCTTGTTGCATGCCCGTACTGATGGCATCTACAAGGTCTTGGTCGCAGTTGGACCCTGGAAAAACGACTACACCAAATTTCATAGTGCAAAGTTAAACAATTTATAATAGGCAACATACATTAAACCACCTTTCGTGGCGCAGGGGAAGCAAGATTGGATAATTTTAGTTAATTTGCGATAGATACTAATACAAGTAGCTTATGTTGCAGTCTATGACAGGCTTTGGGAGTGCACGTCTTGATGCCGACCAATATTCCATTTCTATAGAGATCCGGTCACTGAACTCTAAAAGCATGGACCTCAGTGTGCGCATTCCGAAGGTAATATCAGACCATGAGTATGATATCCGGAATATGGTGCAGAAGGCTTTGGTGCGTGGGAAAGTCGGTGTTAATATCGAACTTTCGAAGAATAAGGCGCAGAAGGCGAAGAACACCATCAACAAAGAGTTGCTACAGACTTACTATAACGAGCTGAGCGAGACAGCCGACATGGTAGGCGCTTCGAAGAACGACTTGTTCCGGCTGGCGCTGCACATGCCGGAGGTATTGCAGCAGGAGCAGGAGGACGAAGAAACAACGGAAGCTGACTGGAGCAAAGTACAACCGCTGCTGGAGGAGGCGCTCCAAAACATTAATGCCTTCCGTAGCGATGAAGGCAAGGCACTGACAGCCGAAATTATGTCTTATATTGATAGGATAAGGATTCTGCTGGCAGAAGTGGATAAGCACGATCCGGTGCGTATGGAAAACATCCGTAGCCGCATTCGTGGGCATATGACGGAGCTTGCCGTTTCAGAGCATTTCGACCAGAACCGCTTTGAGCAGGAAATGGTGTATTACATTGAGAAGCTTGATATTGCCGAGGAAAAGGTGCGACTGGTCAATCACCTGCATTATTTTACTGAAACAGTATACCTGCCGGAGCCAACAGGCAAAAAACTAAACTTCATTGCCCAGGAGATCGGCCGGGAGATTAATACCATCGGTTCTAAAGCCAACGATTCCGTTATACAGCACCACGTGGTGGAGATGAAAGAAGAACTGGAGAAGATTAAAGAGCAGATAAACAATATTCTATAAGTTAGAGTAAAGTGCAAGAGCGCCTGCTGCTGATATGTCCAGCAGCAGGCGCTCTTATTTTATCTCAATGCAGGGAGAGGGAGAGAAGGAATCAGAAAGACAAAGAGGCGAGACGCCTCCATATACCGCACACTCGCCGGAGGCGAGCGAGGGCAGGGATCAAGATTTGGTTATCCTGCCAATCCTGAAATTCTGAGAATCCTGATTCTGACAACTTACTCCTGCAACTCTCCAGCGAAATCTACAAGCAGTTGGAATACATCTTCAAACTCCGTGAGCGGCAGTTGGGAGGCATAATCCCTGGTGTTATGGTAGGCGGCGGTGCCTCCCAGGGTATAGAAGAAAAAGGCTGGAACACCTTTTTCGGAGAAAGGATAATGGTCTGAGTTGGCGGCTTTGCCACGGCTCCTGATCTGTGGAAGATACTGGTGCTGTTCGTTCAGCTGCTGTAACAGGTTGAATTCCTGCTCATGTACCTTGCCGTTTACCACCATCATTCCTTCGGAGCCGGTGCCCAGCAGGTCGAGGTTCACAAGAAAGCGGATCTGGGGCAGCGGAAACAGCGGATTTTCGGTGTAGTAGAACGAGCCTAGCAGGCCTGCTTCCTCTGCAGCAAAGGCAATAAAAGCAATGCTGTAAGCGGGCCTGTTCTGTGGCAGGCTATAATATCCTGCCAGCTCCAGCAGCATAGCCGTGCCGCTGGCATTGTCATTTGCCCCGGGAAAGTATACGTCCTTGCCCTGCCCGCCTAGGTGGTCGTAGTGGGCGGAGAAAACGAGAAAGGAGTCTGGCTGGGTACTGCCTTTTATATAGCCGATTACATTCTGCGCCTCATGCTGTGGCTTTAGCTGCGCTTTCACTTCAAACGTAAGGCTTTTGGCGTTCTTCGGCCATGCCGCTTCCAGCACCTCCAGCACCGGTAGCGGTGCCTGCTGCGAAGCCACCGACGTAAGCAGTGCCTTTGGATGTAGTATAACATGTACTTTGGCCTGCTGCAATTTCTGCAGGTAAGGTGGCGAAAGTTTACTTAGCTGCTGTTGGTCCTGCTGCCTGAACACAACAGCCTTTCCTTTAAAGTTCTGCTTGAAAAACTGACGTGCGGCGGCGGCATCTGTAAAGATGGTGCTGTCCAGTGTCAGCACATCGGCTCTGCCCTTGCCGGAAGCGGAGGCTGCATTGGCTACAAAGTCTATCCCGGGTTTTAACACCTGCGCTGCAACCTGAAGCTGCAGTGTTTCCGCTATGGTGTTTACCGGAAAACGGAATGACTGAAAGTATGACTCTCCCAACGGTTGAAGCCCCATCTGCCTGAACCTGTTCTGGATATAGCTGGCAGCCTTGGCATCGCCTTCCTGTATATAGCCACGGCCGTGCATGGTAGCGGAGCTAAGGGTGTCAATTGTCTGGCGCACGCGAGGCATGTCTTGTGCAAAGACAGCCGTTGCTGCAGGGCACAGCAGCAAGAGCAGAGTGTACAGTCGCTTCATCTCTTAAAGATAAGACTTCAGGAATGGCACACAAAACCTTTGCTTAGGACAAAGGAAGAAGGATGATAGATGTAAGGTTTGATGTTTCGCAGTACCTGCCCGGGTTTTGAGTCCCAGCGGGACGACCTGTTGATAGCCTAATGGTTCCTAAGGACCCTAAGCTCCAGCGGAGCGGCCTGTAAATCTACCTTAAACAGGCCGCTCCGCTGGAGCTTGAATGGATGTAGAATTCATTCTATCAACAGGTCGTCCCGCTGGGACTTATTATTTAGTATTGATTAGGGCTTAAACAGTATGATTCTCTATGTTGCAGGAGGAGGACTGAAGCAGGATGTGCTTTTCTTTTAGGTTCGCATTAACTGTAGCAGAGGGAAAGAAGGGAGGAACTCCTAGACTTAGCGCCAGAAGTTTACCAAACGTAAACCCACTTAAAGAGCACAATACCTATCAGGCAGCCGAGCGTGTTGCATAACACATCAACGATGTCTCCATGTCGGCCGGGAATAAAGAAATGCTGCATCAGCTCCACAAAGATACCAAACAGGGTACTTATAAAAAGGGCATACCGGATGGGGTAGTGCTTCAGCTTTAAGAGCGTAAACTGCTTTGCAAACCCGACAATCATCAGGAAAGTTAGGACGCAGAATAAGAAAACGTGGGCAAAGGAATCGATGGAGAACAAATCCCACCAGACAGAGACAGTGGGCAGGGAAGAAGAGGGCAGCAGTGTTGTTAGCAGTATCACTGCTGCCCACATTATTGTAAAAAGGTTGTATCGGAGTATCAAGTACTGCTACGGGTTGTGCTTACTGACCGATTACTTCACGATAACCTTCTGCGCTGAGCAAGCCGTCAATCTGGCTGGCGTCGTCCACAGACATCCTGATGATCCAGCCGTCGCCGTAAGGGTCAGAGTTTACGAGCTCCGGGCTGTTCTCCAGCTTCTCATTAAACTCAAGCACGGTGCCGCTTAATGGGCTGAACAGGTCAGAAACTGTTTTCACAGCCTCCACTGTACCAAACACGTCTTCCTGGTTTATCTGCTTGTCTACAGTGTCTATGTCTACATATACAATGTCACCTAACTCACTCTGGGCAAAATCAGTGATGCCTACAATGGCTACATCGCCCTCAATGCGGATCCACTCGTGGTCTTTGGTGTACTTTAGGTTATCAGGTAAGTTCATGAATTATGTAAATATTAATTTTTCTCAAAATTACGGTCTTTTTCGCAATGCTAAAATATTATTGCAAATTAACTCGTAGCTGCACACCACCCTCGGTTACGCTGTTGCGGAAAGAGGTTGAAATTTTCGGATCTGAAACGCTGCGCAGCACATAGAACTGCAGGTTCACACGCTGGCTCAGCACGTAATCTACTGTTGGGCGCAGCTGCAGCTGGCGTGTTCCGTTCGTTATCTGGTTCTGGCTGCGCTCTACTCCTTCATTGTCAGTTGTGATAGCCCGCTGCACTGTCTGGTTTTCGCGCACCGATAAATCCAGGCGCATGGTCAGCTCATTCTCCAGTACCCTTCGCTGGCCACCGATTTTGAACGGTATACGGAAGTTGCTGGTGGCATAGCCAAATCCAACCACATAGTCTTTCACATTTGTCTCCGTTACCTGTGCATTTGTCAGGTTCAGCGAGAGGTTGCGCTCAATTTTATACTCCAGGCGGCCTGTAAGGTTTGTCTTTGTCCGGAAGTTAATGCCCAATAGCGGTGCCAGGCGCTCCATTACCGTTAGCTGGCTTACCAGATAATATGGCTCAATCCTGCCAAATTCGTTTAACTGTGTCGGGAACCCGCCTGGCTCCTGGTTATAAGCCAGTGAGGTGGTGAAGTTCGTAATGTTATAGCTGGAGTTATAAGCATGGGAAAGGCTGATCTGGCTGAACCATTGCTGGAAGAGAGGTAGCCGCTCCAAACCGTTATAATCAATGCGCCAGTTCGGGATTGGCAGGCGACCAAACGGGCTTTTTTCTGCCCTGGCCTCGTACCCGCTAATGTCGCGCCCCTGGTAGGCGTAAAGGAATGACTTCATGAGTACCTCCTGCGAGTTAAGCGAATAGGATGAGTCACTGGCTTCTGCATTGGCCATCGTCAGTTTATCGCGCACGTCGTATCGGTTACGCACAAAGCTGTTAAAGGCTTCTGACGTACCGTCTCCCGTTGACTCGAACAAGGTACCCAGCGCCATAAAGGAAGTGCTGAAGGAGCCTGACGTGAACGGGTTCTGGCGCTGGTCTGTCGCGCTGATGTCGCCGAAATCATCTGTCTCCTTTCTGTAAAACACTTCCTCAATCACAGATTTGGTGCGGCGTGCATCCAACTGTACGTTAAAGTTAGGGAACGGCTCCAGGTTGGCGCGTGCCGTAAAGGTTTCTGTATTAACGGCGCTGAATGGCGTGTTCAGGTACTGGCTGCTGTCGGTGTACCAGCCACTCGTATGTGCCCGGTTATACAGCTCATCCAGGTCATACTGCTTGCCGAGTATAAACGGAAGGCCCGGTGCCTCAAAGGCATCATCAAAACCAAAGAACCGGGAGGCAGGCAGGTAGCCTGGCAACATAGAACCACGGTTTTCCAGATAAGCTACATTCAGTGAGCGGGTCATCATCAACACTCTTGCCAGCGACTTGAGTAGCTTCCGGTCCGGCTGCGGCTTCTGGGCTGTTGTGTCGTTGGCAGCCGGTGCTGCTCCCGGTCTGGTCGGGGTCGGTGAATTAACTTCTTTCAGGAACCTGACCTTGTTGTACAGCTTCACCATATCGATTTTACCGTTAACGCTAAGTTCCGTGTTGTTCTCGGCCGTGTTACCCAGCTTGAAGTCAGCAGCCTGGTTTAGCGCTGTGGAGCCAGCCGTCCAGATATAGGTTGCGGCATAGCGGGTCTCAGCATCCACCCAGTCCGTGAGCGGGAACTTATCGAAAGGCAGCTTATAATTCAGCGCTACCATTTGGTTGAAGTTGGTATTACGGCCACCGCGCAAGAGGTTATCCCGGATAATCCTGTTCTTGTACTGCAGGGAATCTATCTCGCCGTCGATACGGGCATCCGGCTCATCCACCACTGCCCGGTTTGTCGCCACATAGTCCAGCGACAGGCTCTTGGTCAGGTCCCAGCGCATGTCATAGATGCGGTTAAAATAAAAGTACTTCTGAAACACCGGGGCAATTCCGCGTGTCGTAACAAAGCGCGTAGCCGGATCAGGGCGCTGCAGGAACCTTTCGTTGTAGAAGCGGTTCAAATCAGCCCGAACGGCAAAACGGCTTGGCACCAGCGAAAAGTTGAAGTCTTTTATCAGGCGCAGGTACGGTGACCTGAGTGCTTCTGTGTTCGCGAATGGCGTGTAGCTTCTTGGCGTGTTGTTATAAGCGTAGGCCACTCCTGCTGTATAGGTCTTGCTAAAGTCACGGTCTGTTTCGATGTTGGTGAACAGGCGTTCTGCATAAGAGTAGGAGAAGGAGAAGTTCTCTATATCATACAGGCGCACTTTTGCCTCCGTGTCTATCCGTTCTTTTCGTACGTTTAGCAGGCTTATACTTTTTCTGGTCTCCCGGGTAGTCACTTCTTTCTTGTAAGCATCCCGCTGTTCGGGTGTTTCCAGTTTTGTCAGCGATTGCTCCAGCGGCACATCTTTATCCAGTGGGTCAAACTGAGGTTCGCTGTTCAGGGCACCGTACTGTAAGGTTAACGGAATCCTTACCCCCCACTTCTCCGGCAGGAATTTATCCATCACCACATTGGCAGTTACATCGAACAGGGCTGTGTTCTCGCGGGCACGCTGGGCAAGCTTTTGCTGCAGGCCACCAAAACCTACGGTGGTATAGGCGCCTGTGGCCGTGATATTGGCAAAGTCTGCCAGCTTCGTGTTCAGTCGCGCATTACCGGCCCAGCCTGACTGGTTACGGAAGTCCGTTACACGCAGTTCATCCGCCCAGATACAAACAGATTGCGGGCGCCCGTCTTCGTTTGGCTGGCGCGGGTTACGCACCCCAATCATAATGCCTTCTACTTCGCTGAAGTCAGGGTTACCGACTACGCGTATCATTTTACCTCCCTCTAAGATCACCTCATACGGCATGTAGATCGGGCGGTCTCCTGCCAGCCTGTTACGCTCTGCTTTGGCATCCACAAACGCCTGAAGGGCTATCTCTATCTGGTTTTCTGCCGGCCAGATGGCACTTTCTGTTTTGCTGCCCGGCGGTGTGATTTTCAACGGCACCACATACTCGTAGTAGTTCTGGGTAAAGTCGGTGCCTATACGGATAAACGCCTGCACGTCACCGTCTCTGGTGGCGGGGTCGCTTGACTCAGCGTGTAGGAACATCTTCAGCTGCTTGTAGATGAGCATATCCAAAGAGATGTTCTTGAAAACTGCCTTCGAGAAAGAATCTTTCAGGTCTTCCACACACAGTTGCAACGACTGTTCATTCTGGCGGCGGTCGTTGGTGGAGGTATAGTCACGAAGGCGGTTAATGCCTGGAGGTACTGTATATGGAATATCCTGGGAACCTTCCACCAACTGCCCGTTCTCTTCAATGTTTACGGTAGACACGGTAAAGTTGCGGGCATCGTCGGTACAGGTAAGGCAAGGGCTCCCGTCTGTAATCGGCTGGTTAAACTTACGCCATTGGTTGGCCACGAACTGGAACTGCGCAAAGCGGAGCACTACCGGGTCAGCAAACTGGGTCAGGTACATGCGCATAAACCGGATAGACTTAAAGCCGCTGATGCCGCCTACTGCGTTTGTTGGCTGTCGCACCGGAATCCGGAACTGGTACCAGGTTACCTGATCCCCATGGATTTCGCGGGTAACACGATCCACAATGAAATTGCGGCCTACTTCCAGTTGCTCAGAATTCAGGTTTATCTTGTATTCGTAGTACTGTTCCAGGTCGTTGATAACATTGTCGCGGTTCAGGTCTTCCTTGTCGGGGAAGGCATAATTTGAGAAACGGCTGTTTTCAGGAGAGTTGTTCTCCATACCGTTGAAGTTCTTGTAGCGGGCCAGGATACCGGCGTTCTGCTGATTATAGCTTTCGTCGAGGTGGTGGAGGAAATTATCTGCCGAAGGGTCGTCCAGCACCATCTGCGGCGGTGCTCCCGGTATCTGATTCAAGAAGCTGTTCTGGAAGTATGCTGCCTCACCTGCATCGCTCAAACCATCTAAACCAATATCCTGAAATTGCCGGCCTCCGGGCACACCTGTAAAGGCATCGGTCAGAAACTGCTGCTGCGTTACAAGGCCCCAGGTGGTTTCCAGCAGGTTCTGTTCATCGGTAGGAGAGGTAGGCAAGCCGTTTTCGAAGGCATACTGGTTGTCCCGCAGGATGTCCTCTGAAACACTTCCAAGGTTCAGTACCAGTTCACCGCCTTCGTTGTTTACTATCTCATTCCCCGCTGCGTCTTTGCGGCCGTTCGGCCCTGTAATGAACGGATCCATGAGCCAGAACTCTACATACTCAATATTGGCATTGTCGAAGTCTGTGTCAAAAGATATTTCCCTGCTGATACCGCCCCAGTTGTTGCGCGGGTCATCTGCTAAGAGACCCTGCGGCGTCAGGTTTGGGTTGTAGTTATACTGTCCCCGCTCCCGTGGGTAGTAGGCCAGGTCAAAGGTGTATTCAAAGGTATTGGAAACCTCCGCATCACGACCCGGGAACACTTCCTGGCGCCGTACGCCGCGTACATAATGGTTTTCCAAGTCTTTATCCGTAATGTTGGATGGCTTCAGGTTGTCTCTGTTGCGGTAGAAGATCTGGTCAATGGTATACCAGGCTAATTTGGCGCGGTTATAGGAATAGGCCAGGCCCGCTCCCGGCACAAGCGGAGCAGGTGTGGCAGCCAGCCGCCAATTGTTATTGCTAAATCCGCCGAGGTTATAAGGTGTCTCGGCTCCCTCGAAGTCATCGATGTAGGAGGCACCGTCTTCGTTGGCGTTAGACTTCGACTTGGCAGGTACCAGTTGGGCGAACTCACCACTAAAGGTAACCAGAGACGGTACTTTGGTGTCGATCAGCGGAATCGCGTCTGTTAGCTTTGTCAGGAACCGGGACTCTTTCTGCAGGTTTACATCAAAGCCATAGATGGTATTGTTGGTAGGCTCGTCGCCAATGCTCACGCGGTTAATGAAGGCCTGCTCGTTTATGCTCAGTACCGTTGCCCCCAGGTTAATGTCGTCGCTCAGGCGGTAATCGAAGCGGGCGCCCAGCATGGTGCGGGGCTGTATGTTCAGGAGTTCAGCTTTCTCATAGGTCACGCGCAGGTCGTTTGCCGAGCTGATGTAGCTGGGGTTGAGAATTTTGATGCGGCCCATATCATAAAACACCTGGTAGTCTGTGCCCTCCTCCAGGCGGGTACCGCCGGAGTATACTGCCACAGAACCCTCTGCAATACGGAAGCCCGGCAGCATGATTTCGTCAGCGGATGAAGCCTGGAAACGGCCATTCAGGTAAAATTTGGCCTTCACGTTATTCTGCTGCGCGTCGGTCTGCGTCTGGTCATACAGTTCCTGGAACACATACCGCTCTATCAACTCGGGGCGGCCCGCCAGCTTTTCTGCCAGGTAATCGCCGAAGGGCTCTACCTGCGGAAAGTAGATACGGCCGGATTCCGGGTCAATGGTAATACCTGGCAGGAAGTCGAAGTTACCGTCGCTTGGCTTGTCGTTGTTCGTGTTGACATTGTCCAGGTTCAGGACCTCCACCAGCGGTATGTTCTGAATAGGGCTTGGTTCTTTCAGGCTGGTGATGTCTACGCCCGTCTCATCGTCTTTATAAACTATCTGCAACTGGAAGTTCTCCCGTGTTATCTGCGTGGCGTCCAGGCTGTAAACGTTTTTCATCATCAGGTCCCAGGTAGGGTATTCGAGGGAGGGGTTAGTAGCCCGCAGCAATTTCATATGGATAACCTGCTCTGCATCCAGGTTCTGGTAATCATCCATCAGTTCTCCCACCTGGTAGGTTTTGCCGTTATAGGTATACTCAAACGCCACCCCCAGCACCTGGTCTGGCAGGAGCACGGTGTTCAGCGAGATATAGCCTAACTGCGGGTTGAACTTATACTCCCGGGCATCCAGCCTGCGGGCGCGCACATGCTCAAAGTCAATTCCTTTCTGGAGGCCGAGGCTGTTCAGGTAAGTATCTACCTGCGAACTGTTACGGGCGGTGTTGTTACGGGCAATCTGGCTGTACAGGGTGTTTACTGCGTTGTCGGCAGGTGCTGTGGGTGGTCTGGTGCCTTCAAACTGATCACGGAAAGGATCAGCCTCGCCCAGGTCCATATAAGCCACCATGTTGCGCAGGTTCTCTGTAGAGCGGTTGCTGTTGGTTACATATAACTCAATGCGGCGGATAACGATGCCGGAGTTCACCAGCGGCAGGTTTCGCAAAGTCTGGTCATAGCGGCCCCTGAAGAACTGCGACAGGAAGAAGTGACGGTTGTTGTCATACTCATCTACCCGGATAGAAAAGGGCCTGTTCTGGGCACCGTTCTGTACTACCACCTCATCGTTTGTGCCCCGCACACTGGACGCAATCGTGGTAACACCCAGGCGGCCGAACTGCAACTGGGTTTTAATACCAAACAGGTTCTGGGCACCCATAATCAGGGAGTTGTTGAGCGGCAGGCTCACGTTACCTGCCTCTACCTTGCGCACAATTTCTTCCTCATAGCCGGTATAATCCAACTTCATGTTATTCTCAAAGTCGAAGTTGGCGTTGTTGTCCCAGTTAAAGTTCAGGCGCATTTTATCCCCTATCTTACCTACCAGGTTCAGGGAGATGTTCTGCTCAAAATCAAAGTCGCCGGTGCGCTGCTGGCTGAGTGGAATAGTCGGGTTCTCGTTGCGGTTAAAGCGTGCGCCAAATTTAAGGGATACGTTACCGTTGGGCTGAATATCCACGTAGTTGCCACCGAAAATCCGGTCGAACACCGGGCTTATATATAGCTTTGGAATGAGGCGACTGCTGCTGACCACGCTCTCGCCATCCAGGCCGGCAGACTTGGCGCGCCAGTAGTTGCGGATGGCCTCGCGTTGCTGCCACTCCGAGTACTCCTTCAGGCTCATTGATGATGGTGGCCGGTAGTTCACATCACCCATAGTTTCGGTGATGTTGTATAGCCCCAGGCTATCGTCCAATTCCACGTTTAACTGCACATTGCCGGGCTGGCCCAGTAGCAGGGGGGAGGAACTGGACCGGGTACTGAACGGATTTCCATACCTGTCGGCAGGCACAAACGTGGGCTTCCGGCTCGGTATGTACTGCACCTTGGAGGTGTCTGTCTTCACCGTGTCCTGGAGCGGGAGGTTATTAAGAATAGTTAATCTGAATCTATTGGTAGAGCGCAACTCTTCTGCCTGTGACCACCAGCCCAGCATAGAAATAGTGGCAACCGCCAGAAGCAGGTTACTTTTTTTACTTTTCCAGATCAAAATTGGATATATGCTCTTATGAAGACTTCAACGCAAACTTAATCAACTCCTCTACGCTCAGATTCCCGCCTTCGCGTTTCACGATAGCGTCAAGCGTTTTCTCAGCCACGTTCTTCGCAAATCCTAAGGTTACTAATGCAGATAACGCTTCGGAACGGTTCATATTGTGTGCCGCAACAGGCACTCCGGCATCCGATATCATGGCCTCTTTCCTGACTTTATCTTTTAGCTCCAGAATGATACGTTGCGCCGTTTTGGCCCCAATCCCCTTCACCTGCTGAATGGTCCGCACATCCTCTCTCGCAATGGCCTGCTGCACTTCCTCCACAGACAAAGAAGACAGGATCATGAGCCCCGTATTGGGGCCCACGCCTGAAATAGATATCAAAAGCAGAAACAATTCCTTTTCGGCCGCTGTGGTAAAACCAAAGAGCGTATGTGCATCTTCCTTTATGTGCAGGTGCGTATGCAGCTTACAGCGCTCACTGGCTGGCAGCGAAGAGTATGTGTTCAGCGAAACTTTTATCTGGTAACCTACGCCCCCTACGTCTATAATGACATAAGTCGGGTCTTTGTGCGTTAGTTTGCCATCAATATAGGCTATCATCTATAGGTGTTGGTTATTGTAGTTCTGGGCATCCACAACGGCGATGGACACAATATTCACGATTTCGCGGATAGAAGAGCCTAACTGTAGAATATGTACCGGTTTGCGCATCCCCATCAGTACCGGACCGATTACCTCAGCGCCCCCAATCTCCTGCAGCACTTTGTAAGCAATATTGCCGGAAGCCAGGTCCGGGAATACCAGGGTATTGGCGCCTTTCTCAGCCAACTCGCTGAACGGGTAATGCTCGCGGAGCAGGTTGCGGTTCAGGGCTGTATTCGCCTGCATTTCACCATCTAGCAGAAGCTCAGGGTAGCGTTGCTTTGCCTTTCGTACAGCCTCTGCTGCTTTGTTTGGCACGTCCCCGCGTACTGATCCAAAGTTAGAGTAAGACAGCATGGCCACGCGCGGCTCTGTGTCGAAAAACTTAACGGTACGGGCTGTTAAACCAATAATGTCAACCAGTTCATCAGCAGTTGGGTTCAGGTTTACAGTGGTATCCGCAAAGAAGAAAGGCTCCCGCTGGCTCAGGATAATGTACATACCTGCCACCTTGTTTACTCCTTCTTCCACACCTACTACCTGCAGTGCCGGTAAAATAGTCTTGGAGTAATCGCGGGTAAGACCGGAGATCAGCGCATCTGCCTCGCCATTGTTCAGCATCATACTACCAAAGTAGTTGCGGTCGCGCATCAGGCGCTTGGCGTCGAACAGGGTCAGGCCCTTTCGTTGACGCTTCTCATATAGTAACTGACCGTATTCCTCCCGTCTGGCATCTTCCTGGTACGTATCCATGATCTTTACCCCTTGCAGGTCCATTTTATGCTCTGCAATGATGGCCTCTATGGTTTCGCGGTTACCCAGCAGTATTGGATTAGCAATGCGCTGCTCTTTTACAATCTGGGCCGCCTTCAGGATCTTGTAGTTGTCGGCCTCCGTAAACACAACTGTCTTCGGGTCTTTCTTCGCCTGGTTTATGATGCGGGTCATCAGCTTCTGATCGATTCCGATGCGTTCCTTTAGCTCCTGCTCATACGCCTCCCAGTCGCTGATAGGGTGCTTGGCCACACCACTGTCCATAGCTGCTTTCGCCACTGCCGGTGATATGGTGGTAATCAGGCGTGTGTCCAGGGGTTTTGGAATAAGGTAAGTGCGACCGAAGTTAATGGTGGTGTCACTGTATGCTTTCAGTACCACATCAGGCACGGGCTCTTTGGCTAAATTGGCCAGCGCATGTACAGCGGCCAGTTTCATTTCCTCGTTTATCTCTGTGGCACGCACATCAAGGGCTCCTCTGAAAATGTAAGGGAAGCCCAGCACGTTGTTTACCTGGTTAGGATGGTCTGAACGGCCTGTGGCCATAATCAAATCATCGCGCGTAGACATTGCCACATTGTAAGGGATCTCCGGATCAGGATTAGCCAGCGCAAAAATAATCGGGTCAGCTGCCATCGTCTTCACCAACTCCGGTGCCAGCACATTGCCCGCTGAAAGTCCTACAAATACATCAGCATCTTTCATGGCTTCTGCAAGTGTTCTTACTTTGCGCGTGGTCACGAACTGTGCCTTGTATATATCCAGGTCATCACGGTCTGGGTGCACGACACCTTCTCTGTCCAACATCACCATGTTGTCCATCTTCATGCCGAGGGCTACATAGAGTTTGGCACAGGCAATAGCGGCGGCGCCGGCGCCATTCATCACCACCTTTATCTCCTCTATTTTCTTTCCTGTCAGCTCAAGGGCATTCAGAAGAGCCGCTGCAGAGATGATGGCCGTGCCATGCTGGTCATCGTGCATCAGCGGAATATTCATCTGCTCTTTCAGGGCTACCTCTATCTTAAAACTCTCCGGCGCCCTGATGTCTTCCAGGTTAATGCCGCCAAACGTTGGCTCCAGTGATTTTACGATGCGGATAAACTCATCTGGGTCGGTACAGTCTATCTCTATATCAAATACATCAATGCCTGCAAACTTCTTGAAGAGTACGCCTTTCCCTTCCATTACCGGCTTAGACGCGTCCGGTCCGATATTGCCCAATCCTAATACTGCCGTTCCATTAGAGATGACACCAACGAGGTTGCCTTTGGCCGTATACTTATATACATTTTCCTTATCTGCATGAATTTCTTTGCATGGTTCCGCAACGCCAGGGGAGTAGGCCAGTGCCAAATCATGCTGGGTGCTTAGCATCTTGGTTGGTACTACCTCAATTTTCCCGGGTTTGCCGTCCATGTGATAGTTGAGTGCGTCCTCTCTGTTTACTTTGATCATAAATGCGTTTGTTGTTTGTATTGTAGGTTTTCTGCCTTGGCAGAATGGCTTTGGCTCTTGTGTGGCTAAAGTCCAATTTTAAAAGAATTTGCCGGTTATACAAGTTGAGCTTCCAAAGATAAGGGGTGCAATAGTTTATAGAGCAGAATTTAACAATTTTTTAGTACAAATTACAATACCTTAACCTGCTGATAAACAAAGAGCACCCTCTTCTGCAGAGGGTGCTCTTTTTAAAGGGAACGGAAGTTGTTAACTCAGGATGAGCTTCTGGCCAGGCTTCAGGTTATCAGACTTAAGCTTGTTCAGCTTCTTGATTTGCTCAATGCTAATGCCGTCATACTTGCGGGAGATGTTCCAAAGTGTATCGCCAGGCTGTACATGGTGAATAACCTGCTCTGCCTGCACGCTTTCTTTTACCTGTTTGGTAGTTGCTTTGGCGGCTGGCTGCACTTCCTCGTTAGAGGCAAGCAAAACGGGTTCTTCTTCTGCGGTAGCCTGCTTGTATATAACCAGTTTCTGGTCTGGCTTAATGCTGCTGCCCTTCAGGTCGTTCCATTCTTTTAGCTGTGCAATTGTAACCTGGTGGCGCAAGGCAATCTGCGTCAGGTTATCGCCACGTTGTACTGTGTACGTTAATTTTTTATCAGCTGCAGGAGTAGCTCCAGCTATTGCTGTTTCATCCTCTTTGTCCACAGCTTTCTCAGTTGCTTTTCCAGCCTTTTTATCTGCCGGCTTCTCCGTTTTAGCAGATGCCAGTAACACCGGGGTTTCGGCTGGCTCGTTTCTCCTGACTGGTTCGCTTACAGGAGCAGCGGCTAACATAATACAGCTCTTATCTTCCACAGAGGCTAGTAAGGGAGCACGCTCTGCCGGTATGCGCAGTTTGTAGTTGCGCAGGTGCTTCGGTATAGTCGTGCTCTTTATCTCCGGGTTCAGGGCCATCAGTTCTGCCGGGGTGACATGCAGTTCAGCAGCGAGCCTGTCTAAATCCAGTTCCTGTGTTACTTCCAGGTAGGCTACCTGTGGCTGATACAGAATGGAGTCGGAGAAAATGTTATGGTCACCGGCATGATGCATGGTATAGATAACAGCCGTCATGGACGGTATATAGCCGCGGGTTTCTTTCGGCAGGTACGGGAATATCTCCCAGAACGTCTTTTTGCCGCCACCAGCTTTGCGGATAGCTTTGTTCACGTTGCCGGGGCCACAGTTATAGGCGGCCATGGCCAGTTCCCAGTCGCCGTAGGTGTTGTGCAGGCGGCGCAGGAACTTAAGGGCTGCTTCGGTCGATTTCTCAGGGTCCAGGCGCTCGTCAATGTACTGGTTGAATTTCAAGCCAAAGTCGCCGGCGGTCGGCTTCATGAACTGCCACAGACCCGCTGCTCCTACCGGTGATTGTGCTTTGGGGTTAAGTCCTGATTCTACGATGGAGAGATACTTTAGCTCCATCGGCATGTTATGCTTTTTGAGATACTTCTCATACATCGGAAAGTATACGTTCTCGCGCGTGAGCATCATGCGGGAATACTTCCTGTTCCTGATGGTAAAGTAGTCAATAAAATTCCTCACATAATTGTTGAACTCAAGCGGAATCTCCGTTTCAATGCAACTCAGCCTGTCGGCAATCAAGTCGTTGGGCACGTTCGGGATATGTTCCACCAGCAGGGCCTCCTCTTCCGGGGATAAGGATGTGGTGGCTGTCTTGCCCTTTAAAGTGTCGCCTACTGCTGTAAACGGCGTTTCAAGCAAACGGCCGTGGCCGAGAGCAGGGGTGTTGTTTCCCCATACGCTACAGACCACAGCCGTGAGCAGTGTAAAGAATTTTGTGTAGGTCATGGCATTTTATCTATGCTTCAACGGTTATCTTGTCCATGATATAATTCGAGAAAGCCAGCAGCTGCGGCTCTTCGAATGAGCGGGTCATTAACTGCAACCCAATGGACAGGCCGTTAGCATCGCGACCAGCCGGAATAGAAATGGCTGGCACACCTGCAAGTGAGGCCTGAACTGTAAAGATATCGGCCAGGTACATGGCCAACGGATTTTCTATATTCTCCCCAATTTTAAAGGCAGTTGTAGGAGCTGTAGGCAAGATAAGAAAATCGTATTCCTGAAGCAACTCGTCCGTCTTCTCTTTAATCAGTCGTCTCACTTTTTGTGCCTTGGTGTAGTAGGCATCATAGTAGTCGGCACTCAGTACAAAAGTACCCAGCATGATGCGGCGCTGCACCTCATGCCCAAAGCCTTCGGCCCGGGTCTTTTTATAGAGTGAGGTCAGATCCGTCACGTTTCCAGACCGGAAGCCATACTTCACACCGTCGTAGCGGCCTAGGTTAGAACTGGCTTCGGCAGTGGTGAGGATGTAGTACGTGGGCACAATGTAGTCGAGGTAGGGGAAATCTACCGCCTCTACCTGGTGTCCATCGTCTTTCAACATCTCTTTTACACCCAGTATAGCCTCTTTCACTTCCGCATCAAGGCCTTCGTTTTCGAAGCAGTCGCGGATGTAGCCGATTTTATATTTCTTGTCAGTAGAAAGTAACTCGCTATAAGCAGGCACGTCGCGCTCGCTGGCGGTACTATCCATACCGTCTTTGCCGGCTACTACCTCCAGCAGCAATGCTGCATCGGCCACGCTCTTCGCTATAAACCCAATCTGGTCGAAAGAAGAGGCGTAGGCGATAAGGCCATAACGTGAAATACGGGAATAGGTAGGTTTAAAACCGACAACACCGCAGAAAGCAGCGGGTTGGCGCACAGAACCACCGGTATCAGAACCAATAGAAACAAGGCACAGGTCGGCCTGCACCGCCACAGCCGAACCACCTGAAGAGCCCCCCGGTACACGGGAGGTGTCGTCTGCGTTGAGCACATTGCCGAAGGCAGATGACTCGTTAGAGGCGCCCATGGCAAACTCGTCACAGTTCTGGCGGCCGATGATAATGGCGTCTTCCTGGATCAGGCGTTCAACAGCCGAAGCATTGTAGAGTGATTTAAAGCCGTCCAGGATTTTGCTGGAGGCTTGCAGACTGTGCCCCTTATAGGCAAGCACATCTTTTATGCCGATGACCATTCCAGCCAGTTTCCCGGCTGTACCATTGGCAATTTTGTGGTCCACGATGTCTGCCTGCGTAATTGCTTCCTGCTCAAATACCTCCAGAAAGGCATTCAGTTCTGCCTTTTCTTTGATGTTCTGTAGATAGTGTTCTACCAGTTGCCGGCACGTAATCTGCCCATTGGCGATATCCGTGCGGATGTCGTGTAGCGAGTTATACTGTCTCAATCTATTTTTGACTTAGGTTCGTCTTTGATGGATTGTTCAAGTTCGTTTTTGATTTGATTGGTCGCATCTTTAAACTCCCGCATGCCACGCCCAAAAGAACGTGCTATACTTGGAATTTTATCAGCACCAAACAATAAGAGCACTGCCATCATAACGACAAGCATCTCTCCTCCTCCAAGGTCCCCCAGGAAAAGGAATACAGTACTAAGATACATACAGCTAATGAAAGCTTATAGGTGAATTACTTAGTAGTAGTGTGGCTGTCGTCTTTTACTGAATTCTCGATATCGCTCTTAATTTCCTTCGTTGCGTCTTTGAACTCACGGATGCCGCGGCCCATGCCTCTGGCTAATTCAGGAATACGCTTAGCACCGAAAAGAAGCAGGATAACGAAGAGGATTAAGAAAATTTCTGTGCCTCCGAGACCTCCAATAAACAAAAGTGTGTTGGTAATTTCCATCTTTTAAATGTTTAAATGATTGCTACAAAATTAGAGCTAATATTTTAATTAAACCCATAACAGCATAGATAAGTTTAATCCCGCTCTTAAACGCTGTAATTAATATGGGATTTGTCTGTTAATCAGCAACCTATGATAGAAAAGATATGGCTGCCCGCTCATTCCTACTATCTTAGAAGAAGCCTCCTCTCTGTACTGCTTGCTAAAATATTGCTGCTTTTGATGCTTCTGAAGCAGTAAGGCAACGAGGAACATCTCTCTGGAAACGACAGCAAACGAATAACACAGGTAAGGTAAAATATAATTCGCTTAAATACCAACAGTTTAGGCAGACTATTAAATCCGGTAAGAACCATCTAAAACAAGAAAAGTGGGAAAGAATGTCTTGATTCCCTTTTTGATGGAAATAGGCAGAGCAAAATGCACTAAAATATCCGCTTCAAAAGCAACTTACCAATGTTTTCATTTGTTTTGAAATAAAAAGAAGGATTTGCAAAACCTTTCAATTAAATATAAGTATATATATAAAAGAATTTAACGATATTATTAGTTAATGCATTAGAGTTGCATTTGTAGCCATATCGTTGTAAATTTGATTTCGATTTTGATGCAGGCGTTCAGAAGCTTGCTTTCATATAAAGTATTAAGTTTGTTTTCATAGCTTGGAAAGGCACCCTGCACTGTAGGGTGTTTTTTTATTTTATAGCCCTGCTGTTGTGGCGCATCTGTCATGCTCTTCATGGAGGCTTCCAAGGCTACTGAAGCAGGCAAAGTAATGATCATTGAGAGGTGAGGCTCTACCGTGTTGATACGAAAAAGCTGGTGCCTCAGGGTGTGTAGCCTATTAAACACATCCTGAGGCACCGGCTTTCCTGTTGAACATGGACCGGTTATGATTTTTTACTGCAAGCGCGCAATCCAGGTCTCCGGGTTCAGGTTCTGCTGGTTCTTCCAGACCTGAAACTGAAGCGCTGTGGTGCCGTCACTATCAGTGTAGACAGTGCCAATCACATCTTTTAACTTAATTGTCTGGCCAGGCTTCACGGTTACAGTTTTCAGCTTTGCATACACGGTAAAGTAGTCGCCATGCTGCACCATCACAATGTTGTTCATACCCGGCACCGAAGCAACTGTGAGCACGGTGCCTTCAAAAATGGCACGTGCAGTGGCTCCCTGAGTAGTCTGTATGTCAACACCATGATTTTCTACCACAACACCTTTTAATACCGGGTGGTTGTGGCGGCCAAATTTCTGGGAGATAAAGCCCCGCTCCACAGGCCAGGCCAGGCGTCCTTTGTTACCTGCAAAAGAAGAGGAGATAAGAGCCAACTCTGGCGTGAGGGTAACTTTGCCTGCACCGGCGCTGGATGCTTTACCAGCCGCACGGGCGGCTCGCGCTGCGCGGGCAATTTCCTCGCGCACAATGTCGGCAATTAGTTTGTCCAGTTTCTTAACAGACTCCTGGCGGCTTGCCACTTCCTGTTTCAGGTTTTTCTCCTGCTTGCTGAGGTTGGTGATAACACTGTCCTGCTGCTGGCGCAGGGTGAGCAGGTTCTTGTTCTCTGATAGTTGCTTACTTAGCAGGCTTTGCTTTTGCTGCTTCTTCGACTCCAATATCGCCAGCTGGCCGGAGAGAACAGCCTGCACCTTGCTTATCTGCTCTACCTGTTTCTTGCGGGATTCTGAATACTGCTGGAGGTAGCGCATGCGCCGTACCAACTGGTTAAAGTTGTCGGAGGCAAACAGGAACATGAGCTTGTTGTAACTATTCGCTGTCTTGGAGGCAGCGTATACCATGGTAGCATACTCCGCTTTCAACTTGTCGAGGTCGTTCTGGAGTGCCCCTACAATGCCCTCCGTCTCCTGTACATCGGACTCTATAAAGTTTATTTCGCGGGATATGTTGCTGATTACACCTTTCTGAACCGTTATTTTTTCTTTGATGGCATTTAGCTGGCCAATAGAAGCCTCCTTCTGCTTCTTGGTCTGCTGCAGAATGCGGTTTGCTTCTTTTATACGGCTAAGGTTTTCTTTCTTCTCTTTTTCCAGCTGCGCTTTGCTTTTCTTTTTCTGGGCCTGGGTAGCCAGGGGAAGGCAAAGCAATAACAGGAAAAAAGTGAATCTGTAAAGGGCGTTCATCACAAGGGTGGTTCTTCTACTCTGAGTTTACAAAGATGGCAAAACTATAAGTGAAGAACCAACAGCCTCAGATATTTAATTGACAGGCGGGCGCTTATAATCAGATGGTACACTGAACGGGAAAGAGAGCGCCTCATCAGAGACTGCTACACGGCTGTAGTTGATTTTAAAGTCAGACACCTCACCTTTCTGAAGTACCTGCGCTGCCAGCGCGTGTGCAAAGGGCTCCTGCCCTATATCCTCAAAGCTGCTGTACAGCACCGTGATGGTGTTGCCTGTGTTTTGGTCCTGCACATTCAGCTGTTGCAGTTTACTGTTCAGGCGGCCAATAAAGTAGTCGAACAGCAGGTTCTCACGCATCTGCTGCACATGCTGCAGGTCGCCCTCATCCATAGCTTTTTCTGTACCCTGCTGCTGGTAATTGCCCAAAAGGATAGCCTGCAGTATCTCAAAGTTTACATCCACCTGAAACCTGTTGCGAAGAAAAGAATAGTCAGTGGCCACATACTCCTTTTGCAGGCGATTCATTATGTATACAGAGTCCTGGGTCAGCATCATGCGGGCCGCTTCAATGCCCAGGCCTGGTTGCACCGATACCCATATCACGCTGTCCTTCTTCATCCGGATAGAGACACCCGACGACAGATTCTCTTTTGCGCTGTTCAGCGAAAGTTGCCCTTTAGAGCTGAAGTAATCAAAATCAAAATTGTTAACGGATACCGTGCCTATGGTTTCTGTAGTGGCAGAGGCTGTGGTGGGTGCTGTTTCTCTTTTGCAGCCTGCCAGCAGGAACACTGCTATCAGGCAGAGCAAAATGTGTTTACTCATACAGCTTTCTGTCTTTTATTTTCCTGTCAATAAAGGCTGAAGCTTCGCCTTTCAGCTTGGCTTTCTGCCACTGGCTCACGGCCTCTTCTTTTTTGCCTAGCTTGAATAGCACATCACCGTAATGCTCTACAATGGTGGCGTCGTCTGAAATAGCTACGGCTTGCTCCAGGTACTTACGTGCCTCCGTGTATTTGCCGCTTTTGTACAGTACCCAGGCATAGGTGTCAAGGTAAGTAGGGTTGGTAGGATGCTGCTTTACAAGTCGCTCTGCCATTTCCATGGCTTTCTCCATGTTCTGGTTGCGCAGCGACAGGAAGTAGCTGTAGTTGTTTAGTACATGCTCATTGTCTTTGTCCTGTGCCAGTACGGCTTCGTATGCCTTGTCCGCCTTTTCATACTCTTTCAGCGAGTTATAGCCATCGCCCAACTGCATGTTAAACTGCACCAGCAGCTCCGGCTCGCCAGCTGACAGACGCTTGCCATGCTCCAGCGATTTTACGGCTCTTTCATAATTTTTCGTAATCAGGTGGCCGGTGCCGTTATAGAACCAAAATACGGCCTGGTTCGGAAATAGCTCCAACGCCTGCTCAGAGTGTTTCACCATGGCACTTGCCTCAGACAGTTCTGCATCCAGCAAAACAATCTGCTGCCAGATCTTGAAATGAGAGTCATCTAGCTTTACAGCCTGAAGGTAGTTATTGCGTGCATTCTCTTTTTTACCAACAATCGTCTGCAAATCGCCTGCTACAGCATAAGCTTTGGCTTCGTCAGGGTGTTTTTCAATGGTCAGGTCAACAAGCTCCAGTGCTACTCCCTCCACTTCAGGGTTAGGTAGCTGGCGTATAAAATCAACCAGGATGCGCACTTTGGTGTCAATATCCAGTTCTGCGCTGCTAAATGCTTCTTTTACTTGTTTCTCAGCCTCCGCTTTATTGCCTTTCTGGCGGTTCAGGTCTGAGAGCATGAGGTGTGCAAAGGGATTGTGCGGCTCTATGCGTAGCGCCTTGTCCAGCACCTGTATCGCTTCATTCGGCTTTTTAGAAGCGTTCAGAAGCTCGGCTTGCGCTAAAAAGTAGCGTATTTCTGTTGGGTTGGTCGCTAACAGTTTCTCACCTTCCTGAATTGCCTTTGGCATATTCTTCTGGCGCAGGTATATCTGCTGGCGGTTTACGAAGAGCTGCTCCATCTCACCGAATTCCTTCTCAATGCGCTCATACGTTTTCAGGGCGTCCTCAAAACGAGACTGCGACAAATAGAGGTCGGCCAGGTTAAAGAGGTACTCTTCTGAGTTAGGCACATTGCGCAGCAGGTCGTTGAAAGCCTGGGCAGCTTCGGTGTACTGTTTGTTTTCTGTGTGGAGCTGCGCTACCAGGAGGTAGTAGTAAGCGTTCTGCTTTTCTAAGGTTACCGCAGCCTTTGCAAAAGGCATTGCCGACTCGGAGTCTTTCAGATGCAGGTATGTTTCGCCAATCTTATAGTTTAAAGCGGCGTTGTCGGGGGTAACGGTGTAGGCTTTTTGAAAAAGCTGGAGGGCTTGTTGATAGTCCTCCAGCATATAATATTTCATTCCATCCAGAAACAGTGCCTCGCTTATTTGCCTGTCGCGCGCTGATGGCTCCTGCTTTTGCGGGGCAGTGGCCGTGTCGGTTGCAGTTCGGGCTCTCTTTTTCGAAGACTGAGCATTGCTTTCACCGGACGCAACAAAGGCCAGGCAGCACGTGGCAAGTATTAGGTTTCTGAATGTTTTCATAAATATCTACTCTGTAAGCGTATTAAAGTCGCCGAGGCTGAGGTCAGACGGGCGCCCTTCATATACAACAAAGTTGCCTAACATAGAGTTTGCAACGTTGCCGTTTTTTAGGGCGGTGTCTTCCTGAATGATCGAGTTGCTCACCACTGAGTTGTATACGCTTGTGTTGTTTCCGATGGAAACGTGCGGGCCGATTACCGAGTTGGTAATGCTGGCGTTTTCACCAATGTATACAGGAGGGATAATCACCGCGTTCTCCAGCTTCGCCGATGAGGCCACCAGGCCTTCCTCATCCTTTATATACTCTAAATAGCGTTGATTAGTATAAACGGTTGCGTTTTTATTTCCGCAATCGAGCCATTCAGAGATAACAGCAGGAATAAAGGTGGTTCCTTTGTTCTTCATGTTCTCTAAAGCGTTGGTTAGCTGGAACTCACCCTTGTCTTTGATGTTGTTGTCCAGCAGGTACTGCAGCTCGCTGCGCAGGTACTCTCCATCGCGGAAATAGTAGATTCCGATGATGGCCAGATCAGATACGAAGTGCTCTGGTTTCTCCACAAAATCTGTGATCTCGTTTTGCTCGTTCAGCTTTATCACGCCAAAAGGACGCGGATCTTCCACGCGCTGTACCCAGATGGTGCCGTCGGCGTTGGTGTCGAGCTGGAAATCGGCTTTGAAAAGTGTGTCTGCGAAGGCTACCACTACTTTGCCTTCCAGAGAAGCCTGTGCGCAAAGGATGGCATGGGCTGTACCCAGAGCTTCTTCCTGGTAATAGATGCTGCCTTTGGCACCAACGGCCGCAGCGATTTTTTTCAGGTCCTGCTCTACCTTGTCTCCAAAGTGGCCGATAATGAAAGCAACCTCTTCAATAGGCTCCTCACAAACTTTTGCAATGTCTTCTACCAGGCGCTGCACAATAGGCTTGCCTGCAATTGGGATAAGTGGTTTAGGAACAGTTAGTGTATGGGGCCGCATGCGCTTGCCCATTCCCGCCATTGGTATGATTATCCTCATAGTTATTTTTGATTGGTTTAAGCTACAGGAGTGTCTGCTGCTGCAGCAATTTTACATTTATTTTAATAATTGGGGTGATATGCTGTTATATGGTATTCGTATTCGCCTTTTATTATTAACGAAAAAAAGCGCCTGGGTTACAAAAATTATTTGGTTCCGGTGCTGCCGTAGCCGCCTGCACCGCGTTCCGTGTCAGTTAGTGCTTCCGCCTCACGCCATGCGATGCGTTCATACCGGGCTACTACCATCTGGGCAATGCGCTCACCATCCTCTACCACAAACTCCTCATCAGACAGGTTTACCAGCAGTACCTTTATCTCGCCCCGGTAATCGGCATCGATAGTACCCGGACTGTTAACGATAGAAATACCGTGTTTATAAGCCAGGCCGCTGCGCGGACGAATCTGCGCCTCGTGCCCTTCCGGCAACTCAATAAACAAGCCCGTCGGGATGAGTGCGCGCTGCAGTGGCTTCAACGTAACCGGCGCTTCGAGGTTTGCCCGCAGGTCCATGCCTGCCGAATGCTGTGTTTGGTAGGAGGGAAGCGTGTGTTTGGATTGGTTAATGAAGTTAACCAGCAAGTTCTTGTTGTTCATCATCTATAAATATAATACGCATGAAGTATAATGCCTAAGCTTTGAGGAGCAAGCGCGGCCGCTCGCGTAACCACACGATGACCAGGAAGGCAGCACAAACGGCTAAATGGTAGGCATGGCGTAGCCAGAAGTTTTCAATATCTACTCCAAGTGCCAACCATACTAAGCCTGTAGCCAGCAAAATGTAGCTTATGATGGTTTTGGTCGGATAAGGGATGGGATAGTGGCGGTTGCCAAGCAGGTAGCTGGCTGTTGCCATACTGAAGTAGCAGATAAAGGTAGCTATAGCCGAGCCCATATACCCCAGCACCGGAATCAGGAGCAGGTTGAATATAATGGTAATGGCAGCACCAGCAAAGCTGATGTAAGTACCAAACCTTGTCTTGTCAGTCAGCTTAAACCACACCGAAAGGTTATAATAAACACCTAAGAACAAATTAGCCAGGAGCAGCACCGGTACCACCATAATGCCTTCGCGGTATTCGGGGCTGCGCAGCAGCAGGGCAAAGTCTTCTAAGTTAGCTGAGATGAACAGAAAAATAAAGGCACAGGCAATCACAAACCACTTCATGATAAGCGCGAATGACTGAGGCGAATCTTTTTCTTCAGCCTGCGAAAAGAAGAACGGTTCGGCTGCGTAACGGAAGGCCTGTATGGCCAGCGTCATAAAGATGGAGAGTTTATAGCAGGCGCTGTATATCCCGACAACTGCCATGTTAGTTTTATTTGGGTAGAAGCTTTCCGGCAGCCACTCCTCCAACAGAATCCTGTCTATGACCTCGTTTACCATGCCTGCCAAACCCATAAACAGGAGCGGGTAAGCATAAAGCAGCATAGGGCGCAGCTGTTCCTTATTCAGTTCAAACCTTAAGCTGGCGAACTCCTTCCACAACATCGGAATCAGCAGAGCATTGGCCACCAAGTTTATCAGAAAGATGTAGCCAACTCCAAAATCAGGATCATAGAGCGGCTCTACCAGCGGGCGAAGCTCCTGCAGGTACTCGCCATGGTAAATATGGCGGAAAACCACCAGGAAGAGAATGTTACCACCTACCGTCAACAGGATGTTGATCAGCTTAATGGAGGCAAACTTGATTGGCTTGTTCTGCAGGCGCAGCTTGGCAAACGGAATAGCCACAATGGCATCTATCGCCAGTATCAGAGCTAACCAGTTGATGTAACTCTGGTATTCTTCCGGGTAACCTTTATAGTCGACAATGGCCCCGGAAGCAAGTAGAAGTATACCTGTAAAAATGGCGCTGCTGCATATAATCAGGCTGAGCACCTCGTTGTAGAGTTTGTCTCTGTCTGCCCCGGGCTTGTTTGCATAACGGAAAAAGGCCGTCTCCATTCCGTAGGTATACAGGATGTTGAAGAAGCCGACAAAAGCGTAGAGATAAGAAACCACACCATACTCCTCAGGGAGGAAAACATCGGTGTAGATAGGTACGAGCAGGTAATTGAGGGCTCTGCCTACAATACTACTTAAGCCATAGGCAGCAGTCTGCCCGACCAATTTCTTGGCTATACTCATGTCATGTGGTTGAGGGCCGGGTGTAGCTCAGTTTTAGTTACCTGTAAAGTTCGGCGTGCGCTTCTCGAGAAATGCGTTCGTGCCTTCTACAAAGTCTTCTGATGCACAGCAGCGGGCAAAGGCATTGGCCTCTGTCTGGTAACCGTTCTCATCTTTGTTGAGCGCCGCATTGATGCAATCAATTACAAGGCCTACTGCCAATGGTGCCTTGATCATAATCTTCTCCATTATCTGCACACATTTAGCCATCAGTTCTTCCTGCGGAACGACATGGTTTATTAATCCAAGCGCTTTCGCCTCTTCTGCAGGAATCATGTCGCCGGTCATTATCAGTTCCATGGCTTTGCCTTTGCCTACCAACTGTGTCAGGCGCTGCGTGCCACCGTACCCAGGCAGTATGCCCAGGCTTACCTCTGGCAGGCCGAGCCGGGCATTATTGCTGGCTACGCGTATGTGGCAGGCCATGGCCAGTTCGCAACCTCCCCCTAAGGCAAAACCGTTCACGGCTGCTATAATGGGTTTGTTGCAACGCTCAATCATGCTGAAAACTTCCTGGCCCCGCTCAGCAAAGCTACGGGCAGTCACTTCGCTCAGTTCAGCAATTTCAGAGATGTCAGCGCCAGCCACAAAAGCCTTTGGACCCGTTCCCGTTATGATGGCTCCTTTCACGGCAGCATCATCATACACTTGCTGAACGGCGCTTCTTATCTCTGTTATGGTAGCTGTGCTCAACGCATTCAGCTTATCTGCCCTATTAATAGTAATTGTTAATATGCCATTGTCCAGGGTAAGCAGCAGGTTCTCGTATGTCGTCATAAGTTGATCCAACTCAGGTTAAAATCAATTTTTTCTTTTACAAAGATAGTGATTTAGTTCAATCCCTAAACAGCTTATCGGGCAAGCTACGGGTAACACTGGTGCAGGGAGGTGTGTGCGATATCTGAATAATGGCTAAATTCACAAATTATTTCTTGTTCATAAATCATTAAAGTGCATGGGTTTCTTTTCAGAGTTTAAAAAATTTGCTGTTAAAGGGAATGTGATAGACCTGGCGGTAGGTGTGGTGATCGGTGCTGCATTCGGAGCCATTACCAAATCGCTGGTAGACGATGTTATTATGCCGCCCCTGGGCCTGCTGGTGAGCAACGTAGACCTGTCCAGGTTACAACTGGTGCTGCGGCAGGCTGTAATAGAAAACGGAGAGGTAGTAGAGGCGGCCGTTACGCTGAGGTATGGCAATTTTCTGCAGACCGTTTTAAACTTCCTTATTATTGCGTTTGCTATTTTCCTGTTGGTGCGCACTGTTAACCGCCTGCGGGAGCAGGAAGCCGCCAAGCCTGCGCCGGCAACAAATAAACAGGAGGTGCTTCTGGCCGAGATCCGGGACTTATTGAAAGGGCAAGATGAGACTTCCGCTACCGAACCGAATAATAAAGTAGTGTAGCCAGAATAGCATAAAATTTTAAATATCAGAACTTTTAGCTTCCTATTTCGTGTTAAAGTAACTAAGTGATACCTTTAGAAGGGGTTTCACGTTATAGACCTGAAAACACAAATAAGTAGCATTAATATGAAGAAACTGACCCTGCTGATATTTACTTTTGGAATTATCCTTTTATACCCTGAAGCGAATGCCCAGACCTCTCAAAGCAGCACGCTGTCTGCGAAAGATGAGTATTGGGGTACCGCAAAGGTAGAGCGCAAAGGTACATCAGTTGATGCCGCCGATCGCCGTGCAGCAGGTTTAGACACTCGTTTTAATGCGTATGAAAATGACCGCCGCAGGAGCTTTGATAAGAAGAAAATAGCGAACAGCAAGCGGATGAAAGAGATTCTGAAGAAAGAGAAGAAAATGATGAAGAAGCATAAGCGGGATAAGCGCCGCCTGCGCCGCTCCCAGTAGTCGATACTTCTCCTGAAGATAAAAAAAGGAAGCCTGCCAGATAATATTCTGGCAGGCTTCCTTTTTTTATCTTCAGGGCCGAAAGTTTCTAAACATTCCTACTGCCATATAATTAACATTATCAGCTGAACGCTGCACATGAAGCAGCTCTTGGAAATATGTACACTTAAAGTGGGCAGTAGGCTCCTATTTGTTATCCTGTAAAGTGCTTGTGACCCGACAGGAGGAGCGACCGTATTCAAAATCAAATCGCCCCAGCCGCGTTAGCAGCTGGGGCGATTTGATTTTAAAGTATATTCTGATTTACAGCGTACGCTTGATTTCTTTTTCTACGTAGGCTTCAATCACGTCTCCCATCTCAATTTCATTGTAGTTTTTCAGGCTGATACCACACTCATAGCCTTGCTTCACTTCTGATACATCATCTTTGAAGCGCTTCAGCGCCAGTATTTCACCGTCGTGGACTACAATGCCATCACGCACCAGGCGAACCTTGGCGTTACGCTGTATGCTGCCATCTGTCACCATACAACCCGCGATAGTACCCACCTTCGTAATCTTGAATACGTCACGCACTTGTGCGTTACCTGTAATCTCTTCCTTCAGTGTTGGTGCAAGCATACCTTCCATGGCGTCTTTCACCTCGTTTATAGCGTCGTAGATGATAGAGTACAGGCGTACATCAATCTGCTCCTGCTCTGCCAGTTTTCGTGCATTCAGTGAAGGACGCACCTGGAAACCAATGATAATAGCGTCAGAGGCAGAAGCCAGCAACACATCAGATTCAGAGATGGCACCCACTCCTTTGTTGATAATACTTACCTGAACTTCAGGCGTCGACAGCTTCAGCAAGGAGTCAGCAAGTGCTTCCACGGAACCATCCACGTCACCTTTCACAATCACGTTAAGCTCCTTGAACGATCCGATTGCCAGACGGCGACCAATCTCATCCAGTGTAATATGCTTACGTGTACGCAAGCTCTGCTCACGCTGTACCTGCGAACGGTTTGTGGCAATTTCACGTGCCTCACGTTCTGATTCCATTACCAGGAATTTATCACCGGCCTGTGGTGCTCCATCCAAACCGAGTAACTGCACCGGTGTAGAAGGGCCTGCTTCTTTCATTTTCTTGCCAAGGTGATTGGTCATGGCTTTTACTCTACCATAATGAGAACCGGCCAGTACCACATCACCAATTTTCAGGTTACCTGTCTGCACCAGAACGGTAGCTACATAGCCACGGCCTTTATCCAGAGAGGCTTCAATCACGGTACCGATTGCTGCACGGTCAGGGTTGGCTTTCAGTTCAAGAATCTCTGCTTCCAATAGCACCTTCTCCAACAGATCAGGAATACCTAATCCTGTTTTAGCAGATACTTCCTGCGACTGGTATTTACCGCCCCATTCTTCCACCAGGATGTTCATCTGAGCAAGCTCTTCTCTTACTTTATCCGGGTTAGCGGTTGGCTTATCTACTTTGTTCAGCGCGATGATGATTGGTACACCAGCTGCCTGCGCGTGGTTAATGGCCTCTTTTGTCTGAGGCATCACCGAGTCGTCAGCGGCAACCACGATAATTACAACGTCTGTTACCTTGGCACCACGGGCACGCATGGCCGTAAAGGCCTCGTGACCCGGTGTATCGAGGAAGGTAATGGTACGGCCGCTTTCGGTTTTCACCTTATAGGCACCAATGTGCTGCGTAATACCACCGGCCTCACCCGCTGTAACGTTTGCGCTTCGGATGTAGTCGAGCAGGGATGTTTTACCGTGGTCCACGTGACCCATGATAGTGACAATCGGTGCACGTTCTTCCAGATCCTCCTCGTTCTCTTCGCCAATATCCTCCAGTCCCTGTTCTTCTTCTGTTGTGATAAAGTCAACATCATAGCCAAACTCATCTGCAATAACAGTGATAGCTTCGGCATCGAGGCGCTGGTTGATGGACACGAACATGCCCATCTGCATACACACTTTAATGATGTCGTTCACGCTCACATCCATCAGCGAGGCCAGGTCGTTGGCCGACACGAACTCTGTTACACGCAGTGTCTTAGACTCTGCCTGCTCTGCCATGCGGCGTTCTTCGTTGGCATCGGCAACGGCAGAACGCTTTTCACGACGGTATTTGGCTCGGTTACCCCCGCCTTTACCACCGCTTAGCTTCGCGAGCGTAGCCTTAATCTGCTCCTGGATTTCCTTATCAGTAACCTCCGCTTTTACAGGTCTGCCTCCAGCTGGAGTAGCAGGCCTCGGCCCACCTTTGCCTCCTCTTGGAGGGCGTGCTCCGGGGGCTCCTCCGCCTGCAGCGCGGTGTTGCGATGGAACGATTGGGCGCTGATTGCCCTGCCCGGGTCCCTGGCCTTGCGCCTGACCCTGCTGGCCACCTTCGCCTACAATAATGCGTTTGCGCTTTTTCTTCTTGCCTTTCTTGTCGTCTGACGACGCCACAGGCTTAGAACCTTTTCTGCGCGATTCTGTCGGCAATTCTATTTTGCCAAGTACAGTGAGACCTTTTAACTGGTCTGCTCTTCCTGAAATCTTTTCTATATCCTTTTTATTTTCTTGGTCATCAGTTGCATCAGGAGTGGCCGGTTGCTGTGGCGCCTTCTCTGGTGCTGGCTGTTGCGGTGCGTTTGCGGCTGGTTGTTCAGCTGCAGGCTTCGCAGGTTGTGGTGCAGGTGCTTCCGGTTCTGTAGGCTTGGCAGGAGTCTCAGGAGCCTTTGCAGCTGGTTGTTCTGGTGCAACAGGAGCCTCCTCAGGAGCTTTTGGTGCTTCTGCCTTTGGAGCTTCTGTTTTATCAGGTGCTGGCACAGCAGGTTGCTCTGGCGCAGGTGCGGCAGCCTGCTGTTCTGGCGCCGGGGTTGCGGCCTGCGGTGCTTCTGCAGCAGGAGCAGGAGCAGGAGCAGGATTTTCTGCGGCCTTTGGCTCAGGTGCTGGCGCTGGCGCCGGTTTCTCTACAGGGGCTGGTGCCGGTGCAGGTGCAGGTGCAGGTTGTTTTGGAACAGGACGGCCTTTGGCATCCAGTTCAATTTTGCCTATTACTTTGATGCCTGGTAGCTGAGAAGCGGGCTCAGCGGGCGCTGCCGGTTTAGGGGCAGGAGCTTCCTGCTTTGGCTGGCTGCTGTTCTTGATCAGGATTTCCTGCTCAGGTTCGCTTTGCTTCTTTGGCTCAGGGTGGTGCTTTTCAGACTCAATCACCTGGTTGCTTTGCGGCTTCTTACCTATATTTATTTCTTCCGCTTCCTGCTTGTCCTGCATAGAGGAAGCGTACTCTTTAGCCAGCATACCGAACTGCTCTGCCGTGATTTTGGTAGTGGGTTTGTTTTCCACGTCAAAACCCTTAGCAGAGAGGTAGTCCACAATGGTAGATGTACCAATGTTCAATGTAGTTGCAACCTGTTTGAGCCTCCTTGTTTTTTCTTCTGCCATTTTGTTCTAATATGCTGTCTTTTAATTCTGTGTAAAAAATATAGTTGCTTTGTCAGAGACCAAAAGCCGCGCTCTGTTGTAATTCTTTCAAAATTAAACGAACAGAGCGCAACTCGCAACTACTGATTATCTTCTTCTTCCAACTCTTCGCGCAGGATAGTGAACACATCATCAATGGTCTCTTCTTCCAGTTCGGTGCGGCGCAGCAAATCTTCTTTGCTCACAGCCAATACACTTTTCGCTGTATCGAGGCCGATGCGTCTCAATTCTGCAATTACCCAATCTTCAATCTCATCTGTAAATTCTTCCAGGCTGATGTCCTCCTCATAGCTTTCAGACTCACGGAATACGTCAATCTCAAGGCCCACCAGGCGGCTTGCCAGCTTAATGTTCTGGCCACCTTTACCGATAGCCAGTGACACCTGGTCCGGCTTCAGGAATACAGATACGCGACCTGACTCCTCATCAATCTTCATGCTGCTGATCTTAGCCGGGCTAAGGGCACGCTGGATGTAAAGCTCAGTGTTCTCTGTGTAGTTGATCACGTCGATATTCTCGTTCTCCAGCTCGCGTACGATGCTGTGGATACGTGAACCTTTCATACCTACGCAGGCTCCCACCGGGTCAATGCGGTCGTCGAAAGACTCTACCGCTACCTTGGCGCGCTCTCCCGGTTCACGAACAATTTTCTTTATCGCGATCAGGCCATCGTAAATTTCCGGTACCTCATTTTCGAACAGGCGCTCCAGAAAGGCTGGCGATGTACGGGAAAGAATGATCTTCGGGTTACCGTTCACTATCTCCACACGCTGTACCACCGCTCTTACTGTATCACCTTTTCGGTAACGGTCTTTCGGTATCTGTTCTACCTTCGGAATAAGTAATTCGTTTTCCTCCTGGTCAAGCAACAGTACCTCACGGTTCCATACCTGGTATACTTCGCCGGAGATAATTTCTCCTACCTGGTCTTTGTACTTCTGAAACACCAACTCTTTCTCCATGTCCTTGATGCGCTGGATCAGGGTCTGGCGTGCTGTCAGTACGGCGCGGCGGCCAAAGTCTTCCAGTTTCACCTCTTCCGATACTTCCTCGCCTACTTCAAAGTCAGGCTCAATTTTGCGGGCATCAGACAGGCTGATTTTATCATGGTCCCAGATATCCTCAGAGTTGTCGTCCACTATCTCGCGGTTGCGCCAAATCTCAAGGTCACCCTTTTCCACGTTTAGAATGATGTCAAAGTTCTCGTCAGTAGACCACTTTTTACGAATCATGGTGCGAAACACATCCTCCAGGATGCGCATCATGGTCGGGCGGTCAATGTTCTTGAATTTCGCGAATTCGGAGAACGACTCGATCAGGACTGAACTATTCATTATTTTATCATTTAAAAGATATCACAACATTTGCTTTTACAATTTCCCCGAAAGGTATTTGCACAGGCACATACGTTGCCTTTTTGCCTTTTTGTTTAACTTCTTCCAACAGGTTAAGGCCGGTTTCAGTAACCTCCTCCAGCTTTCCTGTTTTCTCTGTGTCGTTCTGCAGCCTTAGCTTCAGATTGCGGCCTATATTACGCTTAAACTGCTGCGGCTGTGTCAGCGGGAAGTCCAGACCGGGTGAACTCACCTCCAGTACATAACTTAGCTCTTCTTCGCCGAGCAACTCCTCAATCTGTTTGTTGATGCGGCGGCTGATGGTAGCGCACTGGTCTATCGTAATGCCCTGCTCCCCATCGGCCAGCACTGTAATCTTTGGGCGGACAGCCGAGTCAGACACGGCCACATCCACGATAAACAGGTCTTGCTCCGGCAGGCTCGTCTCCGCCATCTTTCTTATGGTTGTTGCAGTAAGTGCCATAGCAAACGGTTAAGAAATAAAGAAGGGGACTCCGTGTCCCCTCATCTCCTTGGAAATAATGGCACAAATTTACTACAAAATCCTTAGATAAACAACATAGCGTATTGCCAATGCCTGTATTAAATTATCGCAATCACTTAATTACAAGGAAGAGATGGCAAAAGCCGAACTGTGCAGGAGGCCCTTTACGTGTGGCCTTGGTATGTAACAGCAGCAGCTGTAATTTAGTTCGGGTAGTGCCGGGATAGCGTTGTAGTCCATGAAATTTAGGCTGCAGGGCATAATATATACGGACTTCAGGCGTGGGATAGAAATAGATACTATCATAATTCGTAAGTTTGCTTTTGTGTCGGATACCTTCAAAAAAATACGCACCCGGATATGGCTCATTCTCAACATCGCAGTGGTACTGTGGGTGCTGCTGGGGGTGCTGTGTATGCAGGTGCCCCCTTATGATTTCTGGCCTGCGGGCTTTATAGCCTTCTCCCTGCCGGGGGCACTGGTGCTGAATTTCCTGTTTTTGCTCTACTGGGCGCTGCGCCGTTCCTGGTTTTTATTTTTGCCCCTGGCGGTGATGGTGCTGGGCTGGACTTACTATGAGCGGCTGCTGCCGCTGGGCCTGGTAAAAGAACTGCCGCCACAGGATGCTAAAACCCTGCATGTGATGAGCCTGAATACCCACATGTTTACCGCGTACCATGGCAAAGAAAGGCTAACCGCAGGCGTATCTTCCGAGATGGTGGACTGGGTGGCCTCGCATCCGGCAGATGTATATTGCCTGCAGGAGTTCTACAGCAACCCTAACTCAAAAGAATATGATTTCAACATCATCAGCAGGATAGGTGCCCGGTACGGCAAGGAGCACTTCTTTTCCGCAGCCAGTTCCAGCAGCAAACACGGTGACTTAGGGGTGGCCATATTCTCCAAATTTCCTATTGTAGATAAAGGAGTCATCCATTTTTCTGAGAAGCCCAGCGGTAACCGCGCAATATGGGCAGACCTGGACATGGATGGGGATACGGTACGGGTGTATGCCACGCACCTGCAGTCTATGAGCATTAAGGCGGAGGATATTGAGAATACCTATACTGCTATCGGAAGCGACGAGGAGAGTTTTAAGAAGGAAGGCCGTAACGTGGCAAGGCGCCTGCGAAACGGATTCGTGAAGCGTGGCTACCAGGTGGAACTCCTGCTGGAGCATTTTAAAACATGCCCGTACCCCTTTGTTATCAGCGGCGACTACAACGACATTCCTTTTAGCTACACTTACAACGAACTGGCGAAAGAACTGACGAACGCATTTGTAGAGGCTGGTAGCGGGCTGGGAGCTACTTATAACGGACCGTTGCCGTTCTTACGGATCGACAATCAGTTTTACTCTGACGGGCTTCAGGCTTACGAGTTCGAGACACACTACGAGATGGCCCTATCGGACCACTTTCCGATATCGGCAAAGTATATGCTGGAGCCAAAGGAGGAAGAGTAGCGTTAGGAGATCGAAAGCAATATTTATAGTTTTGAACCATTAATCAGCCGGATAATACTGGCCGACGCGCCTGAAAGCGCTTCACCTGAGGGTGTATATACTTGATTTATCATGCAACAGAAACTGAACCTGTACAATACGCTTACGCGAAAAAAAGAGGTGTTTGAGCCGCTGCACGCCCCCTTTGTGGGGATGTATGTCTGCGGGCCAACCGTTTACGGAGAGCCGCACCTGGGCCATGCCCGCAGTGCCGTTACGTTCGATATTCTGTATCGCTACCTCAAAAACCAGGGTTACAAAGTACGCTATGTGCGCAACGTAACCGACGTAGGCCACCTGGAGAATGATGCCGACTCGGGCGAGGACAAAATCCAACAGAAAGCCAAACTGGAGCACCTCGAGCCGATGGAAGTGGTGCAGCATTATACCAATATCTACCACGAGGAACTGCGCAAACTGAATGTGCTGCCGCCGGACATTGAGCCGCGTGCCTCCGGCCATATCATCGAGCAGATAGAGATGATACAGGAGATACTGGACAATGGCTTTGCTTACGAAGTGAACGGGTCGGTTTACTTTGATGTGCAGGCCTACCAGAAAGACCACAATTACGGCAAGCTCTCCGGACGTGTAGTAGAGGACCTGCTGGGCAACACCCGCGACACGGAAGGACAGGGGGAAAAACGATCACCTGTAGATTTCGCGCTCTGGAAAAAAGCATCTCCCACGCACATCATGCGCTGGCCCTCACCGTGGAGCGACGGCTTTCCGGGCTGGCACCTGGAGTGCTCAGCCATGAGCCGCAAATATTTAGGCACAACCTTTGATATACACGGAGGAGGTTTAGACCTGATGTTCCCGCACCATGAGTGCGAGATAGCGCAGAACAAGGCGAGCTGCGACCATGGCGAAGGTGCCCGTTACTGGATTCATAATAACATGATTACCGTGGGCGGGCAGAAGATGGGTAAGTCACTGGGTAACTTCATCAACCTGAGCCAGCTGTTCAGCGGCAACCACGAGATGCTGGAGCAGGCTTACAGCCCCATGACCATCCGTTTCTTTATACTACAGGCACATTACCGCAGCACGCTCGATTTTAGCAACGAGGCACTGCAGGCGGCCCGCAAAGGCTACACCAAACTGATGAACGGTTTGAATATTCTGAAAAAGATAAGGTATACAGAAGACACAGCGGCAGTAGAGCCGGATGCCAAACTGAACGAGGAACTGCTGAAGCTGACAGAGGATTGCTACAGGGGCCTGAATGATGACCTGAACACAGCCCGTACGATTGCCTCGCTTTTTAACCTGCTCAAAAAGATCAACAGCCTGAACCTGGGGCAGATAAAGATGGAGCAGCTTTCGCGGGGCACCTTTGATACCATCCGGGATACTTACCAGGAACTGGTGCTGGAAGTGCTGGGGCTGCAGGAAGAAGCACTGGGAGACGTGGAGGAGATGCTGGACCTTGTACTGCAATTTTATAAAGAGGCCAAAGAGGCCAAACAATATGATAAGGTCGATGTGATCCGTGCCGAACTGAAAAAGCAGGGCATCGTGATCAAAGACCTGAAAACAGGAATTGACTGGGCTTATGAAGAATAAATTGAACATGCTGGCACTGCTACTTTGTGGTTCTCTGGCCTTTTACAGCTGCGACTCTGCCGATAACGGCGCGGCGCGGCAGGTAAGGGTAGAGGAACAGGAAGAAATCGTGCAGGCCCCTGCTTTTAATGCTGACACGGCCTATGCGCTGGTGGAGAAGCAGGTGAACTTTGGCCCGCGTGTACCCAACACGGCGGAGCACTATGCTGCTGGCGAGTGGATTGTGGAAAAGCTGGAGGAATATGGCGCAGAGGTAAAAGAGCAGAAGTTTCAGATGCAGGCCTACGATGGCACGACACTGAACCTGCGCAACATTATTGCCTCCTATAACCCCGGTGCTGCCAACCGTGTGCTGCTGGCCGCCCACTGGGACACCCGGCCTATTGCCGATAAAGACGAGAATGAACCGAACACCCCAATTGCTGGTGCCAACGATGGTGGCAGTGGCGTAGGCGTGCTGCTGGAAATTGCCAGAACCATACATGAGGCACAGCAGAAACCGGATGTAGGCGTAGATATTATCTTTTTTGACGGAGAGGATTACGGGCAGCCCGATGACAGCGGAATGCCCTACAAAGACGATACATGGTGCCTTGGCTCCCAGTATTGGAGTAAGAACAAACACGTGCCTAACTACAGGGCCAACTACGGGATTCTGTTAGACATGGTGGGTGCCGAGAATGCCCGCTTTGCCCGCGAAGGACACTCCATGCAATTTGCCCGCGAAGTTGTAAACAAAGTATGGAAAGCGGGTAACAGGATTGGCTACTCTGATTACTTTAAGTACGAGAATGCCCCCGCTATTATCGACGACCACTACTATGTGAACCGGTTGGGTAACATCCGCATGATTGATATTATAGAGTATAACATGAGTAATCCGGATGACTACTTTGGCCCTTACCATCACCGCCATAGCGACAATATGGACGTGATCAGCAAAAACACCCTGAAAGCCGTAGGGCAGACAGTGCTGCATGTGCTGTACAATGAGTAGAACCAGATGTTTAGAACAGACAAAAAGAAGAAAGGCCTCCCTGTGTAAAGGAGGCCTTTCTTCTTTTAAACAAAGTTGATAAATATTAAGGCAGGAATAAGCTGGTTTAGTACCTGCCCCTGCTAACCGATAACCTACGGAATGATGTTATCCTGTGCCATTTGCCTCACGGTAACCTCAGCAAACTCATCGGCGAAAGAGGTAACAGTGCCTGGGTCATATGACCGGGACTGCGCCGACCAAACAAGGTTCTCTGATTGGGCATCGTAAAGGTTCGCCTCCAAAAAGTATACTTTGTCTTCAGTGTAGTAGCCAGGATCGTATATCATAGGTGACATGTGCCCATAGTAACCTCTAAAAGAACCGTACCAACCGAAGCGGGTCATTGGTGCATAGCCATAATTGCCGGGTACATAACGCGTTTCTGTTTCCTGGTCTACCACGGCTGCTGTAACAATACCGTCATAGCCTTCTCCCTGGATACGCTGTAGCATCATATCAGGGTCTCCTCCCTGCCTGTCTGTGGCAGAGGGCGGGAAAAGTTCGATGCTTTTGATCGCATTTACTCCCCGCTGTGCTAACTCGTTTTGCATCTGCTCTTCTATTATCTGGCGTGCCTGCACATTGTCTGTCATGGCGGCTACCACCACATTGTTATAGTTTTGGGTTGTAGCCTCCGGGCTTCTCCAGGAACCGGTTACCTCCGTGGACGCGGCGCAGCCATAAACACCGGTACCTATTACTAAAATGATGAAGTATGATAAGAGTTTTTGTGAAGATGATTTAATGCTTGTTTTCATGGTTTGTTTTCTGTTAGGTTGTTTTCTGTCCTGTTATTAACGCAGTTTCGGCGCTTAGGATATAGGCAGGCTTTGAAAGGAGCTTTACCAGGAGTATGAACAGGAATCATTTCCTGTTGCTTTCACGGGAAAGATAAAATAGCTAAGTTGGAAGACTAAACTAACCTACATTATCACCTTTATATTTTATGAAAACCAATAAGCGATTGTTGGCCACCCTTGGTTTCGCGTTGTTACTGGGCAGTGGGCCTCTGATAGCACAGGAGCAGCCGCATGTTTTCCGGGGCGCCAGAATTATTCCTATGGCTGGGCAGCCCATTGAGAATGGCGTGCTGGTGGTGCAGCACGGGAAAATAACAGCCGTGGGCACCGCCGATAAAGTACGGGTGCCCAAAGGTGCCGTGGAATTCGACATGACAGGTAAAGTCCTGATGCCCGGCCTGGTAGACACGCACTCGCACCTGGGCGAAGGCTCGGGCGGCGACGCCTCTGCAGCCCTGCACCCCGACGTGCGCATCATTGATGGCATCAACCCCATCAGTGACACGTTTAAGCGCGCCCTGGCAGGAGGTATTACAACGGTGAACGTGATGCCTGGCTCCGGCCACTTAATGAGCGGGCAGACGGTGTACCTGAAAATGCGGGAGGGCAACACCATCAGTGACCTGGCCTTCTGTGAGGATGTGACGAATGGTATTTGCGGGGGCATGAAAATGGCCAATGGCACCAACCCTATGAAAGCCGCTCCCTTTCCGGGTACAAGAGCCAAGTCGGCGGCCATGGTGCGCCAGCTGTTGCTGGATGCGCAGCAGTATGACGGAAAAGTAAAGGCAGCCAAAGGCAAAGCCGACAAAATGCCGGAGCGAAAACCGCAGCTGGAGCCACTGGTGGAGGTGCTGAATGGCCAGCGCATCGTCCACTTCCACACCCACCGCTACGACGACATTCTCACGGCCCTGCGGCTGCAGAAAGAGTTCGGCTTTAAGCTGGTGCTCCACCACGTAAGCGAGGCCTGGAAAGCGGCTGATGAAATTGCAAAAGCCGGTGTGTCGGCTTCTATTATTACGCTCGACTCCCCGGGTGGTAAAACGGAAGCGGTTGAAATCAGCAATACCAACGGGGCAGCACTGGAAAGAGCAGGCGTGCTCACCGCCTTCCACACCGACGATGGCATTACCGACTCCCGCCTGTTTATACGTGGGGCCGCCCTGGGCGTGCGGGCAGGAATGAGTCCGGAGAAAGCATTGGAGGCTCTAACCATTGCAGGCGCTAAAATGCTGGAATTGGATAGCCGCGTTGGCTCATTGGAGGAAGGCAAAGACGCTGATTTTATTGTGCTGAACGGGGAGCCGTTTAGTGTGTACACCCGGGTGGAGCAAACGTGGGTAGAGGGGCAGAAGCGCTTCGACTTCAGCAACCCCGAAGACAAAGCCTTTGCCACCGGCGGATACAATGCCTACGACGGAGAACTCCACTACCACACACATTAGAACCTGACGAAAGGCTCCTTGACAAAGGATGAAAGACTTTTATAATGTATCCAGGATGTGCTACTGATAGGAGTTACTTTATCGGCTGTCTTTCATCAAACAGGCCTTTGTCTTTTATCTAATATAAAATCATCATGAAAAAGAAGATACAACTGGCCGCTGCCCTACTGATGGGGGCGGTTATGTTAAATATGCCACAGGCTCAGGCACAGCAGTTGGCTATAAAAGGGGAAACGGTTTATACCATGGCCGGAGCGCCTATAAAAAACGGGGTGGTGCTGGTAAAAGATGGCAAGATAGAGGCAGTGGGTGCAGCTAATGCCGTGCAGGTGCCTCAGGGCTACGTCACTTACACAGCCAAGGTAGTCACACCCGGTTTTGTAGATGCCCATACTTCCGTAGGCCTGGCAGGTATCTATAACATTCCCGCCGACCAGCAGCAACTGGAGAAAACTGCTCCGATTCAGCCGGAACTCCGTGCCTTGGATGCCTACAACCCGCAGGAGGAGCTGGTGGAGTGGGTGCGCAACCATGGCGTGACAACTATTAACACCGGCCACGGGCCAGGTGCCTTGGTAAGTGGGCAGACCATGACGATTAAAACATCGCCGGATGGTTTTGCTACGCTGATGGATACCACGAAGATGATTGCCTTTACCCTTGGGGCAACAGTAGGAGAGAACTATAACTCTCCCAAGACCTCGGCCAAGGGCATGGCCATGCTGCGGGCCGAGTTGCAAGCAGCACAGGCGTATGCAAGAAAGGCAGCAAATGCGGATGTGAGTAAGCGCCCGGACCGCAACCTGAAACTGGAGTACCTGACTGGTATGCTGGATAAAAAGTACAAGGCGCTCGTTACGGCAAACAGAGCCAATGACATCATGGCTGCCCTGCGCCTGGCAAAGGAGTTTGACCTGGATATGATTCTGGACGGAGGCGCGGAAGCCTATCTTCTGATAGATGAGATAAAGGCTGCAGGCGTGCCTGTTATACTTCACCCCACAATGGCCCGGGCAAATGGAGATAGTAAAAACATGTCGTTTGAAACAGCGGGCGTGTTGGCCAGAGCGGGCGTGCCGATTGCGATACAAAGCGGGTTCGAGCAGTATGTGCCGCGGGCACGTGTGCTGTTATTTGAGGCAGGCGTAGCCGTTGCCAATGGCATGACCCAGGAACAGGCCCTGGCTGCCGTTACCACCACACCGGCCAGGCTTATTGGCCTGGAGCATCGCATCGGCTCACTGGAGAAAGGCAAAGATGCCGATGTGGTTCTGTTCGATGGTGACCCGTTTGAGTATACTACACATGTCTGCGCCGTCATCATCGATGGCAAAGAAGTGAACAAAGAGTGTAAATAAGCAAACAAGCTGATTTAAGAACAGGCTCCCATTCTTCAGATGAAGGATGGGAGTTTTTTTATGCATGCTTCAGGCTTAAATATTCCGTTACCAGCACTTGATTACATAAATAAGCATAGTTATATTTGGTATGTATAAATGAATATTTGAGCTGTGTTTTCGGTTTAGCCTGTAAATGTTCACCCGCTACAGGCTAAAGGTCGTTCAGAATCTCCAGCTCATTTGTTCTCAGGTTTTGTTTATCACCAAAATAGGCAGGTTATGATATATCTTAAATATCAACCCTCTGCTGCCTTACAGCCTTACGTCATGTGCTACTATGTCTGGGAAAACCAGCAGCAATTGGTAGCCCCCCTGGAGATACATTCTCCTCCTAATGGCCTTGGTGGAATGGTGTTCAACTATGGCGACCCTTATCAGGTATCGAATGAAAAAGGCAGCTGGGAAAGCGTGCCCAACTGTTTTGTAGCCGGGCAGTTTACAAAAAACTACACATTGCGCCTGAGCGGGAAGCTCGGTATGGTTGGTGTCGCTTTCTGGCCAGCGGGGCTTACCCACTTGCTAGGCATACCGATGATAGCATTTACTGGCCTGCGCACAGATTTAAACCTGGTGTTAAGGAGAGAAGCAGTTCAATTGGAGCATCAGATACTGGAAAGTAATACAAACCAGCAGCGGATTGCAGTGCTGGAGCAGTTCCTGTTGCATAAGCTTTATAACGCCAACCACACATTAGATGTGGTAGACGGTGCTTTAGCTACCATCATACAACACAAGGGTATTTTGTCTATCAGTCAGTTGTCAGATGAACTCTGCATTAGCCCGCGGCAGTTCAGGAGGCGCTTTTCTGAGAAAATAGGCGTGAGCCCGAAGTTATTTTCCCGGATCAAGCGATTTAACTATGTCTCCCACTTATCCACTACTTCTTCGGGTATCTGGATGGATCTGGTGCATGAAGGTGGCTATTATAACCAGGCACACTTTATCAGGGACTTCTGCGATTTCTCAGGTAAAAAGCCATCTGAGTTTGTGAACTATAATCGTGCGTTGGCAGCACTAGTTGGTGCCTGAGAATGTCCCTTTTTTACAATAAATAAAAAAAGTATAGTTCTAAATTTAGTTCAAATAAAACAGTGTAAAAAAAAAGGAGACCCAAGCCATGATGACCACGGAGCAAAGCAAAAGACTAATGCAGGAGTATTTCCAGGCCATAAGCCAGGACAAATCTGAAGCTACGATTGACAAATACATTGCCGACCCTGAGTTGAAAGGCCATATCATTCTCTTCGAGGCAAGCCTGCCGAACTATCAGGTAATTCCCAAAGACATGATTGTGGAAGGAAACAAAGTGGCTTTACGGGGAACGGTTGAAGCCGAGCATAAAGGGGAACTTTTCGGTATAGCGCCAACCGGTCGGAAAGTAAGCTTTGACCTCTTTGTTATTTACGAATTAGGAAGCAATAAAATTGTCAACCACTGGATGCAAGCTGACACAGTAGCATTGATGCAGCAGATTGGCAGTTCCCCGGTGGCGGCCACTGCACATTGATTGCTGCATCGGTTGGAAAAAACAAAACCCCTCCTTTAAGTAGTGCCATAGATAGAAGGCAGTAATCCCTCCTCTTATGTACTTCATATGGCTGCAAGTACACCACCTACTGCCATAAGACCTTTTTGATTAAGGTTGTTATTTCTTTCTCCTGGCCTGCAAAAAAGTCCTTCACCACAAGAAGGACTTTTTTTGTTGCCCATAGAGAAGGTGGCACCTATGCAGAGCAGGATAATTGCCAGGAAAGCCTCTGTGTCAGGTGCTTTGCATAGGTAATTGGCGTTTTCTTTATGAGCAACTTTTTAAGCTGCTCTTAGTATAAATTTTGAAGGAGCCCTTCAAAACAGGTTTCCTCACAGGCCAGACAAGACAGCTTTGCACCAACCGGAAGTAAAATCTTCCATCAGGAGTCGCTCTTGTATATAAATGCCTCAGCACCTCTTTTATTCGTAATCACTAATCCACATAGTGTCTCCATTTAAAATTTAAAACAGATGACATACGATGATATTGTTTCGACTCTTGGTCAGGATGCGGATAACCTTTTACTGCATGAAAGCAAAACCTTCAGGAAAGAGCAGCTGCATTTGCCTGGGCCTGATTTTGTAGACAGGATTTTTGCCCAGACCAATCGCAGTCCGCAGGTGCTGCGCAACCTGCAGCAACTGTTTGACCATGGCCGCCTCGGGGGCACCGGTTTTATCTCTATTCTGCCCATCGACCAGGGCATCGAGCATACAGCAGGCGCTTCCTTTGCCCCAAATCCTATTTACTTTGACCCGGAAAATATTCTGAAGCTGGCGATAGAAGGTGGCTGTAATGGGGTAGCCACTACTTTTGGTAACCTGGCAATGATGTCGCGGAAGTATGCCCATAAGATTCCGTTTATTGTGAAGATCAACCACAACGAACTGCTGACTTACCCTTCCAAGTACAACCAGATTATGTTTGGCTCTGTGGATGAGGCCTGGAATTTAGGTGCGGCAGCCGTGGGTGCCACTATCTATTTCGGCTCCGAAGAATCGTCGCGGCAAATTATAGAGGTAGCAGAGGCTTTTGAGCGGGCGCACCAGTTAGGCATGGCCACCATTCTGTGGTGCTATACCCGCAACAGTGCTTTTAAAAAAGACGGAACGGATTATCATGTAGCTGCAGACCTTACAGGCCAGGCCAACCACCTCGGGGTAACCATCCAGGCGGATATCATCAAGCAGAAACTGCCGGAAACCAATGGAGGCTTCACCGCTGTCAACTTCTCTAAGTCTGATAAAAGAATGTATACCGAACTGAGCACCGACAACCCCATCGACCTCTGCCGTTACCAGGTGGCAAACTGCTACATGGGCCGCGCCGGCCTTATCAATTCAGGTGGCGAGTCGCAGGGGGAGTCTGATTTGCAGCAGTCGCTGCGAACCGCCGTTATCAACAAGCGGGCGGGCGGTACGGGCCTTATTATGGGCCGAAGGGCTTTCCAGAGAGAATTTACAGAAGGCGTGGAGCTGTTACATGCGGTTCAGGACGTGTATCTGGCAAAAGAGATTACAGTGGCATAATTTGTAGCACAACTGCTGATTATTATATATTTTTGTAGCCTGCCTCTCCTGAAGCCTCTGTGAGGGAAGGATTGGGGCAGGCTATGTTTTTTACACTTTGCTGCCTGGCAAAGAAATAGTACCCAACATTTAAAAGTGCTGCAAGCACGCTTTTGTCTATGATGCCTTGGTTTAAAAGAGTTGAAAAAGGAATTCACACGCCCACAGAGGAGAAGAAGGAGACGCCGGATGGGTTGTGGTACAAATGCTCCGAATGCAAAGCAGTTACCAGCATGGCCGAGCACCGTAAGAACATGCACACCTGCGTGAAGTGCGATTACCATGACCGAATTGGTTCTAAAGAGTACTTTGCCATTCTGTTTGATGACAACGAGTTTACGGAGATGGACGAGAACCTCACTTCTGGTGACCCACTTGATTTTACAGACTCGAAGCCATACCCGCAGCGCATTGCAGCCACAGAAAAGAAAACAGGTTTAAAAGATGCCGTTCGCACAGCCTACGGTAAAATAAACGGCCAGGACATTACCATCGCCAGTATGGACTTTGCCTTTATCGGCGGATCGATGGGCTCGGTGGTAGGTGAGAAAATTGCCCGCGCCATAGACCATGCCCGGCAGAACCGCACCCCGTTCCTGATGATTTCCAAGTCAGGTGGTGCGCGTATGATGGAAGCCGGTTTTTCCTTGATGCAGATGGCGAAAACATCGGCAAAGCTGGCGCTTTTGTCGGAGGAAGGGTTGCCTTACATTTCCCTGCTAACTGATCCGACAACAGGTGGTGTAACGGCCTCCTATGCTATGTTAGGTGATTTCAATATTGCAGAACCCGGTGCGCTGATTGGCTTTGCCGGCCCGCGCGTGATTAAAGAAACAATTGGCAAAGACCTGCCAAAAGGCTTCCAGAGTGCTGAGTTTGTGTTAGAGCACGGCTTCCTTGATTTTATAGTAGACCGTAAGGCAATGAAGCAAAAGCTGACAGACCTGCTGACCATGGTGCTGCCAAAGGAGGCGCCAAAAAGCGAAAAGCCTAAAAAGCGCAAAGCCGCACAGGCATCCTAGTATGTTGGTTTAAAAATAAATCAGCGGGGCCTGCTATACTTTTATAGCAGGCCCCGCTGATTTACAGATAGATATAGCAATTTCATTTATAAGAGCTGAAAAATATATAATCAGGTAAATATTAATAGCCGGGTTTGTTACGTTTTGGCATGAGAGTTGTTCTTAATTGATGAGCATGCTTCATCAATTAAGAACATTTCAACAACTAACATATTAGCCAAAATTTTACAGTACAGACAATGAAACTATTAAATTTATCCCTTAGCTCATTTTTAGCCGCAACCCTGCTGTTTAGCTCGTGCCAGTCTACGGCGCCAGTAGCGGGCTCAGGCGATTACGAAACAACGACACAAGCCAAAACCGCTGAGCAGGAAGCCGACAAGCCCGGCATGAAGAAAACCACAAAAGGCGGTATAATCGGAGCCGGTGGTGGCGCCGTGATTGGTGGTTTGATTGGTAACAGATTAGGTAATACTGCCGCTGGTGCCATTGTAGGTGCGGCCGTAGGTGGTGCCACAGGTGCCGTGATCGGCCGACGTATGGATAAGCAGGCGGAAGAACTGGAGAAGACCATGGAAGGTGCTAAAGTAGAGCGCGTAGGCGAAGCCATCCGTGTGAATTTTGACTCCGGTATCCTTTTCCAGGTGAATTCTGCAGAACTGAGCCCTAATGCAAAGCGAGATATCGATAAACTGGCAAAAACGCTGAAAGACTATAATGGCACGAATGTTATCATTGAGGGACACACAGACAACACCGGTTCTTACGACCTCAACCAGCGGCTGTCGGAGCGCCGTGCGGAGGCAGTGGCCTCTTATGCCCGTAGCTTAGGTGTAGAAAATGGTCGCTTGCAGGCGAAAGGCTACAGCTTTGACCAGCCGATTGCTGATAACACAACGGTAGAAGGCCGCCAGCAGAACCGCCGTGTAGAAATCATCATTGTGGCCAACGAAGAATTAAAGCAAGCCGCCGAGACTGGTGCACTTTAAGAGCAGCTATAACTCCCTGCTTTTATTGAGGAGCGTCCGTTTAGCGCAGGCTGGCGCTGCTTCTTCTGCCCCTCTTGCCTGTGGAGCCATTATTCCCTAAAACCTGACAATACAGGGAACGTTAAATAATGGATACATAAACGTGCGAAACACAAACCTTTGGGCTGCACAGCCGTTTAAGTGCTGATTGACGGGGAGAGGGGACTTGTAGAAACCGAACATTTTAAGAGAGTAAGAGTAATATTTACCACTGGACTTTGCGGTTCATAAAATTTACAAAAATGAAGAACATGAAAAACCTGAGAATTTACCTTTCGATATTTGCCATGCTTGGCTTTTTATCTACCTCCTGTACCTCCAGCCAGCAGGCTGGTACTGCCTCTGATAACGACGGAATGAACAAGACTACAAAAGGCGGTGTGATTGGTGCCGGTTCTGGTGCCGTGGTAGGTGGCGTAATTGGTAGAGTGGCTGGTAACACAGCTGCAGGTGCTATTATTGGTGCCGCAGTGGGTGGAGCCACGGGTGCCGTCATCGGCCGGCGTATGGATAAGCAGGCCGAGGAATTGGAACGCGACCTGGAGAATGCGGAAGTAGAGCGCGTTGGTGAAGGTATCAAGGTTACGTTTGATTCTGGTATCCTGTTCCAGACGAACTCTGCGCAGTTACAGCCAGCTGCCCGAACAGAAATCACAAAGCTTGCCGAAACACTGAAGAAGTATCCGGACACGAACATTGTGATAGAAGGCCATACAGACAATACCGGTTCACGTGAAATTAACCAGCCATTATCTGAGCGCCGTGCCCAGGCTGTAGCAGACTATGCCGCCTCTTTGGGTGTTGATCGTAGCCGTATGACCACGCAGGGATATGCCTTTGACCAGCCGGTTGCCGACAACACTACTGAAGCTGGCCGCCGTGAGAACCGCCGTGTAGAGATAGCTATTTTTGCAAGCGAGGAAATGAAGAAAGCCGCTGAACGAGGCGAGTTGTAATAACAATCTGATATTTGATTTTCTGCCAGCCGCACTTATGTGCGGCTGGCTTTTTTTACAGCCATGAACTTGGCAAAAGTATGGTTGAGATATATATTTTTCCGGCCGTAAGAAATGATTGTAAGCTCTGATGAAGTTATTTTTGTGATGCATTCAGCCTGCTTACCGGAAGCTGATGGAAGCCTGTTGGCAGTAGCACGCGCTGTAGCTTGGCAGAAAAATTAAGTATATAGGCTAACTGAAAGTATGATTAAGAAATTCTTATACATGGCTCTCCTGAGCCTGTTGATCACCGCCTTTTTTAGCGCCTGCGAACGGCTGGTGGACAAAGCCTCTGTAATTACCAGCACAGGAAAAGGTACAGCCGCAGAGATTAAGTAATTGCTTTTTTGAGTGACAGCTGTTAGAATGCTTGCAGCCATTCAGAGCATTTCTTTCAGTTACCGCCGGCGCTTCAGGGCAAATGCTACTCCCATCGCTACTATGCCACCCACAAATGCTAAGGCAATGTCTTTCTGAGCATCCCAGATGTCTCCCTGCATCCCCAGGAAATCCATGCCCTGCTCAGTACCACTAAACGCCACATCGGCAACAAGCCACTCCACTATCTCATAGAGGGCACTCAGAGATAATATAAACTCTACCGGCATCAGGAAAGTCAACCAGTAAGGCTTGATTTTAAAGCCGTAGGCCAGCACCTCATGCATGGGATAAGCCAGCAGGAGGCCAAAACCAAGGTGCACTAACCTGTCATAGTGGTTTCGTTGAAAGCCGAATTGTTCTTTAAGCCACTCACCAAACGGATTCTCAGCATACTGATACTGGCTGCCATACACATGCAGCAACAGGAACAGGAATATAAGCGTGTAGCTGGTATCCGAGAAGCGAAAGATATTGTAAAACGCCACCAGAAAAATGATCAGGGATAGCGTGAGTGTGTTTTCCAGCAACCAGTTTACCAGGTCAGGCGTGGTAAGCCCTGTGTAAACCCAGAACCCGGCAAACAGCAGGCTATAGAGTATATGCAGGGGCTGGCTCAGGTATGGCCTTTTGGCATCTGGTCTTGCGGTCATGGTTACATGGTACTTCAGGCAGAAGATTTTTGTTCTGCAGCGTTAACCTTTAAGCGCAAGATAGGTTTAAGTGTACAAAGCTTTCAAAGCATAACATGCTGTATATCCGGCATTTTAATTTTAACAACACTCCGTAAAGCAGCAACAGCAATTTGTTTTATGCGCCTGAAAAGGGAGAAGGAATGTTGAAGGCAATTAGGAGTTTGATAGTAGCCGTAGTTACGCCATCAGCGCCTTTTCGTAGAATACCAGCCTGATAGGATTGTCTTGGGGGCTTTGGGTGGGATCGCAGTGGTAACCGTACATGTCAATGCCGTTTATGTAAGGCAGCAACTTCTTATAGTAGGTGTGGCCGGTGTTATCGGAGTTAAAGGTAATGTCGTGGAATACGCTTGTCTTTTTCCCCGGTAGCCGCTCTAATTTTTCAAAAAGCACTTCCGGTTTACTTAAGTCTCCGGAGTATACAATGCGGCTCTCATTATCAAAAATATAAGCGTAAGTCTGCAGGCCCTCCGAGTGCTGGCCGTAGGTGTCAATGGATATAATGCCCTCTACCTGATCGAGGGGCACGAATTCTGCATATTTATCCGGATCTTTTACCTGTAGTTCCAAAAATTTGTAAAGCTGCTGCTTAAACTGCTCTGAAGGGTAAAGTATAATGGGGCGTTTGCTCTTCTCCACAATGTGTTTGTAGAGGAGCAGGTTTGCCAGGCTGCCGCAGTGGTCGTTGTGTAAGTGTGTGAGTACGATATGATCTATCTTCTGTGTCAGATTCTTCTCTACCAGCGTTGGGAACACGGTAAACCCACAATCAATCAGTAAGTTGATATCCCGGAATTCCAGCAAAGCAGCCGAGTTGCGATAGTCGGTATCAAATGCTCCGCCTGTCCCTAAAAATTTAATTTGCATACAAGTTTATAAATGTGACAACATAGGCTGCATTGAACAGATTAAAGCATATAGCGGAAAAGGGTGAAAATAGTTGTGTATATAGTTATATTTTTTATGGGGATGTTAAAGACTTTAAGGTAAACCTATAGAATACAGTAGTCACTGTATTCAGCAGTTGCGCATTGCATGATCGTTGACTGCGAAATATCAAAACCAACACAGGCACAGGCACTGTCGTAAATCAAAGTCCGATAAGTATAAGCCTATGGATGCTCACAAACTGCCCCAGGAAGATAAAACGCTGATGACGCACGAGTTGCTGAACGAGGCCTACAAGCGCCTAACACTGAATAGCCGGCGCGACCCAATGCACGAGTTGATATCTACCATGCTCTCGCACCGCACCAACCATGCCGACGAAGAGAAAGCTTACCACACCATGCTGGAACGCTTCGGCGACTGGGAGGGCGTAATGAACGCAGACGTAGACGAACTGGCGGATGCCGTGCAAACAACCCGTTACCCGGGGCAGAAAGCTCCTCAGATACAGCAGACGCTCCGCATGATAAAAGAGGCTCAAGGTGAAATAAATATTGATTTTCTGAAAGAAATGCCTGTGCAGGAGGCGATGGATTGGCTTACAAAACTACCGGGCGTGGGCTTGAAGACGGCTACGTTGCTCCTGCTGTTCAACTTCAAAAAACCTGTGTTGCCTGTTGACACACATGTGTTCCGGGTAAGTCAGCGGGTAGGGCTAATCGGGGCGAAGGTAACGGCCAACAAAGCGCACGACCTGCTCCTCCGGATGCTGCCACAGGATGCCGTAGAACTCTTCAACTTCCACAAGCACCTGTTCTGGCATGGCCAGCGCATCTGCACCTTCTACAGCCCGAAATGTGAGCAATGCGTGCTCAACAGCATCTGCAACTACTATCAGGATGTGCGGGAGAAGGGGATAGATCAGGCGGCGTAGATTACAGGAGGAGTGTTGCTTTGTAAGGGTAGTGCTAACAATTACTCTTTGAAAGGATCTTGTTCATATTTGGTAAATCCGAACACCTGGACTTCCTGTGATTTCAGGTCTACTTTATAAACTGTGATATAACCTCTGAAAACCAGATCTCTTATGTCATCTCTGTCAAAGAAAACTGACTTCCTGTTTTTAAAGGGCATTCCAGGAATCTCTTTGATTTTTAAAATCAGGTCATTTTTGAATTTTCGTGCAGCTGCCGGTTTATCTTTGGCAATATACTCTATCTGAGCATTTAACTTATCTCTGAAGCCTTTCGTGACTTTAAGCTTCATGTTTTCGGATAATAGATTCCAGGTCTTTGTCAAGTTGCGGCAAATCAATGAACTCGGCACTACCTTCTTCGACCCTTGTCAGCTCTTGTTGTAAATCTTGTTGAATGGACACAAACTCTTCGTCCTCCTCAATGATTTGCAGTTCATCTTTACTGAACTTGTTGAGGAACCACATTAAATGCTTGTATACTTTTTCGTTTACCCTTAATCGTATAGTCTGCATAATCTATTTTTTATTTCAATGTATAATTTAAAACGGATAAGTGGACTTGTTGTTATTATCACTAAAAATGCGCCATGAGGTTGTTCTTGCATTCCTGAATGTCTTCTCATATCAGATGCAACAGCAAACTACAACCAACTATACATACTTCAACACCGCCCCCTGCTCACTTACCTCCAGTTTCGCGTCACGGCCACAAACCAGTGCTAAGTTCAGCGGCTCATGCCCCACCGGAAAGCCGTAACAAACCGGATAGTTATACTTGCCCGTGTGTTCCAGAATAATTTCGTAAGCCGTTTTGCCGAACGGAAGGGCAGGATCCTTCATGTCACTCATGTCGCCGATGATAAGGCCGGAGAGCTGCGCTAATTTATCGCTGCGGTCGAGGTGCACCATCATGCGGTCGATGTGGTAGAGATACTCGTCCAGGTCTTCCAGGAAAAGGATTTTGCCTGCGGTGCTGCTATCAGAGCGGGTGCCGGTGAGGGTGCCCAGCATGGAGAGGTTGCCGCCAATGAGTTGCCCCTGTCCGGTGCCGGTGCGGTTAAGTTCATGCGGTGCAATTGTATAGGTCAGCTCCTCCCCAAATAAAACCTTACGCAGCGTCTCGATAGCGTCAGCGGTACCTTCCTTAGGAAACAGCAAGGGCATGATGGCATGTACGCTTTCAATACCGAGGGTATGGATGTGGCTGTGCAGTGCTGTGACATCACTAAAGCCAACGAGCCACTTTGGGTGCCTTTTGAATTGCGTAAAATCCACCTGCTCGATGATGCGGGTGGTGCCGTAGCCGCCACGGGCACAAACAATGGCTTTGATGTTCTCATTGTCAAGCATCTGCTGCAGGTCCTGGAGGCGCAAAGCATCATCGCCGGCAAAGTAGTTGTAACTGGCGCCAATTGTTTGCCCCAGTACCACCTTTAGGCCCCAGCTTTCGAAGGTGCGGATGGCAAGCTCTATTTCAGGGAAGGTGATTTTACGGGCAGTGGCAATAATGGCAATGCTGTCTCCGGGTTGTAAAGCAGGAATCATAGGAAAATGTGTTAGGCGAAAGCTAATATAGGGCTTTTCAGATAAAATTTGCGGGGGTGCCATTTTTTGGCCAAATTCGGAACCTCTTGAGGTGTCTGTTAGCAAATGAAGCTGCTGCGCTACTGAGAAGCAAATTCTAACCTTTCTTATGACTGACGGACAAAAGAAGAAATCAGGAGTAGACAAGTTCCTGTCGGTGGTGGAACGTATCGGCAATGCCCTGCCGCATCCCGCCACACTTTTTGCTGGTTTTGCCCTGTTGGTGGTGATTTTATCATGGGTGGCAAGCTTATTTGACTTGGCCGTGGTGCACCCGGGTACCGGAGAGACCATCACGCCCTTTAACCTGCTCTCCACGGAGGGATTACACATGATCCTGACGCGCATGGTGACCAACTTCACCGGCTTCGCACCGCTGGGTACGGTGCTGGTGTCCTTATTAGGTATCGGTATTGCGGAGGGGACAGGTTTGATTGGGGCGGTGCTGCGCCTGGTGGTGCTGTCGTCGCCGAAGCGCCTGCTTACATTTGTCCTTGTTTTCTCCGGCGTACTTTCAAACACAGCATCAGAGGTGGGTTATGTGCTGCTGGTGCCTTTGGCTGCCGTTATCTTCCTGGCGGCGGGCCGCCATCCGCTGGCTGGCCTGGCGGCGGCGTTTGCCGGGGTATCGGGTGGTTATAGTGCGAACCTCCTGCTGGGCACCGTCGATCCGCTGTTGGCTGGTTTGTCTACAGAGGCGGCCAGGATCATTGACCCGAACTATGCCGTGAACCCGGCGGCGAACTATTATTTCATGTTTGTGTCTACCTTCATTATTGCGGCACTGGGTACCTGGGTAACGGAGAAGGTGGTAATTCCGCGGCTGGGGGAGTATGAGGGAGATGAGAAACCGCAAAGCATAGACATGCTGAATGCACAGGAAAAGCGCGGTCTGCTGTATGCCACCATTGCCATTCTGCTGATGACGGCGTTTATCCTGGGGGGCCTTATACCAGAGAACGGCTACCTGCGCGACCCGGATACAAACGAGATCCTGCACTCGCCCTTTATGTCGGGCATTGTGGCCTTCATCTTTTTGCTGGCGGGTATAGCGGGTATCGCGTATGGCGTGGGCGCGAAAACCATCAAGAACGACAGCGATGTGATGCGGGGCATGGCCAAGTCGATGGAAACTCTGGGATCATACATTGTGCTGGTGTTCTTTGCGGCGCAGTTTGTCGCCTACTTTAACTGGACTAACCTGGGGCTGATCCTGGCTATTAACGGGGCTGATGTGTTGAAAACACTCGGGCTGAGCGATATCCCGCTCATGATCACGTTCATCATTGTAGCTGCCCTCATCAACCTCGTAATGGGTTCTGCATCGGCCAAATGGGCGATTATGGCGCCGGTGTTTATCCCAATGTTCATGCTGCTGGGCTATACGCCGGAGTTTACGCAGGTGGCTTACCGCATCGGCGACAGCGTCACCAATATCATTTCCCCAATGATGTCGTATTTCGCCCTTATTGTTGCGTTCATACAACGCTATGATAAAAATGCGGGTATCGGTACGGTCATTTCAACGATGCTGCCTTACTCTGTGGTGTTCTTCATCGGCTGGGTTATCCTGCTCATTTTCTGGATTCTGCTGGGGCTCCCGGTTGGGCCAGGGGCAGAAATGTATATGCCTTGATAGTTGGACAAAAGTACCAGGACAAGCGACAAGACTCTCCGGGCAACATAGTTGGCCTTGCAAACCTGAAGGGTAAACTACGCGAGTGAGTACGCAAGGTGACATTGTCTCTTTACTTAAAAGCGAAAGCCACAGGTGGTGTCTCATCTGTGGCTTTCGCTTTTAAACTACCCTACCTGATGAGCTTATAGCCGAGACTGACGATAAACTGCTGGTTGCTCACCTGCATGCCGGTCTGCTGAGCTGTGTTGGTGAGCTGGCGGTTTACCAGTTCATACCTGACGTCGGCCGTAATACTACCAATATCGAGCCCGACGCCTGCCTGAAAGCCCCAGTCTGCTTGCCGCATGTACTGTTTAATGTCCTGCCCTTCCTGCCTGGCGCTGAGGAGGGTGGAGGAGACCGGCCCAGCCTGCACACGCACTACATCAAAGAAGGTATAACCGACCATAATAGGCACATCGAGGCGGTTAAACCTGAAGTCTTCTACCCGAACACCCATAATGTCGGTGCCCGATACTTTAATTTGACCACCTGTGGTGGTTAAGACAGCCTCCGGCTGCACAAAGAAGCCGGCCACCTGAAGGCGGGCAAACGCGCCGGCATGGTATCCGGTCACATTTTCTGCTTTGGTGTATTGCCACGGGTCGTTGCGGACTTTTTGTATGTCTACATTTGCGGTGCTCAGTCCTGCCTTCACACCTGCCTGTAACTGCGCCTTTGCTGCCACACTGGTAGCCAGCAAAGCCAGTAGCATAATTACTTTCTTCATAGTTCCAACGTTTAATCCAGGTGCTGTTTTACAGGGTATAACGTTGGGTGAATAAAAATGGTATGAAACGACAGAAGCCACACCCAAGAGGGCGCGGCTTCTGAACTTAGACGGTAGAAAACTTACTTACATCTCACCTTAAACAAGTATACCGTAGCAATTAAGCTAATCAAATGTAACAATTAAGCGGCACTGCGAATGTTAAATTAGACGAAGGGATTGCTTTCATGGGCCATTAGCTGGAATAAATAGACGAACAGTATAAAAGCGACACGAAAACAGTGAGAAATATACTCCTTTCGCTATTGCTATGAACTTTGCTTCGAGGCTATCAGCTACTACAGGATGTATTGCCACAATACCTGTACCCTTACTTTTATGCCTGCATGGGGGAGATGGGTATTTTCAGGTTAAAGCTGTAAATTACGCTGCATTAAAATTTTATCACCTGTGAAGAAAATTTCCTTACTCCTTGCCCTGGCCCTTTCCGCTGGCTTTAGCTATGCACAATCTCCTGTACTAAAAGAAGTCAGCGCCTATACAGACAAAAATTATCCGGCGCTTGACAAGCTCTATAAGCAACTCCACCAGAACCCGGAGCTATCGCTGCAGGAGGAGAAAACAGCCCAGGTGATGGCCAGCGAACTGAAGAGTCTTGGCTTTGAGGTGATGGAGAAGATGGGTGCCCATGGGGTAGTAGGGGTACTAAAGAACGGCAAAGGACCAACTGTCCTCATACGGACGGATATGGATGCTCTGCCACTGGAAGAGAAAACCGGCCTCCCTTACGCCAGCACAGCCAGGGGTGTGAACGCAGCAGGAAATGAGGTAAACGTGATGCATGCCTGCGGGCACGATATCCACATGACTGTGTTTACCGGAACGGCACGGGCACTGGTACACACAAAAAACCAATGGAAAGGCACATTGGTCATGGTGGCGCAGTCGGCGGAGGAGAACGGATTTGGCGCAGACCTGATGTTTAAGGCTGGCTTATACGATAAAATTCCTACCCCTGATTATGCCATTGCCATGCATGACAATGCGTCGCTGCCTGCCGGCAAAATCGGTTACCGTGAAGGGGCTTTTATGGCCAGTGTGGACATGATGGACATCACCGTGTTCGGGCAGGGTGGCCATGGCGCCGCGCCGCACACCACTATAGATCCGGTGGTGCTCAGTTCCCAAATGGTGCTGGCGTTCCAGACTGTTGTCAGCCGAACAATAAACCCGATAGAACCTGCAGTAGTCACGGTAGGTTCTATACATGGCGGCACAGTGCACAACATTATTCCGGACGAGGTGAAGCTGCAACTCACGCTGCGTTCTTACTCTGACGAGGTGCGGGAGCAGATTATCTCCTCCATCCGCCGAATCAGTAAGAACTTAGCCGAGTCCGCCGGCTTGCCAGAAAATAAAATGCCCGTTATCAGCATCCGCGACCCACAGACACCGGCTACTATCAACGATCCTGCATTAACTAACAGGCTCGTAAGCGTGCTACGTAAGAATTTTGGAGAGGAGAACCTGGTAGAGATGCCGCCTAATATGGTAGGAGAGGACTTCAGCCGGTTTGGCAGGCAGGAAAAGGAGGTGCCTATCTGTATGTTCTGGCTTGGTGCCGTGGATCCGGCCAAAGTGCGGGAGGCAGAGCAAAAGGGAGAAGCCTTGCCTTCGCTGCACTCCCCTTTGTTTGCACCATTACCGGAGCCAACCATCAAAACAGGTGTAAAAGCGATGAGCGCTGCCGCCTTGGAGCTGTTCGGGAAAAGTAAATAATTTAGAATTTTATTTGTACCTGGTATAACCTGCAGGCGCTGCCTTAACCGTTCTTTAGTGCAGCATCAGGCAGAGGCAAGCCTGGCAGTGTAGCATCTATAGCTACTGTGCTTCGCTTCTCCTCCGGTTTCGGCTTCTGAATCCATGGGATAATGATAGCCAGAACTATGAGAAGGCGAACTGCTGTAAAAATAGCCTCACCAAGCGGATCGAGGTTGGTAGGATAAGCCATGTTGGCCATTAAGTGGAGCAGCACTGCTGCTAAAATGCTTCTCCTGGTGTTGTTATACACCCAGGTAAAGATGATGGAAATCGCAACTATCTGGAAAGACCAGGACCAGAACGCAACGCCGAAGCCTTTCGCATGTTGCGATGTGCCTTCTATGAAAAAGAGCGGCAAATGCCAAGCGACCCATATAATTCCCAATACAATACTGGCTTTTATCGGTCCCCACTTTTGCTGTAGCGGATCTAAGGCATAGCCGCGCCATCCGAGTTCTTCCGCAAGAGGCCCTCCCAGAAGCATGATGCTCAGAAGAAAAATAAAATCTGTTGGTGTTTCAATGCCACCTGTAAAAGCGTCTGCTGAAGGAACCTCTCCTCCTAACAGAGAATAGACAGGATAACCAATGAAGAGGATAGCCGGGAAAATAAGCAGGATAAACAGATACCACTTCCAGTTGATGCGTGTAAAGCTGCCGACGCGCTTCCAAAAATCAAGCTTTTCTGCAGAGCTGCCATAGCGCTGCACCAGGTATATCGCCACAAAGGTAGGCCCAAAAGCACCAAGGAAAATCAAAGGCAGTATCAGGTCTTCAGCAGGTTTAAAAAGGATAATCGCTCCCCATACCAGCCATGAAAAGATAAAGGTCAGGGAGAAAAACGTCCGGATATGTTTCCGTTTTGAGACAGGTGCTGCTGCCTGATTTTCCATGGTTACCATGATATAGTTTTTTGAATTAGATCAAGTTTTACTGGTGTTTGGTCATGTGGGTAGTGTAAGTTAGTGTTTAGTACAGCCGATGTGCGAAACGCAGCTTATGTACTGGGTTATAGGATTTTTTCTTAAACACACACTTCATCCAGTTTTACATGTTTGCTCTCCCACTTACCATCAACGTTGAGATAAAGTCTACTGTAGGTAGTCGTCTCATCTATCTCTTCATCATAGAGGAATACATCAATAATTCCATCGCTATTTATATCATAAGCTTTGCCGTTTAACAATATTCCGTTCTTGATCTTCATTGATACATTGGAAACTTTAATTTTCTTGAATTCGCTATTGAACGGTATTATTGCTAGGCCTTCAAGGTTATTACTTATAGCATTAGGCACCTCAAACTGTTTTTCAAAGGAGAGAGTTGGAAATGTGATGTTGCCCGGGCATTCTGATTTTTTGATTATCCACCAGTGTTTTACAGGTGCTTCATAAGCCGTGTTATCAAACCATATTAAACCGGATAAACCTTGCTTCCAGGTTATTTTTATTCCTTCATAGTTTGGGTCTGCTGCAGTACCTCTTAGTACTTCAATACTGTCATCCTTTGATATCAGAAACCTTAAAATTGATAAATTACTATCCCAGGCAAAAGGGGTACTGTACCCGCTTATCTGAATTGGAGCGACAAAATATTTTTCAGCTCTTTCTTTATTAAAGTATGAGACTTCTGTTTCCGTTAATTCAGGATTTTCTCTAACCCAATCAGTAGCTAAGGAATCCTTAAGATAGGAGTAAATATCTGTTTGAGCATTGGCAGTAGCAGTCAACCCCACTTGGCTTTCTCCCTCAGTTGAAGTGACTTTTGTCTGCTCGCAAGCTACTAAGCCAGCTATAAGAAAGATTGCCACCAAAGTTGATAATTGCCTCATATTTTAATTTTAAAATGTTCCATAATGCACCGGGCTTTGCGGTGGTGTAGCTACGGTAAAAGCATGATTGACAAACGGCTTTTTACTTTCTTTCAAAGTGTATCTTCATTCCTTCGTTTGCCAGCATCTGAACAATAAATGGAACATCACTTCGAACTGCTTTTCTAAATTTCATTCTATCATTTAGCTTTTTGGCAACTAACAATGTAAAGCAGGAACAGTGCTATCTGCACTATATATGGAGAAGCTGAGGTTAGTTCTTAGAGCTAAGTTGTCCTGCATCAACAGCCTTATATTATACTTCTTAAATATAAATAGATTAATAAGATTAAGCGCATACTACCGCTATAAAATCCAAGTATATACTAAAATGTCAGCATACCTCAAGAAGTGCTATAAAAGCAACAGTGTAAACCCCTAATGCCTTGATAGCAGTAGAAAAGAAGGGTAAACTGGCTGATTGTGCCTGCTGCCTCTTATCTTTGTTTTATGCGTCTGACCTCTAAACCCGTGCTTTGCAACTACTACGTTACCTACCGCTGTAACGCAAAGTGCTCGTTCTGCGACATTTGGGAAAAACCGTCCCCATACATTACGCTGGAGGACGTGCACCAAAACCTGCAGGACCTGAAGCGGCTGGGGGTGCAGGTGATAGACTTTACCGGGGGAGAGCCGCTGCTGCACCGCCAGATAGACGAGATGCTGGGAATGGCGCACGACATGGGCTTTATCACCACCCTCACCACCAACGGTATGCTGTATCCGAAGCTGGCCAAACGGTTAAAAGGCAAAGTAGACATGCTACACTTCTCCCTCGATTCATCAGAAAAAGAGGTGCATGATAAAGGCCGCGGCGTAGCCTGTTATGATTTCGTGATGGAGTCTATTGCCATAGCAAAACAACTGGGCGAGCGCCCCGACATACTCTTTACCGTGTTCAGAAGCAACCTACACCAGTTGGAGGAGGTGTATCAGAAGATAGTACTCCCAAACAAGCTGCTGCTCGTTATTAACCCGGCTTTTGAGTATAATGCCGTGGACACCGGGGAGCAACTCACAGCAGAAGAGCTAAATTACCTGGCTGCCTTTGGCAAGCGTAAAAGCGTGTACCTGAACGATGGTTTCGTGCAGCTCCGCCGTGACGGGGGCAATCATGTAGCAGATCCGGTTTGCAAGGCTGCCAGTACCACGCTGGTTATTTCTCCGGAAAACGAACTGGTGCTGCCCTGTTATCACCTCGGCTCTAAAAGTTACCCTATCAACGGGAAACTGTACGAACTGTATAAGTCCAGGGAAGTGGAGGAACTGAAGCGGCAGGAGGGAAGGCTGCCGGAGTGCGAGGGCTGCACCATTAACTGCTATATGCAGCCCAGCTTTGCCGTAGAGGTAAACAAGTACTTCTGGAAAGCCCTGCCCAGCACCCTCAAGTACAACTACATGAAAGGCACCTGGAAAAGACTGCTTCCATTTAACAATTAACAGGTATCATTTATCAAATTGCGAGTAGGGAGCAAACTTTCTTATCTGGTTCTAAGGCCAAATCCATAGTCAGTCATTCAAAATTCAGTTATTCAAATCAAGATTATGCCAGTTATACTTCCGGTTAAAGGTGTGAAGCCACAAATGGGCAATGGTTGTTTTATAGCCGAAAATGCCACTCTGGTAGGCGATGTAATCCTGGGCCATGAGTGCTCCGTCTGGTTTAATGCTGTGATTCGGGGCGATGTGAACAGCATCCGCATCGGAGACAAATCTAATATACAGGATGGGGCCGTTATCCACTGCACCTACCAAAAGGCTGCCACAACGATAGGCAGTAACGTGTCTATTGGCCACAATGCGATTGTGCATGGCTGCACCGTGGAAGACAATGTGCTGATAGGAATGGGGTCTATTGTGATGGATAATGCGGTGGTGCAGCAGAACTGTATTGTGGCGGCAGGGGCTATTGTGCTCGAAAACACCGTGTGCGAATCAGGGTGGATATATGCGGGCATTCCGGCTAAAAAAGTAAAGCAGCTGAGCCCGGAGCAGATTGAAGGCCTGGACAAGGTAGCCAACAATTATGTGATGTACAGCGGCTGGTTCACAGGACGTGACCTGGTTTAAGCCGAGTGCTGTAGCACCTGCTCCTCCAGTAGGCGAAGTTTATCTGCAGGCAACTCTTGCTGCAACTGCTCAAAAAACACGCGTTCTTCCTGCCGGATGTGCCGCTCTAAAAGCTGCCCCACCTCGTGTAGCTTATCCGGCAGTGCTGTGTCGGTAGTTTGCGGCAAAGCTTTAATCAGCTCTTCCAGTTGCCGGTGCTCTGCCTGCAGCTGTTCGGCCTGTTGCTTTAGATTAGCAGAGAAAGCACCCGCAAGCGCAAAAACAGTAGCCTCTTCTAAGGCAAAATGAGGCTGCAGGTGCTCTTTATAAAACTGCAGCACATACTCCCTTTTGGCAGCGTGTGTGGTGGGCATTCCTTTGTAAGGTGGGGCGCCATGTTGCAGGAGCCTGGCTGTTAGCAGGCCTCCGTGGTGCTGGCGCGAGATAGGTTGCAGGCTCTGGTGTCGTTTCATACTTCTACTTTTCTTCCTCTCCCTTCAGCATTTCTTCGCGCACTTTAAAGAGTACCCACTCCACACGCCTTTCCGATTTTTCCAGTACCCGCACCTCATACTCGTTGAAGCTGGTGATCTCGTTCAGGTTTTCCGGTATCTGCCCGTAGATCACGTTCAGCAGGCCACCAACTGTTTCATAGTCTTCGCCTTCGGGTAGCGGGTATGGCAGGTAATCATTGGCATCGGAGATAGTGGCAGAACCGCTTACTTTATAATCGAAGTCACCGACCTTCTGTACAATAGGCACCTCCTCGTCGTACTCGTCCTGTATCTCTCCTACCAGCTCCTCTATAATGTCTTCTATCGTCACAATACCCGATACGCCGCCAAACTCATCTGTGGCAACGGCCATGTGCATGTGGCGGCGCTGAAACTGCTTCAGCAGCAGGTTTATCTTCTTGGTTTCCGGCACAAAGTAAGCGGGGCGCATCAGCTCCTCCACATGAATGGCTTCGCCACGGCGCACAATGCTCAGAATGTCCTTTACATATAGTATGCCCACAATATTGTCGATGTTGCCGCTGTATACGGGCAGGCGTGAATAGCCTTCGTTAAAGATGAGCTCCATCAGTTCCTGCTCCGAAATAGTCACATCAACAGCCACCACTTTGGTGCGCGGCACCAGTATCTGCTTTACCATGCGCTCGTTAAACTCGAAAACGTTCTCAATCAGCTCGTGGTGCGCATCCAGAATGGCTCCGCTCTCCACGCTCTGCTCAAACAGCAGGCGGAGCTCCTCTGCTGAGTGCACCTCCGCGCCATGCGTAGGCTGTATGCCCATGCCGCGCAGCACAAGATTGGCCAATCCGTTCAACATCCAGATAAACGGGCTGAACAAAACGTAAAAGAAGCGAAGCGGAAAAGCCACTGCCAGCGCAGTAGACTCAGATCGTTGTATAGCCAGCGATTTAGGGGCAAGCTCACCGAACACAATGTGCAGCACGGTGATAATGGCAAAGGAAATGGGCAGCGCAATCTGGTGGGCCAGTACTTCACTACCCCTAAAGCCAAAAAACTCCATTACGTTAATTACGATCTGTGACACCACGCTTTCGCCTATCCAACCCAAGCCTAGCGAGGCAAGTGTAATCCCCAACTGCGTGGCCGAGAGGTAGGCATCGAGGTGCGTGAGCATGTTCTGGGTTAGTTTCGCCATGCTGTGGCCTGCCAGCGCCCGTAGCTCAATTTGTGAGGAGCGCACCTTCACGAGTGCAAATTCAGCCGCAACAAAAAAACCGTTTAGAAGAACCAGGAATATTGTTAACAGTATATCAAAAGCCATAGAGAGTTCTTGCCGTTGTGTAGCAGCAAAGCTGTAAAATTAATCAAAATACGTGCTTTTACTACCAAGGGAGGTACTGCTATTGCCAAAACCTACTCATATCAGCCTGTGCAGGCAGTATAGGGGCTTTTTATATATACATCTTATAGATAGCCACAAAAACAAAAAGGTGCCGCGAAGCACCTTTTTGTTCTCAGACATTTGAAAATGGTCAGGAGCGCAACTGCGCAGGGGTCGCCTTGGCGGTGCTGAATAACTCGCTGGCGTTTTCCTGAGACAGGCGGGGTAGAAAAATATTCCGGGCCTCTGACTCAGATATGATTGTATAAGTATGTGTGGCAGCTTCATCCTGAAACGGATTACAAAAGGAGTAAATATACTCATCAGAAAAAGTTTTGTAAACTATATGGAAGTTGTGCTTCTCATCGCGCACCAACTTAATAGCCTTGAAAACATTCTCGAACGTCTTGCCACACTCGGTTCGCAAAGTGAAATCAACATAGCTTTGTAAAGTTTCTTCCATATCTGATGTGTTCTATTTTATATTGCCTGATGTAAATATTACAAGATAATTTGATATATAATTCACAGGGTTACAGAGAAAGCTCCTTTAGTTAGTGAGTAAGCTTAATTTAGTGGTTAAGCTGTCTTTATAACATGTGAATGTCTTTGTTATGGTACCCTATACGGAATGTATTTGACTATGTTTATTTTTTAATATATAAATTGTTAAATATTTATTTTTAATTGTATTGATGTGGTGGCATGTTATGGAGAAAATACTGTAAAATATGTGTTTAAACGTAGTAGGGGGTGTTTGAGCTGAAGCAGGCTAATACAGAGTTGTACTGAATGTGAGATGATTTTTTTTCGAAAGAAAAAAGAGAGAGCAGACTCCTGACTTATAAAAAGGCGCCTGCACCCACTGCGGCAGTTTTATATGCCGAAGCAGGTAACGTTAAGGGCTGTTTAGTTGTTGTTTATCCGACACCCAAGGCATCGGGCACCGGATCAGTACAAAAATGCCTATTTTTGCAGGAGTAAAATGCTGATATTTTCGAAGTACCCTTTACCTGAATATTTGCGAACCAACCCAAACGATGAATAGAAATAAGTTTGTAAAGCAGCTGCTGGCTACCTGGCTCCTTATGATGGTGGCCGTGATGGCACAGGCGCAGGTACTCAAGCCTGCTACCTGGAGCTATGACGTCTCTAAAGAACAGGTGGCTGTAGGTGAGGAGGTGGAATTAATCTTTAACGTTAAAATTGACAAAGATTGGTACCTCTACTCTTCTGACTTTGACCCCGACCTGGGGCCGATGGTAACGGAGTTTGATTTTCAGAAACATCCGTCTTATGAGCTGGTGGGGGAAATTAAACCCGTCAACCCGAAAAAGAAGTACGACGACATCTGGGAGGGAGAGTACACCTACTTTACCGGCACGGCACAGTTCCGCCAGAAAATACGCGTGCTGCAGCCCGACCTGCAGGTAAAAGGCGAATATGAGTACCAGGTATGCACAGATGTGGACGGGCGCTGTATACCGTTTGACGACACATTCACCTTTACAAACAAACAAATAGCCGTAACGGCCGCTGCAAGTCCTGCTGCCCAGCCAGCGAATAAAGTGCCTGTTAAAGTAGAGCAGGATGCACCGGAGCAAAGGCCTGCACCACCTGCGCAAGAGCCTGCCAATACGCAGGCAGCTGCCACCGAAGATACTGCTGCTTCCCAAAGCAGTACGGAGGCACTGGCCGTAATTCCGGAGCTTGATGCAGCTCATGGTGAGGCAACAGCCAGTGAAGTTCCTGCTGCTATCTCTGAGCCTGCGCCTGAAGTTGGCACCGATAGCCTGTGGGCTTTTATGCTGATTGCCTTTGGCTCCGGGCTGGTTGCGCTGCTAACGCCCTGTGTGTTCCCGATGGTGCCCATGACCGTAAGCTTCTTTACAGGAAGCAGTGGCAGCAGAGGGCAGGCTATTCTGAAAGCTTTAGTGTATGGCGTGTCGATTATCGCTATTTATACTATCATCGGTACGGTGGTGGCCAAACTCTTTGGAGCCGATGGCGCTAATTTTCTCAGTACACACTGGTTCCCTAACCTGCTGTTCTTCGCGGTGTTCCTGCTGTTTGCCATGTCTTTCTTTGGCATGTTCGAGATAACGCTGCCGAGTTCCTGGCTTACCAAAGTAGATGCCCAGGCCGATAGAGGCGGCTGGGTTGGCGTGTTCTTTATGGCTTTTACATTGGCCCTGGTGTCCTTTTCCTGCACAGGCCCTATTGTTGGTAGTATCCTGGTAGCCTCGGCAGGCGGCGAAACTATACGCCCGGTTGTCGGTATGTTTGGCTTCTCGCTGGCTTTTGCGCTGCCTTTTACCTTGTTTGCGGTTTTCCCGTCGTGGCTGAGCGGCCTGCCAAAGTCTGGCGGCTGGCTGAATTCTGTAAAAGTGGTGCTTGGTTTCATAGAGCTGGCGCTGGCGCTTAAATTCCTGAGTGTAGCCGACCAGGTATACCACTGGGGAATCCTGGACAGGGAAGTGTACCTGGCCCTCTGGATAATCATTTTCACGCTGATGGGCTTTTACCTGCTGGGTAAACTCAAATTCTCACACGACTCTGAACTGAAGTACATCAGTGTGCCGCGCCTGTTCCTCGCCATCGTCACTTTTGCTTTTGTGATATACCTGGTGCCGGGCATGTTCGGTGCGCCACTTAAGGCCCTGGCCGGTTACCTGCCGCCACAAACCACCCAGGACTTCAATCTAAACCTCATCGCGCAACAAGGAGGGGGAGGAGCAAGTGCAGCCTCGGATGCAAACCAGCTGTGTGAGCCTCCGAAATATGCCGATTTCCTGCACCTGCCACATGGCCTGAAAGGCTATTTTGACCTGGAGCAGGCAAAGCGTTGCGCTGCCGAGCAGAACAAGCCCATCTTCATCGACTTTACAGGCCACGGCTGTGTGAACTGCCGTGAGATGGAAGCCAATGTGTGGTCAGACCCGGCGGTGCTGCAACGCCTGCGTGAGGATTATGTGATTTTGGCGCTCTATGTGGATGACAAAACAGAGCTGCCCGAGGCGGATTGGTACACCAGCAGCTATGATAACAAAGTGAAAAAGACCATCGGGAAACAGTACGCTGATTACCAGATATCTAAATTCAACGTAAACGCGCAGCCTTACTACGTGCTGATGGATGAGAACGAGAATGTGCTGGTAAAGCCTATTTCCTACGACCTGAATGTAGAGAACTTCGTGAACTTCCTGGATGCCGGTGTTGCGTCTTACAAAGCAAGGCAGCAGCAGGTAGCACAGCAGTAAGTCTAAGAAGTCTGTCATCATCATCCCCTGCCATTTAATTAAGTGGCAGGGGATTTTTTTGCCCCTTTCATTGCCCTTTCTCCCGGTCCATCTCTCTTAATAAGCGCACCGTCATGTAACCTAAACCTGCCACTACTACACCTATAGCTGCCCAGAGCAGGAGTTTAGAGGCATTCCAGCCAGTCTCCTGTTTGCGCCCCGTTGCTGCATGTATGTTTGTGGTCATAAGCACAGGCAAGTCAGGCGGAATACTGTCGCTGAAGAATTTCAGGTCATATACGGGCGCTGCAGCGTCTTCATCACCAAAATAAAGGGTATAAGTTTCGTTCGCCTCCAGGTTCGCCACCAGGTAGCGGTTGAACTGTAGCGGCGTAATGTCTGCTATTTGCAGTGGCTGGTTATCGGCATTGTCAATGACAATGGTGAGTTCCTGCACCCGGCGGCGTGGTAGTGCAATGCGGGTAGGCTCGTTTGCGCTGAGCGTAAAGGGCACGCGCACAGGCTCTGTTTCGCTTTGCCTCCTGCGGCGCTTCCTTTTCCTGCTAGCGGTTGCTTTGCCGGCAATCACGTAGCCCTCGCGCAGGTATAGCGCTGGAGAGGTGATGTTCATTTCCAGTTGCTCAGGGTAAGCAGGCCCGGCAAATTGCAGCCTGATATAGGTGTATCTGGCGCTGTCGGTGCGGGTGATTTGTTGCACAAGAATGGCGGTGTACTGACCGGTCTCTGCCTGAGTGTCGTAGTAGCCGGCCTGCAGGATGTTGAGAGGGCACTGCTGGAGTCGTTGAGCTGCAGGCGCAGGTAGCGGTAATCGTTGAGCGGGAACTCCAGCAACCTAAGCCTGGCGGTGCTTTCTGTGCTGTTGAGTGTGTGCAGCACATCCTGCGCCTTTAGTACAAACCAGTTCTCGCGGTCATCGCTGCCGCTGAGGTGCACCTGTTTCCGCACATCTGCGTTTTTAATGAGCAGGCTGATATTGTCGATTTTCCGCTTATTTGTGTTCTCGATGAGCAGTTCAGAACAGCAGTCTTTTTTGCGGTTATAATGCAGGATAGTATAAGGCTTGAAAAGCTTCTTGTACTGCACAGGCTGCTCGCTGCGCAGGAGGTAAGGCACTTCCTGTTGCTGCTCATTCATCAGCCTGACATCCGAGAGATCAGCCTGTAAATTGCCTCTTACCTCCGGAGAAAGCAGTATGCGGTAATAGCCCTTTTCAGGTGCTGGCGCAACAGGAGCCTTCCAGTTGTATTCCTGTGCTCTTGTAAGTGTGCTTCCACTCAGCAGAAGCAGGATGCTAAACAGAAGCCTATGCCTGATACCCATCGGTAGAAGGTTCTTGTGGGGTTGCATTCGTGTCATCTTCCAAAATTAGCACCTTCAGCTTCTGGTACATAAAAGAAACCACCAGCAGCAGCATGCCCAGGCAAATGAAAGCAGCAATCTTACCGCCCTCCGATATGCCCCTGATATCGAACAGAAAAAGTTTGGCCAGCGTCAGGAAGAACAGCGACAGGGAAATAATGCGCAGTGTCTTCAGCTTGTGCTGCATTCCGATCATCATCAGCACAAAAGAACTAATGCCCCAGAGAATAGGAAACCCGATTTTACGGATCTGCACGAGCAGTGGTGCAATGCTGGCATTTGGTTCATGCAGCGAGAGGAGGGCAATATGTTCCAGCTCCGCACTGGCTATAAAAACAGCGACAAAGCTCAGTGCCCAAAGGGCTGCTTTACCCGCTTTGTTTCGGAAGCCTGTCTCTTGCCGCACCAGTACCGCCAGCATCGCCAGAACAAGCACCAGCGGGAGGTAGTGCAGTAGAAAGCTGCCAAAGGTTTCGCCCTGCCCCAGAAGGTACAGGTTACGGGTTTCGATGGTGATCGGGTGGAGCACCGCCAGGTATGTTATGATACCAATAGTGGCCAGGATTCCTGCAGCCAGTCTGAACCTGGCGTTGTGCATCCGCTTGCTTCCCAGCAACAGCCCAAGCAGGTAGAGGTAATTATACAGCCCGAAGATAAAGGACTGGGTGCCAAAGCTCAAGCCGAAACGGTCTAGCTGGTAATGAAGCTCCAGTAGCAGCACCACGTAGAAGGTCAGGGCAAACACGACGGCCACCAGTGTCCGGTACAGGCGTACCGGTAGAAAGGAAAAGAGCACCGGAGCCTCTTCGTCGTCCTCACGGCGCAGCAACCAAAAGGTAGCCGCCATGGCCATCACCGCTACAATGCCGGTTATAAACACTTTATTGAAGACAATATTAAGCGGTGCTTGCAGTGGTATGCTGTAGATGCTCCAGTCTATTATCAGGCTGAAGAGCATCAGTGCCAATACTACCACAGAAGCTGTTCTAATCAGCTTTATACCTGATTTCTGTGAGAGCCACAGAAGCAGGACAGCCTCCAGCGCCCAAAACAAGGTGATGAAATTGCCCTCCAGCTGCACAGGAGCTGTTAAGCTGAGGAACGTAAGCACCACGCCGATGAGCAGGTATACCAGGTTGCGGTCGGTGCTCTGCCGCTGGTATAGCAGGTAGGCAAACACAAAATTAAACACGGCTATAGCGGCAGTAAACAAGCCTTGATAAGCGCCTCCTGCCACATTCGCCAACGCATACATGCCTGCAGAGTAGTAGAGGAAGGTGTTGCTCAGCAGCATCATGATTTCAGGAGCTGTAAAGCGGCGGCTTTCTTTGATGTTGTTGATAATGTTCATGCCAAAGAAGACCAGGTAGAACAGCGTAGCAAATACCAGGGCTCCAATATAAGGCGGGTCCGGTTCCCCAATTACGCGGGTAGAGAGCCAGCCGCCGTAAAGGATAATGGTGAAAACATAAGCAATGATATGGAGCAGGTTCCACTTTTTAAAGTAAGCCAGCACCAGAATGCCCAGGTTCAGAATGAGTATAAAAATGAACAGCACCACATAATTGCCCTCGCCTGTGCTGACCATGAACGGACTGGCAAAGCCGCCCACCAAAGCCAGTACTGCCAGTTCGATGCGGTTATAGGCAATAGACATGAAAATAGTGAAGCCCGTAATGCCCACCATTAGCAGAAAAGTGACGGTTTGGCTGAACAACTGGTACTCGTGAAAGGCAATAGCAACTGTGAAGTATAAAACGGCCATGCCACCGCCCACCAACACAGAACTGAAGGCCTGGTAGTCCTTTCGCAGGCGGTGTGCTACTCCCAGCAAAGCGCCTCCTGCCAGAATACCAATTGCCACTCGGCCTACTTCGTTTATCCATTCCTGGTCAATGGCATACTTCACGAAGAAGCCGATGCCCAGTACCAGTATGGCTATACCAAGCTTGTTGATAAGGTTTTCGCCAATGAATTTCTCCCAATCCAGGTTATCTCTGAAAGAAGAAAAAATGCCTTTTGACTCTACTGGTTCCGCTGTAGGAGTAAAAGCCGCTATATACTGCGGTTCTGGGGCAGGCACTGGTATACGCTGTGGCGCAGGTTCCCGCAATGGCGTAGGAGCAGGGGCAACAGGAGGTTTCGGCTCTGGTCCGGGAACTGGTGGCGCAAGGGGGACTTTTGTCTCCTGCTGCTGCGGTGGTGCAGGCGCCACTGTAGCAGCAGGTGGGCCAACAGGCGTACTGGTCCGGGCTTGTTTTTCCAGCTGCTCCCGCAGTCGCTGCACCTCGTCGCTGAGTTGGCGGATATCAATTGAGCTCTGCTTTAGCTTTTCAGAAAGCAGGTTCGACAGCCATAACACCAGTACAATAAGCAACAGCAGCAACGCTAATTCCATAGGGTAATCATAATTCTGAACTTCTATATTAGTGATTTTCCTTTGGATTAGGAAGTATAGCGCTCCTGGATTGCCTGTACAAACAAAAAGCCCCACCGTTTCCGGCAGGGCTTTTTGTTGATAGTTATTTAGACGTTAAACGTCTGAAAGAAGATTACTTCGCTTCGTTGTAGCGACGCGTTACCTCGTCCCAGTTCACTACGTTCCAGAAAGCACTAATATAGTCCGGACGACGGTTCTGGTAGTTCAGGTAGTAAGCGTGCTCCCATACGTCCAGGCCAAGGATTGGCTGCCCGTCGCAATCTGCGAATGACATCAGCGGGTTGTCCTGGTTAGGAGTAGAGCATACTTCCAGCTTGCCGCCTTTCACGCAAAGCCAGGCCCAGCCTGAACCAAAACGGGTAGCAGCAGCATTGTTGAATTTCTCTTTAAACTGGTCAAAAGAACCAAAAGCAGAGTTAATGGCATCAGCCAGCTCGCCGGATGGCTGTCCGCCGCCGTTCGGAGACAGTATTGTCCAGAAGAGGTTGTGGTTGTAGTAACCACCGCCATTGTTACGCACCGCGCCGTTGTCTGCTTTCACGTTGCGCATGATTTCCTCGATGGATTTTCCTTCCATGTCAGAGCCCTGTATGGCTTCGTTTAGCTTGCTTGTATAAGCCTGGTGGTGCTTGGTATGATGGATTTCCATGGTGCGCGCATCGATGTGCGGCTCCAGTGCGTTGTAATCGTAAGGTAGGTTCGGAAGTTCGAAAGCCATAGTTTTATATAGGTTTTGGTTGAAAAATAATTGTTCGTACAACTGTTATAGGTGTACGGCTTGGTTTCAAAGTTAGTTAATTTCTTTTAGCCGCAAAGAAGGAGGCCATCAGCCCGGCACACTCCTGTGCCATAATCCCGCTGACCATCTCTGTTTTGGGGTGCAGCAGGTTGCCCACCCGCCTGTAACCACGCTTAGGCTCGGGGGCCCCGAACACCACCCGCTTCAGCTGTGCCCAGTAGCTGGCGCCGGCACACATGATGCAGGGCTCTACCGTTACATACAAGGTGCAGTCGTGGAGGTACTTGTTGCCCAGGTATTCAGAGGCAGCCGTAAAAGCCAGCATCTCGGCATGTGCGGTTACATCGTTCAGCTTCTCGGTCTGGTTATAGGCTTTGGCGATAACGCGGTTATTGGAGACAATCACAGCGCCAATCGGAACTTCGCCTTCGGCAAAGGCCTGTTGTGCCTGCACATACGCCTGCTGCATGAAATTCTCGTCGCTGTAGATGGATAAAAAGTCTGTTGCCATTGGTTATGGTTTAGGTGGAGCCGGGTCTGTAGCCGGCTGCTTTATGTAAGGAGGGCGTATACCTGTGCCTTTGCTTTCACAGTGGCGCATACAGAAAGAAGTAGCTGCCCCCTTTGCTGTAAATTTAAGGCATAGGGAGTACGAATCAAAAAGGAGGAGCCGTGGTGAACTTTTGCTCTTATACGCTCACCGCAATTTACTTCACTACACCGTAACCGGTAACGGTAACTTCTTCAGCTATAAAAAGAGGCTGATCAGGAGTACTTGTCGGAATGCTCTGGGTGAAATTGATGCATTTTGACATTAGTGTGTCTTTGTTGCTTCCTTCTTTTCCAGGCATATGGAACATGAAAGGGAACAGGTACGTGGAAGCAACAGGCACGGTATTATTTTTTGCAGGCTTCCATGTTGTCATTTGTTTGAGCACCCTCAAAGGCTCCGTTTCAAGGAGAGGGCTATCGGAGTATGCCGCCTTTATGTCTGTTAGCTTACCTGCTTTATCTATTGTCACCTGCATCATCACGAGTCCTTCTGTTTTGGTTAATTGTGCGCGGGTAGGATACTTCGTGTTCTTTGCCAGAAACTGTAACATGGCCTCCCGTCCTCCCTGGAATTCAGGCGCTGTGCTTTCATCCGCAGCAGCAACAGCCTTTGTCTTTGTTGTGGATGCCTTAGTGCTTTGTGCATGTAGAACAGACGGTGTGCCAGCCAACAGAAGAAGCAGGAGGGGAATCAAAGGTAGCTTTGTCATTTTATGCAGCATGTTGTTTTAGAAGCCCTTCTCTGTTAATGAGCCAAGCATAAATATAAAGATTTTTTGTTCCTGCGCTGTGATCTTTTGCGGGCATACAAAAAAAGCCTCACCGTAAAAGGAGAGGCTTTTGAAAATAAGGGTGAAGTGACTTGTTATTTGATGTTAATGGAGCCCATTATCTCACGGGCAGGTTGTTGCCAGTCGTTCTTTAGCATGAAGGGCACATGGAACGTGAAGATCATCATCTGGTTTCCTGAAATAGTGTACTGCACAATGCTGTATTTCTGCACTGGTGCCAGGTTGCTTGCGCCACGATCATCCTCTACCGAGGACACATACTCAAAAACGATATGGTCTTTGCCATTGATCTGCGTCACTTCATCGCGGATAAAATCGATTTTAGAATGCCTCTCCATCAAAGCAGCTTTGTAAAACTCACGCATCATGCCCAGGTCCTGTGCTCTGAACTGAGATATTTTCTGCGTCACGCTAAAATCTACCTGGCCATTCGGGCTGGTGTAAACGGCGAGCGGCTTGGTGGTAGCAGGATACTGGCGGGCGATTCCATCATCTGGCATCGGTGTAAAATCCCGCGGCAGCAAGATGCTTAGCTCCTTACTGATGTTTACTTTTTTCAGTTTGGGCTGGGCGAAAGCAACGCCGGCTATTAAAAGGATTGCTAAAAAAGCTAAGTATCGCATATTCATAGTGGTCGGTTGGCAAAGGTATTGAAATTATAGGCACAATGGTCCTGAACTGCTTTTTAGAAGCAATTACTTTGCCAAAGTCACTAACGATGTACACCTGCTTTCATTGTGTTGAATATCTTCTGCAGGTAATTATCGTTAAATATAAAGTCAGGTGCTTCTTCCTATGTGTGGCTACGCAGGCAAGTAGTGCATTGGCATGAAGCGTATAAGAATGTTGCATCTAAAATTAATAACCAACGAAACAGTCATCAAACACACATTAAGCTATGTTTACAGATATTATCAACAATATGAAAGGGCAGCTGACAGGTGAGCTGCAGAGCAAGTATAATTTAGAGCCGGAGAAAGCGAATAAATCAGTAGATCTTGCAAAGGATAATCTGATGGATGAGATGAAAAACCGCGCCAGCAGCGGCGATTTTGGCGGCATTATGGATGTGCTGAAGGGCAACAAAGGAGCCACTGAAAGCACTGCCGTAAACAGCGCCATCCAACGTTATGTCGGAGACCTTACTACCAAATTAGGAATTCCAACATCGATAGCCAACCAGGTAGGGCCATTTGTGATGACGTTTATCATGAACAGGTTCTCCAGCAAAGTAACCTCAGAAGGAATGGGGCAATCTGATATTATGAGCAGCTTGATAGGCGGTGGTATCAAAGACTCTGTTACCAAAGGATTAGGGGGTAAGTTGGGAGGTATGTTTAAGTAAAGCAGGTCATGGTTTCCTCTTAGCCCATTACTGAGGTAAGTTTGCAGTTGTTAGCCCGGTAATTATGTGGTCTCGTTTTGTCTAAGCTGCCGTAGTGGTAGCTTATCCAGCGACTCATGAACAGCCTTTTTCATAGCTTGCTACTTGCGCTCCACTCCCGCGAGGGCGCGTTTTCCCGTTCGGCGCTGTGTAAATTTCCTGCCTAACCTTTAGATTAGCAGTATATCATTTTTCCAATAGCTATACTTTCATATTACCAGGCATAGATGTAACTTTTACCTATACCTGAAGAGCAGTCAGGGCACTACC
>NZ_QRGR01000026.1 GCF_003367245.1 Pontibacter diazotrophicus | reverse complement strand
CGTCAGCACCCGATTGCGCGTGAAGTCCCTGTCGCTCTGACGGTACTTCTCCTTAAAATCATCGCTGCCTATCATGACGCGCAAACGCTTCAAAATCTCCAGGTTCTTTTTTTAATACTCATAATGCATAGCCTTTTGCAGAGTTTTACGAAAAATCCCTTAAGTTGACGGCATTGGGTCACGACCTGTCCGTACGAGAGTTCATGCGTTTAAAAGCTTGAAACAGGTTATTTATTTATAAAGCAAAAGAGCCAGCTCATTACTGCACTGGCTCTTTTAGTATGTTGTTGTTGTCTTCTTAGAAGTGCTGTTCTCCGGTCTCTTTCTTACCTAGCATTACAGCACCGACCATGGCTACCAGGAAAAGTACGGAGGCTAACTCGAAAGGGAGCAGGTATTCTGTGAAGAGAACTACGCCCAGGCTTTCCACCATACCAATCTGTGAGTCGTAGGTTTCCGCATTATAACCCGCTATCTCTGTATCTTTTAAGGCTGCTATCATCACCACAAAAAGCAAGCCGCCAGCTATAGTGCCTGCTATTTTACTTAAAGTGGAGGTTTTTACTTCTTTCTCTGACTCTTTGCTCATGTTCAGGAACATAATCACGAACAGGAACAGTACCATGATAGCACCGGCGTACACAATGATGTTCACGGCAGCCAGGAACTGTGCATTCAGCAGAATATAATGGCCGGAGATGGTAAAGAACGTGATGATCAGGAACAGTACGCTATGTACCGGGTTCTTGGATATCACGACCATCAGGGCGCAAAGCAGTGTAAGCGAAGCAAGAAAGAAAAACAGGCTCTCAGACATGGGATTATTTAGTTTCAGTAGTTTTTAACGGCTCTACCAAGCGGTCTTTGCCATAAATGAATTCATCGCGTTCGTAGCGGGCAGGAGCAAGCTTGTCGTCCTGCAGAAAGATAGCTGCTTTCGGGCATGCTTCCTCGCACATTCCGCAGAAGATGCAACGCAGCATGTTCACCTCGTAGGTTACTGCATACTTCTCTTCGCGATACAGGTGCTCTTCGCCAGCCTTGCGCTCTCCGGATGTCATGGTGATGGCTTCTGCCGGACAGGCCACAGCACATAGGCCGCAGGCAGTACAGCGTTCAGCACCCTTCTCGTCACGTTTTAGCACATGCAGGCCACGCCATACTTCGCTGCGCTCACGCGTTTGCTCCGGGTACTGTATGGTTGCTTTTTTTCTGAAGAAGTGTTTGAGGGTGATGCCAAGTCCTTGGGCGATAGCCGGCAGATACGCGCGCTCTGCGAACGTCATCGGCAGCTTCTCTACGTTCTTCCTTCTATTTGATAGTGGTTCCATTTGTTTCAGCTTATGATTGTCGTCGTGTGTGTCTCCTGTCTAAACAGAGAGAACACGGACATCATTCAAATTTGTTAAAATAAGTAATCTTTCAGCAGGATACCGCCGCCTGTCAGGATAATGTTCAGGATAGCAAGCGGAATCAGAATCTGCCAGCCCAACTTCATTAGTTGGTCGTAGCGGAAGCGTGGCAGCGTCCAGCGTACCCACATAAAGAAGAAGATGAACAGGAATATCTTCAGAAACATTACCCCTACACCAAGCAGCGTCACGATGTTGTTGGCCGTAACGGCGCTTTCAGTGACATTGGTTAACCAAACTTGCAACTCCGCCATGAAGGGGAAATTATAGGCCCCGAAGTAAAGCGTCGCCATCACGGCTGATACCACAAAAATGTTGATATACTCCGCAAACAGGTACATACCCAGTTTCATAGAGCCATACTCTGTGTGGTAACCACCAATCAGTTCTGCCTCACTCTCCGGTAAGTCGAAGGGGGTACGGTTTGTCTCGGCAAAGGCACATACCAGGAAAATAATAAAGCCCAGCGGTTGGTACCAGATGTTCCAGTTGAAGCCTGCCTGCTGCTCTGCAATGTCACGAAGTGAGAGTGAGCCGCTCAGCATCAGCACTGCTATCAGCGAAAGGCCCATGGCCAGTTCGTAGCTGATGTTCTGTGAAGCAGCACGGATAGCACCCAGCAGCGAGAATTTGTTGTTGGAAGCCCAGCCACCAATCATCAGACCATACACACCAAGCGAAACGACACCAAATATATAAAGCACCCCGATGTTTACCTCAATTGCCTGCAGAAACAACTCACGCCCGCCTACTATCAACATGTCACCAAACGGTATTACCGCACTGGACATGGTAGCCACCAGCATCGCGATGCCCGGGCCTATGATGAAAAGCGCCTTGCTTGATTTGGCAGGTATAAAGTCCTCTTTAAAGAACAGTTTACCGGCGTCAGCCAACGGCTGCAGCAAACCTGCAGGGCCTGCGCGGTTTGGTCCCACACGGTCCTGGATAAACGCCGCTATCTTACGCTCGAAGTAGGTGGAGTATGTCGCTATCAACAGCGTGATACCGAAAATCACCAGAATGTAAATTCCTTTATATAATAGGTCTACTGACTCCATATGTTATTCCTGAGGCAGGTTTTTCTTAGTGGACACTGGTAAGTTAGGTACAATCGGTACATTCAGAACCGGCAGCTCATAATGATTTGCTGAGATAACAGAAGAACTGTCAATGTGGCGCGGGCCTTCAATTGTCCAGTCGCTGGTTTCTTTTTTGTCGAAACGGCAGGTGTTGCAGATAAACTCCTCCACCTCGTTGTACTGGTCTTTGCGGGCTGTTACACGCAATACTTCCTCGCCACGTGTCCAAAGCGTTACTTTTCCAGAGCAGGTAGGGCAGTCGCGGTGCGCATCGAGCGGTTTCGTGAACCATACACGGTTCTTAAAGCGCCATGTTTTGTCTGTCAGCGCACCTACGGGGCACACGTCGATCACGTTTCCGGAGAAGTCGTTGTCCACTACATTCTCGATGTAGGTACCAATTTCCGCTGCATCGCCACGGCCTAATACGCCGTGCACGCGCTTCTCGGTAATCTGGTCAGCGGTATACACGCAGCGGTAGCACAGGATGCAACGCGTCATGTGCAGCTGGATGTAGGGGCCTAGGTCCACTTTGTTGAACGTGCGTCGCTCTTCTTCGAAGCGCTGTGCACTCACGCCGTGCTCGTAAGAAAGGTCCTGCAGGCTACACTCACCGGCCTGGTCGCAGATAGGGCAATCCAGCGGGTGGTTGATCAGCAGCATCTCTACAATGCTCTTGCGGGCATTCAGTACTTCTTCGTTTGTTGTATTCTCTACCACCATACCGTCCTGCACATGCGTGATGCACGAGGCAACCAGCTTTGGCATAGGGCGGGTATCTTTGGCAGAGCCCTGTGTTACTTTTACCAGGCACACGCGGCACTTACCGCCACTGCCCTTCAACGGGCCATAATAACACATGGCAGGCGGCACTATTTTGCCACCGATTTTTCTTGCGGCCTGCAGAATGGTAGTTCCGTCTTCTACCTCTATCTCGATGCCGTCAATTGTTACTTTAGCCATTTTATATTTCGTTGTTCGTTATTCGTTGTTTGTTTTTCGTGAGAAAACAGAACAACACAAACTTATATGCTATACTTAATTACTTTTCTTGTCCTTCATTTTTATCATCCTGAAAGGATCTTGTGTGCTTGTCGCAGAGGCATAACCTCCCGGGGGTAGGGGCCCTCTATTTCAAACAAGTTTCTTTCAGAATGACAGAAAGAAAGGTTTTTCAGACTCATCAGACTGCTGTATCAAGACAAGTACTTGCGACTCATAAAGTCTTATATCTAGCGTCTTAATATTTGTGTCTAAATCTAAGCTGTTACTGCATCCAGCTGGCCGCGGTAAACTGCGCCCGGTGCTGTTGCCTCCTTCGGGTGTTTAATGTGCCACTCAAACTCATCACGGAAGTGACGGATAGCGGCGGCTACCGGCCATGCGGCGGCATCGCCTAACGGGCAGATGGTGTTACCTTCAATCTGCTTGGCAACGCTTACCAGCAGGTCGATGTCCTGCTGATGACCGTGGCCGTGCTCGATGCGATGCAACACTTTCTCCATCCAGCCTGTACCTTCACGGCATGGGCTACACTGGCCGCATGACTCATGGTGGTAGAAGCGGGAGTAGTTCCACGTGTTACGCACGATGCACTGGGCCTCGTCAAAAACGATAAATGCACCGGAACCCATCATAGAGCCTGTTACAAAGCCACCGTCAGACAAAGATTCATAGGTCATCAGGCGGTCTTCACCGGCAGCTGTTTTCAGGATCAGGTTGGCAGGCAGAATCGGAACCGAAGATCCTCCAGGCACGACTGCCTTTAATTGTCTGCCTTTCCAGATACCGCCGCAGTATTCATCAGAGTAGATAAATTCCTCTACCGGCACACCCAGTTCAATCTCATATACACCAGGGTTGTTGATGTTACCGCTGGCTGAAATCAGCTTCGTACCTGTGCTTCGTCCTATACCTACTTTGGCATACTCGGCTCCACCGTTGTTCACGATCCAAGGCACAGAAGAAATCGTCTCCACGTTGTTTACTACCGTAGGGCTCTGGAAAAGACCTTTCACCGCCGGGAACGGAGGCTTGTTACGCGGGTTGCCGCGCTTGCCTTCCAGTGACTCCAGCAAGGCTGTTTCCTCGCCGCAGATGTAAGCACCACCACCCGGAGCCACGTGCAGGTCCAGGTCATAGCCTGATCCCATAATATTTTTACCCAGCAAACCGGCAGCGTATGCCTCGGCAATCGCTTTCTCCAGAATGCGCAGGATAAACATCAGTTCTCCGCGGATGTAGATGTATGAGGTGTTTGCACCTAGCGCATAACTGGACGTAATCATACCTTCAATCAGCCCGTGCGGATTTTTCTCCATGTACCACCGGTCCTTGAAGGTGCCAGGCTCTGATTCGTCGGCGTTGCAGACTAAGTAACGTGGAACGCCCTCTGGTTTTGCCAGGAAGCTCCACTTCATACCCGCCGGGAAGCCGGCACCACCACGGCCGCGCAGGCCGGATGTTTTTACCTCTTCCACCACCTCTTCCGGAGACATCGTTTTCAGGGCTTTCTCTACAGATTTGTAGCCGCCATGCTTACGGTATACCTCCAGCGTCTCGATGCCGGGTACGTTTATATGTTCGGTTAATATCTTAAGTCCCATTTTAGCAGGATATATAGCTTAGCAGTGGCTTTTGAGGGCGTACTGCTGGTTATTTATTTGTTATATGATATAAGGATACTTGACAAGGCTAACTTGTCCAACCACCCCTAACCCCTCCTTGTCCAAGGAGGGGAACTTCTACTTGATGAGTAGCCTTCCTTGATCTTTGTCTTTTGTCAAAGTTTCCTTTGTCAGGTTTGTCAGGATTGTTGTGCCCAGACTGGTGTTTCGTGCTCTTTCTGGCGCATCATGGCCAGGAACTCATCCACGCGCTCCTCAGAGTCGATGTTTTCGTAGAACAGCTCGCGCACCTGCAGCATCGGGCCTGTTCCGCAGGAAGCAAGGCATTCCACCGGCTTCAGCGTAAACATGCCATCTGCCGATGTTTCACCTTCTTCAATGTTCAGCTTCCGCTTCAGCGTGTTGATTAGCTCATCGGCGCCACGCAGGCAGCAAGGGCCGGTGCGGCACACTTCCAGCACATGCTTGCCAACAGGCTTTAAGTTGAACATAGTATAGAAGGTGGCTACCTCATACACCTCAATCGGCTGTATGTCCAGGATCTCAGCTACTTTGTCCATCACCTCCGGGCTTACCCAACCGCCAAACTCAGCCTGCGCAATGTGCAGGATGGGCAGCAAGGCAGACTTATGGCGCCCTTCAGGGTAATGGCTGATGTAGCGCTGTATTTCGGCCATGGCCGCATCAGAAAACTTTACTTCGTTTATAGTCTCTGCCATTGTATTCATTTATCATTTATCAATTACCAAGGAACAATGCGTACTGATAATTGATAATTGTTCTTTATATTAAGCGTCCAGCTCGCCAGCGATTACGTTCAGGCTACTCAGCGTCAGAACGGCATCAGCTAGTTGCCCACCTACAATCATTTCTGTATAAGCCTGGTAATATATAAAGCAAGGTCTGCGGAAGTGCAGTCTGTAAGGTGTGCGGCCACCGTCGCTGAGCAGGTAAAAACCTAACTCACCATTTCCGCCCTCTACACTGTGGTATACTTCGCCTACCGGAATATCTGCCTCTCCCATCACTATTTTGAAATGGTAGATCAAGGCTTCCATGCTGGTGTACACCGCCTGCTTTGGCGGCAGGTAGTAGTGTGGTGCATCGGCGTGGAAAGAGCCTTCCGGCAGGTTTTTATAAGCCTGCTCAATTATCTTCAAGCTTTGCCACACTTCCTCGTTACGTACCAGGAAGCGGTCGTAAGTATCGCCTTTGGAGCCTACGGGGATTTCAAACTCGAAGTCTTCGTAAGAAGAGTACGGGTTCATCACACGCACATCGTAGTCTACACCCGTTGCGCGCAGGTTAGGGCCGGTAAAGCCATAGTTCAAAGCACGCTCAGCCGAGATAGCACCCACATCTGTTGTTCTGTCGATGAAGATACGGTTACGGGTCAGCATTTTCTCGAACTCTGCCCAGGTTTTAGGGAAGCGCTTCAGGAATTCATCAATCAGGTGCAGGGCCTTTGGTGAAAGGTCGCGCTCCATACCACCGATGCGGCCCATGTTCGTCGTCAGACGGGCACCGCATACTTCCTCGTATATATCGTAGATGTGCTCGCGCTCCTGCATTACGTACAGGAAGCCTGTAAAGGCGCCGGAGTCCACACCCAAGATAGAGTTGCAGATAAGGTGGTCCGAGATACGGGCCAGCTCCATCATGATCACGCGGATGTATTGCGCACGCTTAGGTATGGTGATACCTAAGAGTTTCTCTACCGTCATATGGTACCCCATGTTGTTGATGGGTGAGGAGCAGTAGTTCATGCGGTCCGTGAGCGGCGTGATCTGGTAGAACGGCCGGCGTTCTGCTATTTTCTCAAAGGCACGGTGAATGTAGCCGATCGTTGGCACAGCGTCCATGATCTTCTCACCGTCCATCTGAAGGATGTTCTGGAAAATACCATGCGTCGCCGGGTGCGTTGGACCCAGGTTGAGCGTGGTAAGTGGCCTCTCCTCGTGCAGGGCAAGTCCGTGGTCTTTACGGAATTGCTCCAGTTCGGTGAGTTCAGCGGTTTTATTTTCAGTAGCCATTGTGTATATCCTTTGTTATGTGCTGTTATGCTCCTCAGCCGAAGCTTAGGGCCTTACAGCTAATTGGCTTAACGTCCGAAATAAGTGTCTATCTTGTCTTCCCTCGTCTGGTCTTCCAGCGGGTACTGCTTCAGCATCGGGTGGTACTCCATTTCCTCAATGTTCAGAATTCGGGTCAGGTTCGGGTGACCTAAAAACTGAATGCCGTAGAAGTCAAACGTCTCCCGCTCCATCCAGTTGGAGGCAGCGTAAACGTTTGTCAGCGTAGGCATTACCGGGTCTGAGGCAGGCATATACACCTTAATGCGCAGGCGATAGTTGTGACGCATGCTGTGCAACTGGTACATCACGCACAGTTCCTTGTCTTTCTGGTCCGGATAATGGATACCGCACATCGTCGTCAGGAAGTTTAATTGCAACTCCTTGTCGTCGTGCAGGTATTGGATCAGCTCGATAATAGTTTCGCGGTTGGTGGTGAACGTCATGATGCCATCCGGGCTGTAAGCGCCCTGAATGTTGTCTTCCCCAAACTTGCTGATGATTTTACCGAGTACGTTTTCGTTCGTAAGCTCCATTCTGCTTATTTAATGTTATAAGAGGCCAGTAATGCCTGGTATTCCGGCGAGTTGCGGCGGCGCAGCGATTCATTTTCTGCCAGGTCCTGTACGCGCATCAGGCCATCTAAAATCTGCTCCGGGCGGGGCGGGCACCCTGGTACATACACATCTACCGGCACGATACGGTCGATACCCTGCAATACAGAATACGTATCGAATATACCACCGGAAGAAGCGCAGGCTCCAACGGCAATCACCCAGCGGGGCTCCGACATCTGCTCGTACACCTGCTTTACAACAGGGCCCATTTTCTTAGCGATGGTACCCATCACCATCAGGATGTCTGCCTGGCGCGGGGAGAAGCTGGGGCGCTCGGAACCGAAGCGGGAAATGTCATAATTGGCGCCCATGGTAGCCATGTACTCAATACCGCAGCAAGAGGTGGCAAACGGCAAAGGCCAAAGTGAGTTCTTACGTGCCAGACCAATAACTTTTTCTAAGGAAGTGGCAAAAAAACCAGCACCTGATACACCATCCGGTGCATCCACTAAATTAATATCTTTATTTATGTCGCTCATGTAAATAGTTTGTTTGTACCTTAAAGGCATAGGTTCGTGTGCATTAAGAACACAAACCCGCTCTTAAAAGTTTAATATCCTATTCCCACTTTAGGATACCTTTCTTAATCACGTAGAAGAAACCTGCCAGCAGCAGCCCCATAAACACGAGCATTTGCAGGAAACCTTCCATGCCAAAGCTTCTGAAGTTTACAGCCCACGGATAGAGGAAGATGATTTCCACATCGAAAAGTACAAACAGGATGGCTGTCATAAAGTATTTGTAGGAAATAGGCGTGCGGGCATCCCCCACAGACTCAATGCCACTTTCCCAGGCTTTGCCTTTTACTTCACTGTCTCGCTTCGGGCCGAGCATGTGCGTAAGCGTAAGCGCAAAAATCACAAAGCCCAGTGCGGCTGCAAACTGAATTAAAATCGGAAGATAATCAGACGGTACATACTGATCCACAGTTGGTTCCATAATGCGGTAGTCCTTTTTTTAATGAAGGACCAAAATTAGGTATAAATAGCCAACAATCAAAAGCATAAATCTATAGTAGATGATGCAAAAGTTCAAGCAAGTGCAGGTAAATCAGAAGGCGGGGTAACAGTTACCTGTCTCTCCAAAACACAGCGGCCATGCTCTTCTCAGAACATGGCCGCTGTGATGGTTTCTCGATGATGCCCTATTTATCTTCGCCCAGGAACGGGTAACGGTAATCTGTCGGCGGGTTCAGCGTTTCCTTGATAGAACGGGCTGACACCCAGCGCAGCAGGTTCAGCATAGAGCCTGCCTTGTCGTTGGTGCCGGAGGCGCGTGAGCCACCGAATGGCTGCTGCCCTACCACCGCACCGGTTGGCTTATCATTAATGTAGAAGTTACCGGCGGAGTCGCTCAGTTTCTTGGTGGCATACTCAATGGTGTAACGGTCTTTGCTGAAGATGGCACCTGTGAGGGCGTAAGGTGAAGTGGCATTCACCAGCTCCACTGTATCCTCAAAGTTATCTTCGTCATACACATAGATAGAGATAACAGGGCCGAAGATTTCCTCACACATGGTAATGTAGGTCGGGTTATGAGACAGCAGCACAGTTGGCTCAATAAAATAGCCTTTCGACTTGTCGTAGTTACCACCCGCGATGATCTCCACCTCATTGCTTTCTTTTGCGTCGTCGATATACTTCGCTATTTTATCAAAGGATTTTTCATCAATGACAGCGTTGATGAAATTAGAGAAATCTTCCGGAGGCCCCATCTTGAATGACTTCAGGTCTTCTACCACATAATCTCTCACCTCGTCCCAAAGGTTGCTCGGAACGTAGGCGCGGGAGGCGGCAGAGCATTTCTGGCCCTGGTACTCAAAGGCGCCACGTGTGATGGCCGTGGCCAGTTGCTTGGCATCCGTTGTTTTGTGAGCAAGTATGAAGTCTTTGCCACCGGTTTCGCCTACAATGCGCGGGTAAGCTTTGTACTTGTGGATGTTGTTACCGATGGTCTTCCAGATGTTCTGGAAAACGCCGGTGCTGCCTGTAAAGTGGATGCCGGCAAAGTCAGCGTGGTTGAAAACGACGTCACCCGTTGTAGGGCCATCTACATACACGAGGTTAATAACACCCTCCGGCAAACCGGCTTCCTGCAGCAGCTCCATAATCATGTGCGCGGCATAAATCTGCGTATAAGCGGGCTTCCATACCACCACATTCCCCATCATGGCAACAGCGGTAGGCAGGTTGCCTGCAATGGCTGTGAAGTTAAAGGGGGTTAGGGCAAACACGAAGCCCTCCAGTGGGCGGTGCTCCATGCGGTTCCATACTCCCGGAGACGACTCCGGCTGCATGCGGTAAATATCGGTTGCGTACTGCACGTTAAAGCGCAGGAAGTCGATTAGCTCACAGGCAGAGTCAATCTCCGCCTGGTAGGCATTCTTGGACTGCCCCAGCATAGTGGCTGCATTTAAACGTGCTCTCCATGGCCCGGCTAACAGCTCAGCGGCTTTTAGGAAGATGCTGGCACGGTGTTCCCAAGCCATGTTCGACCACATCTCGTGGGCGGCAAGGGCAGCGTTGATTGCTTGTTCCACGTGTGTCGCATCACCTTCGCTGAAGTGGCCGAGAATGTGCTGGTGGTCGTGTGGCTGCACCATTGGCCGCTTGTTGTCTGTAAATACTCTGTCGCCGCCAATGTACATCGGTACATCCAGTTCTTTGGACTTCAGTTCTTTATAGGTGCGCTGCAGCTCTTCTCTTTCAGGAGAGCCGGGAGCGTAAGATTTTACTGGTTCGTTAACAGGAGTTGGTACTCTAAAGAATCCGGTTGCCATGCGTTTATAATTGTGATTATAAAATATGTTTAAGGTATTCCTGAAGGCTTACGGAAATAACAGCGCCTTCTTTACAAATGTAACGGGATTTCCCGGAAAAGCGGCATACGAACGCTCGTTCTGCTATAGGTGGCTATTACAAGCAGCTGTTTCGGACATCCTTGTCCGGAACTAACCATGGAGCGGACTTCCTAGTCCGCATTATTCGGTACACGGGGACTAGGAAGTCCCCGGCAGGTAGCATTCGGACAAAGATGTCCGAAAGAGCAGTAGAGCCAGTAGTATTTAAAAGCCTGGCGTTGTACTTGTCTCAGGTGTCAGTGTCGGCTTTCTATAACGAATACAGCCTATGGCTGTTTCGGACTTCCTTGTCCGGAACCATGCCTGAGGCGGACTTCCTAGTCCGCGTTATACGGTATACGGGGATTAAGAAATCCCCGGCAGGTGGCATTCGGACAAAGATGTCCGAATGAGCTATCTAATCATCTCAAATAGAGTATCTGTGAGCAGCCGAACTAAAGTGGTCTTCCTTTCAATCAGGTACACCAAATCCACAAAGGTGTTGCAACCTTCATCGCACTGTTTCCCGTAATAACTCTCCCTGCTTGTCGGGGAGAGTAGCTTATAAGTTTATTTTACTATGAAAAACAGAAACAAAACATATGCAAAGGGGATGTTGGCAATGGCAATCGGGTTTTCCTTTGCTGCAGAAGTGACCAACTATACTTTTAACAAAAATAAAACCAGCACAGAAGAGCAGATTATCACAAAGACAGCGCAGAAACAGGAGGTACAGGAAAAGACAAGCGCAAGCAGATACCAGGATAAGCTGTCGTTTTGGGAATAGCAGCTTCTGTGTGCAGACGCTCGCAGAAGCTGCGCACACTGCGAGGTCTTTGCGGTAGTAATTGCCCCTGAAAGCAACTTTAAATTATAAAGCCCGGCGCTGTACCTGTTTCAGGTGCTGGCGCCGGGCTTTATAATTTTATGCTTTCAATTGTTGTTAGACTGTTGTTAGAGCATCTCTTTTAACTGGCTCAAACAATGGATTTCGTAGGTGGGTTTGAGGCTTCGTCTCTTTTTAATTTTCTCGGGGTTAAAGAACACCTGATCGATGCCGGAATCGCGGGCACCTTCAATATCGCACTCATAGTTATCGCCCACCATCAGGCAGTTTTCCGGTTTTACGCTAATGCGGTCCAGCAGGTACTCAAACATGCGGCGGTCAGGCTTTTTGTAGCCACAGCAATCAGAGGTTACTATCTCCTTAAAGTAGCCATGCAAATTAGATGAGGTGATCTTTACATGCTGTGCGTCCTTAAACCCATTCGTGAGAATGTGCAGGCCGTACTTTGGTTGCAGGTAATCGAGCACTTCAAAGGCGAAAGGAAACACGGCCGTTTTGGTAGGGCAGAGGTCCAGGTAAGCTTCCGAAATGCCCTGCGGCACCTCGTGCGGTTCCAGGCCAAGGCCAGTCAGCGTTTTGACAAAGCGGCTTTCCCGTAGCTCCGCCTGCTTTATTCTGCCTTTGTTGTACATGTCCCAAAGGCGGGTGTTCACAAACTTATACTTCTTATAAAAGGAGTTACTATCGAACTTGCCAAAGCTGGCTAATCCAAACTGCTCATATAGTGTGTACAGGGTTTCTTCGGAATTTTTCTCAAAGTCCCAGAGTGTGTGGTCTAGGTCGAAGAGGATATGGGTGTATGTTTTCATGTTTAAATAGAATCAGGTAAAAGTAAAACGCGCCGGGGGAACGTATGTTTTGAAAATTGCATTGTTTTAATGGAAGGCGAAGCTGTCTGGCACCTGAACCAATACAATATATTTTAATTTATGTAGTTATGATGGGGCAGACAAACGCTAGGAGGCTGTCCAGCGGCGGGTTTGTAGTTTGTTAACGGCAAGCTCGCGGTTAGAGAAAAGAATCTGGTAAACTTCCACATCCTTTTGGAGTGCGGCATCGCGCTCCATGTAAGCAAAAATCTGGTGTAAGAAGTCTGCGGCCTCTTCTTTGATAGCATAAAAAACCCACTGATCCACCTTGCGGGGGGCCACCAGGCCCGCATTGCGAAGGTAAGAGAGGTGACGTGAGGTTTTAGTTTGCGTAAAGTCCAGCACCTGCTCCAGGTCTGAAGTGCACATTTCTTTGTTGCGCAAAATCAGGAAGAGGATGCGGATGCGGGATTCGTCGGCGAGGGCTTTTAAAACCTGTTCGCCAAAAGAAAGACTGAAGTGTTTGAGCCTCATAAGCAGGTTGGCAATAGACCAAAAATAGGTAAAAGCAGCTATTATAAATAATAAATAGTATAATTGTATCACATGAAGTCACCTTTACACGCGTCATATTCCCATGCAAAGCCCCTGCAATGGCTCTTACTGCCACTGTTAGGCCTGTTGTTGCTTTTAGGTACAACAGAGGAGGCAGCGGCACAGGGGCAGGCGGGGCGTGTGGTGCAGTTGTCCGGCTTTGTCGCTACCGGCGACAGTCTGTTCGGTGTGGCTGGTGTGAGCGTGTACGTGCCAAACTCCACACGTGGAACAGTGACAAATGAATACGGCTTTTTCTCGGTTCCGGTGCTGGCTGGCGACAGCGTGCTTTTCAGTGCACTGGGCTTTAAGAAGCAGTACCTCATTATTCCGAAAAACTATAGCAGCCAGAGCTACTCTATTATCATGCAGCTGCAGGAAGACCCAACGGAGCTTCCTATGGTAGATGTGTTCCCTTGGGCAACAGAGCGTGATTTCCGGGAGGCAGTAGCCAACGTAAAGCTGCCGGACGAAGGCCGGGCCATTGCCATGCGTAACCTGGACCCTGAGCGGCTGGAGGAACTCTTCAAAACAACACCGATGGATGGAGCGGGTAATTTCAGGCATGGGATGAACCAGCAGCAGCAGTTACAGCAAAACCGCTATATGTATCCTACTATCAACCCGATGGCCATCCCGGCCCTTATCAAGTCCATCATGAACGGCGATTTCAAACAGAAATAGTCCCCAACACCTTCTTATATCATCTTTTACAGGTGCTTTCAACAGTGCCCGGAACAGCCATTTCACAAGAGTGGCTGCGACTATCTTTATACCCCATCAATAAATGCTTTCTGCACAGGAGAATTGCCTGTAAGTAACTAAGCGCCGTATGTTTCGTTATTTTGGATGTAGCTGTACATATCTACTACAGAAGCAGCCGGGAAGCAAAGTGTAATTTGCTGCTCCGGGTTGCGGAGACCTAAACGAAATATACTATGCTTGAAACCGATCAATTATCGCTCAATATACCCGATACCACCAAACCTCGTGTTGTTATAATAGGAGGTGGATTTGGAGGTATCAACGTGGCCAAGAAACTGAAATGTGAGGACTTTCAGATTGTGCTGTTCGACAGGCAGAACTACCACGGCTTCTGGCCCCTTTTGTACCAGGTGGCCACAGCCGGCCTTGAACCTGACGCTATTGCAGAACCGCTGCGTAAGATGTTTGGTAGTGATGACTATGAAGACTTTCACTTCCGGTTAGTAAAAGTGATAGGCATTGACCCGGTTATGAAAACCGTATCAACGCTTGTCGGCAACCTGCCTTACGATTACCTGGTGGTGGCCACAGGCTCCAAGTCTAACTACTTCGGAAATGACCAGGTAAAGAAATACTCTTTTCCGCTGAAGCAGATACCGGATGCCCTTAATTTGCGCAGCCAGTTTTTGCAGTGTTTCGAGCAGGCCAGCATGACCAACGACCCTGAAATAAAGCAGAGCCTGATGAACTTTGTGATTGTGGGTGGTGGGCCTACTGGTGTGGAACTAGCAGGTGCGCTGGCAGAAATGAGGAAGCATATCCTCCCAACAGACTACCCGGGTATGAACTTCAATAACATGAATATCTATCTCGTGGAAGGTATGGACAGAGTGTTGCCGCCGATGTCGCCGCAGGCCAGTGCTAAAACGCAGCAGTACCTCGAGGAACTTGGGATAGATATCAGGCTGAACACCCTGGTAGAGTCTTATGATGGCAATATTGCCACCCTGAAAGGAGGTGAACAGATCCGGGCGCATACGCTGATATGGGCTGCCGGAGTTGCGGGAGCGATGATAGATGGCTTGCCGGAAGAGGCAATGGAGCGGGGCAGGATACTGGTGAACCAGTATAACCAGGTGCTGGGTTTGAACAACATTTTTGCGATTGGCGACATCGCCTTCATGAAAACGGATGAGTACCCAAGAGGGCATCCGGGAGTGGCGCAGCCTGCCATTCAGCAAGGAAAACTCCTGGCAAAAAACCTTCCGAAGCTAAAGCGTGGCCGGCCGATGGAGCCATTCAAGTATTATGATAAAGGGTCCCTGGCCATTGTTGGTCGAAATCGTGCTGTGGCAGATTTACCAAATGATAGGCACATGAGTGGCTTTTTTGCATGGGTAGTTTGGCTGTTTGTGCACATCATGTTCCTCGTTGGCTTCCGGAACAAACTGGTGGTACTCAGCAACTGGATTTACCGCTTTTTTACCTACGAGCGTGGCACACGCCTTATCATCAGGCCATTCGTCCGGAAGGGAGACAGGGCCAAACGCAAATTCATTAACAAGTACAACGCAGAATAGACAGCTTATCTGTGTGAGTTACCTATAAAACAGCAATGCCTCCAGGAGTCCTGGAGGCATTGCTGTTTTTGGTTTATAATAGTTCTCAGCTATTGAGCAGGATTGCTGCTACCGCCGCTGCCGTTTGTGCGGCTTGTGGCGCGCTCGCGCTGCATCGGGTTTTGCTGCTGCCTGTTTTGCTGCTGATAGATCTCGAAACGGGACGGTGCCATACGGCGCGGATAGCTGTTATCCGAGAGGTCTGTGTCTGCAGTCTGCAGGTATGGGTCCAGCGTGAAGCTTACCACAGGCTTTTCTGTGATAAACACCTTCGTGATCTCGTCGTTGTTATAGCGCCAGATCTCAGCCGGAATATTCATCACTTCTTCAGAGCCATCCTCATACGTCATCTGCACAACCAGCGGCATTACCAGCCCGCCTTTGTTCTGGAAACCTACCTCATAGAAGTTCAGGCCAGACTCCAGTGCCTTTTTCTGCTCTGGTGTCAGGTTCTTCATAAATTGCTGGTGGCGCTGCAAATCAGAGGCTGTCGTAGCGAGTGGGTCGTAGGTGTTATAGAAGTCGTTTAGCTCAGGCTTCTCGTCTACCAGCGTTTTAGGAATGTCCTGCAGGTTGCGCTGCTGCGAAAGCGTTTGAGGTGCCTTGTTCAGTTCTTCACGGCGCTGTGCATTCACAAACTCCGGATCCTGTGCGTCGATGGCGTACCATTTAACATCCGTAATAGCAAGATCAGTATGGTCGGTGGTATAGAACCAGCCTCTCCAGAACCAGTCTAAGTCCACACCCGAGGCATCTTCCATGGTACGGAAGAAGTCAGCAGGCATCGGGTGCTTGAAAGCCCAGCGCTTTGCATATTCTTTAAAGGCATAGTCAAACAGCTCGCGGCCCATCACTGTTTCGCGCAGGATGTTCAGACCTGTAGCAGGCTTGCCGTAGGCGTTCGGACCAAACTGCAGCACCGACTCAGAGTTCGTCATAATCGGCGTCTGCGTGTTCTTGGCGCTCTTCATGTATTCCACGATATCCTTTGGCTCACCACGGCGCGACGGATAGTTGCGTTCCCACTCCTGCTCCGCCAGGTATTGCATAAACGTGTTCAGGCCCTCATCCATCCACGTCCACTGGCGCTCATCGGAGTTCACAATCATCGGGAAGAAGTTATGGCCCACTTCATGGATAATCACAGAGATAAGACCATACTTAATACGGTCAGAGTAAGTGCCGTCTTCCTCCGGGCGGTAGCCGTTGAACGATATCATCGGGTACTCCATACCGCCCACAGGGCCGTGTACAGAAATAGCTACCGGGTAAGGATAATCAATGGTGTGCTTGGAGTAAACACGAAGGGTATGGCCTACTGCCTCTGTAGAATACTGGCCCCAAAGCGGGTTTGCTTCCTTCGGGTAGTAAGACATCGACAGCACGTTTTTGCCGCCCACGTTGGTGTTCATGGCGTCCCAGATAAACTTACGGGAGCTTGCCCAGGCAAAGTCGCGCACGTTTTTAGCGGCGTATACCCATGTCTTCTTATCCGTTGCTTTGTTATTTTCTGCCTGCGTTGCTTCTTCCTGCGTTACAATCACAACAGGCTTGTCGCTTTTCGCGGCTTGCGCCCACCGTTTCTGCTGTGTGGAAGAAAGCACCTGGCTAGCATTCTGCAGCTCACCGGTACCTGCCACCACGTGGTCAGCTGGCACCGTGATGCTTACTTTATAATCGCCGAAAGGCAGGGCAAACTCACCGCTACCCAGAAACTGCTTGTGCTGCCAACCATTCACATCGTCATATACAGCCATGCGCGGGAACCACTGTGCTATCTCGTACAGGTAATTGCCATCTTTAGGGAAATACTCATAGCCCGAGCGGCCACCCAGCGTTTTCTGGTTGTTGATGTTGTTTTTCCAATCAACGTTGAAGGTATAGCTCTGGTTTGGCTTCAGCGGCGAAGGCAGGTTAATACGCATCATGGTATTATTGATGGTATAAGGCAGCGCCTTGCCACCGCGGTCGGTTACTTTGCTGATTTTAAAGCCACCGTCAAACTCCTCACGTGTTAGGTAGTCTACTGCCTGCAGCGACATTCTGTCCTGAAGCTTGCCTGTTTGGGTCAGGTTGCTCATGGAGTTTGGCTCAAAGATGTTCTGGTCCAGTTGCACCCACAGGTAACCCAGCACGTCCGGTGAGTTATTGGTGTAGGTAATGGTTTCAGAGCCGGTAAGAGACTGGTTCTTGTCGTCCAGCTCTACTTTTATCGTATAATCTGCACGCTGCTGCCAGTACTGGTGGCCGGGCGCGCCTGATGCCGTGCGATAAGTATTAGGCGTTGGCAGCTCTTGTCCCAGCTGCCCGAATTTGGTGTCCTGTGCCAGCGCCGCCATAGGCCCTGCCACTAAGCCCAACAGCGCCAAACCTGCTAAAAGGTTTCTCATGAATATCGGATATAGTGTTGTTAGATTATAAGTTAAGGTAAATGAATAAGGGATGCTCTTCGCTATAAAGTTCAAATATAGTTGTTTGAACGTTAAAATATATTGGTTTCAATCATTAATACTAAGGCAACGCCTGCCGCGGCACTCGATAGTACCATAATCCAATCGCGTTTTTTTGCCTTGAAAATATTCATCACTATAGCGCCCAGTATCAGCAAGATAGCAACAATCAGTAATTGTCCCAACTCTATTCCGATATTGAAAGCCAGCAACTGCTGCCAGATACTGCCGCTGCGCCCCAGCATTGCCCTCAGAAAGTTAGAGAAGCCCATGCCATGAATCAGGCCAAAGAAGAGCGCCATCAGGTTGTGCAACGAAAAAACAGTTGGCTGTTTGGAAGCAGCGCCTTTCAGCTTGAAGAAATTAGTGATGCAGGTAAAAAGGATGGTGACCGGAATCAGGAACTCTATCAGATTTGTGTCGAACCGGATGATGTTGAACGTGGCAAGCGCCAGTGTAATAGAATGCCCGATGGTGAAGGCTGTAACCAATGCGATTACTTTGCGCCAGTCGCTCAACGTGTAAATGGCGCTCAGCGCCAGCAAAAACAGCATGTGGTCGTAGGCCTTGAAATCAAAGATATGATGAAAGCCCAGTTCAAGGTACGTTGAGAAAACAGAAGACACAGTAAGGGTGCGGTAAGTTGATACTGAAACAAAGTGCAAATTAAAGTTTTACCTACTGAGTTGCAACAGCGATAAGATATGAGAACGAAGTGTCATGCTGGTTGCTCGAAGCATAGGTGTTTGGCAGCGTTTGTGCTGCATTGTAGCCAGGCTCTACCTTAAGGCCATAGAAAGCGCTACCCTTTCAGAAATAAGAGCGTTTGTTTAAGCTTGTGCCACAATATTCGTTAACTTGAGCCTATATAAGCCAACAATGCCCTCTGAAAACGCTCACTAGTATAAATTAGGGTTCTAACCCAGCCAATCAACTATATGAATTATCTCCACAACCATGCACGGCGCAACTTTGTAAAAGTAGCAGCAGTAGGTTTTATGAGTTTATCGATGACTTTTTCTTCCTGTACCTCTTCAGAGTCCGATAGTGCGGCATCAGAAGAAACTGCAGCAGGAAATCAAACCCAAAATACAGAAACGTCTATGGTATATGTAGGTACTTATGCTGATCCGGAGAACGAAAGCATTTTTCTTTACCAGTTAAATCCTGAAACCGGAGAACTCAGCCGCGTAAGTGGCTTTAAAGGCGGGGCCAACCCATCGTTCCTGACCCTGGACGAGCAGCAGAATTACCTGTATGCGGTGAACGAGACAATGGACTACCAGGGCCAGAACAGCGGTGCTGTAAGCGCCTTTTCTGTGGATCAGCAAACAGGCAATCTTACGCTCCTGAACCAGGTTGCTTCTAAGGGAGGCGCGCCCTGCTACATTTCAGTAGGCGACGATGGTAAAACAGTGTTGGTGGCAAATTATATGGGCGGTAACGTTGCTGCCTTCCCGATACAGGAAAACGGAACTCTGGCAGAAGCCGCATCCGTGGAGCAGCATGAAGGTGCCGGACCAAACAAAGACCGCCAGGAAGCAGCCCACGCGCATTACGTGGCACCAGGCCCCGATAACCGTTATGTATATGCCGTGGATTTGGGTGTAGACAAAATATACGGTTACCGGCTGAATGCTGAAGGTAGCGCCCTGGAACCAACGGAGCCTGCCGTGGCCTTCGCTGCCGAACCTGGTGCCGGACCCCGGCAGATGGCTTTCCACCCCAATGGGCAGTATGCCTATGTCATCAATGAATTAAACTCGACAATGACGGCATTGGCCTATAACAGCGGCAATGGTGCTCTCTCCGAAATCCAAACCCTATCAACACTGCCTGCTGACTTTAACGGAGACAATTACCCTGCTGCTGTACGGGTGTCGCCGAATGGACAGTACCTGTATGGCTCCAACCGCGGACATAACAGCATTGTCGTGTATAAAATCGATAAAAGCACCGGCAAGCTGACACATGTAGAGACGGTATCTTCAGGCGGGGACTGGCCCCGTGATTTCACGATAGACCTGACGGGTAACGTGCTGCTGGTGGCCAACGAGCGCTCTAACAACATTGTCTCTTTTAAAATAGACAAAGACACGGGCAAACTAACCGCTACAGGCCATGAGGCGGAGGTACACAAGCCTGTGAGTTTGCAGGTGGTGCCTGACTTTCAGTGATCAAAACTTTAGAAGTACAACCAGAGAAGCTTAACGCACTAATCTGGAGGACCTGGTTGCAAGGCATACTGTTGTAAACTTCTACGGGCACGCTGGTAAACTTCCAGGTTGCCATGTACATAGATTTTCTCTTTTCCGCTGCCTGCCAGTGCACCAATACCAACTCCGGGCAGCAGCAGCAATGTACTGCCCATGAATGCTTTCTCTTCGGCACTAAATGCTAAAAACGTGCCTTCGTCGTCACCATCCGCAAAACCTATAATCGCACCGGTAGCGATGCCTATTAAGCCTCCAAAAAGCGCACCACGGCCCGGTCTGCCTTTTGATCTGAACCTGATTTCTTTAATAGCTGTCGCCGGAATGGATATTGGCGTCTGAGCAGCTGTCAGAGGAAAGGTGTAGCTTCTAGCATTCGGCAGGACCTGGATAGCTGAATCACCGGTGCTGAGCAGTACGCCTTTATACACTGGAGCAGACCCTTCAAAGTATACCCAACATCGGTACTTAGCCTGTTGTGTATATGGGCTTTGTGCCTGTACAGCAGCGCATGCGCTAAGGAGCAGCAGCCAAGCGGCTGCAAAGAAAACAATCGCAGCATTTCTCATACAGCCTTTTATTAAGAGATGACGAACTAATGGCTTGACCAGCTATACAATGGGCAAGTACACCCTCTGTATACGATTATTGTAGTTTTTGGTAGATTATTGTGAGTATTCTAATTATCAATACATGGTTGCGTATATGCGTGTTGTGGTTAACAGCGCCCACCAAGGGCTATACTTAGACCAGGTATAATTTTAATATAAGAATTTATAATGAGGCAGTTTAAGAAAAGCTGGTTTGAAGAGTAAAAACGCTGATGCTTTTACGTAAGCCTTTGGAGCAAGGCAGGTTTAGGCGAAGAAACCTTTGCTATATAATTTCCATAAAGTGAAATATACTTATTATACTACAGATGGTATTTAAAAACAATTACTCAGCTAAGTTAAAACAGCCGCTAAAAGTAGCTTTGGCAGGTCTGAGCCACGACCATGTGGAGGGGGTGCTGGAGCGCCTTGCGCAGGAGGATGTGCTGGTAGTGGGAATTGCAGAAGGAAACAAGGAGCTGGTGCAGCGTTACCGCAGGAGCTATCAGCTGCCGGAATCGCTATTCTATAAAGATCTGGCCACGCTCCTGGAGTATGAAAAGCCTGATGTCGTGATGGCGTATAATGCCATAACAGAACATATGGCGGTGGTAGAGGCATGTGCTCCTTTAGGAGTGCATGTGATGGTGGAAAAGCCCCTGGCTACCACAGTAAAAGACGCTGAACGCATGGCGGCACTGGCACGCGAGCACCAGATACACCTGCTCACGAATTACGAAACTACCTGGTACCCCAGCAACCAGGAACTGTACATCATGGTGAGCCATCATATAGCGGTAGGGGATATCCGGAAGATGGTGGTGCACGATGGAAACATCGGCCCCAAAGAGCTCGGCTGCTCCAAAGAATTCTTGGGTTGGCTGACGGACCCGGTAAAGAATGGCGGCGGTGCCATCATGGATTTTGGTTGCTACGGTGCCAACCTGATGACGTGGCTGATGCAGGGGCAGGAGCCTTTGGCTGTAATGGCCGTCACCCGCCAACTGAAGCCGGAGGTTTACACAGATGTGGATGATGACGCTACCATTATCCTGGAGTATCCGCAAGCCACCGGTATTATCGAAGCCTCCTGGAACTGGCCCTACAATATTAAGGATCTCGAAATATTTGGCCAGACCGGCTACCTGCAGGCGGTGAACAGCGACACCTTGCGCTCCAGAAAAGGAGCGGATGAAGACTTCACTATAGACAAAATAGAGCCACTCGCTGCTCCTTACCAGGATTATGTGTCTTATTTTACCGCCGTGGTAAGAGGTGACATCAAACCAGAACACGATCTCTCTTCGCTGAAAAACAACCTGACGGTGGTGAAGATCCTGGAGGCTGCCAGGGAATCGGCGAGGAAAGGGAAAAGGGTGGTATTGGGGAAGTAAGAGCAAGATTTACCTGATATTGTCAATCTGCAGGAACTTGTGCTTTAAAGAACACATGGTGTTTTTACGACCTGCCAATGCCTGTAGCAATAGCCGTTGCTGTTTCGTAGCTGCCAACCAGTATATAAGCAATGGCTTCCAACACCAAAAGGCCCTGCATTAAATAAATATACATATATAACTACTTCATAATCCAATAGATATTCTTATATTTATCTATGACATAGATTAGTTTATAAGGAGCAAAAGCAACTGAGCTGGATAGAATAAACACACACTTTTATTGGAACAGACATGGGAGTAGCATTATATGTAGTACATGTAGATGGCAAAGTGTGGTTCGACATCTTGTACCTGTTGGCCTTCTTTTTTAGCTTTTTATGGTTGTTTCGGGAGGGGTACAAAAGGCAGTTTAACATAACTGCATGGGCAGTGGCCATAGCTGTTACATGGTTTCTGTTTATCGTAGGTACAAAGCTGTTTACCTATTCTTTTGAGCAGTGGAAGGGGCTCTTTATAAGTCAGAATCTGCCCTACACCAGTGATAAGATCCTTTTTGGAGGATTGTTGCTTGCCATGACAGGGTTCCCCATCATTAAAAGGCTTTTAAACTTCAAGATAAATGCGCTGGATGCGCTTGCGCTGACACTGCCGTTATCGATTACCATCCAGCGGATAGGTTGTTTCTTTGCAGGCTGCTGCCATGGTAATGTAACTACCCTACCTTGGGGGGCACAATACGAACCCGGAACACTACCACACTACCACCAGTTTGCAGCAGGAGTCATAGAGCCAGGAGTTTTCTATTCACTTCCGGTGCATCCGACACAACTTTATGAAACAGTAGCATGCCTGCTGGTTGTCATGACGCTGCTGTATGTGAAACGATATATAAAGGCACCTGGCAATATGTTTATCGGTGCCATTCTACTGTACAGCTTTCTGCGGTTCTTTGTGGAGTTTTTCAGGTATGTTGATGCTTATGCTGCTGCAGCCTCCATGGTGGGTGGCTTAAAAGTTGTGCAATGGGGTTTACTGGTGCTGCTGTGTGTGCTGGGCGTGCTGTTCTTTTACCGGGAACGCGCTTTTATAGCAGAAAAGGAGCAACAGCAGCCAGCTTCAGCGTTGGCAAACGCAACGATATTAACCCTCGGTCTGATTTTCGTTAGCTGGAGCCTGCGGAATTGGTTTACTTATACAGAGCTGCTGGCTGTAAGTATGGCTTTGGTACCTGCCGTTGTTTTTGTAAGTGCTGCAGTGTTCAAGGCTTATACCGTTACGCAATACCGATGGCTTACCTTGGGAGCCTTAGTCTTGCCTTTGTTGCTCATGAGCCAAACCCTGATTTTCAAGAGATCCTATACGGAAGATTCTACTGTTGTTCGCAGGTTTAACGCCATAAAACTAGGATATGGTAGCGGAGACTATCAGAACTCGCATACCATTGACTCAAATAGCGGCTGTAGTAGCGTAAGCAATACCGGCTACTTTCAACAAGAGTATGAGGTAGGAGGGGCAGGTTTTTCTGTAACGACGCAACACGAAAAGCACGAGTTTACGTACGGGGCTAATGCTTATGCTGGCAGGCACGTTGAAACGGAGTTAGTAAATGATATTGTAACGGATAATATAAACTCCTCTAATTTATGGGGTGTCAATCCATATATTAGATACGACCGGATTTGGTTTGGTATTGGAGCGGGCATGCATGCAGGCGATTTGGTCTACACGCTGGAGAATCTTCGGGAAATTGGAGTAGGCGCGCCTACGAGTGCCAGCAAAAGAAGGGCTGTATATCCGCAGTTCTATGTGCGCTTTGGGCCTACGCAGCTTTTCTTTACTGATTTTGAACTTGCGCATACCTTTCCTTCTCCTTTTCCAGGCTATCGTCAGAGGATCGGCGTTGGCAGCGGATTTGGTTTGCGCAATGGCAGCTTTCTCAAGTTCAGTAACAACGGAGCAGACAACATGTTAAGTGGCCAGTTTGTGCTGGGACAAAACTTTGTGTTGGAGCCACTTTACCTATGGAAAGGAGCTGATTCTTATTTCAGTGACAGGCAAAGGCAGGCAAGCCTGGGCATGCATTACAGGTTTAACTATAGGTAAGAGAATAAAAAAACCCGCTACTCCAAAGGAATAGCGGGGTCTATAGCTAACTTTAAACTTAATACTTCTACTTATTCTATACTTCTACTTATTCTCCCGTAGGAATCTCTACATCCACGTTTACGAAACGTATTTTACCGTCTTCCAGCACAGCTTCCACTACAGAGTCCTTGCTGATTCGGCCAGACAAGATGTCCTTCGAAAGCTCGTTCAGGATCTGGCGCTGCAGCACGCGCTTCAGCGGGCGGGCGCCAAACTGCGGGTCAAAGCCTTGCTCGCCCAGGTAATCCAGCACTTCGTCGGTGGTTATGAGCTGGATACCAGTTTCCTCGAGGCGCTCCTGTATGTGTCGGAACTGGATGGTAACAATCTTGCGGATGTCGCCACGGCTCAATGGGCGGAACATCACCAGTTCATCGATACGGTTCAGGAACTCCGGTCTTACCGACTTCTTCAGCAGGTCAAACACCTCGTCTTTGGTACGCTCCACCACCTCGTCGTGGTTAAAGTCATCCATCGTCTCAAAATTGCTCTGGATGATGTGCGAGCCAATGTTCGACGTCATGATGATGATGGTGTTCTTGAAGTTTACCACACGGCCCTTGCTGTCTGTCAGTCGACCGTCATCGAGTACCTGCAGCAGGATGTTGAACACGTCCGGGTGCGCTTTCTCAATCTCGTCGAGCAGTACCACAGAGTACGGCTTACGGCGGATAGCCTCTGTTAACTGGCCACCTTCATCGTACCCCACATATCCCGGAGGCGCACCAATCAGACGGCTCACAGCGTGGCGCTCCTGGTACTCACTCATGTCGATACGAACCATGGCGTTGTCGTCGTTGAAGAGGTAATCGGCCAGCGCTTTGGCAAGCTCGGTTTTACCCACACCGGTTGTGCCCAGGAAGATAAACGAACCAATCGGGCGCCTTGGGTCCTGCATACCGGCACGGCTTCGGCGCACCGCATCAGAAATGGCCTCGATGGCTTCTTCCTGCCCGGCTACACGCTTGCCTAATTCCTGCTCCAGGTTCAACAGCTTTTCGCGGTCGCTTTGCAGCATCTTACTTACCGGGATGCCTGTCCATTTGGCAACCACCTCGGCAATGTCTTCAGCGTTAACTTCTTCCTTCAGCATCGGGTTCTCGCCCTGCATTTCGCGTACCTGCTCCTGCAGTTGCTTGACCTTGGCTTCGGCTTCCTGTATTTTGCCGTAACGCAGCTCTGCTACACGGCCATAATCTCCGGAACGTTCGGCCTGCTCGGCTTCCAGTTTATACTGCTCAATATTTTCTTTCTCTTTCTGCAGCCCTTCAATGATCTGCTTTTCGTTTTGCCACTTGGCTTTCAGATCATCGCGCTTGCCACTCAGGTCAGCAATCTCTTTAGAGAGTACAGTTTCCTTGTCTTTATCATTTTCGCGGCGAATCGCCTCACGCTCAATTTCCAGCTGCATGATGCGGCGCTGAATTTCGTCCAGTTCCACTGGCAGCGAGTCAATCTCAATGCGCAGTTTTGCTGCCGCCTCGTCCATCAAGTCAATGGCCTTGTCTGGCAAAAAGCGGTCAGTGATGTAGCGGTTCGACAGTTCCACAGAAGCAATAATCGCATCGTCTTTGATACGTACCCCGTGGTGCAACTCATACTTATCTTTGATACCACGCAGAATCGAGATGGCATCCGGCACATTTGGCTCGTCCACCATCACAGCCTGGAAGCGTCGCTCCAAAGCTTTATCCTTCTCAATATACTTCTGATATTCTTTCAGAGTAGTCGCCCCGATGGCATGCAGCTCACCGCGCGCCAAGGCTGGCTTCAGCAAGTTAGCTGCGTCCATGGCGCTCTCGCCACCTGCACCAGCACCAATCAGCGTATGAATCTCATCGATGAACAGTACAATCTCGCCCTCGGCATCAATTACTTCCTTAATCACTGCCTTCAGTCGCTCTTCAAATTCACCTTTATACTTGGCACCTGCCACCAGCAGACCCATGTCCAGGCTCATCAGCGTCTTCGACTTCAGGTTCTCCGGTACGTCCCCGGCCACAATACGCTGCGCCAGGCCCTCCACGATAGCGGTTTTACCTACACCAGGCTCACCCAGCAATACAGGATTGTTCTTGGTACGGCGGCTCAGGATCTGAAGCACGCGTCGAATCTCTTCATCACGGCCAATTACCGGGTCAATTTTACCGGCACGGGCCAGTTCGTTCAAATCCTTCGCGTAACGTTTCAGTGAGTTATATTTAGCCTCTGCGTTTTGGTCCGTTACCTTGGCCCCACCGCGTAATTCTTTGATGGCTTTCTTCAGGTCCTTCTCATTAAAGCCAACATCCTTCATCAGGCCCGCCACTTTATCGCGACCGGCTAAAAGGCCCAACAGCATGTGCTCGATGGCAACATACTCATCGCCAAACTCTTTTAAGTATGATGTAGCTTTTTGCAGCGCCGCATTGGCATCATTTGCTAAGTATGGCCCTCCGCCTCCGGTCACTTTCGGGTAGCCGGTTACAATTTCGTCTAACTTGCTGTTGAGGATATTGCCGTTGATGTTCAACTTCTGCAACAGGAAGTTTGTCACGTTCTCGTCAGTAGCGAGAATCGCTTTTAATATGTGCCCAGTTTCGATAGCCTGCTGCTGGTTGCCGCCTGCTATCTCAGTAGCCTTCTGAATGGCCTCCTGCGCTTTGATGGTATAGTTATTAAAGTTCATGTCTTTGTCTGTTTTCCTTTGGTTTCACTTACAGTAACTCTATCATCAACTTACGCACCAATGGTACTTTCAGGTAGTTTTTATGTAATTATGTCATGATTTAGAAAGGTGTTTTGCGGGTTTTAAGACAGAATGGCAGGTGATTGTCTGAATCAGGATTTGCAGGATTGGGAAGGATGCATAGGATTTCTGGAGGTGTAAAAAAGGATTATGAAGTTAATTTGTAACTATTGTTGAACACCTTTTTGTAATGAAGGCTGAGTGCGCCAAAGTTGACGAGTAGACCTAATGGGAAATTGTAGGCTACCGTATAGTTTTTTGCCTGGGCTAAATGAATGTTTTCCAGATTGATGATAGCTTTTAATTCCACTATAATACTATTCTCAACAATGAAATCTGCCCTTCTGCTGCCAACTTCTATATCATTGTAGTAAATAACCTGCTCCTTTTCCCGCTCAAAGTTCAGTTCAGCCTGTTGCATTTCAAGAGCAAGGCACCGCTGATAAATTACTTCCTGAAAACCACTTCCAAGGGTATTATGCACCTTCATGGCACATCCTATAACTTTATAAGTTATTTCATCTAACTGCATCCGCTTTGGCTAAGATTCTAAAAACCAATTAAATTAATACTTCATAATAAAAAGAATCCTGTACATCCTTACACATCCTGCAAATCCTGATTCAGACAAATGCTACTTTACCTCCTTCTTAAACACCGCCGCATAATGATCCGCCAACCTGGTAGGCTCCGGCAATTTATGCTTCAAAGCACAAGCCATGGCTATTTCCGTGGCAGATGCCAGGTCCATCAGGTGGCCGGGCGATACAAACACGGGCTTGACCTTGTCTTTGGTGCGGAGTACGTTGGCGATCACTTCATCTTTATAGACTAAAGGCGACAGAGAACCTTTGGTGATAGCAGGCTGTGTATACTTGCCTACCAGTACCTTTTTAGCGACGCCCATCGTGGGCTTGTTCAGGTGCAGCCCCAGGTGTGTAGCGATGCCCAACTTGCGCGGGTGGGAGATGCCGTGTCCGTCTACCATAATCAAGTCAGGCTTTTGCTGTAGCTTTTCGTAGGCTTTTAGCAGGTTGGGAGCTTCTCTGAAGGCCAGGAAACCTGGGATATAAGGTAATTCCACGGGCCCGTGGTGCCATACTTTCTCCACTATTTCCAGCTCAGGATACTTTAGCAGTACGAACACCGATAGGATAGTGTCTTCACCGATAAAAGAGGAATCGCAGCCCGCAATCAGTTTCAGGTTAAAGTCCGGTTTCTGTAACAGTACCCGCTGTTGCATCTCGTTTTGTTGTTCTGTGAGCTGCTTTAAAATAGCTGGGTCGGGTGGGGGAGCATCAAAGCTTCTGTAGTAGGCCATTTCTTAATTATGAATAACTGAATAATGACTTTTGAATGAGTGGCTGAGCGAACGTTAAAAGGCTTGTTACTTTTGACTTGTAGGATACGATCGGATTCTTTTACGTACATGTTTTCTATTCAATTATTCAAAAGTCAGTCATTCAAAATTGATTATGCGCTGCAGGGTACGCGGAGGTCCGCAAAGAGCAGGCGCCACCTTTCGCCATCATGGGCAAAATGGAAGCGATAGGATGTGCGGGTGTGCAATACGGTTTTCTGTACCTGCTGCTGCATACGCTGTACCTGCTCTTCCTGCTCTGGGTTGAGATTGGCATACTGCCACATGTCAGAGGTGTGAAAGTCGGTCGCGTCACGGAAGAAGCAGCCGTCCTCTGCGAAGCCCGAACGGCCCCTATCCATCCAGGCACAGTCGAACTCCGGGAACTCCTGCCGCTCCTGCAGGTCACACTCCTGCATTTGCTCCGTTATGGAAGTAAAGGGCTGGTTCTGATAACTACGTTGCACAGCCTGTATATTCTGGAAGTGCGTGTAAGCCGGCACAGCACCCGGTTGCTCTATCAGCCAAAGTCCCCGCTCGGGCGAAACGAACTGGTTCAGCCCCACGGTGTCTCCTGCCTGCAGCGCTCTGAAAAAATGTTCAAAAGCGACTTCAAAGCTCATTGTATCGGTGCCGGGGGTGTCCTCCTTGCGCTGCGGCTCCTCCTGCACTGCTTCCAGCGAATCTATGCCGCTGCTGCTTAAGGTTCTTTCATCATCCGAGTTCTGCTGCTCAGGAGTGCATGCGCTGTTAAAGGAAAGGAGTAATAGTAGAAGGGGGATGAAGTGTCGCATAGTAATTGGTTCCAGTATACTGATTACGGTAGATGGCAGGTAGGGAGTTGTGCCCTTTGAACTTTGGATGGGGGAGGTCGTACCTCCATAGTAGGCTTTGGTAACATGGCCGCTGTCTGAACTATACAAATAAACTATGGCAAACTATATTATTAACGAAAGTGTACGAATTGATATGCCGGATGCGGCGCTAATCGGAGACCTCGCCATTCCGGAAGAAGCAAAAGGCCTCGTGGTCTTTGCGCATGGAAGTGGCAGTAGCCGTCTCAGCGAGCGGAACCGATTTGTGGCGGAGCACCTGCAAAATTCTAGCTTTGGCACCTTGCTTTTCGATTTACTTACTCCCGAAGAAGATGAGGAGGGAAGCAAGCCGTTTGATATTCCGCTGTTGACCCAGCGTATGATTGAAACCACCTATTGGCTTCAGAAAGACCCAAGAACCAATACCTATAACTTTGCCTATTTTGGTGCTAGCACAGGTGCGGCAGCTGCCCTGGGTGCCGCTGCTGCTTTAGGAGGAGATATTATCCAGTGCGTGGTGAGTAGGGGAGGGCGGCCCGACTTAGCCGATACGGCCCTGCCAGACGTGAAGTCTCCTGTTTTGCTCATTGTGGGCGGAAAAGATGAAAACGTGCTGGAGATGAACATCCAGGCAAGCAACCAACTGCTGGGCATCAAAGATGTAGAGATTGTACCGGATGCCACACACCTTTTCGAAGAGCCGGGGGCACTGGAAATGGCGGCACAATTGGCCACCGATTGGTTTAGGAAGTACCTCGCGCCCAAAAAGCAGCAGCCGCTGCGGCAGAGCCAACCGTAATTAATTTTGAATTTTGAATAACTGAATTTTGAATATTTAATAAAAATAGAATTGATATGCAGGCAGTTCCAGCTTGCCTGCTTGGGCGCCCGCAACTCAAATGTCTGGCTTTCAAATTCAGTTATTCAAAATTCAGTCATTCAAAATTGATTTTTATGGAACGTATACGAAACAGAAAAGAGGCGGCGCTGCTGCTGGCAGACCGGCTGGAGAAATACAGGGGAGAGCAGGGCGCTGTACTAGCTATTCCACGGGGTGGCGTGCCAGTGGCTGCTCCCATTGCGAAGCGCCTGGGGATGCCGCTGGAAGTCACGCTTTCAAAAAAGATCGGACACCCATCTAATTCAGAATTCGCCATCGGGTCTGTCAGCCTCGAGAGCGTTACGGTGGATGAAAGGGCGGAGGTGCCAGCGGAGTACATCGAGGCCGAAGTTGAACGCATCCGGGAAAACCTGCGCCAGAAGTACAGCCTTTTTATGGGTGACCGGGAGCATGTGACCCTGAAAGACCGGCTAGTAATTATTGTGGATGACGGTGTTGCTACCGGCAAAACACTGATGGCAACAATAGAACTGGTAAAAAAAGAACAACCGCGTAAAATTGTGGTAGCTGTACCTGTTGCATCCTCCTCTGCTTATGACAAAATTGATAGTATGGTAGATGAAGTGATATGCCTGCTGGTGCCTCCTTACTTCCAGGCTGTAGGGCAGTTTTATGAAGAGTTCTCCCAAATAAGCGACGAACTGGTAATAAAGCTCCTACAGGAGCAGGAGAGCCTCTAAGGCAGCCTCTCTCCACTGAACTTTAGATTTCACCTGCTGCTTTTCAGGTACGGGTGCAGGTGTAGGAGGTAGCCGGTTAAGCTATAGTAGAAAATATTTTATAGCTTAGCCCCCGGGTTAGCTCTAAAGCTCTCTCCTTGCCCTGTTACTGCAAACGTACGCATGCTCCCTTTTTACGCTAAGTTTAAAAAACTTTGTCAGACACGAGTTACTGGTTTAGGATTAAGTGCCTTCCGGGTTTTCTTCAGCCTTATCCTGCTAATAGAAGTGGCAAAAGTTTTTTACTTCCGCCACCTCTACTTCGACCCCATACCTTATATAGTGGAGGCGGAACTCAGCTTTTCGCTGGTGCTGCTTGGCTGGTTAGGCGTGCTGTTCTTTCTGTTAATAGGCTTTTTTACCAGAACCGTTGCCATTATCAATTATGTGCTGGTACTGGTTTTCTTCTCTTCTTTTACCACTGTCAAGTATCATTTTGATGCTGCTTTAGTCGGCCTTAGCTTTCTGCTGATTATACTGCCTATTGCCAGCACATGGTCTGTAGATAATTTTCTGTATAAGCTTCAAGCGCCTCAGGCGGGAGAGCAGAAGGTGCGAAAAGTCTATTATTTCTTACCAGTTCTGCTGGTGCTCTGCCTCCAATACGTAGATTCCTTTTTCCATAAAGCGGCATCTGCTATGTGGCTGAAAGGACTAGGTGTATGGCTACCTGCCTCGCTTCCGAACCAAATCTACACCGCTCATTTTTGGCTGCTGAACCAGAAGGAGCTTGTAATGGGCCTGGGCTATATGGTAATGCTGTTCGAGGTGCTGTTTATCTTCCTGCTGCCTTTCCGGAAAATCAGGCCTTGGCTGGCGTTATTTGGCGTAAGCATGCATTTGGGTATTGTCTTCACCTTTCCTATACCCTCCTTCGGCCTCACCTTTGCCGGGGTATACATGCTGTTGCTGCCGGATAGTTTCTGGTCTAAAATCAGTGGAAAGGAGGGGAGGCGCAGTAACAGCATATTCACTATGCACCAATTTTCGTGGTTGAAGCCCTTTTTAGTTGTATTGCCGGAGAACGGGCAGGTAAAGCAAGAGGCAAACGGCAACAGCGGCACGCAGCGGGAGGAGGTAAAAGTGAAGCTGCTGTATTTCTTCACCTGTTACCTCGTGTTGGCCCAACTGATTAAGTTGCTGCATGCTCCTTTGGTTATCAATGCCAGCGCATACACTGGTACATCAACGCTCCGCTCCTATACTGCAAAAATATTTCTTCCTCTGGAAGTCATCAATGCGAAGCTGTTGGGTGTAACAGAAAACCTGATATACACTGGTTTTCAAGAAGGCAGCTACAACATACTGGCTGTGGAATATGTCGCTCCAAACAAGGAGACGGCTTGGTTACCCATCATCGACAGGCAAGGAAAGGCCTCTGTTTACAGCTTTGGCAGGATGTTCACCAAATGGTCCCGGACCATTGGCGCTTATCCTGAAGATACAGCCCAGGTAAAGGACGGACTGGTAAAGTTTACTGCGTTCTGGGCTGCAAAGCATAACATACCGTTACAGGACGCTACTTTCAGAGTACTGGGCAAAGAGGCGACCGTACAGTTTAACTGGGAGAAAAATTATCTACAGAAGCAAATTGACAGGCCATGGCGGGAAGTAGGAAGGCTGAAATGGCATAATAATCAACCCCAGCTATTGCTGCACTAATGTAGTGTGTAAAAGCTGTTGTGCTTTTAGTGGCGCTTTTCCAGGCATCACTTTCTACAGATAGCTAAACTATACTTTCCTGATATTGTCACCAGGTTCAGAATCCTTTAGCGGAATAGCAGATTTTGTATAGTAGAGCAGGCTCAATGTTAGTTTACACGTATAGTAGGAAAGCCTGTTCTGAATTAGCCTATATTAAAAAGACTCTTATATTTGCTATTATAACTTGTACTCACTCACCTCAATGGTGTTAATATAAATTAAACTGAAAGAATAAAATGACAGAAAAATCAGCTAAAATTGTTTATACCATAACTGATGAAGCGCCAGCGTTGGCAACACGCTCTTTCCTGCCAATCGTAGAGACCTTTACAAAGGCCGCTGGTATTGAGGTAGAAACAAGAGACATCTCACTTGCCGGACGCATCATCGCCACTTTCCCTGAAAACCTGACCGAAGACCAGAAACAAAACGATGACCTGGCTTACCTGGGAGAGTTAGCGAAAACTCCGGAAGCCAATATCATCAAGCTACCGAATATCAGCGCCTCTATTCCGCAATTAACAGCAGCCATTAAAGAACTTCAGGGGCAGGGATACAACATCCCGGACTACCCGTCGGAGCCTAAAAATGATGCTGAAAAGGAAACGAAAGCGCGCTATGCCAGGATTCTTGGTAGCGCTGTGAACCCTGTTCTACGGGAAGGAAACTCTGACCGCAGAGTAGCAGAGGCTGTAAAACAATACGCTAAAAAGAACCCACACTCTATGGGAGAATGGAGCTCTGATTCAAAAACGCATGTGGCCCATATGGACGGAGGCGATTTTTATGGTAGCGAAAAGTCTGCTGTTGTGGAAAAGGCCGGTGATGTTAAGATAGAATTCGTTGCTGCTGACGGTAGCACCAAATCGCTGAAAGAGAAGACAAGCCTGAAGGAAGGCGAAGTGATCGATTCTGCTGTAATGAGCAGAAAGGCATTGCGCTCCTTTTTGGAAAAGGAGATAGAGGACGCAAAAAAGAATGACGTACTGTTATCGCTTCACCTGAAAGCAACCATGATGAAGGTGTCTGACCCTATTATGTTTGGGCATGCGGTTACGGTTTTCTTCAAAGATGTGTTCGAGAAGCACGCAGCTACTTTCGAGGAGCTAGGAGTGTCTCCTAACAATGGTCTAGGCGATGTATATGCTAAAATCAAAAATCTGCCTGAAGACAAGCGCTCCGAAATAGAAGCTGACCTGAAGGCCGCCTATGAAAAAGGGCCTAAGCTGGCGATGGTTAACTCTGATAAGGGAATCACTAACCTGCACGTGCCAAGTGATGTGATCATTGATGCCTCTATGCCGGCAGCCATCCGTTCTTCCGGTAAAATGTGGGGACCTGATGGCCAGTTGCACGATACCAAAGCCATTATCCCGGACCGTAGCTATGCCGGTATTTATCAGGAAGTAATCGATTTCCATAAAGAGAACGGCGCTTTTAATGTGACCACCATGGGTACTGTTCCGAACATTGGACTGATGGCCCAAAAGGCGGAAGAATATGGTTCGCACGATAAAACTTTCGAGATGACAGAAAGTGGTACTGTGCGCGTGGTAGATGCATCCGGTAATATCCTGCTGGAGCAAAAAGTAGAAGAAGGTGATATCTTCAGAATGACACAGACCAAAGACCTCCCTATTCAGGACTGGGTGAAACTGGCTGTAACCAGAGCAAGAATCACGAACACACCTGCTATCTTCTGGCTGGATTCGAACAGAGCACACGATGCTAACCTAATTGAGAAAGTAAACCGCTACCTGCAGGACCATGACACGAATGGCCTTGAAATCAAAATCATGTCTCCGGTAGAGGCGATGCGTTATACCCTAGAGCGTGCCAGAGCTGGCAAAGACACTATTTCTGTAACAGGCAACGTGCTGCGCGACTACTTAACAGATTTATTTCCGATTTTAGAGCTGGGTACCAGTGCCAAAATGCTTTCCATTGTTCCGCTTCTGAATGGCGGTGGCCTTTTTGAGACAGGTGCCGGTGGATCTGCACCGAAGCACGTGGAGCAGTTCATGGAAGAGAACTACCTGCGCTGGGATTCGCTGGGTGAGTTTCTGGCCCTTGCTGTTTCGTTGGAAGACCTGGCTTACAAGTCCAAAAACGGAAAGGCTGAGGTGTTAGCAGAAGCCCTGAACAAAGCAAACGCAGAGTTCCTGGAGAAAGACAAGTCACCAACCCGCAGAGTGGGAGGTATCGACAACCGCGGTAGCCACTTCTACCTGGCGCTTTATTGGGCAGAGGCTTTGGCTGAGCAGTCTAAAGATAAAGAGCTAGAGGAAAGATTCTCAAAACTGGCGAAGGAGCTGGGCGAGAACGAAGAGAAGATTGTAAGTGAGCTGAATTCCGTACAAGGCCAGTCTGTAGAGCTAGGCGGCTATTTCCACCCGGATACAGACAAAGCTGTTAAAGCCATGCGCCCAAGCGAAACCTTGAATAGTGCACTAGCTAGTTTCTAGGAGAAGTATCAAGTATAAAAGGAAAGGCTGCCAGAGAACATCTCAGGCAGCCTTTTTTATTGCTGATGGGATCTTGTTGCTCTTGCCTTTTTACATGCTAGCTTTTGATATTTCCCACCCTTGTTGGTTTTTACCGTTAACAAAACGCTACAGCTTTTACAGGTGAGGTTGGTGAAAACAACAAAAACGGTGAATCTGCAAATTTTGTGATGCGTTACCTGTAAAAAGAGGAGGTCTCCCATCAGTGGAGACCTCCTCTTTTTTATAAAACTTGAAAGCTATCAACTAATCTTCATTAGAGCCAATATTACCTTGCGCCACTATCGTCGCCAGGTCAGCAGCACTCAGGTGTACATTCACATAGCCATTATAAGTTAGTACATCGGCATAGCCGAACGGAGTGCCGTCATCGAGGGCAGCAACATTTGATTTGCTCATACCGGTGGTACCATTTACAGGAGTGAAGGTATACACAATGCCACCGCCTTCCTCAGCAGAATTCTGGTGAATATGCGCAGGGTGCTCGCCGCCATCAGGGGTGCCTGCAAGTGAAATGGTGGCCAACGCCTCACCGTTATTTCTTTCTTCGAATAAAACCGTTCCGTTGATTCCAGGTACAGCTCTTTCTTCCAGAACATACTCTTTAGACTCACCTGTCAGTTCATTTTGGCCAATATCGCCTTGTGCCACGATAGTTGCCAGATTATCCTCGCTTAGGTGCACGTTAATGTAACCATCATAGTGCAGCAACTCCTCATAAGAAATAGGCGTTCCGGCGTCTGTTTCCCTAACAATCGTTATACTTCGTCCGGTTGCGCCGACTACGGGTTGTAAGGATATCTCGATACCACCGCCTTCTACAGCTGTGTTACCATGAATGTGCGCAGGATGCCTGCCTCCGGCTGGGGTACCCGTTAACTGTATGGTGATAGAGGTGGCACCGTCGTTAAGCTTTGCAAATGTTGCTGTTCCCTCTATGTTCGGGTCTGCCACAGATTTCAGCTCATACACTTTAACATCCTTAAAAGGTGTCGGGAAATCATCGTCAACATCTTTACAACTGGTAAAGGCAAAGGTAGAGCAAACCAGAAGTAGCGCTATTAATTTGAGGTTGGTTAATTGGTTTAGCATAGTTTTATTATTGAAGGTTAAAATAAAAAGTCTGCTTTATGAACAGCAGTATTGTTCTAACCTGCTGATTCATATATTGTTTTAGGTTTTTATCGGCTACTTCTCAGATTAATTATCGATTAATCATAAAATCTTCAGCATTGTGCAGCCGAAACAGCTAAACCTTAAAAACTTCCTTGCTTTCCGGAGTTAGACGCCGGTGGTAGATTTTTTACTAACAACTATAAATCTCTACCTTTCCGCTTGCTGGTGAAAATAGGTAGTAAGGCCGACGGCTGTAGAGCGTGTTTCATCCCTGCTATGTAGAGGGAAGAGGCAAAACAAAAGCGGCAGCCATACGCTGGCTGCCGCTTTTGTTTTGACAGAGCCGAAAGATATTGCGTCTCTGCATTTGAAATCCAAAGGCAAAATACCCCCTCCTGTTTTTAGGAGGGGGCAAGGGGGAGGTTAATACCCAAACAATTCTTTCAAATCCAATTGCTTCACCTGTCCGTATTTCTCCAACTCTTTAAAGTTCAGCTTATCTTTAGAGCCAATCACCAGAATAGCCTGTGGCTGGGCTTTAATGTATTTCTGCTGAAACTCTTTCATCTGGTCAAAGGTCATGCTGTTGGTGCTTTGGTACACATCCTGACGGATGTCGTGGCTCAGCCCCAGCTTTTTGGCACGCTCGTAGTCGAACAGGATGCCTGATTTGGTGATACGTTCTGTCGAAATGCTATTGCGCAGAGAGGCACGGGCATTCTGGAAGTTTGCATCTGCCAGAGGCATCTCAGTTAGCAACGCCTGCATACCTGCCATGGCTTCTGCCAGTTTATCAGACTGTGCGCCGATGTACGATAACAGGTAATTTGCGCGGCCTTGTTTGGAGGCTGGCGAGTAGAAAGAGTAAGTAGAGTAAGCCAGTGCCTTTGACTCGCGCAGGTCCTGGAACACGATACCGCCCATGTACTCGTTGTACAGCCTTACCACTGGTACAATATCTTTGGTGTAAGGTACCGACTTGCTCAGGAACAGCATTTCGGCCTGTACCATGTCATAGTCAGCCCAGTAAACAGTTGGTTGTTCAAAATCGATTTCAGCGTATACTTTTTCGGCAGGCACCGGTTTAAGGGTAGGAGGCACGTTGTGGCCAGTGTTTAAAGTAGCCACAAGGTTATCTGTTTCACGTGGGCCGTAGTACAGTACGCGGTGCTCATAAGTGGGAATGCTCTTGATGATATCCACCAACTCCTGCGGCTTCACAGCCTTGAGTTCCTGTTCTGTGAGCAGTGTGTTGAATGGATTCTTAGGGCCATACTTGGCATAATTCACCATCGCCTGCTGCAGAATAACACCTTTGTTCTTCTTTGCATCTTCTCGGGCTTTCAAGGTGCCGGCCACCATGTCGTTCAGCGCCTGCTGGTCTGGCTTCGGATTGGCCAGTACGCTCTCGAAGAGGTTGAGCCCTTGCTCAAAGTTCTCATCCAGGCCTGTCAGGCTCACATATACCTGGTCGCCGGAAGAGAATACATCAAATGAATTCCCTAGTTTGTAAAACTCCTTCTGCAGTTCCTCGGCTGTGTATTTGTCGGTACCAAGGTACTTCAGGTAGTTCACTGCCATACCCAGTTTCTGGTCGTTGTTGGTGCCCATGTCCAGGATGTAGTACAGTTGGAACAGGCCATTGTCCTTGTTCTGTGTGTGCAGCAGCGAAATGTTGTTCTTTAGCTGTGTCTCAGTGATATCTTTGGTGTAGTCAATAAACACCGGCTGCAGCGGCTCTACTGTGCTTTCTTGGGCAAGGAAGTTCTTATAGTATCCGGATTGCGCATCGCGGTTAACAGCTACCGGCGTAATGGTTGGCTTCTCTACCTTCTGCGCGTCTGGGTCCTCGCCAGTGCGTTTGTACACCAGTACATAGTTGTTGTTAAAGTACTTGTTGGCCACATCTATCACGTCCTGCTTTGTGATTTGCGCAAACTCGGCTGGGCGACTTACAAACTTCTGCCACGGCATTTCATAAATAAAGGAAGTTACAAAGGCATCTGCTCGGTTGCTGTTGTCTTCGTAGGCCTGCATAGTGTTGATCTTGTCGTTGTTCACCACCGCCGTCATCAGTTCCTCATCAAACTGGCCTTTCTTGATCATGTCCAGCTGCGTCAGCAACAGGTCACGCACCTGGTCCAGCGACTGGCCCTGGCGCGGCATACCAGACATCCGGAACGTTCCGTAGTCTTTCATGGGCGTATCGTAGGCGTAAGAGCGCAGTACTTTTTGCTGCTGGTTCAGGTTCAGGTCAATCAGGCCGGCAGCGCCGTTGTACAGCAAGTTACTGATCATCTGCACCACCAGGGCGTCTTTTGTGTTGATGCCCGGTGTGCGGTAAGCAATGGACACGTTCTCTGCATCCGGGCCAAGTACTTCTTTTACAATTGGCTGCTGAATTGGCTGCTCCTGCGCCACATTAAAAGCGGGTACTGGCTGCTGCTCTAACTCTCCCCAATACTTATCAATCAGGCGGATTGTCTCATCAAAGTCGAGGTCACCTGACATGGCGATGGCCATGTTGTTCGGCACATAATATCTATCAAAATAATTCTTAATGGCCGTTATAGACGGGTTTTTCAGGTGCTCAATGGTACCGATGGTTGATTGTGTGCCGTATTGGTGCGTCGGGAACAATTCAGTGTTGATCACTTCTGCCACTTTGCGGGCGTCGCTGTCCAGGGAGCGGTTCTTTTCTTCGTACACCGCCTCCAGTTCCGTATGGAACAGGCGCGGTACCATCTCCCGGAAGCGGTCTGCCTCCAATTCCAGCCAGCGCTCCATCTGGTTGCTCGGAATATCGTTCACGTACACTGTCTGGTCTACCCAGGTATAGGCGTTTGTTCCTTTGGCACCGATGGCCGTTGTAGCCTTGTCGTACTCATTGGCAATGGCGTAAGTCGCTGCCACACCGGACACGCTGTCGATTTGGTTATAAATCTTCTTACGCATGGCCGTGTCAGAGGTATTGCGGTATTGCTCATACAGCGCCTCAATCTTTGCCAGCTCTTCCTGCTCTTTCTCCCAATTGGCAGTGCCTAGTTCTGTGGTGCCCTTAAACACCATGTGTTCGAGGTAGTGGGCCAGACCAGTGGCGTCAGCAGGGTCGTTTTTGCTACCCGCACGTACGGCAATGTATGTCTGAATGCGCGGTGCCTCTTCGTAATCCGTCAGGTATACTTTCAGGCCGTTATCCAGGGTATAAATACGAGCGTTCAGCGGGTCGTTAGGCGCCGTTTCATAGGTATATTCTTTTTCTGCAGGAGCCGTGGCGGCCGCTGCTGTTGTGTCAGTTGTTGACTGTGTCTGGTATGTCTCATTTTTACACTGCGTGAACGTTAAGCCCAGCGCAAGCAGTAACAGAGAAGAGCCTCTTTTGATAGCCATAGTTTTTACTTGCTTTATAAATAAAATTGGAGCAGCAAGGCATTTGAGATAAAATCCACTAAAACTGGTTTTAAGCACATGTATTGTATGTGAAATACATGTGCTTAAAACCAGTTACAATTGAAAGTTGCTTTAGTAGCCTTCTGTTAATGACTTGTTACGAATGGATAAATATAAGAAATATTTACAGATTAAAAGTCCATGTCCAGGCCCAGGCGCTGCCGTATATCGACCAGCATCGGGTATTTATCGGCGAGGTAGTTGAATTTATCCTGCGAGGTATACATCTTATTTCCTTCCTGTACCTCTATTACCTCTGCTTTCAGCTTAATGCCGCGGTTGCCGATTTCTTTTTTCAGTTCGGCCAGCAGTGAAGGGCGCAAGGATGTGAACTGGTCGAGCATCACGTGGTTCTCGAGGTGCAGCGTAATCTCGTTCTCATCACTGACATGATACTGCCGGTTCAGGAGCGTGTATTCCATCATGTTCTCTGACTTCTTCCTGCGCAGAATAGCGTGCCACACCGTGTTCAGGCGGGCTTTATCCACAGGAAGCGCCATGCCATAGTTGGTCTCTTCCTCTTCCTCGGCTACGGCTGTCTCGGTGACAACGGCCTGGGGAGCGCCTAAATCTTTCAAGCTAGGGAGCTTGCTCAACTTTTTAGGCGGAGGCAGTTGTACACCCGCACGCGGCTTGTCTGCGCCGCGGTCAGGACCTGAGCCGGGTGGAGTTTGAGGGTTGGCTGGCGCAATGTGGGCGTCCGGCGTTACCTCCTGTGGCTTTGGTGGCTGCTGCAGCCCCTCCGACGGTACATGAGAGGGAGGCTGTGGTTGCTGCAACTGCTCAGATGGTACACTGGAAGGCGCAGGTTGCTGCAGCCCCTCTGACGGTACCTGGCCTTGTTGCGGCTGCATGTCAGCCGCAGGCGTAGTTTTGGCACCTGCTGAACCGGTAGCGGCTGGTGCCGGCGCTGCTACCTTAGCTTTTTTTGCTACTTCTCCGTTTTGGGCAAAACTGAGGGCAGCGTTGAGGTGCGCCATTTTCATGAGGCACAGCTCCACGTGCAGGCGCTGGTTTTTGCTGCTCTTATAGTGCATGTCGCAGGTGCTTACCAGGTTCAGGCCCGAAAGCAGGAACGACACAGAGGCCTTTGCTGACTGATCCACATACTTCGCCTTGATATTATCCGACACCTCCAGCAGTTGCACCGTTGCCTGGTCTTTGCACACCAGCAGGCTGCGGAAGTGCTCGCCAATACCTATGAGGAAGTTGTGCGCATCGAAGCCATTCTTCAGAATTTCGTCGAACAGCAGCAATGAGCCGGAAAGGTTCTGCTCCAGCAGGTGGTCCGTCAGGCGGAAGTAGTAATCATAATCCAGGATGTGCAGGTTCTCGACAGTTGCTTTATAGGTGACGTTACTGCCCGAGAAGGTCACCATCTGGTCAAAGATAGAGAGGGCGTCACGCAGTGCTCCATCCGCTTTCTGCGAAATCAGGTGTAGGGCATCCGGCTCCGCCTGTATGCTTTCTTTTGTGGCGATACTACCTAAATGGCGCACCATGTCATCAATCCTGATCCGGTTAAAGTCAAAGATCTGGCAACGCGACAGAATAGTAGGGATGATCTTGTGGCGCTCGGTGGTGGCCAGTATAAAAATGGCATAGGAAGGTGGCTCCTCCAGCGTCTTCAGAAAAGCGTTGAAGGCCTGGTTAGAGAGCATGTGCACCTCATCTATAATATAGATTTTGTATTTGCCCGTTTGCGGTGCATAGCGCACCTGCTCCACCAGGTTCCGGATATCTTCTACCGAGTTATTAGAGGCCGCGTCGAGTTCATGTATGTTAAAAGAGCTGTTGGAGTTAAAGCTGCGGCACGATTCGCACTCGTTACAGGCTTCCACCTCCGGGGTGATGTTTTGGCAGTTAATGGTCTTCGCCAGGATGCGGGCACAAGTGGTTTTACCCACACCGCGTGGCCCGCAGAAAAGGAATGCCTGCGCCAAATGTTGGCTGCTGATGGCGTTTTTAAGGGTATTGGTTATATGATGCTGCCCCACCACGCTGTCGAACGTGGTCGGACGGTATTTACGCGCTGATACTACAAAATTTTCCATTAGGACAAAGATAATCAAACTGAAGGTGAGATGGGAGGGGATTTATGCAGTAGTTTTCCAGATAGTTATCCACCGAAAGAGGCGCCGGGCCCTAACTCAGCAAGAAGTGAATCACAGCTAGAATAATTTTATTGTAATATTTGTATAATTAATTGACTAAAAATATATTTGAATTAAATAATCTAATTTTTTTAATGTTACTTTTTGCAAATTGTGACAATTAGAATGTGGGTTTTCTAATGCGCTTCCATTCAAACAAAACAATAATGTAGGTGAAGCATAACATATTAAAGTACATTATTCTATGTTACTCCTGAGTTGTATATTTCCTTTAATTTTATGAATGTTATATATTATTTTTATATTGATACTAAGTATAGTTAAAATAATATATAATCTCATCTAACTAATTATCAATTCAATGAGGAAACCTTTACACAACGTGCTTCAACTAGCGCTAATTGCTACGCTCAGCTTGGGGAGTACACTTTCCTTTGCTCAAGGCCAGGGGAGAGGAAACAAAGAGAAAAAGCAAGTACCGGCAGTGGCACTTGAACACATCAAGAAAAACAAGCAGAAGCTTAAAGTAAAAGATGAAGATATTGCTGACTTAGAACTAAGCAGTGCAACAGAAAGCAAAAAAAGCGGCATAAAGCACCTTTACATTAAGCAGATGCATCATGGTATTGAGATACATGGTGCTATCACTAACATAAGCATGGACAATGAGGGTAAAGTAATTACCCTGGGAAATCGCTTGCATTCCGATGTTGGAGAAAAAGTAAAAAACGAGCAGGCCAGCCTTGATGCTGCTGCTGCAGTAGCTGCGGCAGCCAGGCATTTGGGGGTCTTTTTAAATGAGCCTTTGAATGTGTTAGAGAGCGGCAGTGCCAGCAACAAGGAAGTGCTGTTGTCTAAAGGGGGCATCTCTTTAGAGCCGATTCCTGCCAAGCTGGTGTACCAGCCCATGGGTGACGGCAGCCTTAAACTTGCCTGGGAGGTGTCTATTTATGAGCTGGACGCACTGAACTGGTGGAACATCCGGGTGGATGCCAATACCGGCGAGTTTTTAGATAAAGATAACATGGTGGTGCATTGCCAGTTTGAGAATAACGGAACCGGCGGAAAATTCCTGCATGATACCCACAGCCACACCGCTACAGCTCCTTATCTGCAGGATGCGGATATGACACCGTATGCGCCTATGCAAGGCCCGGTGAACCAGGGAAAGACTCCCGGTCTTTACGAGGTGTACCCCATGCCGGTGGAGAGCCCAAGCCATGGCGGCCGAAAGCCGGTTAATGGGAAGGTGGCGGACAAAATAGCTTCTCCAGATGGCTGGCATACCGCCGGGAACACCAGTTATACCATTACCAGGGGCAATAACGTGTATGCGTACGAAGATCCTGATAATACAGGCTATGTAGGGGGCGCGCAGGACATGTACGGGTACAGCCCGGATGGTGGAACCGAGCGGGTGTTTAAATATCCTATCGATTTTTCCCAGGAACCTGTTGCCTATAGAGATGCTGCCATTACCAATCTTTTTTACTGGAATAATATCATCCATGATGTTTGGTATAAGTATGGCTTTGATGAAGAAAGCGGCAACTTTCAAACCAGCAACTTAGACAGAGGCGGCTTGGGCGGAGACCATGTAATGGCTGAAGCACAGGATAGCAGAAATATTTCAACCACACGTAACAACGCAAACTTTGCGACTCCTGCCGATGGTGGAAGGCCAAGAATGCAAATGTACCTGTGGAGCAGGCCGGATCAAGACCAGTTCCAAGTGGTGTCTCCATCATCCTTAACGGGTACTTATGCTTCATCAGGAGCAAGCTTTGGACCGCCACTTACCCCCACACCACTTACCGGTAAACTCGTTTTAGCCATAGATGGTGCGAACAGTGAGGGGTGCGATCCATTCCTAAACCCTGAGGCTATCAATGGCAATATAGCGGTAGTGTACAGAGGGGTATGTGCCTTTGTGCAAAAAGTGGAAAACGCTCAGGCAGCGGGTGCCATTGCGGTAGTGGTGATCAATAATGCGGCAGGTCTCTTAACAATGGGTGGCTTAGAGAGACCTGAAGCCCCGATCACTATTCCGGCCGTGATGATTACGCAGGATGCGGGAGCAACTATACGGGAAGCAATGGATGCCGGGGAAAATATAACGGTTAGTTTGAAAAACGATCCAAATCCGGATGTAGATGGGGACTTTGACAACGGAATTATTGTACATGAGTACGGCCATGGCATTTCAAACCGCCTGACAGGTGGTCCGGATATTACCTCATGCCTTCCTACACAGGTGCGCGTTGGAACGCAAATACTGACAACCGAGCAAATGGGTGAAGGCTGGAGCGACTGGTTTGGCCTGATGATGACCATGAAGCCGGGTGATACACGCGAGAAGGTAAGAGGTATAGGTACCTATGCCGTAGGTGAGCCAACAGATGGGCTAGGTATCAGGCCAGCACCGTATTCCACCAGTTTTAGTGTGAACAACTATACCTATGGCGCTACCAACAACCCGGCGCTTTCTGCACCGCATGGTGTTGGCTTCGTGTTTGCCACGGCTCTATGGGAGATGACCTGGGACCTGATCGATAAATATGGTTTTGATGAAGACCTGTATAATGGGAATGGCGGTAATAACATGGCAATGCAACTGGTGATTGACGGTTTAAAGCTGCAACCATGCAGACCAGGTTTTGTTGACGGCCGTGATGCCATTCTCCTGGCTGATCAGATAAACTATGGAGGAGCGAATCAGGAGCTTATCTGGAACGCCTTTGCAAGAAGAGGCCTGGGCTTCAGTGCCGACCAGGGTTTAAGCTATTACAGGTTCGACCAGGTGGAAGCATTTGATTTACCGCAGGAATTCAGCTTAAGTGCATCCAAAGTGTCAACGGCTCGCTCAGCAGAAGGAATGGTAAGCCTGCAGGGAGACCTGGTGAGCAGCTATCCGAACCCTTTCTCTGAGAGCACGACCATTCGTTTCACAGCGAAAGAGAGCGGACAGACATCGCTGAAGGTTTTTGATATAACCGGACGTGAGGTAGCCACGCTTTTTGAAGGAAACGCTGAAAGCGGTGTAACTTATTCCCAAAACTTTAAAGCCGCTAACAAGCAGGCGGGCGTGTACATCTACCGACTCGTGAACGGAAGCACTGCCAAGTCTGGTACAATGCTTTTGGTTAAGTAAATTCAGTTCAATGCTATATCTGCTGAGCCATCAGTAGGTTTACAAGAAGGCGTGACTGTAGCTACAGTCACGCCTTCTTGTTTTGCTCCCGTTCTGCAAGCAGAAGTTTGGGATGGTTAAGCGTTATACACCTACCGCACCGATTCATAACCGCCAAGGATACCCTTTTTGGAGAGCACCATTTGCCAGAGCTGGTTGTTGCGGGCGCGGAAAGAGCCGGCGCTGGAAAGCAGGTAGTACTTCCACATCCGGTAAAAGCGTTCGTCGTAGTCTCCTTTTAATTGGTCCCAGTTCTGGTCAAAGTTTTGGAACCAGGCCATCAGTGTAGGGTCGTAATAGGGCCCGAAGTTGTGCAGGTCTTCCAGCACGAAAACATGTTCCATGGCTGCGCTGAGTTGTTTGAGAGAGGGGATCAGGCAGTTAGGGAAGATGTAGGTGTCGGTGAAGGGGTCGGCGGATGTTTTGGAGAAAGGGTGCCCGATAGTATGCAGCAAAAACAGGCCATCGTCCTTCAGGCAGCGTGCCGCCGTTTTCATAAACGCACGGTGGTTGCGGTAGCCCACATGCTCCACCATACCCACCGATACCACATGGTCAAACGTCTCGTTTACATCACGATAATCCTGAAGCCTGATTTCAACAGGCAGCCCTTTACACATTTCCCTGCCCAAGGCAGCCTGCTCTTTCGATACTGTAACACCTACCACCTCTGCGCCATAATGCTCGGCGGCAAACTTTGCGAAGCTGCCCCAGCCACAACCTATGTCAAGTACCCGCTGGCCCGGTTGTATTCTTATTTTACGGCAAATCAGGTCGAGCTTATTTGCCTGTGCCTGGTCAAGGTTTTCGGCGCCTTTCCAATAGCCGCAGCTGTAGGCCATGTGTTTGTCCAGCATCAGCTTGTAAAGCTTATTGCCGATGTCGTAGTGCCGCTGAGCATTGCGGGCAGCTTTTCCTTTAGCCTGCATGTTAAGGACTTTTGCCAGCAGCATCTGCACCACCGTTTTCCAACCGAACTTCGCTTGTCGGTATAGATCTGCCCGTATCACCTTGTAAGCAAATTCATCTATCCGCTCACAGTCCCACCAGCCATCCATGTAAGACTCTCCCAGCCCCAGCGTTCCCTGCGTCAGCACCCGCTTATAAAATCCATCGTTATGGACCTGCAAATCCCATGGATCGGGACCGTTGATTTTTACGTCTGCTGTTGCCAAAATTTCAGTTACTTTCTGCTGTAAGCTTTGTTCTTTCATTGCTCAGAGGTAGGAAGTGAAGACTTTTACTGCTGCTATAGTTAAAGTTTCTGCAGTAATAAGAATAAACGCTCTAACTGTAGAATAGTTAGAAAAACTTATATAGCGGTAAGGGCGGGTCTTTAGAGGATGACAGCCTTGTCCTGTACGTTCCCATTATCAACATGCGAACATCTGAGTCAACAGCAGATTTAGTACCGGACAGGGATGTTTGGAACAGCGCAGTTAAGTTAACCTGGCATTTCTTCTGAGGAAACCGGCAATAGCGGAAAGTCCAGTGTCTAATGTCTTGCTACCTGTGCCCTTTTGCTAAAACACCAGCTTAAACACAGTTCCCACACCTTCTTTGCTTTCTACCTGTATGCTGCCTTTGTGAAGCAGCATGATATGCTTAGCCAGGCTGAGGCCGATGCCGGAGCCGTCTTTGTGGGAGGTGAAAAAGGGAATGAAGATATTTTCCAGCAACTCCTCCGGAATTCCGCTGCCGTTGTCCTGTACCTCAATGGTTATTTTACCATCCACTTGCTGTGCGGTAAGCTGTATATGTGGCTGGGGGCGGCCCTGTACGGCGCGCTTCGCATTCAGAATGAGGTTGATGAGGACCTGCTCCAGCAGGTTTACGTCGGCGTTCAGGTGCAGACCCGGAGGCGACACATTACAACTTAATTCAACACCCTGCTCCTCCAGTTGCGGGCGCATCAGGCCGTTTATACTTTTGAAAAGTTCCTGCACATAAACAGTGGTCAGCATCAGTTGCTGCGACTTGTTCAGGTTGCGGTAAAAGTGGGCGAAGCGCAGCAGCCCTTCGCTACGTTTCTTGATAATCGAGATGCCTTCTGCGGTATCCTCCAGTAGCTCCGGGTCTGGCACAGCTTCCGGTTCCTGCTCCTGCTTTTCGCGCTCCATTTGCAAGTGCCGCCCCAGTGTATCTGCCAGCGAGGCGATGGGAGCCACTGAATTCATGATTTCGTGCGTCATCACGCGCAGCAGTTTCTGCCAGGCCTCTGTCTCGGTGGCGTCTACGGTAGCGCTTACGTTCTTGAGGGCAATCAGCAGCAGGTCGCGTTGCTGCATGGTGAAAGCCGTGGCAGAAAGCAGCAACTGCGACTGGCCTTTTGGCAGCTTCAGCTTCAGCAGCTTGCTCTCGCCGGGTTCTATCGTTTTCAGGGCTTCATGAAGCGCCGGGTACCGCGGTTCTAAATTCGCAACACTTTTAAGGTACGGGACACCCAAAGTGTTTTTGAAAGCATCGTTCACCCACTCCACTTCACCGGTAGCGGCATCCACGGCCATAATGCCGGTATCTATCATCTGCAGGATAGTCTGCATGTAATGGAACTGCGCTTCTTTTTCGATGTGCAGCTGCTTATAGGTGTCGTTGATGAGGTTAAAAGCTTTATGAAGCTGCCGCAGCGAGCTGTTGGTGGTATGCTCGTTGAAGCGCTGTGAGAAATCCCGGTGCTTTACGGCCTGCAGGAACTTCGCCAGTTCATTGTTGCTGCGCGTTACATAGCGGGACAACTCCCATACCTGCCCCAGCAGTATGAGTAATCCCGACATGACCTGCAGCCAGGTATACTGCACCAGGTACTCCAGCGTCAGGAACATCATGGCCAGCAGCAGTAGAACGCGGACAAATAGCCCGAACTCGAGGCGCTTAAATATCATGCTTATTCAGTCGGCGGTATAAGGCGGTGCGGGTAAGGCCCAGTTCTTTGGCTGTTCTGGAAATGTTGCCCTTGTTCTTCTCCAACGTCCGGATAATTGTCTCGCGTTCCATCTCAATGAGTGGTACGGCCTTGTCCGGCGCAAAACCTGTGGCAGGGGCGGCAGTCGCCATTTCCATAGGCGAGAAGCTAAAATCCTGCGGTTGCAGCACATTACCTTCTGCCAGTATAATGGCCCGCTCCACAGCATGTTGTAGTTCCCGCACATTGCCAGGCCAGCTGTGTTGCTTTAGCTTTTGCAGTGTTGCCGGGGCAAAGTCTGGTTCCGGTTTATGGTTCTTTTGTGCGTAAATGGCAGCGAAATGGCGGGCCAGTAGCTCTATGTCTCCTTCGCGCTGACGCAACGGAGGCAGCGTGATTTCTACGGTATTGATGCGGTAAATAAGGTCTTTGCGGAACTGGTTGCGGGCGGCCAGCTCGTAAATAGGTTCGTTGGTAGCTGATACAAGGCGAATGTCTACCGGTACGGGCGTGTTAGAGCCCAGCGGCGTTACCTGTCGGTTCTGCAGCACCGTCAGCAGCTTGGCTTGCATGGCAGGTGAAATGTTGCCAATCTCATCCAGGAAAAGCGTACCGCCATTAGCGGCTTCAAAACGGCCGGCACGGTCTTCTTTGGCATCGGTAAAAGCACCTCTTTTAGATCCGAACAGTTCGCTCTCGAACAGGGAATCCGTCAGGGCACCCATGTCTACGCTGATGAAGGGCTTGGTAGCCCTGAAGGACTTTTCATGCAGTGCCCGCGCTACCAGTTCTTTTCCTGTACCGTTCTCGCCAAGTATCAACACGTTGGCCTCGGTGGGCGCAATCTTATCAATCTTATACAGCACCTCTTTTATGGCGTCTGACTCACCTAAAATGCTGGTGCTGGTGTTTTTATGAGTGGAGGTATTGCCGGCTCCTGCTTTTTTAGGTTGCCTGGCCTGCAGGTTGTGGTGCAGCGTTTCTAGCAGTTTGTCGTTGTGCCAGGGCTTCACGATAAAATCGGCGGCGCCCTCTTTCAGCGAACGCACGGCAAGTTCCACATCGCCATAGGCGGTAATTAAAATGACTTTGGCATCTTTGTCTTTCTGCAGTATCTGGCGCAGCCAGAACAGGCCTTCGTTGCCGGTGTTCAGGGCGCTTTTAAAATTCATGTCCAGGAAGATAACATCAAACTTCTCCCGGTCCAGCAGGGCTGGCAGGTTGTCAGGGTTCTTCTCGGTCACGACATGACCCACTTCAGTTTTGAGCAGCATCTTCAGCGCAAACAGCACGTCCGCTTCGTCGTCTACCACCAAAACACGGGCATTTTTTGCAGAGGCCATAAATTGTAATTTCTGTTTCTGAAATCGAATATACTTAATCCATCTGAAATTCTGTAGCGGAATCAGCTTGTCTGAATCAGGATTTACAGGATATGATAAGGATGCACAGGATTAATGATAAAGTAAGAATGATTTGGCTGTAATAGTTCTCATAAATGAATTGGATTCTCATCCTGTAAATCCTAATACATCCTATAAATCCTGATTCAGACATTTCCCTGTAACGGAAGCGGGCAGGTGTAACGCGGGCAGGTGTATCAAAAGCGTACACCTGTATACACAATGGCTTGTTTATGTCATTGACAATCAAAATGTTAAAAGTTTGGCATCTTAATTTCTTAAGGAGTTACTGTACAGTAGGAAGCTTAAAATATCCGAACAATACTTTTACATTTAGATACCTGAAACTATGTTTAAGAACTACTTCAAAATGGCCTGGCGCAATTTGATGCGTCATAAAGTTTTCTCAATAATAAACATATCAGGCCTTGCGCTGGGCATGACATGCTGCATCCTGATTCTACTCTGGGTAAAGGATGAGGTGAGCTTTGACCGCTTCCATGAGAATATAGATGAGCTGTACATGGTTTACAGAACTGAACTTTATACGGGAGCCGATAACCTAACAGTGCCAGCCCACTCAGGAAGGTTGGCGCCCGCTCTTGAGCAAAACATGCCTGAAGTAGTGCATGCCGTTCGGGTAAGCCAAGGCGGTGATGAACTGTTGTCTTATGGAGATAAGAGTATAAAAGTAAATGGACAGTATCCTGACCCAGAGTTCTTTGAGGTTTTCAGTTTTCCGCTATTGCACGGTAATGCAGCGCAGGCACTTCAGGAGCTTAAGTCGGTAGTGCTCAGCGACAGTGTTGCGCTGAAACTTTTTGGCTCTACTGAGGTGGTTGGCAAAGTTGTTAAACTCAACAACGACGAGAGCTATAAAGTAACGGGCGTCATGCAGAAAGTCCCAAAGAACTCGACATTAAAGTTTGACTTTGTGATACCTTATGAAAACTATGAAGCGAGGAACCAGTGGCTGAAGGAGTGGAACAACAACGGGATATTAACTTTTATCCAAGTTGAAAAAGATACTGATATACCGGCTCTTGATAAAAAGCTGAAGCACTTCCTGAGCACACAGGGAGATATGGATGACGAGCTCTTTTTGCATGCCTATAGCAAACAGCATCTGTACTCCGAATTTAGCAAGGGTAAAGGTGAAAGCGGTTTGATTCTGTATGTGCGCCTTTTTTCGGTAGTAGCTGTTTTTATACTTCTTATTGCCTGCATCAACTTTATGAACCTTGCCACCGCCCGCTCGGCTAAACGTGCCAAAGAAGTAGGCGTGCGCAAAGCGATAGGGGCAAGTAAAGCGTCACTTATCAGTCAATTTATGGTAGAATCTGTTCTAGTATCTTTCCTGGCGCTGTTTATAGCCTTAAATCTGACAGGGCTCTTGCTGCCAGCCTTCAACAGCTTAACAGACAAAGCGGTGCAGCTGGACCTCTCAAACCCGGAGCTGGTCATGTTACTGTTGGGAGTAGCCTTGTTTACGGGCATTGTTTCCGGCAGCTATCCAGCCTTTTTCCTGTCGGCTTTTGATCCGGCGGTAGTGCTAAAAGGCACTGTAAAGCTTAATAATAAAGCAGTATATCTTAGGAAGGGACTGGTGGTATTCCAGTTTATGCTTTCCGCACTACTGATTGTAAGCACATTGGTCGTGTACTTGCAAATTGAATTTATCCGAAACAAAAACATAGGTCTGCAACGTGAACATGTGGTATATGTACCTATAGAAGGAGACCTCGGAGCACGATATGAAACAGTAAAGCAGGAATTATCTTCTATGCCAGGTATTGCCCTTGTATCAGCCTCTAATCAGAATCCTCTCAGCATTGGCTCCAACACAAGTGGCGCAAGCTGGAATGGAAAGGAACCGGGCGACGAGGTATCTATTGACGTCATGAATGTAGAATATAGTTTACTGGAGACACTGGGCATAAAAATAAAAGAAGGACGTGATTTCTCTAAAGCCTTTAGTACAGATACAGCTAACTACATTTTAAATGAAGAGGCGGTAAGGGTAATGCAGTTGCAGGAGCCTGTGGGTGAGTGGTTAGACTTATGGGGTACAAGAGGCCATATTGTTGGCGTGGTGGAAGACTTCCAATCCAGAAGAATGCAGGTGGGCATTAAGCCTCTCATTATCCGCTTCGCACCTTCGGATGTAAATCTACTTTATGTAAGAACAATGCCTGGTAAGACCACCGAAGCGCTGGCATCTATGGAAACTGTACTACAGAAGCATAACCCAGCCTTCCCATTTGATTACCATTTTCTAGACGACGACTTTGAGCAGATGTATAAAAGTGAAGCTGTTATCGGGCGGCTTACCAATTACTTCGCGGGCATTGCCATCTTTATCTCCTGCCTTGGATTATTTGGCTTAGCTCTCTTTACAGCGGAGCAACGCAAAAAAGAGATTGGGGTGCGCAAAGTGTTAGGAGCCTCTGTTTCTGGTATTGTGCTGATGCTGAGCAAAGATTTTCTAAAGCTGGTGCTGCTGGCAAACCTGATCGCGCTGCCGCTAAGTTGGTACCTGATGAACGGATGGCTCAGCGATTATGCCTACCGCACTGACCTGAGCTGGTGGATTTTTGCGATAGCTTTTGCCGCGACACTTGTTATCGCCACGCTCACCTTGAGCTTCCATGCCATTAAAACGGCCGTGGCAAATCCTGTTACTTCGCTGCGGACAGAGTAGAATGGCAATCTTTGAGAGTGCTCCGGCACTCCACTTTACCTAAAGTGAATATCATTAACTGATCCATACTATACATTAACCTACAAAATAAAACCATGAAAAAGTCATTCAATTTCCTGTTCATGCTGTTGTTTCTGGTCATGCCGGCCTTCGCACAGAAAATGTATAATGGTCTGCCTGTTATACAAGCCACAACCAAGGTGGCAGATTATAAAATAGGAAAAGAGCTGGTAAAAGTCAACTGGAACATCATGCCTGAGCTAGTACCGGATATACTGCAGGTGCCGGTACACGGACAGCAGGAGAAGGTTATCTTCTATACTAACCTCGATTCTATAGCCTTTGATGTTAAGCCAGGCGACAAGTATTTGTTTTACGTAGCGCTCAACGGAAAAGACTATGCGTTAACGGAGCTGCAGGGCTTTGGATTCCAGGCCTTGCCGTTTGACGAGGTACAGGCGCATTCAGACTATGAATTCGCCTATGAGCAGAATATAAACAACGTTTTCCTGAATGCGCTTCGTGGCAAATACCAGTTGGATGAAGTAGTGAAAGGAGCCGCCAACGACACAGAAAAGGCGCTGCGCATGGTGAACTGGGTACACAAACAGTGGAAGCACAACGGCTCAAATGAACCCTCCAGACCAGATGCGCTTACTATTCTGAAGGAAGTAAAAGAAGGCAAGCAGTTTCGATGCGTGGAGTACGGTGTGGTGGCTACTTCCTGCCTGAACTCCATCGGTTTGCCTGCCCGCGTGATGGGCTTGAAAACAAAAGATGTGGAAACCACTACCTCCGGAGCAAAACACGTGCTGCTGGAAGTATTCCTGCCCGACTTGCAGAAATGGGTGATGCTGGACGGTCAGTTCGATGTTATGCCTGTGCTACATAACGTTCCGCTGAACGCCGTAGAGTTCCAGCAGGCCATCGCCAACAACTACGATGAATTGGAGATCAGAAGCCTTTCGGGCGCCAGCAAAACGCAGTATGTGAATTGGGTATACCCTTACCTTTACTACTTCGATGTACGCTTCGATAACCGGGAGGGTATGAACATTGAAAGAGAAACTATCAAAGGCAAATCCTCGCTGATGCTGGTTCCGGCAGGTGCTAAAAACCCAAAAGTATTCCAGGTAAAATACCCGATGAAACGTTTCCTGTATACTAACTCCCCGGCGGATTTATATCAATCGCCTGAAATAAACACGCTGCAGATGACAGAACGGTTAAGTGCCAATACCTTTTAATTGCGTTACGAGAGTTTAGCCAACTGGCGCTTAGTTGATTACTAGTACAGCTGCAAGGTTCACCTGTTTATTGGTTAAACAGGTGAACCTTTTGTTCGTATACTGGTGTTAAATTCTCGCTGACAACGGGGAAAAGCCATAAAATTGTGTATATTTGTGGCATACTTCTTGAAGTTGAAGTATAAACAGCAAGAATACGTTCTTTAACTTATGGGGATGACTGGAATTGACAGCTTGCGCAGATTGCGTGTAAGCATGCCAGGTGTTGAACGTGCCACCTGTCAAAAATTGCGTTCGAACAATAAATGGCGAATCTAATTACGCCATGGCTGCTTAATCTAGGTATTAAGTAATATGCCATAGTCTCGTGCAGGTTTCGTGAAACTGCTTGCACATTCGAGGCTTCGATCCGTTTTACTAGTCTGTGTAGCGATGTGATGCACAGGCGAAACTAAAGCATCTAAGGAGTGCGCATAAGTTTGGCTTATACTCGCAAGCTCCCGACAATCCGAATAAGCCTAAGCATGTAGAAGGCACGACGGTTTCCTTGTCTGGACCAGGGTTCGAATCCCTGCATCTCCACATAGTACAATTTGAAAGCCCTGTATATTTTTTTGATATACAGGGCTTTTTTGTTTAACAAAGCGTTTTCCTATACAGCAGGTGGCAGAAATGTTGTACGCACTTTCGAGGTTGTATAGGGTATTTCCTGAGACTTAAGGTTCTGTCCAATTATTTTGGATATTGTTTAGCTCAAACAAACACCCGCAACATAAAATGCTTCTTGGCTTTGTGAGGTGAGTAAGAATCAGATAGCTGTGGCACCCAAAACAGAAACAGCAGGAGAAGCAGTGATCATGTTCGGATATCTACACAAAAGTGGCCTTTCGTCTAGCATCCGGATTGAGTTATGCAACCTTATCCACTTATAGGTGGCTTTACTTTCGGAGTATTTTACATGTGCTAAATACGATGCCGGGTACCCATAGCTTTAGGTATCTGCAGCACCTTCTGCCGTGATGGTATACTGTAAAGTACGAGCCCGAAAACGACCAGCAACATCCCCATATTCCCAATCCAATTGGGCCACGGAATACCCAGCAGCAGTACTTCCCCTATCACAGTGACCAATATCTCAATGGATTGCGTGGCCTCCACAGCAGCCAAAAGTTGCTCCTGGTTAGGCAGGCCAGCCTGGTAGTAACCGTATGCCATCAGCACTAACTGAAAGGGGAGGCTACCTATGGCGGCGGTGCCTGCCACACGCTGTATAGCACTGAGGGGGTGACCGCTCTCTTCCACATAGAGCAAAAGCTTCCGGTTTGCCAGCGGCCAGGTAAAAGCCGCCAATAGAACAAGACCAACGCACCACCACAATTGATGCGGAGTATAGCTCCCGTTCTTTTGGCTCCATTGCATAAAGGCGATCCCGACCATGATGAGCAGAGAGAGGAGCAGCGCTTTGAAAGGGATTTTGGCACGATGGTCTTTGTACAGGAAAGGGGAGAGCAGTATGCCTGCCACTATCGTAAACTGAAAAACACCGGCTATCAGCCAGCCGGGCCCAAAGGAGGCGGCAAACGTCAGAAAAAGATAAGAAACACCGAAGGCCACGCCCCCCCACAGAAGCCACACCTGCCGGTTCTGCCGCATCACCCACAACAGTTGTCTCAGCTGCCCCTTTGCCGCGAGCAGCATGACAAGCAGGAGCATCAGGAAGAAGGAACGCATGCCCGCTGTCCAGGCCCAGTGCCCGCCCTTTAAAGACAGGAAGCTATTCAGGATATAAGTTGAGCTGAAGAAGACGCATGCTATGGAGCCAAGTGCAATCGCTTTTAAGTTGCCGTTATTTTGCATGATAAAATCATTTCTGCAAAATTACAGCAGCGCCAAATTCAGCTAGCAGGATTTTCTGCGGCCAGAATGGTACTTTCAGAACCTCCGCTTCTTAATTGTGTCGGCGTTAGTCCGGTTATTCTTTTAAAGAAGCGCACAAAGTAAGAAGTATCCTCAAAGCCGAGCTGGTAAGCGATTTGTTTTACAGACAGGCTACTGAAGAACAGCAGGCGCTTGCTTTCTATTAGCAGCCGCTTGTGCTGCATGTCGGCAACGGTTGTGTGCAGGTACTGCCGGCAGAGGCTGTTCAGGTGCTTGGGGGTAATATCCAGGGCATCCGCATAGAAGCTAACACCGCGGTGCTCACGGTAATAGTTCTCTATCAGGCTGCTGAGGCGAAAGAGACGTTCACTGTGTCGTGTAGGTGTAATTTTCTCAATCTGCACCTGGCACTCCCGAAGCAGGTACTGCAGAAGAATATACAGGTATCGCCATAGTATCGTCATGTCCAGTTGCGGCTCCTGCAGTTCTTTTATCATGAGGCTTACCAGCTCCTCAAAAATAACCCTCAGTTAATCCGGCAGGTCGAGGTATGGGTGCTGGTATACCGAACTGAAAACGACAAAGGTGTCGTGCGCCCGCATGCCCGTTTCCTGCAGAAATCTCTCTGAGAATGACACCAGCACCCCTTTCTCCTTTTTTGATTGCCGCTGGTGTGCCTGGCCTGGCCGAAGTAAGAACACCCTGTCAGCCTGGAGGGGATAGCGCTGGAAGTCTATGAGATGGTCACCGTCCTTTGTTTCCTGCACGTACATGATCATGTAAGCATTGTGGCTATGCGGCACTTCTGATAATTCGCTTGCATAAGTCTCCAGAGGCATTACAGTTAATGCCTTGTGGTTTAGTAGATCCTGAATAGGGAGTTGTTCAGTTCCCGGGTGCTTCATGAAGTAAAGTAAGCAATAATACGTAAGCCAGATACTGCCAGTAGGTTTTAACTGTCGGCAGTATCTGGCTTATTTTCTTTTTATATCATGCCGCCGCAGTAGTAACAGGAGCTATTCGCGAGGACAAACATTAGGGTTGATACCATATTCTACCCTTACTGCGGTGCTTGCTGTTACCTCATTAATTTATTTATCCTATATTTACCTTACTGTATAGGAAAATAGCAGGCCATGAAAACTTATCTTATTACCCTTCTGTGTGTTTTGCTTCTCACGCAAAGCTTTGCCCAGGCGCCGGTGAGAGTTGCTGTGGCAGGTCTGAGTCATGGCCATGTGGATTGGATTTTTAACAGGGCTGATAAGAAGGATATTGTTCTGGTAGGGATTTACGAGCCTGACCAGGAGCTAGCGGATAAGTATGCAAAGCGCTATAAGATTGATCAGGGCCTGTTTTTTAGGGACCTGATCAAAATGCTCGACCAGGCAAAGCCGGAAGCTGTTTCTGCCTTCGGGGCAACGAGTGAGCATATCACCGTGGTAAGAGCATGCGCTCCGAGGAAAATTCATGTAATGGTGGAAAAGCCACTTGCTACCACCTTTGCTGATGCAATGGAGATTCAATCCCTTGCATCGAAGAACTCCATCCACGTACTTACAAATTTTGAAACGTCCTGGTATGCGAGCAACCAGTATGTGAATAATTCGGTTGAGGAGGGAAAGCTGGGAGAGGTACGGAAAGTGATGGTGAATGATGGGCACCAGGGGCCAAAGGAAATCGGGGTCAGTAAAGAGTTTCTGGAAATTCTAACGGACCCTGAGAAGAATGGAGCAGGAGCCTTGATGGATTTTGGGTGTTATGGTGCTAACCTGATGACCTGGCTTATGAAAGGAGAAAGGCCGGTTTCTGTAACAGCGGTCGTCCACCAGAACAAGCCTGGCATTTACAAAGAAGTGGACGATGAAGCGTCTATTATCTTGCAGTACCCCAAAGCCCAATGCATCATTCAGGGCTCCTGGAACTGGCCCTTCTCCAGAAAGGATATGGAGGTTTATGGAGACAAAGGCTATGCTGTTGCCGTAGATGCAACAACAGTTCGTCAGCGCCTGAATGAGAAGTCACCGGAAGAGGTATTGGAACTGGAGCCTCGCCCTGAACCCTATGCCGACCCGTTTTCTCTACTGGCGTCTGTAGTAAGTGGCAGGTTGACGCTGGATAAGAACGACCTCTATGGATTACCCATCAATGTTACTGCCGTAGAAATATTAGAGGCAGCTAAAGAGTCAGCAGAATTAAATAAAACAGTATTTTTGAAATAAACTATTAAGAAGTTGCAGCTAGCATCAATATTAAATTAATGAACAACAATTTACAACAATACGCCATAGGTGTGGATATTGGGGGTACCAACACCAAATACGGCATCGTAAACCACCGAGGAGATATTACCCACAGCGGCAGAATGTCTACCAGCAAATACGAAACAGCAGAAGCGTTCGTAGATGCGTTATACGCTGTTTTTTCTCCGATCATTGATGAAGTAGGTAAGGAAAACATCAAAGGGGTTGGTATTGGAGCTCCCAACGCCAACTACTTCACCGGTTCTATTGAGCACTCTCCTAATCTGAACTGGAAAGGCATTGTTCCTTTTGCCAGTATGATTAGCGAACAGTTTGGCTTACCGTGTTCCATCACCAATGACGCCAATGCCGCTGCGGTAGGCGAAATGATGTATGGTGCGGCAAGGGGAATGAAAGACTTTATTGTTATTACCCTGGGCACCGGGGTGGGCAGTGGCATCGTAACTGGCGGGCAGTTGATTTATGGCCATGATGGCTTTGCCGGTGAATTGGGACATACCATCATACGCCCCGGAGGAAGAGAGCATTGGTCTACGGGGGTGAAGGGTACTTTAGAGGCTTATGCTTCGGCCACAGGTATAACCCTTACGGCAAGGGAAATGATTGCAGAAAGTGGCCGGGAGAGCTTGCTGCAACAGTATCCCTCAGAGGCTATTGACTCGAAAGCTGTATATGAGTGTGCCATGAAAGGCGATGAAGTAGCAAAAGAAGTCTATCGCTTTACCGGTCAGATACTGGGTGAAGCACTGGCCAATTTTGTGATGTTTTCATCCCCGGAGGCCATTATCCTCTTTGGCGGTGTGACCAAGGCCGGCAACCTAATCATGGACCCTGTGCGGGAGCACATGGAAAAGAATCTGCTGGCTGTCTTTAAGAATAAGGTAGCATTAAATTTCAGTGAACTAAAAGAAGCGGATGCTGCTATCCTGGGCGCCAGTGCCTTGGCGTGGGAAATCAGAATGTAAAGCATTCATTACCAATGTGTCAAAGAGCAGAACTTTCTGGCAGCAAAGGCGGTTCGTTTCCAGGCGTTTTGAAATGGGACGCATTGTGGTTCTCTGTTGCTTAGGCAGGTTCTTTACTGAAGTATGGTGATCTCCGGAAGTTATCTGGATTGGCTTCCTCTATGAGCTTGAGCGAAGGTGTTTCTGTAGCTGTATCCTGATGTGATCAACCTGGAGGAATTGATTTTTATCTCAACACATGCAATTTGTTTCATATAATAAAACGCCTTCTCAGAAGAGAAGGCGTTTTATTTGTATTCTTTCTATTTTTTTCTTGTTTTGCAAAGGAATCTACCTATGTTTGAAAAATATATAATATAACAAGCTTTATGTCTTGAAATTTATATTATATATTCAGCATATTAACTGAAGAAAATATGGACAGAATAGAAGCAAGCGGCAAACTAGCCGAACGGCACCGTCTGACAGAGGGGCAGCGGTTACAGTTAGAAACGGATATCGCGGGTTTGATAAGCCGTGGCAAGGCCTCATGGGCCGAGATGGGGAAGCCCAATGCTCTGGTGGAACTGACGGGCAGCCAGAGGCTAAAGGGAAGGTATTTCAACTTCCTGGCATGGTATGACCCTCTGACAAACTGCCTTGATATCAACGAATTTATAGAGCTATCCCTGAATGAATACCTGGACTTTCTGATCGAGTCGAATGCGGAGGCCGATTGGGTAGATTTTTAACGGTAACGCAACACAGCAATGAAAGAGCCAATCTGTTTCTAGCCATGTTGCTCCAAATAAGCTAATGTTTGCCTCCGAATAGTAGGTGGCATAGGTCTAAGGAAGTACTGCCTTCCTTAGACCTATGCTTCATCCCTAGAAATAACTAATTCTCCGTTAACTTCTGCTATCCCGTAACCGCCATCCTTTGAGGCAATGAGCACTTCGAATCGCTTAAACAAGGAAAAGAACTCATCTTTGGTTATTGCCTCTTCGAAAGACAGCCTTATGATGTGATCTCTGTCCTCAGTAGACTTTTGCTTATCTTTGCAAATTATAAAGCCTGAGAAAGAGCCCTCATGTCCGCCGTAGAATCCGGCCCCGACTGCTTCATACCTCGTTGTGTCCACTTTCTTTGACTCTAGAAACTTCTGAAGGTCTGTATTGTCGCTGATATCGGCAGCGGCAGCGCCAAAGAAGTCATGGTGTTGAACGTTTGCTTTCATTATCATATAGTTTCCTGGTGTACTTTCCCTTTTACCGCTGTGCTAAGAAAATTGGTTCATAAAAGAAGAACCACCTGCACATACTATACATCACAGTTGCCAGAAAGCTGCCGAAGGTGTGCATAACCGGAGATGCTTTTCTGTTTTGGCTATAGGCCGGTTACCCGGCTCCTTCTGTCGAATAGCATTCTGTCGCGCCAAGCTTCCTGCAGTAGGGCAGTCTTCCCTGGCGACCCAGCTTCCGGAAACCACACTTCTTTACATATCTGAATTCAGAAAAGGAGCTTAGGCACAGGCAAGCGGTGGGCGCCTACTATGCTGTCTGAAGAAGTCTCTGAAAAGGATGCTCACAAAAGTAAGGATTGTTCCCGCTATAGTGTGTTGTCCGGCAATGTTTTAAGCTCTGAGTCAGAAGAATACCTGCCACAGCAGTAAAGGCATGCTATGTATGCTGCTGTGTTTGCTGTTTATTGCTTTATTTTTAAAATATAATGCATAAAAAATTAGCTTATTAAGTCTTAAAACACCTAATTTACACCTGTTTAGCTGCTGTTCGTTTTCTGCTTGCTTGTTTGTGCGCTTTTGTGATTTTTTATAAACTGAAAATATCTTTCTTAAATGAAAACGATTTCCTCTCTTCTGGCTTCGCTGGTAATTATCTTCTTCTTCAGTAGTGCGTGTAGTCAGGGCTTGCAAAACAAGGGCACTGTGCCTCGTGCAGAAAAAGCCGTTGTTGCATCAGAGACAAACAGCATCACAACAGGAGCAGACCAAATAGAGGAGTACCTGCCGTATCTGAAAGGTAAAAGAGTGGGTATGGTGGTGAATCCGACTTCCATTATTGGCAACACACCGAGTGTGGATAGCCTGAAGTCACTAGGGGTGGATATTGTCAGGATTTTCGGGCCGGAACACGGATTCCGGGGAGATGCAAGCGCAGGCGTGAAAGTGGATGACAGTATAGACCCTAAAACAGGTATAGAAGTAGTGTCTTTGTATGGCAAAAACAATAAGCCAACAAAAGAGCAGCTTCAGGATATCGACCTGATGATCTTCGACATCCAGGATGTAGGCGCCAGGTTTTACACCTACACGATTACGATGCACCGTGTAATGGAGGCATGCGCGGATAATGGAGTGGAGTTGATGATTTTGGATCGGCCTAACCCAAACGGCTATCTTGTAGACGGCCCAATACTGGACATGAGCCTGAAGTCCGGAATCGGTATTCATCCTGTTCCTGTTGCGCATGGCATGACAGTCGGGGAATATGCGCACATGATCAACGGGGAGGGGTGGCTGGCTAATAAGGCGCAGTGTAAAATCCGTGTCGTGAAAATTAAGAACTACACGCACGACACGCCTTATGTGTTACCGGTTGCTCCGTCCCCTAACCTTAATACGCCACAATCCATACTACTTTACCCTACCTTATGTCTTTTCGAAGGGACTATTATCAGCCAGGGGCGCGGCACGCACTTTCCGTTTACGGTACTCGGCAATCCGGATTTGAAAGGCAAGTATGCGTTTTCTTTTACCCCGGTTGGTATCAAAGGCATGAGTGAAACGCCGCTGCACCAGAACCAAGCTTGCTATGGAATGGATCTGAGAGAATACGATATAGCAAATCTCCGGAAGAGCAGGCAGCTTAACCTGAAGTGGCTGATGGAGATGTACCAGGCTTATCCAGCTAAAGAGAAATTCTTCGATTTTAAGCAAAGCAACCAAATGGGGAACTTCAACAAGCTGGCAGGCACTACCCTTCTGAAGGAGCAGATAATAGCCGGAAAAACGGAAGACGAAATTCGTCAGAGTTGGGAGCCAGCTCTGAACCAGTATAAGCAGACGCGAAAAAAATACCTGCTTTATCCCTGACTCCCGAAGGTTGCGGCGCCAGCAAATGTAAGCAAAGCCAAAAGCCGTTTTGTTAACCACGCTGGATAGTTATTGCATATCTGCTTCATGTTTGATTTCTGTGTTGAATTTCTATGATGAAGTATTACCTCATAATTGAATAATTCTTAAACGCGTGTTGCTTTTCTTTTTGCGGGTTTATACTTTTTTTAAAAAATAAATGCATAAACATGTTTTTACTTTGATTTTATTTTATTAGATTTATTCTAAGTTGAGGCAGAAGAGGAAAAAGACTATGCTTTAAAAGCTGCCAATGGCTGGCATACCTGTAAGATAAGGCAGCGTTTGTGCGTAAAGTAAGTTTGAAGCACATCAGGCTAAGTATAGAAAGTCAACTTGAAAGCTTTAGTTAAAGCAAAGTTTTTATAACCCCCTAAACATATAATTATATAATACTGCTTTATATGCAGGAGGGTCTGTTACATTAAAAGAATGGTATAAAACATAAATGAATATTATTCTGCATGTTTCTGCAGCTTTGTCAACTAACAAGAGTTAATGCTGCCTACCTTCATGAATATAAATAAAAAAAGACGAATATGAACAAACGGTGCTGCTCCGTAAGGAACGGCTTTTTGTATTGATCCGATAATGGCGAATGCTTTGATTTCAGGCGTCTGCCCATGAGAGCCTGGCATTGAAAATTCTGATGCTCAAATTTTAACCATTCTTATTTAAACTCAAAGTATGAAAGTGTTTTTACGGTTTATGATGATTGCCTTGGGCATATGTATCGCCCAGGCTGGTTTTGCGCAAAGCAAGACCATTACCGGAAGGATAACCGCTTCCGAAGACGGCATAGCGTTGCCGGGAGTAAGTGTAGTGGTGAGAGGAACAGCCAACGGTACGTCTGCTGACGTGGACGGGCGGTACAGTATCCAGGCTGCTCCGGGGGAGGTATTGGTGTTCAGTTATATCGGAATGCTTGCGCAGGAGCATACCGTGGGTGACGGGAACACGATTGATGTAGCCCTTAGCCCTGACAACAAAACCCTTAGTGAGGTGGTTGTGGTAGGTTACGGCACGCAGAAAAGAGCGAATCTCACGGGTGCCGTGTCTACGGTAGATACCAAGGTGCTGGAGTCAAGGCCAATTACAGACGTGGCCCGTGGTCTCCAGGGGACAACGCCTGGCTTAACCATCACTACTGCAAGCGGTGCCATAGGGCAGAACCCTGATATCCGCTTAAGGGGTATGGCAGGTACGCTGAGCAACTCCAGCGGAGCGCAGCCGCTGATACTGGTTGATAACGTAGAGATTTCGAGCCTGCAAATGGTAAACCCTGAAGACATCGAGTCTATATCTGTCTTGAAGGATGCTGCCTCTGCGTCTATTTATGGTGCCAGGGGCGCCTTTGGAGTTATTCTAATCACAACTAAAACAGGTAAGAGGAATTCTCCAGCCAAAGTGTCTTACTCCAATAACTTCTCATGGAGTGCTCCTACTACAACACCTGAAATTGCCCCTGCCGCTGATGGGGCAGAAGTGGCTTTCAGGGCTTTGCAAAGGACAAACCCTTCTACAAACGTGTTTGGCGTGGTGGGTATGTATATTGACCAGACGTCTATCACCAAAATGCGTGAGTGGGAAGCGCAGTACGGCGGCCAGGATTTAGGAGAAGAGATGGTGCTGGGGCGTGATTTTGAAATAAGAGACGGGCGCCTGTTCTTCTATCGTTCCTGGGACCCGGGAGAGGTGTTTATGAGGGACTGGACACCGCAGCAAAAGCATGATGTGTCTGTTTCCGGAGGAAGCGAAAAGACAAACTACTACCTTGGCCTCGGCTACCTGGGCCAGGAAGGGGTGTTAAAAGTGAATCCCGATGAGTTTAACAGGTACAACCTGAATGTTGGTGTAAACACAACTGTAACCGATTGGTTTGATGCCCGGGCAAAGGTGCTCTACACCAAGAGCGAATTCACTCGGCCTTTCTATTTCTCAAGCGAGACGTATGACCCTTGGTACTACCTGTACCGATGGCCGGCGGTGTACCCATACGGCACCTATGAGGGGCATCCATTCAGAAGTGCCATTACAGAAGTGCAGCAGGCAAAAATGAATAATGAAGCTTCCTCTATGGCGCGCATGAATATTGGGGGAACGCTAAGACCTTTTGAAGGCTTAACAATCGACGCTGACTATACATACACTTATAACAACTCGCACGAGCACCAGACAGGTGGGGTGTTATCGGCCTATAACTTCTGGGCAACCGGGGCCGATTTGACGTATGCCCCTTACAGCAGTCCGGCTTTCAACAGGGTACAGTACAACTCAGACTGGAGCAACAGGAGTGTAGGAAAAGCCTTTGCCACTTATGTAAAAGATTTGGGCGACCATTCTTTTAAAGTAATTGCAGGTGGTGATGCTGAAGTGTATGAGTACTGGTACCAGATGTCTCAGAAGCGGAACCTGATGGACCCTAACAGAGGCGAGATAGATTTGGCCACCGGTGATCAGTTTGTAGACGGTGCCCGTAATAAGTGGGCCACATTGGGTGCCTTCGGCCGTTTGAACTATTCCTTCAGAGACAAGTTCCTCTTAGAGTTTAACGGAAGATACGATGGCGCATCCCGCTTGTCTCCTACTAAAAAGTGGGCATTCTTCCCGTCTATGTCAGCAGGTTATGTTATCAGCGAAGAGCCTTTCATGGAGTTCTCTAAGCCGGTGCTGTCATTTCTTAAATTCAGAGGCTCATGGGGTTCTATAGGAAACCAGAACGCTAATCTGGGCGATATCTACAGGCTGATGTCTCCTACTACATCAAACTGGCTGGTTGGAGGCGTGAACATGATCACAGCAGGAACTCCGGGTGCTTTCCCATATAGCCTAACCTGGGAAACTGCGAGCACACTTGACTTTGGTCTTGACTCCAGATTCCTGAACGATAAAATTGCCGTAACATTCGACTGGTACAAAAGAACAATCAGCGATATGCATAGCCCGGGTGTAACGCTGCCAAGTACTTTTGGAACTTCCGTTCCGAAACGAAACTATGGTGAATTGCAGACGACCGGCTGGGAATTAGCAGTTGATTTCAACCACTCCTTTGGCAATGGCCTTAACTTTAATGCGACCGGTACACTGTCTGATTTCCAGGAGAAGGTAACAAAATATGAGAACACAATACTAGGTCTGCCTAACCCGATTGGTGCTATAAACAGAAACTACTATGAAGGTATGGTACTGGGAGAAATCTGGGGATATGAAACCGACAGGTTCTTTACAAAAGATGACTTTGTACTGGATGCAGACGGAAACCCTGTGCTGGAAAACGGAAGCTATGTGCTGAATGATGGCGTGCCTTCGCAGGCACTGTATGAAAGCGGATGGTTCCTTTACGGCCCGGGCGATGTGAAATACAAGGACCTGAATGGCGACGGCGTGATTGACTATGGTTCACAGACTGTTGACGACCATGGCGACATGAAAAAAATCGGTAATTCAACGCCGCGCTACCAGTACGGTCTGCGCTTAGGAGCCGACTGGAAAGGCTTTGACTTAAGCATGTTTGTGCAAGGTGTGGGTAAGCGTGATTTTTGGGCAAACGGACCAATCTTTATACCGGGCTACAGACCAGGGGAAGCATGGTACGCACACCAACTGGACTATTGGACTCCTGAAAATCCAAACGCCTTTTATCCTCGCCCAACAGATGCAGGCATGTCTAACAGTTCACGTAACTTCCTGCCGCAAACAAAGTACCTGCTCGACCTTTCTTACATGAGGATGAAGAACGTAACATTCGGCTACTCGCTACCTACTGCTCTCACTGAAAAAGTAAAAATTGAGCGCTTGCGCGTGTATGTAAGTGGAGAGAACCTTTTTGAGTTCGACAAATTAGGTGACATGCCAATCGACCCTGAAGTAAACTACACTTCCTCCGGACTAAACGACCCGAATACCTTTGGTCGTGTTTATCCTTACCGTAGAACATTCTCATTTGGCCTTCAGGCTACCTTCTAATTTTTTAAACTGAGATAGAGATGAAAACTAAGATATTTGCCATCCTTTTCTGTGCGTTAACCTTTGCTGGTTGTGAGGACGACTTTCTGGATACTCCCCCAATTGATAAACTAACGGACGAAACTTACTGGACAACCGAAGAGAACGTAAGAACATTCTCCTACGGGTTTTATCCCGCTTATTTCACGGGCTACGGGTCGGGTTACACCTGGGGCAGCTACTTTTCCGGGCAGAGCCTGAACGATGACTTTGCTCCCTCCAACCCTGCACAATTCACGAAAAACGTGCCTGCTTCCGGCGGTGGCTGGACGTTTGCGTGGGTTAGAAAAGCGAATGTGTTTATAGACAGGGTGCAGGATGTGCCCATGAGCGATGAGGCGAAGAACCATTGGACGGGTATCGGGCGTTTCTTCCGGGCAATGGAATACGCTGACCTGGTAAACCAGTTTGGGGATGTGCCGTGGCTTGAAACGGAGCTAACAGAAGCAGACACCGAACAGCTCTACAAGCCACGCGATTCCCGCACGTTTGTGATGGATAAAGTACTGGCCGACTTCAGGCATGCCGCTGAAAATGTCAGGGTTGCTGATGGTGCCAACGGCTTAACGGTGAACAGGAATGTGGTACTTGCCTATATGTCCCGTGTGTTCCTTTTCGAAGGCACCTGGCAGAAGTACCATGCCAACAACCCAGCTAAAGCAGCAGAATACCTGGAGGCAGCTAAATGGGCGGCTGAGCAGGTTATCAGCTCAGGGAAGTATACATTAGGCAATTACAGAGCAGTGTTTAACTCGCTTAACCTGGCAGGAAACCCTGAGGTGATACTTTACAGACAGTACGAGCCCGGTATTCTGACACACGCTTTGAACAGCTATAATAACAAAGAGCCACAAACGGGCGTTTCCAAAGATGCTGTGGAGGCTTATCTGGCTGAAGACGGATTGCCCATCAGCGTTTCTGCGCTTTACCAGGGTGACAAAGGCATCGAAAATGTAATGGCTAACAGAGATCCTCGCATTGCAGAAACTTTCGTGACCACTGAGTTGCGGCTGAACGGGATAGCCAATAATCATTCTACCTCCGGCTATGCCACGCACAAGTTCTTAAACGAAGCCATCAAAGACATTCCCGAAGGAAGCTCAAACCTGAATCCTACTGATGCGCCCGTTATCCGGTATGGCGAAGTCCTGATCAACTATGCTGAGGCGGCTGCTGAATTGGCTACTGTAGGTGGACCGGCATTAACACAGCAAGACCTGGATTTATCTGTTAACGTGCTGCGGGCAAGACCAGGAATAGGAATGCCTGCCCTGGAGGTAAACGGAGATCAAGTGGCAGTTAATGGTATTTCCTATGATGATACCCAGCGGGATCCTTCTGTTTCTCCTGTCATTTGGGAAATCCGTCGCGAGCGAAGAGTGGAGTTGATGATGGAAGGCTTCAGACTGGATGACCTCAGAAGATGGAAGAAGCTGGAGTATACCGACACACAGGCCAACACTGATATCAATAGGGGCGCCTGGGTGAGTAAAGCGGAATACCCGGGTCTGAATACAAGTGTTGTGCTATCAGAGGGAGAGGAAGGATACATTATTCCGTCCACAAAAGCAGAGTCGCAGCGGATATTTGCGGATCCGAAGGTTTACCTTGACCCACTTCCGTTAGACCAGGTTAAGTTGTACAAAGACGCTGGTGCTTCGCTGACTCAGAACCCAGGTTGGGAGTAAAAGAAAGCATAACTAGAGAAGCCCTCCACTGGTGAAAAGCCTGGAGGGCTTCTTTTTACCCCATAAAACAGATAAATTTAGGTATGATTAAGAAGTTGGTATGGCCTTTCATGCTTGTGTTGGTTTCCAACATGATCCATGCACAGGAAAATGGGCTATCCCCTAAAAGAGAATTCAGAGGCGTTTGGGTAGCTACTGTCAGCAATATAGACTGGCCCTCGAAGCCTGCGCCAGGCACAACATCAAGCGTTCAGAAGCAGGAGCTTATTCAAATCCTGGACGAACATCAGAAAACAGGTATTAATGCGATAATGCTGCAGGTCCGCCCCTCCACAGACGCTTTTTACGCCAAAAGCCGTGAGCAGTGGAGCATGTTTCTTACCGGAAAGCAGGGCGTGGCCCCCCAGCCATTCTACGACCCGCTGGAGTTTGCCATTGAAGAAGCGCATAAGCGCGGAATGGAGCTGCATGCCTGGTTTAACCCCTACCGAGCCACCAATAACCTGATAGACTCGCTTACAAGTGCAGCGCATATTACACGCACGCAGCCTGACCTGTTCTTTACCTACGGCGGCAAAAAGTACTTCAACCCCGGCCTGCCGGAAGTAAGAGCTTATATAACAGGCGTGATCATGGATGTGGTCAGGAATTACGACATAGACGGGGTGCACTTCGATGACTATTTCTATCCATATCCGGGAAAAGAAGCCTTGCCGGATTCTATAACCTTCCAGCAGTACAACAGCGGGTTCGATAGCATCGAAGACTGGCGCAGAAACAACGTGGATGTGCTGATTCAGGCTTTGTCAGACAGTATACACGCAGAGAAAAACATGTAAAGTTCGGCATCAGCCCGTTTGGCATTTGGCGTAATAAAGCTGAGGACCCGGAAGGTTCGGAAAGTAACGGCTTTTCTGGTTATAGCGCACTGTATGCGGATGCACGGAAATGGGTAAAAGAAGGGTGGGTGGATTATGTAAACCCACAGGTGTACTTCCCCTTCCATTATCCTGCTGCTCCCTTCGAAAAGCTGCTGGACTGGTGGAGCGCCAATGCTTTCGGCAAGCACGTGTACGTGGGGCAGGGGGTATACAGAGCGATGGAAGACCGCGACGGCTGGCGCGATAAACAGCAGCTGCCTAACCAGGTGCGCTATTTACGGGAGAACCCGGGTGTGCAGGGAAGCGTGTTCTTCAGCTCCAGGTCGCTGACTAACAACCTGGCCGGCTTTAGAGATTCTCTTCAACATAGCTTTTACCGTTATCCCGCTTTACAACCTCAGATGCAGTGGCTGGATGATGACGCTCCGGCAGGACCTCAAAACCTGCGGGACAAGCGGTTCCTTTTCTTTAAGCCATTCAGGAAGGCAAAACTGAAATGGGATAGCCCACAGGGGGAGCGGGAAGCGCGTGATATTTACGGATACGTGGTCTACCGCTTCGACGAAAATGAGATGATTGACCTGAGGAAGCCTGAGAAAATAATCAAAATCAGCTTTGACAGCAACTTTACCGCCTTCCACGACAAGAATGTTCGTCGAGGGAAGTCTTACCAGTACGTTGTAACTGCCATTGACCGCATGAAGAATGAAAGCTCTCCTTCCAACTATTTTAGGGTGATGGTTTGGTAGGTGCAATAGTGCTTCTGATTGCCTGCATTGCACTACTGCCTCTGCGAACGCTGTCTATCATTTACTTATCTCCTTTCGCTATTTTCCGGCTATATTTTATTATCTGTATTTGCGTTTTTGTGCATACTATTACTTAAATATTATATAAAAGTGCAGCGCTTTGAACTTATTATTCATTAATTTAGCTTCTAAAATTAGTATGATGAATTTTTGTATGCATGTTGTTGCATGTTTTGTTCAGAGCTAGAGGCTAAGCTGTTTTAGAGATGGATACGAAATAGTTTCTATGCACCTGCTTTACTTAAATCTATGTTCAGGAATTAGAACTTATATGAATCTTGTAAAAAGCATCGGATTGCTGGCAGGGCTTCTGCTTTCGGTTACGCTGAGCAAAGCCCAGTCGTTTAAGTTTGCTTTTGTGTCGGACACGCACATTGGCAACAATACTTCCGAAGAGGATTTACAGCGGACCGTCAACGACATCAACGCAAACGATTCTATCAGCTTCGCAGTCATTACGGGCGACATTACAGAGTTTGGCTCCGACCAAGAGCTTCAGCTGGCGAAGCAGGTGCTGGATGGTCTTCAGAAGCCATGGTACATCATCGCCGGCAACCATGATTCCAACTGGTCAGAGAGTGGCAGCAACAGTTTCAGAACCGTGTTCGGCGGAGAGACCTTTGCCTTTACCCATGGCGGATACCTGTTTGCCGGTACCAGCTCCGGACCTAACATGCGCATGGGGCCGGGCCAGGTGCCAAGGGAAAATATTGTGTGGCTGGATTCGGTGTTAACGCATATGGAAGACCCTGCCATGCCAGTCATTTACCTGAACCACTACCCACAGGACTCCTCCCTGAATAACTGGTATGATTCTATCGACCTGCTGAAGAAGCGGAATGTGCAGCTGATCCTGCACGGCCACGGGCACAACAACCGCCGCTTTACTTACGATGGCATTCCGAGCGTGATGGGGCGTTCCAACCTCAGGGCGAAAGACAGTACCGGTGGATACAATATTGTAACCATACACAATGGTGTGGCAAGTTTTGAGGAAAGAAGGCCCGTAGTGCAAACGCAGCAGAAGTGGCTGGAAGTGCCTTTGGTCAATCATTCCTTCAGCAGCGATACTACCCCTTATCACAGGCCCTCCTATGCTGTGAACCAGAAGTATCCGAAGGTAAAGGTGGTGTGGGAGTACCAGGACCAGAGCGACGTGGGTGCAGGTACTGCTATAAGCAGAAACCTTGTTGTCGCTACCAATACCAATGGCTGGGTATATGCCCTGGGTAAGAAAGACGGAAAGCGGAAGTGGGCTTACAAAACGAATGGTAAAATATATTCTACTCCGGCTATTGCAGGCAAGTATGTGGTGGTGGGTTCTTCTGACAATACTGTTTACTGCCTGTCGGCGTCATCCGGTAAGCTGCTGTGGAAAGCAGCAGCCTCGGGGCCAGTTTTAGGCTCGCCTGTTATCGAAAACGATGTAGTATACATCGGTGCCTCGGATGGCCACTTCAGGGCCCTGGGCCTCCGGAATGGTAAAACCCTGTGGGATTTTGACCAGGTCAACAATTTTGTGGTGACAAAGCCACTTCTCTACCAGGGAAAAGTTTACTTTGGAAACTGGGGAAATGATTTTTATGCCCTGGACGCCGCGACAGGCAAATTAGCCTGGAAATGGAATAATGGCTCCCCTAACCGCATGTTCTCGCCAGCTGCCTGTTACCCGGTCGCCAGTAACGGGAAAGTGTTTATCGTGGCGCCTGACCGTTATATGACGTCCCTGGATGCCAATACCGGTCAGGTTGTGTGGCGCAGGCAGATACAGGATATCCGGGTGCGGGAGTCAATGGGCCTGTCAGCAGATAGCTCGCTGGTATACGTGAAAACAATGGACGGTGAATTGTATGGTGTATCCACAACGGCAGATGCGATGCAGATAGCCTGGATGTCTGCTCTGCAGCTTCCGTACGAGTTAGCTCCCTCTGCTATTGTCGAGAATGAGGGGGTGGTGTACGTGCCTACCCATTCAGGTATGGCCTGCGCCATCGACAGGCAAAGCGGGGAGGTGCTGTGGCAGCACAAAAGCTCCAATGGGCTGATGAACACGATGATGCCGCTGGAAAAGAATAAAGTAGTGGTGAGTACAATGGACGGTAAAATAACCTGTTTAGAATACACGCCCGAATAAAGAAGCTTTAAAAGAAGATACATAATCGCTTAGAAATGGAAATTACAACGGAGAAAGAATCCAGCTACAATGATCTCGAGAAGATGTCTGTGAAAGAGATGTTGGAGAACATTAATAATGAAGATAAAACTGTTCCTTATGCAGTGGAGAGGACACTCCCGCAGATAGAAAAGCTTGCCATTGCCGCTGCCGATAAAATGAAAGCAGGGGGAAGGATGTTTTATATAGGAGCAGGAACGAGTGGCCGCCTGGGAGTAGTGGATGCTTCTGAGTGCCCGCCAACCTTTGGTGTGCCTTTCGATTGGGTGGTGGGGCTGATAGCAGGTGGCGACTCGGCTATACGCAAAGCGGTGGAGTTTGCAGAAGACGACACGGAGCAAGCTTGGAAAGACCTGCAGGCCTATGGTATTGATGCGCATGACGTAGTGATAGGGCTGGCTGCCTCTGGCACCACACCTTATGTTATCGGCGGGCTTAGGAAAGCAAATGAGCAGGGCATTGTGACAGGCTGCATCGTGTGTAATACAGGCAGCCCGGTGGCGGCAGAAGCGAAATTTCCGGTAGAAGTTGTGGTGGGTCCTGAGTTTCTTTCGGGTTCTACGCGCATGAAATCGGGTACTGCCCAGAAGCTGGTCCTTAACATGCTCAGCACCACCGTGATGATTCAGCTCGGAAGAGTGAAAGGAAATAAGATGGTGGACATGCAGCTGACAAACCACAAGCTTTTCAACCGCGGCGTCCGCATGATTATGGCAGAAACAGCTGTAGATGAAAAAACGGCGGCAGCGCTTTTAGAGAAGTATGGCAGCGTTCGGAAAGCGATTGAAGGTAGCCTGATATCGTCTTAGGCTTATTGGGCTAATTTCTGAGCCGGTGGAGTAGGTAAGCCAATTATATCTTTTTATACTTGCTAAAACGTCTGTTACCCGGAATGAATGCAGCCCTCATCTAGTGTGGTTCTAATTTCCTTTTGAATAAATAAGCCTATGTCTCCAATAGTTCTTCTGTCCTTTCTGATAGGTTATTTTGTCGTGCTGATAGGTATTTCCTACCTCACTTCCAGAGGTGCGTCCGATAACTCCAGTTTCTTTATTGCCAACCGTAATTCTAAATGGTACTTCGTTGCCTTTGGTATGATTGGTACCGCTTTGTCTGGCGTTACGTTTATTTCGGTGCCAGGGGCTGTGGCCAACAGCAGCTTTGGGTATTTTCAGTTTGTGCTGGGCAATGCCGTCGGCTTTGTGCTGATAGCTACCATCCTGCTGCCGCTCTACTACCGCCTGAACCTGATTTCTATCTATACTTACCTGGAGAAGCGCCTGGGTTACTGGAGCTATAAATCCGGCGCGATGATCTTTCTGGTTTCCCGGGTGATAGGCTCCGCTTTCAGACTCTACCTGGTAGCCATTGTACTGCAGAAGTTTATTTTTGATGCCTGGAATGTCCCGTTTGCGGCCACCGTTGCCATCTGCCTGGTGCTTATCTGGCTCTATACCCATCGGGGCGGCCTCAAAACAATCGTTATCACAGATACACTTCAAACTGTTTTCCTGCTTTCCTCGGTCCTCCTCTCCATCTGGTTTATTTCCAGAAGCCTGAACATGAACCTGATGGAAACCTTTGAGGCCGTAAAAGAAAGCTCTTACTCTAAAATGTTCTTCTGGGAAGATTTTATGGGGAACAAGACCCACTTCCTGAAGCATTTCTTCGGCGGTATTTTCGTAACCATTGCCATGACAGGGCTGGACCAGGACCTGATGCAAAAGAACCTGAGCTGCAAGAATATCCGCGAAGCCCAGATGAACATGCTGACGTTTACGGTGGTGTTTGTCTTCATCAACATCTTTTTCCTGAGCGTAGGCGCGCTTCTGTACCAGTATGCAGCTGCCAACGGCATTGATGTTACGGCCCTCAGAACACCCGATCACCTGTTCCCGGAAATAGCGCTGAACCACCTGAACATTATTCCGGCCATTGTTTTCATGCTTGGCTTAACGGCTGCAACCTTTGCTACCACAGACTCTGCCTTAACAGCTTTAACAACATCCTTTTGTGTCGACTTCCTGGGCTTTGATAAAAAGGAAGATAAAAATGATGCAGGGTTGATTCATACCCGGCACATCGTGCACGTAGCTTTCTCTGTTATCATGCTTTTGGTAATTCTTGTTTTCAGGGTGATAAACGACGACTCCGTTGTAAATGCCATATTCAGGGCGGCCGGCTATACATATGGTCCGCTGCTCGGGCTGTTTGCTTTTGGAATGGCAAACAAGCGTTCAGTGAAAGACAGGTTCGTGCCATTTATCTGCCTTATTTCTCCTGCTATCACGTATGTCATCGATAGTAACTCCGTTGCCTGGACAGGCTATGCCATGGGCTTTGAACTTATAATAGTGAACGCTGCCATTACGTTTATACTTTTACTTATCACCAGCAGGCCAGGCAGCGTGGGCTTGACTGAAATGTTGCTTAAAGTGGATGAGCAAGGCGCGAAACAAAAACAAACAACCTACTAATCTTTACCTTCCTTTATGAAGATAGATAAGCTTTTGGAGGCTATTCTGCCAAAAGCGCGAATTAAATCACGGCTCATCGACGTCGTGTCTTACGCTTCTGATGCGGGCTTTTATTATCTGAGGCCAGAAGCTGTTGTGCAGCCTGTTTCGGAGGAAGAAGTAAGAGCTCTTTTTGCGCTTTCTCATCAACACAAAGTACCGCTTACCTTTCGTGCGGCTGGCACAAGCTTGTCTGGTCAGTCTATAACAGATGGTATACTGGTGGACCTGAGCCAGTTCTGGAACAAGGTGGTGGTGGAGGAAGAGGGGGCGCTGGTGCGGGTGCAGCCTGGCGTGATAGGGGCCATCGTCAATGCTTTCTTACGGAAGTATAAGCGAAAGATTGGCCCGGACCCTGCCAGTATAAATTCTGCCATGATGGGCGGCATCCTGTCGAACAACGCCAGCGGGATGTGCTGTGGCGTGAGCAAGAACTCCTACCATACCACAAAGTACATCCGGTTTATGCTGCCGAATGGAAATACGTACTCCACCGAGGCAGCCGCGGATTACGACCGGTTCAGCACTGAGTGCCCGGACCTGTACCGGCAGCTTCAGGCGTTGCGGGACCAGGTGAGGAATAGCCCCACACTGCACGAGATTATCCGGCACAAGTATAAAACCAAAAACACGGTTGGCTATTCTGTGAATGCCTTTATCGATTATGAGGATCCGCTGGATATTCTGGCGCATCTTTTAATCGGTGCCGAAGGTACGCTGGGTTTTATCTCAGAAGCCGTCCTGCGCACAGTGCCTGATTATCCGGCCAAGTCTACTGCGCTAATGTTCTTCCCCGATATTTACGCGGCATGCCAGGCGATTGTGCCCCTGTCAGTATCCGGAGCAGAAGCGGTAGAACTGATGGACAGGGCTTCGCTGCGGTCGGTAGAGCATATGGCGGGTGTGCCAGCAGAGATAAGAGCATTGCCTGAAACGGCTGCTGCCCTGCTGGTGGAATACCAGGGAAACAATCAGGAGGAGGTGCAGGGAAAGATCGCTAATTTCATCTCGGTTTCTCCGGAACTTGCGTTGCTGAACCAGCCTGTGTTTACCGTGAACCCCATTGAGCAGGCGCTCTTATGGAAGGTGCGCAAAGGCATGTTTCCGGCGGTGGGAGCTGTCAGGGCAAGCGGCACAACGGTTATACTTGAAGACATCGCGTTCCCTGTTGAAAGGCTCGGGGATGCCATTCTTGACTTACAGGGGCTCTTCAAAGCCCATGGGTATGACAAAGCCATCATTTTCGGGCACGCCAAAGACGGAAACATCCACTTTGTGGTCACGCAGGCATTTGACGCTCCAGCCGAGATTGAGCGCTATGACCGTTTCCTGCAGGAGGTGGTGGCCTTGGTAGTGCAGAAGTATAAAGGCGCCTTGAAGGCCGAGCATGGCACAGGCCGTAACATGGCTCCTTTTGTGGAGACAGAGTGGGGGAGTGAGGTGTACCAGATTATGAAAACGCTCAAGCAGATCATCGATCCTGATAATCTGCTCAACCCCGGTGTGATCATTAACCACGACAAAAACGCGCACATCCAAAACCTGAAAGACCTGCCGAAGGTGGAGGCGGAAGTGGATAAGTGCATGGAGTGTGGCTTCTGTGAGCATAAATGCCCCAGCCGGAACATAACGCTTACACCCAGGAGAAGGATTGTTGTCAGGAGAGAACTGCTAAAACTGAAGAGGCAGGGGAATAAAAGAGAGCACAAGGAACTCCTGCAGCAGTACCAGTACGACGGACTGGACACCTGCGCCGTGGACGGCCTGTGTGCCACCGCCTGCCCCGTGGACATTAACACCGGTGACCTGGTAAAGCGGCTTCGGAGGGAGAACCACAGCGAGTTTGTAAATAACGTGGCGCTGCTGATTGCTAAAAACTTTAAGCCAGTGACCTCGGTGGTTAAAGCCGGGCTACAAGCAGGTGCCGGAATTAACAAACTGCTAGGGGCACATACACTGGCAAAGCTGACGAAGGGCGTAAAAGATGTGCTCCCTGCATTCCCGCTGTGGTCAAACCAGCTTACTCCTGCTCCGGACATAGCAGCGCATATTGCCAAAGCAGTTGGCTCGAAAGAGAATGCTGCGGTCGTGTATTTCCCTACCTGTATTTCCAGGACCATGGGAACCTCAGAAGGAAGCAAAAAAAGTATTGTGGAGACGTTCAGCAGTGTTTCCGGGAAAGCAGGCATCAGTTTCCTGATTCCGCAGGATATAAATGGAGCCTGCTGCGGTCAGATTTTTTCCTCTAAAGGGTACAGCAAAGCCTACGCGTTTACAGTAAACGAAACCATTGAAAAGGTGTGGCAATGGACAGATGCCGGAAGACTGCCGCTTGTGCTGGATATAACATCCTGCACGCATACCCTGCAAAACTGCCGGCCAGCGCTTTCGCCTGAAAACCAGCAAAAGTTCGACGCGATCCGGATCATCGACAGTATTGATTACATATCAGATTTTCTGCTGCCCCAGGCAAAAGTGCTAAGAAAGAAAGAGCGGGTGGTGTTACATCCTGTTTGTTCACTGCAGAAGATGGGGTTGGAGGCAAAGTTTGTGAGCATTGCAAAGCAACTGGCGCAGGAGGTAACCGTGCCGGTGCAGGCAGGCTGTTGCGGTATGGCAGGCGACAGAGGCTTTCTGGTGCCGGAACTTACACAATCTGCCACCCTCCCGGAAGCGCAGGAAGTAAAGCAGCAAACCTACGACGGCTATTACTCCAGCGCCAGAACCTGTGAAATGGCTATGTCAGAAGCTGTCGGAAAGAACTATGAATCGATTGTGTACCTGCTGGATGAGTGCATGGAGCATAGCAGTAACGACGTAAGCAGGAGTAGGGTAGAGGGAGGAGCGCCTGTTGTGCTGTAGCTTGTAAAGGCAGGATTGTTTCATTCTCCATTTCACTGGCGCAAGTTTTAAAACTTGTGTCTAAAGATGATGTCGAGTTTGTAACTCGACTGGGCCAGAGGCCCAACTATGAACCACATTCGCGTGACGCAAACAAGGGCAATGATAGAATGAGCAGCCCTGCCTTCAAAGGAGAGGTGCTTTTGCTAAAGTAGCGTTAGCACCCGGGTATAATCGCTGAGTTCTGAGTCATCAGGCGACAAGTCTGTCGCAAGGTAATGAATAGCGTTAAGCTCGCAAACTTTCATGTTCTGGTTGGAGCCGAGCTTTTCAGCGATACTCATGATGGCTGTTCTGTTTGCTGATTTTATCATCGCTTTTTTCACCTGCACCACTTCCCAGTCAGAGTCTGTTACGCCGCCTTCTATGGACACACTGTTTGTGCCTAAAATACACAGGTCCACTTTGATTTCCGAAAGCTGGCTGATGACCTGCGCACCAATGCTGATGTGTGAGTTCTTGGATAGCTGGCCACCCAGTAGAAACACATTCACGCTGGAGCGCTCGGCAAGTTCGAGGGCAACCAGCGGGCTAACTGTAAAGACAGTGCATGTCAGGCTGTCTGGTATCATGCGGGCCACCTCTATCATGGTGGTTCCACCACCTACCAGCACTATCATCTCCTCTTTAATCAGTTGTATAACCTTTCGGGCAATCTCCTTTTTAGATTCCTTCGCATAAACATCTGATTGCTGGAAGGGGTAGTGAAAAGACCTCGACAAAGCTCCTCCATGTACTTTCAGGATCTTCCCGCTTTCGGCCAGTTCATTTAAGTCCCTTCTTACGGTGTCCTCCGATACATTCAGCTTTACACTGAGATCTGATGAAAGCACTTTGTTGTGTAAGTTTATCTGCTTTATAATAAAAGCCTGCCGTTCTTCCTTTAACATGCTGTTTGATGATGGGGTAAGACTCAAATATAGATTAATTTGATGTAATAAAACAGATGACTCTTTTTCTATAACCCCTAAATTTTTAAACATCATTACCCATAACACCAGGGCGTGCAGCGCTTTCGGAATGGCTGAATGAGCACCTGGTTAAGCTGAAGAAAGGACAATTGAAAAACTTGCTGTAGTAAAAAATGAGCCCGCTCCGGATTTTCAGAGCGGGCTCTTACTTGCTATTGCTGCACAGAAGCAGCACCGCCGCCACTGCTCTTTGCTTTTTCCATGGCTTTATATACTACCTGAAGCACCTTGGTGCGGGTGTTAAGTTTGCTGAGCTTGGAATTGTCGCGGGTAGGGTTTACGCGGTTCGATAGAAACACGTAAACAAGGTTGTTCGTTGGGTCTATCCAGGTATAAGTGCCTGTAAAGCCGGAGTGGCCGAAGCTTTCTGCCGGAGCACTTTTTGCTGCATTGCTGTTTTCGGCACCTGGCCTGGCGGGTCTGTCAAAGCCGAGGGCGCGATAGTTGCCCTGGTCGCAGAACTGGCATTTGCTGAAGGCGCTGACCGTATTGCCTCCAATATAGGCTTTGTTCGCGTAGGTGCCATCGTTCAGGTACAGTTGCATCAGCTTGGCAAGGTCGTTGGCATTTCCGAACAAGCCGGCATGGCCACTAACGCCGCCCAGCATGGCCGCGCCCTCGTCATGCACCGTGCCATGCAGCAGTTGCTTCCGGAAGTGCTGCTCATATTCTGTCGGCACAATCCTGGACTGTGGGTAAGATTTGTATGGGTTGAAAGTTAAACTTGTAGCGCCAATCGGCTTGTATAGCGTTTCTTTCAGGTAGGTTTCAAATTTCTGCCCTGTAATAGCTTCTACTACTTTAGGAGCCAGAATAAAGGAGAGGTCACTGTATACGTAGCCCGGCTTTTGGTTCAGCGGAGACTCCTTTATCTGTTTGTAAATCTTGTTTGCGTACTTGCGGTGGATGTACAGGTTGTCAGCTACCTTAATAGGGAAGCGCGCGGAAGAGTCTGCTTTAAAAGTATACCACTTAAACTTCCCGTTTTTTCTCACCGTTGTTTTCCAGAAAGGGATCCATGACTGCAGGCGTGCCTGGTGCGTCAGGATATCACGGTACTTCAGGTTTTCTTTGTTAGAGCCAGCCATCATGGGTAAATAAGAGCCCAGTGTGTTAGTCTCATCAAAGCGGCCTTCCCCTTTTAGTTTCATAAGCGCCGCCAGGGAGGTGCTGATTTTAGTGACGGAAGCCAAATCATACAAATCCGTGTTCTGTACAGGTGTCTGATTGTCGTATGTATGGTATCCGAAAGACTTGTAATAGATGATTTTGCCGTTTTTAGCTACCAGCACCTGCGCGCCCGGCGTGGCTTTTTCCTGTATAGCCTGTGCTACAAGCGCGTCGATGCCTGCAAGGTCCTGCGTCTTTAAACCTACAGCTTCAGGAACGGAGTAGGCAAGTCGAAGATCTCCCTGTGTTTTCAGGCCGTCTCCTATGCGGAAAGCATTTGATATGGTAACCGGAAGCTTGCCTTTTGCGCCAATACCCCCGAAAATCAGCTGGGCAGCTAAATCCTGTGCCAGTTCGTTTTCCTGGTAGGCGGCAAGCACAGCATCTGCTTTGTGCACATCCTCGAACTTAGCCAGGCTGTACACATTCCCGAATACGTTTACAATAGTGGGTTTCGTGCGGATGAGGTCTTTCAGGAACAGGTTCATTTCCGCTGTGATGCCAAAAGTGCCGCTACCTGCTTTCAGCTGCAGCTTATGAACTCCTGCAATAATCAGGTTATAGCTTTGCAGGCGTTCCTTCATGCGCTGCAGGTCTGCAATAGAGCTGTTAGGGGAAAGGAAGAAGGTATCCACCTGCGTGTATCTCGCCAGGCCCCGCTGGAAATTGGTTTCTGTCGTGGTGCCAATGGCTAAGGCGGCGATTCTCAGCGTGTCCAGTGTCTGGATAGGGAGAATGTTTTTCTTGTTGCGGAGCAGTGTCAGGGAGGCTTCCGTCAGTTGGCGGTTCAGGTATTCAGCGTGCGGGTTGTTCAGGTCCTCAATCAGGTGCTTCGTCTCGATAGGCTGCCATTTGTCCAGCCCCATCCATTGCTTTGCGGCCAGCACTTTCCGGCAGCGGGCATCTACCTCTTCCTGCGTTATCTCCTTGTTTTCGATGGCTTTTTTTACTTCTTCAATGGTTGTTTTTACATCCATCGTATTCAGGAGCACGTCGTTGCCTGCCAGCAATGCTTTTACATCCACAATGCCCGGAGGGTAGAATTTTGCTACACCCTGCATGTTAAGGGCATCCGTGAATACCAAGCCTTTGTATCCTAAGTCTTTCTTAAGTAAATCTGATACAATAGACTTTGACAGGGTAGAGGCAAGGTTGGGTGTGTTGTCCAGCACCGGGATGTTCATGTGCGCCACCATCACGCTACCCAGCCCGTTCGCCATCAGTTGGCGGAAGGGGTAGAGTTCTGTAGAGTCCAGGCGGAGGCGCGAGAAGTGAATAACAGGCAGCCCGTAGTGGGAGTCTACATTGGTATCGCCGTGGCCGGGGAAATGCTTGGCGCTGGCCAGCACGTGCTGGTCCTGCATGCCCTTCATGTAGGCAATGGATTTTCGGGCTACATTATACTTGTCCTCACCGAAAGAGCGGAAGCCGATTACCGGGTTATTAGCATTGTTGTTTATATCCACTGTCGGTGCGAAGTTGATGTTGATGCCCATGCGCTTGCACTGGCGGGCAATCTCGGCACCCATTTCGTAAATCAGCTTCTCGTCTTCTATGCCACCCATCGACATCTGGTACGGAAAGCGCGTGGTGCTATCCAGGCGCATCGACAATCCCCACTCCCCATCAATGGAAACCATCAGAGGTACTTTGTTTTCGCTCTGGAAGCGATTTGTCATCTTCGCCTGTCTTACCGGCCCACCCTGAAAGAAGATAACTCCTCCCACTTTATAGGTCCTGATCAGGTTACTGACAGAGTCGATGTGCGCCTGATCTCTGTTGGAGTACACCGGGATCATAATGAGTTGTGCAATACGCTCCTCAGGTGTCAGGGTATTGAATACAGAATCAACCCAAACCTGGTTCGCGCCTAAGAACGGCGGGTCTTTGGCAGGGTCAAAGGCAGGAGGCGTTTCAGTTGTACCTGCAGGTTTGCGGGGTTTTGCGGTATTAGTCTGCCCCTGCAGGTTTTGGAGCCCAAAAACCACCGACAAGAGGATTGAGAGAGAGAATAGGCAATACTTCTTCAAAGCTATTAGATTTTATGTAGTAGCAGATATACTGCAATTTAAGATTATTTAGCTAAGTTGTTATTTTTATTTGCGGTATTTATTTTTATTCACGCAAATAAAAGCAATATTAGCAGGAAATTATGGATAGGGCGGCGCATAAGGATTGCATGCATCTGTGAAGAAGGATAGTTCATAAATTAAGCTATTGATGCAGCTCCTTCTGCCTGCGTTTCAGTTGCTGGCAATGTTAATAACCAGGCTTACAAAGTATGATGCAGGGGAAAAACAGGAAAGAGCATTCTAAGCCTGCCATGCGTGATGGTATCTCATAAAAACACTTCAACCACATTATATAAACTATGGCCCGTTTAAATTTACTTGAAGAGACGCGCTTTGAGAAACTTCCGGTAACGGTATTTCCTGATGAGCACGTTGCCTCCGCAAAGGTAGCCCAACGCATTGCTGACCTTATCCGCAGCAAACAGCAAAGAGGGGAAATGGCCGTGCTGGGGCTTGCCACCGGTGCCACTCCTGTAGGCGTGTATGCTGAGCTGGTGCGCATGCACCGGGAGGAAGACCTGAGCTTTCGGAACGTAATTACCTTTAACCTCGATGAGTACTTCCCGATGCAACCCACGGCAGCGCAAAGCTACGTGACGTTCATGAACGAGAACCTCTTCGACCACATTGACATTGACCGGAAGAACATCCATATTCCTTCCGGAACACTTCCGCAGGAAGAGATTCATGACTTCTGCCTGGCCTATGAGCGTAAGATAGAGGCCCTGGGCGGATTGGACCTGCAGATTCTTGGTATTGGCCGTACCGGCCACATCGGCTTTAACGAGCCGGGTTCTGCGCCGAACTCCGGTACCCGCCTCGTTACCCTCGATGACCTGACACGCCGCGATGCTTCCCGTGATTTCGGCGGCAAGGAGAACGTGCCCACCAAAGCCATCACCATGGGTATCGGCACTATCTTTAAGGCACGCGAGATTATCCTGATGGCCTGGAGCGGGAAGAAAGCCCCTATCATCAAAAAAGCGGTGGAAGGCGAGATGTCGGGAGAAGTGCCTGCCACCTACCTGCAGCTCTCGGATAATGTAGAGTTCATCCTCGACGCAGACGCGGCCTCTGAACTGACGCGCTTCGACACGCCATGGCTGGTGAAAGACTGTGCCTGGGACGAGGCGCTGATAAAGAAAGCGGTCATCTGGCTGTCTAAAACCGTGAAGAAACCGATTCTGAAGCTAACGGAGGAGGACTACAACAGCCATGGCATGGCGCAGCTGGTAACTGAGAAAGGCTCGGCCTACGATATCAATATCCATATCTTTAACAAGCTCCAGCATACCATCACGGGCTGGCCGGGAGGCAAGCCTAATTCCGACGACTCGCAGCGTCCGGAGCGGGCAACGCCGGCCCGCAAGCGCGTGCTTATCTTCTCGCCGCATCCTGATGATGACGTGATTTCCATGGGCGGTACCTTCATCCGCTTAGTGGACCAGGGGCATGATGTGCATGTGGCCTACCAAACCTCCGGCAACACGGCCGTGTGGGACGACGACGTGCTGCGCTACATGGAGTTTGCCATTGACTTCAGCAAGAGCATTGGTGAGAAGAACGGTGAGCTAAAATCAATTTACGAAGGTATGCGCAGTTTCTTTGAGGAGAAGCAACCGAACCAGCTCGACACGCAGGAAATACGGAATGTGAAAGCCTTCATCCGTAAAAGCGAGGCTTTTGCGGGGGCACGATACGCTGGTCTTGACGACGAGCATATTCACTTTATGGCGCTTCCCTTCTATGAGACGGGCAAGACAGTGAAGAACCCTGTTACGGAAGCCGATGTTGAACTGACGATGGAGCTGCTGCAAAAGGTAAAGCCGCACCAGGTTTTCGCAGCCGGGGATTTTGCCGATCCGCACGGCACCCACATCGTCTGCTTCCGGATTGTAGTGGAGGCGCTGAACCGCCTGCGGCAAAAGGAGGAGTGGGCGAAGGACTGCTGGCTGTGGATGTACCGTGGTGCCTGGCATGAGTTCGAGACACACGAGATTGAGATGGCCGTGCCGCTGTCGCCGCAGGAGGTGGAGCGTAAGCGCAATGCCATCTTTAAGCACCAGTCCCAGAAGGACCGGCCTGTGTTTCCGGGCGACGATGCCCGCGAGTTCTGGGTACGGGCAGAGCAAAGGAACCGTGAGACAGCCAAGAGTTATGACGGCCTTGGTCTGGCAGAATATGAGGCGATGGAAGCTTTCGTAAAGTGGAATTTCTGATTAATGCCTTTTAACTCATTGGTATAAATTGCGCAAAAAAGCTGCCCTGCTTTATCATGTGTCTTTCTGGTTATAGAGGTTGACCAGAACTTTTGTAAACCACCAAGGCGCATTTTCACTGTCATTGAAAGCAACAGGCTCATGAATTATCGGTTCATGAGCCTGTTGCTTTTGCCATCTTCCCAGGTCCTCCAACAAACCTCAATTAGAAGCAGGCCAGTTCAGATACTTAGGCGCTTCATTTTCTGAGTTCATAAATTAAAAAGACGATTACTTTAAATTGTCTCTCTTATACACTCCCAAACCTTTCGCTCTTCACCCACCTGGCATTATCTATTGCATACGATGGATAATGTCGCAATTCTGCGGGATAATCTGCAAGAAATATCTTATATTAGCTGTATAAGATGCTATTCCTGGAAATGGGCTTGCCCGAAACAGGAATAAGCAGCACCCAAAAGTTTGCAGGCAGTGGGCTGACTCAATAATAGAGCAGCATGAAATGGTGGATTTTTCTTCCTACTGGTCACCTGCAAGAAAATAATCTCGCCCATGAACAGGTTACTTCTCCTCCTTCTATCATCTGCCTTTTTCTTTTCCTGCCAAAGCAAACTGAAGCCAGCGCATGATACCATAGCAGTTCAGCCTGCTGCTTTTGCCGACTCCCTGACAAAGGATATCAATGAAATTCATAAACAAGGACATTTCAATGGTCTTGCTGTTGCCATTGTGAATGAAGGCGGTACACTTTACCAAAGCGGTTTCGGATTCTCGGATGTGCAGACCAAAGAAGAGTACTCTGAAAACACTATTCAAACCATAGGTTCGGTATCGAAGACTTTTATTGGATTGGCTCTGATGAAAGCCCAGGAGATGGGAAAACTCCACCTGGATGACCCCATTAATGCGTACCTGCCTTTTGACGTTGTCAATCCTTACTTCCCGGCGCAAGCCATTACCATCAGGCATTTGGCCACGCATACATCTACTATCACCGATACAGAGGAATACTTTAACAAGGTGTATATCCTTAAAGAAAAGAGAGACCAAAACAAAGCTGCATTTAAGGAACTGCCCCAAAGCTTCAATCCTCCTGAAACCGAAATCCCGACAGCTGATTTCCTGGAAAAAGTGCTCAGTAAAAATGGCGAGTGGTATAAACAAGAAGTATTTCTGAACAGGCAGCCAGGGGAGCTTTTCGAATACTCCAATGTGGGAGCTACACTCGCTGCTTTGGTTTTAGAAACTGCCACACAGGAAAAGTTTGATGTTTTTACTACAACACATATTTTGGAGCCCTTGGGAATGAGTGCTTCCGGTTGGAGTTTTGGGCAGGTAGATTTTGCGCGGTTCTCAAAGCTGTATGTCAATCCGCAAGCGGAAGTTCCACCCTACGCGCTGATTACGTATCCTGATGGTGGTTTCATTACTTCTGTGAACGATTTGGGGAAGTACTTAACAGAGCTAATCAGGGGTTACGCGGGGGAAGGAATAATCTTAAGCCGGGAGAGCTACAAAGAGCTGTTTACGGAACAGCTCCAGGCAGTGCACTTTACGGACCGTAACGAAAACAACCCGTATAACGACGAATACAACACGGGAATTTTCATGGGTTTTTCAGCGAAGGGTTACATCGGCCACACAGGCGGCGACCCTGGTACAACAGCGTTGATGTTTTTTAACGCAGACACCAAAGTTGGGCGAATCTTCATTACCAACACAAACTTCCATGATAAAGAAGGTCAGAGAGAACTCTGGGCAATTTGGGATAAACTGGATGAATACAGCGGTAAATTAAAAGAATGAAAGCCTCCGGGCAACAGAGTGCGCCTCGGCCTGCTCCGTAAATTTCATCCGGAACCTCCAGCAACCTGGCCTTCTCCAGTGTACTTATTTCGTATTCAGCAGCAAAGGGCTAGGGCCTTGTCGTGGAGCCATTGTTAATATAGTATTGGTATTTGCTAATTCTGAAGAGGCAAAGGATAAGTGTATTTATTACGTTTGCGTAGGGAGCTTTCAATGAAATTGATTATATTTCAATTATAATTTTATTCATGAGCCAGAGCATCTGACTTGAAATACTATTGGCTATAGACTGAAGGAGTTGTTTATCGGTGAATTGAACAGTTCGTTTCGCTTCTTTAAATGTAGATAATAAATCTTTTAAGTCCAGATAATTTCAGAAATGGTATAACCCGATTGTTATACGGAGTGATTAATCACTGCTACTAATCATAGCTTATGCAAACAGCTACAACTAAGAAATCATAAAGAAATCAGCAAAGCCTTAAGGGTCTTTAGACGCTGATTCTTGTGTTTCTCTTGATATGGTTTATGCTTATAGTACTAAATAGAAGTCATATATTTATAAAAGTAATATTAGGAACGCTTATATGAAGAAGTTACTGTGCATTATTGTTATTTATAGTTTGGTGATAGGCGGTTGTTCCCAGAGAGCGCAAACGGGACAGAGTGCCCAATCCGACGCTCCTGCCAAAAGGATTGATATCCTTTTCCTCGGGCACGAGAGCAGGCACCACGACTCCGAAAAGTTCTTCCCAATGCTGGCGCTCCCCTTATTCCAGGAAGGCATCAACCTGCACTATACCGCAGATCCGGATGACCTGACGGCAGAGAACCTGGAGGACTACGACGGTCTGATGATCTACGCCAATCACGAGGAAATCACTCCGGAGCAGGAGCAGGCGATGAGAGAGTTTGTGGAGGGAGGCAAAGCACTTATCCCGATTCACAGCGCCACCTACATGTTTCGCAACTCCGACTGGTACGTGAGCGCGGTGGGCGGGCAGTTTAAATCGCATAAGGTAGGCACCTTCACCGCCCCAATCGTAATGCCGGAGCACCCCGTCATGCAGGGGCTCTCCGAGTTTGAGACCTGGGACGAAACCTACGTGCATCATAAAATTAATCCGGACATGACGGTGCTGATGGAGCGCGTAGAGGGAAATCACCGCGAACCCTGGACTTGGGTAAGAACACAAGGCGAGGGGAAGGTGTTCTATACCGCCTACGGCCATGATGAGCGGACCTGGAACAACCCCGGCTTTCATAAACTGGTGGCAAGCGGGGTGAAGTGGGCCGTGAGCGACGAGGCAAGGGACCGGTTGGCGCGGCTGGATATTCCTACTCCCAACTTTGAGGAAGCGGACATTCCCAACTACGAGCAGCGGGATCCGGCTCCAAAGTTCCAGCACGCACTTTCCCCGGAAGAATCCCAGAAACTGATACAGGTGCCGGTTGACTTTGAACTGCAGCTGTTTGCCTCTGAGCCCGATATCATTAACCCCATCGCCATGGCCTGGGATGAAAAAGGCCGCCTCTGGGTGATTGAAACAGAAGATTACCCGAACGAGGTGCGTGACGAAGCGGGAGTAGGCAAAGACAGAATTAAAATCCTGGAGGACACCGACGGCGACGGCAAAGCAGATAAATTCACTGTTTTCGCGGATGGACTGAACATCCCCACCAGCCTGGCTTTTGCCAACGGTGGTGTGATTATCTCCATGGCTCCCAACTTTGTCTTTCTAAAGGACACAGATGGGGATGACAAAGCCGATGTAAAGGAGAACATCATCACAGGCTGGGGCAAAACAGATACACATGCGGGGCCATCTAGCCTGAAGTATGGCCTGGACAACAAGATATGGGGCGTAGTGGGTTACGCTGGTTACAACGGAACAGTAAGCGGCAAAGAGATGACGTTTAGCCAGGCCCTCTACCGCTTCGACCCGAATGGTGAGAATCTGGAGGCCTTGGGCAGAACCACCAACAACACCTGGGGCCTTGGCTTCTCTGAGGAATTTGATGTATTTGTATCCACCGCCAACGGCCTGCACAGCGCCTATTTTGCCATGCCTAACCAGTACGCCAAGAGGGCAGTTGTAGGCGGCTCGGGCAACACGGTGTATCGCATCGACACACACTACGACATGCCGCACATTACCCCGTACCTGCGCCAGGTAGATTTCCATGGCGGCTATACAGCTGCGGCAGGGCACAACATTTACACGGCAAGAGACTATCCAAAATCTTTCTGGAATAGCGTGGGCCTCGTAACAGAGCCTACAGGGCGTGTACTACACAAGGCTGTCCTGGAGCGCAAAGGTGCTGGTTACACAGAAAAGAACGGCTTTAACCTGCTGGCAAGCTCGGATGAGTGGTTTGCCCCTGTTCACGCAGAGGTAGGGCCCGACGGAGCCATCTGGGTGGCCGACTGGTACAACTTCATCATCCAGCACAACCCGACACCGCGCGGCTTTGAAAACGGGGAGGGCAACGCCTACGTGAACCCATGGCGCGACAAGCAGCACGGCCGCATCTACCGGCTGGTATATAAGGGCGCAAAGCCTTACGAACCCATGCAACTGACTGCAAGCAATGCAGAAGGATTGGTAGCCGCTTTGAGCGACGATAATATGTTCTGGCGCACCACAGCGCAGCGCCTGATTGTGGATAATCGGAAAACCGAGGTTATCCCAAGCCTGTATGCCCTGATCAACGACCAGAGCGTGGACGAGATAGGATTGAATAGTCCTGCTGTGCACGCCCTGTGGACGCTGCACGGCTTGGGGGCCCTGGACGGCTCGAACACTGAGGCACTGGAGGTGGTGACCAAAGCGCTGTCTCACCCGGCTGCCGGCGTGAGAAAGAATGCGGTGCAGGTGCTGCCAAGGGATGAGAAAACGCTGACCGCTATTCAGAATGCAGGTTTGACTAACGATAAGGATCTGAAGACGCGTATGGCTGCTGTGCTGGCCATTGCCGACATGCCTGCCTCCCCTGAACTGGGAAAGCTGGTATATGAGGAAAGCAAGAAGCAGGAAAACGAGGAGGACGAATACCTGCCGCAGGCATTTTTCGCTGCAGCCCTTGCCCATCAGCAGGGATTTATGGCAGCGGCTCCCAATGACCTGTCCCTGGAAAGACCGGATTCAGTGCTGACACTCTCAGAGCGTTTGGTTAAGAGCATGGGCCAGGAACAGTACAGGCTGGACAGGTGGACACCTATCATGTTCCCGCCGGATGTTACTGGCAAGGAAATCACTGTGCGTGCTTCCATAGGCCCGTCAGACGATGGCTTTGAGGGTGTGGTGATGTCACATGGTGACAAAGATGCCGGGTACAGCCTCTATGTGCAGGATAACAAATTGCACTGGTTGGTGAAGCAGGACGGAAAGGCTTATAAAGCCACCACCACAACAGCTTTACCTACTGAAAGATTTGATGCGGTAGCCAGGTTGTCTTCCGGAGGCCTGATGACAATAAATGTGAATGACGCAACCGTGGCAGAGGCCCAGGCCCCATCACTTTTCACAGAGCCGCTGGCGACGGAGGAAGTGCGTACAGGCCGTGATTTGAGAGAAGGAGAAAACAGAGTGGGCGACTACCTTGATAGATTTTATTTCAAGGGCCAGTTGAGAAGAGATGCCAGCCTGGAGTTAAAGCAGCCTGTTGCTGCGCCCAAGCAAACAGGTAACACAGTAGCTGCAGCAACGAAAGAAAGAAACGAAAGAGCAGCTGCCGCCAGCACCAGGCCAGCCGCTAAAACGGCCGCCGCCAAGCCTGCTGCGAAACCTACAGCAAAGGGGGCAACCATCGACATTAAGGTGGTAGAGCACGAGATGAAATTCGACAAAGAGACCTTTACTGTGAAGGCGGGCCAAAAGGTAACGCTCAATTTCTCTAACCCGGATTTCATGCAGCACAATTTTGTCCTCATTATGCCTGGTACGCTGGAGAAGGTAGGGAAAGCCTCCGACGTGCTGGCCAGAGACCCGAAGGGTGCCGAGAAGAATTACATCCCGAATATGACGGAAGTAATCGTCGCCACTCCGCTGGTAGACCCGCAGGGAAGGGAGACATTAGTATTCACTGCACCCGATAAGCCGGGCGAATATCCCTTTGTGTGTACCGTACCAGGCCACTGGCGCCTGATGAACGGAGTTATGAAAGTAGAAGCAAGTAATCTATAGCAAGGGAATAACGTAGTGGTGCTACGGGAGAAAGGAGAAGTCCCCGCCACCTACTAACAGCAAAAACGATAAATCAATGAGTTTACAAGACATAAAGTTCGGCGTGAGCACCTGGCTCTGGACCTCGCCCTTCAGCACCGACACCGTCTCCCTCTTCCCCAAGATAAAGGAGATGGGCTACGAGGTGGTGGAGATACCGGTGGAGGACCCGGCCCTGCTGGACGTGGAGAAGGTAAAGCATGCGCTGGCGGAGAACGGGCTGCAGCCGGTTATCTGCGGCGCCTTCGGCCCCAGCCGCGACCTCACGCACGAGGACCCCGCCTACCACCAGACCAGCTTCGACTACATAGAGGCCTGCATGGACATCTGCGTGGCGCTGGGCGCCGGCTTCTTTGCCGGACCCATGTACTCTGCCGTGGGCAAGGCCCGCCTGGTCTCCCCCGAGCAGAAGAAGGCCGAGTGGGAGCGGGCGGTGACCAACCTGCGCAAGGTGTGCGACATGGCCGAGGAACGCGGGCTGAAGATTGCCCTCGAACCCCTCAACCGCTTCGAGTCGGACCTGGTGAACACGGCAGAGGACGTGATGCGCCTGGTGCGGGACATTGACCACCCGGCCGCCAACGTGCTGCTCGACGGCTTCCACATGAACATCGAGGAGCCCGACATCGAGCGGGCCATCCGGCTGGCCGGCGACAAGCTCATCCACCTGCAGGTCTCGGAGAACTACCGCGGCACCCCCGGCACGGGCCAGACCCGCTGGGACGCCTACAGGCGGGGGCTGGAGGCGATAAACTACAAAGGCGCCGTCTCCATCGAGAGCTTCACCCCCGAGGTGAAGGAGCTTGCCGGGGCGGTGTGCATATGGCGCCCGCTGGTGCCCAGCCAGGACGGCTTCGCCAGAGAGGGGCTGCAGTTCCTGCGGCAGTGGGCGGAAGGCACAGAAACCGCTGGCCGTGAGGCAAGGGAGAAAGCGACCGCTGAGACAAAGTAAAACATCTGTTCAACTGTAAATAAGACATACTACATCATGAGCCAGAAGAAGATAAACGTGGCAATCGTGGGGCTTGGCTTTGGGG
>NZ_QRGR01000025.1 GCF_003367245.1 Pontibacter diazotrophicus | reverse complement strand
GAGCAGGCAGTCTGGATAAGGGTAGGCTCTTTTTTTTCATCTTTACTAACGATTTAGTGTGAATCAAAAGGTAACGCTTATCCGCTGCTTTTTTACTAAACCAGCCACCGAAGGTTTAGTGCAACCACACCTTTACGGTAGCTACGCCACCGCAAAGCCCAGTCCGTTAGTGGTAGTATCAACTAAAGAAATCATCACGAAAGAGTACCTGTATTTAGAATAGTAACAGGAATAAAAACGCCAAAGCAAATACAATATGGATATAGTACTTACTATACTTTGTGTTTTCTCGATATTGTTAGGAATCATGATAATAGTAAGGCACAAGTTCTATAAGTATGATATGAGTGATATGTTATTTGTAACCAAGCTCAAATCCTTTATTCTCGGGCTTATTTTTATTATGGTAGGACTCTATGGTTTGTTAGACGGGATTGCAAAGCTTTTAAATACATGAAGACCCTTCGAGTCGTGAATGAAAGAATTACTAACCACTAACCACACCTAAACTTTAGCTACGCCACAGTTTAGCCCAGTCCGTCAGACTGTCTAACAACTTCTTCTCTTTAGCAACATTTATCAAGCTAAGTGGCTAAGTGATAATATACTTACCCCCTTGAGCTATGAAATTCAAACAAGCCTACAGCCGAGATGAGCCTCCCGGTGGCGGTGTCAGCCTGGAGGAGCTGATTTCCCCGGACAACGAAGTTCGCTTCATCGACGCCTTCGTCGATTCACTCCCGCTCGGGGAGCTGGGCTTCCGCACCGACTTTCTCGACAACGGCCGCCCGGCTTACCATCCCAGTGTTCTGCTCAAGCTCCTGGTCTACGGCTACCTCAACCGCATCCGCTCCTCGCGCTGCTTGGAGCGCGAGTGCCATCGTAACCTGGAGGTGATGTGGCTGCTGGGCCAGCTCGCGCCTGACCACAACACCATCGCCAACTTCCGCAAGAACAACTCAACGGCCATCACCCGCGTGTTTCGTGCCACGGTCAGGACAGCGCAGCACTTTGAGCTGATCGGCGGAGAGCTGCTGGCCGGCGACTCCACCAAGCTCAGGGCCCAGAACTCAAAGAAGAACAACTACAACCGGGGCAAGATCGCCCGTCACCTGGACTACATCGAACAGAAGCTCTCTGATTGCCAGCTGGCCCTGTCCCAGCCACAGCAGGCCGAACAGGCAGAGCAGCTTTTGGATGCCATGGCCCGGCATGCGCTGCGGCGCGAGTATTACCTGAAGCTCTTGCAACACCTGCAAGACGCTGGGGAAGACCAGGTCTCGACCTCGGATCCGGAGAGCCGGCAGCTGATTATCCGCAATACCATCACCGAAGTGGCCTACAACGTGCAGACTACTGTCGACGCCAGGCACTGCCTCCTGATCGACTACCGCGTGACCAACCGCAACGACTGCAAAGCCATGGGCAACATGCTCAGGCTGGCTAAGAGCATCGTGGGCAACAGTTCCTTTACCGCCCTGTTTGACAAGGGCTATCACACGGGCTCGGAGCTGGAAATCGCCCAAAAGCTTGGAGTTACCACGCTGGTGGCTATTCCGGCGCCTGCTGCCAATGCCCCTGATCCAGGCTACAACGTGGAGCACTTCACTTATGATCCGGAGCAGGACACCTACACCTGTCCCCAGGGTGCGGTGCTTACTACTAACGGCAGCGTCTACACCAAGCACCGCGGCAAGTCCAACCAAACCAGCTTCCACCAGTACCGCACCAAAGCCTGCAAGACGTGTGCGGTGCGGAGCCTGTGCACCAGCGCCAAAAACGGCAAACTCATCGAGCGCAACACCTACACCCCGGTCTTTGAGCGGAATCGGCAGAACATCGCCGCCAACCCCGCGCTCTACAAGCGGCGGCAGGCCATTGTTGAGCATCCCTTCGGCACCATTAAGCGGCAGTGGGGCTACAGCTACGTGCTCACCAAGAAAGGGATGGAAAGGGCCTCAGCCGATGTGGGGCTCATGTTGGTGGCCTACAACCTGCGCCGCATCCTCAACATCGTCGGCTGGGAGCGCCTGCTGGCCTATGCCAAAGCGTGTACGGCCTTTTTAAGCCTCCTGTGGGCCCTGAGCACCATGTTTAGGGCACGCTGGCGAAGCTTTTGCCAAAGCACAAAAAGCACCGTCTCTAGTGCGATATATCCTTGAATTACTATCTTTAGCCAACAAACCAGCAGAGGTTATTAGACAAACTGCCGTTACCTGTCATAAAAATGATAGAAGTAGAGAAGTTAAATAGCGCTGACAAGAGCAAAGTGAAGCTTGAAATGAAACAAGTCTTAGTAAGCTATTTAGCTATCGGAATAATTGTGGCTATAGTAACCGCTGCCTCTGCTATCTTCATACAAAAGAATGACAATCTACCAATCGGAAAAGGTACAGTAATAACTCTTTTGCTCCTAACTATTGTGTCTGGCTTTGCAGCCTTTTTATACTGTGCGGTTAAGGACTACCTGAAGGATTTAAAGAGTAACTCAAAAAGAGTATATTCAGGACAGATAACAGATAAACCTACTAATACCAACTGGGGGTGGCATGGTAACCCTGCTGCTGACTCTAACTCACAACCAAAGCTTATCGAATACTCTTTAGTTGTAGATAGTCAAAGGGTACGTGTAGAAGAAGAAGAGTATAACAGGGTTGAAATTGGAGACAGAGTAAGTTTGCATTTTACGAGCGAGAGTAACATCTTGTTAGAGGTAAAAAAAGAATTACGTTCAGGTAACAAAGCACAGGCTTAAACTTAGGCTGACGCCTCGCCTTAGCCTGTACGAGTGCCGTAGACAACAAGTAGCAGTTAACCTGCCCTTCAACAAAGCATTTACTTACTTCCCGTTGTTTAGCAGCCTGTCGCCTATTTTCTGCAGAAAGGCATCCCTGTAGCTGCTGCCCAGTGCCACCACGCTCTTGTCATCCAGGGTGACTTGATTTCCCTCCACCACCCTGACCTTTGCGTTGTGGACGATAAAGGACTTGTGCACCCTGGAGAACCTATCCTCCGGCAGCCCTTCCTCCACTTTCTTCATTGTCAGGTGGGTGATGACCGGCTCCCTGGTGGTGTGTATCTTCACGTAGTTCTGCAGGGCCTCCACATATACAATCTCCTCATACTCCACTTTCACCATCTTCCCCTTCACATCGCTTTTGACAAAGATGTAGGTGTTTTCCCTCTCCTGCACCGTACTGCTCTCGGCACTGATGCGTAAGCGGACTTTACTCACGGACTGCAGGAACCGCTCATAGGATATCGGCTTTACCAGGTAGTCGAGGGCGTTCTTCTCGAAGGCCTGCAGGGCATAGTCCGGGTAAGCGGTGGCGAAGACAATCTCCGTGTGCCTGTTTAACAGTCCCGCCAGGTCCACCCCACTCAGCTCGGGCATGTCCACGTCCACAAATACGAGGTCTGGTGTTACTGTGCCGCTGGTGATGGCGTGCAGCGCTTCCAGCGGGTTTTCGGCAGCCCCCACCAGCTCCAGGCCTGGAGTCTTTTCAATGTAATCGGAGAGCAGCCTAATGTTATGCGCCTCATCATCCACCACGAAGCATTTTATCATGAGAGTGCTATTCTAAGGTTCGTTTCATAATATAGTTCATCCTCCTGGATATGGAGACTGAAGTCTTCTTCCCTGAAGAACTTTCTCAGCCTGCTTTCCACATTCTGGATGCCTATGCCAAACCCCTTCTGCAGAAAAGAGCTTCTCTTCTTGTTCCTGGTGGAAAGGTGCAGCGTGGAATCCGTGCACTTGATAGAGACAGTGGCAGGGTGAGCAGGGTCATTGAGGATGCCGTGCTTGAACATATTCTCGATGAAGGTAAGCAGCAGCAGAGGGGGGAGTCTGTGCTGGCTGAAGCCCCCCTCGAATACGGTTTGTAGCTGAAGCGGCTTGCTGAAGCGGAGTTGGTTTAACGCGATGTACTTCTTTACCTGCTCTACCTCCCTGTAAAGGTCTGTTTTGCCATCCTCATGCACCGGCCCCAGCGCATAGTGCATCACCTCGGAGAGCAGCATGATACCCTCTGATGCCTTGGGGGACACGTCCTGTACGTTGCTGTAGACAAAGCTGAGCGTGTTGAAGAGCAGGTGCGGGTTAATCTGCGCCCGCAGGTAAGCGTTCTGTGATTCTGTCAGCTCCTTTTCTACCCTTTGCCTTTCTATGATATCCCTGAGCTTTTGTTTTTCAAGCTCTTCTCTTCTCCCCTGCTCTCTGCGCAAGGTGATGAGCAAATAGTAGGCAGTCGATAAGCCCAGCAAGTAGAGGCACCTCCAAAGAGACCTGATGGCATACGTCAGGTCCAGCTCAAGCGGGCGACTGAGTTCTAGTCCAAAGTAGTTGATGCCCAGGAACTCGACACTGTAGACGGCAGAAACATAGAGGAAGTATTCAAAAACGAGGGTACCAGGAAGTGCCAGCAGCACCAGGTGTCTTCTCCGTAGCGCCAGTGGTAAAAAGAAGTGTGCATGTAAATAAAAGTAAACAATATTCAGTATGTAATGAACAGTATAATCGCCCACTGTTCCAAAACTCCCTGAAACTATACCTACTGCGCTGACTTCATAAGTAATGAAGGCAAGCCAGCCAATAATATGGTACCTGTACTTCTGTAAAAGCGCAACGATGCATTTGAACTTTTGACTTATTTTGAGGGATGTCACCAGCAGGCCTGGGTGTTTTGCCTGGCTGTTGCCCTTGCGCAGGACATGTGTTTGAGTATGAATATGAAAGGGCACGGCCTGAAAGATTGAATATTAAAAACCACCTCAAGTTACAGAGGGTAATATAAAAGAATCCTAAGATGATTACTACTGTTACTGTGACTTCTGTTGATGATCATGGTGAAACAGAAGACTTTGTAGCAAAGAAAAAGTAGTGCGAAAAGAGGGTTGTGTAAGGTAGGCTCTTGTTCATCCATAGAAAGGCGCGGTTCATGTAAAGTTTTATGCTATCAAAATATTTTAAGTTACCTTAATATACATAAGGGCAAATAACAGGTACAGTCCCTGCTACAGATAACTGGAGCTATACCTTGAGCTACTGAGGATTTTACTTCCCTACTCCATGAAAGCAAATGTTACACTTCTTTTGGGCTGCCTGTTTCTGCTCTCTGGCAATATTGTAGCCCAAAGAATCTCTTACGGTCCTACTGTAGGTCTGCTCTTTGACAATCCTACGGGTTCAGTATTGCTAGACTCTATCCAGGTAACACTGCAGGGAGACAATGACCATCAGCCATACCTTGGTGGTTATGTGTCCTATGAACTCACAAAGACTTTCAAACTCACATCCGGCCTGAATTACTATAACTCCTATAAAAGCGCTATCGTGTACAGTACCGGAAAGGAGGGCTTTGAACGGCTTATTCATTCGACTTCAGCGGGCAACCGTTCAGTTGAAGTCCCTCTTCTCCTGGAAACAAAGGTTCCTGTATGGAAGGGGAAGGGAAGCATATTCTTCCTGTCAGGCATCAGTCCTCATATCAGGCTTACCCGACAAGGACTCCCCTATCACACAAGCAAGTTCATCAGCCAGGCCATGTCAGAGGCACTTTATAGTTTCAAAACAGTGATGAAGCCCGTTGTCTGGAAATACTCTTTGGGTGTGGGGGCTAACATCTGGCGGTTGAGGCTGGAGGCAAGGTGGCAGTACGACCTGGCCAATTCCGCTACAAATCCCTACAGGGTGTGGGGCAACAGTTATGCCTTTAACTCGAAGAACAACACCATCAGGTTCGGGTTGGGGTACAACCTTAACTGGAAAAAGAAAAATTGAGTTAGTACAACTGCGCCAATAAGTAAGTGTTCCACACAAGTATTTACATTAATGACAAATGATATAAATACAAAACCCAGAAGATGAAGCTTTATTGATACCACTAAATTGCTTTGTGGCTGCTCTCCGGATACTCGTGTTCAAATGTCTTAAACAGAAAAGTTTGGCTATAGAAAACTCCTTCGCTATGAAAAAGATTATCTGGTGCATGGCCATCATCCTGAGCGGTGGCAGCCTGGTGCAGGCGCAAACTGCCAAAGAGTATAAGGTGAAAGACGGGGAGGCGGCAGCGGATGCCATCTCAGCCCTGCACCTCTACCGCTACCCCGCTTTTCAACAGGGGCAGGTGGTGTACACGAACGGCAAGTTCTCATCAGCGACATTCAACTACAACCTGCTGCTGGGTGAGGTGCAGTTCATCAATGCCCAGGGAGATACCTTAACCTTGGGGCGGGAGCCTGCACTTATTTCCGTATCTGTCGGGGAAAGCACCTTCCTCTACAATCCGGAGGAAGGGTATGCAGAAGTGGTGGCAGACTACAATACTTTGAGGCTGGGCAGGAGGCAAAAGCTGGAGAGTGCGGGAACCGAGAAGGTAGGTGCCTACAACCAGTCCACCAGGGCCTCAGCCATCGAAAGCAAAAGCTCCTACCTGACCAGCAGCGGCCGGCGCTTCAACCTGTCATCGGGGGGCAGTGAGGTCTTTTCTGAGAAGGTGTCCTTCTACCTCATTGATGAAAGCAACAGGTTTCACAGGGCTACAAAATCCTCTGTGTCAAGGCTGTTCCCGAACCACAAAAAGGAGATTTACGGCTATGTCAAAGAACACTCCCTCAACCTCAGCAGGGAGGAGGACCTGAAGCAGCTGCTCCAGTTCTGCTCCGCGCTGGGGGCATAAGCCTGTGACGTCTTTAATGCTGTATAGCCCTCGCACTTTGAATTACGTATAGGTTTAACCCGAAAAAATAATACAATCTAAATTTAAAATGGTATTTTAACCAAAGCATTTAAATCTGAACTCTTTCATTCGTGTATAGATAAGAAGGGTTGTAATTGCAAGCGACATAGGCTGTATTGCTTGTTTTAAATCCTGTTATTTTCTCAAAATGTAAAGCAGCTGCTTTGCTCTAACTAAACAAAACCATGAAGACACTTTCTCAAAAAGCTTTTCAAATTCTGTTATTGGCAGTGGTAGTCTTTGCTCCCCTGTGTTGTCTCGGGCAAAGCCTGTCTGTTGAGGGTAAAATAGACGGTATTGGCAACAAGAAGGTGTATCTCTTTGTGAGAGACGCCCATAATCAGGACATCCTACTGGACTCTACTGTGTCTGCAAAGGACAATTTTGCCTTCACTCATGAGCCTGAAGAGCTGGGATTTTATACTATAACTGTTGACAGTGTGCCTGGAGGTGTATTATTCTTCCTGGACAGCAACGTGCAAATAGAGGGAGACAGTAAGGCAATATGGAATTCATCTGTGACGGGCTCACCCTTAACAGATGAATTCAATGACTTTCAAAGGCAATTCATTGCACCTGTGAGGCAAAAAGTTATTGCCCTATCCGACAGCATGCAGGACCCAAACCTGGACCCAAGCAGGAGAGAGGAGCTTGAAAGGCAGCAGAAGGAAATTGTGGACGCGACGCGTCTTCAGTCAGAGAAGTATATTAAAGAACATCCTGATTCTTTTTTAAGCCTGTTTCAACTGCATTCGTTAGGAAAAGAAAAGAAAAGGCAGCTGCTGGATATCATTGGCCAGGAGCTGCAGGAACACTCCATTGCGAAGGCTATTCGGGAAGAAGCCCAGCTTGAGGCGTCTGTGAGCGCTGGCAAACCTGCGCCAGCCTTCACTGTTCAGGATATGAAAGGCAACGCAGTTTCGCTTGCGGATTACAGAGGGCAATATGTGCTGCTTGATTTCTGGGGCTCATGGTGTGGCCCGTGCATCAAACTGATACCCGAGACCAAAGCCGCATATGAAAAGTACAAGGGCAAAAAGGTGCAGTTCATGGGTATTGCCTATGACGAGGAAAAGGACAGGGCAAAGCTCAGCGGGATGATAGAGAAGCACGGAATGGCGTGGCCGCAAATCTTCCAGGACATGTCTGACGAAAGCAAAAAGGGTGTCGTTCGAAGCTACAGAGTAACCTCCTTTCCATCCGTCATTTTGATAAACCCCGAGGGCAGCATTGTTTACCGGGGAATAGGGCAGGACGGCCTGGTAGAGGCACTAAAGGTACTGGACAAAGACATGAATTGACCAAAAGTTTTTGGCGGGCATGTCGCATTAAACCTAGCTGCTAAGGATACAAGCTGGAAACATAAGGCAGATGCCCACCAGAAAACAGAAGAAGCAGACGGTCGGGTGGGGTATGAGGGTGCCGGTACTGTATACTATCGTAACACTGGAGACACCTGGAGCACCACGCATGCAGTGTCTTACTTGATGGCAGTTGAAGGGTGTGTCTTTTAAGCAAATCAGCATAACATTGAATGCTATGGCTGTGCTCAGTTTCCAAGCTAGCTAAAGTTTAACTTGAAGGTCTATATGTTTTAAATAATTGTACAGGCCTTTATCAAATGAACACATTTATGAAAAGCAGTCTATTTGTTCTCTTGCTGGCCTGTGTTTCCTTGTGCTCCTCTTCCTGCACGACTAACCTCTACAAACGGCCTATAACGGTTGATAATATCGTGTTTAAGAACCAGGCAGGACCTGAATATGATGAAAAGCTGAAGGCTGACAGAGAATTTTTCCTGGCCTCTATGGATTCTATACAAAAAGAACAAAGGGCTTTTGTAATCGATACGATGGCAGCCGAGAAGGACCAGGCATTGAATTATACACTGGTGTTCAACCTGGAGAACAGAAAATTGAATAAGAAGTACCCCTTGTTTCACTCTCTGATTTTGAAGCCAAACAGAACAGACGTTCAGCCCTCTGCTAAAGAGACAGATTTTCTTTATAGCGAATTTCAATATTATACTCACGACTCTCTGTTTTATACAGACATGAACAACGTGCATCTGGTGTATGCTGCAATGGGAAACCTCTCAAAGCTTATGCCGACCCAGAAGCTTTATGAGCCTTCCAACACAATTTCAGGTGATCCCAAGTCTTTTGCTGTAGATAGCCTGAGCTTTTCTCCTGGCTTCACAAAAAAGCAGCAACAGTTTTTCAGGAATGTTGTCAATAACGCTTTCGTTGTAAGACAAACAAACAAAAGGCCTTACAACATCTTGATGAAGAAGGACTTTCACTTTCATCCTAACTTCCTCTCAAAAGCAGGCAGAGACAGTGCCGACTATACAATTAACTTCCATGTTTCAGACGACCCGGAAGCAAACAAAATCATAATAAAGCTGACCTACAGCGGGGAAGATATCAATGTCAAGATTCCAAGCGATCTTTCGAAAGCAATTACGTTGAACAGGCAGGATTTCCTGGATGGAAGGCACTACGAGGCTAATCTGAAGATTAGCCGGCTGATACCGAACTTCATCTTGATGCAGTATATGTTTGACTGATAAATCTAAATCCTAAAGCTGTGAAACAGTTGTTGTTTGTAGTTTCCCTTGCGCTGTCCTTTTCTGCCCATTGCCAGGATAGTCTGGTGGGTATCAGTGACGCTCCATTGGTAACGTTAGAGGGTGATACGTTGACAAGAGACCACCTGACAGGGAAGGTACTGGTACTGAACTTCTGGTTCATCGCCTGCGGCCCCTGCAGGCAAGAGATTCCTGCTTTGGATAAGCTCAGGACAAAATATATTGACAACAAGGACGTCACCTTCATTGCCATCTCATCCATGGATGAGTTTGATAAAATCCGCTACTTCGTCTCAAGAAGGCCCTTCGGCTATGAGCATGCCACGAAGAACAGAGAGTGGCTTAACTTCTATAAGGTTGTAGTATTCCCCACCAACATTGTCATAGATAAAACAGGGAAAATGACCTTCCGCCAAAAAGGATACATGCCGGACATCTTCACAGAGCTTGACAGGGAAATACAGAAATCTTTATGATTGATACGCCTGTATGTTGGAAAACATTTCAACTGCAACCACACGCCCTCAACAAAGTCTTTCCATTCTGCATAAAAGTCTTTTAATCTGGCTCCAGAAAATTGACTTACCACTTCCTGTCACTTTCTTTAGGGTGGATCCGCCTTTCTTTCAGGTGAGTTTCTCCAGCAGTTTCCTCAGGCTGGCATACTCCGGCTGCTCCAGCACGTTGAGCTCTCCCCCGGTTGCCAGCTCCAGCGCCCGGTGGCACTGGGCCAGCCTGCCGAGCATGGGCTGTATCTGTTGGTTATAGTAGTTGAAGAAATTGTAGATGTCCCTGGTGGAGCAGGGCAGCTTGTAGCCGGCGCTGGAGGAGACGATGAGCACCCCCTCGTCCCGCACCGGCCCTACCACCAGCGAGCGGAAGCGGTGCTCGGTGTAGTTCTCGTACCTGTAGGAGTTGAGGTGCTGCAGCAATTCATAGGTGTGGATGAAGCGGGTCCTGTAGTTATAGGTAAATACCATCAGCAGGTACTCCACGAAAACCATCCGGCTCCGGACAACGGGGTCCTCGCTGCCCGCGTGCCGCTCGAGGTAGTCCCGCGCCCGCAGCTGCGCCGCAGCCGTAATGGCCTCGTCCTGCGCATCCACTGCCATGCCCTCGGTGTCCACGGTATAGGGCACGTACCCCTCCGGCCAGCGCATTACCCCCACGCACTTACTGGCCAGCTCCTGTTCCACATCCACTTCCGATAACCCTGCGTGAAACGAGTTCTGGCTTTCGCCCAGGAAGCCAGCCAGCTGCAGCAGCCCTGCCTCCTCTGCATTCGAGAAAGTAAAGGTGGCCGGGGAGAAGAGGTCCACCTGGTGGTTCTCCTGGATGTAGCGGCGGAAGCTTTCCATGAACTCCGGCGTGCCCAGCTCGTTTGCTACGATGCTCAGGTCCGGGACGGTGCGGTAGAGGTTGTTGTAGATAAGCCCGGAGAGGAACTTGTAGAACGTGCCCTTGTACTGGAGCGGCGACTTCTGGTGCAGCTTGCGCTTGTCCACCAAGAGGGCGTGGAAGGTAAAGTCCAGGGACTTGAGTTCCTCCAGGAATTCTCCCCCCTGCGCCTGGAACAGGGAGCCCACTTCAAACCGGATGTCACCATTCGGGAAGTACCGGTCGCGGATACGGCGAAACCCCTCCTCCACTTCCCTTTTGTCCTCTTCCTCCACGAGCACAACGGTAACGGAGAAGTGCGTGCTGCCGGGCCCCCCGAAGGAAAAGCCGTGCGCCCCCGCCACGGAGACAAAACCTGTTTTGGCCATAGTGTATTTTATGTGACTGTGATGCCAGAATCCTCCCCCGGCTGCCGCATTTAAGATACTAATTACAGGGTCATTTTCTGTATTCAGCTAAAAAGATTAGCTTCTGCCGGTATATAATGTTTTTTTAAGGAAGTCCTAAAAGCGTTACTGATGGCCATGCATCTGGCGGGTAAGGCAGCCCTTCCCCGGCAAGCCTTTCCCCCACCGTCCAGCACTCCGCCAATTGCTGCTCATTTGCCGGAGAGCTTTCCGTGCGCTGGCCACCCTTCCGCCAGCCTCCTCATTGCGCTGCGCTCCATTCTTCCGCTGCCGGAAAAGTGGCTTCCCCACCCTGAGCAAAGCAGGCGCCATACACGTATTACTTCATAAACACAAAAAGTAAGGTAAACACGAAAATACAAGCTTCCTTTGTTTCCTGCTTCAGGCTGGCTATCCCGTCGCCACTGCAATGCTCTCCGGAGTAAGGCCCTGACTTTGCCTCTCCTCCGCGAAGGCTTTAATCGGTTTTGAATCAGGAGAAACTGTTACAAAAGGGAAAGGAAAGCAGGTTGTGCCGGTAGCGCCTTTTACTCCTCCTACTCCCATCATAGCCCAGGTTGGGCAGGACCACGCAAATTTGCACCCACGTTCTTGACACGTAGTAGACAGAACCGTGAGCCCGCTTGATAAGCTACAGAATGATGCTATAGTAGTAATTGCACGAAACATGCTGACTGCCGGCCCTTTGGCAGATACATCTGCTCATGCCCCCCTCTGTCTGGAGCTTCCAAAACGAGCTGTTTTCGTGGCTGTAGCCGTGTATATCCGGATATAAGCGTATTATCCGGATATACACGGCTATATGAATTGCACTAGTTGGCTTTAATTTAGCGTTACAGCTACCCTTTAGCTGTTGGTTACGCTCTCAAATCGGGGAGGTAGTACCTGCTTTTGTGTACAAAAGAGGTCTTAAGCAGGTCTCGCACTCCCCTTTCTATAATTTTTGGGTTATCCATGCCTGAAATAAAGTGAAGAAAGCAGGGATTGTCACAAAATTGCTTATATTGAAGAAGTAAGATATGATGACGGAAACAAGTAAAATAGCCGCTAAAAGGTCAAATTTCAGCAAAAGAATGAAGCAGACCACCTTCGCACATAGTGCCAATAAGCGTATGTTCCCGCATATCCGGTAGTTGTAGGTAACCAAAGTTATGAAACTCACCAGATACGAAGAATTGAATAAAATTTTGGCAGTAGTTGACTCGTGTCATACTGATTGCAAAATTCATTTCTCATTTAATCTGCCAAAAGATTTTTATGATTTGGCTAATCCAGAAAATAAAAAGGGATTAGCAATTAAAAAGTACGTTGACAGTGACTTTAACTTTTTATTGACAATAGATAATAAGCCAAAACTTATTGAAGATTTGGCAGCAAACTTTGAAAATGGAGAAATATGCCATTATCTCTTTACCAAAGACTCAGTTAAAATTGGAGAAGGATTTGACCATTGTATAATTAATTTCCTGCACCCTGAATATTTTCATTTAACATCTGAGCATCTTGAGATTTTGGGAGACGTGGAAATCCATTTAGCAAGAGAAATAAATTAAAAATGGCTCCCTACAACACGGCACAGGCTCCATACTCAGCTACGCCTCGTTCGCAGCCTGTCCTAATCCGTTGTATGGTACTTAAACGATGAAAGAAACTTGAAGGAATGGTAAGTAGATTAATCAGCAAGAACAAACTAATCCTACCTCTTGCGATTATAGCAGCTGCAAGTCAGGTATATGTTTTTGGTTTCGGTGCAAATGTATACATCAACATCGGATTTCATCTGGTGGTATCTTACTTGCTGAGTTATGCTTTTACATTTTTTAAGTTAAAAAGCTACGAAGAAAATCTACACATGAAGTCTTGGAATGCTCTGTTCGTATTTATGGCAGTACTACTGTTGATAGCGTTTTTTGCTTTCCCTGAATTTGAAGGTTTTAAGTAGAGAAACTGACGAATGGGAAAGTATAAGTTCATAGTTGCTCTTTTTGTAGTCTCAGCTGTTTTACAGATTATCCTTAAAGATTTAGAATGGGAAGCCTTAATTAGCAGTCTTGTATTTCTCCTGTTGCTATCATGTATAATTAGCTACGTTGCGACTCAATTTCACTTAAAGTATAATGAAAAAGCATCTCATGTGAAGTGGTGGTTTTATGTCTATGCTCTAATGATATTGTTTGCAGCTATACCTTGAAAGAAAAGCACCATACAACAAAGTATAGCAGGTATGCTGCGGCTACGCATTGCAATCCGCTATACCAGCACGTTACCTGTAAGTTATAATTATGAAGAAACAGTATCTCATACTACTTCTCGGACTTCTTTCGTGCAGGGCAACGGAAAATTCACTTGTAGGCAAGTATGATAGATACTGGGATTTTGAGCATTATTCTTCTTTGGAATTAAGACCAAATAAAACATTTGTACTAACAGGACAGGAAGGCTTAAGTTGGATAAATACAGAAGGTGCATGGGCAGTTAAGAATAAGGTCTTAACTCTAAACAGCTTCTCAAATACAACAACAAATACTCCAAGTATTGTTCAGGCAGAAAGGAAAGTAGCAGGAGACTCCATAGCGATTGTTACTTTTGACTATGAAGGTAAGGCGCAGCCAGGAGTAACAGTGCTTGCCTACCATCAAAGTGATACAGTTGTAGAAGATTATACAAAGGAAAACGGGAAGTTAGTTTTTGCAAATCAACCAATAGACAGCATCTCCTTTAGATTCATCGGTTCAAGTCCTTTAACTTATACAGGGGAAAGCAACTATTTTGAAATAAGAATGGGATTTACAGAGCTTCCAACATTTCGGCTGGAGAACAAGAAATGGCGAATTAAAGGTAAAGCCCTTCTTGACCCAAGATTCAAAGGTGAGCAAAAAAGAAACAAATACAGAAAGAAACCAAACAGGTAACCAAGTGTAGCAGTAAGGCTTGCTGTCGCTTCGCCTCTGCTACACGAGTAACGTTGGCAGCAATAAAAATTATAGAAGAAATGGTTATAGCTGATAAAAACGAAGTCTATGCACTTTATAAGTTACTGGCGAAGGCCAAGTTCTCTGACCAAATAGACAGTTATGACTTAAATGAATTCGCTGGCAGCCCACTTATAACAAGTCTTCTTATCAAGGCGAGAGAAGAAGTAATAAAAAACTTCGAGGAAGAAGGGCGTGCTGATGTAGTTGAAGACTGGTTAAAAAGGTCAGTTTACAAGTTTGATAGTATTACAGGCAAAGCAATAGCAAATCGACTAAAGCACCTATCTGACTCAACACTTAGCACATTAGCAGATTTGGACAGAGATAAATTAAGGGACTATGCTATCGGGTTAATTGAACCTTTGGAATATGAAAATAGCGAAGTCGATAAATTGGTTGACTACATGTATCAAATTGCTAAAGAAAATTAAGAATTCCTTCTGCCAACAAAGTTCTTAATTTAGGCTTCGGCTATGCCTCACCCACATTATGCACGAGCCGTTGGCGTGCATGCGAAATAAAAGGAATGGTTAAAAAGAAATATACCTATCAAGAGAGAGCTGAACAGCTTGCCAAAACAGTTGACATAGCAGATAAAATTGTGAGGAACTCCCAAGCAATTCCTGAAGAAAACAAGATTCACTTTCTTAAATGGGGGCAGCAGGTAAAGCACATGGCTTTGAATCCTGAGCCCCAGTATAGATATGTGGTAAGCCTTAAATATCTTGAAAACGATTTTCTTACGTTTTGGAATGAATCAAGTGGGGAAGAAATTGATGTATTTTGGAGTGAACTCTCAAAGGAGGGAATCAACTTCCAGCGAACAGACACTATCAAAACCGTTTTGAAAAGAAACAGAATTAAGAGCATCCATGAGTATGACAACATCAAGGATGCTATTGTAGTGGCGGAACAAACTGGAAGAATAAATAAGGACCAAGCTATTCAGCTTGATGTACTTATTATGGAGTTCGAGGAAAGACAGGCAAAAAGGGCAAAATAAAAAGCACGAAACGCCAACCAAGTACATACTTAACCCTTGCTACGCTTCAGGCTGCGCATGTACGAGTACCGTTACCAGTGATAAACGTCCTAAATAAAATAACCCTCTACTAAATGAAAATCTTCCCCCTACCACTTTTCCTCTTACTCACTCTTCTGTCCTTCTCCTCCTGCAAGAAAAAGGATGTTAAACCTGGTGAACAACTGCCAGCCGCCACCATGGAAGGAAAGAACATCTTCGGTGCCATGGTGAACGGGGAGGTGTGGGTGCCGAAAGGAAGGCCTAGTACGCTTGAAACAAACTATGATGTTGTATACGACCCAAACTACTTGGGTGGCTCCTTTGATATCAGGGCGTTCAGCAAAATAAAGGATGACCCAGCCTTTTATGAGTACTTCTATATCTATATGACACAGGTTGACCATGTGGGAGTTTACAGCCTTGGAAATCCAGACATCGGCACAGTAACATTTAGTTCGGAGAGTTGTGAATATCAGAGAGAAGATAACGTTCAGGGCACGCTGGAAATCACGAAGCTGGACATGAAGAACGGCATTATTGCTGGCACCTTTGAGTTCACGTTAGCCAAGCCAGGCTGCGATACCATCCGTGTCACTGAAGGCAGGTTTGATAAGAAGTTGTTCTAAAAAAATTAAGCAAAGAAAAGAATAACCTTCTGCTAACACTGCACAGGCTATTTGTTCGGCTGTCGCCTTCACACAGCCTGTACCAGCCCGTTGGTGCTTATTTTCAGAACAAATTTATCTTCAAAATCTATATTATTACTGTTACCCGAAAGTTTTGCAATGGTGCTTTTATGCACTGTAGTTGTTGTATGCTTTAGTTACTTCTATCAAGCCATTAAGAAATAGTAGATTAGGCTTCCGAAAACATTAATAATATTATGCGCTATAATACTGGGAATAACAGAACCTGTTTTTGCTCTCAACCATGCTAATGCAATTGCAGCAACGGTAGTATATATGAATATCAGAACAGCCTCCATTCCAGATGTCTGAAAAAGATGCAGGAAGCCAAAGGGTAAGGCTTGTACAATTATCAAAGTCCAAATCCCTTTGCTCGAAAAATCATGCTGTTTGGCATAGTACAGTAAGAAGCCGAATACCAATCCTCGTAAACCAAGCTCTTCGCCTAATCCAGGCATTGTGGCTTCATAAATGTAATACTCAACGCTTTCAAGTTCAGCTGGCGCATCTCCAATCATTTTCGCAATTACAGAAACAGTAATTATGAATAATGCTGTGAGTACAGATATCAATAGCCATTGGTTATGTTTCGGTATCGATAAACCCAGTAATTCTTTAGGCCTTTTGAAAAAGCTTGCAAATATTAAAACTATCAGAATACTTGCTATTTGCTGCCCCCACCCCATTTGAAGCTTTAGTCCTAAAGCTTTTTGAATAATTGACCCTGCTACAACTGAAGCAAAATAAACTAAGAAGGAGATTAATGCCAAAAGGACTGGCCTTTTTCTTGAAATGGTTAGAGACTTTACGCCTTGCCAACTTTGATACATGCTTTTGTTTTATATTAGGTTATCACACACAACCGGCTCGTACAAGAGGTGAGCGAGGCGTAGCCGAAGCTTTGCTCATGTGCTTATTATGGTATTTTCCTTATTAAATCCGCTACCGTTGCCAATTCCTTATTATCAGCTCTCAAACATTCTTGAGAAGATATATAACCTTCATAGGTATCGAAGTACTTCTTGTAGTTTTACTATATCGGTTTCCAATTCTTCATCTTACCTGTTCTATGCAAAGGGAACAATTTAGTATGAACATGGTCTACACCAAAACCTTCTATCATCATGCCTGTACGACCAACATTATTGAATGATTTATTTATTTAAATCATCAGTCCTTGGGTAAAGTTCGGTTCTATACACAGTGTACAGCTCATCCACGTTCTCATGAAAACGGTCAAAGTTCAGCTCATCCTGCATTCACAGGATAATTAGGATGCTGCAGGTCATGCCATGCCCTATACCTAGAATATTGATGAGGGAGATGACTTTGTTCTGCATCAGGTTCCGAATGGCTACTTTGAAGTAGTGTTGTATCATGGCTTTGGTTTTGTACTAAGAAGCTCGCCCCGCTTTGAAATTGCTGCGTTGCGGTATAGCCATTAGAAACTTTGATGCCAATTATACATACTTTTGAACTACAGCAACTTGTCCATCACTATATTCAAGACCTGTACGCTTTTGATACAGTTTCCCGCGATACACCTGTGCGCTTTCATTACACGCATGTGCACAAATGCTTTTTAAGCTTTTCGAGTGCCGGAGTGGCGTGTGGGATACCCGCCGTCCGGGCCAGCGGGGCCACCGGGGCGGTGTAGGGATGAAGCGCAGAGGTCTGGTCAAGGACAATATCTGCTATGAATGACTAGCGCAGAAGCAACGGCAGTTTAATATCCGGCCTTTTGTCAAGGGTGCGCAAGGAGTACGTCACCCCATCCCTGCCCACTAGGGTGGCGGTGTATCTGACGAAGCGTGGGGCCATGGTATATATAAAAGCGTTTCCCCTCAAATGTTTTCAAGCCGCCATCTTACTGACTTGTCCCGCAAAACGTGAGAATAATAGGATCGTGGAGCTTCTAGCGGCGCCTGCCTCCTGCAGCCAGTATGACGTCTCACAAATCAAAATCATCCATAACTTGATGATACGTTGCGTCTGATGAGGAATAACTATTTTATCCAGACAGTCGCACCTATCAGGAAAGTTTCGCCAGCAGCTTCTTCAGGTTATCATATTCCGGTTGCTCCAGCACATTCAACTCTCCCCCAGTCGCCAGCTCCAGGGCTCGCTGGCACTGGCCCAGCCTGCCGAGCATCGGATGTATCTGCTGATTATAGTAATTGAAGAAATTGTAAATGAATTGAAGAAATTGTAAATGTCCCTGGTGGAGCAGGGCAGCTTGTAGCCGGCGCTGGAGGAGACGATGAGCACGCCCTCGTCCCGCACCGGCCCCACCACGAGCGAGCGGAAGCGGTGCTCGGTGTAATTCTCATATCTGTAGGAGTTGAGGTGCTGCAGCAGTTCGTAGGTGTGGATGAAGCGGGTCTTGTAGTTATAGGTAAAGACCATCAGCAGGTACTCCACGAAAACCATCCGGCTCCGGATAACCGGGTCCTCGCTGCCCGCATGCCGCTGCAAATACTCCCGCGCCCGCAGCTGCGCTGCCGCTGTGATGGCCTCGTCCTGCTCGTACACTGCCATGCCCTCGGTGTCTACGGTGTAGGGCACATACCCCTCCGGCCAGCGGTTTGACCCCACGCACTTACTGGCCAGCTCCTGCTCCACATCCACCTCTGACAGCCCGGCGTGAAACGCGTTGAGGCTTTCGCCCAGGAAGGAAGCCAGCTGCAGCAGCTCTGCCTCTTCTGCATTCGAGAAAGTAAAGGTGGCCGGGGAGAAAAGGTCCACCTGGTGGTTTTCGTGGATGTAGCGGCGGAAGCTCTCCATGAACTCGGGGGTGCCCAGCTCATTGGCCACGATGCTCAAGTGCGGGACGGTGCGGTAGAGGTTGTTGTAGATAAGCCCGGAGAGAAATTTGTAGAACGTGCCCTTGTACTGGAGGGGAGACTTCTGGTGCAGCTTGCGCTTGTCCACCAGTAGGGCGTGGTAAGTGAAATCCAATTTCTTCAGCTCTTTTATGAACTCCCTCCGCTGCGCCTGGAACAGGGGGCCATCCGCAAAACGGATATTCCCATTCGAAAAATGCCGGTCGCGGATGCGGCGGAACCCCTCCTCTACTTCCCTTTTGTTCTCTTCCTCCACCAGCACAACCGTGACGGAGAAGTGGGTATCCTCCGGGCTGTCGAAGTGAAAGCCATGCGCCCCCGCCACGGAGACAAAACCTGTTTTGGCCATAGTGTGTAGTTGTGACTGTGATGCCGGAAGCACTTTCCCGGTTGCTGCTTTTAATATATTAATTATAGTGTCATTTTCTATATTCAGCTAAAAAGATTAGCCGCTGTCAGTATGTTACGCTATTTAAACGAAGTCAAAAAAGCGTAACTGATTGCCATGAATCTGGCGGGTAAGGCAGCCCTTCCCCGGCAAGCTTTGTCCCCACCGTCCAGCACTCCGCCAGATTATTCTAATCTGTCAGAGAGCTTTCCGTGCGCTGGCCACCCTTCCGCCAGCCTCCTCATTTCGCTGCGCTCCATTCTTCCGCTGCCGGAAAAGTGGCTTCCCCACCGCGCCAGGCAAACTCCAACCGCGTGTTACTTCATCAACATAAAAAGTAAAGTAAACAGAATAATACACGCTTACTGTGTTTCCTGCTTCAAGCTTGCCATCCCGACCCCACGGCAATGCTCTCCGGGATAAGGCTCTGACTTTGCCTCTCCTCAACGAAGGCTCTAACTGGTTTCAAATCAGGAGAAGATGTGACAAAAGGGGAAGGAAAGCAGGTTGTGCCGTTAATGATTTGTACTCCTCAACATCTATCAAGGGACAGCCCTGGGTTACATTCAGACCCTGCCGTGGCACTGCTCCAGCAGGGCCACGCAGATTTGCACCCACATTACCTGATACGCATTAGACAAGATCTTGAGCCCGCTTGATAAGCTATAGAATGATGCTACATTAGCGATTGCACGAAACATGCCACGCTTAAAACAGGGTGTAGGAAGCGGGTATCTTCAAAAAGTTTCTTATATTGAAGAAGGAAGATATAATGATGAAAGTCTGTGAAACAGCCGCTAAAACAACACATACTGCTACAAGAGTGGACCAGACGACTTCCATACATAGTGCAGCTAGCAGGAGTCGTACTCCTGCTAGCCAATAGTTGGCACATATTGTAATTAAAGAAAATGAAGAAGGCTTATCTGTCTGTACTCTTACTGGTTGTATTTCATAGCCTTTGTTTCTCACAAACTGTAGGGGAAAAGGAGTATAGAATTACAATAAAGGAGTGGGCAATGGGTGCAGATAATCACTTTATCATAACTGCTGACTCTGTAAAAATACGGAAGAGTGCATACCCTGAAGATATTTACTATACCTCCGCATTAACGAAAGAAGAGAGCCAGAAGATATTCGCCCCAATTGAAGCCGTTGATTTAAGAAAATTAGAAGAGCCTGTATATGTTTTTACAGCCCCACTACCTGAAGGAGAACTAAGCGACCATGGCTACCAGTATGATATAATGGTTCAGAAAGGAAGTGTTACAAAAGGCTTCCATATTGAGAGAGTCAAAGTAGATTTCTTATATGCCTTTATCAGTAGATTAAACCATTATTTGCCTGACAAATTCAAGGTAGGGTATAATGACACTTACTTGAAAAAATAACAAGTGCCAACAAAGTTCATAGTATAGGCTACGGCTTCGACTTGACCACACTATGCACGAGTAACGTTAGGCTTCAATAAAATCATAGATGTTAAGATTGTTCAGGAAAAAGCTTCCACACTGCGATAAGCTTTTTAAAGAGTATTTAAGTCCATGGTATTCAGCAGAAGACAAGCCTGAAATGACTCGTCCAGATATGTACATTATAGCTGGTTATGAAGGACAAAATCTTGACCTGGATGAACTACAGTATTTGCCAGAAGAATTGCTACAGGAAGTAAAGAGCGCCATTGATATAGTAACTAACGCTGCCTTACAGGACTATCAGAGCATCAAAGAATCCGATAGTATAAGCCTTGCATTACTTGATGAAGTAGATAGATTTTATGACAGAGCAGCAGTTGCGCAGATAATAAAGGATAGCGACCCCAAGGATTATTCCAACCAGTACTTGATTTCTGTTTGTGAGTTTGGAGCCACTTTAGGTTACCTGTTCAACCAGTCAATTGAATTTGGCTGGCTCTATTCTTATCCTTACTTTAATTCTATCATAGTGCATAAAGAAACAGGATTTGGAATCACTGTTTTCGATTGGGCGGTTAAGAAATTCAGCGAGTACGGTATAGAAGATGGATTTGCTGCAAAGTATCAAGCAGCCATAAACGGAATAGAAGATTACAAGAAGGAGAAAAATATCGGAGCCTAACCCAATACATAAGTCAAGCTGCGGCTACGCCTCGCTCGCTTTATGTACGAGCCGAAATCTATGAGTAAAACAAGCGTCATGCGCTAAAAATTGTTCAATCTCACTTCATATGGTGTCCCTCGTTTTACCACGGCTACAATCTGGTGGAGCAGCTTATTTCTGACAGCATTCAAGACGCTCATCTTGCTTTTTCCTTCCCCGACTTTCCGCTCGAAATAGGTCTTGAGTTCCTGGTTATAGCGAACGCTGTTCATGGCTGCCATGTGTAGCACGTGCTTGAGCTCTTTGTTGGCAAACTTAGAGACACCTGTTTTGCCCATCACGCTCGTGCCGCTCCTGTACTCAAAGGGAGCCACGCCGCAGTAGCAGGCAAGCTTCCTGCCGTCCTCCATCTTGGTGAAGCCCTGGGTATAGACAAGAAGGGAAATAGCGAGTACCTTTCCCACGCCTTTTACTGAGGTGAGCAGGTCATACTTGCGCTTCAGTTCACCGTCCTTTTCGATAAACTGCTGCATCTTTTCCTCCACCTGCTCCTTGCTTTTCTCCAGCCCCTTGATGGCTTTCCTGTTTACCTGCTCCAGGGTTTTGCCAGAGACAGGGTCCACCTGCAGCAGCTCTTTAATAGTTGTTTTCAGGCTCTGCAGGGCCTTAAGCAGTCTGCTCCTGTTTGCCTGCAAGTCCTTTAGCCTTTCCAGTGTCACGCCTGAAAGGGAGAGGCACTGTGCCTCCTTCTGGTGCAGCAGGGCATAGCGGGCGATGCGCTGTGCGTCCACCTTGTCATCCTTGCCTCGTATCATGCCGATGCTGCGCTTTATCTGCAGGGCGCTCTCCATCCATACCCTTACATCACGAGCCAGCAGGTAGTGCACCAACTGGCGGGTGTAGAGGCCAGTGTGCTCCATGCAGCAGAGGGTTTCCTGTCCTGCCTCACAGCCCTGCTGCTTGAGCCATGCTTTCATGCGCTTGAAGCCTGAGGGGTTGTTGTTGAACTTCTGGTGGAGCATTCTCCCATCGCTGCAGTTAGCCAGGCACACGTCCAGGCTGTCCTTGGATACGTCAACGCCCAGAATGTAGGCGGGTGCTTGGGAATCAATAGGCTTTTCCATATCTTTCAATAGGGGTTGTGCAAGCTATGAGTCGAAACCTTTATAATGGGCCCAAAGTCCCGAAAATCTATATGACCCCTGCCTGCGGGTTGAGAAATAAAGCAGCCAGACTGAATCGGCTCTTAGACCTGTTCGCCTTGTTAGCGGGTAGTGCACTGGCTGCTCTTCAGGTATAGGTAAAAGTTACTCCTATACCTGGTAATATAAAAGTATAGCTATTAGAAAAATGATATACCGCTAATCTAAAGGTTAGCGGGCATTCAAAATGAAAGAAAAGTTCATTAGATATCAACCGAAAAGAGATGTTCTTTTTGTTTTTGGAGCAGGAGCATCAATTGCAGATGGCGGACCACTTCAAAGAGATTTATTGCCCGAAATTTTGAATGCAGATTATGCAGAATCAGAATTAGCCAGCCTCGCCAAAAAGTTCATCCAGGATAATTTTGATACAGAGAATGGAAATGTTCCTTCGCTAGAATCTGTATTCGGTTATTTAGATTACTTCATTTCAAGAAAAGAAAGTTTAAAGGGTGGATACACAACTATTCAACTTATAAGTATTAAGGAGTCACTCATTCGACTCCTTCACCACAGAATTAGTGAATCAAAAACTCGTAGAGGGATTTATAAAAAATTCTTAGAATGCCTTGATAGATTCAATAAGAATGTATCGATAATTACAATGAACTACGACACCCTTCTCGATGAATCGTTTGACTTTTTATATCCTTCCAAAGCTCTTATTGACTACTGCATCAACTTTATGAACTATGAAGAATATGACAAAATTGATGCATTTGATTGGTGGGATAACCCACGAGAACCTGTTAGAATTTGGGATGAGAAGACACCAACACCAATTAAAATAATCAAGATTCACGGTTCATTAAATTGGAAATACTGTAACTGCTGTAGTCAAGTATTACTTACTCCTTGGGACACAAATATTGACTTAAAGACTCAAGGTTTCAAAGGAAGAATCGGTGCAAGCTGTGAAAATCCAGAAGAAATCGTTTTTGATTTAAAGTGTCCAAATGATGAAACACCCTTTGACACCTTCATAGTACCTCCATCTCACATTAAGGACTTAAATCATCCTGCCATCTCGAAACTTTTTGATGAAGCTGCAATCGAAATTCGAAAAACGGAAAAAATAATATTCATTGGATACTCATTTCCCGAAGCTGATGTTCATATAAAGGCCTTATTCAAAAAGAATATGTTGGACGAAACAGAAATTGAAGTTGTAGACCCTTACTTAAATGAGACGATAAAAAGTAATTACAAAAGCATATCACAAAATGCTGTCTTCATTAAAGATACTTTTGAGAATTACATAGAAAAGGAATTGGAAAATAAAATAAAAACAACCCGCTAACAATGGTTATAAGACATAGGGCGGACAGTGCTTTCCGCAAGTTTCGGATTAATAGAAGCTTTGTCTCGGTGAACAAGTACGCAGCTCCGAAATGTCCTACGTTTCGTACCCGGAACGGTATAACTATTGGAAAAATGATACAGCGCTAATCTAAAGGTTAACATAATAGCCGATAAGTAGCCTTATGTTAAATACGGGAATGTTAGGCTGGCAAAAGCAATCTCGTAAAATTTTCCCAGATTTTATATTTTACCTGATCTTGGTCCTTCATCCAAATTGTAGCTAGACCTTTAACCGCCTCCTGTAGGGACTGTTCCCGAGTAAAAATTTTGTCTGAAAAGGTGAATGGTGCATCAGTTTCGGTAACAAGTTTATCTTGTGGAATTTCCTTAATAATATTTTGACCATTCTTACTGGCTAACATTCTATGGTTTATGGAAAAGAAATAGCCACGTTCGACCGCACTTTTCAAGTCTCTTGAACTTCCAGAATACCAGTGCAAGATAACCTGATGTTGCGTACCTTTTAAAGCAGTAGTAAGTTCATCTATTGTTTCCTTAGCCGCTCCTCTACTATGCACCGTGAGAACCTTCGGGTTTGAATTTTTAACTGAATCCAAAAGGCTTCTAAACACTTTAAGTTGTGTGTCACGGACTGATTTTCCCTTTGAAGTGCCATCTAGCCCAATTTCGCCTATATATTTCGCTTTAGAGCATAGATTATCAAATGAGTCTGTTTCGTGCTCTCGCTCTACAGCGAGTTCGGGATGCAGCCCAAGTGCTACCCTAATATTGTGGCTCTCTCCGAAGAGTTTTTGATTAGGAGCCCATAGAACGGGAGTATTCGTGACTGTAATGGTCTTTATAGGCAAGTTGTCCTCCTCGTCAACACTAGACCTGATGCCTTTGAACAGGTCTAGGTGACAATGGGTATCTACATAATAAGGCATATCACTCAACAACAGTCACGTTTTGTAATACGGCTTCTACCTCTTCCAGCCCCCTTTTGTATACAGCTAAAGACTGGTCAGGAAACTCCAGCGGTCCAGTAAGCCTGATGGCAGCAGTTAAAAAGTTAGGGTCTTGACGAACTCTCTCAATCATATACTTGAACGCCATGACATTTTCCCCTTTTGCAGTCTTATCCTCCACTTTTGCTGTTGATGCGTGCAAACGCGTCGTGTAAATATCAGTTCTGTAGCGTCTTCCTTCTATTAATTGATCATTATCATCGGGTTGATTTGCTTTCTTCAAGGCCGCACGGCGTATGATGCACGGCACACATCTCCCGCAGTGCCTTCTCCCAGCCCCTTCAATATTTGCATTACGAGTAGAAGGCCGGCTGCAAGACATAGTATCTGCCCCAGCGACAAAGGCAGGGTCACCACACTCCAAGAGCATCTCACCTTTGGTTTTGAACTCAAAAGGATTGATGACATCTATATTTATACCAACTGCGTTGAGGAGCCTTTGCATTAAGTTTAGGTAAAAAGGGTGTGTCGTTCGAGTGCTGTAAGCACCAATTCGTAGTGGCGTTAAAGGAAGGTTTAGCGTGATAAATCCATTCTCCGGGATATAAAGCTTTTTTCTTGTATTTTCTTCGGATTCAGGCAGAGCCGTGGCACAGGCAGCCCCTAAAGCTAGGAACAGGAAGGAGCGCCCTCGCTCCGTGTTTTCACCTTCTATCGCTTTACCATTTAGCTTTGGTTTCCCTATTCTAACAAAAGCTTTTACTAATTCTGGTGACACAGAGCCATAGCGGCTGATGATCTCTTGGCTGGCCTTATTCCGGAAATCTGATACGTCGCTGCTTTTTGCGTGCCCAACAAGAAGCGGCCTTATTCCATCCTGTAAGAGCTTCATCGCGCCTATAAAGCTATCCATTCCCCCAGAAAACAGACACACTGTGTCTGTTGCATACTCTGTTGGTTTCATCTCTTTGTTAGATACAGCGATGCTGCTGGTACCTTGCCTAAAAGTAACCTGCCATAAGTCTCCAGTCAAAAAGTTCAGAATATCTGCAATGAGCTGCTGCTGTGACTGCCATAGTGCAGCATCGCTTACTGGCACAAACAGGTGAAACTGCCTGGTCCAACCGTCATCTGAGTTTCTGTACCGGTTGATACTGGTGTCTGCGGCGTAAGCGGTACAGGCTAACGCCAAAATGTCGAGCCCCTGCAAGGAAGGACTTAACTTAAGCCGACGTAGCTCCTTTAGTAATTTGTCAATGCTTATTCTTTGCTCCTTTTGTTCTGTGTTCTGGATATAAAATGTGTAGAAGGCAGAGAATTGATCATGTTCAACCAATGCTCCGTCATCATTATTACCTATTCGTAACTCTATTCCTATTTGAGGCATGTTGTCTATTTTTGTGAACCAACGATTGATTTAAAGGCTATACTGTAAATTTTAAGCACTGCCTGATCTAAATTGCTACGGTCTGCCATCTTCCCTCTCAGCTCAGGCACTATACGGCTATGAACAAGACCGCTTACGATCTGGTATAGCTTCTCTTCTACTCCGATAGCTCTAGCTGGATCTGACGTAGAAGTTGTTAATGATCTTCCTACATCACAGATGAGCTTATAAACAATGCTCTCTTCCAGAAACACGGCCATCATTTCACAGACCTGTGGCTCTGTAAGGCTCTTTAAGTCCAAACCTGGCATATATTTCACCAAGCGTGTTATTGTGACCGCGTATGCTTCTCGTGTTACTGTGTCATCTAGTAAGGCAGATGTGCCACAAACATGTTCCATCAGCGCTGATAACACTTGTATAGCAGGCTTATCTTTGTAGTCACTAAGATTAAGTCTGGTAAGGGTGCTTTCTAATCCGTTCTGACGAATATCGCTAAGTATGGTACCAAATCGCGCTACCGCTTTGCCGGAGCGACTCATTCTACGGGCTGAGCTGGATGCGCCGCCACCTGCCTGCGTGACGTAGTTCTTTAGTACCCGCTCAAGACCTGAATAGTCTCCGGTGCGGACAGCCTCACGAAAGCCGCGCTGACTTTTATCAAAGGGGTTAGCTGGTCGCTGTAATTCTTCTATATTTTCCTTTTCATTGGCTTCATCTTCAGGGTCTTCTGTCGGTTCTGCGTCATTCTTATCATCCAACGATTCTTCCTCATCGATCCAATCTGGAATCAACGGTACAGTTGGTTTAGGACCGTGGCGATTAATGGATGTTCCCATAGTTTGTTAATTATTTTAATTCTTCAATTAGTGCTTTAAGAGTTTGGTCAGCGTTAGGATCTTGTGAGATATTTTCAAAAAGCACCCTTCTTGCTTGCTTACCCTCTGAACTTCTGAAGAAGTCTATTCTAGTAGGTAACCAGGCTCCTAAATCTTTCGGGGCGACGGAATTAAGTAAATCTACTAGGGGAACTTCTAATGAAGCTTGACGCTGCACTAAATATGTCAGGCCTTCCATTGGTTTTGGCATGTTTTTCCAATCCCCTTCCTTCACTGTTAAGGTTTTAAGTTTATCAAAAACAAGCCTTGCCAAACTATCTCCCAGTGCCTTTATTTCAGACTCGTATTTTACAAAAGTTAATCTGATACCTGAAGCTAGGGCTTCAAAGATTGGTGCCAATACAGCAGGAAGGTCATCTGCAACTTTAAAGCTTACAGCACGCTCTCTTGAGATAAAGACATATGGCCTTAAATCTACTTCGCCTAGAGAAGGTGCTTGTTTAGCCCATTCCTGTAAACTTGAATCTAAAGGCTTTTCATTAAATTTTACTTGTTTAGTCTTTGTACTCCCTTTTCTCTGGTCACCCGTATTTTCAGGCTTGATTAGTTCTTCGAGTTGCTTTACAGTGTCTGAAGTGCCCTTATCAGTTACTGTTGCGTCTATTACTACTTTCTCATACACTTCAGAGTGAAAGCGCTCAAGCAGCATGAGTTTTGCCAACACATCCATTGCCACTTTGGTCTCCAGACCATAAATTTTTGCAACGCGCTTTCGCAGAAAGAGAGTATTTAGGAAGCGCTTAATATTCCGTGGATTTCCTCGTAGTTCGTTAGCTAAAGTATTACCCAACTGTTCGGCAACAGCCAAAGTGCCTCTCAAGTCCTGGCTTTCGCCCCCAAATTGTTTTGCTATAAACTCGTAAGACAGCTCAGTATTATCATAAGGCGTTTCTCTTGAGCTCTCGAAAGCATGGCATATTTCTATAAGCCTGTCTTTATCATATTCTAAATGGTTTTGCAGGAGCATAAAACGGATGTAATTCTGAGTCTGCAACCTATTCAGAGACGGAACCCTTATAGGAACCTGAATCAGTTTCTCCAAGTAATGTTTCGTATAATCAGCTTGTGAGACAGGGAGATCAGGGAAATGGCGCCTTACAGCATATTCTATCATTTGTTCGTCTGCTGCGATAACGAATACTGTTCCTTCAATAAACAGGAAAAGTTTAACAGCCTCCAGTATATCTATCACAGCCGTTGGCAAGCAGCGATCTAAATCATCAACCAGCACTACTAATCGCTCAACCGTTGATTCCTTTATCAATTGCTGTAATTCTTTTCTGAAAGCTTCTATTTGTGCTGGAACAGTTGCCTCTTCTGGTTTAAGCCACGGGTCCTCCTCTACTTGGACTTCAACATTCACACTTGGTGATGTTTCATCTTTTTTTGAAAATAAGCTCCTTGCACCTGCCATTAAGCCAGGTACACCAAATAAGGCAGTCGCTGGAAGTCCTAGCGCAGCCGTCATAGCTAAACCTCCGCCAACCTTTGCTACCTTAAGCCAGTTAATGCGCCTGAGAATTGATTTCCCAAGATCAAGCATCTTATCATTAGTACTTCGACTTTTCAACAACTCGTGTACAACTGCTTCCATCAGTGCTGACTTAGTGTCTTCATAACCCTGGTAAAGCCAGCCGTTGAAAGTAAAGCAAAGGGTCTGAGTGTCGCTCTTTAATTCTGTCTCAATCAGAGAAAGTATCGATGTTTTACCGGCACCCCAACTGCCATGTATACCGACAGTTAAGGGCCTTAGCTCCTCTTCGCGCATAATCTCCACTATCGTTTGGGCAACTCGCTGATGTCCGAGAAGGTCTAGGTTTGTTTCTTTGTCATTCCACATATACAGTTCTTATTTTGTTGATGCCGATTCTTCCTCTGCTGCTGTTACCACTTCAATGGCAAACTAAATCCCGTCCACATCTGCCGGGTTGTGAAGCTCCAGATATACTTGCTTGCTCGTATGTAATACAGATTATTCTAGGTGTAGGCTATGTTGGCATTGGAGTGGCTGTCATCTATTTTCAATGGTTGGGATAGCATCAGGAATGCAAAATACTATAATTTTTTATTTGTTATATATTAAACTTTTTATATTATATTTTAATATGATCCACTTACAGAAAGTCCTAAAATTGAATACAATTTTAGGTACTAGATGAGAAGCAATCTATGTTAAGTTAATATATACTATAACTCTCTGTCTCGTTTGTCAAGTTTTATAACAAAAAAACTTGACAAGATAGAAGCTATCTCTTATCTTGAGGCAATTATTATATACCTAAGTATCAATGAGCATTATGCAGCAAGTCCGGGAAAGGATTGAGCAGACTCCGCCTGGGGAATTGCTGACTTATGCTGATTTTAAGGTAAATGATAGCCAACTGGAGGCCCTGGCAGCGGCGCTCAGCCGCCTGGCCAAGCAAGGGGTAATCAACCGACTGGCAAAAGGCCGCTACTACAAGCCAAAGGAAACCGTTTTCGGGAAAGTAAAACCATCTGAAAAAGAGATCATCAAAAGCCTGAGCACCTCCAAAGGCAAAGTGAAGGGGTATGAAAGCGGTTTGGGGCTCTACAACCAGCTGGGCCTGACAACGCAGGTTCCCCAGGAGGTAACGCTGATGACCCGCAAACAGCGCCGGGTAGCGAATGTCGGTAAAACAAAGATCCGTTATGTTCAAAGCCCCACCCACTTCAAGGAGTCTGACATTGACAAGCTTCAGGTTCTAGACGCTCTGCGCGGTTACAAGAAGATTCCGGACCGCAACAGCGAGAAGACGATCCTCATTCTGCTCGAGTATATCAGAAAATTAGCCGAACGCGACATGGATCGGCTCATAGCGCTGGCGCTGGACTACAACCCCGCTACCCGTGCCATGCTGGGAGCTCTGCTGGAGCAGCTGGGCTATGCACAGGAGGCGGATAGGCTAAGGCAGTCGCTCAACCCGCTGACTAAATACAAACTGGGCATTAGCGAGAGCATCTTGCCCAACAGAAAAGACTGGAATATTATATGAACCTGCACCAAAACCCGGAGGTGTTTCGGGATGCCATTACGGCCACGGCAGAGGCCTTGCAGATCAGGGATGTGTATGTGGAGAAAGACTACTGGGTGACGCTGGTGCTTTACCGCCTAGCCCACTCCCCCTACGTGGAGCAAGCCATCTTCAAGGGCGGCACCTCGCTATCCAAGGCCTACAACCTGATTGAGCGCTTTTCTGAGGACATCGACCTGGCCATCAACGCCGAAGAAGGCATGACCAACAACCAGGTCATGCAGCTGATCCGCAAAATCTCAAAAGAGATCACAAAGGACATGGTTGAGGTAGATGACCCGCACAGGACCAGCAAAGGCTCCCGCTTCCGCAAAACACTGCACGACTACGGAGCCTCCGTGCAGGGAGACTACGGTCAAGCAACTGACAAGATTCTGGTCGAGATCAACTCCTTTGCCAGCCCTAATCCACACCAGCTGATGCCGATCAAGACCTACATCAGCCAGTTTATGGCTCAACGTGGTTTGCTGGACCTGATCCGTCAGTACGGGCTAGAGCCTTTTGAGGTGAATGTGGTAAGCCTGGAGCGCACCTTCACAGAGAAAGTGCTGGCCCTGGTGCGGGCCTCTTATGCCGAAAATCCGGTGGATGAATTAGGTAGCAAGATTCGCCATGTCTACGACCTGCACGCCATGCTAAAAGCACCTGCAGTGACCGCTTTCCTGCACAGCGAGGACTTCTTCGAGATGATCCAAGCTGTACAGGCCGATGATGCCCGCAACAGCGAGTTTCAAGGGGACTGGGCCATGCAGCCGTTGTATGCCTGCCTGCTGTTCGCCGATGTAGGAGGAGCCTGGAATTCTTTAGAGACAGCTTACCAACAGGAATTCCGTTCCCTTGTATATGGCACGCTGCCTGACCCGGAGGAGGTAATTGCTGACTTGGAAACAGTCGCTGCACGCCTCAAGACTTTTGGAAACAGAGAAAGTTAATATAGCCTTAAGCCAGATTTTGTAGAGTTTGCTTCTCATACTTTAGAGTCAAAAAGATAAGTAATCTCACAGGCCTTACACAACCGCTTTTCCTGGTAATACTCCGCTATATCGCACCGGCCATTGGTTTTTTGGTAAATATCCAGTCCCCTGCCAAGTACGATTTTCCAGCCATTATTCAGCTCAATGGAGCGGTCATGGATGTTCTCATCAAACTCAAAGGAGAAGAATATACCCGATGGCTCCAGCGAATCAATAATTTCCTTGAAGGCTTCCCTAGCGTTCTCCAGGTAATCTTCGTTGTTGCTGGTGATCAGGTGCAGCTTTACCTCCTGACCCTCTTCTTTTACTTTGGCGACCAGTGCGGTAAATTCCATGAAATTCCGGAGCTGGTACGGCAGTCGGATATAAGGGTCTATTAGCTTTATGTCAGTAGCTCCTGCCAGTTACCTACCAAACAGTTTCTCATAGGAAACGCCTGTCTGATTATCTCGGATAATCTTTTGACTTGCTTCCGGTTCTGCCTCCCTAACCTCTGGTTTAGTTACTATAGCACTTTCAGGTGCTGCTTCAAACGTGGTCTCCGGAGCCTTTTCTTTAGCGCCATATTCGATGATTTCCAGCGTTTGTACTTCCTTCTTCGTGCTAGTGGCTTTGTCGGTATAGCTGAAATCAACTTTCTCAAAGGTCTCGTCCATGATATGAAGCTGCTCCTTCACGCGCCTTCTGCACTCGATAGCGAATTCCAGTAGCTCCTGGGCATCCTCCTTATCAAATTTGCCATCTGGGAAGATTACCTTTACCAGTCCTGAGAAGGTCTTGGAAATAGCCGTTTTATCACGGGTAGTAATGCTATCAGATAGCAGTTTACCTAATTTATTTTTTATGATCTGTTAAAGGGTGCTTCAACCATGTTATCAGAAAACATGGGAGTAATTAGATGTTTTACAGGCAAGAATCTCTGTACTTATTATAACATTAGTTATGGGAGAAACTGCCTTCAGAGGCTGAAAATAAAGGTGCGATTCTGTTCCTATCTTAACTTTATAGCTCTTTACTATAAGGGAAGGTTTTGATGAGTTTCTTTTCTTTATTCGAGCTGTCGTACCTAAATTCTTCCTCTGCTATAGTATGTCCCTTTTCAGCCCAGTCAGTATCCTCCTTTAGCTTTATGCTGAAATGAAAGGTATAGCCTTCTGCCGTTGAATACTCACTAAAGTAAAAGGGTAGTATGACAGCCTGGGTTTTTTGTGGTGGGATGTTGATTTGGCCAATTTTACCCTCCTTCACTATTATTCCATTATCCCTTATTTCCCAGGACAACTCCACATTGTCTAATGCTGTAAAATCATATTTATTGGCTAAATGAAGCATATTTAGTTCATCCACCCAAAAGTCCACCGGCTGGTAACGCTTCTTTAAGTGAAGGCGTTGCCGTTGGCTTAAACTGTGCCAGTTCAGGACCTGGCTTCCTATCACAGGAACATGGTTGTCAATTTCGCTACTCGGGTAAAGAAACAATATGTCTCTTTCAATTACGTTTAGCGTGTCCATCAGTGGTTGATAGGGACCTTTCAACGTCAGGTTTCTGTTGAACGACAGGGCAATTATGGAAGGGTGGTTCTTGAGTGTCCTCACCTTTGCACCAACGTTCGTGATGAGCTTGTTGACTACCTGGAGCTGTTCCTCTGCAGAAAGCCCGCTCATGTCTTCCTGACTGGGCAAATCTAATCGTTGGATGATATACAGGCCGAGTTCATCGCACAGGTCGTATATATCAGTGCCCGTTGCTTCATCAGGGAGCACGATGGTATTGACATTGTGCTCCTTTAGAGAAACAAGGGAGACTTTTAAATCTTCTGGTGTATCGAGTGAGTCAGCAGAAAGGGGTATTTGATAAAAAACTGGATTGAGTGTCAATGGCATGCCTAGCGGCCTATTGCCCAGGTAAATCTTGTTTTTGCGTTGAGAGACTACACTGAACCCAACTTTGGTGCTGAGGACTTGCACCACCTCGCTGTCTGGGGTGGTGACCTGTAGCGTTAAGAAGTACAGGTAAGGCGTTTCGCTGTTCCACTTAAGGAAGTTGTCCCCGTTGAAACGTGTCCCTCTACTACCCATCCGGCCATTCCTACCTGGTTTAGGAAGGCGCTTTATATTGATTGTATCTAACTTTACGTGCTTTAGAGACGCGTCATAAAGGGTGTACCGGTAAGTGTTAGCGCGCAGAGAAGGAGAGTCGGCGTAAAACATCAAGTCCATCTCGATACTCCAGTCTGTGTCTTTGGAAGGAAGCGGATTTCTGTATTGATAGGTATAAAACTCTACAACATTCACCTTTGGAGTCGCGGTCAATATGATTTTACCGGCACTCTTTGGGATAAGGGCACCAGGCTCTGCTACCTTTAGCGCTATCACATTTCGGTTCTCTTTGAGAAAAGAGGTGATGTTTACCCTATTGGGCACTCCCTTTTCTATCAGCACAACCTCTTTTCCGTTAATGAGCAGTTGAAAGGCTGCACTCTGGGGCGTGAGGGTGATAAATAATTCTTTGTCCTTCCACAAGGGGGGGAAATCAAAAGAAGCGGTAAGAGATGCTTCCTTTTTTAAGCTGCCTGTTTTCTGTGGCCTGAAGAGAGCGGAAATATCGGAGTAATAGGGGGAATTTTCTTTCTGGAACGTTAAAGCCTGCGCTTCATTCTGGTAGGCAACAACAATGGGGGAGAATGGCTCCTTCACCCCTTCTGTACTGGTGCTTTCACCCTGAGCTAAAGCTGTAGTACTATGCAGTATAAGAAATATAAAAAGCAGATAGTAACGCATAGTACAAATTTTACATGGGCCTGATGTAACAACCACTCAAGGCTTTAACTATTGTCTCACCAATCAAACATTGAGAGATTTAACTCTAGTTAAGGCTAATAAGGTAAGCATATCTATGCCTTTCCTCAATGACTTCTTCATATAACTTACTTGGCACATTCGGAAACTACGTAACGGCTCTTCTGAACATCACCAAGGACAGAGTCCCGAAACAATTTATACTGTTGCCTCCTATCACCAAACAGTTCACGGCTGCCGTCATCATGCGGCTGGTAGAGCAGGGCGAGGTCGCAGTTGATGTTCCTATTACCCTTTATAAAATTGGTAAGGCTCCCCGTGAAGAGGAGCCGTTCTTTTATGTAATCTATAAGTATCATTATGAACAGTGTTAAAAAGCGAAATCGCCTTTGCAGCCTCCTGGAGAGTATGCGGGATTCGGTACTTTCAGGGGAGCTAAAACTATACTCGGGATTGTGTTATTTTGACAAGAATATATAGTATATTCGGTAGTTAAATTCCGTATATACTCCTGCATTTGGGTGAATAGCAGGAGTGCAGTTCCTGCTATCCAGTAGTGGGGTGTCACTAAAATAAAAAAATGGGAAGCAAATTGATTTCATATTGCAACCTTAGAGTTTTCCTGATTCTCCTTGGCATGATTACCAAGGATGTGTTAGCTCAGGAAACTGATGTAAAAGTTGCCTGGCTCAGGCAGAACGCTATTCCCATCAGTCTTGCATCTTTCCCTGATTCTCAGGCCATAGCTTATTTTGACAAGGTGCTCGCAGACAAGCAGGTCATTCTCTTGGGTGAGCAGAATCATGGTGACGGAACTACCTTCCAACTCTACAGCAATGTGGTGAAACTGCTACACAGCAGGTACGGTTTCGAGGCAGTTGTTTTCGAGAGTGGTTTCTATGATTGCCGCAGAGCATGGAAGAGTATCAGCAATAACGAAGACCCACTTGCTGCTTTCAACAACAGCCTATTTAAGGTATGGGCTCAAAGCGAACAAGTGCAGCCACTGTTTGACTACATAGCTCAACAGGCCAATACTTCTCATCCCTTGGAAGTAAGCGGCTTTGACTGCCAGTTTACAGGTTACTACGGCAGAAAGCTCTTTCTCCATGAAGTTGACTCTCTTGTACAGGTGTTGAGTCCTGCGTACAGGGCATCAGATGAATACCGTGGCTTTAGAATAATCGCCGGCTGGGTAACAGATTATTCCTACCCGCCCCCTTATCCCTCTGTAAAGGAGCGAGAGTTGTTTGTACAGGCCACTGAGCATATTACAGATTTACTATCTGCTTTGCAACCTGAGGAAGGGCTCTTTTGGCAACAGGCGATAAGGAACCTGATAGTTCAGGCTAAAGTCACCTGGTCAGTACAGAGGCTGGACAAAGGGGAGATGACTGGCAGGGAATTTAATAACATCAGGGATGAGCAGATGGCAGATAACGTCTCTTGGCTGTTGGAGGGTCCCTACAAGGGGAAAAAAGTTATCCTTTGGGCAAACTGCTCCCACACCATCAAGAACACCTTCACTTTGGTGCCTAAATCAGGACGGGACATTTTTAAGGGAGCGAACACCATGGGAGATATCCTCTTCGAAAGGTACGGGGAGAGGCTGTATGTGATTGGCACGCTTTCTTTCCAAGGGCAGACAGGGTTTGCGCATTATCCGCAAAAGACAAATGTAGCGCCTGCTCCAGTAGGCACCTGGAACTACCTGTTTCACTTAGCTAACCAAAAAGCAGCATTTCTGGACCTGAACTCACAGGAAGTGCAAAATAGCTGGATTAGCAAGCCTATGAACGCAAGGCTTGACGCATCGATTATCTTTGAGGCTGACTGGACTAAGGTGTTGGATGGTGTTTTCTTTATTCACGATATGGAGCCAAGTAGAAAAGCCGAAAGCAGCCGTGGTATTGAAAAATAGCAACGCCAACCCCGCCTTTACGTTAGCTACGCCACCGCCAAGCCCAATCCATTATTCTTGTTTAACATATATGGGCTTCTCGGCCGACCTAATTCAAAGAATTTACTTAATAACCAAGGTATTTGCGCTGTAGAGTTAGCCTCCAAATGCATCTTTTTGAATAGCTTATAAAACGAAGGTATAACTACTAAAAGTAAAGTTATGACTGTAAGCAAAAAAGATTATCTAAATACTTCTTCTGTTCATTCACGATTCAGTTTTATCTTTCTCTGTGTCCTAGGCCTCTTTCCTTTACCTTTTCGGACAGTCTGGGCACAGGAACTTCCTACTGGTAATTGGGCCGGCAGTTTATCGCCTAGTGAGGATGATAGGCAAGCAGTCTTTCACTTCTCCACTAATGCGGCCGGAGGTACATCTGCCCTTTTTGATTTACCTGCTCAGGGCTTCCACAGTTTGCAGGCTAAGCTTGCTCCTCAGCCAGGCGACAGCCTTAAATTTCATATTCAAAGCTTTGATGCGCATTGGATTTATATTGCCAAATACAACGCTGACAAAAGGGAGATTACCGGCACTTTATCGGTTGCGGGTGCCGGAATTAAGATCCCCCTCCAACTCAAGCCTATAGACCCTCAGGCTGTTCGTCCACTGCGCCCGCAAACCCCCCAGCCGCCTTACCCTTACCGGGAATGGCCGGTTAATTTCAATGGATCCGTCCCTGGTGTGCGCCTTAGCGGCAGCATTACCGCTCCCAAAGGCAAGAAAAAGGTTCCGGGGGTGGTACTGCTCTCAGGTTCCGGTCCGCATAACCGCGACGGCGAGCAATTTTACCATAAAACCTTTCGCGTGTTAGCCGACGAACTCACTCGAAGGGGTTTTGCCGTGCTGCGCTATGATGAGCGGGGTGTGGGCGCCTCTGCCGGAAATTATACGGGTACCACCATAGCAGAATTTGCGCAAGATGCCAAAGCAGCAGTCAAAGCTTTACGATCAGACCGTCGCATTAAAGTAGGCAAAGTTTATGTTATTGGTCATAGCCAAGGGTCTTTGGAAGCCCAGATAGTAGCGGCTGATGATCCAGACGTTGCCGGATTGGTATTTTTAGCTGGGGTTGGGCTACCCGGAGTCGAGTCGCGCAAAGCCCAGTATCGGGCAACCCTGAAAGCAAGAGGTATTACGGAAGAAGCGGCTAAAGAAGACTTGCTTATGTATGACAAATCATACGAAATTGTGGGGGCTGCTCCCGATAGCGCCACTGCTCTGGCCAACCTACAGCAATGGCATAAAGAAATTGAGATGGACCCGCAGTATAGCAACATGTATATTGCTCCCTTTACAGGCAATTGGCTTTTTTACTTCCTTCATTTCGATCCTAAACCAAACTTAAACCGAATTAAAGTACCCGTACTGGCTGTTAGTGGCAACAAGGACACCCAGGTTTTTGTAGAGAAAGAATTTGCGGCCATGAAAGCAGGGTTACAGGCAGGAGGCAACCAGCAGTTCCAATCGGTCATTTTGCCAGGGGTAAACCATTTTATGCAAACAGCCAAAACCGGAGCCTACGACGAACCATTCCAGTTACAGGAAACATTTTCGCCAGCCGGTCTACAAGTTATAGGTGACTGGTTAACGCAACAGGCCCAAATAGAAAACCAAAGAAAATAAAATGTAGCGAACCCCGGAATTGGATTATATCCCACAGCAAGGGCGAGGTTGAACATGAGATAGTTTACTCGCACCTGAAAGGAGGAAGACGAGGTAGTTTACTCTATAGGCTTCTCCAGGTCGATAACCTCCAGGTACGGCTCCAGGAGCTCCCTTCGCTCAAACCCATGCACCAGGGCAATCTGGTTATCTTCCGGCGAGTACCACACCTCCACAAAGAAACCGGACATATGGTAGAGCACCACGCTGCAGCCCATCTCTGTGCGTATGGCCAGAAACCTACCGTGCTCCCAGACAAGGTCTGCCCTGGTGTCACGGGGATAACAATTAAACTGGTAAACATCCATCCTCTTCCGCTGTTGGCTCCTTCTATCATACGGCGCTGGGAAACTTTGTCTGTCGGACCGGCTCTTCTGCAGGATTTGGCTTTCTTCACCAGGTACAGCACCTCCACTCCTCCTGCCGTTCTTTTTCCCCTTCTGTCATTGCCCCTCCCCAGCAAGCTTTGCCCCCTCCGTCCAGCACTCCGCCAGATTATGCTAATCTGTCCGAGAGCTTCCCGTTGCTGGCCACTTTTCCGCCAGCCTCCTCATTGCGGTACCCTCCATTCTTCCGCTGCCGGAAAAGTGGCTTCCCTGCTCTGAGCAAAGCAGGCGCCATCCGCGTGTTACTTCATAAACATAAAAAGTAAGGTAAATACGAAAATACAAGCTTACTGTGCTTCCTGCTTCAGGCTGACCATCCCGTCCCCGCTGCAATGATCCACGGAGTAAGGCCCTGACACTGCCTCTCCTCCATGAAGGCTTTAACTGATTTTGAATCAGGAGAAAATGTTACAAAAGGGGAATGAAAGCAGGTTGTGCCGTACATGCTTTACACTGCTAATACTCCGCCACTCCCATCAGGGGAAAGACCTGCGTTACATTCAGACCCTGCCGGGGCACCGTTCCAGCAGGGCCACTGAGATTTGCACCCACGTTACTTGACACATAGTAGACAAGATCGTGAGCCACTTGATAAGCTATAGAATGATAAGCTATAGAATGATGCTATAGTAGCAATTGCACTAAGCACGCTAACTGTTGACCTTGTGAAAGACGCATCTGCTCATGCCCCTCTGCTTGGAGCTTCCGGAATGAGCTGTTTTCGTGGCTGTAGCCGGATACATCTGGATATTTGTGTATTATCCGGATATATCCAGCTAGCACCCCGTTGCAGGAATTGTATCAATTTGCTCTGCTTTCATTCTTATAGCCGCCTTTTCCAGCTGGGTTTTCTCCTTAAACGGAGGACAAAAGTCTGGAATTCATGTGCACAGGGAGCACTTAGCCGCGGGCTCCACCTCCCCTTGTTGAATTTTTGGACCACCCCCGCTTAAAACAGAGTGTAGGAAGTAGGTATCTTCAAAAAGTTTCTTATATTGAAGAAGGAAGATATAATGATGAAAGTCTGTGAAACAACCGCTAAAACAACACATACTGCTACAAGAGTGGACCAGACGACTTCCATACATAGTGCAGATAGCAGGAGTCGTACTCCTGCTAGCCGATAGTTGGCAGAAATTAAAAGCATGGAAGATTACTCACATTTAGTTGGCGATTGTAGGATTGACAAACTATCACTTGATTTTAATTCCAACACAATCACATTCGTCATGACAAGATATCGTGAAGAGTTGGAAATAATAGAAGTAAAATTTGATGGAGTAATAAACCAAGATTTCAAAATTATTGACAAGGACAACATCGTTTTCGGAATAGAAGAAACTGATTGGAATGGCTTAGAATCGGAATTTCCTGACATGATGAAGTGGTACAAGCATTATAAAAGTATCGCCCCAGAAGAGAAGGAAATGATTAGTAATGGAACCGCAAAATGCTTTCAAATAAGGGGGACTGCAGGACTTGAAGGTTATATAATAGCAGAAACCATGAAAATTGAAAAAATAAATTCTGCCAACAACTAAGGCTTCGTTGGGTACGGAGTGCCGACAATGAAGCCGTGGTTGCACTGACCGCGCGACGCGTTATGGGTTTTAAGTCGGAAGATGTTTGCCTGCGCTACTTGCCTGGGGCTGTCTGGTAGCCTGCTGGCTCAACTGATATGAGCCCGGAGAGGTCTAAATAGGTACTTTTAGCTGTTTTCCGAAAGAGGTTTTCCGCTCTTTTCCTGTCGTTTGCTCTGCTACGGGCATAGCTGCGCCAGGCCACTTTTCCGGTGGCTTTTTTTATAGTCCCTTCTCGTACTCTGTGTACTGCCTGCCTGTCCTGATGCCCTGCGGCGGCCCTCGCTTGGGCAGCACCTGCAGGGTGACCATCGTCTCCTTTCTGCAGCAGGGGCACACGAGCGGGTTGTACTCCTCCAACTCCCGCACTTTTGCTTTCAGTTTCTTTTCCTCTGGCAGCTGCTCCCTGATGACCGGAATAGCGGCCGCCTTGCCGGTGCCGCTCAGGATGCCGTAGTGGCGTATCCTGACAAAGCCCCTGGGCAGGATGTGCAGGGCAAACCGGCGGATGAACTCTATGCCCCCGAGCGTCATCTCCAGCTTCCGTGCCCCCTGCCGGTAATCCTTGTAGGAGAAGGTCACGGACTGCCCGTCCACGGCGGTGAGGCGGTGGTTGGAGATGGCAATCTTGTGGGTGTAGCGGCCCAGGTACTCCACCACGCTCCCGGGCCCTGAGAAGGGGCGCTTGGCGTACACCACCCACTCTTTCCTGAACAGCGCGTTCACCAGCTCCCTGTCCACCTCCGGCAGCCTTTGCTTCAGGGCCTGCACGTACTTTGCCCTGAACACCCGGCTCATAGCCTTTACCGGGAAGAGGTACCTGCCCTTGCCGCGGGCCCCTTTCCACTTACCGTGCTCCGTGAGCCCGCCGCCGGGCACGACGCAGTGCAGGTGGGGGTGCAGCGAGAGGGTCTGGCCCCAGGTGTGGAGCACGGCCACCATGCCGAGGCGGGCGCCCAGGTGCTTGGAATCGGAGGCGAAGGTGAGCAGCGTCTGCCAGGCGGCCTCAAAGAGTGTGTCGTAGACGATGCGTGGGCTGTGCAGGGCCAGTTGGTTCAGCGTGTCTGGCAGGGTGAAGACCACATGGAAGTAGGGCACGGGCAAAAGCTCGGCCTCCCTTGCCTGTATCCACTCCTCCCGCTTTTTGCCCTGGCACTTGGGGCAGTGGCGGTTGCGGCAGGAGTTGTAGCTGACGCGGACCTGGCCGCAGTCGGTGCAGGCGTCCACGTGCCCTCCCATGGCCTGGGTGCGGCAGCGCATGATGGCAGCCAGGGTGCGCAGTTGCCAGGAGTTGATGCCGACATGCTTCTCCACCTGTGGCCAGTGCTGCCCCAATATGTCGGCCACCTCGTGTCGGGGGCGCACTAGCAGTAGAGGGTGTCGAGCGGGGAGAAGGGCTTTCTCCTGCCGCTCTGCGCCACGTGCAGGTAGACCATGGTCGTGTCAATGCAGGCGTGGCCCAAGAGGTCCTTGATGGAGACGATGTCCAGCCCGTCCTCCAAGAGGTGGGTGGCGAAGGTGTGGCGCAGCGTGTGCGGGGTGACCTGCTTGTGGATGCCGGCCGCCTGGCGGGCCGAGCGCACCACCCACTGCACGCCCGCCGTGTTGTAGCGTCTGTCCAGCAGCCCCTCTTCACTATCCTGCACCTGGCCGTTGAAGAGCCAGGTCTGCGGGCACTCGGCCTGGATGTAGGTCTGAAGGCCGCGGACCAGGTGCCCGCTCAGGGGCACGTAGCGGTCCTTGCCCCCCTTGCCCTGGCGCACGTGCAGCATCCTGCGGTCAAAGTCCAGGTCGGCGATCTTGAGGTTACAGGCCTCGGCGCAGCGCAGCCCGCAGCCGTAGAGGGTGGCGATGAGCACGCGGTGCTTGAGGAGTTTGGGTGCGCAGAGCAGCTTCCGGACCTCGGGCTTGCTCAAGACGACGGGCAGCCTGCGGTCGCGCCGGAGGGCGGGCAGCTCAATGCGCTTGTCCTTGAGCCCCTCCATGCGGAAGACGTAGCGCAGGGCGTAGACGGTGAACTTGAAGTAGGAGTTGGAGGGGGTGTTGTGCTCCTGCTTGACCAGGTAAAGGTAGTCGTTGAGCTGGTCGGGGTCAAGCTGGGTGGGCAGGCAGCTAAAGTGCAGGGCCACCTTGGCCAGGTGGTGGCTGTAGTTTAGCTGCGTGCTCTGGCCACGGCCGGCGACGGTGATTTTTTTGGAGAACTTCTCGTAAAGCTCAGCGAATCCCGCTACATTAGAGCAGGCAGTCTGGATAAGGGTAGGCTCTTTTTTTTCATCTTTACTAACGATTTAGTGTGAATCAAAAGGTAACGCTTATCCGCTGCTTTTTATAACACGCTACCGAAGGTTTAGTGCAACAAAGTTCAGCCTTAACCCTTGCTTCGCTTCGGGCTTCGGCTGCACGAGTAAAGTTATCCCAATCAAAGATGAAAGCAACACTACTCTACTTCCTGCTCTTTCTCTCTGCTGGCTGTGCCAATGCACAGAAGAGGGTCTACATGAATACCGATAGTTTAGCGGTAGCCCAAGCAAAGCAACTAATAGCTGACAGAAGAGTTGAACAAGTTCTAATCTATGAAAGGGGCTGCCTTGGCTGCGTCTTTCTGCAAGAAGTTGATTGTAACTGTGAAGACAGCGGTACAGATACGCATCTTATATGGGCAGAAGGGCAAAAGTACTACACCAAGGAATTAGGGTGCTGTGTTGGGGATACTGTAAAGGAGTTCAGCGAACCGAGATTATTTGAAGAGATAGTCAGCAATAATAGTATAATATTTAGTTCACAGTTTAAGACCGATTATGAAGAAATCCACCATGGCTTCAACAAAATGACGCTCCTCTCTGCCAATGGAAAGCAGGAAGTATATATGGAAGACTTTCTTTTTGCTGCGGATAACAAGTACAGAAAGCATAACCTGAAACAGGCAGCCAAAGTCTTTACAGAAAAGCTAAGCAAGGAATTTAATAAAAAGTGAAAAAGGAAATCGCCTAACGAAGTGCAGCACTTACACTTTAGCTACGCCTCCCCCATATGCTGCACGAGAAACGTTACCAGTGATAAACGTCCTAAATAAAATAACCCTCTCCTAAATGAAAATCTTCCCTCTACCACTTTTCCTCTTACTCACCCTTCTGTCCTTCTCATCCTGCAAGAAAAAGGATGTTAAACCTGGTGAACAACTGCCAGCCGCCACCATGGAAGGAAAGAACAGCTTCGGTGCCATGGTGAACAGGGAGGTGTGGGTGCCGAAAGGAAGGCCTAGTACGCTTGAAACAAACTTAGATGTAGTATATGATCCTAATTACGCTGGAGGTTCCTTTGACATCAGGGCTTTTCGAAAGACAAAGAATGATCCTTTCATGTTTGAGTCTATGGCGTTAGGCATGACACAGGTAAATCGTGTGGGGGTGTATTATTGGGGGAAGCCAGACCCAGAGCAGCATGGTAGCGCTTTCTTCTATTCAGAGACCTGCGACTATTTAAATGACCCAGAGGTTTATCGGGTAGGAAAGATGGAAATAACAAAGCTGGACATGAAGAACGGTATTATCGCTGGCACTTTCGAGTTCACGGTAGCCAAGCCAGGCTGCGACACCATCCGTGTCACCGAGGGCAGATTTGATAAGAAGCTGCTCTAAGAATCAAAGCGAAGAAAAGAACTATCATCTGCTAACACTGCACAGGCTGCATGCTCGGCTGACGCCTGTACCAGCCCGGTATCATAAATTTGCCTATTGGCTATCTTATAAGTAGACTTATGTTAAGTAAGGAATTTCTTGTGAGGGTCAATTATTCATAGATTACTTAATGTTAACAATGTGATTCCTCCATATGCTCCTAGCTTTTTCGACTCTTCATTTAGTATTAAATTATCCTTACCAGTTGGATAAATAGACTTACACCATGTAGACATGGTGGTGACTGATTTATGAAAGTCTAGTGAATAGGCATCTTTCTGGTGCAGCGCCTTGTACGTAGCCGTATCCCTTCCAGGGGAATAGGTAAGATGAACCTTCCTAGAAAACAGGTCCATAAACGACCTTGACTGAAGAGACCACTGATAGCCAGCATCTCCCCATTTGATCAGCGAACAGGGACATATATTTCTTTTTATATAGTTAACTGCGGCACTGAGTACTGATACTTGAAAAGTGTCTGAAAGGAATAGAATAGCAGCCATACCTGTCTTTTTGCTTCCCTTGCATGTATCCATGAACCTACTTTCAGGCATTAAGAGATTGGATGCGAAGCAATCAGCCTCTATTTCGGCGAGATTTTCGTTGTTGTATATTTCCACCATTGACGTGTGCGGCTTGACCTTGCCACTCGTCAAGGCGTTTCTGTGCTCGTCAATGTAAAAGTGCCCTAACTCATGTGCTATGGTAAACCTAGCGCGTGGAGAATTTGGATTTCCAAGTTTATCCAGGTTCAAAAAAATGTGAAACTTACCTTTATGGTACTGCAGCATATCATCGAAGAAGGTCTCGTATGCTCCATAGTCGAACGTGATGGAATTTGCAGCGGCAATTGCCCCTAAGTCCACAACCTGTGAGGGAGAGAAGAAGTCTGCTATCGTTTCAGCCAATGCAGCAATTTCAGCCTCGCGCTTTTCCCTTAGCATTGCCTTTTTGATTTAGTCTCTGCCTTCAGCTTTCTTTCTACCCTCTTCCATTCTTTGACGTATGTAGGCTGGGATTTCCTTGCCCTTTCTTGCGGCCTGTGCTAAATTTTCTTCTATTGCTTTTGCATCTTCACTTTGAAATTCATTTTTAGGCTCTACGATCCCTCTTCTTTCTATATCAAATGGACTCCTTAATGCTTCTGGTAATTTAACGCTTGAGTTATCACAGATACTTATGAAGGCTTGTATTTCTTGGTCAGACTCAGGGACTATAAAACCATTTTGTCCTAAGAAGCTAAGTACCCTTTTCTCGTATGAGTTTTCATCAGGGTTAGCAGACACATTATTGTTTTTGGTTATTTTCATAATTAAGCGTTACCCCCGTTTAACATTCTAACTTTTTTGAAGAAGCGTTGCTTTACTTGCCTTACATTGAATGAGGTTGTATTATACTTTGAGCAAAGACCTTGCATAATCTCATCTGGTAAATGGGCATTCTTCCTGTGAACATGGGTTAAATAGGCCATAACAATATCTTTGTCTCTTGTCTTGAGTGACTCCATGGCATCTCTGACGCTTTCCCTGGAGATAGGGTAGTCATCTTCCTGTAGAACATCATTTTCCTCTAGAGTATCAGCTTCTGATTCAGGCTCTGTTGGTAGTCTATCTACAGAGAAAAAGGCTTTCCTTTCAGGATTATGAGCTGTAAACGATTTTAACTGCTCTCCCATTATTTTTAAAAGCCAGGCCTTTAATTCAATTTCTTCATCATACCCCTCTCTCGGTTCAAACTCAACCGCTCTTTCGCATGCAACGAGGAAAACGTTTCCAGATAAGTCAAGTGCAAATTCTGAGGGGTTGCTGAAAAACTTGCAGGCCTGAATGCAAGCCTTGTAGATGAATTCCATATACCGTTGATGAAATTCAATAAAAGCATACTGATATTCATCGGGGTACTGGTCCTTATAAGAAATAACTAATAAGATATCCTGTATACTTTCACCTGCATAAGGGTTTTTGCCTTTTAGTTTTTGTTGCTCCATAGTTCGGTAGTCACGCTTTCGCCTAAGTCTTAAGAGCTAGCTGTAAATGCTGTACAGTAGCCTCTATGCGGATTCAGTGTCCTTCCCACATTTCCCCTCCTATATATAGTTCCAAGCGTGACAGTACCGATTTGTCACGCTTGGAACTATATATAGGACAATATAATATTTTAACTTTTAGCACAAAGCTTATGAAATGGTTTAATTTTTACCAAGACAAAAGTCTTCAGTGGCGCTGGCGCCTGAAAGACGGAAATGGAGCAGTAGTGGCTGACTCCGGAGAAGGCTACAATGACCGTAAGGACTGCGAGAAAGGAGCGGCCCTGTTTACAACACTAGGGCCAAATGCCCCAGAACGAAAGGTATCTGGAACTGAAGAGTCGGGTAATGGTCCGGAATGGGAATACTTTGAGGACAGGGCAGACGAGTGGCGCTGGCGCTTTCAGGCTAAGAACAACAAAATTCTGGCCGACAGCTCGGAAGGCTACTCCAGCGAGTACAACGTAAAGCGGGCTATTCAAAACGTTAAGTCCTTGCTTCGCGAGATCGGCAACCAGAACAGCAGCGGCAACAACGGAGGCGGTTACATTCCTCCTAGCCAAGGCGGTTCTACCGGTGGAGGGCGTTTTGCATAAACCACTGCCATTATGAATGAACTTGACCAATTGGCGTTAAGCCAAAGCAGCGTCTTGATGTCAGAGATGAGAGGTGTTGAGCTCCTGGGAGACTGGGAGCCAATTCCCTCAAGCAACGCTTGGATACTGCGTGTCCGCTTAGAGCTGCTTAATACGGCACCAACGAAAGATATTCCCCTTTTTACGGAGTGGGGAGTCATTGTTGATTTCAACATCGATCCCTGGGGAAAGGTACAGGTGCATCCTTCCAACGGACCAGGAGGCGTAACCACAACTTTTGAGCACCAGCAGTACAACGGAGGTCCGCACCCTCTATGGCCGGTACGCAACGGACATATCTGCAGCCTAAGCGAAACACATGGGCTTGCCGCTTCACGCAACGCTATGGAGACTGAGCCCACCTCAACCGTTCACCGTGTAGTGTGGCATATGGCTAGAGCGGTGGAATGGCTGCAATGCGCTGCTACAGACACGTTAACAGTTGCGGGGGATTACTTTGAGCTACCTGACTTTGACACGGCCTTTAGGTACAAAATAGCTGATTCTAAGAACAGGATATTTACATTGGCCTACTATGAAGACCGAGACTCCTTTTCTCACTGGAAACAGAGCCATTTTTACATTGGTACTGCGGCTGTGTCTTATTTGAACCATGTTGCCATAGTGCGGGAGTTCAAGGACCACAGAGGTGACAAAACTGTACATAAGCCCTCCTGGGGAACAGCGATTAATCAATTGCAAAGTCATCAAGATGCTTTATGGGTTCGCCTAGACGAGGTACCAGCAATAAACCGCTGGCAAGTGCCTACGACCATGAAGGAGCTTGCTGATGCCGTGGCCAGTCAAGGAAAGTCGCTGATCGATTTACTCAGGCCGGCCTTAGCAAAGCTTGAGACTCACAATGAGCTTCTGCTGTTTGTAGGTATGCCGATTCCCCGCAAAGTGAAAGAAGCGCCTTACAGGTATCATTGGCAAGCGCTTGTGTTGTCGCCGAAAACAAACGTTTCCGCTAAGGCTCGTGTTTCCCTAGTAGAGAACGCGCTTCGAAGTACCTCGCCTGTGCGTTGGGTGAGCAGAGCAGAAAACTGGCATCCTGATGATTTGCAAAACAGAGGAAGGGTTTCGCCTCCTTTACGGAAGGCGAATGTGCTCCTGTTAGGAGCAGGGGCCCTGGGCGCTAGTTTGGCTGAGCAGCTGGTCCGTATGGGAGTTACGGATATGACCGTAGTGGACCCTGACCTTTTGGAGGCAGGCAATCTTGTTCGCCATCCGCTCAATCTGCCACAGCTGAACAGGAACAAGGCCGTTTCCGTTGCCGATGGCTTGAACCATGCTAATCCATCGGCCAGGGTGGTAGGGCTTGCGGTATCAGCTACTTCAAAAGATAAGGCTTTGGAGGATGCAGTACGTGCCGCTACACTCATTATCGATGCTACTGCCTCCGACACGGTACTGCGGGAGCTGCCGTTTCTTGGCATTACAGGGTACGTGCCGGTCATCAGCATTTCGTTGGGGCTTCATGCGCAGCGCTTGTTTTTCTATGCTGACTCAGCCTCCTGTTTTGACGCTGATGCTTTTTATAAGTGGTTTAATCCTTACAGGGTAGAAGAACATTTAGCCGTTTTGAAAGAAGACATGCCCCGTGGTATCGGGTGCTGGCATCCATTGACGCCGGCCCGCCTTAATAGAATAGTAGGACTGGCTGGTGTAGCTGTGGAGCTTATTGAGCAGGTGTGTGAGGGGCAGATTTCACTGCCTGTCGGATGTTGTCACTCATGGCATGCTCCGAAGCTTGAGACAGCTGAGAGAGAATCAGTCGCATGAACCATTTATTCGGCTCTTCTGACGGGAAATACTGTGCCCATTTCCTGAATGAAGCACTCGATGTTATCAAGGATGATATTTCCCGATACCACCCCTTAGAAACGGGTGGTGTTCTGATAGGTCATTACGGCAGTAACCTTCGTATGGCAACAATTTCCATCGCGACCCCTGCTCCAGTCAACTCAGAGCATGGCCTTACCTCTTTTGTGAGGGGAACTGAAGGTATATCCGAAGCCTTAGCAGATGCCAAAAAGATAGATCCGTTGTTGCACTATGTAGGCGAGTGGCACAGTCACCCATCATCCACTCCTCATCCGAGTGCTGTAGACTCAAAGCAGATGCAGAAGTTTGCTTTAAAGCGACTGTATGGTGCCCGTACGCCCCTGCTCCTGATTGTTGGCGGTTCTCCTTTAGAGGGTTTACACGGGGAAGTGTATCTTTATCGCGCAAAGATAGTTCATACAGTTCTGTCGGCACTCTAGAATTTATAAGGTAACGCTGTCTTTTTATATGTTCTCAAGCCGCTGCGCAATGTGCTCTACCACTTCCTCGCACCATCTGTCTGCCAGGTCCTGAAGTTCTTCGTCCGTCCACTCCTGGTGATAAAGCTTTTCCAGCCACGCATGATGCCTTTCGGACCCTACCTCATACTTATAAGCTTCTAATGTGAAGACCAAGTCTTTTGATAGCCCGAACGCTTTTGTGCCAGCCTTTTTAAAGCCTTCTAGGCGTAGGGTTAGTCCGATTTGATGAACGTTTTCCCTCTGTAAAACTGCTTCCAACTCCTCAGTTGTGTAGTCGACTTTGGAGGTATGATTTACGGATTTCATCAACCCAAAGTCACTGAACAAAGGCGTTACTTCTTTCAGCCCTTCAGTTATCCTAGTTGCCAATTTGGGCAGTACCTTGTCAAAAAGAACAGTGACAGATTCCTTGTCCTTGCCTTTCTTTACCTCCTCCCTGTTTACTGACTTAAGCAGATCCTTTAGCTTCTTGAGCTTTTGATCCAGTGGCTTCTCAGGAGTATCTATCTCCTTCTCCAGCTCCTGCTCCAGAGCCTCAATCGTCGGCAGCTCTCCCTTCAGGTCCTCCGGAACCGCGTGCAGCACCTGGTACTCTGCCACCCCCAGCGGGGCAGACATGTTCTTCAGCGAGTACTCCACCACCACCTTATTAGGGGTTTTGCAAAGCAGGATGCCGATACTTGGGTTGTCGTCCGGCTGCCGCAGCTGCGCATCCACCGCATTGAGGTAGAAGTTCAGCTTTCCTGCGAACTCCGGCTGAAACTCCGTTACCTTCAGTTCCACTACAACGTGACAGCGCAGCTTAGTGTGATAGAGCAGTATGTCCAGGTAGAAATCATCTCCATCGATGTTCAAGCGGTATTGCCTGCCCATGTAGGCAAATCCTTGCCCTAGCTCCAGCAGGAACTTTGTTACCTGATTCGCCAGCGCATTCTCCAAATCCCTTTCACGTGCCTCCGGTCCCAGGGTCAGGAAATCAAAGTTATAGGGGTTCTTGAGCGTCTCGATGGCCAAGTCGGCTTGTGGCTTGGGAAGCGTCAGGGCGAAGTTATTCTGCGCCTGCCCCTGCCTCTGAAACAGCCTGCTCTCCAACTGATGCAGCAGCATTGCGCGTGACCAGCCATGGCGGATTGTTTCGCTGACGTAGAAGAGTGCTTCCTTAATATTAGAGCACTTGGTGACGATTTCACGATTATGTCCCCAAGGAATTAGTCCCACAGCTTGTGGGACTAATTCCTGTGTAGCGTCCAGATGAGGAATATCACGCAACTGGCCTACAAGCTGAGGCACTAAGTCTCGCTCACGGCTGTAAAATAGGTACCACTTCTTGATGTAGAAGAGATTGGTTCGGGAGAATCCCTTCATCTCCGGAAACGCGCTGCTGAGGTCATTGGATAGCTGCTCAATCAGAGTATCCCCCCAGTTGGCCTCCTGTTGCTTCTCCACAATGGCCTTTCCAAGCTGCCAGTACACTAGGATAAGCTCCGTATTTACCCTTACCGCCGCCTTGAGCTGCGCGGTCTGTATCTTGCTTTTTAGTTCCCCAAACCAGGATCGGTAGGTACCGCTAAGTTCAATGTCTGTCATGCCTAATATTACACCGATGCACAGAAAGGCGCAAGGGATGCTGGGATAATTGTTGCAGAGTTACATAGAAATTGACTTCAAGCGGTAAGCGAAACAGAAGCGGGCGTGTTATTACTAACGAGCTTCACGCTGCTCAGTAGTTGGCGCGCCGCTCCGAAATCGTAGTATCTATCCTTAAGAACGGCTGTTTTGAACTTGATCGGCAGCATTCCTCCCCATTTAGAAAAATCCAGCAATGACTCATTTTCCTGCACGGCCTGTTCCAGGTGAAAGTCCACATCATCAATAAAGAGAAGCAGCTGTTCAATTAAGTCAGGCAGTAGATTTAGGGCAACAGAAAAGGCAAAGCTGCTGCTATGCTCGTCATAGTTGTACGTTAAGTCAAGGGAATTAAGCAGGAAAGCAATGCTTCTGTTAACCTTTGTGCCAGTGAAAGTATACAGGATTATCTCGCTGTCTTTTGTCAGCACAGGCCGCTCCACGGCACAGTTGCCAAGTGGAAAGACAGCGAAATCCTTGCGCAGTTCTGTAATTACCTCCTGACTCTGCTCATCCATTTCAGGGTAAACTGTTTCCGCAAGCAGCACCTGAAGCATCTTCTCCCGTACTTTTGCGTCCACAGTGCCTCCCCTTCCTAGGAAGAGGGGCTTCTTGCCGTCAGCAGTGGGGGCCACTTCAATCTTTTTCGATTTGAAGTCTACATACTTTATCTTCCAGACCTTGGCTGCCAGCAGGATATTCTCGTCTTCTCTCACTTGTTCTGTGAGTGGAATCTCTCCTATCGCTTTGCCCGAATGCATCACTTTATAGCTAGGTTCCGACTTAAACACGCTGTAGAACTCACGGGAGTTAACTACTTTCTCGCCCTCAACGCCGATGATCAATTCCCGGTGCAGCAGTTCTAGCCAGTCATTATCCACCAGCTCCTGAATGATCTCATGAGTCTCTGCCTCTCCGATCGCCTGGAAAGCAAAGTTTTCCCGTAGCCTGCTGACCAGTTCCTTCCTGGTGCAGCCAGAGGTTTCCTTTACGATGGAAAGGGCTTGGTGGAGCGCCAGGTCAAAAGGCTTTTCTGCGGTCTTTACAGGTTCAATATATCCTTCCTGGTAGAGTAGCCAGCAGGCCAGGGACTGCAGTAGGCTCCACTTATCAGTGGCATAAAGCAGAAGCTGGCTCTTCCCGCCTTCTCTTCTGCCGCTTCTGCCCACCCGCTGGATCAGGGAAGCAATCGAGTTTGTTGCATCCACTTGAACGACCTTGTCTACCGAGCCGATGTCAATGCCTAGTTCCAGCGTGGATGTGCAGGAAATACAAAAGCTCTGCCGCTGGTTATGCTTTGCAAAGTGCTCCACATACTCCCTCACTTCTTTGTCCACGGAAGAGTGGTGTGAGAAATAGTTCGCGTGACCATTCACTTTTTCCGAAATCCGCTTGAGCTTCACGGCAATCTCCTCTGCCCGGCCACGGCTGTTGGGGAATATGAGAACCTTATGATCATACGTCTGCTTATAGAGGTCCTTTATTAACTCTAGCGGCAGTTCAACAGTAGCTCCTTGATGGTACCGGAAGGAGGTCAGCATTTCTTTGGCAGTTTTATCCAGCAGCACCTTTGTGTTGTACTCGTCGCCAGTGAACCTCTTTGCCTCGGAGTAATCGCCAATGGTAGCCGACAAGCCGACGATACAGCACTTAGAAGAGCTAACTTTACTTAGGCGCGAAAGGATCGACTTTAGGTGAATGCCGCGATCCGTGCCAAGGAAGGAGTGAATCTCGTCAATCACTACGTACCTAAGCTTGGAGAACAGAGCTTTTACGCTGTAAGGGGCATTCACAAACATCGCCTCCAGCGACTCCGGTGTGATCAGCACAATCCCCTCCGGAGCTTGCACCAGCTTTTTCTTCTCCGTGCGGTTAGCCTCCCCGTGCCACTTGGTTACCTTCACATCCAGGTACTTGCACAGCTCCTCTACCCGGTGAAACTGGTCATTGATCAGGGCGATGAGGGGTGAAATGTACAGTACCTGTACGCCTGGCTCACGAAAGTCCACTTTGGAAAGTATAGGAAGGAAAGCAGCCTCCGTCTTACCGGAGGCCGTTCTTGATGCCAGGATGAAGTTGTAGTCGGTGGATATGATGTGTTGTATCGCAGCTCCCTGAATCGGGCGCAGCGACTCCCAACGCTTATCTCGGACGTAACGGCGTATAGGCTCCGACAGCAGCTCGTAAGCCATTACAGTACTTCTATACCGTCCACCAGACTATCTACTGCTGACTCGTCAGGACGTTCGTCGCGTATCTCTATCTCACCGAACAGCTGCTTCTTATCAATGCCAGGGTTCTGACGGATAATGCTTAGTATGTTCAGGAAGTCACGGATCACCTCACGGGGCGTAAGGAACTCGCTAGCCCCAGGCTTGTTGAACATCTCTTCCATGAACTGGTGGATCTCATCGTCTGAAACCTCAAGATTCACTTTGTAGTTGAGATCAAAGATGACCTTCAGCTTCTTGAGCAACACAAAGATTTCATTGTGGTCAAGTGGCATCAGGCGAATGACTGGCTGCGAGAAATCCCTTATTTGAAGCGTCTCGAACTTATTCGTCTCCAACCTTGACTTAAGAGCATGGTAGCTGAACAGCCCCCTGCGCTCATTCTCCAGCACCTCATTGGTGCCTGCGAAGTTTATAAAGAAGTTGCTAACCTTACCCTGGAAGCAGTCATTGTAAATAGTCAGGATCTTCTCGTAATTTTTCTCCCGCATCACGGAGGTGGATATTTTATAAAGGTTTATCGCCTCATCCAGGTTGATCATGAATCCACTGTAGCCCATGCTAACAAACAGCCTACAGAAGTTCTTGAGCATGTCATAGTAGTTCAGATCATTTATAATCTCGCGTACCCCCAAGTCCTGCCGAGCCTCTGTTTTGGTGCGATACTCTCCCTTCAGCCATTTCAATGCACTCCGGCGCAGCTGCTCGTTATCGCTGATGTAGCCCTCATAGTACTTCATGACAACCACTCCGAAATCAAAACCGCCCACATCCGTGATTTCATTTATGGTCTTCATAATGCTGCGCTGAATCAGGGGCATGTGCTGCTCATCCCTGATCGCAGTCAGCGGGATGCCTTCTTCCTGTGCCGTTTTGGAAACCACCTGCTCAATCCACTTCTCCAGAAGCGTGGCCAGCGCGCCGCCCTCCGGTTTCGTCTGGATGGCAATGTTATCCATGATAGCCGAGTACAGCGCTACGGCCTTTCCATCATTGGAGTAAAGCCTGTTGTCAGGTGTGAAATCGGCATTGGCCACTACAAACTTCTGCTTTAGCGCGACCGTGTTTAAAAGGTGCATCATAAAGGACTTCCCGGACCCGAAATCACCGATCCAGAATTTGACCATGCTGTGCCCGTTCTTTACGTCTTCCAGTGAGTTGATGAACGCCTCGATTTCAGGTGACCTTCCAACTGTAATGTGCTGTACGCCTATTTTAGGAACGACCCCACCCAGGAGCGAATTAACAATCGCGGTGGCTTCCTTTGGTTTGATGTTATCTGTCATTTCTTTATAAGTTGTTGAAAGTAGTTTTCATAGATCGTATAATACTCGCCGTCTTCTTCGATCAGCACATCGTCTAACTGCTCATAGCAGCACTCATTTATGCTATCGATTAGCTGGTTGCGCATCAGGTTATTCATCCTAGCGAAAGCCTCCACCTCCTGTTGAGCTATCGTAAAGCTATTAGAAGCGAAAAGCTGAAGCAACTCACACTGCGCATCGTTTAACAGGACCTCTTCAATGAAAAAGCCATCTGAACCCTTAGCTTGTAGCAGCAGGTTTTCAAATGTTACTTCCCCTTCTCCTAAGTTTTCCACTCCCACATTTTCAGCGTTTTGCTGCGGCTCTTCTTCCTCTTGCAGGTAATCATTGAGCAATTCAACCGTGCCGGCATGTTGCTGCTGCACTTCATTAATTGCAGCTCGATTGAGTTCTATTTTCTTGCGCTTTGGCGTGAAGATTCCGGCGACAGCCCCAACTGCTTTTTCCAGGTCCCGCCCCTGTATTAGCTCCTGAATGATCGTTGTGAAATCAGTGAGTTGCTGTTCCGTTTGAAATAAGTTCTTCTGGAGCGTCTTGGCCAGCTGCTTGTTGTTAAAGGTTGCTGAATGCAGGTCGTGGTATAGATAGTGCACGTAAAGAACCAACGCCGCCTCGCGATCTGTTTTAGCGATGAATTTGGATGCTTCGAAGAAGATGTTTTCCAGTGACGGATTCTTTTTATTGTACTCGCCTAACTGGATGATGTCTTGAATGAACTGCTTTCCGTCCCTTGCCTTAAAATTGATAGTAAGCTCCTCGAATTTTGTCTTCCACCTGCCGGTATTTTGGGCATTCAACTCTATCTCTGTAGGTATATCCGGTATGCTTACACTAGGAAGTAGTTTAGGGAGAATGGCATTGATTCGGGAGGTGATCTTTTCTTCGAAGACAGCTGCTACTTCTGGTTTTGAATGATAAACGGTTTCTGTACTGACCTTGCGCTTATGGCTGTAATGCTCCCGGACAGCGTTTTCACAATGCTTAAATACCGTGGTGTAGAGTTCGTGCGCTACCGATCCTAAACTGTACTTGTAGTTATTTGAGTTTGAACGGTATTTGAAATATTTTCGGGCTACCACATCTGCAACAGCTTTGAACTCCTGCTCTAGAGTGGTGCTCTCTAAAATACATTGACTTTCAAATATTTTAAGCGTTGCTAAGTAAAGCTTCATTACCTCTACCAGGCAAAATTCATTGTTACAGAAAGTATTGCCCGGATTCCAGAGTTTGTTCAGCAGGCTGATTTCATCTTCTGCCAAACCAAGCTTTGCCTTATATTGGGTGCCCAGCTTCCATTGATCCTGATCGTAGCTGCTTTGATAGGAATAGTGGCTGTATTGCGCCATTCTACGCCGATCTACCCCATGAATATCTCCTGCGGCTTCCATTTTCTGAATCAGAAAGGAATTTGCATATGACCTTGTTTTCGGGTAGTGCTCACCTAAGGCATCAAGTTGTCCTTCTAACTTCTCGATGTCCTTATGCTTTTCATAATCTTTGTTTAAAAGATCAAAAAGCAAAATGAAGGCATAGTTCGTGTTGCCCTCCAAGTCAAGATACACACCATTTAGAAAAGAGGCTTTAAATCGCTGATAGAAGTTACTTTGCGCAGCACTTGCGCTGTTCAGCTCTGCATATGAGTAGACATACTGATGCGCCCAATATGGTACTCCCCTGTCTGATTCACTTATCGCAGATTTCGGTTGTTGGTCGGGAATTCGATATGATTGCCCTGTTACATCAATGATACTAGAATCTACTATACTTCTGCTACGCTCATTCATATACCTGTTAACTTCTCTTACACTAGGCTTTTGAAATTTCGGTGCTTGTTCAGCCTTACTCATAGGCTGCATTACAGGAGCCGTGGCAGCAGTTGGAACAACAGAAACCCCTTTGCCTTGAGAAATATTTCGAAATGAGTTTCTATTCCTGAATAGTGCTTTAGTAACTGGAGGCAACAGTAGTAGCGCAATAGTTAAAACAAACAAAGCTGCTATGATGTCACCACTCATAAATCCGCCAATTGCTCCCATCCCAAAGAACAAGCCAAATACCCAGCGGATCACAGACAAGAGAGTTTTCATGTATTGTCGAGGTAAAGAATGAATATAACCTATTAACAATACAATTTAAATAAATTAAGACTCAAGCTTCCTATGAAAATATTAATTTCTTAAAATATTTGCAGAATTGTATAAGATAGACCTGTACTTGCTGCTGTCTTCAGCTGTGAGTAGATAAATGAAAGCCCGTTGCCTATGCAGGTGAGTTTGCCACTAATAAAGAGGCCTTAACCACTAAAACTATATATGTCCCTTGTGTCGATGGAGCAGTTGTTCCTAGGGAAAAACACTACATGAGAAGTGAGAACATCCTTACTGATGTCTTCTCCTGAAATAAGCTATCCCAGAATACGAGGGAATTTTGAGATCGTGGAACCTGCAGCGGTATCTGCCCCTGGAGCCTGTATGGCGTCTCATTTTGCCGTCTCAAAAATCAAAATCTTTTTTTATTTTTGAGATGAGTTTATGAGACATTTATGAAGATAGGATACGCCCGGGTCTCCACCCAGGACCAGAAGCTGGAGCTGCAGCTTGACGCCCTCACCCAACACGGGTGCGGACAGATATTCAGAGAGAAGAAATCCGGAAAGAGCAAGGAGCGCCCGGAGCTGGAGAAGATGATAAACCAGCTTAGGAGCGGCGACACAGTAGTGGTTTGGAAACTGGATAGGCTGGGTCGCTCGCTGCGGGACCTGATAGACCTGGTGTCGGAGTTCAAGGAGAGAGGGGTGGAGTTTGTGAGCCTGCAGGACGGCATCAACACGGCCACGCCCACCGGCAGGTTCACCTTCAACATCTTCGCCTCATTGGCAGAGTTTGAGCGGGAAATCATCCGCGAAAGAACAAAGGCAGGACTTGATTCAGCCAATGCCAGGGGAAAGAAGGGCGGCAGACCCACAGGCCTTTCAAAGGCAGCCTTGGAGAAGGCAAAGTCAGCCAGGATACTCTTCGACTCCGGAACAAAGACCGTGGAGGAGATAGCCAAGATACTGAGCATCGGCAGGGCCACCTGCTACCGCTATATCCAAAGCACAGGTGAAGCAGTGTGAAGTTAGAGTCGCGGCAGCTCAATTCTGCCCAGGCCGGAATTATTATCCCTGCTTCTGCGGCTTTTTCCTTAACGCAGCGCATTGAATGAGCTGAAAACAGCGGTTTAAACGAGTGAATGCTTCAAATTTTGTGATAATCGGCTGTGAAAGCTTGTTTTGCGGCCTTTTACTGCGCCTGTTTCTGAGTCGCCAAGGCAAATGAACAGTTTAGAAAGGCTTTTTGAGAGCTAAAAACAGACCGCAGCAACATGAGAGCAACATGAGAGCAACATGCAGCAACATAGCAGCAACATGAGAGCAACATGCTTGCAATACAACTGCAACATGGCAGCACTAAGCGCACACCGGGTAAATTTCTTAAGAAGCTACCGGTGATATGCTTGGAAATATGAATATTGACTACCTTGCGCGCCTCAAGAGCAGGATGCTCTTTTCATCATAAATGGTCCCTGCGGACTTTAGCTTTGTAACAAGAAAGGCTGCCCGATAAAGGCAGCCTTTCTTGTTCGGCTGAAAGCCAGGCGATGCGGCAAGAGGCAAAAAGTGCCGCTGCTTTAACCGCACCTCCTGCTGTGCAGTACTGTGCCTACAAAAGGGACACAACACCACACATCAAAAGCGGCGCTCGGCAGGAGTAAAAGAAGCTATTGAGCGGTAGAATACGTCGATTCCCGCCATAACCGGCTGTGAACAGTCATGCTGCAGTCTTTCATTGTACCTGTTGCTGAGCCGCCAAGGCTCCAGCAAGCCTCAGCAAGGCTCCAGCAAGCCTTAGAAAGAACCAGAAAGGACTAAAAACAAGCCGAAACAACAGCCAGCAACAGGCCAGCAACAGGCCAGCAACAGCCAGCAACAGCCAGCAACAGGCCAGCAACAGCCAGCAACAGGCCAGCAACAGCTCAGATAGAAGATATCCTAAAGTCGTCTCAAAATCTTCACGTTTTGCGGGACATGCTACCTCAGGACAAGACACCCGCTCTATGTAAGCTTAATAATACCTCCTTACTTATCTCATGATTCCGGGGTTTCGCGGGTCAAGCCTGTAAGGAGCATTCGCCGTGCCTGCCATGCATATAAGCCTGCTTTGGACGGGTACTGCCCATAACAGGCACGGAGTGATCATGAAGTATCTTATTGCTGCACTACCTTGAGCACCGCCTGCAGACCCTGCCCCTCCAGGCGCAGGTAGTACAACCTACTGGAGCGCATTTGGCGAGATAAATTGAGCTCCACCTCTTTTGTCGGGCCAGGCAGGCTTAATTTTTCTCCAGCCACCTCCTTACCCGGCGGTAAGAATAGCGTGTAGGCAAGCTCCCTTCCCAGAAAAAACTAATCATTGCAAGTACTTTTACCCTGTGAAGCGGTGAAACTTTTATCGACCGAAACAGTTATAGGAAAATTTTTCTTCCGATTAACTTAAATTTGGTAGTTTACCGTTGCAGAAACCCGCACTCCATGTCAAGTACAGACCCATCGCCAGAATTCTTGTGCAAACCTAATGTCGCAGCCATCTTTAACACTGCTCAACAACAAGCACGAAAAAAGTTAATGCGCGGGACCTCCCTGGAAGAGGTAATGGACACACTTGTTCTTTCCCTGGAGAAAGCCTATCCATCTATTTTTTCATCGGTGTTGCTCTTGAACAAGGATACGCTATCTCATCTAAGCGCCCCAAGTTTGCCAGAAGCGTATTCCAAAGCAATAGACGGAACCCGAATTGGGCCTTCCGCTGGCTCTTGTGGTACTGCAGCGTTTACCGGAGAGCGGGTAATAGTAAAGAGTATCGCCACGGATCCTAAGTGGGCAAATTTTCAGGTAGCCCTAGAGCACGGTTTAATGGCTTGTTGGTCGCAACCTATTCTTTCTTCAACAGATGAACGGGTGCTGGGGACTTTTGCTATTTATTATAAAACCGAAAAAACTCCCTCAGAGGAAGAAATCCTTTTACTGGAACTGGCCGCTAATCTGGCAGGCACAGCCATTGAATGGGGCATGGTTCTGAAAGATCGCCACGATCTGGAAGAAGAGCTAAAAGAATCAAACGCAGCCCTCCAGGCCCTGAATAGTGATCTGGAAAATAGAATTCAGGCCCACACCCAGGAACTGGAAGATCAGAATTACCTTACCAAAACTATCACCGACAATGCCACGGGTGCGCTCTTTATGATGGATGCCACCGGCTATTGTACGTTCATGAACCCTGCGGCGGTGGAGATGGTGGGCTACACGTTTGAAGAAATACGGACAAAGCAGCTGCATTACTTGATTCACCACCATCGGCCAGATGGTTCCCACTACCCACTGGAAGAATGTCCGTTAGACAGGGCGCTGCCCCAGAATTTTGACGTGCGGGCCCATGAAGATTTGTTTTTCCGGAAAGACGGTACTTCTTTCCCGGTTTCTTGTGCGGCCAGCCCTATTTTTGATGAGAACGGAGTGCCTGTTTCTACCGTGATTGAGGTACGCGATATTACAGAAGAAAAAAAGAACCGCCAGGAACTAATGGAAACGGTAGCGCAAATGCAAACCCTACTGGCGGCAATGCCCCAGATAGCCTTTACCGCCACCGTAGAGGGTGAACTGGACTATGTGAACGGACATTGGCGGGAATATACCGGACTGCCTAAAGCAGCTGTCTTGGGGGAACAATGGATAGGAGCCTTGCACCCTGAGGATAAAGACCGTTTTGCCGCAACCTGGGCGAATTCTGTCCAGACAGGGCAGGATTACAAAATTGAGATTAGGGTAAGACAATGGACGGGCGAGTACCGGTGGTATCTGACCAGAGCTGTTCCATTGCGCAATGAGAATGGCGAAATCCTCAAGTGGTTCGGGACCGCTACCGATATACATGAGCAAAAGCTGCTGATTGACCGCTTAGCCGCAACCCAGCAGGAGTTGCAAAGCATGAATGATGAACTTACCCAGAAAAACAAAGACCTGAAGCGCACCAACGTCGATCTGGACAACTTTGTCTATACGGCCTCACATGACTTGAAATCCCCGATTGCCAATTTGCAGGGTCTGGTAAAGGCCCTTCAGGAGGAGTTGCATGATTTGGGCACCCAAACCGAACCGGTAGAACCTTTGCTGCTCATGATTGACAAAGCAATTGTGCGGTTTAAGAACACTATTGATGAGTTAACGGAGATCTCCAAGATTCAAAAGCAGGTGGAAACAGGCCAGGAAATGGTAAACCTGGAGGATTTGATTGAGGAGTTCAGAGTGGTGAATGCCGAGCTGATCTGTTCCAGCAAAGCCACTATTACCACTCAGGTGGCTGCGGCCCCAGCCATTTGTTTCTCCAATAAGAACCTCCGCAGTGTATTGTATAACCTTTTAAGCAACAGCATTAAATACCGCCATCCAAACCGTGAACCAGTAATAAATGTCTCTACTGACACCTTCGGGAATAACGGTATTGTGATTACCATTGAAGACAACGGTTTGGGAATAGAAGAACGGCACTTAAGCCAGATTTTTGGCATGTTTAAAAGGGTGCATCAGCATGTGGAGGGATCTGGGGTGGGCTTATACATTGTAAAGCGCATTGTAGAGAATGCGGGCGGAGAAATTACGGTTGAAAGCAAGGTAGAGGAGGGAACAAGGTTTGAAATCCGGCTGCATAATGTCGCCCTTTGTGAGATTACCCGTTAAGGAAAAGCCCTCCTGATAAGCGAAGAGGTCCCTAAAACTGACCCTGTTGGAGGCAGGAAACCCGGTAAAGAAATCAAGGTAAAGCTGTAGGATGCAGGAACGAGTTACTTTATCAACTCTGGGGAGGGAAAACGCAGAGACAGTGGTTTTGTAAAACCCGGGAAGCTCTTATTCAACCCATAGGAATGTATACCGCTCATGGGACCCAGAGCTGTCTGAAAGTGGGCGATGCAATACTAAACCTTGAATGATTCTATAACCTCCTAAGTAACAGGGCGTATAAAACCCTTAGTCAAGGCTTCCGGTAGTTCATCTTTACCCGCTTGCGCTCTGAAGAAGCAATGTCCGGAGTACTTTCTATCTTTATCCGCATGCGCTCTGAAGATAGTGTTTGAACCCATTTTGGACTGTTTCCAAAAAAATAGACCGCACATCTTACGAGGTGAGCGGTCTATTTTTTTATGCCGTATGTGCGGTCTATTTTTCGCCGATCCTAACATTTGCTAGAACCGAAACGAAACTAAGCGCCAGAACCTGCGAAAACGAGCCGCAAAAAGAATATTTGAAGCAGGAATTATTTTGAAGTCATTCTATCTAACGGTTTACCTACCTTCATTTATTTCCACCATTATCTCTGCAAATAGCCGGGCAGATTTTAGCCGGTCATGTATATCGTACATGGTGGAAACGGCAATCAGCTCGTTCACGCGGGTTTGGCCTAGAAACTCCTCTATTTCCTTCTTAACGGTTTGCTTGCTCCCCACAAAGGAATACTTCAGCATCTGGTGCAGGGAAGGATGCTGGAACATCTCCCTCAGGTCCTCAGTATAATCTGTAGGCGGATGCAGTGGATCCCTGGCTCCGGTGAACACGCCCACAAACATTCTGATCAGGCTGGTGAACAGCCTTTCCGCCTCCTCGTCGGTGTCTGCAATATAGACATTTACCCCAGCCATGGTGTAGGCTTCCTCCAGGAACTCAGAAGGCTGGAATTCCTGCCTGTAAATCCTCAAAGCGTTGAGTAGGTGGGTTGAGGCGAAATGGCTGGCAAAGGCGTAGGGCAACCCCTTCTTTGCCGCCAAGTGGGCGCTGTCCGTGCTGGACCCCAATATATACAGCGGCACGCCCGTGCCTTCCGCCACACTAGCCCTAACCGTGGCGCTCTTGTTTTCCGGGGAAAAGTACTGTTGGATTTTAGCCACTTCCTGGGGGAACCGTTGTGCCAGCTGCATGAAATCTGACCGTATGGCCTGGGCTGTTGCCTGGTCCGTGCCAGGTGCCCTCCCTAGGCCCATATCGATTCGGTTGGGGTACAGATGGGCAAGGGTGCCGAACTGCTCCGCCACGATCAAAGGGGAGTGGTTGGGAAGCATGATGCCACCTGAGCCCACCCTGATGGTAGAGGTGTTCTCGGCAACGTACCCGATGAGCAATGTTGTGGCACTGCTGGCGATACTATCTGAGTTATGGTGCTCGGCAAACCAGATGCGTTTATAGTTATTTGCCTCCGCCTCTCTTGCCAGTGCCAATGAATCATTCAGGGTCTGCTTGATGGTGTTCCCCTGGGAGACAATAGCAAGCTCTAAAATTGAGTAGGCTATATCTTGTTTATCTTTCATGTTATAATAACTATTAAGATGCGGCAACCTGATCCTTTTCCTCAAATTCAGCAAAGCCGTTCTGATAGGGTAATCCTAAATGCTCCCGTAGGGTGGAGCCGGTATATTCTGTCCGTAGCAAGCCTCTCTTCTGCAGGATAGGAACCACCTGTTCCACAAAATCAGCCAGTGAGCTTAAACCGGAATCCCCAATAATGTTAAAGCTGTTTCCTACCCCGGCCTCAAACCACTGCTGCAGTTTGTCCGCAATACTTTCGGGTGTGCCCAGGAAAACGGGATGGTAGTTGATCGGGCCGTGTGCTAGCATACTAGCTACAATATTTTCGATGCGATTTCCGATAAAACGTCCGAGGGATGGGATTATAGTCTTCGGTAACAGACGAGTTTGCACCTACTTTTAGTTTCAAAGCTGGCTCTGTGTTAATAACAAAGTTTTCCAAAAAGGTCTGGGCCTTTGGCATGTATTTTTATTGCCGAAGCCAAAAAGTGTTTTTATAAAAGAGCCTGACCGCCATCAACTGTAAGTTCACTACCAGTCACATAACTACTTTCTTCACTAGCCAGGTATATAATGGCGTTTGCGATATCCTTTGGTTTGCCTTTATATCCCAGAGCAACTGTAGCTTCTGCCATCTGATCCAAATCAATTTTTGTAGAGGGATCAGCACCATTAAGCGCCCCTAAAGAATCCCAAGCCGGTGTTTCAATTATCCCGGGATGTATAGAATTTACACGTATTCCTGTCCTGTTTTGTGCACATTCTAGCGCTGCAACTTTTGTCAAGTGTGCTAGACCAGCCTTACTGGCACAGTAAGCCGACATATTGGCGTATGCTTTTTTTGAGGCTGTAGAAGATAGGTTGATAATACTTCCACCATTGCTTTGTGTCATTAACGGAATAGCGTGCTTCATCCCCAGGAACATTCCATCCAAATTGATTGCAAATACTAACCTGAAAGTTTCATAACTCATTTCGGTGATAGGAGAAGGCCTTCCGATCCCTGCATTATTAACTAATATGTGTAAAGCACCATATTTTGATTTAATTTCTGCAATACCGTTGATCCATTCTTCTTCTTTAGTAACATCAATTTTAATAAAATCTGCTTTACCACCTTTAGATTTTATCAAATCGACAGTTTTAATTCCTAGTTCTTCACTTAAATCAGCAATAATTACTAATGCACCTTCTTCAGCCATTCTCAAAGCCGATTCAGCGCCAATTCCTTGGGCAGCACCTGTAATCAATGCTACTTTATTTTCTAACTTTTTCATTTAATAATTTTAACAGTGTTGTTCAATCATGCCTATATTGAATGCTCTCTTCTAGATCTTACCGAATCAATTTCAAATTGTCTGCTAATTGAAGCATCACGAACCGGATCCAACCAATGATATGCACCCGGATAGATGGTTGAGAATCAACCATTTTTTCCTTTCATATATCAAGTGATTTATGGGTTCAAATTTTGGTTAGAAAACTATTTAAGCCCGTCTGCAGGGAAAAATAATTCTCTGTATAGGTTGACTATGTGTTTGCTGGTAAAACCTTCAACATACTCTCCTTTTCCTAAAGCCGTTGTAATTTTCTCACCATATCCCGCTAATCTCTGAAGAGATAGATCTCTTAATTCAGCAGACCTTTCCCTTTGGATGTTTTCAGGATTAAGGGCTTTCTCCAACTCTTCAATTGTTAATTCGGTACAATATGCTGGAGTTCCGGGCTGCAGTCTCCAGGAATCTTCAAGGGAACCGCTATCTAAAGGGTCAAAACCAATAACATCTACTAATTGTGACGCAACTTTTTTATGTTCAGGAACATCACCAGCGATTGCCATAGCAATACGACCTTTAGTTCCCTTTGCTGTTCCTTCGTGTTCCAGCGTGTAACCAAGTAAACTGCTAAAAGCTTTCACTACAGGCCTCCCCAATTGTTCGCTTACCCAAACACTTTCAGGTTTTCCTGCTTCGATTTCCTCTATAATATAGTTGTCCCTTGCTGGGAAATAGTTGGAGGTATCAATGAACACCACATTTTCTCCCAAACGACTAAACTTTTCTTTAAAGCCTGGTAATGCTTTATTAGGAACAGATGTAATCACCACTTCTGCATCTCCGATAGCTTCATCAATTGTTGTTGCAGTAGCTCCGGTTCTTTCTTCTACATCCTTTAATTGTTCTGGCGGAAGTTCGTTTGAGATTTTTACAGCATGACCTGCTTTAACTAACTTTTTGGCAATGACAGATCCGATCAATCCTGCTCCGATTATTCCAATTCTCATGTTTATTTATTTAAGGTTTAAAATTGTTTAATGATTAACGGCCATACTTGGCATAAACTATTATGGCCTAGAATTACGGCAAGTCCACTATTTAAAATCCTGCATCAAGTCCTCAACAACTTCTTTCACGCTACGGATACTTTTAATGTATGACACTCCATTTCCTACAGTAACATATCCTCTTTCCAGGTCACCATCCAGCATCCCAACTTTTAGCCCCTGTTCAGCATACATTTTGTCGGCAATTTCATCCCGGGTTTTTCCACCTTCATCCATCGCCAAAAGTTCACGGCTATATGGTGTGGGTATTGACCTATAGTAGGCTGGATTAGTTTTAAATAACAGTAGATCGCTTGCTGTGTGATTAAGAATAAGTTGTTTGACATTTTCGGCAGCAGGATTTTCTTTAGTGGCAATAAAAACAGTACCCGCAAACACCCCTTCTGCACCTAATGCGAAAGCAGCGCGAACACCCCGAGCGTCTGCAATACCACCGGCAGCCATTACCGGAATATCTACAGTATCAGCAATCATGGGAACAATTGAAAAAGTACCGATTACTTTTTCAGGCACTGTACCGCCTTCATCAAATCCTGTAGCAACCAAGATGTCTGCCCCAATTTTCTCTGCATATTGGGCATTCTCAATACTTGGCGTCAGTGAACGGAAAATCGTCTTCATATTATTTTCCTTGAATTTTTTAATTAGAGGTCCATAATCAAAGCCATCCATGCCATTCAGTAACACCACTTTCACACCTTCATCAATCAGTAAGTCTGCAATAACATCCACCGTACTTAAATCGTAAGAAAGTATTACCGGCACCCCAAATGGCTTATCCGTTAAGATTTTGACTTTTCGAATTTCCGCTTTTAAGCGGTCAAAGATTTCGTCAAATGATGTTGGATTTGTATGATGGCCAGCGTGAGGGCCTAACATCCCCAAACCTCCGGCATTGCTTACTGACGCAACAAATTCTGCATTGGTTATCCAAGACATAGCACCTTGAATAATTGGATATTTAATCCCTAGAATTTCTGTTACCCGGTTTTCTATACTAATCAATTTCATTAATTATGATTTAACTATTCGTTCCATTTTGATAGGGAATACCTAAATGGTCCTTGAGTGTGTTTCTTTCCCATTCCTCTCGCAGTAACCTCTCCGCTGAGGAGTCACCCCGGCGGCCTGGGCAATGGCTTGGATGCTCTCCTCGCCCCAGGCATCTGCAAAGAGTACCAGATACCCTGCCACACGGAATTTCGTGGCGAGTATCTAGTCAATTAAGCCAGCCCCCATAATTCTTATTTTCCTGTTTTAAGGGATGTGTGGGTTTTAGCTGGTTTAGACGCGCGGGTCGACACCATACTGATACGGCACGCCCAGATTTTCCCGCAAGGTCTTCCCTTCGTACTCTTGGTGAAACAAGCCACGTGCCTGCAGAATCGGGACTACTTCTTCTACGAAGGCGTCAATCCCATCAACATTGACATCGGGTAAAATCCAGAAGCCATCAACGGCTCCCGCCTCAAACCACGTCTGCATATGGTCGGCCGCTTCCGTGCCCGGACCGACAGTAACTGGGTGGTAATCAATGACCCCGTGCGCCAGAATGTCCCGCAAGCTCCAGCCTTCTTGGGCAATCGTTAGGGCGTGGGAGGAGCGGGGGTCGTACCGGGAAGGGCGAGCGACCTTTAGCTGCGCTGGGCTAAGCGGGTCGTTCAGGCGGGTACTATCGAGCGGTATACCCAGCATACGCCCCAGATACGCAACCCTTTGTGGAAAGTGCTCCTTCGTCAACTGAATGCGCCGGTCTAGGGCAGTGCGCTTGTCTTTGGCAATCGTGGGCATGATTCCCGCAAAAAACTTAAGCTCATCCGGGTCACGTCCGTACCGTGCGGCGGCGGCCCGGAAGGCTGCTCGTTGCGCCCGGGCGTCAGCAATGGTAAAGGCGGAGCCTATCACCACATTCGCAAACCGTCCGGCAAGCTCGTGGGCATTGGGGCTGCCCCCGGCATGCACGATAACCGGCTGCCCTTGCTCCGAGGGCGGGATGTAGAGCGGGCCGCTCGAACTCACAAATTGGCCTTGCAGATTGATGGGCCGCACCTGCCCCTTTTTGGTGAACTCCCCGCTTTCCTGGTTGTGCACCCAGGCGTCCTTGCCCCAGCTGCCCCAGAGGGCCTGCATCAACTGGACCATTTCGTGGGCCCGGCCGTAGCGGTCTTCGCTGGAGGGGATGTTGCGGCCATAAAAGGCAGCGACCTCCTCCGAACTCGACGTCACCGCATTCCAGCCCGCCCGGCCATGGCTCATCACGTCCAGCGCTTTAAATTGTTTGGCCAGATTATACGGTTCGTTAAAGGTGGTAGAGCCCGTGGCAACCAAGCCAATGCGTTTGGTTTCGCGGGCGATGGCTGCCAAGGTCATCATCACCTCCATGTTTACGCCAGGGGGCTGGGTTTCTATATCCGCGGAAACACTGGGTCCGTCAGGCAGAAACAGGAAATGTAATTTACCCCGTTCGGCGGCTTGCGCTTGCTTGACGATGACGTCAAAATTCACATAGCTTTTGGGGTCTACTCCAGGCATGCGCCAGGCTCCCGGCTGGGAGCCGTACCCATTCCCGAGGTGGAGGCCGATAAGCATCTGCTTGCCGGCGGTAGAAGGGTTGTCTATTATTTCTTTTGGTGATTCCATGATTCTGTTGCGCTTTACTGAAAGCTAAGGGTGACCTGATTGGAAAACCTGTTGCAAAATTACGGTTATTAACTTTCCTTTGTATAGTGCTTTCCAAAAGGAAAGTGAAATAACTTAATTTAGAAGACCTATGGCCAATAGAATGGGATACCTCTCCTGCCTGGACACGGTGAAGCCGGTGCGGGATGCGATCGAAGTAATTAATGGCAAATGGAAACTGCCTATCATCATCTCTGTTATGACCGGCAACGAGCGGTTCACCGACATACAGGAGAGTATCCCCGGGATCACCCCGAAGGTTCTGGCCAAGGAGCTCAAGGACCTGGAGCAGCACCAGCTGATAAAGCGCGTGGTAGTGGATGACTACCCGGTGAAGATCCTGTATAAGCCGGAACCCTATGCCGATACCTTAACCCCTATCATCGATGCCTTAAAGGGTTGGGGACTGAACCACCGAAAGAGAATCTTTAGTAAAGAATGAATGTGCTGGTAGCCCCTGAATGCATAATGCCGTACCTACAACTTTAGATGAATTTTAAAGACCGAGGAAAGAATTATGAACAGAACAGCCTTAGTAGTGGGTGTAAGCGGGATCACGGGCAGCAACCTGGCAGAAGAACTGGTAAAGCAGGGCTGGACGACCTATGGCCTGGCTCGAAATCCTAACGTGAGCATAGAGGGTTTGCAGCCAGTTGCAGCAGACCTTACGAGCCCAGAGAGTTTGTCAGCCGCCCTTGCTGATGTTGCGCCCACTCACGTGTTTTTCACCAGTTGGACGCGCATGGAGACGGAGGCAGAAAACATAAGGGTGAATGCAGCGATGGTTCGTAACCTGCTGGATGCCTTGGCACCGAAGAAATCGGTGCAGCACGTGGCTCTGGTAACAGGACTCAAGCATTACCTGGGGCCTTTCGAAGCCTATGCCAAAGAAGGGTTTCTGCCTGAGACGCCCTTGCGCGAGGAGCAGCCCCGGCTGGACATAGAGAACTTTTATTATGCGCAGGAAGATGAGGTGTATGCCGCTGCCGCCCGTGATGGCTTCACCTGGAGCATTCACCGTCCGCACACGGTTATTGGAAAAGCAGTAGGCAACCAGATGAACCTGGGAACCACCTTAGCTGCGTATGCCACCATTTGCAAGGAAACGAATCGCCCTTTCCGATTTCCTGGATCGGAAGCGCAGTGGAACGGCCTGTCGGATGTGACCGACGCCCGGGTGCTGGCCAAGCACCTGGTATGGGCAGCCACCACGGAAGCAGCCCGTAACGAAGCGTTTAATGTAGTGAACGGAGAGTACTTTCGCTGGAAATGGCTGTGGAAGCGCCTGGCCAGTTGGTTCGGTGTGGAGCCTGTTGGCTTTGATGGCACCGTTCATCCCCTGGAGGACCAGATGGCCCAGGATGGTCCCGTGTGGCGTGAAATTGCAGAGCGGTACAATTCAATAGAGCCTGATCTGAACCGATTGGCATCGCCCTGGCATACCGACCTGGACCTGGGACGTCCGATTGAGGTGATGACGGACATGTCCAAGAGCCGCAAGTTGGGTTTTACTGTCTATCAGCAAACGGAAGAGTCTTTTTTCGACCTGTTCACGCAACTCCGCAACGATCGGTTGATTCCCTGAAGTCTCTTCATCGTTTAAATAGACATAATCTTAACAGCAAGAATATTGAATAAAGGGAGGGCTGAAATATTAAGGAAGCTAAATTAGTGATGGGTTAATTAATCGACTACTATTGCTTTTAGGATAAATTGCCAATTACCAACACTGGTAGCTATAATGCTTTTTCTGCCCTTGTAGAGTCTACAACAGTAAAGGACAATCTTTAAAAACTTCATCAGTAGCTTGTTAGCCAATAACACTTATTATGTTAAGTTCAGAGATTGATTACATCTGTTGCTGAGTCGTCAAGGCTCAGGAAGTCCCCAAAATGATTGACTATTACGCAACATCCTGTTTGAGTAGATAGGCCAAGGCTGTCTGCCGGGCGGCGGTGCTTTGCTTGTTCACCGCCAGCGCCAGCGCCTTCCTTGTCCCCACGAACACGGCCAGCTTCTTTGCCCTGGTGATACCGGTGTAGATCAGGTTCCGGAACAGCATTCCGAAGTGCTGCGTGGCTACCGGGATGATGACGCTCTCAAACTCACTGCCCTGTGACTTGTGGATGGTGATGGCATAGGCCAAATCCAGCTCCAGCAAGTGCTCCTTTGTGTACCTTACTTCCTTTGCCTCCTTGCCTGCCCTGAAGCACACCGACAGCTCCATTTCCTCACTGTCTACCTGAATGATGGAGCCGATGTCCCCGTTGAACACGTTCAGGTCATAGTTGTTGCGCTTCTGAATCACCCGGTCCCCCTCCCGCAGCATCCTCCCTCCCATCAGTATCTGTGCTTTGCCTTCCCTTGCCGGGTTTATCTTCTCCTGGACCACCTTGTTGAGGTTAGCTGTTCCAAGGCTGCCCTTGGTCATGGGGGAGAGAATCTGTATCTCTGCCTCTTTGCCATGGTACCTGGGGATGATGGACTCATACAGCTTTTCGACCATTCCCACCGCTGAAAGGCCGTAATGCAGCGAGGACCAGGGATGGACCCGATGCAGGACTTCCTTCAGCTCCTCACTGTGCCTGCGGGCCTTGAGCAGGGCCTCCAGGTCCACATGGCTGAACTTGTCGGGGATGGACAAGCTGTTGCCCTGTTGGTAGGGATCCGCCGCAGCGCCTTCCGTTTCATCCGCTGCGTTTGTGGCCTGCTCCCACGTCATTCTCTTGACTTTGGAGATGAACCTGAGCTGCTCGCTGGTGGCCTCCTCTGAATCAATAAAGAGGCAGTCTCTTTTCTCCTGCCAGACTTCAGGCTTGTGAAAGGGAGACTCTATCCGAGGTACTTCCCCGCTGTTGATCTGGTGGGCGTAGGAGATGATGAGTGACTCCTGCGCCTGCCGGAACACCTTGGTCAGCTTCAGGGAAGGGACCACTCCCGAGGCGATCATGTCCTTGAGCACATTGCCCGCCCCCACGGCAGGAAGCTGGTCAGCGTCCCCTATCAGCACCAGCTGGCCGTCAGCAGGAACTGCCCGGAGCAGGGAGGCAGCCAGGTGCACGTCGAGCATCGAGCACTCGTCCACAATGAGCACATCCGTCTGCAGCGGCTCCTCCTCATTGCGCTTGAAGCCCCCTTTGGAAGGGTCCCACTCCAGCAGCCGGTGAATGGTTTTGGCCTCCACGCCGATAACCTCGCTCATGCGCTGGGCAGCCCTGCCGGTAGGGGCGGCCAGCATGACTTTCCTGGCCATGAACTGCAGCACGCCCACAAGGGCGCGGGTGGTGGTGGTTTTCCCGCAACCCGGCCCCCCTGTAAGGATGGAGAGGCGCCTGGTGGCTATTTCCAGCACGCTCTGGCGCTGCTCCTCGCTGAGGGTAATCTGGTGCAGCTGACAGAACACCTCCAGGTCTTGCTGCAGATGCTCATTGTTGAGCCTGATTTGGCGGCTGGCCAGTTGCTTGACCTTGGTGGCGATGTACTGCTCGTCATAGTAGAGGGAGTGGGCGTAGAAGCACTTCTGCGCCGCTCCCTCCTCATCGGGCAGCAGCCTGACCTTTAGCTCTCCCTTTCGCTCCATCTCAAGGAGGTTTGCTTCGATAGCAGCGGCATCCGCAAGCGACAGCAGCCCCGCCACCGCCTGGACTATCTGTTCCTGGGTCAGGTAGCAATGTCCCTCCTCTCTTGCGTTCTGCAGCACGTGCGCAATGGCTGCCTGCAGGCGTTGCGTGGAGTCCTGCGCCAGTCCCAGGCTCAGGGCCACTTTGTCGGCAGAGAAGAAGCCGATGCCGTAGATGTCGGCGGCCAGGCGGTAAGGGTTCATCTTGACTATCTCAATGGCCTCATTGCCATAAGTCTTGTAGATCTTGACGGCAAACAGGGTGGATATTCCGTGGGACTGCAGAAACAGCATCACGTTCCGTATCTCCTGATGCTCTGCCCAGGCTTTGCTGATCATCTCCAGCTTGAGCTTGGCAATGCCCTCCACCTCGGTGAGCCTTTCGATGCTGCTCTCAAAGACATCCAGCGTTTTGTCCCCGAAATGCCTGACGATTCTTTTGGCTGTCACCGGGCCCACGCCTTTAATAAGGCCTGAGCCCAGGTACTTTTCCAGCGCGTTGGCAGTGGCAGGCTTACGCTCTATGACCTTTGTGGCTTTGAACTGCATGCCATAGCTGGGGTGCGTGGTCCACTCGCCGTAAAAGTCAACGGTGGCCCCGGCAAACACCTTGGATTGGTGGACGATGACAGTGAGGTCCTCGTGGGGCCTTTGGAAGCTGTTTACCTTCAGCACGGTATAGCCGGTCTCCGCGCTATGGAAGGTGACGCGTTTGACGATGCCCGATAGCTTTTCCGGCTCAGCCGGAGTTTGTCTGTCTAGTGCCTGCATGTACAAGGATAGGGAAAGGCAAAGATACATTCACAAACGCAGGATTGGTAAAAGGCAACGTACCCTGACAGCAGAAATGCGCATCATCAGAGCAGAGGCAGCAGCTTATCAGAGCTTACCCAAAGAAGCACCCGAAAGCATCCTCGTCTACTAACTTGATGAACTGCTCTATTTCCTTTACCTCCGGATGAGGCTCGTAGGATGCCCATTTTAGACTGGCGCGCATCCAGTAAACCTTCCAGATGCCTTTAGACATGATGTACCTGGCTTTCGCTATCGGGTGATGCCGGATGACCTTCTTGTCATCCCATTGAGGCCTTATTTCAAAAATCTCTACGGTGTTATCCTGGAAGGTGTACCCTATGTCAAGCTGGCTTCTAATCTCCTCCACAGGTCTTCTTTTTTCAAGAAATTTCTTCATCTGCCTGTCAACAGAAGAAAACAAAAGGTCGTGATGATGCTTGTTTAATGTATCCATTTCTTCATGTGTTATGCCGTATGCAGCTCCACCGGAGGTATAGCCTGCAATAAAAGAGAACTGCTCCTCATTTCCCAATCCCAGGCTGCCAGCCATCTTCCTGCTGGTTTCTTTGTTTCTTTTCCTCATTTGCTTGTTCCTTTTGCCGATTATCGCTTTACCTCTACCGTGTCGGCCCTGTGTCCATCTGGCTCTCCAGCGCCTGCTGCACCTGCACCGGCAGGGCGGAAAGCAGGTCATACCCTGTGGCCTGCTCGATGGCATCCACTGTGGTGCGGTAGGTGCCCCAGTCCGGGCGGACGGTGTTGCTGTTGGGCGTGTCCACGGCTATCACGCGCGTGCCGGTGTTTATCCGCTGCAGGTCGTTTTCCCCTTCTTCCAGGACCACCAGCACCTTCCATATCCGGTTAGGCACTGTCACCTTCCCATTGTCGATGGTCCTGGCAGTGCCGTTGTCGCCGGTCCCTCCCACGCCGTAGCTGCCCATGACCACATACACCTCCATCCCGTCCTGCACCAGGTCCCGGGTGTAGTCCTCCAGGTTCGCCCACGTCTCCTGATTGTTATTAGGAGCCTGCGGGATGATGTTTGTCATCAGGAAGGTGGCTGAATTATCTTCCTCGGATTTCGTTCTGTCTGCCGAGGGGGTGCTGTGCCCCCTGTCAAAGCCACTGCCAGTGTAACTGGAAGTGGTGACGCGGTACCACCCCTGGGGTAGCTCTGGGTCTGCCCTGAAGTTGTTCTGCCGCGGCGCGCTGCCGAGCCAGTCCCGGCTCACATGCCAGCTGACCCAGTTGGGGGTGCCCCGGTCCCGGCTGTAGGAGAGCGCGAACTGGGGCTTTGTCATCAGGTAGTTGTTGTAGTTGCTTTCATCTGCGGTGGCTCCGCTGGGGTTGCCCAGCAAGCTTTGCTCCTCTTCCAGGGTGAGCGCCTGCTGCGGTGCTACCTCCGAATCCTGGCAGCCCGAGAGGAAGAGAAAAATAAGCAGGAAATATCTGTAGGTGTGTTTCAGCATAGTTCAAAGTTAAACATGTTTCCCCTGCCGTTTCCATTTGTCGTGGCATTTGCTGCGGGAGCTGCAAGTTAAAGGGTTAAATATTCTTAGAGTTGCATCTGTGCTAATGAAGTACGGGGAAGCTTCGGGATTGGCTTCACACTACAAGGTGGCAGGTTGATCTTCTATAGCATTCATCTTTCATCACCAGGTCCGACACCTCTGCTACTCCTGCCCTTCTTTCTTCCCTTCTGTAACCAGCAAGCAGTCTTCAGAAATGGAAGGCAGGTGATTTAAGAGTCACTTTCTGATGAGAAGCCAAGGGCTGTTTTGAATAGCAAGCATAGCGATGGAGCGGGCCAGTTGCAGCTGCTGGTCAATCCCCACCCGCTAAGGAACGCCTCCCCGGCAAGCTTTGCCCCCACCGTTCAGCACTCCGCCAGATTATGCTAATCTGTCAGAGGGCTTCCCGTTGCTGGCCACCCTTCCGCCAGCCTCCTCATTGCGGTACCCTCCATTCTTCAGCTGGCGGAAAAGTGGCTTTCCTCCCCGCGCAAAGCAAGCGCCACCCGCATATTATTGAATAATCATGGTAAGTACAGTAAACACAGTAATACGGGCGTACTTTGTTTTCTTCTTTAAACTTACTGTTTCTTCTCCACGTCAAAGCAAGCATGAACTACAGCTTAATAAAAAGCAAACATAAACATGATACTACTACAGATACATAGTAAACACAATAATACTAAGTTTCTGAGTAAGCTAATATTATGACAGAAGGGGAAAGAAGGCAGATGCCTGGTACTCCTCCTGCCCTATGGGTTTATTCACCCATTTGCAGCCATAGCTGGTACTCAGCCGGGGAAAGATGTTGTTCCATATAAGCGGCCATGCCTACAGTGTCTGTCTGCTCCCTCGTCTCCAGGTAGAAGTTCATCATTGTATCTTCAACATTTTTCAGTGAAGCGTTCGCCTGCTCCTGCTTCTTTACCATCTGATACATGCTCCACGCCAGGACAAGTGCAAAGCTTCCATAGATGATTAACCTGGGTATGTTCTTTCTGTAGAACTTCTGCCGGGGTGTGAGTTCACTGAATGGCTTCATGCAGGACTGGAATTAATATTTTGCCCCAAGCTTAGCCAAAAGCTTTACCTTCTCAAAGTACCTGTCCCAGTGTTGGGGGTAGGATTGAGGGTTTGTAGCATCGTTATACAAGAAGATAGTATTTATCTGCCCTCCCCCATCACGCACTATTCCATCAGGGCTGTGGGCAAGCTTTGATAGCATTGCCTCGGTTAATCCCATGTATTTCGTGTACACCGGCATTTCAGCATAGGCATCATCTTTCAATATGCTCTGGGAGTCTTTTGTTGTATTCCAGCCTAAAGGCATGTATTCCCTGTTAAAGGTAAACCATTCGTCAGAAGAGTTTCTCTTTAAGCCATAGGGCATGTTAATTCTGAAAAAATCGCTTAGCGCCATAAGTCTGGTTGTAGGATGACACCTGCAAGTATAGCAAAAAGAAGAACCACTCGGCAGGAGTGGTTCTAATATAATGGTATTATTATGTTTACTATAATTATCGTAGTTACTTAGTAACATTAGAAACCCGCTGAGCCCCGCGGTGTGGCTTGCCTCCTCTAACGCTCTTGCTGCTTCTTACATGCGAGCGGCTACGGTGGCCATACACGCTCCCTTCGCCTGTTACCTCATAGTCCTGCACCAACACTTCCAAAGGGAAGCTTAAGCCCTTGTGAAGGCCCCGGATCATGTCTATTGAGAGTTTGCGCTTGCGGTTCAATACCTTCGAGACAATCGCTTTATCGCCAATGTAGGGCACAAGGTCCTTATCCATCAGCCCCAGGTCCTCCATCCTAATCTTTATGAACTCTATTGGGTCAGGCGAGCTGATAGGGTAATTATCCTGCTCATACTTGTTAATTAGCAGGGTCAGCAGCTTGAGTTCCTCTGCCTCGGCGCTGCCCTCTGGTGCATCAAACAATTCCTCGACGCGAGCCAGGTACGCTTCGTACTGATCTTCGTTCTCTATGATTCTTATCTGCATGGTCTTAGTCTTAGATTAAATTCAAACAGTCGCTGCGTCTATCTTATCATACTCAGCATGCGTGCCAACAAACTTGATCATCATACTTTTGTACTGGAAAGACACCCGCGCCACTATTCTGTAATGATTGCCTTTGATGTTGAACACTACCCTGCTATCACCCACAAGATCAGCACTCGGGAAATCCATTTTCAGGGCGTTCAGGTCTTTCCACTCTGCCTTTACGGCTACTTTATACCAGGTAGTAAGCGCTGCTTCCGAGTCTGCGTGTCCTTCATAGAACTCCCGAAGCTTTTTCAGGCTCATTACATTCATCTTGCGGTGTGTTTATGTAAATATACGACAAAGATATACATAAGTTGACAAATTGTCAACTTCCAAAAATTACAGGCTATACAAAAACTGGAATTTCTAACGTGTACAGCAGGAAGTGTATGTTTGCCCAAGAAGCACTTATGAATGTTTTAGAGGCAGCTGCCAAGATTAAATAGGGCAGAGAAAAGGTATTTGTTGCTGTTAACAATCCAGAAAGGGAAGCCTTATGGTAAAATAGCAAATCATTATAAAAATCACTGTTGCCAATCTGCATCTATATTCTTCTCCCACATAAAGGAAATTCCTGCCAGCTCCAGAATGAAGCTCCTTATTTGGGCTATTAGGTCTTTTGGGGGTGCACCCTCTGATTGAAGCCTTTCAGAGCCGGGTGGTTTCTCTTTAAAGAGGTAGCAAGTTCATCTACTGTTTTCTCGCCCCAGCTGATATACTCCCCCACCTGCCATTACAAATTTATCAGTTCCGTGTTGACGGCACTTCGGGCAATTATAATGTGATATATTTTCACAAGCGTGTCCCTCCTTCTCTTCCCCTTTTGTCAATAACACCCTTAAGCAGCTCCTCTCCTACCCACCTTACGCTTCTGCCTTTATCCCACAGCCACTTCATTTGTCCTGCAGTGATATCATACTAAATTACTGAACTACTAAACTATTGAATTATTGAATGACTGAACTACAAACATGCATAATGACCGTAGTTCAGTATGAGTGTCATGCACTAAAAGACAAAGGAGCTGGCTCAGGAAATGGGGGTTCACTTGCTCACTGTCAGGCTTTTCACTGCAGAAGCCCCTCACCTATTATCCCCCCTACAGCCACTCCCATGCAAAAGTCCGGGGGCAAAGGTAGCCTCACTGTCCGGACACGGGGACAAGGTAGTACGACAAAATCGGGTATCCCCTTCCGGGGAGCCTCCGCATTTTTGCCGTCTTCACCTTGCCATTTCTCCGTCCCGAAGACAGGTGGGGCACCATAATCAATTCCTCACACTCAAAAGACAAATATTATGGAAAGGCTCATCCAAAACTCCTCCTTCTCCAAAGTGGCAGAAATCGAGCTCACTTACCGCGCCAAGGTAAAACCTTCCCAAAGGCCGCAGGTCACCAGCTCCACCGACTGCTACAATGTGCTAAAGGCAAGCTGGTACACCGGCAAGATAGGGTTCGTAGAGCAGTTCAAGGTCATGCTCCTCAACAGGGTCAACAAGGTGCTGGGCATCTACGAGGCCTCCACAGGAGGAGTGGTTGTGGCGGACCCGAAGCTCATCTTCGTGGTGGCCCTGAAAGCCTGCGCCTCCTCCATCGTCCTCTGCCACACCCACTCCTCCGGCACCTCACGCCAAGCGCGGCTGACCTGCAACTGACAAAGAAGATAAAACAGGGTGGGGAACTGCTCGACATCGCGGTGCTGTACCACATCATCATCACCAGCGAGAGTTACTACTCGCTGGCCGGCGAGGTTCTTTTATAGCCCCTCGTCCGCTTCAGGCAGACCAGTGACAGAAGCTTTTTTGGCGAACAGCACCTATTGGGTCGTCCGCTTCTGGGTCCCGCACGCCGCGACCGGGTAATTTTCTACTACATCCTTCTGCCCGGGAAGCAGAAGTTATCCGGCTAAGTCCAGGCAGCTTATTCTTCCGGCTAGGCTTCTCACCTCCGTTTTGCAGGTGGAATAACCTGGGTTTACGCTCCTGCCTTCCGAGTCTCTACACTAGTTGCTGTTACAGTGTTGATGTCTTCATCACTACACCCGCAGCGTACGAATCCTTCACCTTCCAGAACACTATTTCCTGTTTCCGTCGGCAGCTTCCTGTTCCCACCAGTGAGAATATTGGTTTCATGAAATGACACGCACTTCCCCTCCTATACGCTCCTTCCTATTTCATCAGAATGCTATGCGTTTGGCTCAGAGCATCGTATTAAACCATAATTGCATGGCTGAAAGGCTGAATGACAGAATTACTTACTTACAGTAATTTAGCCATTCAGTAGTTCAGTAGTTTAGTAGCTCAACCGTTTAGCCGCGCAAGCTTTCCTGCAACCGTACCCTGTGCTTCCACAAACAACCTGTTAGGTATTCCACAAAAGAATAATCACACGGAAACTATATTGCCCCATCAGGTGCTCTCGAGGCGCAGGCAAATGGTATTTGACTGCGCCTTCTCACAATGTGCCACACTCCACCTGCCCCTAGACTGATTTTAGTTCCCTACAGCGTGACGGTAACTAGTCTGGGTGTGCCTACCTAGTGGCTGTGGCGACATCTGAGAAGAGGAGGAGTTCACCGGGTATAGGGCACGAAAAGATATCGCGCTGCATGAAACGGAGCACAGGCGCTACCACTGCTATCAGGGAAACTGAGCGCCTCCAAATGAAAACCGGGCCTGTGCCACCCAATGGTTGTTGCTATTATGAACAATAGAGACAGCCTATCAGGTGACTCCGCTGGCGTGCCCCCTTGCACTATCAGTACAGCAATTGCCTTTTTTCTATCAGGGCAGTTTGCTCTTTTCCCCTTTTGTAAAAGAGGATGCTTTCCTATTCATTCCCCTCCCCGGCTGAAGTAGCTTTTTTGATATGCACTTCTGTTGTTATACTATCATACCGTAATTCCGTCATTCAGTCTTACAATCATTTAATAAGTAGGAAGTTTTACCATTCGGTCATTCAGCCATGCCGTATTGCGACCATGCTACAATTTGGTATGACAGTGCTTTAGGCTGCTCTAACAGGTTTTTCTCTAAGCTTGGTATGCAAAGCCCTTGAAGCGCTGGCAGCAGGTAGTGTGCCTTTCCTTCCTGCTGCACACCCTTGACATAGCATCTTCTAGAGACTGATAGATGCTGCACTGTCGGCTTCCTCCTTCCTGGCACTCTTGTTCCGTGGTTAGGGCAGGTATCGATTTTGGTTAAAAGAGCTCGGAGAAAAGAGTTCTGCAGATAATCTGACCAAAACCCGGTATGACGGTCTTTCAGTCCTGATGCACGTCGGTAAGACTGAAAGGTAGAATGACTGAATGACTTTCCTGTCACATGATTGAAAGACTGAAAGACTGAAAGGCGGCCATACTGAATGACAGTCAGTCAGAAAGAATGAAAAGCAATTTTGGGTTGGTCCTGGTGTCGTGTAGCCCTTTCAAGCGCAATACCTTTCCCCATCTACCTTGCTGCTCCATTACCGGTATAGATATTCCTGCCTTTAGCCTCGCGGCAGTAGTGTTCGATAGCAGCCGGCCTGTCCCGTGAATCCATTTAGAAGTATAACTAGGTATAAGAACAAGAGAAGCCGCCTTTGTTTGTCATGCCATAAGATTGTATGGCAGTATAACCATCATAGCAACAAACAGGAAGACGGTAAGGTAATTTTCAGGAACAGCCCCCCTGTAATGTTCAGGCTTTGGTCAGGGCACCTACAGGTTTTGCTTCCTTCACCTCCCTGTAGCCCTTATTTATGGCTGTAGCGCGAAGGCCTTATCAGCAGGAGATAGCAACGATGGCTACACCGAACTACTGTCATGCAGTCTTTCTGAATGACAGCAGTTCCATATTATCGAATGACAAAGCTTAGGTGGTATTCAGATTTTCTGCTGCTGTGGGTGCAGGCTTCTTTTTTTAGCGCCTGCTGCAGGATGGTGCTGAGGCACCGGGGTTCTATTCGCGGGAATGCCAAGCGCATTTTATCTGCGCATGCCGGTAGCAGGGAGTAGGGGAGGGGGTTTCCGCAACATTCTCTGGCGCAGACGTTCTTCCCGGGCGGGTGAACGATCTAAGGCTTGTCATCTGAAAAGGAGAACGGTCTGTTCTCAGCCCTCACTAACCGGGGACGGACAGTATAAGATGTGTCTGCTGGGATAGGAAGATGACGTCCTTTTTCTTACGTCCTTGCCTTTCCCGGGAGGGAGGGCTGCAGGCTCAAGAGGGCATTATCATTATTCGTGACTGATGAATTTCTGAAATACTGAATGACTGAAATTCTGTATGATTGCAATTCTGTATGACGGTCATTTTTTAATACCGAAAAACAGACCCGTGCTGTGTATAACAGCTTTTAAATAAAGCGACAGGGCTTTTACCATTTTTGTTGTTGGCAGTGAACTCATTCCTATTCTGCGGGGAAGCCTTTGACTGTAAGTTTCTCCTCTACAGACCGCCTGCCACCTGAAGATGGCAGGCGGTCTGTAGAGGAGAAATCGTCGTCTTCCTGCATGAACGCCAAACAGCCTTACCGCAACATGATAGAGCAGTAAGGCTGTTTGGCTGGAAATAAGGCTAAAAGTACGTAGCGGCGGCAGGAGGGGAGGTATCCTGAAATTCCCCTCTCCCCCTCATCTCCTTGTTCCCGGGGTGGGTCACCTACCTGAAAGGGGATGTACATCGCCGTCATACGGTACGGCCATCATGTTGTAGGGCAGCCTTATCGTAATACAGTTGTACCCTCAAACTTACAAATCCAAGGGCTTATCCTCCGGTATAGGCTCAAAGTCCTTGTCCTTCAGCGCCTCCAGCAGGATGGCTTCCACTATCTCGGATCTGTCTTTGCGGGTGTGCCAAGCCCACCGCTCAATTTTATCCGCTAAAACCGGGAGTATGGAATAAGTGACGTTGTCCCTTTTTCTCCCTTTCTTTCCCACTTTCCGGTAATGGTACTCTACGGTTTTTGGCTTGTTCTTAGCCTTCAGGTCCTCTGCGAAATCATTCTTAGCCATAGCGTTCAATTAATTCTAGTGTTAGCTTATTATAATCCTCTGCCCCATTGCACCCCGGATCATAAGAGAAGATGTCTTTGCGCTTCAGCTGCGCCTCATACAGCTTGTTATTCTCGCGGATGTAGGTGTTGAACGTTTTATAGTCCGGGTCACTTTTGATAGCGCTGGCAATTGCCTGCAGCGCCATTCCCCTTTTCTTCTCATTGTAGCGCGTCAGCACGATTCCGCCCAGTTCCAGACCGGTGTCTTCCGAAATGCTGTTACAGTGCCCGATAAGGGTGTCAATCCCGTCATAGCTGAAGAACTCGGACTGCATCGGCATGATGTAGTAATCCGAGGCATACAGGGCATTATAGGTCATCAGGCCCAGGTGGGGGGGCGTATCAATGAGCACATAGTCGTAACGCCCTTCCACATGCTTCTTTATCGCCTTGCGGAGGATGTCCTCCCGGCGCGGCTTCCCGGCGATGGCCTCCTCAAACTCCAGCAGCGTCTTGACCGACGGGATAATGTCCAGCCGCTCGCCCACTGAAACAGTAGCCTCCTCCACACTCACAGCCCCGGTCAGTAACTGCCCGACGTGATGCTTGCTATCATAGGAAAAACAGGCACTCAGGTTTGCCTGGGCATCCATGTCAATGAGAAGCACTTTTTTCCCCTGGCGCGCCAAACCGGCGCCCAGGTTAGCCGCAGTGGTGGACTTGCCGACCCCGCCTTTATTCTGCGCAATGGTGATGATTTTTGTCATGCGTTTTTACCGTCCTGTTTTATAACCGCAAGATAGTAAAACGGAATTGCCGAACAATGGTCATTCCGTAATTCTGTCATTCAGAATGACCATAACATGCCAATACCGCCTCACAGAGCAGGAACAGCCGCCCGTTTTGTTTCCTTATAGGCTACGACGTAGGACGGTATAGGAAATCCAGCCTGAAAAGAGCGGGCATTCAGGTTATCTTCTCCAGCCATATCCCGGTTAGTTCTCTGCGGCTCGCTGTACAGCGGCTCACCATGACAATGCGCCCTGAAGAAGCATCGTCCATTGTCGTCCAGGAATCAGAACAGCACGAGGGAAAGGCAATAGAATAGGGGAGAGGAAGCGCTTTAGCCAACATGCCGGGTATACTTTCTCAATTAGCTCCTCCAGGTAATCGCACCGCAACGCTTCCTGCCGGAGCACTAAAGGCGCGATGGCACCAGAGCGCCTGCACAGGAGCAGACACAACGACAATGCACGGCCTGGCGGATACCCGGCATCTCCGACGCCTCCTGTTATTATGAGAGATACTGAGCCAAACGGGAAATGAGCACGAATTATGAGAGCTACTGAGTTAAAGCAGACAGTATAAGACCTATACCCACTCAGCAGCTCTCACCTTTCGCCATGACTGAGCATTTCTCACCTTTACTCAGTGGCTCTCACCTTTCACCGCTCAGTGGTTCTCTCCTTTGGGCCTGTTTTCACTCAGTATCTCTCATACATAGGTAACTCACTCTATATAATGTATTTAAAATAGATCTTTAAAATATACGTATCTTTTATGTGGCTTAGGAAAGCCACGCAGTCTGTGGATAAGTCGGCAGGATCGGAACAAAACGGGAAAACGAGGTTCGCAGAACCGGCTCCGCACACCGGGCGCGAACTATGAGAGATACTGAGTAGGCCTTGCGAATGCGGTAGCAGCCTCTTACCTTAGACTTCATGGACGATCAACTCTCGATGTTTTCTCTCGGTCCCGAAGGAATCATGGTGCCCGCAGACGCCACCCCCATCTCCCTTCGGGGTGATGCCCAGGTAGCCCTCTCCAACTTCCTGCTAAACGGGCAGTTCCGGCTCAACTACATTGAATGGCGCCTATTCTTCGCCATGCTTTCCTGTATTGAGGAAGCCGACATCGAGTTCAAGGACTACTTCATCCGGGTACAGGACATCATTGAGCTGGCAGATCTCAAATCCGGGAGCCACCTTTACGAAGAGGTCAGCAAGAACATCAAGAGCCTCATGAGCCACGTGGTGGAGTGGGAGGAGGGCCCCAACACTACCCGCTACGCACACCTTGTCACAGACGCCACCTACTACAAAAAGCAGGGCATCGTCAAAATCACACCGCACCCGGACATGAAACCGCACCTGCTACAGCTGCGGAAGGAATTCACCCAGGCGCAGCTCAAACAGTGCATCCGTTTCTCCAGCACCTACACCTCCAGGATTTACATGCTCCTCAAGCAGTTCGACTCGCCCAAGGCAGGGTACCGAATTATGAGTGTTACTGAGTTCAGGTTCAAACTCGGCCTGGACTACACCGAAAAGCTGAGCAAGGGAAAAGAAGTTGAATACCACCTCTACCCCAAATACTCTGACATCCGCCGCTGGGTCCTGATTCCGGCCCAACAGGAAATAGCCAAAACCGATATCCCCTTTGAGTTTACGCCCATCAAAACGGGCCGCAAAGTAACCGCCATCAAATTCACGCTCACCAAGGGCAAAAAGCTCCGGACAACACCCGCTGTCCCCCCTGAGGCCGAACAGCTCACCGAACGGCAAGCCATGGCCTACGCCCGTATGGCCAAGTTCCGGTTCACCGACCACCAGATCCGCAAAATACTCCAGAACGGGAGCCTGACCGACATCCACAAGGCGTGCTATGAAGTCGAGAACACGAACTACAACAAGCTCGGGCACCCTATTGAAAACAAAACAGCCTACGCCTACGGCATCTTCAAAAAGAAATTCGGGCTTGACTAACCTTCGTGTAAGCGTGCTTGGACCTCAAAACGCAAATTGAGCCGAACGCGCTTGACTGAGATTGCGCTTTGAGAAATCCCGGCTTCTTACCGGCGCGTTTCACTCATTTTTTCTCACTTTTCAGGGTTTTACAGCGGTTTTAGCTATATTAGGGCCAGCTAACCCCTGCCCAGTGATGAAAGCAATCCCCGCCAGACAATCCCCTCCATATCACGTGTTTGCCCACTCAGACTTTGGCCTAGATACCCTCCAGACCAGGGTATTCACGCACCTGTTGGAGCAGGTTTCCTCCTATGACGAGCTGCTGCCCATCCGGGCCGGCCTGGATGAAATCTTGGGGACTAACCCCAACCCCCAGCACTACACGCTGCTCGAGGAGGCACTCCAGGATCTGGCCGGAAAGCGTCTGACAAAACCGGGGCCCGGCCGCGCCAGCATGGGATTTTACCCGCTCTTTGAGTACATGACCTTCCACCATGAGCAGGGAGGTTACCTGGAGGCGCTTTTCTCCCGCCACGCCCGCCAGGAGCTGCAGGAGCTCACCACCACGTTCTCTCTGGAGGAGATTGCCAGCCTGGTGACGCTCCGCCACAGCCACACCCAGCGCCTGTTCTGGTACCTGCGCGCCTATGTGGACGCGCGCAAGGTGGAGCTGTCAGTGGAGGAGCTCAAGGAGGTCGTGCTCGGCGTGCGCAAGTACCGCCAGCGGGACGCCGAGTATGAGCGCTACTATGACTTTAAAACAAGGGTAGTGGACCAGGCCATCAAGACCATCCGCGACAGGGGGCTGCTGGACATCCGCTACCGGGAATACCGGCACAAGCGTGTGGTGGTCAAGCTCGTGCTCACCGTCCGTTCCTGCCACACAGCCCGCTCCCCACAGGCCCCGCCTGCCCAGCTCATCCTGTTCCCCTGAGCCCTTGCAGCACGAACCGTCTAGAAGCTCTTTTCGCTCCTTTCTTATTTCTCCAGGAACAAGAATAGAACAAATAGTTACATATACACAAAATTGTGTTTCTAGCAAGCGCTTAAAGGTGTTTAGGTATCTCAATAAGACGGTAGATCGAACAAAATCCCGGACATTGAAAGAGCAAAAACAACAAAAGGGAAAAAAGTGTATCGGGGCACTGCACCTAAACATTTAGCTGATTAGAGATGTCAAAGTTTAGAAGCCGCAGGGCAGCACCTGAACCTTTAGCGGATTTTGGCCATAAGACAGCCATAGTTTAACGCTATTGAGCGCTCAGGAAAAAAACGGGTGTTCACCTTGCCAAGGAGTTTGCGCGCTCAGAGGGGCTGAAAATCGATTTTTCCCTAAGCGACAAAATAGAACAGGAAGGTGCCGTGTCAGTACCAGGCTGGGAAACATGCAGACCTAAAAACGACTTTCTATAAGTAATCCGCATTACGGGAAGTGCATTGTGTAATGCAGGTTGTTGTTTAAGGTGCGGTTTTACCCGAATATGTGTCGTCAGGCTCAACCGATTCCCTAAACAACAAAAAAAGAAACAGAAGTGTTGCTGATTGCGATTTTGCAGCACCGCTTACGCACTGTGGTAGGTGGCTTGGTCAATAAGCTAGGCTCCATAAGAATCCATGGGCAGGGGGTAAAGGAACAAATCGTGTATAAGGCCGCAGTTGGAGAGCCTCAGGAAGTGACGTTTAAACAGTAATTTCTATCAGCCCGAAGATTACCTTATCACCGTATTTGGCTCGTGCCTCGGCCTTGCTTAAAAACTTAACACTTTTTACTTGCTCCGCCTTGATGTGGCTTAGCTGACGCTGTCTGGCTGAGTAGGAGAGGATGAGCTTTCCATTTACTGCAATGGGCAGTTTATACTGGATGCCAATTTGCCGTACGTGCTCATGCACCTGCCTGTAGACATAATTCTCAATGTCAAGGTCAGCGGTAGACTTGACTATGACGCACTGGCCATCGCTGAACCCCAGCTCCGCCAGTTTCTCCCTGCTCGCTGCCCGCTCAAAATGCGCCAGCTGCTGGTTGGAAACTACGTCATTGTAAGAGGCTATCATGCCGTCGACCACATGAATGCAGTCTTTGTCATACATGTCAACCTTCAGCACATCCCCGGTCAGCCCTTTACTGTCTAAAGTAGGTACTTCTAAAAGCCTTCCGTTTAGTGTTTGGGAGTTCCCTTCAGTGAAGGCAACTATCATCATAAGGCAGGATAAAAAGAGCTTGGTTTTCATAGGCAGCACCCTGTGGTTATCAGTCTGGTTATATACGGGGGCCTCGCTAAATGGGAAAGCTACATCGGGAAGAAAAGTCAGCTGCAGCTAAGTCCATCAGTGGGCTCTGCCTTCAAAGCCTGTCGAATTCAGGCGACGCATTTTCAGCCTCTCTAAGCGCACCACCTGGAAACTCGGCTAAAGCTATGTCAAGATTTAAAAACTCTCACAGCGGCTACGGCTGCCCCGTTAGCGGCTAAAATTTGGGAGCAGTTGAGGGGTAGTTTCACTCTTCGAGCGAGAAGGTGTGTTCCTATGGCCACAGGAACCTTTCAATCTGCCTTGGATTCTTTGGAAGTACCCAAAAGCGGTACGGCAACCTAGATAAAAGGGATAAGCACTTATTTTATAGGCCCGGCTCATGAAATTGCATCAGATGGTGCGCTGTATCACTCATTTATCAATGAGGTTAATTAACCTAATGCATCTAATGGGACTCCAAAATAGCTGCTACTTTGCTAATAAATTTAGTTTTTTATATAGCTTTTGCTAATATTATTCGTACATATGCGTCATAAACGGATAATATGACCTCACTCTTCGCGATAGTAGACGGAAACAACTTCTATGCTTCCTGTGAGCGTGTTTTCAACCCAGAGCTGGAGGGGAAGCCAGTGGTGGTGCTCAGCAACAATGACGGTGCTGTCATTGCCCGCAGCAATGAGGCAAAGGCGCTGGGCATCAGGATGGGCGTTCCCGCTTTTGAGATAAAAGACCTCGTCAGGAAGCACGACATTCAGGTGCTCAGCAGTAACTATGAGCTGTATGGGGATATGTCCCGGAGAGTGGTCGATACGCTGCTGCACTTCACGCCGCACCTGGAGGTATACTCCATAGACGAATCGTTCCTGGACCTGGGCAACTTCTACAACGTAAACCTCCAGGACTATGCCCGCACCATGAAGGACACGGTCAGGCTGTGGACGGGCATCCCTGTGGCCGTTGGCGTGGCTCCCACCAAGACACTGGCCAAGGTGGCGAACCGGATATCCAAGAAATCCGCGAAAGCCAACGGCGTGCTGGTGCTCACGGATGAAAGGCATATAGAGGAGGCACTGAAGCGCACGGAAGTAGGGGATGTGTGGGGCATCGGCTCGCGGTATGCCCGGAAGCTGGCCACCTTCGGCATCACCACCGCTTGGCAGCTGCGCAACGTGACGGATGCCTTCGCTAAAAAGCATTTGACGGTAGTGGGCCTGCGTACCGTCAGGGAGCTGCGCGGTATGGCGTGCATTGATTTGGAGATGATACCGGCCTCCAAGCAGAACATTTGCACCTCCAGAAGCTTCGGGTCCACACTCACCGACCTTGGTGATATCAAAGGAGCGCTGGCCACGCACACCGTACGCTGCGCCACCAAGCTCCGCGCTCAGAATAGTTGCGCCGGCGTGCTGACTGTCTTCCTGGAAACGAGCCGCTTCAACGATCCTTCTCAAACCTACTTCAACAGCCGCACCGTTAAACTCGACTGCCCTACCTCCAGTGAGGTGGAACTGCTGCACTGTGCCATGGACGCATTGCGGAACATCTACCGGGAAGGATACCGCTACAAGAAGACCGGCATCATCCTGCAGGACATTGTGCCGGACAACCAGGTGCAGCTGAATCTGCTCAGCAGCCCTAACATTGACCGTGACATGAAGCTGATGCAAACACTGGATAAGCTCAGAGACAGGTTCGGCCATAAGAGCGTGCGCTATGGGGTGCAGGGTGTGAAGGAGGAATGGGCCCTGAAGCAGGAGAATGTTTCGCCCTGCTATACTACACGACTAGAGGATATTCTCAAAGTCAGGAGCTAAGGGCACCCTACATGTTGCACATCATCCCATATACTCAATATTTCACCTGGCCCAGTTGTTAGACCTTAAAACGAGGAATGACCTGTGCCTGATTTGTAGCAGGTATGGCAGCCTGAAAATATAATTTATAGAGGATGAGGCCTGGAGGATTGAAAGGAAAAGAGGGTGAACCAGAGCAGTAAAGCCCTGGCAGAAAGAGCACCGATCTTTCCGGTGGGATTGAAGCGCCTGGCATCAGACAATAAACCAATTATTGTAAAAACAGTTTTACAACTATTGATAAAACAATAAAGCAATTATTGTAAAGACAACCTTTGCAAAAACAATTTTACAATTTCTGTAAACACAATTAAGCAACTTTTAACAATTAACTTTTAAAAGTTAAACTTTAAATTTTAACATTTAATTTTTAGAATTTAACTTTTAAAGTTTAAAAATTAAGTTCCGGCTTTCTGTTCTTAATCTTGTGCAGGAAAAGTCGCCCCTCTTCCTGCTGGAGTTTTACAGTAAACATGCTTCTTTTTCTTCCGGTCTCTTTCCCCGGCCACCCCGCCCCACAGCCTCTAACTCAGGCTACCACGAGGCAAGGCAGCTCTCAGATAATTTTTTCCCTTTCGTGCAAAATGGTTTATATTCTTTGGCTTCCGGGAAAGTCTTTACAAGATGTGTTTTGACTTACTCAAAACCTCTTGCCAGCGCGCCGGGATTGTCTTTGCAAGATGTATTTTGAGTAAGTCAAAATTAGGCTGCCCGGTGCCGGGAAAGTCTTTGCAAGATGTGTTTTGCGCTGCGCAAAACCTCTTGCCAGCGCGCCGGAATTTCCTCTGCATGATATGTTTTGAGTCCCTCAAAACCACTTGCTCCCAAAGCGCAGCTTTGTGGTCGGAAACAAATAACTCGCAACTCGTTATTTTCTATTATCATCATGAAAGAGGAGAAGTTAAATAGCGTGGGGCGGTAATGAGGGTAGGGGAGGAGCCAAGAGCGAACCAGCATCAGCCTGCTTTTCTTCTCCACTGCAGACTCTATTGTGATGTTAACCCCTAACCAAAGCTTCGCCGTAGATAGGTAACACAGGCTACCTTTGTCTCCATAAAATGCCTCTGCCCAACTTGTCGATTAAGCTTATAACTGATGCTATTAAAACACAGCTACAGATACCTCCTGCTTCTCATTCTTATTTTCTCGGGTTGTAAAGATTCGGAGGTAGCGCCGCAGCAGTCACTCACCCTGGAAGAGGAGCAAAGCTTGTTGGGTAACCCCAGCGGTGCTACTGCAGACGAAAGCAACTATAACAATTTCCTGATGGCAAAACCCCAGTATGCTCTTTCCTACAGCCGGGATCGGGGTACATCCAACTGGGTAAGCTGGCACGTGAGCGAGGACTGGCTGGGAACGGCCGATCGCCAGGACGACTTCCGTTCAGATCCGGAGCTGCCTCAGGGATGGTACCGCGTCACTGCCTCCAGCTACCGGGGCAGTGGCTTTGACCGCGGACACAACACTCCCTCTGCAGACCGGACAAAATCTGTAGAAGACAACTCCGCCACTTTCCTGATGACGAACATGATTCCGCAGGCGCCGCAGAATAATCAGGAGACGTGGGCAAACCTGGAGGACTACACGCGGGACCTGGTGCGGGACGGGATGGAGGTGTATGTGGTGATGGGCAGCTACGGCCAGGGAGGTACCGGTAGTAACGGCAGCGCCAGGACTATCGACAACGGGAACGTGACAGTGCCCAACCGGATCTGGAAAGTGCTGGTGGTGCTGCCGGAAGGGGAGGGGGACCTGCAGCGGATAAACACCGGCACGCGCGTGACAGCTGTTGTCACGCCTAACAGCAACACTGTCCGCTCCGACTGGGGAACATACCGCACCTCAGTGGATGCCATCGAGCAGGCTACCGGTTATGACCTGCTTTCTGCTTTATCAACGCAGGTGCAGCAGGCACTGGAGAGCCAGGTGGACACGGGACCGACTCAGTAAAAGCCACCATCCTGGAGGCACCACCGTAAAACGGTAAAACCAAAACAGATAATATATGTGCGGCAGATACACCGTCGTCCCCAAGGCCAAAGGCAGTTCCCGGGTAGCAAAGCTGATTGAGAAGCAGCTGAAAGAGGGGCATTACAACGCGGCTCCTTCGCAGGCACTTCCTGTAGTCACTAATCAACAGCCTGGCGAGCTCCAGTTCTTTTCCTGGGGCCTGCAGCCCTTCTGGGCAAAGGATGTGAAGTCAGTAAAGCGTTCCATCAACGCACGGTCTGAAACGCTGGCAGAGAAGCCTTCCTTCCGTACACTGCTCAAATCAAAGCGATGCCTGGTGCCGGCCGACGGGTTCTTTGAGTGGCAGAAGACTGCCCAGGGTAAAGTGCCCCACCGCATCCAGCTCAGGAGCGGGGACATGTTCTCCTTTGCTGGGCTGTGGGACGAGTGGCTGGACAAAGGCACCGGCGAAATCCTGCACACCTATGCCATCATCACGACTGAGGCCAATGACCTGGTCAAGCCGATCCATGATAGGATGCCAGTGATACTCTCTCCGGAAGCGGAAGAACTGTGGCTCGATGAGCATGAATCGCAGCAGGAACTGCTGTCTCTCTTGAAGCCGTTCAAGGCGGATGAGATGAAAGCCTACGCCGTGTCGGATCTTGTAAACTCTCCTGTGAACAATGTGCCGGAAGTAATTAACTCGCTATAGCTGTTCTAGCTTAGTCTTTTCTTATGGTTACTTTTTTTGGTTGCTCCCCTTTCTCAATTCTATCAGAGGGGAATAGTGGAGGTGTGGGCTGTAGCTGGGCCGGTTTAGGTGCCTCACCTAGCTTTTTATCGTTGTTGCATATTGCAAATATTTCCTGTTGAGTAGAATATATACTTCTACCTACCAATGTTAAAAATTTTGCACATATGTGATCAATGCTTTGGCTTTGTGTAAATCCCTCCCTCTTTGGTCGTTTACCTCCTTGTGATTGTCAGCAGCCTTATCTTAGCCTGGGATATTGTTGCTATGCTCGTAGACGCACGTCCAGCCGTCGCCGTCGAAGAGCCTGTTGCGCACCGGGCGCCGGTTCTTGGAGGTCCTCTCGCGAAGGATCTGCTCGAGAACGGGCATCTTCCGGCCAGTAATCTCCTCGGCCGCGGGCTTGCCGTTCACATCGGCCCAATGGTCGAAAAAACCCTCCACCTCCCAGTTGGAGTTGATGCCGAAGGCGTACTGTCGCACCGGTTGTGGCTCTCCCTCCCAGAGCCTTGTGACGCGTACACGGAAGTCCACCCCCTTAGCGCCCCGGTCTTTTCTGACGAAAGCACGCACGGTGCTGCGCCCGTAGAGGAAGAGCTCCTCCAGCACCTGGTCAATGATGGAGAAAAGCTCCTCGTTATCCAGGTGGACAGGGTATAGCTTCTCGCCTCGCCTGACAAATTGCTCGTTTCTGATGATGTCTATTCTCATAAATGTACAGTTATGGCCGTGGGCAGCTGCACTGCCTACGGCGAAAGTAGTGTACTCATATAGCCTGTGGCAGGGAAGTTGGCTTTTGTGTTCTTTACCGAAGGGTGCAGCCGCGCACAGCCAGGAGGAGCTCCTTTACCGTATCTCCTCTATAAACCTCTTAATCAAGGCACGCACTCTCGTTTTGTCCTGTTCGGTCATCCGCTGCTTGCCAGTTCCGGCGATCACCTCGTTGAGCTTGTTGTTGAGCGTCTGTTTGGGGTACTTCTGGTTTGGGAATAGTGCTGCGGCAACCGCCGCCTTGTTAATGAAGGGGTGCTCTAGTAGTTTCTCTATGTTCATTTCAGCCTTTTCCATGATGCTTGCATCAGTTTCAATTAAAGATTATTTCTTGTTCATCATGCATTGCTTGTTGCGCAGTGCTGTGTCTGTTGTTTCCCAATCAGCTTCTCCAACCGCCTTTGCAACACCACTGCGCCCAGCGGCTGCCGCATCTGATGTCAGCCTACTTCGCTTGTGGCCGCCTCAGGTAACGCCGTAGGTAGAGCCGCAGATAGTGCAATGAGCCAGCCAAACAGCTCCCCATTACCGTTACCGGCTCTTTTTGCTCTTCTGCCGTGAGGTGGTTTATCCCGTTACCCGAGTTGGTTTTCACGCTTTCCATAGGTATGGAATCTGTTAATTCTCTAAATTAATACTTTGTTCATGCGTACCGAACCCATAACCCGTGTACTTTACTCACCCGCACGTTTTTCTTACTCATCTAAAAACACTATATTTGGTTTAATGGAAACCACAACGAAACCTTCGCACATCGGCAGGAAGATCAGCCGCATCAGAGAGCTGCGCGGCATTAAGCAGGAAACACTTGCCCAGGAGCTGGGCGTGAGCCAGCAGACTGTCTCCAGAATAGAGACAAGCGAAACTGTGGAAGAGGACATATTGGCTAAAGTCGCTAAGATACTAGGCGTAACAACAGAAGCTATAAAGAACTTCAGCGATGAGGCTGTGTTTAATTACTTTAACAATTTCAGCGACAACAGCATTAACCAGGGCCCTATCGGTGCACACAATACCTGTAATTTTAATCCCCTGGATAAGCTGATGGAAGCCTTGGAGGAGAACAAGAAACTGTATGAGCGTCTGCTGGATAGCGAGCGAGAGAAGAATGAGCTGTTGAGGCAGAAGTTGCGTAAAGACTGATAGTGCTAGAGCATAAAGTATAAAGCCCTCCCCGGCCAGCACTCCATTCGTCAGCTGCCGGAACAGTGGCTTTCCCGCCCGCGCAAAGCAGGCGCCACACCCAAATTATTAGATAAACAAAGTAAGTTTAGTAAACAGAATAACACGTGTTTACTTTGTTTTCTTCTTCAAGCTTGCCATCTCTTCCCCTCGGCAATGCTCTCCAAAGTAAGGTCCTGACTTTGCCTCTCCTCCGTTAAGGCTTTAACTGATTTTGAATCAGGAGAAGTTGTTACAAAAGGGGAAGGAAAGCAGGTTGTGCCGTTACTGCCTTTTACTCCTCATACCCCTATCAGGGAAAGACCTGCGCTACATTCAGACACTGCCGGGGCACCGCTCCAGCAGGACCACGGAGATTTTACCCATATTACTTGACACATGTTAGACAAAATCGTGAGCCCGCTTGATGAGCTATGGACTGATGCTATAGTAGCGATTGCACGAACATGCTGACTGTCGGCCCTCTGGAAGACACATCTGCTCATGCCCCCTCTGCCTGGAGCTTCCGGGAAGAGGTCTTTTCGTGGCTGTAGCCGTACCTATCCGGATATAAGCGTATTATCCGGATATATACGGCTAGCACCCCGCTGCAGGAATTGTATTGATTTGCTGTGCTTTCATTCCTATAGGCGCCTTTTCCAGCCGGTTTTTCTCCTGGAAGGAAGACAAAAGGTTGGAATTCAGGTGCACAGGGAGCACTTAGCCGCGGGCTCCGCCTCCCCTTGTTGAATTTTTGGGCCACCCATGCTTAAAACAGGGTGTAGGAAGCGGGTATCTTCAAAAAGTTTCTTATATTGAAGAAGGAAGATATAATGACGAAAGCCTGTGAAACAGCCGCTAAAACAACCAATACTGCTTCAAGAGTGGACCAGATGACTTCCATACATAGTGCAGCTAGCAGGAGTCGTACTCCTGCTAGCCGATAGTTAGGCTAAATCTAAAACATTAATAAAAATGCTAAAGCATTCCCCTTTAAATACCTTTATTATCCCTGTTTTAGGCTTCTCCTTATTTGCATCAGGATGTACTGAAAGCAAATCATCTTTAGGGGAAAAAGAACTAAAAGATTTGTCAGAGCATGCTGTGGGTATGAACTTTTCAAATAGGTTTGACTACTACCCTTTAATAGAAGAAAAGATTCCCCAAAGTCCTAATCCTGAACTCCACCAAGATGTATTGGAAATAGCGATGGTTATAGACACGTTAGCCATGAAGTATATGGAACAAACAGGTGGGATTGCTGAAAACGGTACCTTAATGAATCCAACGATGGGTGGTGAGAAAGGAATAGACATTTACAATGAGTTACATGTAAAGGATAAGCTAAGAGATTTGCTCAACAAAGCTAAAGAACATGCAAGTTCCTCTGATAAAAGCCTGTTACAAAGGACTGAATGGATAGTTCAGAATAAGTTTACAGGTGAGACAGCCTATTTTGACCACAGAAGATTGTCAGAAAGACCCTTATCAGTATTAAGCCTTGAGTTGGTGCTTTTAGAAAACTATCTTTTAGCTGAGCTACTAAACAGTCTTTCTGAAAATAAAGAATAGCAACAGCCTAACAGAGTGTAGCAGTAAGGCTTGCTAACGCTTCACCTCTGCTACACAAGTACGTTGGGTGTAATGTAGAAGAACAAACTGAATGGATTTATTTTACTTAGTAGCTATCCTTATCGTGACTTTTATCTTTGTCGGAATTCCACTCATCTTGATCTGGGTAGCATATAAATTTCTTAGAAAGAAAGCGAGCGAGAAGACTTCGGTTATCATAACCAGT
>NZ_QRGR01000024.1 GCF_003367245.1 Pontibacter diazotrophicus | reverse complement strand
ACATCGAGATCTTCTACAACAGAGAAAGACTCCATTCAAGTCTGGGATACCGTACACCCAAACAAATGGAAGAAATGTTAAACATTTAGCAGCTTAATCCTTTGTCCAATTTATTGTTGCAAGTTCATAGAGAGGTAGAGAGGTAGAGAGGTAGAGAGGTAGAGAGGTAGAGAGGTAGAGAGGTAGAGAGGTAGAGAGGTAGAGAGGTACTGCTATCACGATCAACTGTTTAGATACACGCAAAATATTGACTGAACACCAACTTATTGTCCCGCGCACTGCCCGTTATTATACCTTGGGTACCCCTTCCGATGCTATCAAAGACCTTTGGATTGTGTGCCATGGATACGGGCAGTTAGGCCTTTTTTTTCTGCGCCACTTCAGCGGCCTGGATGATGGCAAAACCCTTGTGGTGGCACCTGAGGCGCTGTCGCGTTTTTACCTGGATGGCTTCTCGGGGCGTGTAGGCGCTACCTGGATGACAAAGGAAGATAGGCTTTCAGAGATTGAGGACCAGGCAGCTTACCTGAATTTACTGCTTAAAGAACAGCTGCGGCAGTTGCCGCAGGACGTACAGGTTACAGTATTAGGCTTTTCCCAAGGGGGTGCTACCGTTTGCCGTTGGTTGGCTACCGGGCAGGTGCCTGTGCACCGGCTTGTACTTTGGGCTGCTTCCTTTCCGGAGGATATCGATTTTGATGCAGGCAAGGCTGCCTTTCAGGATTTACCAGTGGCCGTTGTCTACGGTACGCAGGATGAGTTTATCACTCCCGATAAACTGGAACAGAAGGGACAACTGATGGCACAACTAGGAATTACGCCGCAGGTGTATACCTTTGATGGCGGACATACTGTACACCCGGAAACGCTATCAATGGTAAACGAAAGACTTCTTTCAAAATAACCGGAAAGTTGAGAACTGTAAACTGGGCGTACACCACATAAAGTTTCAGTCATTCAAAATTCAGTTATTCAGTATTAACTTCTCTCCCACATCCCTTCCATCACTACTTCCAGCAGGTGCTGGTCTGGATCACGGAAGTAGAACGACAGGAAGCCCCCGCCCCAGTCATACTCCTGCTCAATTGGTATGCCGGCGCTTTTTACTTTCTCCTTCCACGCTTCGTACTGCTCCTGCTCTACTTCAAAAGCAAGATGCAGCTGCCCTGCACCATAATGCGGAGGTAAGTTGCCACCCTGTTTAGACACATCTGCTATGAAGCATAAAAGTACCGATGATCCGGCCCGAAAGAAAATGTGACGGTCCTTCACCTCCCCAATTTGCTTCATCCCCAATTTGCCTGCGTAAAAGGCCTTACTCTCTTTTAAATCTGCGACATAAAGGCAGGTTTCTTTTATCTTTTTTATCTCCATCTTTTTATCACTTGTAATTCTCCCATGTGGCATAACACATCCTGTCAAAATATTTATTTGCCTTCATTGTTAACGTCGGGCAGGGCCTTCCCGTTAAATAAGAATTACACGACCATATTTTCAATCCAAAATAAATGAACCTGATGATAAAAGTAGCAGCTGTTTTTGTAGCTGTAGCAGCACTGCTGTTCTTCTTTATGCGCGACACATTATTGGAAGCGCCAACCACAGCGGAGGCACCCCCTGCAACAGCAGCCTCTTTCGAAAAATTGGCTAATCTGCCTGGTGCTGTTGGAGAAAGCTCTGGTGTTGCTGTACTACCTCAGGAAGGCCATTACCTCACGCACAACGATGCGGGTAACAGGCCATACCTCTACAAGTTAAACAAAGAAGGTAAGCTGGTGGAAACACTAAAGCTGGATATAAAGAATGTAGACTGGGAAGACCTGGCGCAGGACGAAGCAGGCAACATATACATTGCAGACACTGGCAACAATAATAACAGACGCCGTGATTTAGTGGTGTACAGGATGAACCTGGAGAACCCGCAACAGACAGAGGCTATCCACTTTACTTATGAGGACCAGAAAAAATTTCCGCCTTCTAAAAAAGAACGGAACTTCGATTCGGAGGGGCTCTTCTGGCACGATGATAACCTGTACATCATTACAAAAGACAGAGGGCAGGGTGAAACAGCCAATGTATACCAGATACCTGCTCAGCCAGGGAACCACAAGGCTAGGTTGATTGGCAGTTACAAAGCAGAAACAGAGACAGAAGTAACAGGTGCTGACATTAGCCCGGACGGAAACACCGTGGCGCTGCTAAGTGAAGAGAAAATACACTTGTTCCGGGGCTTTGATTCGCCAGCCACTTTTTTTGAAGGAGATCATGACGAGGTTAGTATCGAAGGGGCTGGCCAGACAGAAGGCATTGCCTTTGAAAACAACAACACGTTGATAATTACGAGTGAAGGCGGCAACCTCTACCGTTATAGTCTATAGCACCATATAAGATAAAAAACGAAGCAGGCCTTTCTCTGATGGAGAAAGGCCTGCTTCGTTTTTTATCCTTTTCGTACCTTTTTTGTATCGGCTCTTGTATCATCCACCAGTTTACCTCCGGGCAGGGCAGGCTTTGGGTTCTGCCACACTTTAAACAGGATAAACAGGCCAACCAGAATAAGCGGTATGCTTAATATCTGGCCCATGTTCAGGGCCATTTCATCCTCAAAGGCCTCCTGGTTCTCTTTCATAAACTCCACTAAAAAACGGAAAGTGAAAAGGAACGTTACAAAAAGCCCGAACAGCAATCCGCGTGGCAACGCAGCTTTATACTTGCTCCACAACCAGTACAGCACCACAAAAAGCAGAAAAACACTCAGTGACTCGTATAACTGTGTCGGGTGGCGCGGCACGTGGGAATATTCATTATTTTGGTAGAATATAAATGCCCACGGCACATCAGTTGGTCGGCCAAATATCTCTGAATTCATCAGGTTACCCAACCGGATTAGGGCTCCGCCTAAAGCCACTACAATCACGATGCGGTCCAGCACCCACACATAGTCAAACTTCATGCGGCGGCTGAACAGCCACAGTGCAAACAGAATACCGATGGTAGCCCCATGGCTGGCTAAGCCACCTTCCCATATCTTCAGGATTTCAATGGGGTTGCTCAGGTAGTAGTCCGGAGCATAGAACAACGTATGGCCTAAACGGGCACCAATCACTGTTCCGATAATCATGTAGAGGGTAATAACATCCACATCGCCTTCTGTGCGGCCCTCAGCCACATAAATCTTGGTGAGAATGCGCTGCCCAATTACGAAGCCCAGGGCAAAAAGCAAACCGTACCAACGGATGCTTAAGGGGCCAATGCTAAATATTTCGGGGTCGACATTCCAGGGAATGTAATTTAAAATGCTCATAAAGGTGGTTCAGTTCTTCCCAAAGTTACGATAAATCAGGTACTGAAAAAACGAAAGACTTGCGCCCTGCGTGTAACAAAAGAATAAAACTTTATTAAACCCGAATGCTTTTCCTTCACTTAATGCCTGCCCTGCTGGTAATTCTTATCGGCTTTGTACTACAGCAATGGCCTCCTAAGCGGGTGAACTGGTTTTACGGCTTCCGCACCCACTACTCTATGAGGGATGAGGAAAACTGGCACGAAGGCAATCGTTTTTATGCCCGGTTTATCCTCGGAATAGGCTTTGTTTCATTGTTCATCAGCCTTATCTGTTACTATACTTTGCCTTTTTTTGCAAGCCTGCTGGTGCCACTCGGTTTCATGCTGCTATTCTTTATGGGCAGCATCGTACTCACCAACGAACACCTGAAGCGCAAATACGGGGACTGGTAAAAAAAGCAGGCGCTACTATAACAAGTAACGCCTACCACTCTACATTATTTACTGCAAGCCTGCTAAGCCTCATTTATTTTGGCAAGTTCTGTTTGGAAGCCCCCGCTTAAAATAGGGAAACGAAGCCAGCTGCGAGGGTCTATGTTGTAATCGTCGAGGTGGAAAGATGGGGCATACCGCTCACGTTTCCATTGGTTTCGCGACCACAGTGTATAGAACTTGGTCACCCAGGCCTTCAGCATCTCCGGTTCCGCCACCTGCTGCTCCAGAAGCATGTTATATACCTCATGCGGTGCAAAGCGGTCGTGAAAAGCAAGGCGCTCAATCTGGTTCAGCACCTCATACGGCATCAGGTCTTTCTCGTCTGTCTGCTCGTCCTCTGACGGGCGCAGCTCGGCACTTGGCTGCAGTTTATTCACATATTGTAGCCCCTCGTAGCCTAACTCCTGCTGCATCCAGATTAACAGCTGCCGAATAAAGGCTTTGTCTATACCTGCAATCGGTGAAATACCACCTGCCGTGTCACCATCCATGGTGGCATAGCCCACAGAGCCTTCGCTTCGGTTTGAGGTGGCCATGAGCAGGGCGTTGTTGATGTTAGCCAGCATCCAAATGCCAGGGGCACGTACCCGTGCCTGTATATTCTGAAGCGTCAGGTCGTCCTGTTCCCAGGTTAACGGGCGCTGCAGCACATCTTCGATTTTGGAAATGTACCCTCTCACCTCATTGTCTATCGTCCAGTTAAAGAATTTGGCCCCGATAGAGTCGGCAAGCCCTTTGGCGGAGTTGTAGGTGTCATCGGAGGAGTTAACAGTGCCCTGGTAGGCACAGGTCAGCAGCCTGCCTACCAGTTCCTTTTGAGCCTGTTCGGGGGGTAGCGATTCAAAATAGGCGACATCTTTCATCGGGAACATCTGGGTTTTGGCTGCAAACAGCACAACTCCCAGGCTTTCAATCCCTTTCCGCACCATTTCCGCTACAGCCACAGCGCATAAAGACGAATCGGCACCCCCACTCAGCGACAGCACAAAGCCTCGGCTGCGGCTCTTGCGCATGTAATCGAACAAGGCGAGGCTCAAGGCATCTATTACTTCTTTGTTCTCATCTATCGGGGGCAGGTACTCTATCACATCCTCTATGGTGGGGTTCTTGGAGAAACAGACTTCTGCACACTCCATATCCACATTCTTAAAGCAAAGCAGTTCATTTCTGCGGATAAGTTTACCGTTTTGGGCAATCAGCACCTCCCCGTCGTACGTCATGCGGCCGGCCTCATTCCCGAGCAGGTTCGCATATACGTAGGCACATCTGTATTTTTTAGAGGCATCTACTACCAACCGGTGCCGTACGTCTGTTTTACTGAGGGCAAAGTGGCTGGCGCTCGGGTTCAGGATGAGTTCCACCCCTTTTGGCATGTGCCGTTCGGCAGGCCTGTTCGGCCGCCAAGCGTCCTCGCATATCTCGAATGCATACTTTACGCCCTGCTCCTCATAAATGATGTCGCCGATGCGGTAGGTCTGACCAAACTTCTCAAACTCCTGCACCACATCCGCAGGCCAGGGTGTAAACCAACGCGGCTCATAGTGCACGCCGTCGTTAGCCATAAACTGCTTTGCCGTAACACCAATGATTTCTTTGTTTTTGATGACGCAGGCAGTGTTATATACTTTTTTGTCGAGGAAAAGCGGCAGACCAACAGCTACAGTTATGTTATCGCACCACTCCTTCACCTGTAACAGCTTCTCAAATGCTACCTCCGACAGCCAGGGGCTCAGAAACATGTCTTCGCAACCATAACCGGTAATGCAGAGTTCTGGCAGCAAAAGCAGGTGGGCCTTGTTTGATTTCGCTTCTTCTACAGCGTCCTTTATATTTTGCATGTTGCCGTCCCAATCCATAGGGGTTTGGTTAAGGGCGGCGGCGGCAAGCATTAATCTTGTTTCTTCCATAGGGTTGTTTAACGCAACATTGTGGAGGCAAGTTAAGTGATGCGAGGCAATTTATATTCGAATTATTGGATAATAGGAACAGCCTATCAAAGGGCATACTTTTAGGCACACCTATTCAATCATTCAAAATTAAGCTTAGGAGATTTTCAGCGCAGCCAGGCTTTTCTCGGCGGCGGCCTGATCGGCTTTTTTCTTGGAAAGGCCTACGCCTACGGCAATAGGTTTACCGTCGATGGTTACCTCAGAAGTGAATTCGGTGGTGTTGCCCTGTTGCTTCCGCTTCACAATCTCGAAACGGATATCCATGTTCTGGCTCTGCGCCCACTCAATTAGTTTGCTTTTGAAATTAGCGGTAGTTGTAGTCAGGCTATGCAGATCTACATGCGGCTTTATCAGCTTAGAGAGGATAAACCGGCGGGTGTTATCGTAGCCTTTATCCAAGTAAATGGCGCCCACCAGCGCCTCCAGTGCATTGCCGTTCACGGATTTGTGGCGGGTACCGTGGCTGGCGGTATCTACCTTCACCAGCAGGTTTAAACCAATTCTGACAGCAATGAGGTTCAGCGACTCCCGGTTCACGATGCGTGAACGGATTTCGGTCAGGAAGCCCTCATCTTCGTAGGGAAATTTTCTGAAAAGATGCTCTGCCACAACAGCACCCAATATGGCATCGCCTAAAAACTCCAGGCGCTCGTTTGTCTCGTGTTTGCCCGCCGCTGTCTGCCGTGCAAAAGAGGTATGCGTGAGGGCAAGCTTGTACAGCCGGATGTTATCCGGTGTACTGCCAATAAGGCCAGCAAGAGCGCGTACTAATACCCTGTCTTTATTAAATAACCTGTGGTATACGCGCCGAACTGGTTTTATAGGCCCAAACACACTAATCCTTCAGTTGGCGGAATAAAACGGAGGTATTATGACCACCAAATCCAAATGTATTGCTCAGGGCAACCTTTACTTCACGCTCCTGCGCCTTGTTAAACGTCAGGTTCAGGCGGCTGTCAAGGTTCTCATCGTCGGTAAAGTGGTTGATAGTTGGAGGCACCACATTGTGCTGAATGGCCATGATGGAAGCAATAGCTTCGATGGCACCGGCAGCACCCAGTAAGTGCCCTGTCATGGATTTAGTGGAGCTGATGTTCAGGTTATAGGCGTGGTCGCCGAATACCTGCTTAATCGCTTTTACCTCGCTCAGATCACCAAGGGGAGTGGATGTTCCGTGCACGTTGATATAATCAACCTCCTCCGGGTTAGTTCCCGATTGGGCGAGCACATTTTTCATCACGGTAAATGCACCACGGCCTTCCGGGTGTGGCGCCGTGATATGGTATGCGTCAGCAGACATTGCACCACTGATGATTTCAGCATAAATTTTTGCGCCGCGTGCTTTGGCGTGCTCATACTCTTCCAGAATGATAGCTCCTGCTCCCTCTCCCAACACAAAACCGTCGCGGTCCGCATCAAAAGGTCTGGAGGCTGTTTCTGGAGAATCGTTACGCTCTGAAAGGGCTTTCAAAGCATTAAAACCACCTACACCTGCCTCTGTTACAGCTGCCTCAGAGCCACCGGAAACGATGACATCAGCCATACCCAGGCGGATGTAGTTGTAAGCATCAATCAGAGCGTTTGTAGCAGATGCACAAGCAGATACAGTTACAAAATTAGGTCCCCGGAAGCCATGCTTAATGGAGATATGGCCTGCGCTGATATCGGCAATCATCTTCGGAATGAAGAAGGGATTGAAGCGTGGGGTGCCGTCGCCGTTGGCGAAGTTTACGCACTCTTCCTGAAAGGTACGCAGGCCACCAATGCCGGAACCCCAGATAACACCAATACGGTCAAGATCAATATTATCTTCTACCAGCCTGGCGTCTTTCACGGCCTCATCGGCCACAACCATGGCGAACTGAGAGAAAAGGTCCATTTTACGGGCCTCTTTACGGTCAAAGTAGTTCTCAGGATCGTATCCTTTTACTTCACAGGCAAACTGTGTTTTAAACTTACTCGCATCAAAGCGCGTGATAGGGGCAGCACCACTCACGCCATTCTTTAACCCGTTCCAATATTCTGAAACAGTGTTGCCAAGTGGCGTGAGTGCGCCTAACCCAGTAACTACAACTCTCTTAAGCTCCATAAGCTACTAGTAGAGGATAGATAGTAGAAAATTTGTTCTGATAGGATACTAAATAAAAAGAGGGGAATATTACTTCGCGTGCTCTTCAAGGTAGCTTACAGCCTGACCTACAGTAGCGATATTTTCAGCCTGATCATCTGGAATAGATACGTTGAATTCTTTTTCGAATTCCATGATAAGCTCAACTGTATCTAATGAATCAGCGCCAAGGTCATTCGTGAAGCTAGCCTCCGGTGTAACCTCTGACTCTTCCACACCAAGCTTATCGATAATGATAGCCTTTACTTTTTCTGCGATTTCTGACATTTTTTTTATAGTTAATTAAAACACTGTGCAAAGAAATGTAATTAGGCAGACAATGTCAAAAAAAATTACTCTATTCCCTCTTTTGCAAAAGTTTTACCATGCAATTGCCATTATACCAAGTTCCCTTGCTATTTTTGGCGTTGAACTAAAAATCATGAAGACACTCCGGCTGGACATAGCGTATGAGTACGACTTTGATCTGTATGGCTTGGTGTCGACGGTAAAAGAGCACAAATTAGCCTGGGCTCTGAACAAGCTACTGGGCTTCCGCCTCATCAAGCAGAAGGACCTTTGTTATGACTTAGTTGAGCAGGAGCACATAATTATATCTAATTATGAGTATCTTACCGACTATAGTATAGTTCGCCTTCTTAAGAACAGAGCAGTAGGTACTGCCCCGGCAAAAAACCCGTTCTTACTGCCCGAAATAAAGGAGTATGACTACGTGCTGCAGATAAACGGTCCGCTGCGGCAACTGTGCCCGCAGGAGCTTATAAACAGGCTTCTCCGTATTCCGCTGGTACAGTACGTGAAACAATTTGACCCACTTACACTTAAACTAAAAGATAACCTGATATTCTAAGTATGGACTTATCCTTCAACAAAACAAAAATCCTGGCTACCGTTGGCCCCGCAAGCAATACCCCTGAGCGCCTCCTGGCTTTAGCTGATGCAGGCGTAAATGCTTTCCGCCTTAACTTCTCACATGGTGCCTATTCAGAACATCAGAAAGTAATTGATTATGTTCGCGACTTAAATAAGAAACACAACAGAAACCTCTGCCTGGTGCAGGACCTTCAGGGACCTAAGATTCGACTGGGTGATGTAGAAAACGGTGCGATTGAAATAAGGGAAGGCCAGGTAATAAAGCTTGTTTGTGACGGCTCTCTCACAACAGAAGGCAGGCTCTCCACTATATATGAGAACCTGGCCAGAGACGTTAAACCAGGCGATGCTATTCTTTTGGATGACGGTAAACTGGAGGTTAAAGTTATCAGCACAGATCACCACATGGAAGTGGAGGCAGAGGTTATTTATGGCGGCACAGTGAAACCACGTAAAGGAATCAACCTGCCTGACTCAAAGGTGTCCGCCCCTTCCATGACTGAAAAAGATATAGAAGACCTGCAGTTTGGTTTAGATAATAATGTGGAGTGGGTAGCGCTTTCTTTTGTACGCAAAGCAGAGGATATCAACGAAATCAAACAAATGATCAAAGAGCGGGGAAAAAGGACCCGTGTGATCGCTAAAATTGAAAAGCCTGAGGCCATCGAAAACATCGATGAGATTATAGAAGCGACAGACGCCATTATGGTGGCGCGTGGTGACCTCGGTGTTGAAGTGGGCATGGAGAAAGTGCCGATGATCCAGAAAATGCTGGTGGAGAAATGCAACAGAGCAGGTAAGCCTGTGATTGTGGCCACCCAGATGATGGAGAGCATGATCACTAATCCAAGGCCGACTCGCGCCGAGACAAACGACGTAGCAAATGCAGTGATTGACGGTGCTGACACCGTGATGCTAAGTGCGGAGACGGCTGTAGGTGCTTATCCTATCGAGACTATCCGCAGCATGAGCCTTACCATCCGCACGGTGGAGGCCAACGCTACCAACATATTTAACAAGAGCTATGCGCTGAACCCACAGGCTAAGACGTTCTATAGCGACAGCCTGGTGGCAAACGCCTGCAGCCTTGCCCATGATACCCATGCCAAAGCAGTGATAGGTATGACAAAGTCAGGATACACAGCATTACAGCTGGCAAAGTACCGCCCGAAAGCCAACATCTTTATCTTCACTGAAAATCATGAGCTACTGAATACACTGAACCTGGTGTGGGGCATACGTGGCTTCCATTATGATAAGTTTGAGTCAACGGACGCAACTATTGATGATATTAAGAACACCTTGTTAGAGGGTGGTTACATCGATAAAGGTGATGTGTTCATCAACACAGCCAGCATGCCAATAAACGAGCAGAAACGCACCAACATGATTAAGCTAAGTATAGCTTAATCCGCGAGCCTCAAATAAAACAGAAAGCCCGCTGTAGAAGCTTCTACAGCGGGCTTTCTGTTTAGGGACCAGCAAGTTCTATGAGTAATTCTGCAGCATAATATATTCACCCACCAGTGCTGGCGCTTCACATTGTAATAAGGCAAAACTCCTCCTCAAAAAGCATTATATTTATTAAAACACAAAAAGCCTTACACGGCATGTGCAAGGCTTTTGAAGCGCTTTTCCAGCAAAAATTAAGCTGCAGCCAGGCCGTTCACCAACTTAGCCAGTCTTGACTTGTTGTTGGCAGCTTTGTTTTTGTGGATGATGTTTTTCTTAGCCAGACGGTCAAGCATCGAAGAAACTGTCTTGTAAAGCTCTTGCGCCTCTGCCTGATCAGTTGTTTTCTCTAATTTCTTAATGAAAGTACGAGTAGTTTTCGCTTGATACCTGTTACGAAGACGTTTAGCGTTGTTCGCTCTGATTCTCTTTAATGCCGACTTGTGATTAGCCATATTATTTTTATGTAATTAAATCTTTTGTTCTGTTCTTAGAATGAGTTTGCAAAGGTATAACCTTTACATATAATTTCCAAAACCAACTATAAAATTATTCCTTTGTGCATTAGCAGAACAAATATAGTAAAAACATACTGTCTGAAGCACTGTTCATTCAAAAGCCTTGCTTTATTGCCCCACATTAAGCCACTGCACAGAATTCTTATTGCCTTCCCTACCTGCAAAGTGCCATACCACAGGGCGGGGCATTCGCAACAGACTCTTTTCAGAATGATTTAAGGAAAACAGGCAACAACATTTTCAGTGACGTGGCCTGCATCAATCAGTTACAGGACTCTTAATTATTCTGCCGCTCCACATCCACATCTACATCCACGTCCACATCTTCAATATTACCTAAACGCTCTCTGATTTTGTTTTCAGCTTCATTCCAGTCAGCCTTCAGTTCCTCCCACTCCTGCCTTGCCTCTTCATCCCAGTTGGCGCTCTCAGCCTCCAGTTCAGCCCTGCGGCGCTGATATTCACTTCTTATCTCGGCCCATTCCTCTCTTGTAGCAGTCTCGGCACGTGCTGACTGTTCCTGAACCCAGGTCTCAAACTCCTCTATGTCCCGGTTGGCTTCTGTCGATACGTTAACTTCTGCCGACCTGTCAGGAGCTTCCATCTGCGCCTCATTTATTTCCTCATTCACGTCGGTAGTCGTTTCCTGATTACAGGCAACCGTAAATGCACCAAGCGCAAATGCCAGGCTTATAGTTTTAAATTTTGATGTAACTTTCATTTTATTTATTTGTTAATTCCTTCATCTACTTACGCAGAAATAAAAGTTATTGATTTAGGAGCACTCCGAACAAAGTATAGCACGCTATATGCTGTAAAGAGCAGTAGCAGCTAATTTACCCTATACTATGCCTATCATTCCGTCCGAACATAAAGCTCCCTTTTACCTTTTCAATGGCCACCTTCAAACTATTGTCCCCAGCCTTTTCAGACAGGTAGAGGGCGTGCAGTATCAGCGGGAGCGACTTGTTACACCTGACGAAGACTTCATTGATGTGGATTGGTGCAGGGTGGGTTCTGATTCACTCATTATCCTGTCGCATGGGCTGGAAGGAGACACCGCCAGGCCTTACATTACGGGTATGGTGAAAGCGTTTAATGCGCGGGGGATAGATGCCATGGCCTGGAACTACCGTAGCTGCAGCGGTGAGCCTAACAAGCTCCTCCGCTCCTACCACCTGGGCGCATCCGACGATCTGGACTTTGTGCTACAGTATGCCCTGGAGCATAACAGTTACCGTATTGTATACCTGGTGGGGTTCAGTGCGGGCGGCAATATCACCCTGAAATACCTCGGCGAAGCTCCTGAGCAGGTGCCGCCGCAGGTAAAGTGCGCCGCCGTGTTCTCTACTCCCGTGGATTTGAAAGGATCTGCCCAGAGAATTTCGAAGATCTATACCCGGCGCTTTCTGAAATCGTTGAAGCTTAAGCTGGAGCAGAAACAGCGGCTGTATGCCCAAGAGGTAGACCTAACAGATTATAATGTGCTCTGGTCCTTTCCGGAGTTTGATGATAAGTATACGGCTCCGCTGCATGGTTTCAAAGATGCAGAAGATTACTACGCCCGTGTTAGCTCCAAGCAGTTCATACCAAACATACAACTGCCCACGCTGCTGGTGAATGCGAAGAACGACCCGTTTCTGTCTGAAGAATGCTACCCGGTGCAGGAGGCGCAGGAAAACTCTAACTTTTACCTGGAAATGCCCGAGCAGGGCGGCCATGTAGGCTTCGCCGAAGACTTCAGGAAAGACCTGTATTACTCAGAGGCAAGAGCGGTCCAGTTTTTATTGGACACCAAGACTGACTCAAGTTTTCAGGTGTATTAAATTTTAGTCTATTTAAACGGCACGTACACGACCTTCTTCGTCTCGAAAAACTCTTCATTGAAGTAGTCTTTCAGGTCGTACACCTTGGTGATAAGGCCAGATTCAGCAATTTCTTCGGCCAAGTCGCCGCCCTTCAAATAATATAGTCCTTTGGTGGGTACGCTTGATTTCTTGAAGCTGTTTGCAACCCAGGGATAGAAGTTGGCGAGGCGTGTAACGGCACGGCTCACCACAAAATCGAACTTCTCCCGGACCTGCTCTGCCCGCACATGGGATGCTGTCACGTTTTGCAGGTGCAACTCACGCGCAATCTCCTGCACCACGTGTATTTTCTTGCCGATAGAATCCACCAGGTGGAATTTCACCTCCGGGAACATCACGGCCAGCGGAAGCCCCGGTAAGCCACCTCCTGTGCCCACATCCAGCACCGACGTATGCTCCGGGAACTGGACTAATTTGGCAATTCCCAGCGAGTGCAGGATGTGGTGTACGCCCAGGTGTTCCATATCCTTCCGCGAAATGACGTTAATCTTCTGGTTCCACTCCTCGTATAGCTCGCCCATCCGGTCATACTTTTGCAGTTGGTCTTCGGTAAGTTCCGGAAAGTAACCAGATAATAATGTTCGGATGGCGGTCATATCAAATGATGAATTACGAATTATAAATTATGAATGGGTTCTTAGGCGACAAGGAAGTACACACCAGCAGCTATAAGACTTACTACAGCCACTACGGCCAGGGCCATAAAAATATCAGCCAGAAGCATAGTTCCTGCATTCCTGAACTGCCCTTCATATTTCCTGGTAAGCTCCTGCTGTACCTTTTCTTTGTTTCTGAAGCGGAGATACAGATAACTTCTACCTAGTAAGGAAAGCATACATCACCTGGTAAAACGCTGTTATTATAGAGGGCTGAATATAGCCATCGTCGCTTTTGCAAAAGTATAAAATAAGAACGGAAATAGCTTAAATGTATAAAGCCCCTGCTGCACTCAGGCATCAGGGGCTTTGAACGTAATCAATAATTAACCTTAATTTAATATTTAAATGAGGTGCTTTTTGTTTTTTACCATGTCATAGAGCAACTCACGGGCGCGGTGCAGTTGGGCTTTCACGGTACCAAGCGGTGCGTTAAGCTCTGTCGCGATTTCCTCGTAGCTCAGCTCATTGAAGTAGCGGAGCGTCACCAGGCGCTGGTACTTGTCTGGTAGCTTCGCCACCACGTACTGCATGATCTCGATCTTCTGGTTCTTAATCGCCTCTTCCTGCGGATTCAGGTTTTTGTCTTTGAAGTCGATTGTAATCTCATCGCCATTATCAATCTTGATGGCTGAGTCGATAGACATTGTTTTGATCCGGTTCTTACGGATGAAGTCGATACAGTTGTTTGTTGCAATCCGGAAAAGCCAGGTACTGAAGGCATACTCCGGGTTAAACTTGTGCAGGTTACGGAAAGCTTTCGCGAAAGCTTCTATCGTTAAGTCCTCTGCATCATCGGCGTTGCGCACCATCTTCAAAACCACATGGTATACAGGCTTCTTGTAGATGCTCATCAGCTCGGCGTACGCTTTTTCGTCGTTCTCCTCAACTGCGGCCTGAATAAGTTTGAAGTCGTGCTTTGCTTTCGCAGAGAATTGTTTGTTTACTTCCATCTGAATTTTTTAAACAGTATTACAGATATCCCAAGGAACAAGTAGTTTAAAAAGTAAACTACGTCTAGTAAAGGTAGCATCAGCAAGGATATTGTGTCGTTGAGTCGTCGGGCGACCAGCATATAAACCGGGAAAACCGACAGATACCGAACACCAACAAGCGCTCCTAAGATAGCTAAATGGGTATTCAGAACAAGAATAATAATGGAAATAATGTAAAAAAGTATATTCGATACTACAAAAATTCCTATTCTTCTTCTATCCGACGCTTTGTATCGTCCGCCAACAGACATGTGTCTTCGTTTCTGAACTATCCATTCCCGAAACGTTTTTTTTGGAATGCTGACCGTCTGTCCTTCCTTGTCGATAACAATGCTAATGCTACTATTGTTCGCGGCGTCCCGAACAAAAAGATCATCGTCGCCGCCTATAGTTTTGATATGCGATGCAAACCCTTTATTTTTAAAGAAACACCCTTTGGTATAAGATAAGTTTCGACCAACACCCATATAGGCATTACCCTTGTTTGCATGAGACAAATACTGAATTCCGGTGAGTAAGGTTTCATAACGCACCAATTGATTTAAAAATCCTTTTAATTGTGCATACGGAGAATAGCCTAATACCACTTCTGAGCCACTTTTATAGCCACTCTGCATTTTTTCGATCCAATTTTTGCTTAAGGGCCGGCAGTCTGCATCTGTTAGCAGCAGGTGCTCATATTTTGCCGCTCTTATGCCCAATGCCAGCGCATATTTTTTCGGATTCAGGTATTCCGGCGTCTTTTTTATGGTAACTACCCGAAAATTCGGAAACTGCTTCTCCAACTCATACAGGTAAAACTCGGTGTCATCTTCAGAACGGTCGTTCACCACAATTATTTCAAACTCCGGGTATTCCTGGTCCAGCAGTATGGGTAACAGTTCCACGAGGTTCTCCAACTCATCGTGTGCGGCCACCACAACGGATACCGGCCACTCCGCCCGGGATTCAGGATCTTCATACTTGGAAAGGGGCAGAAAATAAAAGAAAGAAAAATAAAGCTGCACCAGCACACACAAGGCCAGCAGCACGAGGAGTACAGTTGTAATCAAATTATATGTTTCTATTAAGGGTTGAAATGTTGTGTGGGTAATTTCTGAAGCAGAACCACCACGAGCGATTCGCTTTCAAAATTAGTTAAACTCTAAGCATTTCCGAAGCACCCTCTGATTTATTCAATGTTTGTGGTTTGTGCCACGGCAGTTTGTATCTTTGCAGGTTATATTTTTTAAGAACCTAAAGAATCACAAGCCCTTGCGGCAAAGCCGGCACATTGGTGCTGTTTTTGATAGTTGATGCACCGGCAATACGAATATCATGCAATTTGACCTTATAGCAAAAGACGCACAATCCAAAGCGCGCGCCGGCGTAGTGCAAACTGATCACGGCGCCATAGAAACGCCTATTTTTATGCCTGTTGGCACGGCCGGAACTGTAAAAGCAGTGCACCAGCGCGAGCTGAAAGAAGATGTGAAAGCGGAGATTATCCTCGGCAACACCTACCATTTATACCTGCGCCCGGGCCTGAACGTGCTGGAGCAGGCAGGTGGCCTGCACAAGTTCAACGGCTGGGACCGCCCCATCCTGACCGACAGCGGTGGCTACCAGGTTTTCTCACTGGCTGGCACGCGGAAGATTAAGGAGGAAGGTGTTAAGTTCAGGTCGCATATTGATGGCTCTCCGCTGGATTTTACCCCGGAGAACGTGATGGATACGCAGCGCATTATCGGTGCAGACATTATCATGGCCTTTGACGAGTGCACCCCCTACCCTTGCGACTATACCTACGCCAAAAACTCGATGGAGCGCACACACCGCTGGCTACAACGCTGCGTTGATCGCTTTGACAGCACCGAACCGAAGTACGGCTACTCTCAAACGCTTTTCCCGATTGTGCAGGGCAGCACCTACAAAGACCTGCGGGTGAAGTCGGCGGAGACCATTGCCAGCTTCGGACGTGAGGGGAATGCTATCGGTGGTTTATCCGTGGGTGAGCCAGCCGAAATGATGTATGAGATGACCGAACTGGTGTGTGATATACTGCCAGCAGACAAGCCCCGTTATCTGATGGGTGTGGGTACGCCGGCAAACATCTTAGAGAATATCGCGCTGGGCGTGGATATGTTCGACTGTGTGCTGCCTACCCGAAATGCCCGAAACGGCATGCTGTTTACTACGCAGGGCATCGTGAACATCCGGAACGAAAGGTGGGCGAATGACCACAGCCCGATAGATGCGGAACTGGGGGTATATGCCAGCTCCTTTTACAGCAAGGCATACCTGCGCCACCTCGTGCGCGCCAATGAGATGCTGGGAGCCCAAATATCTAGTATACATAACCTTACATTTTACCTTTGGCTGGTGAAACAGGCACGGCAGCAAATCATAAACGGAACTTTCCGCGACTGGAAAGATTTAATGGTAAAGAAACTAATGACGCGTTTGTAGTTAGAAGGTTAGAGAGTTAAAATGTTAGAAAGTTATAGAATGTATTGAATTATGTACCAGGTTGTTCTCAAGTGTAGTTAAGATGAAAGAAAGCATTGAACTTCTCTCATTACGCTGGCAACACTACTTTAAGACTTTTCAACTTTTTAACCACAAAACTTTCTAACTTTCTAACTCTTTAAATTTCTAACTCAAATTGAAGCTCCTCGATAAATACATATTAAAGAAGTTCCTGACCACCTTTGTGTTTACGGTGCTGATTCTGGTGGCTGTTATTCTGGTGATTGACTTCACGGAGAAGAATGACGACTTTATCAAAACCAACCCTAGTGTAGGCGAGATTATTTTTGACTACTACCTGAACCTGATCCCGTTTTACGCTAACCTGCTCAGCCCGATTACGGTGTTTATCGCCACGGTTTTCGTAACGGCGAAGCTGGCATCGCACACGGAGATTGTGGCCATCCTGAGTAGTGGCGTGAGCTTCAGAAGAATGCTGGTTCCTTACCTGATGGGTTCCTCTCTGATTGCCGTGGTCATTTTTGTGCTGATTGGCTGGGTGATTCCAAATGCGAACAAAGAGAGTGTGGCATTTCAGGTGAAGTACATTAAAAGCCCCTTTACCTACGACAGCCGCAATATCCACATCAAAATAGCCCCGGAAACTTATGTGTACATGGAGAGCTATAATAACATCGCAAACGTGGGTTACAACTTTGCCTTAGAAAACATAGAGGGCATTACCCTGAAGCGTAAGCTTACCTCAAACAGCATCTCCTGGAACGCTGAGGCAGAAAAGTGGCGCATAGACAACTATACGCTTCGCACTTTTAACGGGGAAGAGGAAACCATTAACAAAGGCTCCTCCCTGGATACCACCCTGAACATGTGGCCCCGTGACTTTGAAAGCACCTATAAACTGGAGCAGACAATGACCCTGACGAGGCTGAACGAGTACATAAATGAGAAAAGAGATCGCGGTGCCGACGATATTGAGATATACCTCATCGAGAAGTATGAGCGGTTCAGCTACCCCTTTGCCATTATCATTCTGACTGTTATCGGGGTGATTATGAGTGCGCGAAAAGCGCGTGGCGGCGTAGGTCTGCAGATAGCGATTGGCTTTTTCTTAGCGTTCATTTTCATCATCTTTGTGATTGCCAGCCGGAGTTTGGCCCAAGTGGGTGATATACCGCCGCAGGTTGCCGCCTGGATTCCCACCACAATCTTCACCGGAATAGGCCTCATACTATACCGTTACGTTCCGCGCTAACATGCCACGTCTTAAAGATTTTCTGGAGCTCCATTTCGTTATTTTCCTTTGGGGTTTCACCGCCATACTTGGAAAGCTGATCAGCATACCTGCTGTGGAGCTGGTGGCCTTGCGCACTTTTATCACAGCCGTGGCCTTAGGCTTAATTATCTACAGACGACGTACCGCCTTTTGGCTGGGCCGCCAGATGGTGCTGAAGATTGTTGGAGTAGGTTTCCTGATTGCGGCGCATTGGATACTTTTCTTTGCAGCGGCACGGGTATCATCCGTATCTATCACCCTGATAGGCATGGCCACCTGCAGCCTCTGGACTGCTTTTCTGGAACCCCTGTTCTCAAAGACAAGAATAAAACCACACGAGATTTTGCTGGCCCTGCTCATCATTGTGGGGCTATACGTTATTTTTCAGCACGAAACAGAGTTCAACAGCATATTGGGCATCAGCATGGCCATAGGTTCTGCGCTGTTGGCCTCTATCTTCACCATCATCAACGCGAAGCTGGTAAAGAAAGTACCTTCTACCACCATCACCTGCTACGAGATGGCAGGCGCCTGCCTCGGCACGGTGCTGTTTTTCCCTGTTTACACAGCGGTTTTTGCTGAAGGAGGTGCACTTGACTTTACTTTAACGGCCATGGATTGGGTATACCTGCTGGTGCTATCGCTGGCATGTACGGTGTATGCCTATACCGCCGGCGTACGCCTGATGCAGCGCATTTCCGCTTATTCGATGAACCTGACCGTGAACCTTGAACCGGTATATGGCATTGTGCTGGCCTGGTTTATTTTTAACGAGGGCGAACAGATGTCTGCGGGCTTCTACTATGGTGCAGCTATCATCCTGATGAGCGTTTTTATCTATCCGATTATAGATGCCTATGTTGAGCGCCGTAAAAAGTTAAAGCAGACCTTTCCAGATGAGGTAATGGCCGGGAAAGACTAAGTTAGCTGGAGCCTCTCCCTCAAATAAACCATAAACAGCGGCCCCTGAGCCCGTCATAGAAGCATAGGATGCCCCTGCGGCATACAGTTTCTCTTTTACCTGGGGCAGTTCCGGGTACTTCGGGAAAAGCGCAGCCTCAAAATCGTTCACCAGTATCTCTTTCCACACCTTCACATCCTGCTTCAGCAGCAGGTTCATGGTACAGGTAGGCTCTTTTGGGGTGATGCTCGCATATGCTTCGGCTGTTGTAATGTGTATGTTGGGATACACGATTACGCACGTATAGCCACTCAGGTCTAAGGTAATCGGCTCAAACACATCTCCCTTTTCGGTGGCAATCACGGGTTTGTTCCTCACAAAGAAGGCACAGTCGCTTCCTAACTGGCGCGCATAGTTTTCCAGTTCCGCCGCCGTCAGGTTCAGTTCGAACATCTTGTTGAGAATACGCAGCGTAAAAGCGGCATCCGCTGACCCTCCGCCCAGGCCAGCGCCCATCGGGAGCACCTTGTGCAGGTGCAGGTGCACGGGTGGCAAATCATGGTTCTGCTGCAGCAAATGATAAGCCTTCAGGCACAGGTTCGTTTCCGGGTCGCCTGGCACAGGTAATCCTGTCATGTCAAACCGCATTGCCGGTGCAGGCAAAATCTCCAGCGCATCCGTCCACTTCACCGGGTAAAAGCACGACAACAGATTATGAAATCCATCAGGGCGTTTTTCGGTAATGTACAAACCTAGGTTGATTTTCGCGTTTGGGAAGTCGAGCATAAAGGCAACTGTGCTAATTGATCGAATGCAATCTATAAAATTGTCAGGAAACCGCTGCTGTAGCTATTCGCATTTCTAAATTTTGTGCATGCTGTGGCTGTTATGGGAAGGGTGAAACGTGTAAATTGAGAGGACTGAGAATTGCACTTACTTTCAACGCAAATCCATACACTTCCAGAGAAAAAGATAGCATATTTTTTTTTCGCATCCGGCACTATACGTTGACGTAGTGGTAGATATAAAGTGTATATTTATCAGAACAAATATTTAGAAGGTAAACGTGTATAGCACCCAATCCGGGCAAATGCCGTTCTACAAAATTATTGCCGTTGGGGGTATATGCCCGTCGGAATTCAGCACAGATTTAGAAGCAACATGAACTACAGGCCAGGACGAATCTTTCTTTCGGTGCCGCACATGGGCGGGCATGAGAAGAACTATGTGCAGAAAGCGTTGGAAGACAACTGGGTCACCTCTACTGGCCCGAACCTGCCAGGATTTGAGCATGATATCTGCCAGCACACCAATGCGCGCCATGCAGTCGCCCTCAACACGGGTACTGCGGCCCTCCACCTTGCGCTACGCCTGTTAGGCGTAAAGGCTGGCGACGAAGTGATTTGCTCTACCTTCACGTTTGTAGCTTCTGCTAACCCCATACTGTATATGGGTGCTACGCCTGTATTTGTGGAGAGTGAAGATGAGACCTGGAACATGTGCCCGGATATTTTGCGTGATACGATTATAGCCCGCTTAAAAGCAGGCAAACGACCGACAGCCATTATATTGGTGCACCTCTATGGCATGCCTGCAAACCTAAGTAAGATAATGGCGGTGGCTGATGAATTCGGTATACCTGTGGTGGAAGACGCGGCGGAATCACTCGGCTCCCGTTACAGCGGCCACCAGGTTGGCACGCTGGGGCGCATCGGGGTTTTCTCCTTCGATGGCAACAAGATAATTACCACCTCCAGCGGTGGCGCCCTGGTAACAGAAGACCAGCAGTTGGCAGAACAGGCTTTGTTTTTAGCGACGCATGCCAGGGATGCGGCCCCGTATTATCAGCACTCGCAGATGGGGTATAATTACCGCCTCAGCAATATCAGCGCGGGCATTGGCCGTGGCCAGATAGAGATGCTGGAGAAGCGTGTAAAGCAGCGCCGCGAGATATTCACGTACTATAAAAATCAGTTACAGCATATAGAGGGACTACAGTTTCTGCAGGAGCCCAAAACCTGCTTTTCCAACCGCTGGCTCACAACAGTGCTACTGCCGGAGAGCCACCATCCTGAAAAGGTAAGGCTGGCGCTGGAAGAGGAGAATATTGAGACGCGTCCCCTCTACAAACCGCTGCACCTGCAGCCACTGTTCGCCCAGTATCCTTACTATGGCAATAACCTGAGCGCCAACTTATTCGAGCGGGGCCTGTGCCTGCCCAGCAGCAGCAGCTTAACCGAAGAAGAGCTGGACAAGGTGGTGAAACACCTGAAGCGAATTCTGGAGTACGTTTAGAAGGGCAACACTTAAAAGCACCCGCTTCGGTGTATTTAAGCAATGGTTGTACTCAGCCCTACACCTGCGTTAGTGCCTGGTCGATGTCGGCTATGAGCTCTTCCGGCTCTTCAATGCCAACTGATAAGCGAATTACACCCGCCGTTATGCTCATCCGCTGCTGCTGCTCCGGGCTCAGCGACCGATGCGATGTACCCAGAGGATAAGAAATGGAAGTAGCCACTCCTGCCAGCGACGGAGCAAAAGGAATATGCTGCAGCGCCTGCATAAACCGGTTCACTGCCTCTTTATCGTCCTGAATTCGGAAGCTGAGCATGCCGCCAGACATTCCCCGGCCCTGCTTCTTCGCCAGTTCATACTGTGGGTGTTCTTGCAGCCCAGGGTACCATACTTTCTCTACCTTTGGGTGCGACTGCAGGAATTGGGCTACAGCTAAGGCATTGCTGCTGTGCTCCCGCATGCGCAGCCGCAGCGTCTTCAGTCCACGTGCCGCCAGCCAGCTTTCAAAGGGACTCAGGTTCAGGCCGTACACCATCATCACCTGCTTTACACGCTGCAAATCTTCCTGCTGCTCACAAATCACAACTCCTGCCGTTACATCGCTATGGCCGGAGAGGTACTTCGTCACACTATGGATGACCATATCCGCTCCTAAAGAGAGGGGCTTGGTAATGATCGGGGTAGCGAATGTGTTATCAACCACCAATTTTATTTGGTGCTGCTGTGTTTGCTGCGCCAGTTGCGCTATATCAAACACCTGCAGCAGAGGGTTACTCATGGTTTCTAACAGCAGCAGGCGCGTGTTAGGCTGCACATAAGGCTGTAGCGTGTATATGTCGGCGGTGGGCACCAAGGTTACTTCTATGCCGATGCGCGTCAGCTCCTTTGTCAGCAGGGCCGATGAGCCGCCATATATTTCCTCTGCGCACAGCACGTGGTCTCCGGCTTTGCAGAGCCCCAACACTGCCGCCAGTATAGCCGACATTCCCGAAGAGGTCACCACGGCACCGGCCCCACCTTCCAGTTTGTTCACCTGCTCTGCCAGCTCATCGGAGTTCGGGTTGCTGTAGCGCGTGTACATGTAACTTTGTCCCGGCTGCTCAAAATACTGTTCCAAAGCATTCAGATCATCAAAGGTAAACACAGATGTCTGGTAAATGGGGGTGGTTTTAGGATGGATGTGCGGCATGTCTTACTATAAGATTTTAGCTTAAAGTTAAGCAGTATTTACACTTATCAGAAATTATTCTGCAACAGGATAGCATATTGCTTCCTCTCAACAACGCTCAGGACATAATAAGCTGCTGCTGCTTTAGCTTAATGTGGCAGCTAGCTATTTGTGCTTCAATTCCGGGAAAATTACATCTTGCTAACTACAGTAAAAATTGAGCAAGCGTCACGACAAAAAGCAAGTTTAAACGTATCTTGGCCAAGGACATAGGAGCGGGATAAGAACAGAAACCAACAATAAAACTATATGAAAAGATACGGCCTACATGGCAAATTAACGGCAACAGAAGGAAACGGAGATAAGCTTTCCTCCATTCTGCTTCAGGCATCTGAATTGGTCTCAACAGCAAAAGGCTGCCACTTATACATGGTCAGCAAAGACAAAAGCGATAGAAATGCTGTGTGGGTAACTGAAGTTTGGGACAGTCAGGAAGACCACGACAATTCCTTGAATGTTGAGGGAGTAAGAGACCTGATAGCGCAGGCGATGCCAATTCTTAGCGGGAGACCCGAACCAGGGCAAGAGCTTGAAATACTGGGTGGAGCAGGCCTTAAAAGTTGAGCAGGCTGATTTTCCTAAACGCATATCATTGAAACTCCCTATCAACGGCAGTACCTTTTGTTCATCGTGAATAGAAAGCGCTGCCGTTGCTATTTAAATGTATACTGCTATTCTTTTAAAACTCGATAAGAGTTTCAAGGCATTTGTATCTTCAAAATTGTAACCCAAGCAGCAATATTCAGAGATAGTTACGGGATGGAATTTTGGTTTGAGTGAGGCTTTCATCTGCTACCAACTCAAAATATTTACTATATTGTTAAATACATTCGCTTTCAAGCTTTAGCCATTCAGAACCATGAAAATGCCCACTCCTGCCAAATACCTCTTTGCTGTACTCATTCTACTAACAAGCAGTATTGCTGCTGTGAGTGCGCAGGCTATTACCTCGCAGGAGATAGACAATTTGGTTGAGAGGACGATGCAAACCTTTCAGGTACCGGGAGTAGCCGTAGCAGTGGTAAAAGATGGCAAAGTGGCGCACATGAAAGGCTATGGCGTTCGCTCGCTGAATTCAGCCCAAAAGATTGATGAGAACACACTCTTTGGAGTGGCATCAAACAGCAAAGCTTTTACAGCGGCATCCATTGGCTTGTTAGTAGAAGAGGGCAAACTGTCCTGGGATGATAAAGTGGTAAAACACATACCTGAATTCCGCCTCTACAATGACTATGTAACAGAAGAATTTACCATTCGGGATTTGCTAACGCACAGAAGCGGTTTGGGGCTTGGTGCTGGTGACCTGATGATTTTCCCGGACGGGAATGACTTTACTGTGAAAGACCTCCTTCAGAACATGCAGCACCTCAGGTCAGTCTCGGCTTTTAGAACCAAGTATGATAACGACAACCTGCTTTACATTATTGCGGGGGAGGTAGTGGCAAGGGTTACAGGCACCAGCTGGTCTGATTTCACAGAAAAGCGCATCATGCACCCTCTTGGCATGACACGCAGTGCCGCAAGTTTTGACAGGCTTACAGACACGACCAACACAATAGATGCACATGCTCTTGTGGAGGGAAAGCTACAAGTAATAGACCGGTACGAGCTGCCATTCGCAGCCGCAGCAGGAGGTATTTATACCAGTGTAAACGACCTGAGCAAGTGGATCATGATGCTGATGAACAATGGAAAGTATGGTGACAATAATCAGAAACAGCTGCTATCCGAAAACATTATTCAGGAGCAATGGACACCACAGACAATTATTCCATTTAGAGGCACCAGCTCCTTTAACACACACTTCACGGCTTACGGGCTCGGCTGGTTCCTCGCCGACACGAAAGGCTACAAAGAAGTAAACCACACTGGAGGCTTGCCTGGCATGGTAACGCAGGTAACGCTGCTGCCAGAGCTAAACCTGGGCATCATTGTACTTACAAACCAGCAAAGCGGGGAGGCTTTCCGTACCGTTACCAATACCATCAAGCAAGCTTATCTGGGTATGGAAGCCAAGGATTGGGTAGAGCACTTTAGGGAGAGGGAAGCGCAGTATAAGGCAGAAGCCAAAACCATCACTGACAAGACCTGGCAGGAAATTGACGCCAAGTTGAAGGACAAAAAATTAAAAGCGGCCTTGAAGGACTACACAGGCACTTTCGAGGACAAATGGTTTGGGCAAGTTGATATTTACAGGAAGAAAAACAAATTATGGTTTCAGTCTAAGCGTTCCCCAAAGCTTAGTGGCGAAATGCTGTATTACAAAGACAACATGTTTGTTGTAAAATGGACAGACCGAAGTATGGATGCCGATGCTTTTGTAATGTACTCCCCTGACCAGGAAGGAATAACGATGAAGGCTGTATCTCCCCTAACAGATTTCAGTTATGATTTCCACGACCTTGATTTCCACAGAGTACTGGAGAAGCAAAGGACAACACAGCCCACCACTAAAAACCGGTAAGTCCTCTGTTGGATTCCTTTTCCTGAATACCTGACAATCAGGCATAAGAATCCATTTCAGGCACTACAATAAAACAGCAGCGCCTTCTGCTCAAAAGAACAGAAGGCGCTGCTGTATACTTAAGAAAGGCTTAGGCTACGCTACAACAGACTCAGCGAGTACTATAATTTTATTATTCAGTACTTCCACCACACCGCCATCAACGGTAAAGAACTCTTGTCCTGCGTTAGTTGTGATGCGGATCTGCCCTGTTTCCAGTGTGCTGATGAGCGGCGCGTGCAGGTCAAGCACCTCGAAAGAACCATTCGTTCCGGGAAACTTTGCTGATTCTACCTCACCGGCAAAAACCTTTTTATCAGGTGTGATTATTTCTAAATACATCTTTATCAGTTAACAATTAACAGTTAACAGTTACCAATAAATGTTAATTGATAACTGCTAACTGATAAATGAATTTATCTTGCTTCAGCCATCATTTTCTCACCCTTGGCAACTGCATCTTCGATGGTGCCTACAAGGTTGAAAGCTGATTCAGGAAGGTGGTCATGCTTGCCATCCATGATTTCGTTGAAGCCTCTGATGGTGTCTTTGATATCAACCAACACACCTTTCAGACCTGTAAACTGCTCTGCTACGTGGAAAGGCTGAGACAGGAAACGCTGTACGCGGCGCGCACGGTGTACTACCTGCTTGTCTTCTTCAGAAAGTTCGTCCATACCAAGGATGGCGATAATATCCTGAAGTTCTTTGTAGCGCTGCAGAATCTCTTTTACACGCTGCGCGGTGTTGTAGTGCTCAGCACCCACAACGTCAGCAGAAAGAATACGGGAAGTAGAATCCAGAGGGTCTACCGCAGGGTAGATACCAAGCTCGGATATTTTACGGGAAAGTACAGTTGTAGCATCCAGGTGGGCAAACGTTGTTGCCGGAGCCGGGTCAGTCAAGTCATCCGCAGGTACGTAAACGGCCTGCACAGATGTAATGGAACCACGCTTAGTAGATGTGATACGCTCCTGCATGGCACCCATTTCCGTTGCCAGCGTTGGCTGGTACCCTACCGCTGATGGCATACGGCCAAGAAGGGCCGATACCTCAGAACCCGCCTGTGTAAAGCGGAAGATGTTATCAACGAAGAAAAGGATATCACGACCTGCATCGCTTGAACCAGGCTCACCATCGCGGTAATACTCCGCCATCGTCAAACCGGAAAGCGCCACACGGGCACGTGCCCCAGGAGGCTCATTCATCTGTCCGAACACGAAAGTAGCCTTAGACTCTTTCAGTTCTTCAGGGTCTACCTTCGAAAGGTCCCAGCCGCCGTGCTCCAGAGACTCCATGAAATTTGCACCGTAACGCACGATACCCGCCTCAATCATCTCACGCAGCAGGTCATTTCCTTCACGCGTACGCTCACCCACACCGGCAAATACAGAAAGACCGCCGTGTGCTTTCGCGATGTTGTTGATCAGCTCCTGGATAAGTACTGTTTTACCTACACCGGCACCACCGAACAAACCGATTTTACCACCCTTTGCATAGGGCTCAATCAGGTCGATTACCTTGATACCTGTGAAAAGCACTTCAGAAGAAGTAGCCAGGTCTTCGAAACGAGGGGCAGGTCTGTGAATTGACAAACCACCTGTGCTCACAGGCTGCGGAATACCATCAATGGCTTCGCCGATTACGTTGAAAAGACGCCCTTTGATGCCTTCACCTGTCGGCATTTGGATAGGAGAACCCAGGTCAAGTACCTCAATGCCACGGCTAAGACCTTCGGTAGAGTCCATGGCGATGGTACGCACACGGTCTTCCCCAAGGTGGTTCTGCACTTCCAGCACGATTACCTGGCCGTTCTCTTTGGTCACTTGCAGGGCATCCAAAATATTTGGTAGCTTAATGTTGTCACCCACAAAGCTAACGTCCACTACCGGACCGATAACCTGGGTAATTCTGCCAATATTCGCCATTTGACTTTGTTAAATTAACTAACTATTGTTATGGAGTTATTTCAAGCTGCAAAACTAATGCATAAAAAGGTTAAAACCATACGAGGCTTTAAAAACTTTGAGCGCACATTTATATATTATGCACAAACACAGGAATAACAAGCGCTTCAAAAAGTGCTGACAGGTATAATACCGCTTCAGCACACTCATATCGGCACTTATGGTTCAGTCCCGGCTAGACGATATGTCGATAGCCTCATGCAAATAAGTTACTCTTAGCTCCAGAGGAGCACCCTGTTCAAATTCATAAGACAGGTCGCTCCTCTGGAGCTAAAGAAGCAGTTAGAATCGGTTTCTATCAACAGTTCGTCCCGCTGGGACTAAAGCAAAACACGTGTGCTATTTCTTAAAATCAGCTCTTAAATAAGCCTGCACCATATATAAGCCTACTGCCACCGAACACTTGTGTAGCTGCAACGGCAATTCCAGCACATGCTGCCAGCAAATTAACTCAGAAACTTTCAGACGGCGCCTACAGGTTCTTCAACAGCTCTATCTGCTCGTCGTTCAGTAGGATATACCTGTTATTAAAGGGGTTGGCGTAAAACTTCTCGGCTATGATATACTCACCGGATTCCAACTTATGGATGTTGTAACTGAACAGGCTGTTAGACCGCTCTATCACCAGTTCAGTATTACTTAAATTTAACTCACGGCCACAGGTTGTAACAACTATTTCGGGATTAGTGGTCATCATAATAAAAAGGGGAAACAGAGGGTAAAAGGATACTGCAAAATTCTTTACGCATAAACTGAGCACATGTGACACTGAAGATTGATAAAACTCAATATTTTTCTTAACCCAAACCGTTACAACGGAGGGGCAGCGACACGTATCCGGAGAGATTTTAAGCTTGCTCCCGTGGCATCAATATAAAAAGGCTGAAGTTCTGCTGTACTCTTACACTATAAGTTCCTACTTTTGCTAATCCGTTACAAACCAGATACACGTGGAACAAGAACTGACAACAGTAGAAACAGCCCAGAAGCTTGGCCTTCTGGAAGAGGAATTCGAAAAAATAAAGCAAATACTAGGACGCACGCCCAACTTCACCGAACTGAGCATCTTTTCAGTAATGTGGTCGGAGCACTGCTCTTATAAGAACTCTATTGTTTGGCTTAAAAAACTTCCGAAGTCGTCGCCGCGCATACTGGCCGAGGCTGGTGAAGAAAACGCCGGACTGGTGGACATTGGCGACGGCTATGCCTGCAGTTTTAAAATAGAATCACACAACCACCCTTCTGCCATCGAGCCTTATCAGGGTGCCGCGACAGGTGTAGGTGGTATCAACAGGGACATATTTACGATGGGTGCCCGCCCTATCGCGCAGCTGAACTCCCTCCGATTTGGCAATCCGAAATCAGAAAAAACACAGCGCTTATTAAGAGGTGTGGTAAAAGGCATCGGCGATTATGGCAATGCCTTTGGTATACCTACCGTAGGTGGTGAGCTTTTCTTTGACGAGTGCTACAACATTAACCCGCTGGTAAATGCCTTCTCGGCAGGTATCGTGAAAGTGGGTGAAACGGCCTCTGCCACTTCCTATGGTGTAGGCAACCCGGTATTTATCGTAGGCTCTGCCACAGGTAAAGACGGAATGGGCGGTGCTGCGTTCGCGTCTAAGGATATCACCGAAGACTCTGCCAACGACCTGCCATCCGTACAAGTGGGTGACCCCTTCCAGGAGAAGCTCCTACTGGAGGCTACGCTGGAGGTTATCCAATCTGGTGAGGTGATTGGGATGCAGGACATGGGTGCCGCCGGTATTACCTGCTCTACTTCCGAAATGAGCGCCAAAGGCGAACACGGCATGGATATCTGGCTAGATAAAGTGCCGACGCGCCAGAAAAACATGGTGCCGTTCGAGATTCTGCTGTCAGAGAGCCAGGAACGGATGCTGATTGTGATGAAGAAAGGCTCTGAACAAACCATCAAAGACATTTGCGATAAGTGGGACCTGTACTGCGAGCAGATTGGCGTGGTAACGGAAGGCGGAACACTGCGCTACTACATGAATGGCGAATTGGCAGCCGAAGTGCCAGCTGAAGACTTAGTGCTGGGTGGCGGCGCACCGGTGTATCACCGTGAGTACCGTGAGCCAGCATATTTTGCAGAGTCAAAGAAGTTCAGCATAGACCAGGTACAGGAGCCGGAAGATTACCAGGCCGTAGCCGAATTCCTGACAACGCATCCGAACATCGCCTCCAAGCGCTGGGTGTACCGCCAGTACGATTCCATGGTAGGCACCGCCACCATGACGACCAACTCCCCTTCTGATGCGGCTATTGTAAAGGTAAAAGGAACAGACAAGTCGATTGCCGTAACAGTAGACTGCAACAGCCGCTACGTCTATTCTGATCCGGAAGAAGGCTGTGCGATTGCGGTGGCTGAGGCTGCCCGTAACATCGTTTGCTCTGGTGCCGAGCCCGTGGCTATTACCAACTGCCTCAACTTCGGCAACCCTTATGTGCCGGAAGTGTACTGGCACTTTGTAGGCGCCATTAAAGGTATGAGCAAAGCCTGTGAAGCATTTGGCACTCCGGTAACAGGAGGTAACGTAAGCTTCTATAACCAGTCTTCTGACGAAGGCCCGGTTTTCCCGACGCCGACCATTGGTATGCTGGGTATACTCGAGGATAAGAACAACAAGATGACGCTGGCTTTCCAGAACCCTGGCGACCTTATCTATATGATCGGTAATGCGCAGAATGATATCGCCTCTTCCGAATACCTGTACTCTTACCACAAAGTGAAGCTCACTCCTGCTCCATACTTTAACATGGACGAGGAACTGAAGCTACATGCAGCCGTGAAGGCCGTTATCGAGCAGAAGCTGATAAAGTCGGCTCACGACGTGGCAGACGGTGGTTTATACATCGCGCTGCTGGAATCTGCCATGCCGAAAGAACTGGGCTTTGATATCGATACAGATAAAAATTTCAGAAAAGACGCTTATCTGTTCGGAGAGAGCCAGGGCCGTGTGGTGGCTTCTGTTGCACCGGAGCAGCAGGCGGAATTTGAGAAAGCGCTGCAAAATAAAGGAGTGAATTTCACTAAATTAGGTAAGGTAACAGCCCATGACTGCCATATAGACGGTGACCTGTTTGGCGGCATTACAGTGGCCAAAAAGCACTATGACACGGCGCTGGAGCAGATTTTAGACTAAAATTTTCTAAAAAATTTTGCGGCAATTGTTTGCAGTTTAAAATCGTCTCTCTATCTTTGCATCACCAAACAACAAAGGGACGAAAGTTCTGAAGTTTAGTAGGGAGATTGTCCGATGGTGTAACTGGCAACACGTCTGATTTTGGTTCAGAAGAGTCCAGGTTCGAGCCCTGGTCGGACAACAATCAAAAGAACAACACTCGCATTGGGTGTTGTTCTTTTTTGCTTATGGAGCAGCCGTAAGTAATTTAAAATCAGCGCCAGGTGATGGGAGGCATCCGAAATTTTGGTAGCTTTGCAGGCATAATAAACGAAACCTAACAGATAGTATTCAGCCCCCGTTATGCCACAGGTTAAAATTTTTTCCGGATCTGCATCTCAATATTTAGCTGAGAAAGTAGCTGCCGCATATGGCACCAAGCTTGGTGATGTAACTATTTCCCGTTTCAGCGATGGCGAAATAGGTGTTCACTTTAACGAGTCAGTCCGTGGAGCAGAGGTGTTTATTGTACAGTCCACTTTTCCGCCAACTGATAACCTAATGGAACTCATGCTGCTGGTGGATGCCGCCAAGCGCGCCTCAGCACACAAGGTAATTGTGGTGATGCCGTACTATGGCTACGCCCGCCAGGACAGGAAGGACAAGCCGCGTGTATCTATTGGCTCTAAAGTGGTAGCAAACGCTATACAGTCCTGCGGTGCTGACCGCCTGATGACCTGCGACCTGCATGCAGGCCAGATACAAGGCTTCTTCGATATACCGGTAGATCATTTGGATGGCTCGGCTATTTTCGTACCCTACCTGCGCAGCTTGAACCTGGGTGCTGACCTTATCTTCGCCTCTCCTGATGTGGGAGGTGTGGTAAGAACAAGAGCATTTGCCAAGAACTTCGGAGCTGAGATGGTAGTCTGCGATAAGTACCGGAAGCGTGCCAACGAAATTGCCTCAATGCAGGTAATTGGTGACGTGGAGGGTATGGATGTGGTGCTGGTAGATGACATGGTGGATACAGCAGGTACCATCACAAAAGCAGCTGGGCTATTAATAGAAAAAGGAGCGAAGTCAGTACGCGCTATTGCCACGCACCCGATACTTTCGGGGCCGGCTTATGAGCGTATAGAGAACTCTGTGCTGGAAGAACTTGTTGTATCGGACACGATTCCGCTAAAGCAGGAGTCTTCTAAGATTAAGGTGCTGTCTTTCTCAGACCTGTTCGCCCGGGCAATCAACAACGTGGTAACTCACGAGTCGATTAGCTCGCTGTTTATTTAGTGTCGTTATTTGTTTTTCGTTCCTCGTCATTCGAACAACGAAAAACAAACAACGAGTAACGAAAAAGGCTATACTTTTGTATGTAGCGATATATAACAATTTAATTAATTCATTTTTATGAAAACTTTAGAGATTATAGGGTTTAAAAGAGCAAATCTCGGTAAGCAGCAGGCAAAAGACCTGCGCAATCAGTCTTTTGTACCAGGAGTATTGTATGGCAACGGAGAGCAAGTGCACTTCTATGCACCAGCTATCCTGTTCAGAGACTTAATCTATTCGCCAGAAGTATACGAAGTAGATCTTAACATAGAAGGTACACACTACCGTTCTGTACTGCAGGATTCTCAGTTTCACCCAGTGAACGAAATGCTGCTGCACGTAGACTTTCTTCAACTGCAGGACGACAAGCCAGTGAAGATTGAAATTCCTGTGAAGTTTGTTGGAACTTCTCCTGGTGTGATTGCTGGTGGTAAACTGGTAACAAACCTGCGTAAGATGAAAGTGAAAGCACTTCCTGCTAACCTGCCAGATTACGTAGAAGTTAACATCTCTGACCTGGAACTTGGTAAGTCGATCAAGGTAGCAAGGGTAAAACCTGAGAACTACGAGATCCTGAATAACCCAAGTGCCCCAATCGCGACTGTAACCGTTCCACGTGCCCTGAAGAGCGCGCAAATGGAAGAAGCCCGCGGAGGCAAGAAATAAGCTCACGCAGCTTTATTTATCAAATCCTGTCCTGCCTCCAAGCAGGACAGGATTTTTTGTTTTGGCTGGATGGTTAACCTCTTAAATGGCTAAATTGCTGCATTGCTAGAGCATGGTGCTGCTATCGTGAAAACAATCTTTTAACCATTAGCCTTTTATCAATTGAGCCATTCAACAATTGAAAGCATAAAACAGTGGCTGGGCCTTGCCCCCGCTACTCCTGATGAAGATACAAGTATGAAATACCTGATAGTGGGCCTGGGCAACATCGGTCCTGAATATGCTGACACGCGCCACAACATCGGCTTTATGGTGCTCGACTACCTGGCGAAGAAGTATGAAGGCAACTTTGATGTGAGCCGCCATGCCTTCGTGACAGAGATAAAAACGAAAGGCCGTACTTTCGTACTGGTAAAGCCTACCACTTACATGAACCTGAGCGGCAAAGCTGTTAGCCATTACCTTAACAGCCTTAAGCTGTCGCCGGAGCAGATGCTCGTGATTACAGACGACCTTGCCCTGCCATTCGGCAAAATCCGTATCCGGGCCAAAGGCAGCGCCGGCGGCCACAACGGCCTCAAGCACATCGAGCAGACACTTGGGCACAACAACTACCCCCGTCTCCGCTTTGGAGTTGGCGACACCTTTTCCAAAGGCAAGCAGGTAGATTATGTATTAAGCAATTTCAGCGCAGATGAGCAAATTGAGCTTCAGACGCTGATAGAAAAAGCGGCGGAGGCTACAATTGCTTTCGGCACGATTGGACTGGAGCGCACTATGAACCAGTTCAATACAAAGTAAGCAGCCAGCGTACTTTGTAATTTGTAGAGCCGCAAAATTTTGCGTCTTTTACATTTGCTATGAAACGGGTCCTCCTCCTCTACCGCAACGCCTTCGGCGGGCTCTCCAAGCCTGCCTGGATGATGTCTGTGGTGATGCTGATAAACCGCAGCGGCTCTATGGTTACGCCCTTCCTGAGCCTTTACGTGACCGACATGCTGGGCTACAGTATGCGCGAAGCAGGCATCATTCTCAGCATCTATGGCATGGGCTCGGTGTGCGGTTCGTTTTTAGGAGGATGGCTTACTGATAAAATCGGCCACTTTAAGGTGCAGTTTGTGAGCCTCACACTGGGGGGCAGCCTCTACTTTCTGCTGCTCAACCTGCGCCAGTTTGAGTACCTGGCGGCAGGTGTCTTTATCCTGAGCCTGGTAAACGACTGCCTGCGCCCTGCCAACTCGGCCTCCATTGCACATTATGCTAAGCCCGAAAACATGACACGGGCATTTTCGCTGAACCGCATGGCCATTAACCTCGGCTTTTCGGTGGGTCCGGCTGTTGGCGGTATGCTGGCGGCTCTGTCCTACCGCTGGCTTTTTATTGCCGATGGTGCCACCTGTATAGCAGCAGGTATCTTCTTCTTTCTGTACTTCCGTAACCAGCAGGGCCACCGGCCACCACCACAGCAGCAGGTTTTATTAGCTGTGAAGGCAACAGCTACACGTTCTCCGTACCGGGATGGCTATTTTCTGCTGTTCGTGCTGTTTTGCTGCAGCTTTGCTGTGATGTTTTTCCAGCTATTCACCACGATGCCTTTGTACTGGCGGGGAGTTTATGCACTGCCGGAAAGCCAGATAGGACTGTTAATGGCACTGAATGGGGTGATAGTCTTTCTACTGGAGATGATGCTGGTATACCTGATTGGCGAACGCATCAAAAAGCAGGTGCTGATAGCAGTAGGCCTCTTTATCCTGGGCCTGTCCTTTGTGCTGCTGAATATGATGCAGCACCTGAGCGTACTCTACCTCTCTATGATTTTGCTCAGCATCTCTGAAATCTTTGCCATGCCTTATATGGCCACCCTCACGGTGGAACGCTCTAATACCACTAACAGGGGCGCTTATATGGGGCTTTACACGATTTCCTACGCTGCGGCGCATGTTATAGCGCCACTCCTGGGCACCTCCATCATCTCCACTTACAGCTTCGCCACGCTCTGGTGGGTAACCGGCATCATGGCTGTTGTTACAGCAATAGGGCTTTACTGGGTAGTGCAGAAGATGGAGATGCAAAGGCTTGGAAAACAGGCTGCAGCATCTGAAACTGAGCGAATGGTTGTAGGGTAAGGCCTGCGCACCTATCGTTTCTGGTAGAAAACAGCTTCTAAAGAGAACACATCTTTTGTAAAGCAGATATAAATATTACATTTACAATGGGTTAACTGTCTGCTTCCACACCATGATGCCTACAATGCAAATCTTCCGAAACGCCTACAGTGGGTTTTCCAGGCCCGCCTGGATGCTTGCGGTGATGGTTTTGATAAACCGAAGCGGAGCCATGGTCATGCCCTTCCTGGCGGTTTATGTAACGGAAGTACTACATTATAACCTGAGCCAGGCGGGTTTCATTCTGAGCATCTATGGGTTGGGCTCTGTGTGCGCCTCTTTTCTGGGTGGTTGGCTCACTGATAAGTTCGGGCACTTTCGCGTTCAACTTATCAGCCAGGTGGCCGGGGGCTGCCTGTACTTTCTCATCCTGCAGCTACAGCAATTTGAATACGTGGCAGCTGGTGTATTTATACTAAGCCTGGTGAACGACACCCTCCGCCCCGCAAACGCTGCTGCTGTTGCCCATTTCGCCACTACCGAAACAATGACACGCGCTTTTTCACTCAACCGCATGTCCGTAAATGTAGGGTTCATAGTAGGCACGGCTTTGGGAGGTGTGCTGGCAGCGGTTTCATTTAAATGGATTTTTATAGCGAATGGCATAACGGGTATACTTGCTGGCATCTTCTTCTTTTGGTACTTTCTTGGCATACAAGGTGCCCCCCCTGCGCCGAAGCTAGCGCAACAACAGAAACAGCCCTTTCCGGCAGCAGCACCATCCCCCTACAGAGATATAACTTTTTTGCTTTTCGTGCTGCTGTGCTGTTGTTTTGCCTCTATCTTTTACCAGTTGTTTTCCACCCTTCCCCTTTATTACAAGCAGGCGTACCAACTTTCGGAGGAGCATATCGGCTTCTTAATGTCCTTTAACGGCCTGGTGGTGCTATCTGTGGAAATGGTATTGATCTACCTGCTGGCTAAGTATGTGAAAAAGGCAGTGATGATAATAGCAGGCGTGCTGCTATTGGGTATTTCCTTTATCCTCTTTAACATGGTGCAGCACACAAGTGTACTGGTGATCGCGATGCTGCTTTTCAGCCTCTCAGAGATTCTGGCAATGCCGCTTATGTCAACCCTTACCGCCGAACGCTCCGGCATCCACAACCGGGGTGCTTATATGGGCTTGTTCACGATTGCCTATACGGCACCATTGGTAATAGCGCCTTATCTTGGTACCACTATCGCCTCCCTGTATGGGTTTACTACCCTTTGGTGGGCAACCGGTGGTCTGTCAGTGATTACGGCGGGTGGATTGTACATTGTGGTACAACAGATGGAAAAGCAAAAATCTGTTCAGCAAACTGCCATTCCAGAGTTGGAAAAGGTGGTGCCTGCTGTATAAAAAAAACCTCCAGAACTTTTTAATCCTGGAGGTCTGATAACTGCTTTCTCTTCAGCAGCGCTTAGCTCACGCCGCTCCCGTTCTTAAGTGGCTTCGATGGCTGCACAAAGGCCAGAGAACCGTCGGCGTTCTCAGCCATCAGGATCATGCCCTGGCTGGTAATACCCTTGATGTCGCGCGGCGCCAGGTTCACCAGTATGCTTACCTGCTGCCCGATGATGTCTTTTGGATTATAAAACTCAGCAATACCGCTTACCACGGTACGCTGGTCAATACCTGTATCTATCTTCAGCTTCAGGAGCTTTTTGGTTTTGGCTACTTTCTCTGCCTCCAGTATCGTGCCGATGCGGATATCCATCTTTGTGAAGTCTTCGAAGGTAATGTCCTCTTTAGCTGGCTCAGCCACGGCATTGGCTACCTCGTTCGCTTTCTTCGTATCGAGCAGTTTCTGCACCTGCGCATCCACAGCGGCGTCTTCTACTTTCTCGAACAGCAGTTCCGGCGTGCCAATGGTATGGCCAACCTCCAGAAGGTCTGCTGCACCGGCATCAGCCCACTTTCCAACTGCCTTGTTCAGCATATCGCTCAGTTTAGCAGCTGAGGTTGGCAGGAACGGCTCCATCAGAATGTTAAGGCTGGCAGATATCTGTAGCGCAATGTTCATGATGGTTTTCACACGCTCAGCATCCGTCTTAATCAATTTCCAAGGCTCTGTGTCCGCCAGGTACTTATTGCCAAGGCGGGCCAGGTTCATGAGTTCGCTCAATGCCTCCCTAAAACGGTAGCGCTCTATCAAATCCGCTATAATGCCGGGATATTTTGCCAGTTGCTCCAAGGTCTCGGAATCAAAGTCCTGCAGTTCGCCACGGGCAGGCACCGCACCCTCATAATACTTCTGCGTGAGCACCACCGCACGATTGATGAAGTTACCCAATATGGCCAACAGCTCATTGTTATTGCGGGCCTGGAAGTCTTTCCACGTGAAATCGTTGTCTTTTGTCTCCGGCGCATTGGCGGCCAGCACATAGCGCAGCACATCGCCTTTGCCTTGAAAATCCTGTAGGTACTCGTGCAGCCATACGGCCCAGTTGCGGGAGGTGGAGATTTTATCTCCCTCCAGGTTCAGGAACTCGTTGGCAGGCACGTTATCCGGCAGCACATAGTCTCCATGCGCTTTCAGCATGCTCGGGAAAATGATGCAGTGGAATACAATGTTATCTTTTCCGATAAAGTGCACCAGCTTCGACTCCTCGTCCTTCCAGTATTTTTCCCAATCATCCGTCAGGGCTTTGGTGGCAGAGATGTAGCCGATGGGGGCATCAAACCACACGTACAGCACTTTACCTTCGGCGCCTTCTATTGGCACCGGCACGCCCCAGTCCAGGTCGCGGGTTACGGCGCGCGGCTGCAGCCCTTGGTCAATCCAGCTTTTACACTGCCCGTACACATTTGGCTTCCAGTCCTGCTTGTGTCCTTCCACAATCCACTCGCGCAGCCATGCCTCATACTCGTTCAGGGGCAGGTACCAGTGCTTTGTTTCGCGCATCACAGGCTTTAAGCCGCTCAGCGTGCTCTTAGGGTTAATCAGGTCTGTGGCGTTAAGCGAAGTACCGCAGCTCTCACACTGGTCGCCGTAGGCATTCTCGTTGCCACACTTAGGGCAGGTGCCCACGATGTAACGGTCGGCCAGGAACTGCTGTGCCCCTTCGTCATAATACTGCTGCGTGGTCTGCTCTATGAATTTGCCTTCTTCGTACAGCTTCTTAAAAAATCCGGCAGCAGTTTCTGCGTGCACGTCTGAAGAGGTGCGGTGGTAGATATCGAAAGAGACATTAAAATCCTCGAAAGACTTCTTGATCAGCTCATGGTACTTGTCTACGGCCTGCTGCGGCGTGATGCCTTCTTTCTTGGCGCGGATGGTAATCGGCACGCCATGCTCATCAGAGCCGCACACAAATTTCACATCTCGCTCCTGGGAGCGCAGATAGCGCACATATATATCAGCAGGCAGGTACACGCCTGCCAGGTGGCCAATGTGCACGGGGCCATTGGCATACGGCAATGCCGCCGTAACGGTATATCGTTTTGGAGTAGTTGTCATGTCTCGTTTAAAATACAAATATACAAATAGAGAACGTATTGCACTGCCAACAGGGTGCAAAAGCCAAAATCTGCGACAATGCCTGACCTGCAGGGCATTTTTCCGTAAGAAAAGGCATCACCTAAAGTATTTTCAAATATGAGACATAACGATAGTCAGAAAACGAGAAGAGACGACGGAGAAAACCTTGGAAAGAAGGACCATGAGAATGAGCTGTCTGAGAACCCTGCACCCAAACAAGTAGACCGTGAATCTGAAAACACTCCTCCGGAGAATGAAGTTTACGTGAACCTGGAGCCAGATGAGTTGTATCTGGGCGAAGATGAAGAGGCAGACGACGCAGAAGAAAAGAGTTAAACCTGTTAGCTACTGAGAAGCACAGAGGCCTCCGCTTTTAGATAAAGCGGAGGCCTCTGTGCTTTTTTACATATTTACTGATTTACCCGGATTGGTCTTATAACGGGCCTGACGGGCCAGTAGATATTATGCCTTGTTGAATCAATGGGGGCAAATGGCAGTTGGCGGGGGCGCAGCGCATTGGGTGTCATGGCGGGGCCGTTTCTGTCAAATTCTTCAATGTTTCTCTTTCGGTTGATTTCACTGGCCACTCCACCCATTTGTCTTCCCAGCGTGCCTACGGGGGTAGGACGCAGTGTTACCCGCTTCCTCAATTCGACATCGGGCGGCAGGTTCTCCTGCCCCTCCGAAAGCGAAGTACAGCCACCTGCACCGATGAACATTAATCCAATCAAATAAAAAATATATCTATCCATTTTCCTTTCACGCTTATTGTACTTGCTCCGCTCGTTCCGGAGCTCTTATACTTGTATACGGATGAAAAATGTAGTCTGGAGTTTTAGAAGGGGTATTTATAATAACTGGTTTATTAAAAGGAGGAATAAATCCTCTTTGTTGATGAACTGATATTTTCCCAGGTATAGATGTTTCCAAAAATTCTCAGCGGGATACACTGTTATCCCACTATTATTTAGCTCCAGCGGAGCTACCTGTAAATATACCCTTAACAGGTCGCTCCGCTGGAGCTAGGATTCCTGCGGACCTTAAGGCTATGAACCGGGATTCCCGCCGGGACTAAAAGCTAACTAAAGGCTATCAACATTATCTATGTAAAAAGGCAGAAGCTATAGCCTCTGCCTCTGTGGTGTGAATGTTGCTATCGATGCCCTTTTTACGCTAGGCCTTATCGCCATACACATGCTGATGACCTACCTGAGTCAGCATCAGGCCATCTGGAGCGGGGTTGACAAAGCCTTCTTTAGTGAGATGATGCTCTGCTTCCTTCTGCACATCTTTGTAATGTGGGTAGCGCTCCTGCAGGAAAGGGTACAATTGCTGGTAAGGCAGCACATTGCCCTCCCGGACATCCATCGCCTTAAAGGCTTCTATGATACATTGCGCGGTATTTTCTATGTTTTCAGCTTCTGAATGTAATTCTGCCATTATGCTATCTTTTAGTTGTTACGTTAAAAGATACGGCAGGCGGTGACGGATTGTTAGTTGTTGCTTGTTGAATTGCCAAATTGCTACATGGCTAAATTGTTAAATGGTTATATGTTTGATTTGTAGATAACAGCTGTATCAACGCCACGGATCCAACAATTTAACCATTCAGCAATGTAACAGCCAACCCTACGCCTCTGAAGGCAGCAAATTGCGGATGCCGTTCCAGAGTTCTATGCGCTGCTCAATACATGCCTGGGAAACCTCCAATGCCTCCTGCCATTTCTCATCGTCATCCTCACAAAGCTCTGCTACCATCTGCAGGGCAAGGGGTGTATGCACCTCCTCATCCAGTTGCACGTGCCGGTCGAGGTAGTAGATAAATGTTTCGAGTTTGCCGGGGAAACGCTTGTTCAGGTCTTCAATCAGGTTTCGGAACATGTCTGGTATCAGGTCTTCTCTGCCAAAGGTAAAGGCAGCTGCCACAACATGTGGTTTCTCAGAGTTAATCACGCTGAATGTGTTGCGCACAAAGAACTTGACATTCGCATCAATCCGGATATGGTCCAGGGCATTGTTCACACTCTTGCCCTCGCTGATGCTTTGCAGCAGCTGCTCTATCAAACTTTTGTCGGCACCGGCTTCGTCCATAGCGCGCAGGTACAGTTCGAAATGGCTCACTGGCTTGCCTTCCTGGTCCACGTCTGTTTCCTCTTCCAGCACAATCTCGTTTATCAGGCGGCGGGTACTGGGGCTACCTTTCGGCACCCAGGGCAGCGTCACACAGGTCAGGTCGCGTTGCAGGGCCTTCAGCAGGCTCATAAAATCCCAAACGGCGAATACATGGTGCTCCATAAAAAGCTTCAGGTCGTCGAGGGTCTCTAGCGACTGGTACACGTTGTGGCGCAGCAGGCGCTGCCTGTGCTCTTTTAGCGCTTGCTGCAGCGCCTCTATACGGTTATTCATGAGGTATGCTATTAAGTCAGGTTTCAAAAAGCGAAGTAAAGGCAAATCGCCCTACAATAAAACAAATATTGCCGAACAAGCCTTTACCTGTCCGGCAACAAAAATCAGAACACAGAAATACTGAATGTGGTTTATTTATCTTTCATCAAAATCGAGGGCCACAGAATTTAGGCAGTAACGCAGGCCGGTTGGCTTGGGGCCGTCAGGAAAAACATGGCCAATATGGGAACCGCACCGGGCGCATTCTACTTCTGTTCGCACCATGCCCATGGCTCTTTCGTCTACTTCCTTTACTCTCTTCTCTGATATGGGTGCATAAAAGCTTGGCCAGCCGGTGCCTGAATCAAACTTTGTCTCGGATGTAAACATAGGGTTACCACAGGCGGCGCAGGCATAAACACCTCTCCTTTTGTTGGCGTCATACTCATTGTCAAACGCCCGTTCAGTCCCCTCCTGCCGCAGCACGAAGTATTCTTCGGTAGTTAATTCCTTCCGCCACTCTGCCTCTGTTTTCACCACAGTGTCTCCGAGCGCCTGCTCATTCAGTTCTCTCACCACTTCGTCTGGTAATGGGTTATTACCGGCGGTAGCTGTTGTAAGTGCACGTTCGGTGGTGTTTTCCTGCTGCGCACAGGCGCCAAGGTTAAGAACGCCGGTAAATAAAATTAAATAATATAGGGTCTTCATAAGTATATGATACGGGATAAACGCACGAACGGCTTTTTGCCTTCTTTGATTTGTAACAGCTTAAGAAACAAACTGCAAGCCTATAATGTTTGCCTCTTAAGCGCTGCTTTTTCGAGCCGCGGGAATTTATTTACATACATAACATGTTTATTTCGAGCAGCATACTAAAAGTATGAACGCTTTTTAGTAATTTTGCGGCTCGAAAAACCAATTAAATGCAGAACATTCGAAATATTGCGATTATCGCACACGTAGACCACGGCAAAACAACGCTCGTGGACAAAATCATCCACGCTTCTAAGCTTTTTGCTGAGCACCAGCACTTTGATGACCTTATTCTGGACAATAACGACCTGGAGCGCGAGCGCGGCATCACAATCGTTTCAAAGAACGTATCGGTTCGTTACAAAGACGTTAAAATCAACATCATCGACACACCTGGTCACGCCGACTTCGGTGGTGAGGTAGAGCGTGTGCTGAAAATGGCTGACGGGGTACTGCTGCTGGTAGATGCCTTTGAAGGAGCCATGCCACAGACACGATTTGTGTTGGGCAAAGCCATCCAACTTGGTCTGAAGCCAATTGTGGTGGTGAACAAAGTAGACAAAGAAAACTGCCGCCCGGATGAGGTGCACGAGCAGGTGTTTGACCTGATGTTTAACCTAGATGCTTCTGAAGACCAGTTAGACTTCGTGACGCTTTACGGTTCTTCCAAGCAAGGTTGGATGAGCACTGACTGGACGCAGCCAACGGATAACATCACACCATTACTGGACGCTATCATTGACGTAATTCCTCCGGCTCCATATCTGGAAGGAACTCCGCAGATGCAAATCACATCGCTTGACTATTCTTCTTTTGTTGGGCGTATTGCTATCGGGCGTGTGCACCGTGGTACCCTGAAAGAAGGCATGCCAATCAGCTTGTGCAAAGCAGACGGGACCATCAAAAAAGGTAAAATCGGCGAGATCCAGATATTTGAAGGACTCGGCAGAAAAAGTGTTCAGGAGGTTACAGCCGGCGAAATTTGCGCGGTAACCGGTATTGAAGGATTTGACATTGGCGACACCATTGCTGATGCTACCAACCCGGAGCCTTTGAAGCGCATCTCTATAGATGAGCCGACCATGAACATGCTCTTCACGATCAACAACTCTCCTTTCTTCGGTAAAGAGGGTAAATTCGTGACATCACGCCACCTGCGTGACCGCCTGTTCAAAGAGACTGAGAAAAACCTGGCCCTGCGTGTGCAGGAGACAGATCGTGAAGATACTTTCCTGGTATTCGGCCGCGGTATTCTGCACTTGTCTGTACTGATTGAAACAATGCGCCGTGAAGGATACGAGTTGCAGGTAGGTCAGCCACAGGTAATTTTTAAGGAAATAGACGGTGTCCGTCATGAGCCGATTGAGCACATGGTAGTGGACGTGCCGGAAGAAACTGCCGGAAAGGTGATAGAACTGGTAACGCAGCGCAAAGGTGAACTGACGATTATGGAGCCGAAAGGCGACCTGCAGCACCTTGAATTTAACATTCCGGCCCGTGGCCTGATTGGCTTGCGTAACAACGTGCTGACTGCCACTGCTGGTGAGGCTATCATGAACCACCGCTTCCTGCAGTACGAGCCTTTTAAAGGCACTATCCCTGGCCGTAACAACGGTTCTATCATCTCGATGGAGACAGGCCCTGGTACTGCTTATTCAATTGATAAGCTTCAGGACCGTGGTTTCTTCTTCGTTGACCCGGGCGTTGATGTATACATGGGCCAGGTAATCGGAGAACACAGCCGCCAGAACGATATTACAGTGAACATTCAGAAAGGGAAGAAGCTGACAAACATGCGTGCTTCCGGTTCTGACAATAACGTGAAAATCGCTCCTGCCAAGAACTTCTCTCTGGAAGAAGCCATGGAATACATCCAGAAGGATGAGTACCTGGAGGTAACACCGAAGAGCATCCGCATGCGCAAGATTTACCTCGACGAGAACGAGCGTAACCGTATGTCAAGAGCATCGGACTAACCGATAGAGATACTTTATACTGAAAACAAAACGGCCAGCTGTGAATTCTCACAGCTGGCCGTTTTGTTTTCAGTATAAAAGATGCTTATTATCTCTCTACTACTGCATTATCACCTGTACTAACCAAGTCATGTGGCTCCCCTACTTTGCCACCCACAGCTGCCGCAATAGCCCCCAGCAAGAGCCCAAAGAAAGCATATATGGCCGCTTTGGAGACAGCATCAGCAACATCTCCTCCAATTTGCTGTGCCTGCTGGCTAACCTGTGCCCTTGTTTCCTTATACTGCGCCTTTGCCTGCTCGTAGGTAGATATCCAGCTGTCGACAACTTCATTTGCTTCTTCCCTGCTTTTGCCGGTACGTTCCATAATTACGTTTACAGCCGCCTCGCGATCTGCTGCGCTAGCTACTTCTGATCCCTGGCCATACAGCCTGTTCATGACTTCATCAAACGTAGAACCAGCCGATTGTGGATCAGCCGCTGCCTCTCCTGCTGCTCCCTGCGCCTGGCGACCAGCAGTTCTTGCCTCCTGCTCAATGTTCTCTGGCTGCAGTTCTGGCTTACCCGTCTGTTGCAGAATCTGGCGTGCCTCCTGCTTTGCTGTCTGGAAGTTGATGTTTCGATCTTCCATCTCACCTTGAATAGCCTCAGCAGCCTGCGGGGCCACTGCTGCCACTCCTTGCCCGGCAAGAGAGAGCGTGCTGCCGACAACACTTCCCACACCACTAACTATTCTTCCAACAGCAGTAGTTAACAGGTAAAAGGAGAGTAACGTGAACAGGCCCCAGGTCAGGATACCGTGCAGGATACTATCAAATGAAGTAGGCATACCGGCAAGGCGTCCTGCAACCCATCCGCCTGCAAACAGCGAAATAAGCATGCTTACCACCCACCAGATTAAAGTACCTGTACCCAGACCAGCCATAGGATTCTGCTCCTCTGCAGGATCAATGGAACCTATTCCGATACCAAGTCCCAGCAAACTTAATGTTAGTTGTACCACCAGGGCTACTACGAGCCCTGCGAACACGGCTCCCCAGGATATCCTTTTTAAAGCACTTACCCCTGCAGCAGGTCTTGCCCCTGCATAGGGTGCTCTGTAGTCTCTTTCGTTGTGTAAGTCGTCTTTCATAGCTTTTATATAATTGTATTTTTGATGTACTATCTAACGACTATAGCTCCTACAGGTTTTAATTCTCCCTAGATCAGAACATTACCAATTAAAAGGGCAGGCATTAAATTGGACAGCATAAACACCGCTATTCACTTCCGGTTTCCTTGGTTAGCAGATGCTATCCGGGCTTTAGAAACACCTCTTTTATTGTGGATAGCTTTTTGGGTGCTGCAGCTTTTCTTGAAAGTGACATAGTCTACTTTATAATGAATTTCTGTGTTTTTACTGGCTATTATTCCAGCATTATCAGCGTCACTTTGTCTTCCCCTGTACAATTAACAACAGCAGGCTTACCTTCTGCTTTTTCACCCGCTTCCACTGAACATTCACCACGCTTAGTCTTTCACACAATAGATTTAACCATACTATATGTTATTATATTTATAGATTTATTTCCTTTGCATAAAACTATTTCTATGTAATTAACTGATTAACACTATGAAAAAGAGAGTTATGCTGTATGGCTGTTGTGCCTTACTATCACTCCTGGTACTTCCGGCACAGGCACAGTTCAACATTGGAAAAAAACTCCAGAACAAGGTCAACCAGAAGGTAGACCAGCAGATAAATAAAACAGTAGATGCTGCTTTTGAAGCACCTAAAAAAGGAGCAACTGCCGGGCAGGCTACCTCAGAAACCGAATCAGAGGCAGCAACAGCCAACACGGCCTCAGGTGCTGAAGGAGAAAAAATGAGTGTCGGGACGAAGTATGACTTTGTAGCCGGAGACAAAGTCATTTTTGAGGATAACCTGGTGGGTGAAGAGAACGGGGAGTTCCCATCGCGCTGGGACCTGAAAAAAGGAAATGCGGAAGTAGCCTCATTCGGAGGGGAAACAGTCATTAACCTGGTAGAAACTGGCACCAGCATTGTACCACTGGTAAAGCGCGACAAGTGGGTACCAGAGACGTTTACGATCGAGTTTGATATTTTCTTTGACAGCGACAATCCCAACGTGGCTTATGAAATTTTCCTCTTAGAGGACACGAAGAATCATAACGAAAGTCTACACGGCGACTTCTGGTATCCGATAGCTATCAGGGCCAATGGCGTCAGATTCAGGGACTTTGGCTCTGAATCGAAGGAACTGGAAGCTGCTGGTGTAAAAAGCAAGTGGCGCCATGTGGCTATCGCTTTCAACAAGCGCAGCATGAAAGTGTACCTCGACCAGTACCGGCTAATCAACATACCGAATGTGAAAGGCACCCCTACAGGGTTTAGAATTGAACTTGATAAAAGGATAGAAGCCAATACCATGGTAAAAAACGTGATGATAGCGGAAGGAGGCAAAAAACTGTATGACCAGGTAATGGCCGATGGCAAAATCGTTTCTTATGGTATCAAATTCGATGTGAATAAAGCCTTCATCAAACCGGAATCTATCGGCACCCTTAACAGCATTGTGAAGCTGCTGCAGGAGCAGTCGGCATTAAATTTCAGCGTGGAGGGTCACACTGATAGTGACGGTGATGACAATACCAATATGAAATTGAGCCAGGAAAGAGCAGAAGCCGTTAAAGCTTATCTTGTGAGCCAGGGCATCACAGCAGAACGTCTTTCATCAAAGGGCTGGGGGGAGTTTAAACCTTTGGATAAGAACACCACCGCAGAGGCAAAATCAAATAACAGGCGGGTTGAGTTTGTGAAGTTGTAGTTACCTTTTAACTAGGCTTATTTTTTTTAAATAGCTGTTTGTTAAGAGCCTGGCTGGAAGCCGGGCTCTTTCGTTTATGCCCTCTCCTGTTACAAATATGCTATTGCTTTATTGATACCAGTATCTCATACGAAAACATTATAGCGGATTTACGTTAGATAGATGCATAAAATATCGATATTTCTGTATGAACATACGCCCTGTGCAAGGCTTACTTGTACTACTTCTACTGTTTTCAACTGGCTGTGCCAAAAGAGATTTTTTCGCCAAAACCCCTGTTGTGGACGATGGTGTTTACGAACAACTAGTCATTTACCCCGAAGCAGTAGACAGTGTAACTGTGAAAGCAGGAAAGCATTATAAGCGCGGTTTTCTGCATCGCTTAATCTGGGGCACACACTACCGCCCTGTGTGGAATGCACCGGTAACCGTACCTGTGTTCGACATGGACACGCTAAAAGGTGGGCTGGAGATTGAAAAACTGGGGGGCGGGCAGCAAACCACCAGCCTGACCCTGATTGATGACACTGGATTTACTTATGCGCTTCGCACGCTGGACAAAGACCCTATCGGCATCTTACCTAAATTTTGGCAAAAAACCTTTGTGGCGAATGTCATCCGGGATCAGATTTCCGCTATCAACCCTTATGCCGCGTTAACAATACCCCCCATGGCTGCGGCTGCGGGCATACCACACTCTACTCCTAAACTATTCTATATGCCTCCAGATTATAAGAGCCTGGGGGAGTATGAGGAACGCTTCAGCGACAGGCTGTATATGCTGGAGGAGAAGTTTGATGACAAAAACACCCTTACCCCTGCGTTAGGAGATGCTGTGGATATAGATGGATCAGGAACAGTACTGAGCAATCGCTATAACCAGGATGATGTCTTTATAGACCAGGTAGCGTTTGCAAAAGCCCGCCTTCTTGATATCCTTATCCACGACTGGGACCGCCACGAAGGGCAGTGGGAATGGGCCCAGTACGATGAAGACGGTGAGCGCATTTACCGTCCCATCCCAAAAGACCGGGATAATGCCTACTACAGGTTCCAGGACGGCGTTATCCCTTGGCTCTTCAGCCGCAACTGGGGGATCCGCAAATTTGAGTCGTTTGATGATGAGTTCAACGATGTAAAGGCCCTTACTATAAACTCTGAATTTATAGACAGACGCGCGCTATCCGAGATAACGCGGCAACAGTTTGACTCACTGGCTAAAGAATTACAAACCGCCATAACCGACGATGTGATAGAGCAGGCAGTGCAGCAGTTTCCCGAATCAGTATATGAGAGGGAAGGAGAAACCACGAAGCGAAAGCTCATCAACCGCCGCAATACCTTACCAAAAGCCGCTGATGATTTCTATAAAATTCTGGCGGAAGAAGTGCTGGTGGTGGGGACTGATAAAGAGGATGAGTTTGAAGTGAAGCGCCTGAACGATGAGGAGACAGAAGTAACAGTGCGTCGCAAATCAGACGACAAAGTTACCTACCACCGCATCTTTTACCGTTCCGAAACCGTTCTGATTACTCTGCATGGCCTTGCCGGGGACGATGAATTTGAAGTGAGCGGCGAAGTAGGGGAAGGTATAAAAGTGGAGATTTACGGCGGACTCGGTGAAGATGAAATAAAAGACACCTCTAAAGTAGGGGGCTGGGGCAAGAAAACCTGGGTATACGACACCAAGCGCGGCACTGAACTGGAGGCAGGGCCGGAAACAAAAGATAAACGGACAAACGATGTACGCGTGCATGCCTTCGACAGAGAGGGCTTCTGATGTACTTATTGCTGCTCATATCGCACACCCCTCCGATTGGAAGGTGTTGTGCTGTTTCGTTTTAACCCTGACTATGACAAAAACCAGACAACCGCTTTACTACCACCCTTACTTATTTATCATTACTTTGCTTTCTATAGCTATCAGTAGCTGTAGCGAACGCTTTGCACACACAGTACAACAGGTTCCTCCCCCTGCTGAGGTTTCTGCCGCTGATTTTTCCAATTACAAAGACAGCACTATCTATGTAGCAGCCGGCCCTCACTATGGCCGCAGCCGACTGCATACTTTCTTTTATGGTAAGCACTACAGGGACGTCTGGACACTTCCAGTGGAGGTGCCGGTGCTGGATATTGGCACTGCCCACGGCGGCCTTACGCCTATGAAGCTGGGCGGCAGCCGACAAACTATAAACCTGCGCCTCCAGGATACCACAGGCACAGAATACGTACTCCGGTCTATAGACAAAGAGCCTGCCAGTGCGTTGCCAGAGAAATGGCAGCAAAGCTATGTGGCCAATATTGTGCGGGATGCCACCTCAGCCACGCACCCTTACGCTGCCTTAACACTACCAGCCATGGCAGAGGCCCTGGGAATGTATTATGTAGAGCCGGAACTGGTTTATGTACCGCACGATGTACACTTAGGTGAGTTTATGGCACCGATGGGTGGCACTGTTGCGTTGCTGGAGCGCAGGCCTACCGGCGACCAGACAGACTACGCCCCTATGGGGAGAGCGGTTAAGGTAAAGAGCACCCGTTCTGCCCTGGCAGAGCGCCTCACCGACAACGACACCTACTTTGATGCAAGATTCTACCTGCGGGCCCGCCTGTTAGACATGCTCATCGGGGACTGGAGCCGCCACGAAGACAACTGGCGCTGGGCTGAAATAGAACATGATGAAAACGCTTATACCTACAAAGCCGTCCCCCGCGACCGCGACAATATTTTTTACCGGCTGAACGACGGGCCTATCCCATGGCTTTTTATGCAGCTGGACTTTAAACCGCATTTCCAGACATTCAGGAGCAAGCTAAAGAATGTGGAGAAACTTAACAGCAGCGGCCGCAACCTCGATGAGCTGATACTGGCAGAGTTGGAGTGGCAGGACTGGGAAGAAGTAGCGGATAGCGTGCAGCGGCTCATGACAGACGAGGTGATCGAGAAAGGCTTTCAGACTATGCCCGACAACATTGCTGCCCTCTCTGCCCCTGACATGACGGCGAAATTAAAGAGCCGCCGCAACCAGCTTCTGCAGGCTGCCAGCAAGTATTATAATGCACTGGCTGCAAACGTACAGGTGGTAGGCACCGATAAAAAGGAGCGGTTTGAAGTGGAAGTAGTCTCTGAGGAAGAGGTCCGGGTACGTATGTTTAAAATCAAAAGAGAGGAAGGAACAGAACAGCAGCTTTATTTCCGCACCTTCAGAGCCAGCGAGACAGACGAAATCAGGCTGTATGGCTTAAACGGCAAAGACCAGTTTTACATCAGCGGAAGCACCAAACCTGGAATACGCATAAAAATATGGGGTGGCGCCGGGGAAGACAACTATCAGGTGGAAGCCAAAGGCAGCAAACTGGGCAAGCGCATCTACATCAACGACACCCTGTACCGGAATGAATTTAACGTAGACAAATATACCGCCGTAGACATAGACAACAACCAGAGGGCAAAAGATTTTGACGCTGCCGGCTGGCTGCTACGTTACTACCTCGATTAACTACAAACACAAAGCGGCAGCACCTGTAGGTGCTGCCGCTTTGTGTTTGTAGTTAAAATAAATGCTTACTTACCTGTTGGGTTGTTACCTCCCTGGCCTTTGCCACTCTTCCGGCTGCCATTTCGGTTATCATCGTTATCTTTCGGATTCCATGCCCCCTGCCCCTGTTGCTGGCTGGCGGTTGCCTTTGTTCCTTCTGTACCTAAATCAGTAGCACCTTTGTGGTTCGCGGTGTTAGAATGTTCTTCCGGAATGGGCTGTGAATTAGCGTTATTGCTCGGTTTTGAATCATTCGTTTTGTTTTGTTGTGTTTCTTTCTCGTCTGCCATAGCTATATTAGTTATTCTTTGTATTAGTTAAAGGCTTGCATTTTTTACAAGCATCTCCCTATTTGTTACGAAGCTACGGTAAGCGGGTTCCGGAAGGCGTGAACCTACTGTTGCTTATGTAAGATTGTCGCGGCTGCCTGTGCTGTCGGCAGCACCAGCACCTCCGCCAGGTTTACGTGGGCAGGCCTTGTTACGATAAAGCTGATAATCTCGGCAATGTCCTGCGCCTGCAGCGCCTGAAAGCCCTTATATACTGAAGCAGCCCGCTCTTTGTCACCTTTAAAGCGCACCTCTGAAAACTCTGTTTCCACCAGCCCCGGATTTACTTCAGACACTCGTATTCCCTCCTGTACAAGGTCTATGCGCATACCCTGGGAGATAGCATCCACTGCATGCTTGGAGGCGCAGTAAACGTTACCATTCGGGTATACTTCCTTGCCGGCAATAGAGCCAATGTTCACGATATGGCCCTTTTTATGCTGCATCATAAGTGGCAGCACCGCATGGCTCACATACAGGAGACCCTTCACGTTAATGTCAATCATTGCATCCCAATCGTCCAGAGAGCCATTCTGAATAGAGGACAGGCCATGGGCATTTCCCGCGTTGTTCACCAGCACCTCTACCTGCCTCCAGTCTTCTGGCAATGAATTTACCGCCTGCTGTGTCGCTTCTTTATCACGCACATCAAACTCCAGTGTGTAAACCGGGACTTCCGTTAGCTCTTGCTTCAACTCCTCCAGTCGCTCTGCCCGCCGGCCGGTGGCGATGATACGGTACCCTTGTTTGGCCAGTTCAAAAGCCGTAGCGCGGCCTATGCCGGAGGTGGCTCCGGTAACAAATGCTACTTTTGTCATTTCTACTCAAAAAAGAAAATCAATGAAACATTGTGGTTTGTCAGCTTCTGGATATAACTGCTGTAAAGACCGTCAATACGCTTATGCTGATTCAAAAGGCCATGGGAGAAGCGCAATTCAGGTGCAAACTTGAAGTAAGGGTAAAAGACATCCAACCCTATGCCATACTCCACGGCGATGTCCATTTTCTCTACCTCAAGCTTGATATCATTTGTACCTAATGCTCCGTTGCTGCCTTTCCCTAAATCGAAACCGGGCTTCACTCCTGCCACAATATATGGCCTGAAGTTTGAACGGCGCTTGGCTTTATACTTCAGCAGCACCGGTAGCTCTATCATTGTGCTGCTAACAGTTTCGTACATAATAGGCTGCGTTTCTACTCCAGGTACCTCCACATTCTCGAAGGCAAGTGTACGGCCGTAAAAGCCCACTCCCGGCACAAAACGGGCATCCAGATAATCTGTTATGCGCACATTAAGCACGAGACCAGTATAAAAGCCCAGGTCAGGCCGGGCGTTAACAGCATCATCGCCCCCCTGCGCCAGTTTGTCGGCGTAGGTCTGCGAGCGCTGCACATTGTATTTGGTGAGCGGCACGGCCAGGTAAAATCCGTAATGCACCGGCCTTTCATCGTAGCCGGGTTTGTTCAGGTCATGTACCTTCTTCTGCGCCTCTGCGGTGTTGCCACCCATAAGCAGCAGGGCCAGCACGCCAGCTAATGTTACTTTTTGCCTATATAAATAGAGCTTATTCCAAATGTGAGTGAATGCCATTTCGTGCTTCTGAATCCTACTTTTGAATATATATTGAGAAAATTCTGCCCATCCGGGAATGCCTGTACTGACTCCGGCAGATAGGTATAGGCAGCATTGTCCTTAGAAACGAGTTTACCTACCATCGGTAGTATATTGCTGGAATAAAAATGATAGAGTTGCTTCATTGGAAAGCTGCGGGGATTAGAGAACTCCAGCACCACAGCCGTTCCTCCGGGCTTCAGCACCCGGTACATGTCTGCCAGACCTTTCTCCAGGTTCTCAAAGTTCCGTACGCCAAAAGCCACTGTTATGGCATCAAAGGTATTATCCTCGAAAGGCAGGTTCTCTGAATCGCCGTACAGAAGCTCTATCTTCTCTGCCAGGCCTTTTTTAATTAGCTTTTCACGGCCTACCGCTAACATACCCTCTGAAATATCGACCCCAATGATCTTATCCGGGTTCAGGCGCAGCGTTTCTATGGCAAAGTCTGCCGTGCCAGTGGCAATATCCAGCACCAGTTTAGGCTTTTCAGGAGCAAGAAGACTAACAGCCTTTTTTCTCCATATAATATCGATGCCAGCACTTAGAAAGTGGTTCAGGAAGTCATACTTGCCGGCAATGTTGTTGAACATCTTGGCCACCTGCGACTTCTTGTCGTCGTTCTGGTCTTTGTAAGGTACTACCGCCATGGGTTAATTGTAAATAATAGTTCCGGCAAAAATACTGCTACTAAAACTATAATGCATGGTTTTATGTTGCGAAATATAAAAAAAGCAGGCTGGATTAATACCCAGCCTGCTTCTAAACTATTTACACAGTGGCCTGAAGACCTTTTAATTATTGTGCGACATCATCCTGACGAGGCAGCACCTTGAACTCTGTTCTTCGGTTTAACTGCATGTTCTCAGCAGAAGTGTTTGGCACAGCAGGTCTGCGCTCACCATACGTTACTGTTACGAGGCGTTTCGGAGAGATTCCCTGTCTTACAAGGTAATCATAGGCTGCATCCGCACGGTTCTGGCCCAGTGTCTCGTTGTACGAATCGCTGGCACGGGAGTCAGTATGGCCTTCTATACTGATGTTGATGTTCGGATTTTCCTTCATGATACGGGCAATGCTATCCAGCTGCTCAATAGACTCTGGGCGCAGCTCATACTCATCGGTATCAAAATACACCGGCTGCATGGCAAAAGCTGTCGATCTGGTACCGCGTGTTCCGTCTCTTGCAATAAGCGTTGCAGTAGCAGTGTCAGACAGCGCAATGTAGAAGTCTCTTCTAACAGTGGTAGTATCGTCCAGCACAACAGGTATTTCAATCTCCTGCGTTTCAATCACCTGGTTATCCATGGATAGCTGCACCTGGTATGTTCTGCCTGAAAGCACCTGCACATCATAATTAGCAGAATCAGGTTTTGTGACATCGCGGTAAGTAATAGGACGCTTATCGGCCTGCAGGCCATTGAAGACTAACTCTACACCTGGAATGAGCAGGCTATCAGCCTGGGTAAATACCTGGCCTTCTACCTCTGCACTCTTAATATAGTTGATGGTGTAGATATCTTTTTCGCCGTAACCACCAATGCGGTAGGAAGACAGATAGGCATAAGTACCATCCGGAGACAAGCGGTAATAAGTATCATCGTCCGGTGTGTTAATCGGGTAGCCGAGGTTTACAGGGCGTGCCCATCTTCTGGCAACAGAGTCATATTCAGCATAGAAGATATCATACCCACCCATAGTGTTGTGCCCACGGGAAGCAAAGTAAAGAGAGCCGTCACTTGCAAGATAAGGGCTGTCGTCGTCATAAGGGGTGTTGATAGATCGGCCTAAGCTTCTCGGAGTACCCCATGTACCATTCTCATTACGACGGACAACATATATATCCAGGTCACCATTTTCGGAGTTATGGCTTGTGGAGTAATATAAGGTCTGGCCATCTGGTGTGATATAGGCATCCGACTCGAAGTCAGGCGTATTCACCTCATCACTGATACTCCTGGGTTCACCCCAACTACCATCCGCCTGGCGCTCAGACACCATGATGTCACCGTTGTTGACAGATTGGTACAGCAACAACTTTGTATCATTGTCAAAGAGCTGGATAGAGGCATCATGGCCAGAGCTGTTGAGAGCACCCGAAACAATTCGTGTCGGCTGCCACTCATCTTCGGCTATACGGTTTGTCTCGTAGATATCTTCGTAATATTCCCCATCTTCCGCTGCTCTGGCACCAGCTGTTCCTTCGCTTCGAGAAGTAAAAAGCAGGTAATTATAGTCGGATGAAATGACAGGGCTGTGTTCAGAAAAGGCCGTATTCACAGTTCCTCCCAGGTTCTTCACGAAAACGTCTTTCGGGTTGGCCGTTTCACGCTTCGCGTTGCGGGCTTGCTGTATCAGCTGCGCTACCTCTTCGCGGCGGTACTCATTCCGCCGTGGTATGTCCTGCTGATACTCCTGCCAGTTCTCGATTGCGCTGTCAAAGCGATAGTTTATATGGTCTACCCGTCCCAGCCAGTAGTTTAAGTCCCGATCTACATTTGGTTTTAAAGCTTGGGCACGATACAGGTAATCAGCTGCTCTTTCCTTATCAAAGGTCAATAAACTGATACCGGCACGGTAAAGTGCCGTTGCATTATCGGGGTTACTGGCGATCACTTCTTCATAGAGAGGTATCGCTGCTCTGTAATTTTCTCTATCAAAGAATCTGTTTGCTGTCCGCATTTGTTTTCTAGTGCTTTGTGCCGACGCAGAAGCTGCCAGAAGGCAGAGCAAAGTCAGCAGCATAGTAAACCGTGAGAACGATTTGGCTAATTGGTTCATGTGTAAATTGATTTGTTATACTTTGCTTGAGTTTGGTTTGATGTGTAAAGAATAAGCAGAAGTGCAGATTACGTCTCTCATACGCTGTAACTCCGCTTCTATACGATTAATATCAAATTTAGTATATTTAATTACTGCCTCATTGTTAAAATTCACCTGATTGCTTACGCTTATACTTTCTTCAATTTTAAGCGTTACTTGTACTGAAACCAAAATTCAGGGCGCTGCCCTAAGTATAATATTAAGAACAAAAATTTGAACGAGCAAATATATAAAATAATAAATGTTTTTATTTTTTTTATTTACCCGCTAAACCTTAATGCTGGTGAAGAATATTCAAATAAAAAGCATCAGTAAAAACTTTTTCGGCCACTCCAGGCTGCACCAGCATTTTATACATGAAAGGCTTACGTTCAGATATTTATACCTATAACGCCCTATAAATCATATCCCTCCAACTTTAAGGCGAAAGCGTTAGAGTCTTTCGTTAGTTCTTTCTTAAAGTAATGAGGTTTTCAAACTTCCTGGCTCTCAGGGCAGACGCTTCATAGCTACCTGCTTCGTTTGCTCTTTTTGTTGACAAACAAGGCTTCTGACAAACAAGGCTTCGCCCTGCTGTTACATCTCTGCCAAAAACTTATACTGTTCACAGTTATCAACCGTTATATTACAAATAGTGCTGCCATCAGCTAAGGTTCGTGCGCACATCATCCGTGAATGGGGAAATAAATTAGTACCTTTGAGAACCATAAAAGCCTGCCTGAACGGAGGCTATAATCATATTTTTTGGCTCTTCGCATGACTTTTCATTGTAAAATATGTATCAGGAATGGAGCCAGCAAACCTATACCTGCTTTATGATCATAAAAGAAGCTAAATTTTTGATGAGTAACACCCGGGTAGAGGACTGCCCGGTCCCGGACAAGCCGGAATATGCCTTTATCGGAAGGTCGAATGTAGGCAAATCTTCACTTATAAACATGCTGACGCATCAGAAGGGCCTTGCCAAGACCTCCTCATCCCCCGGAAAAACCCAGCTCATCAACCACTTCCTTATAAACGACAGCTGGTATCTGGTAGACTTGCCAGGCTACGGGTATGCCAAAGTAAGCAAAGACTCGCGCGAGAGCTGGCGTAAGATGATAAACTACTACTTCCAGAAGCGCGAGAACCTGACCTGTGTGTTTGCCCTGATTGACTCGAGGCACGAGCCGCTGAAGCAGGATCTTGATTTTATCAATCATTTAGGAACCTTAGGCGTGCCTTTTGTACTTGTATTTACAAAACTTGACAAGCAATCGGCTACAAAAACAGACTCAACCATAGCTGCTTATCAGCGTAAACTGCGTGAAACTTGGGATGAGCTGCCGCAGATGTTCCGTACCTCTGCAGAGTTAAAAACAGGCCGTGAAGAGATTCTGAACTTCATAGAAGAAGTAAACGCGCAAGTACAGAATCAGTAATCACCCTGCACAGAAGGTATGCATTGAAGCACGTGCCGGAGCGAACCAAGTGAAGTTGAAACTTTAAATGTTTACCCTTATGAAAACCAAAATCTCAATTTTGTTTCTTTTCTTTGCCTTTGCAAGCTTAACGGCATCGGCTCAGGCCAGCGAGAGCAAGCCGGATGAGGCACAGTCCGAAAAAAAAGTATGGGTACCGGACAAAGTACTTCCGGCGGCTGAGCACTATGAAGGTGGTATCGAAGAGTTGTATAAAGCGATTGACAAGGAGCTTCAGTATCCTGCAATGGCAAAACGAAACCGCGTGCAGGGAGAAAGTATTGTATCCTTCATCATAAACGAAGATGGCTCTACCTCTAACATTAAAGTGTTGCGCAACCCTGGTGCCGGTACAGGCGAAGAAGCCGCTCGGGTGGTTAAACTGCTAAAGTTTAAGTCCCCGGGCTACAGTCTGAATGCGAGCCTGCCTATTTTGTTTAAACTATAAAGTAAGCTTATTTTTTTATTATGCCTATTGATTTAAGACAAGTTGCAGCCATTTCTGGCATGAGCGGTTTGTACCGCGTTGTGAAACCAACACGCACAGGTGTTATTGTAGAAAGCCTTGAGGAGAACCCTAAAAACCTGGTAGCACAGGCACGCCACCGCATGTCGTTGCTGGATGAAATCTCTATCTATACAACAGATGAGGAAGGCACTGTGCCACTTTCAGAGGTTTTTGACCTGATGCACCAGAAATATGGTGACAAACTACCCATCAGCGACAAGCCAGACAACGAAGACTACAAGAACCTGATGGCCGATGTGCTACCGGAGTTCGATGAAGAGCGCGTGTATGTATCAGACATGAAAAAACTGGTGAACTGGTACTACATCGTTAAAGATTATGTAGGCTTCAAAGAAGAGGAAGAAACAGCAACTACTGAATCAGAGACAGAAACCGAAGAAGGTAAAGAAGATAAGGCCTAAACAAAGAAGCCCTCCGCCAAAAGAGGGCTTCTTTGTTTAAGTAGAAGATGAAAACGCCACCAACCTACTATGCAGTACTCGCCCGCCATACTCACCAGCGCCACAAACCACCTGCAAAAAGTTTTTGAAGTAGACAACCTTCCTGCCAAGGACCTGGAAACACTGCACTACAGGCTTGCCCACCTCATACAAAAGCTGCTATATTCTGACTTTAACCGCCTGTTGCATATCCTCTACCGGATTGATGTGGATGAAAGAAAGGTGAAAGAGGCCATGATGGCAGAAGAGCCCGAAATTATAGCTGAACGCATCTCGCGCCTGATTATTAAAAGAGAGTTGCAAAAGGCAGAGATTCGCTTCAGGTACAGCCAGTAATTTTATTTCCGTTTAGTGATTATCGTTTCCGGCCATTATGTTCATCTTTCCAGAAACAAAGCGCATCCTCCATCACCCAGAGCCTCACTTACTTCAGCCCCTCCTTTTTTTATAAGACCCCTCCTCCCATAGTCGTTGCGCCTCATCCCCTCCTATCAGTTAAAATATACCCGCTTTCCTCCGAATTAGCCGCACAGATTAAAAATCAAGTTAGCTATATACCAAAGGATGTCATCTTTAGGCAATTATAGCTATTTTTACTCCCCATGACCACAGACAGTATCAAAATATACAAATTCGGAGGCGCCTCTGTAAAAAATGCAGCGGCATTCAGGAACCTGGCAAACATAGTCAAATCGCATGGAGGCGAGCGGCAACTGCTGCTGGTAGTGTCCGCGATGGGAAAATCGACCAATGCACTGGAGTTGGTTATGGACCAGGCTTACAAGCAGGAGGATTTTGAGGCGGCTTTCCAGCAGAGCAAGGCCTATCACTTTGAGGTGGTGCAGGAACTGTTCCCGGAACCGGAGAGCCTAGTTTATCACCGCCTTGAAGAGCTGTTCCTGCACCTGCACAGCGACCTACAGCGGCTACTCCCGACTGACAACTACGACAAAGCTTATGACCAGATGGTGGGTTATGGGGAATTGCTTTCTTCTACTATCCTGCACCACTATCTGCAGGAGCAGCAACTGGCAAATACATGGGTTGATAGCCGGAAGTATATTCAGACTGACGACACCTGGCGCGAGGCAAAGATAGACTGGCCCAGCACAGAGCGCCTGATAAAACGCGACCTGCTGCCACTACTGGAACAGCAGTTAGTGGTTACACAGGGCTTTCTGGGTGGCACCAAGGCCGGCCTCACGACCACGCTGGGCCGTGAAGGCTCTGATTTTAGTGCCGCCATTTTTGCTTACAGTCTTGATGCCGGAGAAATGTGCATCTGGAAAGATGTGGAAGGCCTGCTGAACGCAGACCCAAAGCACTTTAGAGACACGGTATGCTACACGGAAATCTCCTACCAGGAGACGGTGGAAATGGCTTACTACGGCGCCTCCGTTATTCATCCTAAAACCATAAAACCGCTGGCTAACAAGCAGATCCCGCTCTATGTAAAATCGTTCCTGAACCCAACCGGCAAAGGAACCAAGATATGCGACTGCCGCTTTGATAAACCAGCACCTGCTTATATCATCAAAGAGAACCAGTGCCTCATTTCCTTCGGTGTAAAGGACTTCACGTTTATTTCAGAGAAAAACCTGGAAGCAATCTTTAACGCGCTGTCAGAGTTGCGCATTAAAATAAACATGATGCAAAACTCAGCCATCTCTTTTTCCGTGTGTTCCGACTTTCATGAAGAGCGCCTGCACTGCCTCATTCAGATATTAAAAGACCAGTTTATCATCCATTATAACACAGCTTTGTCTCTGTTCACTGTAAAAAATTACGATTCGGAAAGTGTAAACAGGTTAACGGAAAACAAAGAAATCCTTTTGGAACAGCGCACCCGCACAACTTACCAGTTTGTGAGCCGGTAATTATACTTTCCCGTTATTTTAAATTATGCTAAAAGTTTAATATATAATTTTCTTTTACAGAAACTTTGTGCTTTATTTGTAGACATATAAGTCTCTCCAGAAGACAAGCTTACCCCTTAACCGCTATGCAAACTGCTGAAACGTTTACCATCCAAACCTTTTTTAAGTTGCTGCTACTCTTTGTTCTTCTCATTACAGGCGTAGTGTTCAAGACCCCTGATTCAGTGCCAGTAGTAGAGGCAAAGAACCTGAAGGTTTCTCCTCCTGCTTTGGCCTCAGACCCGGATTCGTCGCAGCAGATACAGCGGTTTTACTTTCGGGTGGCTAATTCCGGAGCCACGTCTGCTGCTCTCTGAAAGATATAGTTCTCAAAATATACTGCCCGCCTGAAAAGACGGGCTTTTTTTTGCCCGTTAGTAAGTGAATCAAGGTTTCACAAACACAGCATATAGGAAAGGGTAAGATGAAGATTAGCCTCCCGGCTATTTCTTTCCTTTTGAGGTAGCTTTTCCTTTGTCCATACTATGTTTTAACATTAAAATAACAATCTCCATTTGCAGGCGTAACATTTATGATTTAGCTTTGTAAGATAAATTACCAGATAAGAAACTTTCTTAACAAAGGATGCAGCACATTACAAACCGACATACGCTACGAGAGCGCATTGTGGAAAGTGGCCTGAAGGCGACGCACCAACGCATTGTGGTGTATGAGGCACTGATGGAGTTGCAAGGAAAACATCCTATGGCAGAGGAAGTGTTTCAGCACCTAAAACCGGCTAACCCCAGTATCTCATTAGGCACTGTGTACAAAACCCTCGACACTTTTGCAGAAACAAACCTTGTTCATAAAGTGTTGTCAGAAGAAGGCGGAAAACGTTTCGATGCCAACACCATGGCGCACAGCCATATTTACTGTAGCAACACGAGGGAAATAATAGATTTTGAAGACGAGGAGTTGGAACAACTACTGCAGGAGTTCTTGCAGAAAAGGAACCTCTCCAATTTCGAAATCAGGAGTTTTTCAGTGCAGCTAACGGGGAACAAGCTTGATCCGGAAAAGCAAATAAGTATTACAAGAGTAATTAAATAGATTCATACACTTTAACACGATTTAAGAATGGCAGTATTAGTAGGTAAAAAAGCTCCTTCATTTAAAGCAACAGCCGTAGTAAACGGTGAAGAATTTGAAGAAAACTTTTCGTTGGAGCAGTACCTCGGTAAGAAGCATGTAGTATTCTTCTTCTACCCAATGGACTTCACATTTGTATGCCCAACGGAGATTTTAGCATTCCAGGACAGAATAGCAGATTTCGAGCGTAAAGGTGTGGCTGTAGTTGGCTGCTCAACTGACACGCATGTATCGCACTTCGCCTGGCTAAACACACCACAGGAGCAAGGCGGTATTCAGGGTGTTACATACCCTCTGGTTGCTGACGCAGCTAAAACAATTTCTCAGAACTTCGACGTACTGGCCGGCTACTACGACTATAACGAAGAAGGTGAGGTTACTTTTGTAGGTGAGCCTGTTGCTTACCGTGGCCTGTTCCTGATAGATAAAGAAGGTGTGGTTCGCCACCAGGTAGTAAACGACCTTCCGCTTGGCCGCAGCATCGATGAGGCACTGCGTATGGTAGATGCCCTGCAGTACTTTGAAGAGAAAGGCGAAGTTTGCCCAGCTAACTGGGAAGAAGGTGAAGAAGCCATGCAAGCTACTAAAGAAGGCGTATCTGCTTACCTTGCAAACAGAGGAAACTAAGCTAAATCAGCGCTTTAAGAATAAAACAGAAAAGCCACTGCATCTGCAGTGGCTTTTCTGTTTTTGGGAGGTTAGTGAAGCAAGCTTCCTATAGTTTATCCATCAAGCCTCTACCACAGCCCTTCCTTAGCCGGCTATATGCCCCAATAAGTAACATAGGATAAAAGGATGAAAAACTTGGCCATATATAGACCAATTAAAAAAATAATGTATACATTTAATAACGATAGTAATACTATAGCTTTATGACCTAAATTCTAAAAAGATGATCAGCCTAAAAGAAATCAAAAACGATTTGCCAGCAGGAATTGTGGTTTTCCTGGTGGCAGTGCCGCTGTGCTTAGGTATTGCCATGGCCTCGGGCGCACCGTTGTTTTCCGGTATTATTGCCGGTATTGTAGGTGGTATAGTGGTAACGCTCATCAGTGGCTCACAACTGGGTGTCAGTGGGCCTGCGGCCGGACTGGCAGTTATCGTACTGCAGGCGATACAAAGCCTCGGAAACTTTGAAGTCTTTCTTTCTGCCGTTGTGCTGGCAGGTGCCATACAGCTCGGGCTGGGTTTCCTGAAGGCAGGGAGCATTGGCTACTACTTCCCTACTTCAGTCATCAAGGGAATGCTTGCGGGTATCGGGGTTATCATTATTCTCAAGCAGATTCCCCATGCCTTCGGTTATGATACTAATCTTGAGGGAAATGTGCATTACATTGAGCCTGATGGCGGCACTACATTCACTGCACTATTTGATGCTTTAAATTATATCACGCCCGGGGCAATTATAATAAGTGTGCTGTCTTTGGCTATTCTCATTTTATGGGATCAGGTGCTCACAAAGAAGCATAAAGTGTTTCAACTTATACAGGGGCCGCTGGTTGTTGTGGTGCTGGGCATTATACTTAATGTGGTTTTCCGGGATTTCTATCCGCAACTGGCACTGGGCAACAACCATTTGGTAGAACTCCCCGTTGCCGATAGTTTTACAGGTTTCCTTCAGCAATTCACCACTCCTGACTTTAGCCGTGTGCTCACCTATGATGTACTCTTTCTGGCAGCCACCTTAGCCATTGTGGCAAGTCTTGAAACATTGCTGTGCCTTGAAGCAACGGACAAACTAGACCCGTACAAACGCATAAGCCCTGCAAACAGAGAGTTGGTAGCGCAGGGTGTGGGCAACATGGTTTCGGGTTTTATCGGCGGTTTACCTGTAACCCAGGTAATCGTCAGGAGTTCTGCCAACATTCAATCCGGCGGAAGAACAAAGCTTGCCTCCCTTATTCACGGGTTGCTCATTTTGATCTCTGTTATCCTGCTTCCAGGTGTTCTGAACATGATCCCGCTGGCCAGCCTTGCAGCAATTCTAATAATTGTCGGATTTAAGCTGGCAAAGCCCGCTCTGTTCAAAAGCATGTACAGAAGCGGCTGGAATCAGTTTCTGCCATTCATTGTGACTATCGTAGCCATTGTTTTCACAGACCTCCTTACCGGAATAGGTATAGGCATGGCTGTGGCAATTGTTAATGTCTTGCGCAACAACTACAAAGTTTCACATTACCTGTACAAAGACAAAACTGAAGGTGCCCGGGAACAGTACTATATGATACTGGCAGAGGAGATATCTTTTCTGAACAAGGGAAACATCCTGCAGACGCTAAGGAGACTTCCCGACAATGTGGACCTGGAAATCGACTATTCAAAGTCAGCCTATGTTGACCCGGACGTGAAAGAGGTTATTGAAGACTTCAAAGAAACTGCCCGGGGCAAGAACATCAACCTAACCGTAAAGGAGATAGAAGAAGGTGAAGATGTCAGGGCAGGCAAGGTTTTAATCTAGATAGAAACAGTACATTTCAATAAAAATAAATAGAAAATGAGAGCACTAACAAAAGAAGACCAAGAAAAGATAACCCCGGAAAAAGGACTGGAGAGACTGAAAGAGGGAAACAAGCGGTTCGTCAGCAATAAGATGCTTGACCATACCCTCCTGCAACAGGTAAACGAAACATCTAAAGGGCAGAATCCTTTTGCTGTTATATTAAGCTGCATCGACTCCCGAACCTCGTCAGAGCTTATTTTTGACCAGGGCATAGGCGACATCTTTAATGCCAGGGTTGCCGGAAACATTGTGAATGAGGATATTTTGGGAAGCATGGAGTTTGCCTGTAAGGTAGCCGGCTCAAAGTTGATTGTAGTTTTAGGGCATACAAGCTGTGGGGCCATAAAAGGTGCCTGCGACAATGTAGAACTAGGCAACCTGACAGTGCTTTTAGACAAAATAAAGCCTTCTGTTGAAGGTGTTGATTACAATGGAGATAAAAGCTCTAAGAATTTAGAATTCGTGGACATGGTAGCTGAAGAAAATGTCCGCAGAACGATGGGTGATATCCAGAGCAAAAGTAGTACACTGAAGGAAATGATTCAGAACAGAGAGATTGGTATAGTAGGAGGCATGTATGACGTGGAGACAGGCGTTGTGGATTTCTATGAACATTCTCTGCAATAGGATAAATCTTGAATGAGAAATCTGCTGGCGAACATAAAAATAAAAGTAGATGAGAAAGTCTACCTGAAAAATCCGGATACATCGGAGAAAGGGCGGCACATCGTAGAGCAAAGTATACTGCTCATCGATGAACTCGGACTCGAGTCTTTTACATTTAAAAAGCTGGCGGAGAAGATAGGCACAACGGAGGCAACTATATACAGGTACTTTGAGAGCAAGCATATGCTGCTCTCATACCTGATCTCCTGGTATTGGAGCTGGCTGGAATACCGGCTTGTGTTTGCTACAAATAATATCAGGTCTGCGGAAGAAAGATTAAAGATTGCCATTGGCATCCTGTCAGGAAAGGTAGAACTAGACATGAATTTTGCACATGTGGATGAGGTGGCACTGCAAAAAATTGTGGTGGCAGAATCTGCAAAGGTTTACCTCACAAAAGAGGTAGACGATAACAACAGAGAAGGCTTTTTTTATTCCTATAAGCGTTTTTGTAAACGTGTTGCGGACATAGTCAGAGAGATAAATCCTGCTTATAAGTTTCCTGCTTCATTAGTTTCCACAGTGGCCGAAACAGCTCATTACCAGAAATTCTTTTCGCTGCACCTGCCCTCCCTCACAAATATCTCGGATAACAAAGAAAGTCAGTTGGTGGAGTTCCTGACAGAGATGGTGTTTAAAACCATTGGCAAATAATACACACTACCATTTTCATACGTTCTGCTTCTGTCAGTCATTATAATACGGAGTACGATGTTGTTAGCAATGGGCGCTTAGCTGCCTACTTTAGAAGGCGCTCTATCAATATTCTAAAGATTTTATTCCAGGTAAATCCTGGCTGATTCTTTCTGCGGCATCCTAGTGTTCCTCCAATTTAGTTGCTAGAGAGAATTCTCCCCTTGAGGGGAGCAAGAGGGGTGTTTACATCTACAGGATTAAAATGCTTCTGTTCCTTATGCTAATTCTCCTGCCATCAACACCCCTATAGTCCCCTCAATGGGACAGTTTCGCAGTTATTACATGTAATATATATAATAAATTAATTGGAGGAGCACTAGATATTACATCGAAAATCTGCTTCAGTGGCACCTGCCGGAAAACTAAACCGCCACAAGACAAGCTAATAGCTTATATTTGCAGCAGGAAATGTGCAGATAGATCATCAAACTCACTGCGCTGGAACTTACCCCAACACAAGTCAGAAGAAGTGTGAGCTTATGTCACCGCACCGGTACTACAAACATACAGATTGAAGCTACTCTACGACATTGGCCTGAAGGCTTATAAAGCAGCCATTGCCCTGGCTGCTCCTTTCAATGAGAAGGCAAAACAGATGCAGCAAGGGCGCCAACAGCAGTTTGAGCGGCTACAGCAGGCCCTGCATGGTAATCAATCGCCGGTGGTGTGGTTCCACTGCGCCTCTTTAGGGGAGTTTGAGCAGGGGCGGCCGGTGATAGAAGCATTTAGGGAAGCTTTCCCAGAGTATAAAATCCTCCTGACCTTCTTCTCCCCCTCCGGTTACGAGGTGCGCAAAAACTACAGCGGCGCTGATTTTGTCCTTTACTTGCCTTTAGACAGCGAGGAAAACGCGACTAAGTTTATAAAGCTGGTACAGCCAAAGCTGGCTGTATTTGTGAAGTATGAGTTCTGGCACTATTATTTGCAACAACTGCAGGAGCAGCAGATTCCGGTGCTTTCCATTTCAGCCATCTTCCGGAAAGAGCAGGTGTTTTTTAAGCCATACGGCCAGTTTTACCGCAATATCCTGAAACGCTTCACCCACATCTATACCCAAAACAAGCAATCGCTGGAGTTACTCCGGCGCATTAATGTGCCGCATGCAAGCGTCGCCGGTGACACCCGTTTCGACAGGGTGCTGCAAACAGCTGCCGCTGTTAAGATTCTGCCATTGGTAGAGGCTTTCGTACAGCAACAACAAGTGTTTATGGTAGGCAGTAACTGGCCCGCAGACATGGAAGTCCTGCTGCCCCTCATCCGAAAATACCGCAGCAGCATGAAGTTTATTATTGCGCCGCACGAGGTAAACGAGAGCAGCACCAGTGCTGTTATGCAACTGGTGGGCGAAAAAGCCATTCGTTTCTCTGAGGCAACGGAAGCGGATGTAGCCAATTACGAGGTGTTGGTAATTGATAACATCGGGATGCTTTCCTCGCTATACAGTTATGGCACGTACGCCTATATTGGCGGTGCATTTGGCAAAGGGCTGCATAATACACTGGAGGCTGCCGTGTTTGGCCTGCCACTGTTTTTTGGGCCCCGCTATAGTAAATTTCAGGAGGCGAAGGAACTGGTAGAGTTGAATTGTGCTTTTCCGGTAAGTAATGCGGAGAACCTGCTCCTGGCGTTCGAAAAGGTGTATACGTCTCCTGCTTTCAGGCAAAGAATAACCGAGAACGAAAAACGATACGTAAAACAGCAGGCAGGGGCTACAGCCAAAATTATGGCCGACATACAGCAACTGCTAAAGTAGATGGCATGAAAGGAGTAGTAGTAAAATCGACAGGATCCTGGTACCTCGTGCGCGACGCAGAAGGCAAGATGCACCGTGCCCGCCTGCGCGGTAAGTTTAAGCAGAAAGACTCAAAGGTCAGCAACCCCCTGGCTGTGGGCGACAGGGTAGAGTTTGATGTAGAGCAAACCGGCGAAGACACCGCTATCATTCACAAGATTGAGGACCGCGAAAACTATATCATCCGCCAGTCTACCCATAAAACAGCCTACTCCCACATCATCGCCTCCAACCTCGACCAGGCCATGCTCATTGTAACGCTGGTATCGCCGCGCACTTCGTTTGGTTTTATAGACCGCTTCCTGGTAACAGCAGAAGCCTACGATATTCCCGCTACGCTTGTCTTCAATAAAACAGACCTGTATGACGAGGATATCCGGGATTACCAGCGCCAGATCAGCCACATGTATGAGCAGGTGGGCTATCAGAGCCTTTCTGTGTCTGCCAAAGACAATGAGGGCATTGAAGAGATGCAGGCGCTGCTACAGGGTAAAACCACCCTCCTCTCCGGCCACTCCGGTGTGGGAAAGTCTACCCTCATCAATATCATTGTGCCGGACCTGGAACTGAAGACCTCTGAGATTTCAGATTTTTCAGACAAAGGCGTTCACACCACCACTTACGCCGAAATGTTCGAGGTTAGTGACGATACGTACATCATTGATACGCCTGGCATTAAAGAATTGGGCATCGTGGATATTCCAGCTGCTGAGCTGAGCCACTTTTTCCCTGAAATGCGCGAACGGATGAACCAGTGCCGCTTTAACAACTGCACTCATTTTAATGAGCCAGGTTGTGCCGTGGTAGAGGCTGTGCGCCAGAACGAAATTTCCCTGACCCGCTACGAAAGCTACCTTAGCATGATGCACGGCGGGGATAACAGAAGATAAGCCTGATTTTATTATTCCGCTAGTTAACACCTGTCTTTCCTTTACGCGGACTTCATCAAAATCCATCAGAATCCTTACCTTTGTAAGATTTCGCGGAACTGTGGCATCATTCAGTCCAACTTACTGTTATACCATAGATACACCGACACAGCGGAGGCTTCAAGAGGCTAATGCTGTTCTATAACTTATTTTAAGCAGAGTTTTATTAATGGCAAAACGCAGATTCGGGCCAAGCGGAGAGCAGGAAAAAGAAGGCAGGGTAAAGATTAGCAAAGAGAGCTTCCGGCGAAGCCTGCAGATTTTCGGCTATGTTCTTCCTTACAAGTACAAATTCATTACCGGCCTTGCCTTTCTGGTGCTCTCGAGCCTGACATTCATGGCATTCCCTTACCTGGTTGGTAAGCTTGTGGATTCTTCCATTGGCAACGCAGAGGGGCTGCTGCAGGACATTAACCTGATAGCTATGGGGCTTTTTGCTATTATCATACTACAGGGCATCTTCTCCTTTTTCAGAGTGTACTTTTTTGCACAGGTAAGCGAAAACGCCGTGGCCGATATCCGGCGCGACCTGTATAGTAAGTTTGTGCTGCTCCCCATCTCCTTCTTCGAGAAAAGACGCGTAGGCGAAATCACGAGCCGCATCACCACGGATGTGGCGCAGGTGCAGGATGCTATGTCAATTACGTTGGCAGAGCTTTTCCGGCAAACCACTACCTTACTTGTAGGTGTTATCATCATCATGTGGGTATCCATCAAGCTGTCGCTGTTCATGCTGGCCACCTTTCCGGTGCTGGTGGCGCTGGCGCTGGTGTTTGGCCGCAAAATCAAGACCCTTTCTAAAAAGACACAGGACGAACTGGCAAACACTAACGTCATCGTAGAGGAAACACTGCAGGCCATCAATACAGTGAAGGCTTTCACGAACGAAATGTATGAGATTGCCCGCTACAGAACGACGCTGGGCAAAGCGGTGAGTACGGCTTTATCTGCTGCCTATTACCGGGGTGCCTTTATCACGTTCATCATCATTGGCTTGTTTGGAGGCATTATACTTGTCATCTGGTATGGTGCCACACTGGTGGCCAACGGCGAGATTGACCCTGGCGACCTGATATCATTCGTGCTCTATACAGTGTTCATTGGTGCCTCTGTAGGTGGTTTGGGTGAGATTTATGGTAAAGTACAGTCGGCGCTGGGTTCTACGGAACGTATACTGGAGATACTGCAGGAGCAGGAAGAACCGACCGACAAAAGCATCAAGGCACTGAGCGAGGTGCCAAGGCTGCATGGAGATATTGTGTACAGCCAGGTTGCCTTCTCCTACCCTACCCGCACCGATTTGCAGGTGCTGAACGACATTACCTTTAGTGTAAAAGCCGGTGAAAAGGTAGCCCTTGTTGGCCCAAGCGGTGCCGGTAAGTCTACCATTGCCCAGTTGCTGATGCGCTATTACGATGTATCCGGGGGCGGTATTGCCGTGGACGGAAAAGACATACGCGACATTAACCTGACCACGTTGCGCGGTAACATTGGCATTGTACCACAGGAGGTGTTGCTGTTTGGTGGTACCATCCGGGAAAACATTGCTTATGGCCGGCCAGAGGCAACAGAAGCAGAGATCATAGAGGCGGCCCGTAAAGCCAACGCCTACGACTTTGTCATGTCCTTTCCGGAGGGCTTTGAAACGCTTGTTGGTGAGCGTGGTATTAAATTATCGGGTGGGCAGCGCCAGCGCATTGCCATTGCCCGGGCTATCCTGAAGAACCCGTCTATCCTTATACTGGATGAAGCTACCAGTGCCCTCGACTCTGAATCGGAGCAATTAGTGCAGCAGGCAATGGATGTACTGATGCAGGAACGCACCACCATTGTGATTGCCCACCGCCTGGCAACAATTCGCAAAGTAGATAAAATTCTCGTGATTGATAATGGTGAGATTGTAGAGGAAGGCTCCCACGATATGCTCTCCATGAACCCGGAAGGCATCTATGCCAACCTTCTGAAGCTACAGTTTGAACTGAGTTAGGCCAAAGACCTACTATATAAAAAAACCTGTCGACCCACACCGGCAGGTTTTTTATTTTCAGGATTTTACTTCTTACTTTGTGCCTTTACGTAGAGTAACCAAAATCTGTAAAACCCTGACGCTTCGCCCTGATTTATATTATGCCACATTTTAATCCGAAGGCACTCCACATCCTTTGTCTTCTACTGTTTTTGCTTCCGTGCCGGCTCTATGCACAGGAGTTCACTCAAAATTTCAGAGCGCTAAGTGCTATTTATGTAGAAGTGGGCGGCAACAGCGACGTCTACTCCATCAACTATGACCGGGTGATATACCAGCGCGAAAAGTTTAAAACAGCCGTTAGGGTGGGCTTAGGCACAAATCTCTTCTTCCTGGAAGATGACGCAGGTGTATATCCAGTCGTGCCTTTGGAAGTAATGGCCATGGTAGGCAACAGGCGAAAGCACTTTGAAGGTGGCTTAGGCTACACCCGTCGCTTAACCGACGATCCGGACCTGATGCAAAGCATGTACTTTGCCAGGCTTGGCTTCCGGTACCAGGTGCCACGAGGGGGCTTGTTAGTACGTGTGGCTTTCACTCCTTTTATCTCTCCCGACCCCAACTCCAGAACTCCCGGCGTCGGGCTGATCCCCCGGTTCGGCCTGAGCGTGGGCAAAAGCTTCCGTTAACAGTTTCAACTTTTGGCCATGAAATACCGCTGGCTAAATCATGAATTAATTTGTAATATTACAGCTTCAAAACATCCTTATTTTAACAGGTTTTATCATGAAGAAAACGATTATTGGTTTTGTTCTTTCTGCTGCTCTGCTGCTAGGTGCAGGAGCAACACAGGCGCAAGGCATCAAAATGCCGGCCGCAAGTCCGTCACAAAAAATAGAGCAGGCAGTAGGCCTTTCTACTGTCTCTGTTGATTACTCCCGCCCTTCTGTAAAAGGCCGCACTATCTATGGAGACCTCGTGCCTTACGGAAAAGTATGGCGCACTGGTGCCAACAACTCCACTGTCATTAAGTTCGCAGATGATGTCACCATTGAAGGAAATCAGATTCCTGCCGGTGAATATGCCATCCTGTCTATTCCGAACCAGAACGAGTGGACCATTATTCTTTCCAAGAACACCAAGTTAGGAGGAAACGTGGCTGCCTACAAGCAGGAGGAAGACCAGGCGCGTTTTACTGTGAAACCACAGCAGAACCCGCGTAAAGTAGAGTCTTTCACCATCAACTTCACCAATTTGCAAGCTGATGCAGCTGATGTGGAGATACTGTGGGACAACACCATTGTACCTTTTACCATCAAAACGGATGTAGACAGCAAGGTAATGAGCCAGATTAAGAAAGAGGCCATCGATAATGCAAACGCAGACCCGAATGTGTATGCAGCCGCTGCCAGCTACTACCTCCAGACTAACCGTGACCTGAAGCAGGCGCTGAACTGGATGAAGAAAGCCAATGCAAACGAGCCTAAATTCTGGAACCTGCACACGCAGGCTAAAATTGAGGCACAGCTCAAAGACTACAAGAGCGCGGTGAAAACAGCAGAAAAGTCCATGGCAGAGGCACAAAAAGCACAGAACCAGGATTATGTAGCCCTGAATCAGAAAGCAATTGCTGACTGGAAAAAGCAGAAGTAAAGCTTAAACTGCTTTTAGCGTATATAAAGCCTCCGGGGACACAATTCCCGGAGGCTTTTTTATCCTGTATATTTTAGAGAAAAGATAACGTGCAAGAGGAAAAACAGCATTCGGAAGAGCATTTAGGGCCAGCCCGTGAGTATTGGTGGAATGAGGATTATCTTGAACTGCTGGCGCAGCGCCTGTATATAGAGTATTGTGGCACGCTGGTGGACATTGGCTGCGGCAAGGGTATGATGGGCTTTAAGTTTTCGAAGTACATGCCGTCCGGCGCCAAAGTGTATGGTGTGGACTATGAGCCCGGTTATATAGAAGAGGCACGGCAGCGGGCGCAAAGCCAGTATTCCGCGAACAGCATCGACTACGAGTTTAAGGTAGGCAACGCCACAGAAATTCCCCTCCCCGACAACACTGCTGATGTAACCCTGTGCCAGACGCTGCTGATTCACGTAAAAAACCCACAGCGCGTGATTCAGGAAATGATTCGGGTAACGAAGCCGGGCGGCTGGGTGCTGGCCCTGGAACCCAATAACCTCGTGCCCAACCTGATGTTCGACCGCTATGGCGAAACAGATTATAACGTGGAGGGCATGCTGGACGTGCTGGAGGTAAAGCTCCGGATAGAGAAAGGCAAAAAGCAGCTCGGTGAGGGCTTTAACTCGCTGGGAGACGTAATACCGGACCTCTTCCTTAAAGCTGGTTTAAGGGATATAAAAGTGTGGATTTCGGACAAGGCCCTTTCCATTATTCCGCCTTACGACACGCAGGAAAAATTGCTGCGCGTAGAGCAGATGCTGCAATGGATAGAGTCGGAGGCCATGGGTTATGACTACCAGGACAACCTGAACTATTATATGGCAGGCGGCGGCCAGAAAGAAAAGTTTGATGCTTACTGGCAAACCCTGCTTTTCAACAAAGTAACGCTAAAGCAAAAACTACAGAACGAGGAGTACGTGTCAGCGGGCGGTAGCCTGGTCTATATTATTGCCGCACAGAAACCGAGGTAAATACAGCGACACTGGTATTACGACCAGTGCCACTTAAAGCTAATGAGAGTATGCAAAAGACCTCGCAGCGTATACAGTACCTGCTAGCGTCTTCGCTAACTTTTATCTCTTAACTCCCGCTTCCCTCCCAGCACTGCTTGTAGTATAAAACCAAACAGAACCACACAGGCGCAGCCTATCACGTTAAACCACAAAAAGGCGATATCTGTGAAGTAGTGGCAGTACAGCACCACCAGCTCTGCCAGCACGGCGGCAATGAACACGGCATTCCCCCCGATATAGCGGACATAGAACGCCACCAGGAAAATACCCAGAATGGTGCCGTAGAAGATAGACCCGATGATGTTCACCGCCTCAATCAGGTTATCAAGCTCTGAGGCGAACAAGGCAAACGTAATCGCCACAAATCCCCACCCCACCGTGAAGAGCCTGGAGGCGTTGAGGTAATGCCTGTCGCTACCTTGCTGCTTTAGGGAGCGTTTGTAAATGTCAATCACCGTAGTAGAGGCCAGCGCATTCAGTTCCGAAGCCGAAGACGACATAGCCGCTGAGAAGATAACCGCCAACAGTAAACCCACCAGGCCTGCCGGCAGGTATTTCATCACAAAAGAGATAAAAACATAGTCCGTGTCTTTCAATTCTGCTTCCGGGGTAGCCTGCCTGATAAGGCCTTTTACTTCTTCCCGAACCTCCTTCGAGACCTCAGTCAACGCGTTTACGTTACCCTGTGCCCTTGCAATTGCGCCCTCGTCTTCTGTTTTAATGGCAGCGACCAACCCCTGCACTGCCTCCTGCTTCTGCTCAAACACTGTGTTATACTGTTGCTCCAGCTGCCGCAGGTCATCGGCGTAAGGTGTGGCGTACACATTATTTTTTGCTACTTCATTAAAGAACACCGGAGGCTGGTTAAACTGGTAAAACACGAACACCATGATTCCAATAAACAGAATCAGGAACTGCATTGGTATCTTCAGCAGGCCGTTGAACAAAAGTCCCAAACGGCTTTCTCCAACGGATTTACCGCCTATGTAACGGGCCACCTGGCTCTGGTCGGTACCGAAGTAGGAAAGCGCCAGGAAAAGTCCTCCCGTTATACCAGACCAGAAGTTGTAGCGGTCGTCCCAGTTAAAGGAGAAGTCCACTACGTTCATCTTCCCCATTTTCCCTGCCACGGTCACCGCCTCACCAAAGCTGACGTTATCGGGGAGGTAACTGATTACCATGATACCAGCTATAATCATTCCCCCCATCATCACAGCCATCTGCTGTTTCTGTGTCACACTAACAGCCTTCGTGCCTCCCGATACCGTGTACAGAATTACTAATATCCCGATAATCAGAGTGGTTGTCGTCAGGCTCCAGCCCAACATGGTAGACAGGATAATGGCCGGGGCGTAGATGGTAATGCCGGCTGCCAGGCCACGCTGCACCAGGAATAGCGCCGCCGCCAGGGAACGTGTTTTCAGGTCGAAGCGGCTCTCCAGAAATTCATAGGCAGTATAGACGTTCAGCCTATAGAAGATAGGTATAACGGTGATGGAGATAATCACCATGGCGATGGGCAGACCGAAATAAAATTGCACGAACCGCATGCCGTCCTCATACGCCTGCCCCGGTGTGGAAAGAAAGGTGATGGCGCTGGCCTGTGTCGCCATAACTGACAGCCCGATGGTCCACCACTTCATGCTGTTATCGCCTTTCAGGTAACCTTCTATGTCTTTGCTTCCACGCGTTTTCCAGACGCCGTAGCTTACGATGAAGCCTAATGTGCCCAGCAGTACAATCCAGTCAAGTGGCCTCATGAATAAACCCTGGTGATGATGTAAAACAGGATAATCAGGAAAGCGAGGTTGCCAAGTACCAGCCAATACATGCCTGACCAGCTGCTGAAGAAGGGTGGTTTTTCGATAGGTTTCTCTGTGTCGACAGGGGGGTGCTTCTTATCTTTCATAGAAAGGGTAGGTTGGAGAAAGGCAACAGGTCAAAGCCAACCCCGGGAAGAGTTGGTCTTTGGCCTGCTGCCTTTAATTGTTTGTGCTTGATTTTGCCTCGCCGCCGGCTCTGCCGGCATTACTGCCCAAAGAAATCAGGTTGGCAAAAAGTCGGTATGCACCGGCCACACCGGCAGGGAGTTCCCTGAACCAGGAGTATCCGGTATAAATGTAGTTTCCTTTGCCATACGGCGCAATCAACAGGCCACCATCCCGCGCAGGCTCGCCCGGGTCGTTAGACGAAAGTATGGCTTGGTAGTCATCGCTCCACTTGTTCGGGAAGTATAAGCCCCGCTCCTGCACCCAGCCTTCAAAATCTTTTTGTGTGATTTTGTTCGGTGTGTTCAGCACCGGATGGTTTGGCTGCAAAATACGCACCTCTGCATCCTCCACGGCAACCCGGTCGCGGGACAGACTGAGCGGATATGGCGCGATATCAGGGACAACAAGGCTGTGATTGGTATTGTACTGCACAATCAGGTTACCGCCATTCTCCACATATTGCAGCAGCGTTGGCTGGTAGAACTTCAGGCGATCTACAGTATTATAAGCCCGAACACCCATAATAATAGCATCAAACTGCTGCAGATTGCTCAGGCGCATGTCCTCCTCCTTCAGCTGCGTTACATCATAGCCGATTTGCTGCAGGCTGATGGGGATGTCATCTCCGGCACCCATCACGTAGCCTACCTTCTGCCCTTTCTTCTGCAAATCCAGCTTCACGATTTTTGCTGTGGCATCCGGGAAAGTGACCTGTGCCGGAATATGGCTGTAATTGATAACGTTGAGGCCCTGGGTATAATTTTTACCATCTATTGTAGCCACCGCCTGCAGTGTTGTTTCCTGCTGCCCCTGTGGCGGGTATACAGTAAAAGCAACAGGCAACTCGGCTCCTTTATTCTTCAGGTTAAACGGAATGGAGGCAGGTTCTGCGCGCCAGCCCTGTGGCAGTTGCAGCTTCACGTTACCTGCTATGTTGTCCTTGCCAGACTTTACCAGCACCTGCACCTGCTTTGGCTCCTGGCTGGCAAACATATACACACTCTCCGAGATGTTCACAAAAACCGGAGGCGTTACCACAAAAGGCCTGTACACTTCACCCTCTACAGGGTCTGTGCGCTTGTAAACCACCGGAACGCTTACCTGCAACGGTTGGCCCGCCACCTGCAGCGAGAAAGTAACCTGTGCGGCAGGCGCATTCTCCGGCATGCCTACCTCCTGCTGGTTCTCTACCGCAAACATGCCCACTGTTCCCGGCTTGCGAAGCCAATAAGGTTGAGAATAGGTCATGCTTTGCGGCAGTGTGGCAGTGGCATCGTACTGGAGGGGCTCATTATTTTGTAGCTGCTTGTTGAGCGTAGTGTCTTTAGAGGCAAAACCGTAACTGATGCGCTGTAGCGTAACAGGCACGGCAGAACGATTGATGGCTTCCACCTGCAGCTTTACCGGCTGGCCAGGGGCTGCAGCAAAATCATCAGCCGTTACTTCGAGGTACAAACCCATAGCGGCCTGTATCACATCCTGCAGCTCTTCCTGCTTCACGCGTTTCCAGTAGCCTTCCGGGAGCTTGTCGAGTTCCTTTTTAGCGGCAATTAATGTGGGTACTACAGCTGCTGGCACCGCAGGATTATAGGTGTCGATGGCTTTCTGAATCAGCTTCTCTACTTTCTCGCCTCCCTTTACACGGCTCCAGCTGGTATTTATACCTTCAAAAAGCTTTTTCTCTGCTCTGGCACCTTTCGTATGCTTCAGATACTCTAGGGCAGCACCACGCGAACCTGTAGATCCAAAGCCCTGGCTCTTGTGCATGCTGCGGCTTTCTGCGGCAATTTCACCATAAGATTTTCCTAACAGCGGGTTATATACGCCCACGTCCATCGTCAGCAGTTCCTTTACGTATTTATCAAACTCTGCCTGGCTGCCAAACGACCAGATACCTGTGTTCCACAGCAGGCGCTTTGGCTGCCACACCTCCACATGTTTCAGCTGCTCCGGAAAGCGCTTCGGATCTGCAGCAGCCTCAAATGCCTCTGATGCCAGAATAGCCGAACCAGTATGATGCCCATGTGTTCCGGAAGGTTCCGGCGAAAAACGTGTTACCATCACATCCGGCCTGAACTTGCGAATAACATACACCATGTCGGCCAGCACCTGCTCTTTGTCCCAGATGGTGAAGGTCTCCTGTGGGTCTTTGGAAAAGCCGAAATCGTTGGCGCGGGTAAAGAACTGCTGTCCGCCATCTGTACGACGCGCCTGCAGCAATTCCTGTGTCCTGATGATCCCCAGTCCCTCTCTAATCTGTGGCCCAATAAGGTTCTGCCCCCCGTCACCACGTGTAACAGACAGATAGCCGGTATTGTACAGCTTTTCATTTGAAAGGTAGGCAATCAGACGGGTGTTCTCATCATCAGGATGGGCCGCCACGTACAGCACAGAGCCGAGCACATTCAGCTTTTTCAGGTCCTGCAATACCTTTGCAGAGGAGGGCTTGGCGGGAGCCTGTGCCCATGCGGCAGGCACTGCAAGTAACATCGCCAGTAACAGTAAGATGCTGTGGCGATAGTCAGTGTGTCTTGTCATTTTAGTTTCTTATGTTCAACAAGCTAATGTGAGCAATCGCTCCGGATTAGCCCGTTCTGTAAAGCTATAAAATTAAGTTGAGCTAAAATACAGCTGCCATTTCCGTTTGTTATAGAAAGATAAAAAGCTCCTATAAACAACAGAAAGAAGTCTACAAACGTTTAATGCCTGATTATGACCTAAAACCAATCACAGCATGAAAATGTATGGAAGCTTAAACATATTCTTATTAAAAAAGCATATTTTTATTGCATCTATATTAGGTTTAATATATATTTGATTAGCACCCAGAGCCTGTGAAGGCATTCTCTTATCAGTGTTTATACTTTAGTTTCAATCGTTTGGCTTGATACTTCCCATAAGTCTTTATTCTGTAAATGAAAGGCTTATGCGAACTCACCCCATCCTTAAAATACACAACGCGGAAAATATGCCAAATCAGAGAGAAAGCAATATAGAGGATTTCGCATTCGACTATATTCAGTCTTACTATACAACACGTGCAGGTGTAAAAACAATATTAGTAGACAAAGCCGAGCGCACCAGGCAAGGCTATGTGGCTGATGGGTTCTTCTCTTATAAGAACTCAGATAAAAGACTTTTTATTGCCTCTCTAAGCATCAGAAATTCTTCTAAAATAAGCTCATTATTAACTGGTTACAAAAAGGAAGGGCTGAGTATAAGACGCTATATAGTAGCGGCTTTACTATTTGCAGCCACTTTGTACATAGGCTTAAAAGCAGCGCATTGGGCCATTTTATATGTAGTGCCCATACTAGCAGCCTTCGCAGGCTTTGTTCTTTCTACTGTGCTGGAGAAGAAGCGCCTAAAGGCTAAAGTAGAGCATCTGCTCGATGATATCATGCACCTTCACGCTGATGAGCGGTGGCTAGGCATTTCTATCAGCAGCCTGGTTTTTCGAAACAACGACATAGCAAAGCACCTGCTGTCTGTCTGCCAGCGCCGCGGAGTCGGTGTTATAACAGTAGGTAAGCGGGCGAAGGTTGTATTGATGCAGGAGCCCCAGACACAGACCTGTCGCCGGGGAGATTTCCTGTCGCATTATGAATCGGAGGATCGAATCCGGAAGGCTTTACTGGGAGACTCTTTTCTGCGCGTAGCTTAGCTTACCCGTCTTACCAGTTCCATTGCATTCGCCCTCTTGTTGCACAATTATTTGCAACAAGAGGGCTTTGTCTTTAGTACTATAGGGTAGCACCCCAATGAAAACTTAATTTACAGGAAACTATGACTTTGATTTTAATAATCATCCTAACAATAGCAATTATCATTGGTGTCATCTGGTTTAAGTCTAAAACACCAAAACATTAAAGGCACCCCCATCTTAAATGGACACACGCACGGTGTTAAAATTTTTGCAGAGCCTTCAGCACAACAATAGTAAGCTGTGGATGGACAGCCACCGGGAAGAGTACCAACAGGCAAAATTTCATTTTACAGCACTTGTAAACCACCTACTGGAGGCACTGCAACATTTTGACAGTGACTTACATGGCGTAACAGCGCAGGAGTGCATCTTCAGAATAAACAAAAATGATTTCTCCAAAAAAGGAGAACCGCCGTATAAAGGGCATTTTGGTGCAGGCATGTCGCCGGGAGGGCGTCATTCGCCTTTCGCAAACTATGTGCTGGTGCTGGAACCGAACGGAAAATCCAGAGCCGGAGGAGGAATACGAAAACCTACCTCTAAGCAATTGGAGTTGATACGGGAGGAAATTGACTACAGCCCCGGAGAACTGCAGGGTATACTGCAGGAGCCTGCGTTTAAAGCTGCTTTTGGAGGACTACAGGGAGAAAAGCGAAAACTGCCTCCGAAAGGCTATGATAAAGCGCACCAGGAAATAGCATTACTAAAGCATAACAGTTTTCAGGTGCTGCATTATTTTACAGATGAGGAAGTGTGTGCCCCTGATTTCATAGCACGTTTACTGCCCCTGTACAGACAGGTTGTACCATTACACCATTTTCTGAACCGATCCATAACTGAAAATAAGTGAAAAAAAACACGCTACCCTTCGTCTACCTGGCCCTGCTGCTATGCCTCTGCAGTAGCTGCAGGAATGAGCTTAAACGCATGCCCGACACCTTGCCCGATGTACACGGCTACATTGGCGACATAAAGCGCACAGCCAACAATGGAGGTGAGGCCAAAGCCGTTATTATGGTGAAAACGATAGAGGGCCTGGAAGCCAACTACCCCGAGGCCAGCGTCAGAATAGACGAAAACACCTTGATTGAGGCCACTACAGGGGAGCCGCTGAAACTGGAGCAGTTGCGCGAGGGGCACGAGGTACAGGCCTGGTTTGAGGGTGGTATCACGGAAACGATGCCGGTGCAGGGCTACGCCAAAGCCATGCGCGTGGAATATTAATGCCTCTTCAGCAAATATTTACTCTTTCAGCTAATCAACTGCGCCTGAAAGTCGTATTCTTCTAGTTATTAGTGATGATGAACGCCTTTACGGATTTCATTATACAGGCTGCCCTGCACTTTATCTTAATAAGCACCTATGGCACCAGATACAACTGAATTTGAGGACATGGCGGCAGCATGGCCGGCGCCAGTGCAGCTCTCACATCCCGGAGGAGACGTTTTTTTAACTATTTCACTGCACCAAAACTACATTGAAGCCCGATGGAGTGGCCATGTTACAGCAGATAATATAGTAACAGCCGCTAAAGTATACCTCTCCCTGTTGCACAAAACGCCGAGGGCAAGGCTGTTGAATGATAAAACGGACGCAACCGGCGACTGGACAGAGGCAAACGACTGGCTCGAGTTCGAATGGTTGCCTAAAGCCATTCAGTCCGGGTTACATGCCATCGCCTATGTCTACTCTAACAACATGTTCAGCAGACTATCCTCCCGCGACCTGATACAGCGCATGACACCCAATATCTGGATAAAAGACTTCAACGACCGGGCACTCGCCGAAGCATGGCTACTTTCGCATTTCGTTCCTGATAAAGCCATCGGCCAATAAACTGACCTGGTAGAACGCATGTACCCGAAAAACATTTCTGACAAGACCAATGCCGCCAACAGACATAAACAAAGGCATAACAAGCCCAGTAAGTCCTGTGTCTGTTGTCCTGGCATTTATCTCATATTACTTAGTTTAGAGCCACAGCGGCAGGAGTTGCCACTGTAATTTCCACTGTGTCCAGCAAAACATCCATAACAGGCTGCTCCAACTCAGGAGTGGTGGCTTCTGTGTGATTCATTACTACTTTGGCTGACTCGTCTACTTGAACTGTGTTCTGAACAGCAAGACCAAAACCAAAAAATGCGGCGTAAAGAAGAACTAGAATTTTCATAGTTGTAAATTTTATATGTTTAACATCATTTTGTTATTGCAAATATAGTATAAGGTACTTTGTTATGCATAGTACTTTTACATACATTACTACTGTATTATACAGACTACCGAATTATATCCGCGAACTGTGTTTAAATTAAGACGAATGGGACCTTTATTTTTTTCCTGATTTATCCTGATGACCATCTGATTTCTGAAAAGCGCGGGAAAGTATCACAGCAGTATCAGGGGCAGGGTAAGCTGTGTTTTACGCTTTTAGCGGACAGGCTGCCTTAAGACTTATCAGTACTTCAGATTTGTAAGAAAGAGGTAAAGTTGCAGATTATTGGAGCAGGGGCTGGTGTAGTATCCGCACACCTAAAACCCTGCAAGACAGCAATAAATAAAGGAGGATATGTGTGTAACGACAATGCTTTGTATGCAAAAAACAAACTTTTAATAACATTGTTTTAACATCGCGTATAAGATAAAATCAGAAAAATTTTACACTATCATGAAGCTTTATCGCTCCCTCTCCTCTCAAAGTTCATCATTGCTGAGAGCCTCCTACTTTTATGCTCCCGCCCTACTGGTTATGATAGCAGTATATGCACAACCCTATGTAAAAATGAGCGAACTCACCCGTGATGCGGTAGTTGTGGCAGGGGGTTCTTTTTATCATGGCATGATATCGAACATAGGCATTTTACTGTGGTGTGCAACTGCCTCTATTTGCCTTTTCAGTGTATCCCTGCTGAAAAGGTGGAACATGAATTCCTATAAAAATTTTCTGCTTTGTGGCGGCTTGCTAACTACTATGCTTCTGCTGGACGATCTTTTCCTGCTGCATGAAGGTGAGATACCTTCGCTTCTGGGAATCAGGGAGAGGTATATCATGGTTACGTACCTTATCCTCATCGCTTTGTTCCTAATCCGCTTTGTAAAAATAATATGGACAACCTCTTACCTGGTTCTGCTATCTTCACTCGGTTTCTTTGGGCTTTCCGTTTTCATAGATGCACTCTCCCTCTTCATTGAAATTGAGGAACAGAGCAGCACTGGCGAGCTGGCCTTTCTTTTTGAAGACGGGTTTAAGTTTATGGGCATTGTAGGGTGGTTTTACTACTTCGCAAGCACCAGCCATGCTGCCATAAAGCGTGGCATCAATAAGAAAAATACGATTAGCAAAGCTCAGGAAGTGCTGGAGGTAAATCTATAAAGTCTACATAGCAGCGATTTAAATCTTACCACTATACCGGCAACTCCTGTCCTCTCAACAGCTTCATTCTACTCTTTTTTGCTAGCGGCACTTTATTTGTGTCTGGTCTGTGTACAGCCACGCAGATGATGTGCTGGAGTTTACAGGATAATTCCAGAACAGCAAGGGGTACGCAACCGCATCAGCTTGCGTATAGCCACACATGGGCACCATTTACCTTATCAGCGGCCTCGGGGCGGACTGGCGCATGTTCAGGTCCCTGAAGCTGCCGGAACAGTACAGGAAGCAACACGTGGACTGGATACCACCAAAGCACGTAAAGGAAAGCCTGCCAGACTATGTGCAGCGCCTGAAGCAGGAAATAACAGACCCTGATCCTATACTCATCGGGCTATCGTATGGCGGTGTAATAGCGATAGAACTGGCTAAAGTCCTGCAGCCACGTAAAACCATCATCATCTCCAGCCTGGCTACCCGCCACGCTTTACCGTGGTATTACCGAGCATTAGGCAAAACGAAGCTGCACCATTGGGTACCGCTGAAAGTACTGCAAAGCGCTTTACCTTTTGCGCCCTGGCTCTTTGGAGCGCACAGCCGCCATAATAAAAAGCTTCTGAGAGAAGTTATTCTGGACATTGATGAACTGTTCCTGCGCTGGTCGTTGGGGCAGTTGCTGGACTGGCAACAGGAGGAAGTGCTGCCGGGGCTGGTGCACATCCATGGCACTGCCGACAGGGTGCTGCCGCTCTATAACAGACCTGGCCTTACACAGGTACCTGGGGGCGAACATTTGATGGTGCTGCACCAGCCCGATGAAATTAGTGCTATCTTGAAAAAAATTTTAGAGAACGAATGAGCAAGAGCAAATACATTGTAACCACCCCTGACGGGCAGCAGGTTGACCTTACGCAAGCCGTCATCCTGAAAAGCAACAACCTGTACCCTTTCGGGGAGCATAACTACGCCATCTACGAAACGCCGGAAGGTAATTTTGTAAAAGGCCTGAACAGAGGAGAGCGTGAGATTATGCTGACGCATTTTGAGCGAATGGACGCAGCATCAGCCCGTAACTATAACCACCCTTACTTCCGCGAAGACGAATAGCCTATGCAACTCAGTTTCTGGGAAAAAGACACCTACTTCAGTAACATTGATGTCTTGATCGTAGGCAGCGGCATTGTTGGCCTTAACGCTGCCCTGCACCTGAAGAACACCCAGCCACAGTTAAAAGTGATGGTGGTGGAGCGGGGCCTGTTGCCGACGGGTGCCAGTTCCAAAAATGCCGGGTTTGCCTGCTTCGGTAGCCCCTCCGAGCTGTTGGACGACCTTGCGCATCACTCGGAGGAGACGGTGTTCAACCTGGTGGAACGCCGCTGGAAAGGGCTGCAGCGCCTGCGCCATAACCTGGGCGACACTGCCATTGATTACCACCGCTGGGGCGGCTATGAGCTCTTCGAGCCACATCAGGCAGACCTGTATGAGGCGTGTATGGAACGCCTCCCCTACCTAAACAAGCAACTGCAATCCCTGATTGGCGAACCAGAAATTTACCGCTCAGCCGATAGCAAAATCAGCACCTTCGGCTTTCAGCAGGTAAGTCACCTGATAGAAAGCACAGCCGAAGGCCAGATAGATACAGGCAAAATGATTCTGGCCCTGACGCAAAAGGTACAAGCGCTGGGCGTATTGGTGCTGAATGGCCTGGAGGTGCAGGAACTGCAGGACGAAGAAACGCACGTAACGGCCACCACAACACAGGATATCACAATAAAAGCGCGTGCAGCCCTCGTTGCCACCAACGGCTTTGCTCAAAAGCTGCTGCCACAGCTTTCTATCGTTCCGGCCCGGGCGCAGGTACTGATTACAAAGCCTATCCCCCACCTCAGGATTAAAGGCACTTTCCACTACGACAAAGGCTATTACTACTTCCGCAACATCGGCAACCGTGTATTGTTTGGCGGGGGCCGAAACTTAGACTTCGGGACGGAGGAAACAATGGAGTTCGGTTTAACAGGACTGGTACAGCACAAGTTGGAAGATTTGCTGCGTGAGGTCATTCTACCGGATACGCCGTTTGAAATTGAACATCGCTGGAGCGGCATCATGGGCATGGGCGCCGAAAAGACGACTCTCGTACAGCAGGTATCGGAACGGGTGAGCTGCGCCATTCGCCTCAGTGGCATGGGCATTGCCATAGGTTCCCTTGTAGGAGAAGAGGGCGCAGCACTCGTACTGGAGAAAGTATAATTTTTTGTATTTTTTCCCTGATCTGTTTATGAAAGCTGCGTAGAAATATTATATTGTGGCGTTGGCCAGCCAAAATTACCAGAATATGCCACAGCGCTATTTTTACCTTGACGATGAAAAGCAGCAGTGCCTGACAGCCAGTTGGAAGCACAACTGGCGACATTTCACGCTCCGCCTTCAAGATCAGGAAGTTAGCTCTTTTACTATGAAGGAGGAGCTGGCAGAAGGGCAGGTATATGTAATGCCGGATGGTCGTTTGTTATCTGTGCGCCTGAACCGCCGCAAAGAGCCGGACCTGGTTCTGTCTCTTGATGGAATGCCCATGCATGGCAGTGATACGGACCTGCGCAGGCAGGTAAAAAACAATTATCAACTAGCCTTCTTCTTAGGCATCCTGAACATAATGGGAGGGCTGCTTGCGGAGTCCGTCCAATCAGAGCTGTTGCTGCACCTGGGCTTTGGTTACGAAACGGCTATTGTGGGGGTGGCATATCTGTCGCTTTCGCGGGGAATTAAACGCCTGTCGCTGTTCGCTGTCTACGCCATGATTGCGCTGCTCGCTTTCGATATTGCATTCCTATGCATTTTATCTGTCCTTGAAAACGGCACCGGCAGTTCTCCAGCATCCGGCCTGCTGCTGAACCTCGTCTTTATTTATGCCTTTGTAAAGGGTGCCGGAGCTATAAAGAAGCTAAAGACAAAAGTAGCAGCCACTATAACTGCCTAATAAATGTGTGTTAAAAATAAGAGGCAAGCCGTTTGAATCAGCTTGCCTCTTATTTTGTTTCGGTCATTTTGCTTATGCGGTTGCCCATACACGGTTACTATGGTGAAAAATTGGTGCCATGCGTTTGGCTGCTTCTTTTTCTGCCTGATAAAATTCCAAATACTCTTCCTCTCCCATTTCTTCCCGGAGAGCTATATGAAAAAGAGCCATTTCAGGAAATAATTGGTACTGTTCCATCCGCTCTTCTGGATTGTTTCTGTTAAAGTCATAAAAGCTTTTCATGGTTGAACTTGATTTTTTTTAAAACATTGATTTACAATTTATTGCCAAGAATAACATACTCTTAAAGATTTAATAAGTTGTTAACAAACTGAAATTCAACACTCTAAGCAAAGTATCAGCGGCAGCTTAACTAAAAAATAAACCGGCTACACCAAAAGGGTATAGCCGGTTAGCTAATATTCAGCAACTATATATTTTTATTTGATATTTTCGGCAACCTTCTTGAGCTACTAAAACAGGTATTTAAATATTAAAAGATAATATATAACTAATTAAGACTCAGCACTTCTGTACCTTGTTCAAAGACAATATCCACTGGTATGTTCGCCTTAGCCAATCGATCTAAATCAGCTTGCAATTGAGAACTTACCTGACCTTGTTTATCCAGAAGCTCACCTATGCCTGCGTAATCTCCGGTGCCTTGCAGGGTCAGTATCTTCTCTGACAGCTTGTTCATCGCCTCCCGCATTTTTACATAATTTACACGGTACCGGCCTGTCTGCTCGTCACGCTCAAAAGCGCCATTCTCCTGAAAGAAGTTGAAGCGCACCATATTCGCCTTACCATGCGCACTGGCCGCGCCAAAACGAACAGAACGAAAAATACCAGCCAAGAAGGTGGTATAATAATCTTCCAGGCTACCTTCTACCTCGCCTTTCTCGTGTAGCTGCGTTATCATGTACAGGCCAAGTATATCAGCTTTACCCTCTTCCAGTGCAGAGGCATGCTCTTTCAGCGCCTCCCGCACAGTGCCTTTGCCATTCACAGTGTTCTTGATACCCAACCCGTGCGCCACTTCGTGGAACATGGTATTGGCGAAGAACGCATCAAACGTAACGTGCTGCTGCTGATCCTCTGCAATCAACTCGTCCGTAATCGGCTCCATAATTTTGTCGAACTTTGCACGCATGGCGTTTTTCAGTTGCAGGCGGCGGGTTCCTTTCTGGAGTTGCACCTCCTCGTCGTTTGGCAGGTTGATAGCGATGGTTTTGCTGCCCGCATTGCTGTCGCCGGCATAGTACACCACATCGTAGGCGTTCAGGTCGGAGTCGGTGCCGGGCGTTTCCTGCTTAAACCTGGGCTCTACCGGCAGGCCGCGCTGTAGTTCCGGCAGGAAAGCAGCATACTTCTCCAGGCGCTCACTCCACTCCATGTCCTTCACCAGCACATAAGCCTCGTGTGCGGCTTTGTAACCGAAAAGCTTATCCTCGTACGTCTCGATTGGTCCAATCACCACATCAATCCGGTTGTTCTTCATGTCCATCCATGCCAGGTCGCTCGGCTGGTAATTATCTGTGAGCAGTGCCTCTGCCCGCAGGTTCAGATAGTTCTTCAGCCCAGGTTCCTCTGCCAGGTTAGCAGCCTGCTTTAATAGATCCGATGCGCGCTCCACCTCTTCCTGAAACTGCACATGGTAAGGCACCGTCGTCAGATTCCCATTCGCATCGCGGCGCAGGAACGTATACTGACTATCTTTATCCGGGAGGTTAGCCTGCTCAAACTCCTCCTTTGTCATGTCCTGCGGGTAGAAGTTAGCTCCCTCGGGCTTTGGCCCAACTCCGGCTATAAAGGGCTCGTTGTTGTTCAGGCGGTCCCAGGGGCCATAATTGATGTTGACAAAGCGCCTGGCGTTCTCATTATCCAAAGCTGTTAACAGCGAGTCTCTTTGCCCATAGGCTTCGTACAAGAACAGCTTGTTCATGATATCGGCCGCCTCAATCAGCAATGGAATCATCTGCTTTTCCTGTGCACTCAGGTGGCCAAGGTCAGCAGTCAGCCGCACGCTCGTGTACATGTCCAGTTTCTGCTGCAGGTTATCGCCTGTTTGCACTGCTTCCGTGGTTTCTCCTGATTCGGTGGTTGTGCTGGTGCAACCAAAGGTGGCTGCCGCCATGGCCGAAGCAAAAAGTATATGCTGTGGTTTCATGTAGTGTTTTTAGGGTTGTTTTAGCGATGAAGATAGTAAAAATCGAGGTGGTGGCAAACCTGCGGGTGGCACTGAAGCAAGGGTAGGAAAAAGAGACATCAAAAACCGCCTGAAACGAGGAAAGGGAAAAACCGCAGCCTTTCCCTTTCTTCCATTATCGTATACAGCCTTAGTGCTATAATGGCTTAAAACAGGCCAAAAAGTTCCCGCTGAATCTTCTCGATGATAGAACCTAAATCTTCTGGATTAGCCACAAAATCCATGTTGTTTACATCAATTACCAACAGCTTCCCCTGGTCGTAACTGCTCATCCAGGTGTTATAGTGCTCGTTCAGGTTGCGGAGGTAGTTAATGCTGATGCTGCTCTCGTAGTCGCGGTTCCGCTTCTCTATCTGTCCGATAAGTTTGGGCAGGTCGGCTTTTAGGTAAATCATCAGATCCGGGGCTTTTACCATGCTGATCATGGACTGGAACAGCGAAAAGTAGTTCTCATAGTCGCGGGTACTCATCAGGCCCGACTGGTGCAGGTTTTTGGCAAATATAAAGGCATCCTCATAGATGGTACGATCCTGAATTACATCATTAGCCTTCGCCTGTATCTGCTGCACCTGGTTAAAGCGGCTGTTCAGGAAGTACACCTGCAGGTGAAAAGCCCAGCGCTCCATATCCTCATAAAAGTCCTTCAGGTAAGGATTGTTTTCCACTGCCTCGAGGTATAGATCCCATTTAAAATGTTGGGATAGTTTCGTTGCCAGGGTGGTTTTGCCAGCGCCAATGTTGCCGACGATTGCAATATGCATGGTAATCTGTGGTTATAGTAAAAATCGGGAAGCAAAAGTACGGCTTTTTCAACAGACGAAGTGGGTCCGTTTCCGACAAGTTCCCCACGAGGTTATCAACATTCCCGCACCGGCTCTCTCCTCAGCTTAACCTCATGGCCTAAGGGCCGTACATTTAAAGGTATAAACCAAAAACTGAAAGCTATGACAAAAGGACATAATCAAGACGCACATAAACAAACTGATGCAAAGCCAAAGAACCCGGATGACCTGAAAGAAAACCGCCATCTTACTGATAAAAAACAGGATAAAAGCCCGGACCAGGGGCGCAATTCTGGTGAAGACCAGTCTGGTGGCACCAAAGGCCAAAATGCCATTTAATCATAAACAGTCCTAAAAAAAGCGAACGCCTGACAGCTATATATGCTGCCAGGCGTTCGCTTTTTTTAGGACTGTTTTAACCCTTACCGTTTGCTTTCAATCATGTGCTCGTAAGCGTCTTTGGCTTCACGGCTTCTTTTGAGGGATGCAAACTCTACCTGTAAAGCGGCAATCTTAATTTTATCACCGTTGCTGAGCTGATGCAGCACTTCTGCTTTGCGGCTGTTCAGCTCCCCAAGCACAAAATCAGCATACTCCCAGTCGCGAAGGCTCCAGTTACGGCGCTGCCCCCTCGTCTTTTCCAATAGCCTGGCATAGGCATCGCGCATTTTAGCGGGTTTAATCCGGTTGATGTTGGTAGTACCGGTTAGTTCCCGTTCCCATCGCTCCAACTCCTTTCCTTCAAGGTCCACAGCAGTGCTTTCGTTGCGTTCCTCCCAGCTTTCGTAGCGCTGCTTTATGTCGTTATATTCTGCTCTGGACTCCTCAGACAGGCTTTGTGTGTTTCGGTTGAGGCCTGAAGTCAGGCTCTTAAACTCCTGCTTCACACTTGGCCACTCTTTCCTGAGAGTGCTGTCTGCCTGGCCCGATCTGCGTTGCATCCAGGCGCGCAACTCATCCAGGTCCTGTTCTACCTTCGATTGTGCCTGTGCGGCTCCCAGTGTTGCAGTTGCGAATAAAAGCGTCAGCATCCATTTCATGACATTTTTCATAGGTAGTTCTTTTTTGGCTTAAACTATAACAGCTTATCCCCGTAAATATTATGCCACAAATATACAAAGCATATTTCCCCTACACTTACTTAACTCTTACAGTATCAGTCAAACTTTACTCAAACTTAAAACAGACATAACGGTAATTGTACTATCTTTTGGAAATAAACTTCGTTTATTATCCAAAAGCGGTGAAATAAAACGCCCCTTAGCACACTCGCCGCTACGACAGATTAAGTAAACTATGAGTAAAACAAAACATCATAAAGCCAGCTTCCATGAGACGGTAGTTTCCATTTCAAGCCAGGATGATATCTTCCTGAGTGTGGATGGATTCCCGTTTAAAACAACGCTCAGCCTGGCGCCTCTGATTACGTACTGGGAGAACAAAGAGCAAAACGACCCCAGCTGCAACGCTGCACGGGTGCGTGAACTGGCAGACCTGCTGCGTAACACCCCCGAGTTGGCAGGGCCTATAGAGGACCCAGCCATTATAGAGCAGTACGTGGATACCGTTGACATACTGATGGAGGATGTTTTCCCGAGTGCGCTCTGGGAAAAAGAGTTGATGGCAGCGGTTGTACCTTTCCGCTTTGAGAGTTTTTACGCTACGCCAAAGCTGGAGGAGCTAAAGCTATTGGAAGGAGACAACTACGTTGATAAGCTAAACCTGGACCTGAAAACGCTGCTTTTCCGGCTCACGCTATCAGCGTATACCCTGATACTGGAAAAGTTTTACAATGCCAATTTCAACATTGATGTTCCCTTTATTTTTATCGTGAAGGATAAATTCACAGGTCTGCCGCGCCACTATAAACTCAGCATCGACCTGAAGTTTATGGAGGTGAAGGCAAGGGGTGAAATAAAAAAACTGACGACACAGGAGATCAACTTCCTCATTAACCGCTACAATGACCTTGATCTCTGGATGATGAAGCTCCCGCCGGAGAACTTTGAGTTTTCGGGCTTTGCCGTGTATGACTTTACGGAGGTCACTAACGAGGAAACTATTTCCGCGCTGCGTTTCGACCTGCTGGACAGAGGCTCTGTGAGCACAACAGAGGGCTTCCTGAACCTGCAGCAGAAGATGCGCATTCTTTTCGGCCTGCCCGGCATAAAGCTTGGCTTTGCCTCCTGCCCGGCACTACAGGAGTTTGACACCACCTATGCCCGCAAAATCTGGAATGGCCTTATCCTGACACAGGACTGTGATATTGTACTCTCAGATCTGCAATACTCTATTTACGAGCCTGTGCTTAAAAGAGGGAATACCATTGTGGTAGAAGACCTGAACGTGTTTCCGAACCCGACCAAGGTAGAACAGAAACTAATGGAGTCAGGAATCCGGAACCTGATTATAGCACCACTCGAATATGATGGCAAAACCATTGGCCTGATGGAGTTGGCCTCGCCCATACCGGGAGAGCTGAATGCCCTCTCTACGATCAGGCTTAAAGAGATACTGCCCCTGTTTGCACTGGCCATGAACCGCAGCCTGGAAGAGTTGCGCAGCAATATTCAGAGCATCATCAAAGAAAAGTATACTGCCATTCACCCTGTTGTGGAGTGGCGCTTCACAAAGGCAGCGGTTAACCTCCTGGATAAAAGGGAACGCAACGCGAGTTCTGAGATTGAACCCATCGTGTTCCGGGATATATACCCGCTCTATGGCTCTTCTGATATCCGCGGATCTGCCACTGAGCGCAACAAGGCCATACAAGGTGACCTGATAGAACAGCTGGTACTGGCAAAAGAAGTGGTGCTCGCCGTGAAGGACAACCTGCCGCTTTCTATTCTGGATGAGCTGGTGTATAAGATGGATAAGTACTCCCAGGATATCCTGAGTGAGCTTGGTTCAGGGGATGAGGTGCTGGTACTGGACTTCCTGCGATCTGAAATTGAGCCGCTTTTTGACCACTTCCTGAAGAAGCGACCTGCAGCGCGCCCTGCAATAGAGGCATACCAGGCTGCTATCAGCAATCCCTATAAGGCAGTGTATAACAAGCGCCGTGCGTATGAGGAGAGTCTTTTTATGATAAATGAGACCATCTCTACTTTTCTGGATCGGGAGGAGGAGAAAGCCCAGCAGATCTTTCCGCATTATTTCGAACGATACAAAACGGATGGCCTGGAGTATAACATTTATATTGGTGCCTCACTGCTGAACAACGGCGACTACCAATCCATCTACCTGAAGAACATGCGCCTGTGGCAACTGATGCTCACCTGCGAGATTGCCCGGCGCATTTATAAGCTGCGGGCTAACCTAAAGCTTCCGTTAGAAATTACGCAGCTCCTACTCGTGCACAGCGACCCTATCTCAATACGATTCAGAATGGATGAGAAAAAATTCGATGTAGATGGCGCCAATAACATACGCTATGAGATTATCAAAAAGCGAATTGACAAGGCAACCGTACGTGACACCGAAGAACGCCTGACGCAGCCCGGTAAGATTGCCATTGTGTATACACAGCAGAAAGAAGTGCAGGAATACCAGCGTTATATTGAGTTTCTGCAATCGGAGAATTATATCTGTGAGGAAATAGAGTATCTGGATGTAGAGGAACTGCCAGGCGTACCAGGGCTGAAGGCAATGCGCCTTTCCATCAACTTTAAAGAAGAGCTGCGGCATGATATTGATGCCGGGGATGAATTGCTGAATATTGCCCAGAGTGCCAGCTTAAACTAAAGCAATGCCCATTAAATATATAAATTATAATATTTAACATTTTTTCCGCAAACCTAAAACATAACACAAGACATTTTACGTCAAAAAGTTAAACTCTCAAAAGCAGTTGAGTCCAAGAGCTGCTTTTTGTTTATTTTATATACCAGTGCAATTTCCACTACAATCGCCCCGTTTTGACCTAAACTTGCATAGGCAGGTGATATTTCTTCAATAAAACTTTTAGCCAAATGAGATTGAAAAACAGATTGATGCCAGCCCTACTTTTCTGTGGTGTGGTAGCACTAAGTTCTTGCGAAAAAAATGAGCAGGAATCTGTTAATCCAGAGTTTACACAGGGAATGCTTTCGCAAATTCTGGCAGACTCTTCAAAAGTAACTTCGTATAGCTTTGCTGGTAAACAACTTAGCCAGGTAAATCACTACCACAAAGAAAACGGAGAAGCGGAAACCTTTGAGAAGTATGAGTACGACGGTACCGGGAAACTTACAAAAGCCTCCATATATGCAGCTTCAGACAACGCGCTGCTAACAGAGCAGAAATTCACGTATAACTCCAAGGACCTCTTGGCTAAAACAGATATGGCTTACCACAATGGAGGTAAGTTAGAGTACACCGCTTATGCTACCTTTGAATATGACGAAAAGAATAACCTTCTAAAAAAGTCTCTTTTCGAGGTAAGCAACGACAAAGGCGAGAAGAAAGAAGCCGAAGCCACTCAAAAGTCATACACTACCTATGAGATACTACCTAATGGCAACTACGCTGAAGAGAAGCAGTATGTGATTGATGGAAAAGGAAAAGCTATTTTATTCTCCACCACTACTTATTCTTACGACACAAACCGAAACCCACTCCACGAGTTTGCTGAGCCCGGCAGTGCCAGTAGCCCTAATAACCTTGTTGCATCTTCGGCTCTGATACAGAACGGCAATAAGACGTATAAATATGCCTACGCTTATACTTATAATGAGCAGGGGTACCCGCTGACACAAACGGTAGTGACTCCTACTGGAAAGAGTGAAACGTATAGCTATCTATACAGTAACCAATAATCAAATCACTACATCAGGTTTAAATCGGCTCTGAGTCTGCTACTCAGGGCCGATTTTGCATTTATTACCCTTAACAGCCCTTCATCTTAAGAGTTATCCGCCTAATTAACTATATTTGCTTATAGGTACCCGGATTGCGGGTGGTCCTAATGACACTCCTGCAGCATGCTAAAAACCGAAGCTGTAGCTTACAGCTTTGTGATTATTCTGCTGTTACAGACATTGTTCTACTACTGAAACATTAATTAAAATGGCAAAAACAAAAATAACCGTAAACAACAACGGCTCGCTGCGTGTAGAAGGCGACTTTGAAATTGTGGACAAGAACGGCAACACCTATGGTTTGGGTGGCCGCGAGCTGGTATCCATCTGCCGCTGTGGTCTTTCCAAGAATAAACCCTTCTGCGATGCTTCTCACAAAGGTCACTTTGAACACGAAGCGGAGGCATTCGACCTGCCCCCAAAGAAGCAATAATCTTTAACCGCACCCTTCAATGGCAGATCGCTTCGTAACCATTGCCACATTTAATGACGTAACGGAGGCTCATATCGTAAAAGGCCGCCTGGAGGCAGAGGGCATTCTTTGCTTTTTAGGCGATGAGCATATTGTGGGCGCACAGCCGTTTTACTCTGTGGCGGTGGGAGGCGTGAAGCTAAAAGTAACAGCGCAGGACGCAGAAGAGGCACAGGCTATCATGGCCAAAATACATGGTGGCACCTCTGAATACCTGTACGACGATGACCTGGAAATGGCCCCACCCATGCAGGAGCATGTACCCGCCAGAACCTGCCCCAACTGCGGTTCTGACAACGTAAGCGAGGAGAAGTACAACAAGACCGTATTTTCCCTCAGTTATCTGCTGCTTGGCTTCCCGGTGCCTTTCCGGAGTCGCAAATTTATTTGCTATAACTGCGGCCATTTCTGGAAAGACAAATAACTAAATTCAAATAAAAAAGGAAGCCTTTTGAGGCTTCCTTTTTTATTTGACTGGTATGCTTTGCTAAATCTCTTCTGAGATAGGAATCGGGAAGCTTACCCATACATCATCACCGGTCCTGTCTATAGGCAACTGGTCTAAGCGGTTGTAGCGGCGCATGTCTACCCAGCGGTGGCCTTCGAAATACAGAGAGTAACGGCGCTGGCGCAGCATCTCATCAATTAAAGCCTCCTGTGTCACAGCACTCGCATACGGCGGCAGACCACTGCCTTCCCTGATAATGTTCAGCGCTTCCTCCGCTTCCTGCAAGTCACCTGTCTGGATTTTTGCCTCTGCATAAATCAGGATAAGCTCCTCATTCCGGATAATCGGAACCGGATCTGTATTGGTGGTATACAGGGCCACATCATACTCCCCTGTCAGGTTACTCTGCGTTGCCGGCGCATCACGCTTCGACACTTTGGTTAATCTGGTATCACCGGGGGTAGCGTCAGCGACAAAGCCAGGGTGCGCTATCCGAACCTCACCGGTGGCATTGGCCGCATAGTACAGCGGGTTGAGCTGGTCACCGGGTGAGGTGCTGAACACATAGTATACCCCTTCGGTAAAGCTGCCGTCCAGGTCGAGGAAAGATTCCTCCAGCAGCGTCAGCGCCTCAGCATAATTCTCCCGGTACACCGCCACACGGGCAGCCAAAGCCCTGTTAAACATCCGGAAGCCTTCCGGAGTATTGTATCCTTCAAAGCCTTGGGAGAGAGAGAAAGGGAAAGTACTACCTGCATCCTGCAGGTGCGCAGCCGCTTCGTCCAGCATCGCCGCAATCTGTGTCAGGGCCTCCTGCGGATCAGCAACGACAGGCCCCAGGTTATTGATATCATCCACATCAAACCGAATCCCGTTCTCGTTCGTCATCGTCAGGTTCAGGAGCAATTGGTATGCCTTTATGGTCTTGGCAAAACCTAAGTATGCCTGCCGCTGCTCTTCTGAAACTAATTCTGTATTGTTAACAGAGGCTATCAGGATGTTCGTGTTCTTCACCACCCGGTAGCGGGCACCCCATGGGTTACTTGTATAAAAGGTGCTGTTATCAAGGGTGGCGCTGCCAGCTCCCAGTAAGTCAGACGTGAAGCGGGGTTCAGCGCCGGAGAAACGGTAATGCTCGCGCCCAACTACGCCCACATTATCATAATAGGTGCCCAGTGAGTTGCGCATACCGGATTCCGTGCCCACCACCAGGTTATTCAGGTCATCCACTGTGGCATTCTCCAGCACCGACTCGATGGTGGGGTTGTTAGGGTCCGGAATATCTTCTATCCCGCAGGAAGACAACATCAGACCAATGGCTACTAAACCAATAAGTGGCTTGTATTTCAATTGCTTTATATATGTTTTCATCTGAATTATCTCATTAAATTAGAAACCAATGGAAAAATGGAAGAAATAACGCCTTGAGTTCGGGAAAGGTGTTACGTCCACACCTGTCGAGAGGCCGTTGCCACCAAAGTTAGATACTTCCGGGTCGTAGCTGTCGTAGCCGGTAAAGGTAAACAGGTTGTTTCCTGATACTCCGATTCGGATTTGGCGCACTGTATTTCCGAAAGCTGTTTGAAGCAGTGGCACCGGCAGGCTATAGTACATGCCAATCTCGCGCAGGCGCAGGTAAGAGGCGTCCTGCACAAAAGGCTCTGCACTTACGCCTAGTTGGTTGATGCGCTCTGCTGCATTTGTTGTGCCGTCACCATCCTCATCGTCGTCATAGTCGAAGGAGGTGCCGCCGAGGTCTGTAAGCAACTGTGTCAGGTTAATATTATCGCCGCCCTGCTTCCAGTGCAGCAGGAAAGAGAATGTCAGGTTCTGCTTGATGGTGAAAAAGTTGTGGAAGTTCATCTGGAAGTCAGGGGTTGCATCTCCCAGTTTCACCGGGCCCTCCTCTCCTTCCTTTATACCCACAATCTGCGTGGCTGACTTTCCTTCTTCAATAAAGAAAGTACCCAGTGTACTACCAAAAGCACCCAGTGGAAAGGCAGGCACATTCAGCTCCGTAATCTCTGACCGGTTTATCCAGTAGCTGGTTCTGGAATCCCATTTAAAGGAAGGCGTTTCAAATGGTGTGGTGCTCAGGGCCAGTTCTATGCCCCGGTTGCGCAGTTCCCCGCCGTTTACCACCTGGGTGGTGAAGCCGGAAGAGGCAGGCACATTCTGTATCAGTATCAGGTCAGACACTGTTTTATTATAAGCCGTTGCCTCAAACACAACTTTGTTCTGGAAAAGCGCAATGTCTATACCTGCCTCCAATTCCTTCTGCCGTTCCTGCTTTATGTTTTCGTTGCCACGCTGCAAGGCCACAATCAAACCGGGGTTACCTCCAATGTTGAAGGGAGAGAAAGATGTGTATTTAGACCCAAACGGCGGGAAACCGCCAGACTCACCGTATGCCGCACGCAGCTTAAATAAGTTCAGGGCCTCCAGGCTCCAGAAGTCAAAGTTGGCCAGGTTCACAGCAAGCTAGAACTTAGGGAAAGCCTGGAATTCATTTGACTCGGCATTGTTGGATGATTTGTCGAGGCGCAGGCCTGCAGTGGCGATAATCTGGTCGCGGAAGTTTACCTCCTCCTGAAAGAAAAGGCCTTTGTTGCGTTCTGTGGCTACTGTCTGGTCTACCTCCACGGCACCTGCCTGGTCCAGGTTTGTTTGTGTACCAATCAGTTGTGTCGCCACGTTCAGCACCTGGTCACGGTTAAAGTTCTCGCGGGTAGCACCTGCCGTGGTGGTCAGAAACAAGCTGTTATCCGCCAGGTTCAGGGTGTTCACCAGAAATCCGGCGTAGTTGGTGTTTAAGTTATAGTTATTACCCCTCAGAACGGCACCGCCCGTTCCGTTACCGTTTGACTGGAACTGCAGCAGGCGTGGGAAAATAGCGCTTGTTGTGAGGTTATAAAAGTCGAGGCCGGCACGAATAACCAGTTTTGTGTTGCTCACCTCACTCTCCTGCAGGTAGGCGTTCATGGTTAGGCCCCCTAAAAAGCGGTTCGTGGTTTCATTGTTGGTGATCAGGTCGCGGGTTTGCAGAAAGTTAGAAGCTCCGAAGGGGTTGTTCGGGTACAGGCCGCTTTCGTCCGGGAACAGATTTACAAAACTCGGAGTAGACGACATCGCCACACCGAAAGAAACACCTGCGTTGTCGTTATTTGTTAAGCCACGGTCAGCGGAAGAGTTGATGTAATTGGTGCTCAGGCTAAAGTCAAAGCGGTTAGAGAGGGTGTGGTCCAGGTTAAAGCGGAGCGATTTTTTCTCATAACCTGTGTTCTTCACAATTCCTTCCTCATCCTGTATCAGGCCGCCAACAAAGAAGCGGGTTTTCTCGGCACCTCCACTCACGTTGAGGCGGGTGCTGTAAAGCATGCCGGTGTTGCCATAGAGTTCCTCCTCATAGTCTATCAGGCGGCCGGCATCGCGGGCCGCAATAAAGGCAGGCACCGATGCTTGGCCAAAGGATGCAGCCACTCGCTCCTCCGTGAGGGTACGCATGCCCAAGAGCTTGGATACACGCGCCACCCCTACATCCTGCGACAAGTCAACAAGCGTTTTACCGGCAGCGCCACGCTTTGTGGTGATGATGACCACACCTGCTGAAGCCAGGGAACCATATATAGCAGCAGCCGAGGCACCTTTCAGCACCTCAATGCTCTCAATATCGTCCGGGTTCAGGTCGGCAATACGGTTAGAGGCATTGTCCTGGGTAGACGTGTTTCCACCACCGCCGGCAGCCGTGATGGCATTCAGACCAGAGGAAACAGAAGAGTTATCCACAATAATACCGTCCACTACATACAGCGGCTGCGCGTTGCCAAACACTGAGGTAATGCCGCGCAGCTTCATGGCGATACCGCCGCCCGGCGCCCCGGAGTTAGACACCACATTTGCCCCTACCAGCTTTCCGCTGATGGCGGCATCTATCGTCTGTGGCGTTGTGATTCCTGTAATTTCTCTTGTGTTGATCGTAGATACAGCGTTGGCAGCGTTGGCCCGCTTCACAGTGGTTGCCAATCCTGTTACTACTACCTCTTGTAAATTAGTTGTACTTTCCTTCAACTGCACCGGCAACTCGGTTACGGCTGGGGTAATATTGATTGTCTGCGGCACATAACCCAGAAAGGAGAAGGTGAGTCTGCCGGTGCTGGAGGGAAGCTGGATGCTGTAATTCCCGTCCGCATCGGTGGAGGTGCCGGTGGTGGTGCCCACTACCACCACACTTACGCCCGGTAAGGGTACTCCAGACCCAAAGTCGGTTACTGTACCGCGCACCAACGTTTGCCCGAACAAGGCAAAAGGAGCCATGAACAGCAACAGGGCAATCACCCTAATAAGGTAATTTCTTTTCATAGATAATTAGAATTAAGTTGAAGGAAAGAATTGAGGGAGCAGCTATTTCCCCGTTTTAGCTTAATCAATCTAAGTATGTTTTAGAATATTAGATATTAATGTTTACACATATTATATATATAGCTTTAGAATACTGTCGAACAATTCATTTTCCTAGACCAATGCCCGACACCGTTTCCTGCTCCTCTTCACAAGGGCATCTCTTCCCACTATCATTATTCTAATCTTCAGGCTCTTATAGCAAAAAAAAAGCAGCAACTCTTAGAGGCTGTTTTGATTTAGTTGAATAGAAAAGTAGGTGCCGGTTGTTGGGTAAGAAAAGTTTGCAGACTTATGACTTACCTAAGTGATTTAACCGACACCCAATGGCAATGTATAGAAAAGATA
>NZ_QRGR01000023.1 GCF_003367245.1 Pontibacter diazotrophicus | reverse complement strand
GTGCTCAGAAGGGTAATCAGGATAGGCAGGAAAGAAAAAAGAAGAGACAAGAACGGGCTACTAAAACCATCACCAAATGATATACTTTATCCTTAGCCTGACGGCTATGGTGTTTTCACCAACAACCTTTTTAGCACAGGTTATAGCGTTTGTTGTTGGTGAAAAAACCAACAACGGCAAAGAACAGCCTGAATAGGCTGTTCAGGATTTCTCTATCCTGAACTAAACCTGAAGGGGATTTCCTATCCCCTTCTATACAGTAACACGGGGATTAGGAAATCCCCTTCAGGTAGCTTCCGGACTTAGAAGTCCGGAAGAGCATGCGAGCATGCTGCACAGGCAGTAGTTTGCTGTTGAAGGCTTTGGCAGTGGCAAAATGAGAAATCAGCCAAATTCAAAAATGCCGAGCTACTGCGTCACCGGGTTGTTTTTTAAGTCTTCCTGAAACTTCTGCAGTTGCTTATCTATCTGCTCTTTGTCACCTACCACCACCAGGGTCATGTCGCTTGGCCGAATGTATTTTGCGGTGGTTTCCTGCACCTGCTGTGGGGTAACGGCATGGATATTCTCGACCTGGTTTGTAAGGAAAGAATCGGGCAGGTCGTGCAGATCCAGGAAGTTCAGCTGATTGATAATGCCACCAGGTGTGGAATTGCGCAGCACAAACAGACCGGCTTCATAATTCTTAATGCCCTGCAGTTCTTCCTCTGTCGGTGGTTCTCTGCGGAGCCTGTTAACTTCATACATGATCTCCTTTAACGAATTGCCGGTATGCTCCGTGGTCACATCCGCCACCTGCGACCAGTCGCCCACCTTGTAGCGTGTCGCGATATTACTGGAAGGAGAGTAGGTATAGCCTTTGTCTTCCCGGATGTTGCGGGTAATACGCGAGCCAAAAGAGCCACCCAAAAGAGAGTTCGTAACGCGGAGCGGGATATAATCAGGGTGTGAAGGCCCCACAACCGGCAAGCCTAAAACAATAGTGGACTGCGGCGCATCGGGGCGGTCGATCACTATCATGTCTGATTTTGCAACCGGCTCTGCAACGGGTATTTCAGGCGCTGGTCCCCTGTCCATCTGGCTGAGGGAGGAAGTGATGGCTTCCTGCATGGCACCGGCATCAAATTTACCGGCCACATACACATCTGTGCGTGCAGCTCCAAACTGCTCCTCATAAAAATTACGCACCTGCTCCAGGGTAAAAGCATCAATCTCTTTGTCAGTGGGCAGGTCGCGGCCATAGGGATGGTTGGGATACAGCGCCCCCCTGAACGCACTCTGTGCCTGCGTGCCCGGCTGTGCCCGCGCCAGGTTCATCTGCCGCTTAAAGTCATTTTTAATACGCTCCAGCTCCGACTCCGGGAAAGCAGGCTGCTGCAGGATGTCTGCCATTAGTTGCACCAGTTCAGGCCCGTATTCAGAAAGCGCATCACCATAAAGAAAGGTCTGGTTAGGCCCGATGCTGATGTTTAAGGTACCTCCCATTCTGGCCACCTCTTCGGCAATCTGTTTCCCGTTGCGGGTGGCGGTTCCTTCCTCCATCAGCTTACCAACAATATCCGCCAGGCCGTTTTCATTCTCATCTTCGTGTACGTTGCCTGCCTCTACCACCAGGTTTACCGTTACTTTGGGTATGTCACCGAAAGGAACCAGCGTAGCCGATACGCCATTGGGTAAGGAAAACTCCTGCTTTTCCGGCAGGGTAAAGTTGCGCGGAGCTCCTCCCTCCGGCGGTGTCTGTTTTTGTGCTGTGGCCGTGGTGGTACTGCAGGCCACCAGCACAGCTATAGCGAAAGAAAGTAGTTTATTCATAGTCTGATGCTTTTAACTCTGTGCCTGTGGATTAACAATTAAAACGGTTCGGTTGGTTGGGCGGAGGTACTCCTGCAGGGTTCGCTGCATGATCTCCGGCGTTACTTTCCTGAACTCTGCTTCCAGCTCGTTTATGCGCTCCGGATCATCCTCAAACAGCGCAAAAGTTGCCAGCAGGTCCGCCTTCCCGAAACCATACATGCCGCCCATCTGGTCATAGAGCGAGGAGCGCATTTTCACAATGGCCAGGTCCAGCAGTTCCTGGCTCACACCGTTCTCCTGCAGCCGCTGTATTTCCTGGTCCAGCACACTAACAATGGAGTCTGCTGCCACGTTTTCATCATGTATCAGGCTGCCCATCCAAAGCATTGGTCCGTTATAATTGAACATGTTCCCCAGAAAGGCATTGATACCGCCATCCACGGAGCCCGCATAGCCACGCTCCTGCACCAGCGCCTGGTGAAGGCGGCTATCATCACCCTGCAACAGGATCTGGTCCAGCAGGCCCATGGCATAATACTCCGGCGTGTTCTTTTCGGGCATATGGTATGCAAAAGCCAGGGCCGGGCGGTTAGCCAGCTTATCGTCTTTTGTAAAGCGCTGCTCTTTTTCCTGCCGTGGCTCCTCCAGGTTCGGTATAGGGGGCACCTCGGCAGACGCTATATCCCCGAAATACTGCTGTACCCAGGTTTTCGCCTCTTGCATGTCAAAATCTCCTACCACTACCACCACGGCATTGTTAGGGGCGTAATATGTGTCGAAGAAGGATTTCACATCTTCCAGGCTGGCGGCATCCAGGTCTTCCAGGTCGCCGTAAAAGTTGTGGGCATTATACCAGTTCTTGTTCGCATACTGGGGCATGTCGAGCCAGGGAAAGCCGCCATAAGGTTGGTTCAGCACGTTTACCTTCACCTCGTTTTTCACCACACCCTGCTGGTTGGTCAGGTTCTCCTGCGTAATGTTGAGCCCTCTCATCCGGTCTGCTTCTGCCCAGAGCATCGTCTCCAGTTTATGCGCCGGCACAATTTCAAAATAGTTGGTGAAGTCAAACCGGGTGCTGCCATTCAGCACACCACCGTTCTTCTGCACGAGCTGGATAAACTCCATCTTGCCCAGGTTATCAGACCCCTGGAACATCATGTGCTCAAATAAGTGTGCAAAGCCGGTGCGGTCTTTTGGCTCTACCCGAAAGCCAATGTTATAATAGGCAGCCACCGTTACAATAGGCGATGTTTTGTCAGGCGACAAAACTACTTTTAAGCCATTGTCCAGTTTGTAGTATTCTACAGGCACTTCAAAACCCGTAACGGCATTGTCTGACGCTGTAGCAGGCGCAGGCGTTTCAGCAGTGGCAGTATCTGTGTCTGATACCGTTGGGGCTGTTCCCTGGCTACAGGAAGCCAGCGCTGCCCCAAGCACCAGCGAAAACAGGGAGTACCGGAGCGTTTGCAGGTGAAACATGTTTAAAACCATAGAAAGCTTGATTAAGGTTAGCACTTTGATTTCTATTGATACACAGCCTTATACGGTGTAAACAGATAATAATATAAATAATACCATAAAATTAATTTAAATAGTATAAAGTATCACCTCTCTCAGCTCATGGTTTCAGAAATGTACCCTGTACCGCATCTGAATGGCTGGATGTGGTAGACAATAACAAAGGAAGTACGCTTCTGTGCGAAGGTGCCCGGTAAACAAAAACAGCCGCTGCTGTAAAGCAACGGCTGTTTTTGTTTGAACTGTCAGGTATTAATAGTACCTATCCTGCAAATAGCTTCTTCGGTTTGAGTTGAGCCAGCTGTCTCCGGAGTTGCGGCGGTCACTGCCATACCTGCTCCTTCTTTCGGCGTCGTCTGTATAATTGCTGTCGCCACCGTAGTTTCTGCCTTCGTAGCGAGAGCTTCTATCGTAATCTCCTGCCCCGAAATAATCGTCCCGATCATTCCCTGATCTTCCGTAGTCACTTGTGTCGTAAGTGCCATAACGGTCATAGGAGCGCCTGTTGCCGTAGTCCCGGCTTCTGTCCCTGTCTCCCCTGTACCTGTCCTGATCTCCTCTGAAATCATCCAGGTTATTGCTGTATCTGTCGCGGTCACGATCACGGTTGAAATTATCGACGTCATTCCGGCTTCGGCCCTGGTCACTCCACTGGATACCGGGGTAATCTCCGTAGCCGCGGCCTTCTCCCCTGCGTCGCTCGTAGAAATCTCCCATATTGCCCTCATGGTACGTGTGATCCATGCGGTTTCCGTTGTCGTCCCGACGGCCTCTATGGCGCTGGTAATCCTGCTCGAAGGTATCTGTTAAATTCCTAGCGCTGTGGTAATGCTCATCATTCCTGTCGTAGTCTTTGTACCCGCTGTAATCATATCCGTAGTCGTCGCGATCATAGCGGTTTCTGTCTCGTCTGTCCATAGTTTTCATTCGGTTTTGTTACAAAATGCTTTCCTATATAAACGATTACCAACCTTCCCGGTTTTACTACTTACAACCAGCTTTCCCGCTGGCACTGACTTGAAATGGACCCGAAATTAAATCCGCGCCTGGTAGGTATACAATTCATAGTACCTTCCCTTCTTTTCCAGAAGCGCCTCGTGCCTGCCCTGCTCTGCTATGCGTCCCTGTTCTATCACCAGTATCTGGTCGGCCTGGCGGATGGTGCTGAGGCGGTGGGCTATTACAAAAGTGGTGCGCCCCTGCATCAGCGTTTTCAGGCTGGCCTGTATCAGGCTCTCGCTCTCCGTATCCAGGTTGGAGGTAGCCTCATCCAAGATCAGCACGCGCGGGTCGGCCAGTACGGCCCTGGCAATGGCGATGCGCTGCCGCTGGCCACCCGACAGCTTGACTCCCCGCTCCCCGATCAAGGTGTTTAGCCCATCTTCAAAACGGTCTGTAAACTCCTGCACATGGGCTGCTTTCACGGCTTGCATCAGCTGCTCTTCTGTGGCATGCGGGCGGGGGAAAAGGATGTTGTCTCTGATAGTGCCCTCAAACAGGAAATCGTCCTGCAGTACCACCCCCAACTGGCTTCTGTAGCTCTGCAGGCTTATCGTTTGCAGATCGTGGCCGTCTACTGTAATGGTGCCGCTATCCGGGTTCAGGAAAGAAGCGGCCAGTCCGGCAATGGTGGTTTTTCCTGAGCCGGATGTTCCTACTAAAGCGGTAACAGAACCGGCAGGAGCTTTAAAGCTGATGCCTTTCACCACATCTTTTCCTGGCTCATAGGCAAAAGACACCTTGTCAAAAATGATATCGCCGTGAATATGCTCCAGCTCCAATGTCCTTTTTCCGTCCTCGCTTTCCAGCGGCGTATTCAGAATTTCTTCGGTACGGTCGAGCCCGGCAAAGGCTTCTGTAAACTGGCTCCCGATGTTGCTCATCTGCACGATTGGCGCAATCATGAAGCCCAGGTAAAGGGTAAAGGCAAGAAAATCCCCGAAGGTGAGTTCCCCGTTCATGATCAGGTAACCGCCTATCCCCATAATGCCTGTTGAAGCAAGGCCCAGCAACAAAGTAGCCGCACTGGTAACAAAGCTGGTGGTAACCAGGCTTTGCTTCACATTCAGGAAAAGCCGCGTAACGCCCGCCTCAAATATTTTAATCTCCTGCGCCTCCGCATTAAAGCCTTTTATAACCCGCACGCCACCCAAAGTCTCGGTTAGCCTGCCCGTTACCTCGGCATTGATCACGCCGCGTTCTCTGAAAATTGGTCTTATCTTTCCGAAAGCCTTCAGGGAGATGACGCCAAAAACAGCGACCGGAATCAAAACAAAAGCCGTCATCAGCGGACTGATCACGATGAGCAGGACCAGGCAGATAAGGGAGGTAAGCACACCGCCTATCATTTGGGCAAAGCCTGTCCCGACAAGGTTCCTCACCCCTTCCACATCCGTCATAATCCGGGAAACCAGCTCCCCGGTTTTTGAATTGTCGAAAAAACGAATGGGAAGCTGGATGATATGCCGCTGCACCTTCGCCCTTAACTGCGAGATAAGGTGCTGTGCTTCTACGCTCAGTATTTGGGTCAGGGCAAAGGACGTGACGGACTGAATAACAATAGCTACCGCCACTGCCAGTATCAGCCACTTCAGCAGGGTCATATCCCCGTTCGGGATAACATCATCGATCAGGTATTTGCTGGCGCCCGGCAAAACCAGGCCTGCCAGGCGGCTTATGATGATCAGGACCAGTCCGATGGATAGATACTTTCTCCTGGGCCATATAATGGTTTTGAAAACCTGGCCTACAGTTACATTTTTAAGCTTTTTTGATTGGGACATTTAGATAGAAAAGACAACGATTATAACCCCTATAAGACAAATTTGTTTGCCTCCCTTAGAAACGCTTGCCCCGAATTATTTCGGCACGGAAGGGAGATGGTGTAGCTTTGGTGTAAGGGCTTTGATGATTCCTGTAATTTACTACAAATTATTTTCTATATACACATGACATATTTTTCATATATAGCGCCGCTGGTGCGGGCTTGCTGCCTTATCCTCCCTATTCAAACCACTCACTTCCTGAGCCAGACATAAATAAGCCCTGGCCAGCATTGCTGACCAGGGCTTATGATTCTTCTTGTAAACTATGCGTTTACCTGCAGCCAGATAAGGCAACAGGTAGTTTTGCTAAACTCTGCCTGTTTCTGAGTTGGATGGCTTTCGCAGGTTGAGCAGGTTGCCGTTTTCAGGCAGCGCCAGCATCGGAAGCTTCAGGTTGTGGAGCAACCGGGAAGTAACGCTGCTGTGGAACAGCTTATCCCAGAACTCCCTGTGCAGGATAGTAAAGGCAAGCAGGCTGGCCTGGTTTTCCTGTATATACTTTGTGATTCCTTCGGCTACATCCTTGTTCTGGAGCTCCACGAAGTTAAGCTCAGCCTCCGGAAACTGTTTCACCAGGCTTTGCTTGATGTACTCATCGTCTATATAATCCGGCTGGCTTTCGCTCTTAACATGCAAGAAGGTTAACGTTGCGTTCATCAGCTCCTTCAGCTGTAACAGCTGCATGGCGGTTACCTGGTCTCCATTCTCGAAGTCTGCTGCGTACACAATGTTTTGTATGTGCCCTATTGTGGCTCCCTCAGGTATTGCCAGCACCGGGCACAGGCCAAGCTTTGCGATAGCCTCTGTGGTAGTGCCGAAAACCTTTTCCTTGAAGTTCTTTGCGCCACCAGTTCCCATTACAACCAGTGTCACTGCAAACTCTTCTATTGCCTTATTTATCTCCCCTACTGCGCCACCTTCTCTGACGATAGCCTGCACAGGCACCTGCCTGGTATCCATGTTTGCCAGAAGCGAATCTAATTTCTGTTGCGCCACTGTTTTGCTCTCAAGCGGTTTGCCGCTGTTAAAGCCGGGCACTATTGATTTCTTTTCAAAACTGTGCATCACCACGACCTCGGTATCTGATTGTGCAGCCAGGTCAATAGCATAATGCAGGGCACGGAGAGAGTTTTCAGAGAAATCAACTGGAACAAGTAGCGTATTCATGTTTATATCGGTTTAGTGTGAAAACAATTAATTTAATATTTTTTATCGTTTAATTACATTAACGAAAGTACATGACTTACTGTTTGTTGCAAATCAGAAATATCATCTCTTATATTGATCTTTGTCATATATTACCTGCTGGTGCCTGCCCGAAGTGTTAAATATTAATTTCCAGCTTAGGTATACTCTTGCTCATTAGCACCAGCAGTAGGAAAGATTGTCCTTTTGTGGACAAGAAAAGCGGCCTTCCTCATATCTGCTACTCCCGGATCTCTGCCCTAGTGGAGTTATAAACCAGGTATCACTTTAAGCACAATTTTGGAAACCTGCACCAGTAAAGTGGAGAATGATTCACTTAAGGTTCCTGGTACAACCAAATACTTCGCATGTTGTATACTCTTACATAACTAAGCTTCACCTTTTCAATTCTTTTTTGTCTATGAGCTCTTCCAATAACAATTTAGACCTGACTGTTTTCAAATTAGTAGGCGATCAGTATGACGGGGTCTTTTTTGTATTTGACCTGGAAGCCGGGGAGTTTGTCTACCTGAACGACGCCCTTGAAACTTTGTGGAAGAGAAAAGTGAAGGAGGTAATGGAGAACCCTGCTTCTCTGCTGGACTCTATTCACACTGAGGATCGGGAGCACGTGACAGCAAATTACAGGAAGCTTTTAGAGGAGCGTGAAAAAATGCACCTGCAGTTCCGGGTGGTATGGCCTTACACCACTGACAGATGGATGCGGTTAAAAGTATACCCCTTGGGGCAGGCAGAACAAGTACATTTAGTGGCTGGCATGGCCGAGGATGATTCTTCCCGCATGAAAAACATTTTCAATATGCAGAAGATCAATGCCCGGAAAGATTCTATGCTGGAGATACTGGCCCATGATCTGCGAGGGCCAATATCCCTGGTGCAGACGCTTGCCGGTGTTATTGAAGAGGACCTGCCAAAGTCTGAAAGTGAACATAGCCGGAAACAGCTGAAAATAATCCAGGAGATCTGTAAGCGCAATATCGACCTGATTCGGGACCTGGTTCACCAGGAGTTTCTGGAGTCTGCCCAGGTAGAAGTGAACAAGGAGCGCCTGGATGTGGTGTGGGAGATTAAGGAAGTAATCAAGCTATACCGGGATTCACAGCAAAACCTAGGCAAGGAGTTTAAACTTAACTCCTCACATGAACAGGTATATGCCCGGGTAGACAGCATGAAGTTTATGCAGGTGATCAACAACCTCGTCTCCAATGCTCTGAAGTTTACCCATGAGGGGGGTGTTATCAGCATTTATATTGAGAAAAACGAGGACGATGTAGTTATCTCTGTGAAAGACAACGGCATTGGTATTCCTGAAAAGCACCATCCCTGCCTGTTCGATAAATTCACGGAAGCCCGCCGACCGGGACTGAAAGGGGAAGAATCCGTAGGCCTGGGCATGTCCGTCATCAAAACTATTGTAGAGCTACACCAGGGTAAAATCTGGTTTGAGAGCGAGGAGAATAAAGGCACTACCTTCTTTATTCAGCTCTTCACCCAGGAATAGCTGAATACCTCCCGCATGCGCTGGCTTGAGTTCGAGCCTTTCACCACCATAAGCTGCCCCCACGAACAGTCCTGTAGAATCCTCATCAGAAAAATAGCCTTAAAATTTGTTGTCATACAACTCACACACTTTTCAGTGTTTCTTCTGCCTGCATGGCTGTGGGTTCAGATACTGGCGGCTGAGGGTAAGTTATTGGTTCTATCACCACATCATTCTCTGGCACTTCTTCCACGATAGGAGCAGGCAATTCGCCAGGGATGGGCTGAAGCGTTGCTGCCTCATTTTCTCTCCTGTCCGGCTCTTCTTCAAAACTCAATGTCAGGGCAAGGCCGCCAATCAGAACACCTATCAGCAGTATTGTACCAATCAAGATAATAACTATCGCCATAGCCGGGACATGTGATGCGGGGAGTGTTAAATTTGTTCTAAATATATATAATTTTATATATGTAAAACAACATTCTCATCTTTAATTTATGCGGCGGCTGTCTGTTACCTGGCCAACAATCCGCTTAAGTAGAAAGGCAGCGCCCATTCCGGCTGGATGGGCGCTGCCTTTCTACTTAAATTTAGCTAGCTATACACACGCTATGTCTCCCGAACCCGGGACGCCAGCAACCTGAAGATCATGTACAGCACAGCGAAAAAAACCATTGCTATCAATGTCCAGAACTTTTTCCGGTTTTTTTCCTGCCAGAAGTCCCGCTCTGTCTCGGTTTTGGTCAGCCGCTGCCTTGTCTGGCTGTGCGCTACAAATTCACTGTTCAGCTCTTCGAGTAGCGCATCCAGCCTGTCTGTATCCTCTTGGTAAACGGTATCTGTGGTGTAAATGGGTTTGCATTCCGGACACTCTAAAGTGCGGGTGGGCTGTGGAACAGCTGGTCTGCTTTCCGGCATCGGCCAGGGAATCAGCCTGCCGGGCACAATCGTTCTCTCTGTTTCGAGGGTAGGCGGAGTAAGCTGCGGCGACACCTTTGCAGGGAAATGCCTGGCAGCGTAAGCTTCCCCGTACTTCTCCGTGTACTCCGTATTCTCCTCCACATACTCAGCCAGTTTGTCCGGGTTTCTGTCGAAAAACTTCTCTGCCCCGCGTTGTGTGGCGCAGGAGCAAAGCAGCACTAATAGAAACGACAGTCTGGTGAGTTGCATCATGCTTATCTTTACTGAAGCAAAGCTAAGACACCGGCAAAACACCACTCGCTGCGCAGTTCAGGATTATGCACCTGAATTGCACCAACCAGGTGCCGGGTATCTGAGAGCATGTTTATGCTCCAAAAGGCTTTGGGAAGTTAAAATACTAATCTTATTGTATTTTATCTAATTCCTCTACGGTGAAAGCCCTTTGGCGGTCACTTAAACGCTGCCTTACTTTTGTCACCTCCTCGGTAGAAACCCTGCTGGCATCATTTTGCCACGACTTCCGGATGAAGCTAAGCAGCTGCGCTACCTCTTCGTTAGGCAGGGTCTTGTCGTAGCCGATACCCGGCATGTCGCCGTTTATTTCCGGTGCTTTGTACAGGTGGCCGTCTACTTTTACCGGGCCGGTGAGGCCATACAATACAATAGATATAAGCTTGTCTTTGTCGCCTGTTACCCACTCCGACTTGTTTAAAGGAGGCGCTAAGGCTTTTACGCCATTGCCGTCTGCGCCATGGCACGTCTGGCAGGACCTGGCATACATCGCCGCCCCTATCGGAAACGCCTTTGCCAGTGCTTCCGGGTTCCGGCTTGCCTGGGCATTGCGTATGTTGGTGACCACCTGCTGCAGCTGCTTGTTAATGGCATAGGAAGTATCAGGAGCAAAAGCCAGCACTTCTTTCTGGAAAGCTTCTTCACGCCCCTGCAGGTTGCTTATCACGGCATCTGCCACATATTCATTTGCAGGATGGCTTTTCACTATCTGCTGCAACAGGTTGTTCGCCGCTACCTTATCAAACGGCTGGATGGAGTTGGCAAGAAAGGCCACATAGGGTGCTGCCAGTGTATCGTTGCTGGCCATCAACTGCTCCAGCACCGGCACAAACTGCTTGTAGTTTGCCTTGCTCAGCACAGAAGGCATCACACTTAATGCCTGCATCCGGACAGGCCAGGCGGGCTGATTCAACAAAGCGACTACCTCTTCTGTTTGCAGGGCTCCTAAACCTTCCAGTGTCCAGAGCGCGTGCATCACCAGCAAAGGATTGCCAGTTTCTTTTACCGCTTGCCGCAGCGCTGGGATAGCCTGGGTAAAACGGCGGTCTATGATCTTTTGCTGCGCATTGTCCCGCACCCAGCCATTTGCATGGCCCAGCATTTTCACCAGCTGCTCCGGGGCATCCAGCAGTGTCACCATTTGAGCCGTTTTGTTTTTCGGCACAACCTTATAAATACGCCCATACCCAAGCGGTTGTGTTAGTTCCCGCAGGCCAATTTCATTTTTAAGGTAAGTTGTGAGGTAGGTTTTATGCTGAATGATACCGCGGTACATGTCTACCACATACAAAGCACCATCCGGGCCATTGTACAGGTTCACTGGCCGGAAGCGCTCATCCACACTGGCTATAAACTCTTTCCCTTGATACGCCTGCTCCCCGCCGGTTACATACCCGTTTTCGTTCAGGATATTGCGCTTGATAAGATTGCCGGCAGGTTCTGCCACAAATACATTCGACGCGTAGGCTTCCCCGAACAAATCGCCCCGGTATACCACAGGCCCGCAGGCTGCTGTAAAGTCCACCAGGCGCAAACTGTCATCCAGAATGCCTTCCATATAGCCCCTGTTCACACCTGGTGTCGGCCTGATGGGGTACACCCTGTTATTGGGCACTACTCTTTCGTTAAACCCGGAAACACCGCGCTGGTTATTATTTGCAGCCCCGAAACCCGGCGAAAAGTAGTCTCCCAATACATTGGAGGGATTGGTATTATAGTACAGCCGTCCGTAATTGTCCTGGGTGATGCCCCACTGACCCCGGAAGTGAGTATCCTCTATCAGCCACTTATCCCCCTCTTTCCGGTAGCGCTTGGTTGATTTGGCATTGTAAATCCAGTTATCCATCGCCCGCAGCAGGCCATTGGGCTGGTGCTCCACATTGCCTCCCTCCGCATAGGCGGCATCCACCAATGTCTTTTTCCCCGGCTTGTCATTATTTATTTCGTAATACCAAAGGCTTGGCGGCTCAGCCACCAGTATGCCACCGTCAATCAGGCAGATGGATCTGGGCATTAACAGAGAGTCCAGGAAAATCCTGCGCTCATCTGCCACGCCATCCTTGTTGCTGTCTTCCAGGATAACGATTTTACCACTCGGGGTGTCTTCTCCGGTTCCCAAGGTATCCGGCATATAACCTTCCATTTCCACTATCCACATACGCCCGTCATCATCAAACGACATGGCTACCGGTGTACTCACCAGGGGCTCTGCCGCCACTAGTTTTACTTCGAAGCCGTCTGCCACCTGCATCAGGTTAAGAGATGCCTCCGGAGAGATAACAGGAGATGAGTCCAGGCTAAATCTGGCAGCTTCAGGTTTACTTCCTTCTTCAGGAGTAGCCGTAGCCTGTTGTGTGTTTTTTGTTTTACTGCTCTGGCAGTACATCAAAAAACACGTCATGGCCAATAGAAGAAACGAATACAGGTATTTTTTCATTTTTGAATAATTGAATTCAGTTTAGCTTGTAAAGCGACACCAGTTTCAGGATATAAGCACAGTTACCCCACCCTTACCTCTGATACCTTCGACTTAAGAAATTGCTGCCGTTGTTGTGTGTTTTCACCAACAACTTGCTTCCTCGCGTGAATACAGAAAACCCACCCCTGCGCCCCTCCGAAGAGGGGAATATTTTAATCTTGCTGAAATTCCCCTCCTCGGAGGGGCGCAGGGGTGGGTTCCTTTATTTTTTGAACTATTGGCAATCAGTACAACACTGACTATCACTCATTAAGAACACTGCAACCAGCTTTAAGTTTAAGTTTGCTGCCAGCACTGCTACAGTACCATTGGTTTCATGCGCTTGGTAAGCAGGTGTATAATCAGCCAGGCCAGCAGGTAAGCGAAGCCGCAGATGATGAACAGGATGTTGTACCCTGCCCCGATGTTCCCAAGCAAGTCATAGTAATTCAGAAGCCACCCTACGAACAAAGGGAAAAAGGTGGAGGCTACTGATCCGGACATACCGCCAATACCTACCACAGAACTTACTGCTCTTCTAGGAACGATATCCGATACGATAGTGAAAATATTAGTGCTCCATGCCTGGTGTGCGGCTGCCGCCAGGCTTATGATGCCTACAGCCACCCAAATATCGGTGGCGTATCTGGCCGTCATGATAGGCAGCACCACAAAAGCAACAATGAGCAAGGTGGTTTTTCTTGCTTTTAGCACCGGCCATCCCCGCTTAATCAGGTGAGAGGATAAGTAGCCCCCGCCAATACTGCCAAAAGTGGTCGCAGTATAGACAACAGCCAGGGGCAAGCTTGGCTTTGTCAGGTCAAGGTTAAAGGTAGTAGCGAAATAGGAAGGCAGCCAGAACAGGAAAAACCACCAGATTGGGTCTGTTAATACTTTACCGACAATGAAGACCCATGTCTGCCGGACCTGGAGCAAGCGGCTCCAATTTAATGAACCTGCGGTTTCGGTCACAGCCGGCTCGTTATCGATGTGGATAAAGTCGTATTCTTCGGGCGTCAGCTTTTTATGCCGGGAAGGTATTTCGTATAAGAACCACCAGAATATCAGCCACACAAAACCCAGGGCACCGGTGATGATGAATGCTTCCTGCCAACCATAAGCGCCTAAAATCCAGGGAACCAGAAGAGGAGCCGCTACCGCTCCGATACTGGTACCGGAGTTGAAAATACCGGTAGCAAGGGCGCGTTCTCTTTTCGGAAACCATTCTGCTACCGCCTTAACGGCCGCCGGAAAGTTGCCTGCCTCTGCTAAACCCAACAGTCCCCTCACAAGGCCAAAGCCCAGGGTGCTACGCACGGCGGCATGTAATACAGCTGCAACACTCCAGACAGCAACAGAAATAGAATACCCTAACTTCGTTCCTATCCTATCGATGATACTACCGAAGATAACATAGCCCACAGCATAAGAGGCAGAGAAGAACATGATGATGTACCCATAATCCAGTTCCGTCCAGTTAAACTGGGCTTCCAGGGTAGGCTTCAGCAAGCCAATCACCTGCCTGTCGATGTAGTTGATGGTGGTAGCTAAGAAAAGTAGGGCGCAAATAACCCAGCGGTAATTGCCTACTTTCCCTTTTTCCACGTAGCCGGTCTCGTTGTCGCTTAGTTTCGTTTTTCCCATGGAGTTCATCTGATTTCTGTTGATATGGTATTGAATCTGCGTCTGTTATTTTGGTAATGCTATGTACTAGCTGCCTGCTACTATGCATTTTTTTTGTCATCCTACGAAGGGCGACTTTTTCAGAGTTTTTGCAAAGCGACCTTATAGAATCGTAATAGGCACTTCTGCACCTTTTCTCTCTGAGGAAACATAGCCGGCATAAATGGTGGCAATCACATCGGCAGCCAGGCTACTGTTGCTTTCTACCGGCTCACCAAAGGCGGCAGATTTGTAAAAGGCATCCATTTCATGCTGATAGCCGGCAAACCAGGCTTCGTCCGGCGACATAGACGACCATCCCTGTTTGGTTTCTGTTTTCTCCACCACATACACATCTTTGAAGTAATGCTCCGCCGGGGTATAGGCCTGCATGGCATTATTAGGATGAATATTGCAAATGGTGCGGTGGTTGCTGGTGTTTACTTCAATCCAGTTATGCACTCCACCTAACACCAGTTCGCTGGCAAATACATCTGCGATGGTGCCGTCTTCAAACACAACATGCAATTGGGCAAAGTCCTCAATGTCTTTATAAGTCGTTCGCAGGTGGCCCTCATCCTGGTAACACGGCATGCGCGTGATGGCATGTGTGCGTGCGGAAATAGTCTTCGGGCGGATAGGATTTCCATTGCGTGCCCGGCCTTCCACATGTTTCAGGTAGATGGCTGCCGACAAAGGATGGCACCCTTTCCCGATCATGGAGCCACCACCGGAAAGTTTCCACTGCCCATAGGCTAAGGAATGTGAGCCTGAATGGGACTCTTCGCCATGCATCCAGATAATCTGGGCACCTGATTTCTCCAGCACTTCCCGTTCTTTCTGTATGGCAGGGGCATATACCCAGTTCTCTGCATACATGATAAGGCCTTCACTCTCCTTCTCCGCCTCCAGCATTCTGCTGATGCTTTTCAGGGTTTGTTCCAGCCCCTCTTCCCGGGAAAAAGTGTCTCCACTAAAACTCTCGCTCCCATCGCCGAAGTAACCGGTAAACGGCTTCTCCACGATAACGTGCTTGTTCCGTTTTAAAGCCGCTACCACAATAGGTTCGTGCGTTACAGGCGGGGTACAGACATGAATGACATCAGACTGTTCCATCAATTGTTCCAGGCTATCAAAAGCCTTCAGGTTTCGCTCTTTTGTAAAAGCCTGCAGGTTTTCCGGTGAGGGAGAGTATGCGCCGGCTATTTCCACTTTGGCACTGAAAACACGCTGCAGTGCTTCATAATGAAATTTGGCGGCGAAGCCGGAGCCAACTATTCCAGCCCGTACTAGTCTTTTTTCCATAGGGTATGCTGTTTTTTCTTTAAGCTCTACATTATGGCATGAGCCAAAAGGCTCATGCCTGTTATTGTTGGGCCTCCGGCCTCATTGCTCAAGTTAAATATTTGTTAATGTGTAAAAAAGAACCCACCCCTACCCCTCCGAGGAGGGGAATTTTCCTCCTATGCGTAATTCCCCTCCTCGGAGGGGTAGGGGTGGGTTTCATCAATGCGAATCACACAACCCTGCTTGTCTTATTCCACCAGGCCAGAGGCCTCACGATATTCATCACGAGCCAAGAGGCTCGCGCTATAATTTTCTCGCGTTCTGCTTTAAAAAGTGAAATAATTCCTGGCGTTGTAGTAGCAGATGTCCTGCACCATCTTTCCTATCCATGGGATATCTGCCGGCAACAGGCCCTGCTCTACATCATCTCCGAACATATTGCACAACAGCCTTCTGAAGTATTCGTGCCTGGGGTATGACAGGAAGGAACGAGAGTCAGTCAGCATACCGATGAAGCAACTGATAAGGCCCATGTTAGAAAGTGTGTTCATTTGCTCTTTCATGCCGTCCAGTTGATCCAGGAACCACCAGCCGGAGCCGAACTGTATTTTGCCTTTTGTGCCGGCGCTCTGGAAGTTGCCCGCCATGGCGGCGAAGGCAGCATTATCGGCAGGATTCAGGTTATAGATAACGGTTTTAGTCAGCTTGTCTTCTTTCTCCAGGGCATTGAAGAAGGCAGCCATATTCGTTGCCTGCGGGAAATCGCCGATGGAGTCGTAACCCGTATCGGGGCCGTTGATTTCCAGCATGCGGGTATTGCTATTGCGCAGCGCACCCAGGTGAAACTGTTGCACCCATCCTCTTTCGTGATACATCCTGCAAAGCTCCATCAATAGCAGGCTTGCGAACTCCTGCTCATGCGCGGCAGCCTCCTGATCGTTGCCATCCAGAACGGCAGCAAACACTTCTTCCAGCTTTCCGCTGCTGGTACTGCTATAAGGCATAAACGACAAGCCATGGTCAGAAACGCGGCAACCATTAGCGTGGAAAAAATCCACCCGCTGCTGCAGCGCTTCCAGTAAGGTATCTATATTGGAAACAGCCACTCCACTTGCTTCAGAAAGCTTTTGAAGATATGCCCTGAAAGCCTCCCCTCCTGCTAAATTCAGCGCCTTGTCTGGCCGGAAAGACGGCAACACCTTTATGTTGAAATCCGAAGCGGCTATCTGCTGATGATACTCCAGGTTATCTGTTGGGTCGTCGGTTGTACCGACCATTTCCACTCCAAAGTGCTGCAGTAAGCCTCTTGGGGTAAACTCTGGTTTCTGCAACAGATCATTGCAATGGGCATACACCTCTGATGCGTTCTCCTCTGTCAGCAGTTCCGTCACGCCAAAGGGATTCTTGAGTTCCATGTGCGTCCAGTGGTACAGCGGATTGCGCATGGTATAAGGCACTGCTTTGGCCCAGGTCGTGAACTTCTCTTCGTCCGTGGCGTCGCCGGTAATGTATTTTTCTTCGATTCCCAACGTGCGGAGGGCCCGCCACTTATAATGGTCTCCCGCCAGCCAGATATCCGTCATGTTTTTGAAGGGTTTGTTCTCCGCAATGGCCTTTGGGGATAAGTGACAATGGTAATCTATAATAGGCAGCTCCCTGGCATATTCGTGGTACAGCAGCTTGGCTGTTTCTGTTTGCAACAGGAAATCTTCACTCATAAAACCGTTCTTCGGCTGTGAGTACCGGCGCTCTGCAGCAGCGGGTACTATCAGGTCATTTTCGTTCATGGGAGTACTGCTTTAGTTTTTAAAAATTGTTTTTTCTATACCCATCTCCAGGCCCCGCAGCTCTGCCAGCCCACGCAATCTGCCAATGGCAGAATAACCGGGGTTGGTGACTTTGTGCAGGTCATCGAGCATCTGGTGGCCGTGGTCTGGCCGGAACGGGATGGGCTGCTCCCGCTTTCTGTTGATAGTAATCAGCTCTTCCATCACCGCGTACATGTCCACATCGCCCTCCAGGTGGTTAGCCTCATAAAAGTTTCCGTGTTCATCCCGCTGCGTGCTTCGCAGGTGCACAAAGTTGATACGGTCGGCAAACTGCCTCACTATCCCCGGCAGGTCATTGTCGGCCCTCACCCCGAAAGAGCCGGTGCAGAAGCACAGGCCGTTGCTCAGAGACGGAACCGCCTGTACCAGGGCCTCCACATCGGCGGCAGTGCTCACCACCCTTGGCAGCCCCAGGATGCTGTAAGGCGGGTCGTCGGGATGTATTACCATTTTCACACCGGCTTCCTCGGCCACCGGAACCACCTCCTGCAGGAAGTAGACCAGGTGCTGCCGTAGTTTGTCTGCATCAATGCCTGCATAGGTATCCAGGGCCTGCTGGAACTGCTCTACTGTAAAACTCTCTTCGCTGCCAGGCAGCCCTGCAATAATGTTTCGTTCCAGCAGCAACTTCTCTTCCCCACTCATTTCACTGAACCGCTGCTTTGCCCTCTCCAGGTCCTGCGCTGCGTAATCGTTCTCCGCACCTTTCCGCTGGAGTATATATACATCAAAGGCAATAAAAGCCGCCAATTCGAAGCGCAGCGCCTTTGAACCGTCTTCCACTGTATAACTCAGATCTGTCCGGGTCCAGTCCAACACCGGCATAAAGTTGTAGGTGACGATGTAAATGCCACAGGCAGCCAGGTTCCTCACCGACTGCTTATAGTTTTCAATATAGGCTTTAAAGTTGCCGGTTTGTGTTTTGATAGCTTCGTGTACCGGCACGCTTTCCACCACACTCCATATCAATCCGGCACGCTCCACTTCACTTTTCCGCTTCTGGATTTCCTCCACAGGCCATACTTCTCCATTAGGTATATGATGCAGCGCCGTAACGATGTCCGTGGCACCGGCCTGTTTGATATCCTGTAAGGAAACCGGGTCCTTAGGTCCGTACCATCTCCAGCTTTGTAACAGTGGCATATTTTCTGATTAGATTATTAGATGTTATAACCCTGGATAAGCCTACACGCCGCTAAAGGCATTAAAGCCGCCATCTACTAAAATCGTTTCTCCGCTCACGAATTTAGACGCATCGCTCAACAGGTAGATAAGCGTACCTGTCAATTCCTCCGGGTTTCCCAGCCTTCGGAAGGGCGTATTGTTGATAAATTTCTGGGCCCTGTCAGTGTAGCCTCCATCAGCGTTCAGGAGCAGCGTTCTGTTCTGCTCCGTCAGGAACACACCGGGCGCAATGGCATTCACCCGCACGCCATCGCCGTAGCGCTGCGCCAGTTCCACCGCCATCCATTGCGTATAAGCCTCCACCGCCTTTTTAGCTATCGTGTAACCCAGCACCCTGGTCAGTGGCCGTTGCGCCGTCAGCGACGAGATGTTTACGATGGCTCCTTTTCCCTTTTCGGCGATAACCCTGCCGAAGACCTGCGTCGGGATAATGGTGCCGAACAGGTTAAGGTCTACCGCCTTTTTAGTGTCTTCTATTTTGGTATCAAACAGGTTCTGGTCCGGCATCACGGTGGCTCCCGGAATATTGCCGCCGGCAGCGTTCACTAGGCCGTCAATCGTTCCCCATGCCTCCAGTATGGCTTCTTTGGCCGACTGCATCTCCTTTTCATCCAGCACGTCGCCCAGCACCGCCATGGCCTCTCCGCCTGCAGCCTCTATGGCAGCCACCCGCTCTTCGGCACGCTCCCTGTTGCGCCCCAGTATGGCCACTTTGGCACCGGCCTGTCCTATGGCAAGTGACATGGCTTCTCCCAGGATGCCGGTGGCTCCTGTCATCACAATTACTTTGCCTGCTAATGAAAACTGTTCAATTCCGCTCATGTGTTGTTATTTGATTTCATACTTCTGTTCCCTGCTAACCAGAGACCTTGTTATCTATATAAAGCTCCTCGCGAAGCGCTATCTACCATTGTAAAGATTCTGCCTTTCATGTAAGTACACCGCCCGAAGGTAGAAAGCGATTAATCCCTTACCTTTTCAGGCAAACAGCAACTATCTAAACAGGCATACCTAATCACCGCTTTTGTTACTCAAGCGGTTCTGCACCTGCTTTTTGCAACTGCATTTTCATCAATCAGCTACAAGCCATCCCGCAATCGATTGCATAAAACACTAAAAAAAGGCATACCTTTATTTTTGTTTAATTATTCTTTTAAGGTATAACAAATAATTAACAGGTCAAACTTAAAGCTTTACTAGATTCACGTTTAATGAGCTCTATGGGGGTGGTAAGTGAAATAAAGCTCCTGCCAGGCCTTACGTTTTGCCGGACTAAATCCATGATAAGCCTTGCTGCATGCTCCCCCATCTCATAAGGGAACTGTTCAACTGAAGTAATGGCCGGATGAACAATCTGCACACGCGGATCATTGGAATATCCTGCCAGCTTTAAATCTTCGGGTATGCTCAGCTTCAGCTTGTTGGCATACTCCATCACGGCGATGGCTGTCGTGTCATTGCTTGTAAAAAAGGCATCCGGATAGGGCTCCTCCGCAAACAACACCTGGCATGTTTTCAGCGCATTTTCATGCGTTAACTCATGGAAGAACACCAGGCTTTCGTCCAAAGCGACCTTGTGTTTTTTTAGTGCGTCCTGATAGCCGGCATAGCGTTCACTGTACAGGCTACAGCTGAGCGGGCCACTGATATGCGCAATACGGCGACAGCCCTGCTCCAGCAAGTGGAGGGTTGACTTATAAGCTCCCTGATAGTCATCGCCTTTTATTTTGTGGGCGGAGTACCCTTTCGGCACTCTGTCATAAAACACCAACGGAACATTGGCCTTTGAAAAAACATCAAACGGTGAAAAGTCTTCGGTGTACAGCGTGGTTGAAACTATCAGCCCCTCCACGCGCAAGGCATGCAGTACGTTCACAAGTTGCTTTTCCAGCGCCGGCGATTCATTTGACTGAAAAATCATCAGGTTGTAGTCACACTTCTGCAGCTCATTCTGGATGGCCGTGATAACCGCTGACTGAAAGTACATGGAAATCCGGGGCACAATCAGCCCGATAATATTGGATTTGCTTTTGCGAAGGCTCGATGCCATGGCATTCAGTTGGTAGCCTGCTTTTTCCACCGCCTGCTTTACCCGTTCTTTCGTCTCCTCGCTAACATGCGGATGGTTACTCAACGCTCTTGAAACGGTAGAGGTAGACACTCCCAGTTCACGGGCTATATCTTTTAGTCTGTGCTGCGATTGTCTGCTCATGTTCACGCTACCATTATCCGCTGGAATCATATTTGCATTTAAATATATCGAATTTTACTCTCACCCATGGCACAAAAAGCGGCACAAGTAGCACAATAAAAAGCGCTATCTATGCTAATGCATTGACTATCTGTTCTCTGCAGCGGCCTTAACCATTCAAAAAACAGCGTAATTTTCCTGCTTCTTAGCTCTAGCCCTTTAAATTTAAAGACTGCAGCTTAGAAACCAGGCTACTCGACCAACGGCCAGCTTTGCACTATCCCTTACCAGGTATTTGTGCTAGCTTGCCACAACGTCCTGCTTCGCATCATCGAAGGTAACGCGCTTGCCTGTTTGCATGGCTACCCGCGTCATGATGTTGGCAACGGAGTGGTTGTAACCGGCCTTTACAGAAGCATTTGGCGTCTGGCGGCTGCGCACGCACTCCATCCAGTTGCGCATGTGCAGCGAAGTCATCGGGTCGCCGCCTGTATTGGCGTCTGTAGAAACTTTTGCCTGGTCAGGCAGGGTATAATCCGTCAGCAAGTTAGCCTGCATATTCATATCGTCCGCCTGGTTTTTAGATAAGCCACCCTCCGACGTGATCTTGTTTGTGTCCAGGTTCAGCATACCGCCATTGGAGTAGTATAACTCCTTCACGCCACCGGCTGAGTTGCTGAATCGGGAAGAGTACACCACCTGGAAACCTTTGGACGCATCGTTTGCCGGACCATAATCAAAAACGGCTGTTAAGGTATCAGGGTTTTCACGGCCATCATTCCACATGTAAATACCGCCGTTGGCCGCCACGCTTCGCGGATGGTCCAGCCCTGTAAACCAATGCACGGTATCTATCTGGTGCGACATCCACTGCCCCGGTATGCCGGATGAGTAAGGCCAGAACAAACGGTACTCCAGGTATTTCCGCGGATCCCAGTCTACTTTCGGCCGGTTCATCAGGTAGCGTTCCCAGTCCGTGTCTTCCTTCCGGATCTGGCTCACCAGGTCAGGTCTCCTCCAACGCCCTGGCTGGTTCACGTTCCAGGTCATCTCCACCATTTTGATATCTCCGAACTTGCCGGAATTAATGTACTCGTTTGCTGCAATGTAGTTCGGAGCACTACGTCGCTGCGAGCCGATCTGCACGATTTTACCGGTCTCTTCTACCGCTTTGAGGATAGCGCGGGCATCTTCCATGGTTTCTGCCATCGGCTTCTCCAGGTATACATCCTTTCCGTTGCGCACCGCTTCCACGCCCATCAACGCATGCTGGAAATCAGCTGTGCTGATGATGACTGCATCAATGTCCTTTTTAGAGTAGAGTTCATCGTTATTGCGGTACTTCTTAAGCTTGATGCCATGCTTTTCCTTTACATAAGCCTCTGCCTCATCGCGGCGGCGGTTCCAGATATCAGACACGCCTACGAACTCGAAATTCAGTTCTTTTGCATGGCCCATCATCGCCGGGTATAAGGAATGTTTAAATCGATCAGAGAAGCCAATAATCCCGACTCTTACCCTGTCGTTGGCACCCAGAATCTTCCCGTAACTTTTGGCACTAAAGCCCATTCCAATTACAGATAAGCCGACTGTTCCAAGAACAGCTTTTTTGAGAAAGTCTCTCCGGTTATTATTATCCTTGTGATCCATTCCTTTGTTCGTTATAGTTTGAACATTATTTAAAATCCATTACAAAACTGACTTCTGTTTTCGTAAGCCCAGGAATAGAAGCCCACTATACTTCCGGGTAACTTATACCTAAAAGTATAGTAGCTTATATTCCTGGCACTTTCATAGCACTACAATTCTTTGATTTTGATGCTTCTGAATGCTACATTGTTTCCGTGGTCCTGCAGCAGGATATGGCCTTTCTCAGCCTCTCCAAAATTTTCCCAGTTCTTGTATTTACTCTGAGCTACCAGGTTGCGAAACTCTTCAGACCCTCTTTCATACTCCAGCACTTTAATGCCATTCAGCCAGTGCTCCACTGTTTTATCAGGTCTTACTATCAGGCGCGCCTGGTTCCATTCACCAATAGGCTTCAGAAAGCGCTTGTTTTTCTCAGAGGTCTTCAAGTCATACAAAGAAGCAATCGTACGGTTCCCATCCCGGCCCATTTTAGCGTCCGGGTGCTTTTCGTCGTCCAGCAGCTGGTACTCCAGGCCGATGGCAGATGCGTTTTGTACATTTTCTTTTTCAGTGACAAAGTATTTGATGCCGCTATTAGCGCCTTCTGTCAGCTTAAACTGAACCTGCAGGTCGAAAGCATCATACTCTTTCTCCGTCACAATGTCTCCGCCGTGCACAGATTCGCCGCCGCCTGATTCCAGCACATGCAACTCACCGTCCTGCACTTTCCAGCCACCTTCCGGAAACTTATCTTTATAAGCCCCTCGCCAGCCTTCGGTCGTTTCGCCGTCCCAGAGCAGGCTCCACCCCTGTTCTTTCTCCTGTTCTGTCAGGGTGTTGGGCACAAGGTTAACGACAAAGGCATCATGCCCTTCGCGGTGCTCCAAATCTGAGGTTTTGATGCGGATGTTCCGCCACTTGATTTCTTTTCCGGCGTCTTCGGCATTTCCGATGGAATGCACCTGCAGGGCTATGAGTCCGCTGGGCGTCATGTCATCCACAACTGCCGCAACAGGTACATCGTTGATCCAGGTTTTGATCTTGTTGCCAATGGCTTCGATCCGGGCCTTATTCCACTCGCCCTTTTTAAAGGCCGACTGGGCATCCGGGTTCAGCGAAAGCGGGTACAGCCATCCGCGCCTGGCCTCGTCATATATTCCCCCGGTCCACTTCCTGTCGGATGGATCCAGCTCAAACTGATACCCGTGTACACGGCCACCCATCACAGCTGGGTCTGAAATGCTGCGAAACTGCACACCGCTGTTGATGTCGTTATCCAGCATTACCTCAAACTCTAGGATATAATCCCCATATTCTTTATCGGCAGCCAGAAAGCTATTGGGAGAATTCATGGTGGTTGTTCCGACAATGGCCCCATCCTCTACTCTATAGGCGGCACTGCCGTTTACCTGTTCCCAACCAGTCAGGTCGTTGCCGTTGAATAGCTGTGTCCAACCACTCTCCTGTGCAGCTTCTGTACCCTGCGCAGTTTGGGTAGTCTGCACAGTTTCATTACTTCTTGAGGCGCACCCAGACTGGATGCAGGTGACAGGAAACAATAATAGCAAGAGGGGCAAATGACTTCTTTTCATCTTTTTTATGTTTTAAAAATAAATTATTGTTTTAAGGGTAGCGCAGGCTTAATTAAACCCAAACAAGGATTAGAACTTCCAGAATTTTATAAGCCCTTCTGTTGAACCATACAACATCGTTCTGCCGAAACACTATTGTTATACTTCCTACTCCTGTTCAGTCAGCTTCATCTGCCAAACTCTTATAGCAATATAACTATTTCTCAGTAAACTATGGCAGGCAGAGCACCATCTATAAAGTGTGCACTTCGAAGTCTTCCTAAACTAACTGTAAAGATTCCGTTCAGCTCCATGATATGAAGCTGAACGGAATCTGATTAGTAGCCAGGGTTCTGAGCAAATTCAGAAGTGGTACGGTCTATCTGGTCCTGAGGTATTGGGCGGAGTACATGGTGCGCCTGTATATTGCCTCCTCCATAGGGGTTGTGTTCTCTCACACGCTCTACTAGTTCACCGGTTCTTACCAAATCAAACCAGCGGAACATCTCTCCCACTAATTCACGGGCCCTTTCATCAAGTATAAAGTCAATATTCAGTTGGTCCGGTGAGACCATCATCGCCTGCCGGTGCTGCTCTGTTTCTTCAGGAGTATCACCAACTCTCGCAGACCTCAACCTCAGCGTGTTGATGTACTCCGCTGCTTCCTCTGCCTGGCCACTCATCATAAGCGCTTCTGCTGCGATAAGGTAGGTTTCTGCCAGACGCATCATCGGGAAGTCCCGTACACCAGGTGCCTGATTATCGGGGCGTATAGCGTCATCAAACTTTATCAATGAGGGATAGAGCTTGGGCGTATATCTGCTTGGTGTAAGTACCTGATAAGACTTGCTTTCTATAACGCTGGCAGGAAGCTCTACCCCTGGCAGCCATATAGCAGTATCACCTACACTATAGGCAGGCGCTCCATTTACCTGAGGGATAGTGGCTGCATTGTTTGCATAGTAAACTCTTTTAAAGAACTTATCATACCGCACATCATTGGCACGATCATCATATACTTCGTTTAACAGGAAATCAGTAGGTCTGAAACGCTTCCATGGAGTTCCGTTTAACATATCTCTCTTCATGCCTGGTTCTACATCATACTGCATCAGCACAAAGCGGCTTGCGTTATTAGGACCATCCCCATTGTAGATTTGATCATTGATGTACTGGGCGGCAAAAATCATTTCAGGATTATTCTCGTTACCCTGGGCAAACACCTCTGCCACATCAGGCAGCAGGGTGTAGCTGTAGTCATTGATAACGGTTTTGGCAAGCGTTGCGGCACGCTCATAATCTGTCGGCTGGGCAGCAACGGAAGAGGCGCGCGTTAACAGCACCCTGGCCAGCAAGTGCTCTGCAGCAGGCTTCACCGCTCTTCCCCAGTCGTTTGTAGTCGCAGGAAGTCTGCTGATAGCGTCTTCCAGATCTGTCACAATAACGTCATACACTTCCGCTACACTAGACCGGCCTGACTCTGTCTCCACCTGTTGTGTCTCCTCGAGGGTAATGTGTACCGGGCCGAACATTTGCACCAGAACAAAGTAATGATGCGCCCGCAGAAACTTTGCTTCCCCAATTCTGATAGTCCGGGTAGCGTCGTTCATGTTCGTTATCTCCGGGGCACGCTCAATGATGGCATTGGCTGTATTGATGCCTACATAAAAGTTGTTCCAGATTTCTCTACTGTACTGGTTGCGGGCATCTAGCTGTGAGGAGTAAGTATCAAAATACTTAAAGCTTCCATCAGACCCCTGCATGTAAATATCAGTGCCAAAAACAGTTGTTGTCATGCCTCGCTCTACACCGTAGAACTGTCGCAAGGGTTGGTATGCAGCCACTACGGCAGCCTCCAGGCCCTCGCTTGTGCCAATAAAGCTACCTGTTAGTTGGGTTCGCACATCCTCATCCAACAAATTATTGCAGGAAGTGGTAAGGCAGGATAGTAGTAACAGGCTAAATATATGTCGTTTCATAAAATTCGGTTTTTAAGCTTCTAAAATCTAACATTCAATCCTAACAGGTACTGTGAATAAGAAGGGGTATCCTGGCGTGGAAACTCCGGGTCTATACCCTTATGATCGCTTACATAAGAAGAAAAGATTAGCGGTTGCTGCGCCGTGGCATACACTCTCACGGAGCTTAGTCCTACCTTCTCCGTAAGCGTTTCAGGAAGGTTATAACCGAGGTTAATGTTTCGCACTTTCACGAAGGAGCCACTAAAGTATCTTAAAGTACTCGCGTAAATCGGGCTTTCCTGGTTTTGATTTGGCCTTGGGTAGGCATTTGTTGGATTTTCAGGAGTCCAGTAATCTACGTCCAAGCTGTTGTAACGGCCAAACAGATTAATTGGCCCTCCCTCGTGGATGTTACTGATAATGGTGTTGCCGAATTGCCCGAACACAAAGAAAGACAGGTCGAAGTTCTTGTAAGCAAAACGGTGGGTCATGCCTCCCTGCCAGCTAGGTCTTGGCGTACCGAGTATTACTCTGTCAGCGGCTGTAATCTGATTGTCGCCGTTTACGTCTCTTACTCTTATTTCTCCAGGTACCTGCCCAAACTGGTCTGCCTGCTCCTCTTCGCCTAGTTGCCAGATCCCTATCTTCTCGTAGTCATAGTATACATTGATTGGCTGGCCAATAAACCACTGGCTTCCCACATCATCTGTCTTGCCGCCGTACAATTCTACGATTTCCTCTCTGTTTGCAAATGCATTCAGATCTACAGACCAGTTAAAGTCATTGCCCGGAATGATGATAGCAGAGAGACCGAACTCAATACCTGAGTTGCGGGTACTGCCAATATTCTCTAACACGCTGCCAAAGCCACTGGTGAAAGGAAGCTGGCGCTGCAAAAGCAGATCTCTTGTATTTTGGCGATAAAGTTCAATACTACCGGACACACGGTTGTTCCAGAGCCCATAATCTACTCCTACGTTGTAGGAGGTGGTTGTCTCCCAACGCAGGGCATCATTTCTGATAGACCCTGGTCTGAAACCAAACAAGCCTGTGTTTCCGAAAGAATACGTTGTGCGGGACAAAGTGCCCTGGGTTTGGTAAGGGTTTATACCTGTGTTACCCGTTTCGCCATAGCTTGCGCGCATCCGTAGTGTTGTCAGCCAGGACACATCCTGCATGAACGCTTCGTTGCTGACGTTCCAGCCCAATGCCACCGAAGGGAAAAAACCCCATTTGTTTCCTTCAGCAAAGCGCGAAGAACCATCTGCACGACCGGTAAGGGTCAGCAGGTACCGGCTGTCGTAGCCATAGTTTGCCCGTGCCATGTAAGACAGGATATTCCATTTCTGATAGTAAGATCCCACACCAGTCACTTTTGAGGCAGCTCCTAAGTTATGGTACCGCATACCTTCAGCGGGCACACCCTGCACATCAATTCTGGTTTCCTCCTGCTGCCGCTGCTGCACACTGTATAAGCCCGTAAAGTTCAGGCTGTGCTTGCCAGCAAAAGTTTTGTTGTAGTTGACGATGTTCTCGAGGGTATAATTGAACACCTGGTTTTCATCTGTGTGAGCAGTGGGGTCATTACCGCGGCGGGCATTGGTATAGCGCCCGGTAAAGTTGCCTTTTCGGCTCTGTATCAGGTCTGGCCCGAAGTTAAGCCGGTACGTTAGCCCCTCGGCTATTTTCAATTCGCCATACAGGCTACTGAAAATGCGAAAGCGATCTTCCCTGTTCACATGTGCACCGTCCTGTATTTCGCTCAGCGGGTTAGAGCGCAAGCCGTCATTCGTGGGAAGGAAGATGAGGTTTCCTTCTTCATCATATGGTACACCCAGTGGATTTTCTGCCAGCGCATCGTCATACGGATTCAAGTCAAGCCCGTTCAGCACACTTCTACTTGCCAGGGAGGACACCCCAATTTTTATCCGGTCCCCTATTTGCTGGTCTAAGTTAACCCGTAGCGTATAACGCGACATGTCCTGAATTTTGATAATGCCATTGTCCTCAAAATAGTTGAGGGAGATAGCGTATCTGGTGTTTTCTGTACCGCCGTTTACACCCAGCTGGTGGTTTTGTATTACCCCCTTTCGCAGCATGTGCTCCTGGTAGTCAGTAGAGCGCCCTGAGCGGATAGACTCCAGCTCAACAGGCTCAAAAAGTTCTTCGTCAGAGGCTTGTGGATTACTATCGTCGTAGTCGCCGGTGGCTCTCCTCGATTCACGCTTATACTCTGCAAACTCAGCACCGTTCATCATGTCTATTTTGCCCAGCGCCTGAGAAAAGCCTATATAAGTATCATAGGTTACCTGCGGTTTGCCCACAGTTCCTCTTTTAGTTGTAACCAGCACAACGCCGTTCGCCCCCCTTGAACCGTAGATAGCAGTAGCGGATGCATCTTTCAGCACCTCTATCGAGGCGATATCCTGCGGTGCGATGTCATTGATACCACCCGTTATCGGAATACCATCAAGCACATACAACGGATCGTTGTTCGCAGAAAAAGAGCGGTTTCCCCGCACCCTCACCTCTACACCTGCTCCGGGCCGGGTTCCGGCCATTGTTACGTTTACCCCAGCCACGCGCCCCTGTAGTGCCTGAGCAGCATTCGTAATAGGTAATTCCTGAATTTCTTCAGCCTTCACCGAGCTAACTGCACCTGTTACATCGCTCTTTTTCTGAGTACCATACCCTACCACCACTACTTCCTCAAGTGCTTTTGTATCCTCCTGCAGCACCACATTCACAGTGGTTTGGCCTGTTAAAGGAACCTCCTTGGAAACAAAACCTACAAAAGAGAAAACCAGCGTGCCCGATGCCTGTGGAAGGCGAAGCGCAAAGGTACCGTCCACTCCCGTAGTTGCTCCGTTCGCGGTTCCTTTCGCGACTACTGTTACCCCCGGAAGTGGTTCTCCTTTACTGGAGGTAACTTTACCCTCTACCACTACATCTGCCACTTTCGTGTTGATGCCGGGTGTATACCCCTCTGCTGTGGCTAATAGCTCTGCCTTTACGGAAACCTCTGTAAGGCCTAGTAGTAGCACTAAAAAGGTAATTTTTGTAAAATTTGCCATAAGCGATATTTTTTAAAATTGTTTTAAAAGGTGAAACTGGTAAGCTAAGACAGCCTTAACAGACTGATAGATTAAGTAAGAGTAAAACAAACCTGCTATTTATTATATATCTTAATTCAGCTTCCTGGAATCGATTGTAGGAATGATAGTAAAAACGCCCTTATTTCGTATTTCCCAGGTTTCAAATTGAATTTTCAGCTCCTTAGTTTACCGGTAAGAGAATTGCCTATACCTAACTCAGATTAATCAGACAATGAGATGGTCTGCTGGTTTACTTCCCAGCACTCTTTCTCCGGCCCCTTGCTCCCTATAGGTATAACATCCCTGGTAACAAGCCATTAAAAGTGTTTTTAAAAGAAAACGCAACTGGTGAAACAGATTCATGAATGCTTATGGCATAGAACCCATACTTGGAATCGATTGCAGATACAGTAAAAAATATTCCCTTATAATCTCGCCGTTCAGAGGGTTTCACAACCACACTTAAATCAATAGTGAGCAATCAATCATTCCTTATAATGCTGAAAGTTAAAGAAATATTTTAACTACGCAAACATTTTTACCTGTAAAAATAGCCTTTAGCTAGGCCGCTTTTATCTGGGCTACAGGATGGCAGGATATTATTTTAACCAGATGCAGTTTACATATCCCGGACAAGCCTACTCAGGAGGCAACCTGCCAAAGGAGAAAATATGCTGAATAAGTCAATCGAAAGCCTTTCCCAAGCACTTTTCAAAACTGCTTTGGGGCAGGTGGAGGTATAGCTTATAAAAGAGCGCTATATAGAAACGAACATTTTATAATGACTATTCAGCTTAAAAAAAAATTTCAGAGGTGTCTTTTTGTGATAGGTATTGAGAGCGCTCCTATGGAGTTTGAAAAGGCGCAGGATTCAATTTTTTCTAACAGAATCTCCCGCTAGGACTAAAAGAATGAAACCAATTTGATTTAGTATAACATCAGTTACTTGGAAAGATAGCTTTACTCAAGCAAAAACACTGAAAGCGTTCTGGCACCATGTGCACCCAATACCAGCGACTGCTCAATGTCGGCTGTTTTGGAGGGGCCAGCGACAAATGTCCCGAAGCCATACTCCTGCGCTCCTATCACCTCATATGCCTGCTGCATGAGCGGGACGATATTTTTCTGCGGCACAACCAGCGCCAGGTGCTGGCAAATAAACGGCAGTACCCGCAGCGGCAGCTGTGCATCAGTCACCCACAGGGCACCGTTCTCTGCCACACCAAGTTGTGCAGGCAGTACCGCTAGGTCCAAATCAGCCAATGTATGCGGGTCTATGCCAGGTGCTATAGTTGTTTCGGCCACAGCTGCAAACTCCGGGAAAGCCGAGACTATCCTCCTGGCGCCGCTATGCTCCTCCAGCAGTACCTGCTTTACCTCCTCCAGGCTTTGCACCCGGAACACCCTACTCCCGATACTCACCGCTACTGTCGTGAATTTTTCCAACACGTCTGCTTCTTCTGTAAAGAAGGCAGGAATTTCCGGCAAGGGTATGCGCTCCGGCTGGTTTCTGGCAACGGCGGCCAGTATACTGTCTCTGCTACTCATCTCTCTTTTTCCTGTTCTTTAAGTACCACTCCCCAAACGACTCCTTCGGGGGCGCCGGCATTTCACGCTGTTTGTACCAGGGGTTCAGTTTGTTGTTAACAGCAAAGGGCACGTTGCGCATAAACCAGCGGCCTGCTTTCCCGGCCAACTGGAAAGTAGCAGGCGAGGCAAAAGCCTGTGTCATGGCTTTCATGCCCAGGGTTTTCTTTGTGTCAGCATAGCCTTCTTTCACAATCACCTGGCGCCATTTGTAAAGCTGATCATGAATGTCAATTTTAACGGGGCAGACGTTGGAGCAGGAGCCGCACAACGTGGAGGCAAAGGGCAGGTCTGCGTTCTTTTTCATGTCGAGGTTCGGTGCCAGGATAGCACCGATGGGGCCAGCCACTGCCGTATGGTAGCTGTGGCCGCCGCTTCTCCTGTACACCGGACAAGTGTTCATGCAGGCCCCGCAGCGGATGCATTTGAGCGAGTTGCGGAAGTCTTCTCTGCCCAGTTGTATGCTCCGGCCGTTGTCCACCAGCACCAGGTGCAACTCATGCCCTTCTCTTGGTTTCTTGAAGTGGCTGGAGTAGGTGGTAATCGGTTGCCCTGTGGCACTTCTGGCCAGCAGCCGCAGGAACACGCCCAGGTGCTCCCGTTTCGGTATAATTTTCTCGATGCCCATGCAGGCGATGTGCACGTCTGCCAGGTGGGCGCCCATATCGGCATTCCCTTCATTGGTGCAAATCACGAACTCCCCTGTCTCGGCTACGGCAAAGTTAACGCCTGTGAGTGCGGCGCGGCGGGTCAGGAAGGTCTCCCGCAGGTGCTGCCGGGCTGCCTCCGTCAATACCTGCGGATCAGCCATGCCGGCCGGGGTGCCCAGGTGCTCGTGGAACAAATCCCCTATCTCCTCCTTTTTCTTGTGGATGCAGGGCAGTACAATATGGCTCGGCGGTTCCTTTGCCATCTGCACAATGCGCTCCCCCAGGTCAGAGTCTATTACCTCAATGCCGTTCTCTTCCAGGTACTCGTTCAGGTGGCATTCCTCGGTGAGCATCGATTTGCTTTTCACCATGCGGTCCACCTTATGCTTTTGCAGGATAGCATGCACAATCCGGTTGTGCTCTGCGGCGTCGGCTGCCCAGTGCACGATAATGCCGTTGGCTTTTGCATTGGCCTCAAACTGCAGCAGGTAGTCGTGCAGGTTCGAGAGTACATTGTGCTTGATTTGTGAGGCAGTTTCGCGCAGCAGCTCCCAATCCGCAACGGTATGGGCGGCTTTGTCCCGCTTCTGCCGAATGAACCACAATGTCTCATCGTGCCAGTTTACCCGGGGCTCGTCTGCATTGAATACTTCGGCAAGGGCGGCATGGTCTTTTGTCTCCTTCATATCTCCTGCGCGTTAAGTATTTCGGCGATATGCACCACCTTTACACTGCTTTTCTGCCTGCGCAAAATGCCCTCCATGTGCATCAGGCAACTCATGTCTGCTCCTGTGATGTACGCAGCTTCGTGCTGCAGATGATCCATCACGCGGTCTTTGCCCATCTTCACGGACACGGCCTCTTCTGCCACGCAAAAAGTTCCCCCGAAACCGCAGCACTCATCCTTACGGGTAAGTTCAATCAGTTCCAGCCCCTCTACCATACTTAGCAGCTGCTCTGGCTTGGAGAAGGCTGGCGCGACAAGCTCTGACATCTGGGCCAGCTTCAGGCCCCGCTGCCCGTGGCAACTCTGGTGCAGGCCCACCTTATGCGGGAAGCGGGCTTTCAGTTTGTCTACCTTCAGTATATCCGTCAGAAATTCAATCAGCTCATACACTTTTCCCCGCATCGCTTCTGTCTCGTTCGGATACTTGCCCGAGTGCAGGTGCTCTTTCATGTGCAGCACACAGCTTCCGGAAGGCGCTACTATATAGTCGAAGTCCCTGAAATTCTCTATAAACTGATTGTTGCTCTCTTTTGTCAGGTGCTCAAAGCCGGAGTTGGCCATAGGCTGGCCGCAGCATGTTTGCCTGGACGGGTATACCACATTCACTCCCAGCTTTTCAAGCAGCTCCAGGGTGGCAATGGCGGCATTGGGGTAAAACTGATCTACATAACAAGGGATAAACAGACCTACAGTCATAGCTTAGCGTCGTGCGTTACCGCATAATATTTTAATTCAATGATGTCGTTGGGCATTGGCTTTGTGTTCCAGTGCTTATGAATGGCCATGGCGGTGCCAATAGCCGTTGCCTGTGCCATAGAGGCGGCAAAAACTTCTTTGTCGGGGTAAAGAGAAGCCAGCAAATTCATATAAACGGCGTTCTTGCTGAACCCGCCGTCCACGAAAATGCGCTTCACATCGGCTCCTTCCAACACAAGCTGTGTAGAGGCAACCTGCTGCGTCACCAAGTCGAGGATGAACTGGTGATAGGCCTCTATGTCGGTTGCAAAGGACGACAGGTCCCGCTGCCCGAACGTTGAATCCTGCAGCAGACTCTCCTTCGCACGCCCGCGCCCTGCCTGCGGTCTCTCGCCCTGCAACCTGCTGATGATTTCAGGGTCGAAAGGCACTGATTTGTAGCGGACCGGGCTTTGGTTGAAATGGTCCGCGATGCGTTTTACCTGCTGCTCATGCTCGTGCCCGCCAAAGAATCTCGAAGCCTTAACAGGTTTGCCTTTATATTGCATAAAGCTCAGGCAATCCTGCTGCAGTTCCATATCTGTTAGCGGGGTGGTGTTGAAAGGGTTTAGGCTAATACACCAGGTTCCCGTGGATATCAACACAAAAGGCTTCTGAAAGTTTACCAGGTACGGAATCAAAGCCGCCGAACTGTCATGCAGTCCGATACCTACTTTGTAGCTGTTTCCGGGAAAAGCGGCAGGCACCACTTCATCAGACGGGGCAATGGGCGCCAGTTTATCTATGATACCCTCTTTCCTTACCCATTCGTGGTAGTCGTTTTTCTGGAAGTCCCACAGGTTGGTGTGGCAGCCGATGCTGGTGATATCCGAAAAGCACTTGCCCGTTATGAGATAACTCATATACTGCGGCAGGTGCAGGGCGTATGCTATCTGGTTGTATAGCTCCGGCTTCTCCTGCTTGATGCGGTACAGCTGCATGCCAGAGTTCAGGCTGCCCAACACAGGAGAAGCGGTCTCTTTCGATAATTTGTCCTCGCCTCCGTAAGTGTCGTAGAACTGCTTCTTCAGCTCCTCCGGGTATGTTTTCAGATAATTATATAAGGGAGTGAGCGGCCTGCCGTCTTTGTTCAGATAGACGAAGCTCGCCCCGTAGGAGGAGAAGTTGACAGCTTTCACGTCAAACTCCTGTCGCCTGAACACTTCGTGCAGCGAGTCGAACACCGACAGGCGAAGGCTTTCCAGGTTCTCGCAGGAGTCGCCGTCCTCGTCCACTGTTTCTATAAACCGTGCTGCGCGCTCAAACACGATTCTGTAGTTCTCATCAAAGAGGAACAGTTTCTTGTTTGTCTTCCCTACATCAAATACCGCTATAACAGGTGTACCTTGCATGTTATAATCCTGTAGCAACAGTCTTCAGACCGCGTTCATTTATCAGATTTTCCCTCACTTTCAGTTCCCGGAACAGTTGCAGCGGGCGCAGGGCGGCTCCTGAACGCAAGCGTGCCTCCGCCACAAAGGGGCGCACATCGGTACGGTACGCCTCCTGCAGGACCTCCTGGCAGCGCACCACATCGTTTTCCTGCTGTGCTTCTTTCAGCGCCTTCTGGTCTACCAGCAAGGCCTGTGTGTAAGCGATCATGATGGCTTCCACGGACTGCAGCAGGTCTTCCAGCGGGTCTTTTACGTTATGCGAGGCATCAATCATCCAGGCAAGGCTGGTAGCGTGGTTCATACCCCTGGCATCCATTCCATCTACCAACGAGTTGAAGATAAGGAACAGCTGGTACGGCTTGATACTGCCTGTAGTCAGGTCATCATCGCCGTACTTGGAGTCGTTGAAGTGGAAGCCGCCCAACTTGCCCTCCATCAACAACAGCGAAACAATCTGCTCGATGTTGGCATTCGGAAGATGATGGCCCAAATCGACCAGAGTATAAGCCTTCGGACCGAGCTTGTTGGCGTACAGCAGCGACTGCCCCCAGTCGCCGACCGTCATGGAGTAGAAATTAGGCTCGAAAGCCTTGTACTCCACAAATACCTTCCAGTCATCGGGCAAGGCAGCGTATACCTCCTGCAGACTTTCCAGGGTGTTTTCGAAGGCATCACGGAAGTTGAGCTGACCGGGAAAGCTGGAGCCGTCTGACAGCCATACCGTCAGGGAGTCGGAGCCCAGCTCCACACCATGCCTGATGACCTCGATGTTATGTTCCACCGCCTGCCGGCGCACCGCTTTGTCTACGTGCTGCATGGAGCCGAACTTATAGCTCAGTTTCTGGTCCGGCTGGTCCTGGAACGTGTTGGAGTTCACGGCATCGAACTTCAGCCCGTGCTGTGCGGCCAACGCTTTAATGGCTTTATAGTCATTTGGGATATCCCATGGAATATGCAGCGAAATAGCACCGCTGGACTGGTTTAAAGCGTGCAGCAAGCCTACGTCTTCAATCTTCTCTTCCAGGCTTCGTGGCTCCCCACTGCCTGAGAAGCGACCGAAGCGGGTCCCCCCCGTGCCCAGTGCCCAACTCGGAATACCTATCTGGAAATCAACCAGCTTTTGCAGGACACCCTCCACATTGTGCTGTGATGAGGCCGCGAAATCAAATTTGCGTTTGTGATCCTGCGCATGCCCCTGGTTAAACTCCTGTATTTTGTATTTATCGATCTGCATGAGATTCGTGTTGTTTGATGGAAAGGGGCCCGTAGGGGAAATACCCTTCTGTATTCATTAATTCTATCGGTACATGTTGTTGTCCCCCTTTGAAGGGGGTTGGGGGATGATTACACCTGCGGACAATTTTGTTCCGTGAGATAATCTGAAGCTACTTACAATTAAGCCCAGGCATTTAGATGCTCCAACCCACTTGTCATCCCCCTACCCCCTTCAAAGGGGGACTTTCCTTGCATGATGTACTTTTTATCTCACAAAGGCCATTGCCACGCCACCGTCCACGTTCAGCACATTGCCGGTTGACTTGTTCAGCAACCCGCCTACAAAGGCGAAGCAGGCATTGGCAATGTCTTCCGGAAGAATGATCTCTCCCAGCAGCGTGCGCTTGGCATAAAACGCCGGCAGTTCCTCCACCTTCACACCGTAGGCTTTGGCCCGGCCCTCGGCCCAGCCGCCTGCCCAGATGTTGCTGTCGCTTATAACGGCGTCAGGGTTCACCACATTCACGCGGATACCGTCGCCACCCAGCTCGGCGGCGTTCAGCCTGCTCAGGTGCAGTTGCGCCGCTTTGGCGGAGCCGTAGCCTGCGTTATTCGGGCCAGATACTAAGGCGTTTTTGCTCACGATGTTCAGCACATCACCGCCTATGTCCTGCTTGCGCATCACCTCTACCCCTGCCTGCGTGACCATAAACTGCCCTTTTACCAGCACATCGTAGAGCAGGTCCCAGTCCTTCTCGGTGTGGTCCTCAATTGTTTTGGAAATGGAAAGCCCGGCGTTGTTGACAACAATATCCACACCGCCGAAGGCTAAGGCCGCTGCGTCAAAGGCTTGTTGAATTTCGTCGTTTTTTGTTACGTCGAGTGCTGCTGTGGCATAGGAGTCTTTGCCGTACTGGCTTTTAAACTCTTCACTTGCTTCCTGTAGCCGCTCCTCGTTCATGTCGTTGAGGACGACAACAGCGCCTTCCTCCACAAATCTTTTCGCAATGGCTTTACCTATACCACCCGCACTGCCTGTTATCAGGGCGATTTTGCCTGACAATGCTTTTGGCTTGGGCATGCGCTGCAGCTTTGCCTCTTCCAACAGCCAGTACTCTATGTCAAAAGCCTCCTGGCGCGGAAGGGACGTGTATTCTGATACAGCCTCGGCACCCTTCATCACGTTGATGGCGTTGATGTAAAACTCAGAGGCCACACGGGTTGTCTGCTTGTCTTTGGAGAAAGAGAACATCCCTACTCCCGGATACAGAATAATCACCGGGTTTTTGTCGCGCACGGCCGGGCTGTTCGGGTGCTTGTGGTTCTCGTAGTAGTCGGCGTACATCTGGCGGTATTCCTCAAAGGCAGGGGCTAGCCGCTCTTTCAGCGCCTTCACATCCGACAGGTCATCGTCCGGCTTCAGGTCCAGCACCAGCGGGCTGATTTTGGTGCGCAGGAAGTGGTCGGGGCAGCTGGTACCCATCGGGGCGAGTCTGTCCAAGTCGTTGGAGTTGATGAACTCCAGCACGCGGGCGTCGTCTGTGAAGTGGCCTATCATGTGGCGCTCGCTGGAGCAGAAGCCCCGCAGCACAGGAGCCAGCGCAGCTGCCTGCTTCTTTCGGTCTGCCTCCTCCAGGCTCTCTATTTTAGCGCCGCCGAACACAGGTCCTTTTTTGCCGATGTTCTGCTCCATGTACTCTGCACACTGCTCTATTACTTCCAGTGTGTTGATGTAGCTATCATAAGCGGTGTCGCCCCAGGTAAACAGGCCGTGGGAGCCCAGCATAATGCCCCGGATGCCCGGGTTCTCATTCAGGCACTGGCGCAACTGCAGGCCAAGGTCAAAGCCAGGGCGCTGCCAGTCTACCCACCCGATGGTGCCTTCAAATAATTCTTCTGTTATCTTCTTCCCGTCTTTTGCTGCGGCAATGGCAATGGCCGCATCCGGGTGCAGGTGGTCAATGTGCTTGAAAGGCAGGAAGCCGTGCAGTGGCGTATCAATGGAAGGCGCTTTGGAGCTGAGATCGAAGATGCTGTGGTTGAAAAGCTCCACCATCTCATCTTCGTGCTCTATTCCCCTGTACACGTTCTTCAGGCTTCTGAGGCGATCTACATACAAGGCGGCAAGGCCACTGCGCTTGAGGGTACCCAGGTCACCGCCGGAGCCTTTCACCCACATCACCTCTGTTTCCTGGCCATTGAGCGGGTCTTTGGCCATCACCTTGCAGGAGGTGTTGCCTCCTCCGTAGTTTGTCAGCCGAAGGTCTGCTCCCAGCAGGTTCGACCTGTAGATCAGCAGTCCTACTTCATCGCCTGCAAGTTTGGCGGCTTCTCCCTCATCCCACAGATAGCTTACATGCTTAAATTCTGTCTTTGTTGTAGATTCTAACATATGCTTCAATGATTTTAAGTTGCGTATTTATATTGCGTTTCCGTATCCCACTATGGTTACAGAGAGTATTGATGAATGCGATTCCGGGCACGATGGAGGCAAACACTTTTGATTACTCCCTTTTGTTTTCTTAACGTGATGCCCTACAGCCAATGGGTAAAAACATTTAAAAATTGGCAGGGTCAACCATCCAAATAATACGGAGGAGGCCCGGACCTCCATGTAAGCTGTCAGGAGGCAGGCTCACCGATAATTTTTTAAATTCCCAAACCCATCTTCTTACACTAGATATGATCTACCTGAAGCAAAGCCTCCTGTACAATTAAAATTAACACCCGGAATTACCTGTACAGACAAGTCAAGGAAGTAATCAAGGCTAAATATAATGCAGATGTAGCTGTTTACTGTCCTGCACTGTCATGCTTAAACTGTTCTAACAGAATACGGAAAAACCGGACCTGCTGCCTTAGACTTGAGATTTGTTACAGGCAGACATAGAACAAGCTTCAACTTTCACCAGGAAAGCAAAAATATTCTTCATGCGTCTTTCAACAGAAAGGCTGTTGATCTCTATTATGTTAGAGGTTTTGGCAGAAGTGGAGGGAGACTCCAGCAAACTTTCTGTTGATAGCTTCTGATTTCAGATATTAGTCAGGACAGTTCATGACAGATACCCGACTTTAAGGTATTAAATTGATTATCAAATAAAATAGACTGTACTATCGCTTCTGCATTAAGGTGAATGCCCGGAAGAATAGAAGCAAAGTACTTTACAGGCTTTTATAGTAGTACTCTAAATCTTGTTATCAACGGTAATCAACTAAACCATAATTCTATATTATTATGCGTCATAAAATCTTATCAATAAGGCTCCTGTTAGCCCTCTCTGTGTCTGTCCTTGTTGGCTCTTCCTGTAGCAGGATGGAAAAGGAGGAACCGGTAAGCGCCGTACCGGTAGACCCCAGAACAGAGAAACTAAAGCTGCCGGAGGGATTTCGGGCGGAGCATTTACACAGCCCTTCAGAAAATGAGCAGGGTTCCTGGGTGTCAATGGCCTTCGATGATAAAGGCAGGATGATAGCATCAGACCAATACGGTGCCTTGTATCGCCTGGAATTGCCTCCTATCGGTTCTGATTCTTTAGAGCCTAAAATAGAAAAGCTGATAATTGGTGACGGTACAGAACTTGACTCTGCCAGCACGCATGGGGGAATGGGCTATGCACAAGGTTTGCTTTGGGCTTTTAACAGCCTCTACGTCATGGTAAATCACAACAGCAACGAAGAGTTTTCGAAAGGAAGCGGCCTTTACCGCCTCCAGGACACAGACGGGAATGACCAGTTTGATAAGGTAACCCTACTGAAGGAACTGAAAGGAGAAGGAGAGCATGGTCCGCACAGTATCAAGTTATCACCTGACAAAAAATCGCTTTACGTTGTTGCCGGTAACCATACCGACCTCCCGGAGATGGACGCCTACAGGCTTCCTCCTGTCTGGAAAGAAGACAACCTGTTTCCGCAGATAAAAGATCCTCGCGGGCATGCCAACGATCGGGAAGCGCCAGGAGGCTGGATTGCTAAAATTGATTCCCTGGGGCAACATTGGGAACTGATAAGCGCAGGCTTCCGGAATCCTTTTGATATTGCTTTCAACGACGCTGGCGATTTGTTTACCTATGACTCCGACATGGAATGGGACTTTGGGATGCCTTGGTACAGACCAACCCGTATTTGCCATGTAACGAGCGGCAGCGAGTTTGGCTGGCGTACGGGTAACGGAAAGTGGTCTCCTGCTTACCCTGATAACTTACCGCCAGTGCTCAACATTGGCCAGGGCTCTCCTACCAACGTTGTTTATGCCGGAGACGCAAAATTCCCTGAAAAGTACCGCAATTCTGTTTTTGCCTTTGACTGGAGCTTTGGAATTATTTATGCCGTTCACCTTCAGCCGGAAGGTGCCTCTTACAAAGCAGAGGCAGAAGAGTTTGTCTCTGGTTCACCTTTGCCGCTGACAGATGGCGTTATTGGCCCTGATGGAGCGCTTTACTTCCTTACCGGAGGGCGCAGGCTGGAATCAGATCTTTACCGGGTTTATTACGGGGACCAGGAGGAAATTGTAGCGGCTGCTTCTAAGAAATCGAATGTAAAGGAAACAGCCGAAAGCAAAATCAGAAAGCAGTTAGAGCGGTATCATGGAGAGCCACAGGCAGGAGCCGTTGATTTCGCGTGGCCTTACCTCAAGCACAATGACCGCTTTGTACGCTATGCCGCACGTATTGCCGTGGAGCACCAGCCGGTAAGCCAGTGGCAAGCACGTGCCCTGAATGAGAAGGATCCACAGATTTTAACACAGGCTATGATTGCGTTAGCTCGGCATGGTAACAAGGCGCAGCGAAACCAGATGCTGGAGTCGCTCATGACCATTGATTATGCCCAGCTTTCAGCACCTCAAAAGCAGGATTTGCTTCGGGCCTTCGAGTTGGTTCTGTACCGATATGGCACACCAGATCCAGCCATGAAGAATAAGGCAATCGCATATCTGGACGAGCGTTACCCTGCCGAAAACAACAACTTGAACCGGTCTCTCAGCAAACTACTTGTTAGCCTGGATGCACCGCAGGTAGTACCTAAAACGCTGGCATTACTCGAGGCAGCAAAGGATGACAAGACTGAACAGGAAACAGCTACAGCATCCTCTGACCTTATTCTTCGTAACCCGCAATACGGACTGGACATCGCCAATATGTTAGCCAATGTACCTCCTGCCCAGCAAACGTACTATGCAACGGCATTAAGTGAAGCCAAAACCGGCTGGACTCCTGAGCTTCGTGACAAGTACTTCCAGTGGATGTACAATGCGTTTAACTACAAGGGGGGCAGAAGCTATGTAGGATTTGTAGACAAAGCGCGTAAGGCTGCTCTAAGCCATGTGCCCAAGAGCCAGTTTGCGCATTACAACACGATGTCAGGTGATTCTCTGCTTGGTGGTGGCGGACTGGATCTAGCTAATACAAGCTCCTACAAACCACAAGGTCCTGGAAGAAAATGGACTGTTGAAGAAGCGTTGCCTTTAGTGGAGAATGGTCTTGCTCACCAGAACCTGGAGCAGGGTAAAGCGATTTATGCTGCTACGCTCTGCAAGTCATGCCATACGATGGAAGGCGAAGGCGGATTTATTGGTCCGGATTTAAGTCAGTTAGGAAATCGGTTTACAACTAAAGACATCTTGGAAGCCATCATTCATCCGGATAGTGTTATATCGGACCAGTATGCGGCTACCATATTTCATTTAAAAGACGGAAGTTCTGTTGTAGGAAGGCTGACAAACGAGGACGACAATACATATTTTGTTTCGCAGAATCCATTTGCGCCACAGACGCTTCGTGAAATCCCTAAAAGCCAGGTGACAAGAACGAAAGAATCTGAAGTTTCGCCGATGTTACCGAACCTGATCAACCGCTTAAACCCTGATGAATTGAAGGACTTGATGGCTTACCTGATATCTGCAGGCAATAAGGAGCACAAAGTATATACTGTTTCAAACAGTCCTGATAGTAATAAAAAGTAAGGTGTAGCTTTTCAGGAACGCAATAGAAAATTTTAGATAAACTGATATTTCATACTTGGTTTGTTTAACCTCCAGGGCACTTGCGCTGGAGGTTTTTCTTTTACCGCACTCAAGCGCATGTTTTAAAGTAAATAATTTTCAACTATTGATAAGGACTACATTAGTTCTGCTTCTAGTCCCAGCGGGACGAACTGTTGATAGAAACCAATCCCATTGCTTCTATAGCTCCAGCGGAGCGACCTGTTAAAATATCCCAAACAGGCCGCTCCGCTGGAGCTATAGAAGCTTATGGACCAATCGGCTATAAACAGTCCGTCCCGCTGGGACTTTGTGTGCGTAATATCAAATAACAGTAAAGCTTTACTGCCTTTATATGGTGTAAGCGAACATGCTCGTATTTATAGCCCTTTGTACCTCCGGCTCAGTCAGGTCAGAGACTCAACGTTTACCTTATACCATCAACTGAATGCTGCGCATAAAGCTGCTCCAGGGATTATGCGTAGTTTAACTCACCCCTAGCCCCGCCAAGGCTCATCTTGTAGGGAAAAACCGGAAACTATAAAAAGGAGTGTAGCCTTTTTATAGTTTAATACCGCCAGTTTGAGCGGAGCGGAAACTGGTGGTTGTACATGCAGCAAGTTTTTAACTTGCGTTTCAAGGCACTATTAAATCCCGCAAGTCACAGACTTGCCTCATAAACAGCCACAAGTTACGCTATCGCTAAACTTGCGGCATGGCTTTTAAATGAAATATCTTTACCTACAGGATGAGTTCTAAGGAGGTGAATCTGCTATAGACAAAGTACTGCGCACAGATCAACTGACATTGGTATTATCTGATGCCTGCGATACAAGCAAAAAGGTGCGTTGCTTCCTGCATAACAGGAAGCAACGCACCTTTTTTGAATGGCTCTGGTAGTACTGCTAGCTTTTTACAGTACTACCAGCTTTTTAATGAGTAGTAACCGCCTGCGGTATTTTCTCGGTTTTCTTTGGATTCTTCTGCCAGAAAAACAGGATGGTAAACAGCACAATCAAAATGGCAGGGAAGGCAATCATTTTCTCCAGGGTAGCCTGACCAGCCGCCAATTGCAGTGCATCTCCTGTAAGTCCCTGGGCGCTATATACTGCCATGGAGCCATCAATCCAGTTTCCTATGATAGGCTGAAAGATGGAGGAAGAAAACATGCCTACTGCACCAATGATGGACATGCCCAGGGCGCTGCTCAAAGGAACACGCTGTGCCACGGCCCCAACCATAACCGGCCAGAAATAACCATATCCCAGGGCAAAAATGATGGCTGCTACATATGCCATAGATCCTGTTACCGTGCTGAACATGTAGATGCCTAGTGCTGAAAAAATCGCACCTCCAAGTAAAACACCCGTCTGGCCCAATGTAGCAACAACAGGCCCGGCAAAAAATCTAAGCACAGCCACTAAACCAGCAGTCAGGGCTAAGATCAACATAGGTTCTGCACCGCTGCTACCCAGGATGATTTCTACCCACTGGCCAGGTCCAAATTCCGTTATAGCTGTAAGCGCCATACATATAATCAGGAATATGTATAGAGGACTAACCATCGCCTTGAAGTTTTGTCCAAGTGAGGTAGCACCCTCCACTTGTGGTCTTGGAAAAGTTTTGCCGAAAAACAAAACAGCATAGGCAATGGCTGGCACCATGATGAACCACATCTGTGCTTGCCAGGAGAACCCTAAATCGGTCATAAATTTAGAGATAAGGGCACCAAGCAGAATACCACCAGGAAACCACATATGGAACCTGTTCAGCATTTTGTTCATTTTCACACCTGAATACATGTCTGCAATCATAGGGTTACAGGCAGCTTCGGTACATCCGTTCGCGATACCAATCAAGAGCGTTGAGATAAGTAAAGTGGTGTATCCCCCCGCATAGATGGTTAACAGAATTCCCAAAGCGTGGCATAGGAAGGCCACTGTCATGATGATTTTAGGGCCAACCGTATGGTAAACCAATCCCCCTATGACCATAGAGATAGGGAAACCCAAAAACCACATAGAGTTAATAAATCCCAGTTGCTCGGCAGACAGACCAAATTGTGCACCTAACTGGGGGAGAATTCCTGCTCTGATAGAGAAAGTAAAGCCTGTCGTGATGAGCGCAAGGCAACTCCCGTAAAACAAGGCATTTTTGTTAATGTTGTCGTTCATTTGATTTTGAGTTTAGAAGTTTTAAAGGTGGATGTATTTAGGCGTATAGCTGCACATGATTCCTTTTTCCATCACTCCCATGGAAACCGGGTTTACTATGTTTTCCAAGATACTGCGACAGATAATAAATTCAAATATAAAGCCTGATTTTTATACATGTTTAGTGATTGAGTAGCCAATCTCTAACCAAAGAATTAAAATCCTCCAGATTTTCCCAATGAAATGCATGTCCGGAACTTTGATACAGATGAAGCCTGGCATTTGGGATGGCCACGGCTACTTCTTCCGCCATCCATGCAGGTGTAAAGCTATCCTCCATCCCACCAATCACCAGGGCAGGTACTTCTATTCTACTTAGTTCATCCAGCACATCATGGGTCATACAGGCAGCAGCCTGCCCTTCCAAACCATGCAGCGGCTGGGGGTGTGGCTCAACGGCAGCCTGCTCACGTCCCTCTTCCAGTTCAGCAAACATGATAGGAGCATCCCATGAGGCTTTTGAATAAATAAGCAACTGTATAAATAAGGCAAACTCTTCTGGTCTAAGTCTGGCTTTGCAGTGCATTATATGTCGGAATACTGCTTTGGCCTTGTTATCGCACCGGGCCCAGGTACACATCAACACAAATGAACGCACTTTTTCCGGATGGCGCAGCACCAGTTGCTGCGCAATAATGCTTCCCATAGAACAGCCAACCACCCGGGCTTCCTGTATCTGAAGTGCCTCCAGCAGACCAGCGCAATCATCTGCCATTTGCGCGGAAGTATAAGGGCCGGCAGGTTTGGCTGAGCGCCCTACGCCACGGTTATCAACCAGAATACACCTGAAATCCTTTTCCCAATATGCCGCATGTTGCTCCCAGACAGACCCAGTTGCCGTGATGCCCATGATGAGTAACAGTGGATCTCCGGAGCCGCGTTCTTCATAGTACAGGTCAATTCCGTTCGTGTTTATGATTGGCATACACTGGGTTATTTTAGTTTTGGCACTAACTCTTCCCTAATCCAACGGCCATCGTGCAGTGTTACAGCGTCCGGATCTTCCAGTGCTTCTTTTCCTTCATCCTCACAAATTATCCATCCCTTATAATCCCGGTCTTTGAGCCATTGTGTAATAGCCAAAAGATCCACCTTTCCTTTGCCCATCAAAGTAAACTCCGGCGCTCCATCCCAGTCTTTGTAATGCATGTGGTTGATTAGGGAGGCATATTCTTTCATCTTCTCAAGCGGATCCATGCCCCCGTTGATGATGTGGCCAACATCAGGTGTCCAGCCGGTAGCAGTGCTATCCAACGCTTCCAGGATAACGCGATAATCTTCTTCGGTACGGGTGATGGAAGTATGAGGAGAATTGGGGTGAAAGCTGCAGGGTACTCCTTTTTCCATGGCTCTCCTGGATATGCTGTTCACTATATTCACCAGGTTATGGCGGCGTGAAGCTAAATCGTGCCTGCCGGTTGGCTTCTGCACCGTACAAAGTATAGCACCAGGGAAATGCTGCAACAAACTGATAGCCTGGTCTGCTTCAGCACGTTCCTTTTCCGATTCCTCTGCTCCATTCCAATCCATCGCCAGGGAGAGAGCCGCCAGCTCTATTCCCTGCTCTTTCAGTTTTGCTTCCAGCCGGTCTGCGTCACTTAGCTCCCCCATCCAGGAGTAGATAGGCTGGATGCCGGAGAATTCAGCTTTGGCAATCACTTCAATCATGTGCCTTAGCTGGCCTTTATAGGTTTCCCCGTCATTGTTCATGAACCAGGTATATACTTCTGAGCCAAAGCGAAATGGTAATTGTTGCGTCATATCAAAAACTGAATTTAATTGTATGGTAGTTAAAGCGCATGATTTACGCTCACCTGCTCATCAAGGCCATGCTTTTGGCACATCTGCTTAATAAATTTGAACCCATCTTCCGCAATATCCCATGGCCTGGAATATTCACGCCACACCCCTATAGAATTGGCAAAATCAGGATCGTTCCGGGAAAAAGCCTCAATAGTGAGCCAGCCCGTGTAGTTGATGTTGGCTAATGCCGAAAAGGCTTCATCGAAATTCACATGACCATCGCCGGGTGTGCCGCGGTCGTTTTCACTGATGTGGACGTGCGCCAGCAGAGGGGTTATGGTTTGTATGGCTCCGGCTACTTTCTTTTCTTCAATATTGGCGTGATGGGTATCGAACATAGCCCTTACGTTGGGATGATCGGCCGCTTTCAGCAGCCGGGAAAGCTGCTCCATGGTATTACACAAATAACACTCAAAGCGGTTAAGCGCTTCCAACGCCAACGTGATATCAGCTTGTGCGGCATACTCCCCGGCAGCATGTAGTACTTCGGCACCCCAGCCGTATTCCTGCTCCTGGGGCGCATGATGCGCAAAAATGGCATGGGCCGAATGGAAGGGACCGCAAACTACCTTGGCTTGCATATCGTGGGCACGATCTATCGCCCATTTGATGCGGTCCAGTCCTTTTAATCTTACTGCCGCATCCTCACTAATAGGGTTTTCGTCCTTCCCTACCACAAAAACACAGGTTGCTTCCATGCCCAGGCTTCTCACGTGCTCACCAATACGCTGATAAGCAACTTTATCTGGTGAACCTATCAGGCATTCCATGCCATCATAACCGATACCTTTCAATCTATCAATGATAGGCAGCAGCTCATCCGATACTACTGCCGACCAAGCCAGTACGTTAAACCCTATTTTATTCATCGCTATTCATTAACTTATTATAAGAGCATGTTTGAACTTTGTACTTTGAGCTGCAAACGCGCGCTTTCAGAACCTGACTTCAGCTATTTTTCGCGCAATAGCGCTGCTATTACACTCTAAATGAGCTTTGTCAGAACCTAAAATCACGCATTTTCGCTGTCAAAAACCAAATTTAAACAAGCTCTTGACTAAAGTATAAAGCTTGTATCATTAGCATTAAAGGAAACACCAAAACCACTGCTTTTACAAGAACTATAAGCCTTGTCCGCTATTGCAACATTGGTTTTAGAGTCCATGGTAAGGAACGTTCATGTCTATTTTCCCTGCCCATTGCCGGGGCACTGGCTTACCTGCACCCCAATGGATGGCATTGATCACCAGGCGCTGAAAGGGTTCCAGTTCAAAATCCCCGGGATGACCTAACGTGGTCATGAATAATTTACCACCGTAGGCGTTTGTACCTGTCCAGGCTACCGGATGATCGATGGCCTCTTTATCGGGATTCACAGCATGGCCCATCAACAGCCAGTCAGAACCCTTTGTTGGATAGTCAGGTAACACCGTGTATAACCAGGAGTCAGCGTGGAAATTTTTATCGACACCGGTCAGAATGGGGTTGTCACCAGCCTCGGGGATAACTGACACATCCGTACTGGACTCATGCCCATAGTGCGTGTGATTCGCTTTGCCACCCCAGCCAGGAGGTGAGTTGAAGGCAAGCTCACCAAACGCATTCCATTTTTCCAGTTCATGTCCTTTCGGATAGTTAAAGGCATGCGTCGTAGTCCGGAAGCCAATCACAGGCTTGCCTGTCTCTAAATAATCTTCAATAAGTTTTACCTGGTCTGCTGGCAAGCGGCGCCATCGAAGAAAAAAAACAGCCAAATCAGCATCTTTTAGTGCCTCCAATCCCGGAATATTCTCTTCTGAAGTATGATCCGGGGAAGATTTAAGGACGATGGTGCGGAACCCATAATTCTTTTCCAGCTCAGCAGCAATGAGCGGCATCGTGCCTTCGCTGCTGTACTCATGGTCGCCGGTAACAAATACCACGAGTGGCTTTTCAGTGTCTGAACTAGCTGTTGACTGTGCACAACTGGAGAAACTGCACAGTACCAGCAGGCACAGCAAAAACAAACACTTCATATTTATCAAATTCTTCATAGACAGTTTTAATATAAAATCTCGTTTAAAACATTTTTGGCAGGAATGGCTATTGCACTTCTACCTCCAGCGGATGCTGTTTGAGCAGCTCATCAGGTGAGTAGAAACCTGTCTTGCCTTTCGTGGCCTCCCGTACTTCTTTCACTCTCTCCGGGGAGATAGCAGATGCTTTATTCCCGAACGAGTTTCGCACATAGGTTAACACGGCCGCTACTTCCTCGTCCTGAAGCATCCCGCCGAAAGGCGTCATCGGTACTTGACCCGGATACTCTTTGCCAAGCACGGTAATGGGCCCCTGAAGCCCTTTCAATACAAGTTTGATTAAGCGTTCGTCGTTGCCATTTACCCAATTTGTTTTGGCAAGAGGAGGAAAGCCAGCCGCGGTAAGCCCTGCGCCATCAGGCTGATGGCAGGTACCGCAGAAACCTTCCCGGGCATAGATCGCTTTTCCTTTGATGTAAAGCGCCTGTTCAGTTCCTTTCAGATCTGTTTTAACAATCGCCTCTTTTTCATCTTCCACAGCACGGTCATTGAGGTGAGCCAGCGCTGTTTCGTGGGCATGCACCATCCACTCATCGAGTGGCTTCTTACCGGCTTCTACTACAATAGGTAACCCCTTTTCCTTGTCCAGCCAGGAAGCTGCCACGATTGCTTCCAGGCGAACCCGGCCATGCTCATCCCTTGCTGCCTGCATCAGCAATTCCGGCTGATCAGTGACCTGATGCCCCGTATAACGCAGCACACGTACGGCCGCAGCCCGGGCCCGGTAATCCTTTGCATTCAGCAATTGGCGAAGCAGCGGTTCATTTACCTGGTTAAGTCCCCAACTTACCCATAATGCCTCCAGTAAGTGGTGTTCGTACTGTGGATCGTTTTTATCAAGCTTAGCAACCCAAGTGTTCATCTGAGAGAGTACTTCAGAAGCTTTACGCCCGCGTAATTCGCGGCGGGTGCGGTAGCGGGTCCTGTATTCAGGAAGCTTCAGGTTATCCAGGAGTTGACTGATGCTTGCCCCTGCCACCTTCGCTGGCTGAACCAGTGGCCGCGACGGGTACGTGATGCGGTAAATCCGGCCGTGCACGTGGTCGCGGAGTGGATCACGGGCATTGTGCTGCATGTGACCAATCAGCACATTGTGCCAATCCACAAGATAAAGAGAGCCGTCCGGCGCAAACTCCATATCCACCGGGCGAAAGTTCCTGTCGTCCCCCCACACAAGGTCCTGGCGGTGCTTACTCTTAAAGCCAGTTCCATCGTCTACCAGCGTGTGTTGTTTCATGCCCAAAAAGCCGATGGTGTTGTTGATAAGGAAATCTCCCTGCGCATCGTCGGGGAAGTGGCGGCTGGAAACAAACTCCAGACCGGAGGTAGGACGCACTCTGTGCTTCTCCTCAACTAACTGCGCTGATTTATGGGTAGCAACACCATATCTTGGTTTAACTGACCCAGGCATCATCCAGCGCACATCCGGGCTGGAGGTCTCTGCAAAGATATTCTGCCCCCAGTCGTCAAAGGCTATGCCCCACGGATTGGGGATGGAGAGTTGAGCAGTTCGTTCAAGCTGACGCCGCTGTGGGTTATAGCGGTAAAAACCTCCGTTTGTGGCACGAACCGGTCCGTAAGAAGTCTCCACATTGGTGTGGAGGAAAACTCCCTCGCCCATATAAATGGCACCTGAGGGATCTGCAGTATAGGCACTGTGTGCATGGTGCGTGTCGTGATCATCAAATCCACTCAATAGGATTTCCTTTTTATCTGCCTTGTCGTCGCCGTTCGTATCTGTATAGAGCATCAGGTTAGTGCCTTGCGATATATAAACGCCTTCCGGTGCCAGCTCAAAACCAACAGGAATGTGCAAACCATCCGCAAAAGTTGTTTGCTTGTCTGCCTTTCCGTCACCGTCCGTATCTTCCAGTATAATAAGCTTATCGTTTGGTCGCGCATCACCCGGCTTATAGTGGGGGTAACTTGGCATAGTCGCCACCCAGAGGCGGCCTTTACTATCGAAGGACAACTGAACGGGATTGGCTAAATCGGTAAATTCTTTTTCAGAAGCGAAGAGTTCAATTTTATAACCTGGTGCAACATGCAGTTTATTCAGCGCATCCTGACCATAAAGGTATTCTGTACTTCCGTTTTGTTCCGGGTCGTAGTTGGTCTTTACCGGTGGCAGCTTACTTGTTTTCTGATCTGCTGCGGCTACATCCATTTTTTCTCCTTTCACCGCCCGCCAGATAGCCTGATCTCTAATCGCCGTCATTTCACGTATCTTAGCAATCTCCGCTGGATAGTTGTCTGGCCCAAAGGGGTTGTAGCGACGACCGTATACATGCACGCCATTCGGAATTTTGAAGTCATTGTGCCACATCCAGTTTTTCTCCAGCACGGCGGCCCGGACTAAGTCCCGATGCTTTTCTGCCTTAGTAGCGGCCCTGCCAAAAGTTCTGTCCGCGAGTAGCTTTGCAAACTTTGCATAACCGGCATCAGTAAGCTGAGAACCATCTATTGTCAGCGCTTCAGCACTGGCGTCATACCATTCTTTTGTAGCCGTGTAAGCATCAATAAAGTGTACCTTGTTTTTGGTGGCCACTTCTTCCATGGCCTTTGCATAGAGCGCCAGGTTCACATTTTCCTGCTTGCCATCTGGCAGGTCATACTGCTTTAAGAGATCCTCAAAGGCAATGGGAGACACAATCGCGAGCTGCGTGGAAGAGTCTCCGTTGTAGTTTTGGCTTAACGTATGTTTGATGAAGGCGTCGAGTTCCGCTTTGTAATTCTCCAGCCCTTGTTCTCCCTGAAAAGATTCGCTATACCCAAAGAAAGCAATAATGATATCTGCCCCGAGTCGTGTGAGCCACTCATCCTCCGTTTCGAAGTGCCCTTCACTTCCTGAATTCTTCGCGAGTTCAGTCTGGAATTTCTCGGCACCCGGGAATGCCCACGGCGAAACCCGGCTGGCATGGGGCCTGAATCCGGGGGTGTTTCCACCGTCACTCATGTTCCGGATGTAGAGTAAGCTGTCTGGATACCGGAGGTGCATTTCAGTTTCGAAATGACCGTAGTTCATCATCCTGGAGCCCAGGTTATTGCCGATCAGGACAATGTGATCCCCTTTTTGAATCTTCAGTGCAGTCGAGTTGAGTTGGGTAAACTGAAATGTTAATACCGCAATTACTATCACACCTAAGGTCTTAAGCATTACTTTGATATTCCCTTTCATATCTCCTGCTATGGAATGTTCCTTAGTTCAAGATAAATTAATATGTTTAGCTTAGCAAACTATCCTGAACTGTCCTGATTAAATAAAAGCTTGATATTCAGCATAGTTTTAAAAAAAAGCTTAGTTTTTACCAAGGCTCTTCCCATACCGCTTCTTTAAACTGCACTTTCCACGTCCCAACTCATTCAGGAAGTTCAGCTCTTCAATTGAGATTTTGCTTAAGCTTCGTGAGCAGCATCCGTGTATTGTTCTGTTGACTGTCCGGAGGTGCCTTTAAGCATTAAGCACAGAAGTTCTTGAAGGCGTTCTTCAACTCGGAAGGGATAACGGTTTTTTAATTTTCCTCCTATCGCTTATATTACCTGTGAAACGAATCGCTTTAAAATGAGAACGTCTTATATTTTTGTTGCGTTGGTGGCTCTTTCGGGTCTGGTGATATGGGGCTTTTTGCAATATGGTTCCAGAGGTGAAGCCGATGAACAAAAAGAAATAACAACAAGCGTAGCTAGTGCAGTACAGGTTAATTATGAAAACGACAGCACTTCGGATAAGCTGCTCGTCTACAATTTGGCTACCGATTTTGCAATAGCGTCTCTTCAGGAACCTTCCACAGCTGAATTCCCGAATACAAAAGAAAGACTAAAACATGTAAAGCACTTAGGTGGAAAGAGGTACCGGATAGATTCCTGGGTCGATAGCCAGGACACCTACGGCGCTATGAGAAGAAGAGATTTCAGCTGTACTATTAAGGTGGGTGGTTCCAGAGTGACAAAAGAAGGATGCATTATAGAGGAACATGGGTATATACCCAACAATAAATTATAAGCCCAGTGTGGGAAAAGATGAATTCTTTAGATAAACTTTCAGTGCCTGTTTTGTAGTAGAGTTTTCAGTCCTTTTTTAGAGAAGGACACTATTGCTTTTCTTTTTCAACGCCTGTTGTTAGCAACTCGCCTACAGCTTTATCTCCTTCGACGGCATACGCAGGTCTGGGGTGCTGCCTATCAAAAACACGAAGTGCGGCGGAGTTCTCCACTGTCACAAAACTTTCATCAACCTCGCCTCTTTCATTTGTAACATTTTCCAGTGACAGCCCGAGGTGCTTCGCCAGGAACCTGTAGGCTCCTTTTCTTTTATTGATGCCATAGTCGTGGCCTTCGTCCGGAAAATGCAGGTTTTCTACCTGGTCTTCTCTGCCATAGTAACTATAGATGTTGCGGATATAGGGAAATTCTACCTCTGGCGTATTCTTCGTCCAGTCCTTTCCGTCTGAAATCAACAGCATGGGGCGCGGAGCAGCTAAAGCGGCAATTTCTACGTTGCTGGTCTGATGGTCTTTACTTTTATGGACAGGCATACCGCTTTCGCAGGAGCAACCGCCAAAGAAGTAGGAAGAAACCATCACAACAGGCACTGAAACAGCAATTCTCTCATCTAAAGCTGTCAATAGAAAAGCCTGTGTTCCACCTCCTGATTCCCCTGTTACTGCTATTCTTCTCGCATCAACCTCCGGAAATGACAGCAGGAAGTCGACAGCGCGCATGCTGTTATGTGCTTGAAGCGCTAAAGCCTTAGGATGTTTATGGGAACATTGATCTGCATCTGCGTAGCCAATCATATCATAAGTAAACACGATGGCTCCCATGCGTGCAAGCGTGGCGCAACGCTTCTGCATGTATTCCTGATATCGGGCATCTTCACCATGCCCGTGTGTGGCCAGTATGGCTGCATGAGAAGACTGTTGCTTCGCAGGGCGGTACAAATTACCCGTTACAAAAAAGCCGGGCAGACTCTCAAAAGCCACGTTTTCTACAGTATACCCATCATATGTTCTTTTGCTGTGTATGATAGGTTTTAAAGGAGTGTTTTTAGGGATCTGTGACAGGCCTATTCCTTCCCTGATACCGCTGCGAATGCGTTCAGCTCTTTTCTCCCAACTCTGCTTATCATGGTAAGTAGCGGCAAAACTTTCCAAGGCAGCTTTTCCTTCTGCTTCTGTGTAATAAGCGCCCTGGCAAAGCATTGTGGAATTGACAGCCTGTGCGGCTAAGTTAAAGCTGCACAAGCAAAGCCCTACGCTGCTTAGGAACATCAAGAAAGACTTTACATTTATCATTATAGAAATTTATCTGGTTCTCAAAAGAACAAGTTTGGATTATCAAAACGACACCATAGCCAAGCAAGAAACATGCTTCAGGACTTTAAAATATCATAAAAGAGAAGCTGCTGAAACACGATCAACCTTTATTGGATAGTTCATACTTCAACAGCTTCATGGTAGGGACGACAAGTCAGATTAGGCTTCTCCTAACACTGGCTCTTGTCCTGCTTTTTGCTTTTTATTCCACTCCACATCCGTGTTTTTCCAACTTCTATCAGCTGCCGAGTCTAGAACTGCCTGGCACACCTTCTGTGTTTCAAGCGCCTCTCTGAAGTTCGGTGAGCACGGCTCTCCTGTCTCCAGGCTCTTCAGGAAGTCGGCTACATGGTGAAGAAAAGTGTGCTCGTACCCAATGCTTGTGCCGGGTATCCACCACCTGTCCATGTAAGGCTGATCGCTGTCTGAAACATGAATGGAGCGCCAACCGCGGACAATGGAGTCATCCGCATGATCAAAGTATTCGAGGCGGTTCATGTCGTGCAGGTCCCACCGGATGGAAGCATGTTCGCCGTTAATTTCAAACGTATATAACGCCTTATGACCACGGGCATAACGCGTAGCCTCAAAGAGACCTAAGGCTCCGTTATCGAAATGGCAATGGAAAATGCAGGCATCGTCGATGCCCACCTTCTGCACCTTGCCCGTTTCCTGATGCACACGTTCTTTGATAAAGGTCTCGGTAAGGGCAGATACATCCTTAATGCCACCATTCAGCCACATGGCAGTATCAATGCAGTGGGCAAGGAGGTCACCTGTCACACCAGATCCGGCGGCGGCGGCATCTAAACGCCATGTCGCCGTGCCCCCTTGTGGCACATCGGCATTAATTGTCCAGTCTTGCAGAAAATTAGCGCGGTAGTGAAAGATGCGTCCGAGCTTGCCCGAATCTATTATCTGTTTCGCTAACGTTACAGCCGGAACACGGCGGTAGTTATACCAAACCGTGTTGGCAACTCCTGCCTTTTCAATGGCCTCCACCATCTGCTGTGCTTCGGGCAAGGTTCGGGCAAGGGGCTTTTCACAGAGAATCATTTTACCGGCCTCAGCAGCTGCAATGGCTATCTCAGCGTGCATATCGTTCGGTGTGCAAATATCTACGGCATTAATATCATCGCGGGCAATAATGACCTTCCAATCCGTCTCGTAAGACTCGTAGCCCCATTGTTCGGCAAATGCACGTACTTTCTCTTCGCTGCGCGAGCAAGCAGCCTTCAACACCGGCCGATACTCCAGTTCAGGAAAGAAGTCATTTGCGCGCTTATACCCGTTGGTATGGATGCGCCCCATCAGGCCACACCCAATCAATCCGATTCTCAGTTCTTTATTATTTCCCATGTTTTTCGCTTTTTGAAGATTATCGAACAGTTTCAACTACTGGCTTTTTCTCGGGCTCGTACCAGCCATGCAACTGGCGAACCTTTATCATAGTAGCGAGGATGTCGTTCCAGGTCTGCTGCTGCTGCATCACATCGTTGGAGAACATGCATCCGTCCCAGCAAATGTGCTTGAACGCTTTCGTTAGCTCACCCTTTTTATCGCGGAGCCAGTGACCTGCGTCTTTCGCAATGTCCAGCTTCCCGTTCGGATCAAGCGCCTGGCAGTGCCGTCCTGTTTTATCATGTGAGCCTGTTCCGTGCACAGTGCCATCGTTCTGGGCAACGTGGAAATCTATTGTCCAGGGGCGGAGTGCATTGGTCAGCGTTCGGAGTCCCTCTGTTAAAGCTTCCCGGTCACTCCATTCGAAGTTCTTCGGCAAAATACGGTCCTCTGGCCTGTTATAGCCCAGCAGGTACAACAAGGTATGAGACATATCGGCCTGGAAGCCGATGTTTGGTCTGTCAACGGCTTCTAAGGTATCAATCATGGTTTTCCAGCTATGCATGCCACCCCAGCAGATTTCACCCTCTGCCGCAAGCTTCTCACCATAGTCGGCAGCTACATCGCAGGCTTCGCGGAAAGTCTGGGCAATCAGCTTTGTGTTATTAACAGGGTCAACGGCCCAATTCTCAGGCGTACTGGCAGAGTCAATGCGAATAACCCCATGCGGACGGACACCCATTTCGCGGAGCTTACTCCCGAAAATGCAGGACTTCCGAACCTGTTCGATGAACTGAGCCCGCTCTTCTTTGCTGCCCATGGCAGGGCCACCCCAGATGGGCGCTACCAGCGTGCCAATATTCAGGTTAAAGGAAGACACCTTGTCTGCCAGCCTCTTTATTTCATCCATGTTATTGATATCAACATGGGGCTCTAAAAGTCCAACGTCAACACCATCGAACTTCACCCCGTCTACCTCAGCAGCAGCAGTCATCTCGAGCATGGAATCAAAAGAGATGGGTGGCTCTGAGTCAGGACCTTTTCCTACGATACCAGGCCAGGTTGCATTGTGTAGTTTTGGATAGTTATTCTCGTTCATAAGCCAATAAATTTTATCAGGATTAAAAAACAATTTAAAGCGCAAAGCAGGGACTTAAACAAAACGGCTCTTGCTGTGGTCATTTGATCAGCGGTGAATACAGCAGTCATTTGCGTAAGCCTATTATACAGCACCATAAGCTGACTGCTCTTTTGATGAAGAAGAGCAGTCAGCTTCATTTTTGGGTTATCAGCTACAGCACCAGGTCAGGATTGCCCGGGCCAAAGTGCTTCAGCATCACAATCGGATCAGTCGTGGACGCGTTTACAATTTTAACACCCTCTCTGGCAGCTTTCTCACTCACAAAGAACTCGTCGTTGGTTAACTGCCCGTAACGAATCAGCGCAGGAGTCTCTATGTCCCAAACCCCCATTTTACCATGCCCCTGCATCATGATTAAGCCATAAGCAGCGCTATCTTTTATCTTTACCGTTGCTCCCGGGGAAATAGTGAGCTCTTTGGCACTAAAAGCATCTGATTTATAGCACACCCAGGTCTCCATGTACCCTTCGGCTTCCATTTCTTCTACAGGTCTTACAGGCTTGGGAGCCATAAAACGATTTTCCATCATATAGGGATCCACGTTCAATTCCCAGTCGAGCACCTCCAGCAGCTGGTCAAAGTCTCCTACTCTATCCTCTGGAGTACCATTCCATAATAATTCCTCTGGTATGATGGCTTCATTTACTAAGGATTGGTACATCGCAAAAACATCAGAAGCTTTCTGCGGCTCGTACGTACACATACTTCCCGGGGCGTGAAGCAGCCCTGGCGGAACATCCCAGCCTGTGCCCGGCTCCAGTCGGAAAGCCTGCGAGTAGTTTGTTATTTTGTTGTCGCCTTTAGAGAAGTTTTCCAGGCACTCGCGGATTTTACCTTTTGTTGTGCCCGGCGAGATACCGAAAAAGGTATAGGGGAAATCACCTCCATGGTTATTCAGCTGTGGGGGGAAGTAGTAAGCTTCGGGTTTACCCATCTGCCCAATTAACTTGGCATGTTCGTCGTTATGATGCACGTGGTGCGGCAGGGGACCCATATTATCGAAGAACTTGGAGTACATCGGCCAGCTGCCATGCTCGTTCCATAAGCGGTCGCCAATCAGTTCGCCCTTGAGTTCATCAACGGCATCCTTTAAAAGTATTTCCTCTTCGTTGGCGCCATCATTAAAAACGATGGCGCTTAAGCCTTCATTTTCTCCGGTTAACGGACCGTTTTTCGCTGGCGTGGTGGATGAAAGCCAACGTTCATCAATACCGCCGCGCTCCCCTCCCAATACATAGTAATCGTCAGGGTGCAGCTTTATTCTTCGCCCCGGCACACAAAATGAACGTGGCACCCAGGTGGGGGCCAAACGAAGAATACCTTTTCCTTGCTCTAATGCCTTTGCAGCTAAACTTACTTTTTCTACTGTTTCCATTTTTTCTATTACAGTTAGCTTAAGTTATGTTTCAAAAAATCGTTAATGCTTTTTTCATTGTTGAACACTTCAATTTCCAGGTCGTATGTCCTGCTCTCTCCCGGTGACAGGTGTATGAGTTCGTTTTGCTCCCTTGCCTTTGCCTGTCCTATGGGCGGGTTGGTGCCAGGTTCAAGGCCTGTCACGTATTCGCCCCTCCCCCAATGCTGCCAGTTTGTTAGCCAGGGCAACTGCTTTTTCTGAAACCGCAGCGCAAGGGCAACACCGATTTGAGCGTTGTACAGCCCGCACACGCAAACTCCCGCATTATCAGGTGTCACATCAATGAAAGCCGCTTCCTCGCCTCCTCCAGTGTGTTCTTCTAAAGGAGCAGAGCACTTACGGAAGTTGTTTCCCTCCTGGAAGATTTTGTTGTTTGGCTCACCCTCCCGTGATTCCCATGCTCCCTGCCAGATAATATCCGTGCCTTCGTCTACTAATGGCCAACCAAAGTTGAAGTGATACAGCAGCATATGCGGAGCCGGCGTATTGCCCCGGTTCAGCACTTCATCATGAATCCGGATGGATGCTTCTCCAACCCTTCCTGATATTGTTCGTCTCAACTCGAGGTTCGGCCCAAACAACTGGGTCTGTTTGATTCTGCCTGTGATGCTCATCTCCATTTTACCGGCGATGGGATCAGGTTGAATAATCGATTCGATTTCAGCAGGCGTGTTGCTGATTTGCCCGTGCAGGCCGCGCTCACCATAAGCGTCTGCCTCCGGACCACCCACATGCGTTAAGCCACACGTAATCAATAAGCCTCCCCCAAACGTTCTTATCCAGTCTATTCCCTTATCAGAAAATGGTTCGGGAGGCGTAATACCCAAGTGGCTCAGCCAGGCAAGGCTATGCTGGTTGTAGAAAGCTTCCGCAATATCCATGGCCCGGTCTATTACGACCTTATAGCGAAGCCCCGTTCCGGTATTAATCCAGGCAACACGGGTTCCGCGCCCAGGGCCATTGTCCATTACAGAAGTCTCTATGCCTCCCAGTTGTGCAGGGTTGCAAATCTTGTTTTTCCAGGTTGAGTCAGCCAATTCTTGAATGGTTAATGACGGTGAAGTATAACTTGACAGGTTAATAATTGACACGATTCCTGCTGTTGTCTTGCTCTTATATCAAGTTCCGGCTATAACCTGATTATCTTCGAAAGCTACAGTTGCTTCATGCGCAGGTTCCTGTATTCGACCTTCATTGGTGGACCAACGTGCACCTGTATCCCCAGCACTCCTGCAAGTTTCCGGTTCACAGTGTCATTGTCTGTGACATCGCTCATTAGGATGCCGTTAACATAGTGCTGCAACCTGTTGCCATTTACAATTAAATGGACATCGTTCCAGTCTTCACTTTTGATAAGCGCCTGTAATGAATCTGAGGCACCTAGCGACTCCGTCACAGTAGTCGCAGTCCAGGCGTTGTTTTTAACGTTGTCTCTTACTGCCTTTGCTTCTCCCGCTGGCGAATTCACCAGCACTTTTTGCCCGCGATAGGCCAACGTTGTTCTTCCGCGTTCTTCATAGTTCTGGCCGGTATAGCGGTTCCTGCCATCTATGTCAGCCTGATATCCCCGAAGTGCGTAAGGAATACCATCTACCTCTTCACTTCTGTAATTAATGCCGCTGTTACCGCTTTCGGTAAGACGAAACTCCCCTTTTAGCTCAAAATCTTTCGCCTGTCCTCCTCGCCAAATAATGAATGTATTATTCTTCAGTAGTTTATCTGGAGTAACCTCTCCTACTAAGCTGCCGTTTTCTGCTCTCCAATAGGCAGGATCGCCCTCCCAACCCGTAAGTGTTTTGCCATCAAATATTTCCACAAAGCCATCTTCATCTTTAAGACTTCCCTGAGCCAGCACCCACACAATGGTGAAAAGGACAAAGGAGGGCAGTAGCGCCCACATCTTCTTATTAAATAAGAGTTTATTCATATTAATTATTTTTATTTGAGAACTGAGTTAGTCATGACAAACTAAATAGCTTGCGACACTTAACCTCTCTTGATACTTGCTTATCAGTTAAATCTACTGTAATCCCGGCAGCTAACTGTCATGATCTGTGCTGACCGTATGCAGTTCTTTTAAGGTACTAAAGCAATCTGCCGTTCCACTGAGGTATTAGTTATTAACTAATGTATTTATAACTTAAGGAATATTAAATAAGCAAAACCTTATATTACTTTTTGAAGATGCTTTCTCAACTCATAACAGGGCAGTCACTAATCTTCCTGAGAGGCTGCGATGAACAGATGTCCTCGCGAATGTGAAGCGCATAGGATCAACTCTAGAAGGTAAGGAAGACGGAGGGTGTACAAAAACGATGTATCATAAACAAAGTATGACATAGTAATACCCAGCTTAAATTGATTGGAGTTGATTCAGTCTAACAATAAGCTCTTCTACTGAAACAAGAGCTACGGTTATCCTGCAGGTTCTATAATGAAGTGCGCCGAATCATGTAAAAAGAGTTCTTCACCTTTATTTGCTTCCTGTTTAACAGCAAGTTAGCAGCCGTCTGCCCCATAGCCTCAAAATCAGTGGTTATAATCGTAACAGACAGCACCTCCTTTAAAGCAGTATCATTGAATGAAATAATGCCTACCTCCTTACCCGGAGTAAAATTCAACTGTTTGAGCTTTTTAAATAAATCCCCGAGATCCGATTCCTCTATGGTTATATAAACTGTACCTGTATGCGGCACTTCTTCAGCAAGGTTATTGAGGATAGAAAAATTCTTATTATAACATAGACAGAAGTAACGAAATCCATTCAGGATCTCGATTGGATACTGCCCGTCAACCGGAAATATCAGTGTTAACTTTTGATATTTATTCAATAAATCTAAAGCTGACTGAAGGGCATTGAAAATATCCTTCTCAAAATCCTGGTATACCGCCAGATACTTGGAATTTAAAGAAGGAAGATCTTTGTCCAGTAGAACTAGTTCCTCACCTGGAATACTTCTAAGTATTCGCTTGTATTCGTTCTGATCGGCATCATAAGAGAAGTGAGGCATAATAACATAGTAATTATACTTGCCCAAATTCTTTTCAATGATATCCTTAAATACCTGAACATCATAATGGTGAATATGCAGATCCAGCGTGGCTTTGTCACCAAGTGTTTTCAAAAAGGAATAGTAGATAATTTTTTTGTAAGAACTTAGCTTGTTAAATACCAACAGTATTTTTAGCCTTTTGGCACCAGTGCCAGCTATGAAGTTACCCTTCCCCTGTATCGAGGTTATAATTCCCTGCCCCTTTAACTCCCGATATGCCCGCTCTACAGTATCACGTCCTATCCAAAGTTCTGCACTTAAATCATTGATAGAAGGTAATCTCTGGTCTTTTTTCAGAACACCTTTTTCTACATCATCGATAATAGCCTGAAGGATCTGCTTGTATTTCGGAATTTTACAAGTACTGCTTATTTTAGGATAGTACATAAATATTCAGGGGCTTGTAAGTGTACATAAAAAGGTTGCTTTATCAGGCTCTGTAGGCTCTTTCAGCTATTAAAACATAGGGCAGCAACCATGACTCTAAATCCATCATTATTAAAATATTTGGGTTGATATCACGTTACCCATAGGATTAAGATTATCAAAAAGCATTGAGTTATCATTTTGCCTTCATCGCCATAGCTCACATCAGTCTAATACATTTTCCGCTCTATCTTGCTCAATATATCTATCTAAATATAAGACCTCTATCTATAAATAAAAATGTTCAACATAAAAAAGTGACTAATTACTCAAGTTACTACAATTAGGTGTGTAAAGCATATTCACTATTGACTGTAGTAGTGAGCAGATAGTTTAATGTCTCCAGGATAGTTGTTCATAATCTTTGAAAAATTAATGCGTTACGCATCAACATGCATCTTCGCCTCTTCCCTCACTAATTACCTGGCTGTTGATGCGGCTATTAATTGCTTTAGTTAATCACTTTCTTTAATTATGTGTTTGAAAAACGCTTCTATTAGATTATGAGATACCAACCTTTTTCGATTCTCTTCTTTCTGATGCTTACCAGCTTTGCCAGCATGGCACAGACAAGAGAATTACCTAACACAACTGTTTCGCTGCAGAACATGGAAGACTTCAGGCCTGCAGCAGCCAACTGGCAACTGGCAGGGGATATATATTATGACCTCCGGAAGGCGGGCAGGGGAAAAATACAGCAAGGCACCGGCGTGCTGGTAAACGACCCGTCAGCCCGGAACATGGACAACCTTTTCACTAATATGGAGCATGGCGACATAGAGTTGGAGCTTGACTTTATGATGGACAAAGGGTCGAACGCGGGTGTCTACCTGCAGGGGCGCTACGAAGTGCAGCTGTTTGATAGCTGGGGTGTACAAAACCCGACAGCCGCTGATTGCGGAGCCATCTATGAGCGCTGGGACGAAACCCGCCTAGGCGACAGGAAAGGCTATGAAGGTCACCCTCCTGCCGTAAATGTCAGCAAGGCGCCCGGCCTGTGGCAACATTACAAAATTGTTTTCAGGGCACCCCGCTTTAATGCGCAGGGGCAGAAAACAGAGAATGCCGTGTTTGTACAGGTAATTCATAACGGAGTAACCATTCATGAGAACGTGGAAGTGACAGGTCCAACGCGTGCCGCTGCTTTCCAGGATGAGCAGCCGCTGGGCCCTCTCATGATACAGGGCGACCACGGCCGCGTGGCTATCCGTAACATCAGCTACAAATCATTCGGCACAGAGCCTGTCACCCTGACGGGCCTGACGCTGAAGGCATTTGAGGGGGATGTGGATGATGTGGCTGCCTTCGATACGCAGACGCCTGTAAAAGAAACGGACATCCGGGCACTGGCCCACCAGGGCTCCGGCACCCGGGACAAGTTCGGCGGGAAAATAAACGGAATCATCCAGATACCGCGCACTGGTGAATACCTCTTCACCCTGAAGTTAGACTGGATACCGGAAGACAATAATTATCCTGAAAGACCGAATGGTGCCGGAGAGCTGGCTATTGGCGGGGAAAGAGTAATAGCGATTGACGGAGAACACGGAACTGCCACCGCCATGGTGCAACTGGAAGCAGGCGAGCACCCGGTAGAGCTTTCTTACCTGAAGAAATTCGGATACTGGTATGCCCAGAGCAACGACTTCACACTTTCTGTGGAAGGCTCAGGCGTGCCTTATACAACACTGAATACTCCGTTACGCGCCGCAGATCCGGTGGGTGCCATTATGGTGCTTGCCGAAGAAGAGCCGGTGATGCTGAGAAGCTTTATCGAGCATAAAGGAATTAAAAGAACACACACCATCTCAGTAGGAGAACCCGGAAATGCAAATTATACCATAGACTTAGGTACCGGTGATTTCCTGCAGTTCTGGCGCGGCAATTTTCTGGAAACCACCCTGATGTGGCACGAGCGGGGCGAGCCCCAGTTGGGCGTACCGATGGGAAGCGTGGTGGAGCTTGCCGGCAACCCCACGCTTGCTTTTCTGTCAGATGCAAATACGGCATGGCCTGACTCTAATACTGCTTATAACTATGTCGGTTATGAAGTGGATAAGAACGGTCGGCCATCCTTTAAATACGCTTTGGGCGGAGCCAGTGTAAGAGAGGCTTTTGAAGTAATTGAGGGAGGGCGGAAACTGGCCCATTCTCTGGCAGTAGTACCCGGCCAGGAGCAGGAGGAACTGTGGTGCAGGGTGGCAGAAGGAAGCGAAATTACAAAACTGCCTAACGGGCTTTACGCTATCAATGACAAGGAATACCTGATAGAATTGCCGCGCAGGGCAAGGCCTGTTATCCGGAACACAGCAGAGAACAGGAAAGAGTTACTGCTACCTGTAAAAGCTAGAAGAGGCATCGCAACGGCACAGTATAACATTGTTTGGTAGGCTAAGAGCAACAGAAGGAAAGACATCATCATGAGAATTAAATCATATATAACACACCTTACAAAGGCTACGCTTGTTGCAACCTGCCTGCTTACCCTGGGCGGGCAAACAGGCATGGCACAGGAAAATGCCGAAGAAGGAAGCACACAGGCGGCATCTGACGATGCTATTCCGGAAGTGGAAGACGATTTTTATAAATTGATTTCGCTGCCGATACCGGAAGGGGTGATACTGGAAGTCGGGGGCCTGGCCACATTACCGGATGGCAGCATCGCAGCCTGCACCCGGCGAGGAGAAGTATGGATTATCTCTAATCCGAATGTTTCAGGAAATATCAAGCCTACTTACAGGCGTTTTGCTTACGGGCTGCATGAGCCGTTGGGGCTGGCCTACAAAGACGGCGACATCTACGTAACGCAGCGCAGCGAAATTACCCGCCTCCGCGACATGAATGGCGACGGAGAGGCTGACGCCTACGACAAAGTATTCTCCTGGCCGCTGTCGGGCAACTACCACGAATATTCCTATGGCCCCCTGTTTATGCCAAACGGAAACATGCTGGTAACCCTGAACCTGGGCTGGAGCAATAGCCTCGGGCATGGTGTCAGCCTGGCCCCGTGGCGCGGCTGGATGCTGGAAATTACCCCCGACGGGCAAATGACGCCTGTTGCTGCCGGACTGCGTTCGCCTTCCGGGTTTGGGTTTAATGAAGCCGGGGATGTTTTCTACACTGAGAACCAGGGTGACTGGGTTGGTTCCGGCCGTATCTCGCACATCGAAAAAGGTGACTTTCTGGGCAATGCGGAAAGCCTTCGCTGGACGGACCTGCCAGACTCACCTCTCAACATCAAACCACAGGACATACCAGATACCGGAGAGCCTCTCTATGATGTGGCGAAACGTGTGGAGGCTCTGAAGCCACCTGCTGTCTGGTTACCGCACGGCATCCTGGGCATTTCTACCTCCGGCATCCTGAACGACAATACCAACGGAAAATTCGGCCCTTTCAGTAACCAGTTCTTTGTTGGAGACCAGGGGCAGAGCAAGATTATGCGGGTGGCACTGGAAAAGGTAAAGGGGCAGTACCAGGGTGTTGTGTTTCCTTTCAGGGAAGGCTTCTCCTCGGGTATACTCCGTTTGATATGGGGCAGCGACGGCGCCATGTTCAGCGGCATGACCAGCCGCGGCTGGTCCTCTACCGGTAAAGAACTGTTCGGCCTGCAGCGCCTTGTCTGGACCGGCAGAACACCTTTCGAGATGAAGACCGTGCGTGCTATGCCGGATGGTTTTGAGATAGAGTTTACACTTCCTGTTAACAGAACAGTAGCAGCAGATCCTTCTGTTTATCAGATTACAGGTTTCAACTATAAGTACCAGGCCGAATACGGCAGCCCAGTTATCAACAATAAAAAATGCACTGTGCGTGGCGTGGTAGTATCGGAAGATGGATTAAAGGCCCGCCTGGTGGTAGATGGCTTGCGCGAAGGCTATATCCACGAGATTACCGCAGAAGGTGTGCGTGGAGCAGACGGCAAACCCTTGCTGCACCACGTAGGCTACTATACGCTCAACCAGTTTCCGGATGGAGAAAAGCTTGCTATTGCAGCGCCTGACCACAGTAATCATGCTGCTATGGCCTCCTCTGCCAAACCAGCGGCCACAAAATCCGCTGCAGCCGCAAAACCTGCTGCCGGCACAATGGCCAAGCGCGTTACCAAAAGGCCTGCTTCCTGGACGAAAGAGTCTGATATTACCATCAACGTGGGCACCAAACCCGGGCTTAAATTTGACCCTTCGCAGATACGGGTAAAAGCGGGCAGCAAGGTAAAAGTGGTTTTCCATAACAACGACGACATGCTGCACAATTTTGTATTGGTGTTGCCAGGCACTGCCATAGAGGTAGGTGAAATGGCGATGAAACTGGGGCTGGAAGGACAGGAAAAAAACTACATTCCGCAGACAGATAAGTTGTTGTACCATACAAAGTTGCTGCAGCCTGGCGAAACAGATGCCATTTATTTTGAAGCACCGGATGAGCCCGGCGACTATACCTTTGTCTGCACCGTGCCCGGGCACTTTTATGTGATGCAAGGCACGTTTAAGGTAGTACAGTAGCTTAATGAAGATTGAAAGGACGCGCCAGTTCAGAATCAGAATGAAAAAGCTATAGCTTAGCTTCACTTTTACCCCATAAAAAAGCCCATACTGAGATGTTTCAGTATGGGCTTTTTTATGGGCCTACACAGGCTTGATACAATTATAAACTAATACTGCGCACGAAGCTGTTCTATAGAACCCACCCCTGCCCCTCCCAAGAGGGCCCCAACCCCCAGGAGGGGATTCTGCAGTCAGGTAAAGCGCAATGCACATGAACCAGCTGATATTGATATAAATGCAGCCTCTAATGCAATGCATGGTCTGCAGGAAAATCCTGACCTGTCCAGGCCTTCACGGCTGTCCATGGAGCTGCCGGCGCTGACCAGAAGGGGTCTGTTTCTGGCAAGCCGAGTGGCAGAAAAATAGCAGAGCAGAGGTACAGGCTTCCGGTGGTGATATAAAAGTCTGCCGCATCAGGTTGGTAGCCATACAAGCCGATATTAAGCCAGCCATCCTTTGTAAAGGCAGAAGGCGCATCCAGTGTTTTCCTGTTAACTGCAGTTAAAGCACTCCTTACCTGTCCGGGGTTAAGAGACTCCGGCAATTGCTTCCGCATCGACATGTCTGCCAGATGATGAAACGCCCCGCCACGGTAGGCAATGGATCGGCCGATTACAGGGAAAGAGCCATCTGTGTTGATATATCGTTCCTGTATCTCAGCGTATCGCTTGCTGATCTTGTCAAATGTCGGGGTGTACCGGGCATACCTGTTGTTCTGTTTTCCCGCTACTTCCAGTATCGTAGCCAGATAGGGCTGAATGACATAGCTGTTATAGTAATCCAGCGCAAAATCATTTCCATCCGAATACATGCCATCGCCCACGTACCAGTGCTCTGAAAATTCCCTGATTCCGAATTCAACCCGTACGACATCATACTCTATACCGTAGTTTGCGAAGAAGGCCTCTATCATGCCTGAAAACAGGATCCAGTTGCTGTACACCGGAACAGTGTTTCGTGTCGCTTTGAAAGCTGTAATCACCTGATCCTGCACTTTGCTATCCAGGTTTTCCCACAACCAGGGGCACTTTATCAGGCCCAGGGCCAGGAAAGAAGCATCCACCAGGGGCTGTCCCCCGTTCCACTCCATGTAATCTTTCGCAGCGGGGTTCACCGCATTGGCCACTGCTTTCAAAGCCCATTGCCGGTACTGGTTCCGCAAGGCCACCTCTTCTTTCGAGCCGCCTTCGAGGTTCAGCCATGGTCCAATGCCACTCATGACCCTACCAAAAGCCTCCAGGTAAGCCACCTTCTCCCGCGACGCCTTGTTGTCAATTTTCTCAGACAGGGCCACGGGCATTTTCTCTTTCAGCTGGTCCGCAGCCAGGTTAGCCATAACCGGCCTGGCCACTTTGTCCATGTACTGCAGCCATACGACCCTGTCGTTGGCAGAAGCTGTTTTCTTCTTCTGTGCAAGAGCAGTGTTTGCAACATTGCTTAACAGGCACAGCAGTATCATTAAAAGTGCAGGAAGTGTTTTTGCTTTTTTTTCAGAGAACATCGTCATAGGGTAAAGTATCAATTGGCATCTAATTTATAAAAGTAAAAGCAAGGCCTCCAATATATCTCAGAGGCCTTGCTTTCAAAAATATCAGACTAGAATTCTCATCTGTGCTGAAACATGCGGTGCTTAGTAACCTGGATTTTGATCCAGCACAGCATCCTTGTTCAGGTCAATTTCATTCTGCGGAATAGGCATCAGCAAGTGCATTTCTGACAGCCCGGTGATTTGCCTGTTTTCTGGCAAGCCAGGGATGCTGGTGTTCAACCTGTTTGCTCTCTCCACTAAGGTACCCGTGCGCATCAGCGTGAAGCGGCGGTTTTCCTCCCCTATCAGCTCTCTTGCTCTCTCATCCAGTATGAAATCCAGATTAATATCCGCGGCAGAAACAAGCGGCGCATCAGCCCTTTCCCTCAGCATGTTGATAGACTCAGCAGCTTCAGCCAGCTTACCTTGCATGAACTGCGCCTCTGCACGGAGCAGGTACGTTTCGCCCAGGCGCATCAGGATAAAGTCTTTCCACATGCCAAACCCGAATACATCCTGCGGATCAAAATGGCCCCATTTGGTAGTATAAGGATTTATGATGAAAAGGGTATCCGCTGTTTCATAAGGTACTTTTGTTTTATAGATATCGCTATATTTAGGATCTGGATCATTGTACCAGTAATCTCTGCGGATATTATGCTGCGAGTTGCGCATGTCTCCTTCATCATACAGATTGTAGAGCACCCAGTTGTTCAACCTTAACCTGGCAATTCCTCTTCCACCGAGCGAATCAGCCGGAATCAGACCTGGCCTGCTGTGGTAAGAAGCCTGCCAATTGCGGCGCTGCTGCGGGGCCCCTGTCATACCGCCTGGTACGTCTCTTGGGTTTTCAGCCTCCATCACCCAGATGGCCTCCGTGTTCCCCTGCCTTCTGCGCTGGTTACCAAATTTAAACATATCTGAGAAGGGGTCACCTGGTTGATTTGCCATTACACCGTAACGTTCTGTTACCAAACTGAACGCGCCGCTGTTAATGACAATGTTTGCCTGCTCTTCGGCTTGGGCAGGCTCTCCAATTCTAAGGTAGACCTCTGCCAGTAGCTGGTTTGCCATATACTTGTTGGCCCTGGCCTGCCTGGCTGCCGGAATATCATTTATATCCGGCAAATTCTCTGCTGCAAATTGCAGATCCGTCAAAATCTGGTTGTTCACATCCTCCAGCGGGGCACGCACAAAGTCTGTTTTAGGAGCAGTTAGTGGCTCTGTCACCAGCGGCACGCCACCAAAAGCAGTAGCTAAGGTGTTGTAGGCAAGTCCTCTGAAGAAACGCGCTTCTGCATTAATTCTGTCTTTTTCAGTATCTGGTACACCTGTAAGATCAGGGCTCTCAACGTTCTGGATTATAACGTTTGCGTTGTTGATCATGGTATAGCTCCAGTTCCAGGTAATATCAGCGGCGCCATCCAAGGGTGTCAACGTGTTATAGTCGTAGTATGGGACTTCAACGCCCTGCGGTTGGATTGGCCACGCCACATCAGTTCCTACCTGCCAGACTGACGGCCACCCCTGCTGCCCGCTTACGGAGTAAAACGTACTGTTGTGGTTATAAAGGCCTATCAGAGATGCTTCTAAACCTGGTAAGTCCCGTAACGTTGTTGGCGAATAGGAACTTAGTACTTCTTCATCCAGGAAAGAATCATCGCATGCTGTGATGGCCGGCAAACCAACACAGGCGCAAACAAATATCTTTATGTATTTTCTCATTTTTATCGAAAAGTTAATGTTTTACTAAAGTGTCAGGTTAAGTCCGAAAGAAACGGTCCTGACAACAGGATAATTATTTGCCCAGTTTCCTGAACCTCTGGAAGACTGGTTGCTTTCCGGATCCCATCCTACCCAGTCCGTGAAAGTGAGTAGGTTTCTGCCGGCGGTGTATACTGTAAGGCCACTGATGCCATACTTATCTAGGAAATCCTGCGGCACGGTATAGCTAAAGCGCACGTCTTTGATTCTTACATAGCTGTTATCCCTGGCGAAATTATAGCCATGCGGGTTTCTGTAACTCAGTGACGGAAACTCGGTGCTCCTGTTTTCAGGGGTCCAGTAGCCAACCGCAGCCGGAATGTTTCTTCTGCCGGCTTCATCACCGTAGTAGATGTCCGGGTTGCCTTTCATCGATCCCTGTGAAGTCTGCACGAAAACGCTCAGGTGGAAGTTACTGTAATGGAACGTGTTGGTGAGACCTCCATACCACTTCGGTAGCGTAGACCCCAGATACACCCTGTCGTCACCGGTAATTCTGCCGTCGCCGTCAATATCTTCAAATCTCAGGTCACCTGGTACAGCATTGAAAGATTCCGGAATGTCATCTCCTTCCTGCCATACACCTAACCAGTTATAAGAAAACACGGCTCCCAATGATCTGCCTATAAACCACTGGTTGTTAATATCATCTTCTCCATCGCCGTACAAGTCAACAATTTCGTTTATGTTGCGTGTAAAGTTCAAGTCAGTTTCCCATCTGAATTTACCAGCCTCTACGTTCACGGTGCTTACAGCAAACTCAATTCCTCTGTTCCTTACTTCACCCAGGTTGTAGAAGACACTGGAGTAGCCCGTAACGTTTGGAATGTTCCTGCTAAGCAGCAGATCATTTGTTCTTGAATTGTATACCTCCACAGTACCTCTGATTCTGTTCCCCAGAAATCCATAATCCAGACCTAAGTTTGCCGAAGTAGTCGTCTCCCAGTTCAAATCAGCATTTCCGAGCCTTCCGGCCAGCACACCAATGGTGCTTGCTCCACCAAACGGAAAGCGAACCGGGTTGTACAGCGTAGCTGTCTGGTTCACGCCAATGGCCTGGTTACCTGACTGACCGTAAGAAAATCTTAGTTTAAGTTCGTTTACAGCTTCGGTACCCTGCATAAAGCTCTCGTTGGCAATATTCCAGCCTAAGGCCATAGACGGGAAAAGCCCGTACTTATCTGTGTTTGCTCCAAAAGCTGAGTACCCGTCTCTCCGGGCAGTTAATGTTAACAAGTAACGGCTGTCATAGGAGTAGTTCACTCTTCCCATCTGAGAGAGCAGCGATGTCCTGTCGCCATAAGAAGAAGAGGTTCTGTTTTCAGCTGCCCCAAGGTTATAGAAGGATAACTGATCATTGACGAAGGTATTAGCATCAGCACCAGACTGGAAATAATCTGTTTCCTGCGCACTGTAAAGCCCGGTAATGTCTATATGATGCCTGCCAAAGTCTTTCGTGTAAGTCAGTATATTCTCAAGCACCCAATTGTTGGTCTCATTGTTATTGGCATAAGCACCACCTACCCTGTTGTTGGCTGCTCGCCCTGTGTAGCCGGACTGTCTGCCGATTTCATAGGTGTAGGAAGCATTCAGACGGTACTTCAGGCCTTCTGCGAAACCAGGCGTTAGTTCTGTATAAGCCGTACCTGTTATGAATTTGCGTCTGTCCACTCTATCGGTTGTCAGGCCTAGCAGCGGATTCTCAAACAGTAACTCCGGATTCATCGGAAAGATCTCATAGTTGCCTGCCTCGTCATATACTTGTCCATAAGGGCTCATAGCAGTAGCAAACAGCAAATTAGCCCGGCCACCGTCAGAGTTATGATCTGCAAAGTATAACGAAGTACCCGCTTTCAGGTAGTTTGTAAGCGTAGCATCCAGATTAGAACGAATGCTTGCCCGCTGGAACTCATATCCTTTCACAACACCATCCTGGTTCAGGTAACCACCTGTAAGGTAATACTGTACCTTGTCGGTACCACCAGATATACTCAGGTTGTGCTCTGTAATCTTGCCTGTTTGTGAAGCCGCATCCAGCCAGTCGGTCGTAAGGCCGGCGTTATAGTTATCTACTTCGTAAGTATTCGGCAATATCTGTGTTTGCGCAAGTCCCTGCGCTATCATATAATCTTCGTATTTCTGCACATAGGCCTCCGGAGACATTGGCTCTAACTTATTAGCCAAACCTTCTACTCCGTAGTAACCATTGTAGCTGATTCTGGGCTGCCCGGTCTTACCTCTTTTCGTCGTAATCAGAATCACACCGTTGGAACCTCTTGTTCCATAAATAGCTACCGCAGAGGCATCCTTCAGGATTTCAATAGACTCAATATCATTCGGATTTACGTCATTGATTTGACCAAAGAAGGGAGCGCCATCCAATACGATAAAAGGAGAGGTGTTGGCACTGATGGAGTTTACACCCCGTATGCTTATACCTCCGGAGCTACCTGGCACGGAAGAACCCTGTGTGATATTGAGTCCTGCTGTTGTGCCCTGTATGGCCTGCGTTATGTCCGTAACAGGCAGGTTTGAAAGCCTGTCCTTTGGAACAGATGCTACAGAGCCGGTAATATCAGAGCGCTTCTGCGTACCGTAACCCACCACCACCACTTCTTCCAGGGCCTGGGCATCGGCACCCAGTTGCACATCAATTGTTGTTCTGTTATTAATCGGCTCTTCCTTTGGTTCGAAACCAATGTAGGAGAAAACCAGTGTGCCTTCGCCTGTAGGCACATCAATGGAGTATCTGCCTTCTGCATTAGTAGGAGCAGCTGTGGAGGTACCTTTTAGCAAGACAGTAACACCTGGTAAGGCCGCCCCGCTATCATCCGTCACCCTGCCTTGTACCGTGATACCCTGAGCCAATGCCCCGGCCATTGATAACAGGAAAAGAGGGAGAATCAGGATGAATCTTATCTCTTTAAGTAAGTAATGTTGCATACATCATTATTTTTAATTTGGAAATTATTGGTTTATAAAGTTCATCAGGTAAAATTCAGGTTATTGCTTTCTCCCTCCTTACATGCTGTGTGCATAGCAGCTGTTCTTTAGCATATGCTATGGCAGCACCAGCCTGGTATGCTGCTTCTACAAGTGAGCAAATTGTGTAGCAGGTTTTTTTATCTAATTGCGTCGGAATGTCTCTCCAGACCAGGCTTTTTAAATTCTTGCTTATTCCCACTGTTGCGATCAACTCTTATCATTACAGAGAGAGCTCTCCAGTTAAATTGGACACACTCACCCAACTATTTTCATTAAAAAAATATAGCAAAGTTGTAGCACCTGTCGATATGAATATAGCAGTGTCTCAGTCACTTCCTGATGGAACAACAGGAACTCATCAACTACTATCCGGAAAAAGAAAAGCCTGACATCTGGTCAGGCTCCTCAATGTGTACATGTATGAAAAATTTTAAAATCTATGCTGGCCCCAGAAAGCAACAAAGTGCCTATCTAAGGAAGCAGTTTCTTTTGAAACAGATGGGGATTTACCGCGTTACTGTTTTGTCCACGTAGCGGTACATCTCAGAGGCAGCCAGCAGCACGGCTCCCACTCCGAAACCGGTGGTAGAGTTTACATCCACTACCTGCCCCGGAATAGCCCTCTCCCCTATCGGCTGCACATAGCCTATCTTGCCATTCGGCTGCAAAGCCACTGTGGTTAAATAGTTATACCCTTTGGCAGCAGCCGGCAAATACTCTTCCTCATTCAGGTAGCCGTTATTGATGCCCCAAAGCAGTCCGTAGGTAAAGAAAGCGGTTCCGCTGGTTTCAGGCCCTGGAGCGTGTTCCGGGTCCAGAATGCTGCGCGTCCAGTAGCCTTCCGGCTGCTGCGACTTCACGATAGCCTCAGCCATGTCTTTATACCTGCTCACATAAAAGTCCCGGTGTGGGGCGTTCTCTGGCAGGTCCTGCAGCACTTTGGCCAGGCCCGCAAACACCCAGCCGTCGCCACGGGCCCAGAAGTCTTTTTTGCCGTTTGCACTTTTGTGTTTCGGGTAAATATATTTTGCGTCGCGGTAATAGAGCTGTTCCTCCGGGTCATACATCACAGAGTCGGCATAGCTGTAGTACTCGTAAAGCTTTTCCAGGTACTGCTCGTTTCCGGTTACCTTGTAGAGTTTCGTCATCACAGGCATCACCATGTACAGGCCATCAGCCCACCACCAGTAGTCGCTGTTCGGGGTGCTCATCTGGTACTCCATCACCTCCCGGGCACGGGCAATCTTCTGAGGGTCCTTCTGCTCATCCAGGTTGTATAAGTCGATGTAGGTTTGGAAGGCAATCTGCCAGTCTCCGAACATTACGTAGTCATCTTTCTCGCCGTAAGAGTATTTCCAGTTCGCTTTATCAGTAGACTTGGCCCCCATCCACTGGTTTTTATTGGCCCACGCTTCAGAGTACTGCCTGTACTGCTCGTTCTGCGTTACCTTATAAGCTTCCATGTTGCCGGTGTGGTAGGCGGCAACGTCCCAGAAAGCCCACCCGTGCTCCGGGTTCGTTTCCTGCCAGTATGTATTAACCTTGTGGATGACACTGGCGACCTCTTCTTTTGATTCGGGCAGCAGCGGATTCCTAGTCTTCGTGGCTGTGGAGGTGGCACATGACATGAGCAACACCATCAATAGCGTAAAATAAACAGACGAATTAGTCTTCATATTTAAGTATAATACTGCGTTTCTTATTTTCATATCTGTTGATAACAGCGCTTCAGTGTAAATGGCCTTTCTCAGAAAGCCGGTTTCCACTCTACTATCTGTATCGGTTGCGGCGGTATGCTGGCCTGGCCTTCGCCATCTACCTGCTCCACTTTCTGCACGAACAGGTTGAGAATACCTTTTGCTTTCCAGAGCTCCGTGTCATACGTGGGTTCCCAGGATCCGAGTGACTCCTGCGTCAGGTCCACGATGTTCCACTTGCGGTCTGATAGCTTGTCGATAACCACTGCAGAAGCTTTGTTGCCTCTTTCCTCATCCCGGAAAAGCATTAAGACAGAGGCATCTTCTCCGGTATTTTTTACCATTACCTGTGGCCTTGCAATAGGTATGCGCTTGGTTCCCACGCCGCTCAGGCTGAAGGGTGTTTTGCGGAAGTCCAGTTGGAGTGCGTCCCAGGCGCTGCCGTTGTGGTACACCAGGTGGTACTGCGGAATATCGGAACCTGCCTCTCTCCAGTAAGTAGCAATAAAGGGATTGCCTTTGGCATCGGCCCCCATCGATGTCTGGTTGATCAGCTCACTGTTCTGCGGAATTGCCCATGCCTGTTCTCCAGTGGCTTCTGTGATGGGCAGCGTATACTTATCTCCGGTAGATTTCTCCCAGGTTATGCCCCCGTCGGTGGAGCGGGCATAGCCCAGGTCGTGGTTACTGGCCACATCGGGGCTCTCGCGCCATACCCACGACACATGGATAGTGCCCTGCTCATCTATATAGGACTGCCAGTAAGCGTTCCGCTGCCCTTCGCCGTCAATCAGGTTGCTGTGCAGCTGCGTCCATTGGCGGGTGCTGGTATCGTAGCTGTTGATAACCATGTTGCCCTGCCCGGAGCCTCCGTCGCGGTAAAAGAACAGGAGGTTGCCGTTCTGCAGCCGGTAAAACTCCGGGTAAGAAACGACCTGCTCGTTCTGGCCCGTCATGGGCATTTTGTCTGTCATCTGCAGGGCGCCGGGGCTCACGCTGCGGGCATAGTTCAGTTTGTTATTGTGGTGGTCCCAGGAGAGGTGCAGGTAGCCTTTGCCATCCACCATGATACTGATGGTATTGTGAGCATCTGCTGCATTTCCCTTGAAATCTGTCTTGCGTATTTCCCAAGCATCAGTTCCGTTTTTCCTTTTGGCCAGCATCACCGAACGGTCTGCATCATACCAGGCGGTGTACTGCGTATCCTGAAAAGTAACGAGTGAATTCTTGCGAAACACCACTACATTCACGGAGTTATTGGCCCAACCATCTGCCACAGTTGAAGTGGTAGGTTCAGACAAGCGGGTTGTTGTGCAGGAGGTGGCGAGTAAAAGGGCAAAGACGGCAATAATAGCATGCCTCCATACCTTAGAAAGGTTCTTATACGTCATGTAATTAGGTCCAAAGACTTACCTTAGTTGCTGTTCCGGAACGCTTCGCGTTACCGGAGCGTGGTGTTTTCTGGTTTTAATAAATTTGCCGGAAGTCAAAGCCTCCTACTGTGCTTTCAAACCACAGGATCCCACCCTTTCTATTTCTATAAGAGATCCGCCTCCCGCTGTTTGGACAACCCTGCAGACATTTTATCGTCCTATTGCTTCTAAGTTTTAAGAATGGCACCAGAAGAGGCATCAGCCTCTAGAAAAACCACCCCTCGTACAATACATTCTAAAGTCTATTGCCACCATTGCCTTTCAGGTCCACTGCCTTCACCCCCTGATGAGTCGGTGTCACTTGCCTGATACTGCCGTCAGTGTTAAACTCCAGTTTATCAATACTGACTTCTCGGTTGTACCCGGCAGCATCCCCCATGGTGATTCCCTTCGGATAATTAAAACGGTGATAGACAATATACCACTCATCCTTGCCAGGCATCTGTAAAATGGAATTATGGCCTGTCCCGTAAATACCGGCCTCTTTGTCCTTGGCGATGACCAGGTTATTCTCCGGAACGATTATTTTCCCCATAGGAGTACTAGACGTACCATAGCGCACCCGGTAATTTTCGCTTCGCGTATCGTCCTCAGACCACAAAAAATAATACGTGCCGTTCCTGTAAGAAACGGTGGCACCCTCCCTGAAAGTGGCATCTGGCGTCATGACTTTGGTGGTGCCTGGTTTAATGGAAACCATATCCTCATTCAGCTCGGCACCGGCCATATAGCCGTTGCCCCAGTACAGGTAGTTCTTTCCTGTTTTCGGATCTGCAAACACCTCCGGGTCAATTTGCTGCCCACCGGTCACACCTTCCGGAAAGGCGTCAATTAGTGGTTTCCCTGAATCCACAAACGGACCGGTGGGATTGTCTGCCACGGCAACACCAATTTTCTGGGCGGCTGTGAAGTAGTAGAAATACTTGTACTGGTCCCCGGTTTTCTTCTCTATGATGCAGGGTGCCCAGGCGTTCCTGTCTGCCCAGCTCACGTCCTTGTGCAGGTCCAGTATCACGCCTTCATCCTTCCAGTCAACTAAATTATCGGAAGAAAAGGTTTTAAAGTATGTGCCAGACCAACCGGTAAAGCCGTCGCTTGTCGGGTAGATATAGAATTTTCCTGTTTTTTCAGAATACAGCACATCCGGGTCCGCATAAAAGCCTTCCAGTACCGGGTTATGGTCTTCTCTTGCAGTTACCTGGTAGGTATGTGGCTCCTGTCCCTTTACATTCACCGTATAGGTTACCGGGCCGGAGGTAAAATCCTGTGCAGACTGGGGCGCAATGGTTACACCGGGAAAGGCAGTGAACTCAGGGTCAAAAGCGCTGAGGTTGACGCCCGGTTTTACAGGCAGGTAGAGCTGCTTCGCGGCCGTGTCTAAAGTGATATTTATCTTTTTCAGTCCGCTTGCCCTGGCAGATCCGATAACATCATCCGCCGTTCCCCACTTGCCCATTAGCCTTGCCGCTTCCTCTGCCGTAACAGGCAAAACAGTGCCGTGGCGTGGGTGGAAATTCATGCTTACCTCCTGATCTATGATGGTAAAATTTTGCAGATCTCTGCTTTTCGTAAACTGGTATTTGCCTTTGGTATACACATCATACATCAGGATGTAGTCGTCGCTGTTGTTCAGTTTAAAAACACCTGAGCCTTCTACCGGGTCTTTCGTCTGCTGCACATACTTGTCCTGCAGTACGTATCCCTCTGTCAGCTTATCGGAAGTGGCGATCTTTATACCAGAACCCTCTCCTTCTGTTTTAAAGAACAAGTGATATTTCCCATCCTTGTGTATGATGTCGCCATCAATGGCAGCGCCATTGGTTGGGCTAAAGAAGAGTTGTTTCGGCGTGGTCTCCAGGGCGGTGAAGTCCTTGTTGGCATAGGCATAATAGATTTTGTCCGGATCCTCGCCATGCTTCATCGAAAAGTAAATCATATACTTTCCGGCCTCAGGGTCATAAATGGTTTGCGGTGCCCATACCCGGAGCAGGTCTTCCTGGCCCGAAAACTGCTGTTGGATGTTCACCACACTGGAAGTCCAGTTCACCAGGTCAGTGGATTTCAGCAGCACCATAGCCCTGTTAGAACTCCAGCCGTTAGCCGACACCATATCGGTCACCACCATGTAGAATGTTTTCCCATCAGCGCCGCGCAAAATGTGCGGGTCACGCACGCCTCCGGTAGAGCTGATATCTGCTGAATTGATGACTGGCTTGTTGTTATTCAGTGCTCTGTAGTTATACCCGTCGTTGCTCAGGGCAAACCGAATCGCTTCTTCGTCTTTGTTGTTGCCAGTGAAGTATGTAAATAAATACGCGCTATACGCTTCCTCCGGAGCCTTTTCCTCAGTTCCACTACTCGCACTGCTTGTTATTTGCTGTCCGCAACTTGATAAGAGTAAACACGATACTACTCCAGAAAACAAGCATCTTTTTATGTAATCTGTTGTATTCTGATAGCGATGCCTTTTTGTTAAAATACTATATCTCATATTCATCTGCTTCTGTTATAGGGATGGCACAGCCTGTTTCATCAGATTTGCGGTATCTGCTTGTAAAGTATAGGCTGAGCGTTCAGCTCTTTATTCCTGCTTAATTCTTTAGTTCTTCTTTTCGGCAGCATCTTTCAGCGTCCACTCATCCTGCCATTTCAAAACCGGCTTACCCTCTTCAAAGGTCAGAGGCAACCAGATGTAACGGCCATCTATGGGGTTTTTCGGGCGCCACCTGTCAGCCATGAAAATAAAAGTGTCTTTTTTCCCCTGAACCGGGAGTATGAATGTGCTCTGCGACTCAAAGGTCGTACTCTTTTGTTCCTCGGTTCCCCGAACAGGGTTTCCAAGTTGCTTCCATCCTTTCATCATATGGTCACTCACCGCCGAACGTGCCGGGTTGGGTGCCCACCCTGTCAAACCCGACGTTATCATATAGTACTTGCCATCTTTCTTGAGAATGGCGGGAGCTTCATTTCTCCCTCCAGGAAATACCCGGACGTATTCATCTGTAAAGTCTACATAATCATCTGTCAGCTTACTGATATGAAGTGTCCTGTTTTCTTCAGAAGAGGTAATGTGGTAGGCGGTACCATCATCATCCACAAAAAGTGTCATATCGCGGGACATTTGTCCGCCCTCAAAATCTCTTTGCAGAAATGCGCCTGCTGCTACTTTCTGCTCCCACTCCGGATCGTTTTCAGTAACTGTGATAGGTTCTGTTTTATGCGACTCAGTAGCGTTTTCAGGCCACACCCCTGGATGCGGGCGCAAACTTTTCAAAAAGGTATAAGGTCCTGTTACTTTGTCTGCGGTAGCAACGGCGGTGCGGGCGGCGGCATATCCCTGCCCTTTTAACTCCAGGTGAAACCACATCACAAACTTGCCTGTCTTCTCGTTGTAAATCACCTTGGGGCGCTCAATCACAGCCCCTTTCTCTATGTCAGAACCGCTTCCCTCTGCGGCAACAGGAAGCGCAATGCCTTCGTTTTTCCAGTTATAAAGGTCTGAGGAGGAATAGCAGCTAACGCCCACCATGGCCTTGTTCCCGTTTCTGCCCTCTATCTTGTGTTCCCCGAACCAATAGTACTTGCCATCATGGAACAGAACGCCGCCTCCATGCGCGTTGATGTGCTTACCATCTGTATCCGTCCAGATTTCGCCTGGTTTAAAAGAGGTATGCGCTTTCGGTTGCTGGGCGAACGCTGGCACGCTCAACCAGAGCAACATTAGGAACAAGTGGCTTAGTCTCTTCATCTTCTTACATCTTTTTTCAAAAAATAGAAATGGCAATCTAATTATCATTTATCAGAAGGCTTATACTTTGCTCAGGAGGATTTGCCATTCGATTTTCAGCTACCAGTGCTATATTTTGTTGCAGGCTTTCTTAGTTCTTTAAATAGCTGTCTTCTGTTATGTTCCTTTAAAAGTTCAGCGTTATCCTTTGCATCGGACTCCTCTTTCGACTTTTGGATTTTCTCCCAAAGTGTGTTCACCTTTTTATCCTCGAGTTTGTACTTATCCGCATTTACCTGCAGCACCAGGGCCCTCGCCTGCTCTATTTCTTTCGCTTTGTCAGGGTTGTCGGCTATAAACTGCATCCAGAAAGCCTCCTGGTTCGCGTCTTCTTCAAGCACCCAAAGCCAGAAATCTTTATCATCTGCAAACTCTTCTGAAGAGTATTGTTTGTATTTAAGACTATTCATCTCCAGCTTTCCTCATACGTTCGTGTTTCTTATAACCAAAGAGGTTCCTTTGGTACAATTTGGACATTTTTGCCCGGATAATTTACAAACAAAGGATAAAATTGAGAAAGCAGGCGCTGAAGCAGCTTAAAAGGAAGGGATAGCTGTCGTTTTAAACAGTTTGGTTACTGCTGTTTTCCGCAAGCAGGCCCAAGGGAGCGGCCTGTCAATAGAAGTAAACTTATATACATTCAATCCAGCGGGGCAGCCTGTATGAAGTAGATTCACAGGCCGCTCCGCTGGAGTTAAGGGTGCTGGTACTTTTGGCTAGCAACAGTTCGTACCGCCGGGATTCAAACCGCAGCAACGTGGTGCTACATAACATCAGTTAGTAAGAAATATTTAAATTCTTTACGTTCTTTTTAAGCGCCGACAATCCTCTGCTAACCAATTTATAGATATTGTCGGTGCTCATGTTCATCACGCCGGATATCTCCTGGAAAGAGAGGTTCTTGTAAAACTTCAGGAGGATAGCTTTCCGCTGGTTTGCAGACAACTGCCGCAGTCCCTGCTTCAGGCAGGCCTTCTGTTCTGCTTTTCCCTGTCTGCTGATGAGTTGGTCTTCTATGGAGGCGTTGGTTTCCTTTAGAGCCGCTTTAAGATTCGAGTAGTCGTCAAACAGGATGTCTTTTCTTTTCAGCACCTCTTTGTAAATCCTCCTTTTGATACAGGCATACAGGTAGTACCTGATAGAGGCAGGCAGGGACAAGTTCGCCCTGTTCTTCCACATATCCAGAAACAGGCCGTGGATACAGTCCTCGATCAGTTCCTCGTCATCAGAGAATTTTCTGGAGTAGTTGTAGATTACCTGCACGTAGTTTTTGTAAATCGTAGCAAAGGCATCCTCATCTCCGGACTGGAACAGTTTCCATAGATTTTTCTCTGCCTCACTTTTTGTTATGCTGCCTGCTACTCCTACCTCGTTTTCTGTTTGTAAAGCTACTCTCATTGTTAAACCTGTTTTATAGAATCTAAACTTTAAACACGCCCTAAATCCTGCTGCGGCGCTTCTTGAAAGGTGATTATCTTTGGTATTTTCCCGCGGCCGGCTAAGGCTAAGGCTTTACTCTTCGTGCTCCGGAGCAGCAGCAGTTAGCTCCTAGCCCTCTCCATGCGGCTTTCCGATAGTGGCCAGTATGCCGCCGTCCACATACAGTATCTGCCCGTTTACAAAATCACTGGCTCTTGATGCCAGAAACACAGTGGCACCGCCCAACTCATCCGGGTCGCCCCATTTGCCTGCTGGTGTCCTGTTGATGATGAACTCGTTGAAGGCATTTCCCTCCACTCGTAAAGGCGCTGTCTGGCTGGTGGCAAAATAGCCCGGGCCGATGCCGTTCACCTGAATGTTGAACTTTGCCCACTCCGTCGCCATGTTCTTTGTCAGCATCTTCAGGCCGCCTTTGGCCGCCGCATAGGCACCCACATTCTGGCGACCCAATTCACTCATCATAGAGCACACATTGATGATCTTGCCCTGCCTGCGCTCCATCATCCCCTTCACCACTGCCTGCGACACAATGAAAGGGGAAGTCAGGTCCACGTCTATCACTTCCTGCCAGTCCTCGAGTTCCATGTCCACCAGTGGTGTGCGCTTGATGATGCCGGCGTTGTTCACGAGTATATCAATCGGCCCAATTTCCCGCTCTATGGTGCTTACCTCTTTTCATACCTGCTGCTGATCCGTTACATTGCACATGAACCCGTGGGCTTTTATGCCATGCTCCTCATAGGTTTTCACGGCCTGGTCTACTTTCTCCCGGGAGGAGTTTCCGTTCACCACGATGGTTGCCCCTGCCTGCCCAAGCGCTTTCGCCATGGCCATGCCCAGGCCATGGGTGCCACCTGTTATCCATGCTGTTTTTCCTGTGAGGTCGAATTGCTGTAGTATCATCTTATGGTTTATCGTCTTTCGCTTATCTTAATTCTGCTACCTGGCACTTGTCCATGTCATTGTAGTCCAGGTTCTCGCCTGCCATTCCCCAGATAAAAGTATAGTTGGTTGTGCCGGCTCCCGCATGAATAGACCACGGAGGGGAAATCACTGCCTGCTCATTTTGCATCCAGATATGCCTGGTCTCGTTTGGCTGCCCCATAAAATGGCAAACCGATTGCCCCTCTGTCACATCAAAGTAAAGGTACACCTCCATTCTCCGGTCGTGGGTGTGCGCCGGCATGGTGTTCCAGACACTTCCGCTCTGCAGCTCTGTCATGCCCATCTGCAGCTGGCAGGTTTCGATAACGCCTGAAATGAGAAGCTTTGTGATGGTCCTGCGGTTGGAAGTTTCGGTGCTTCCCAGCTCCACCACTTCTGCCTGTTCGCGTGTTACTTTTTTAGCAGGATACGCATGGTGCGCCGGTGCCGAGTTGAGGTAGAACTTGGCGGGATTCAGTGAGTCTTCGCTTGCAAAGCGCACCTCTTGCGTTCCCCTACCCAGGTACAAGGCCTCCTTGTTTTGTAGACTATAAGTAACCCCATCAGCCTCGACTGTACCGGCACCGCCTACGTTGATGATGCCCATTTCGCGCCTTTCCAGGAAGTAAGAAGCTTTCAGAATATCTGTCGCCTGCAGGGAGAGAGACTCTCCAACTGGCATTGCCCCGCCTGCCATATAGCGGTCGTACATAGTATAGGTAAGGCAAATGCGGCCCGGGCTGAAAATCTCTTCAATCAGAAAGTTTTCCCGCAGGGCCTCCGTGTCCATTTGCTTTGTCTCGGATGGGCTTACTGCGTAGCGTATGTCTTTTTCTTTGTTCATGTGGATTAGTTTGATTTCCGTGTCATTCAGCTCATGCAAACGTTTGCAGAGAGATGTTAAAAGCAGCTGCAAACGTTTGCATAGAAGCTACAACAGCAGGCACTGCAAACGTTTGCATAGCACCTATAAAATTTGTTTTACCCGCTAAGAGAGTAACAAAACGTTTGATGGCTGATCTATAGGTCATATAATACTTTGTATTAAATTCACCCTGCTTTGAGTACTTACTTTCAATGTAAATACACTGATCTTGTGAAGGATTACTTTCTAAAAGTATTAAACGTTTTTACGACACCAAAAAAAACAAGCGCTTTTTTTTGCAAAAAGAATGAGCACACACTCACTCTAATCTCAGAAAAACACCCTCCTACTAAAGAAAAAATTGCACTCAATAATAGACTTCTTTGGCACCTGATATTCTATATAAGGCTATCGAACCATAGCAAAACTGCATATACACGCATGAATCAACAAATATTGGGACAGCATATAGATAAACTGCACAGGCAGGAATTGGATGTTTGGCACCTGACAGCATTGAAAAAAGCAGGCTGTGAGTATAGCAGTTAATAACTTGCGTTACACAACACCAGATTATAGTTTGTTTTAAATCCTGGCGGGTCGACCTGTAAATAGCATGATGGTCAAAAACCACCCTTAGCTCCAGCGGAGCGGCCTGTAAACATATCCCCAACAGGTCGCTCCGCTGGAGCTAAAGAATAGAGAGACCCTTTTTCTATCAACAGGTCGTCCCGCTGGAACTTTTGCGTAATGTCAGTTAATAATTGTTGAAAGGATAGTTTGGCAGTTTACTGGTTAAAAGACACAGCAAGGGCGTTGGGAGATATAATTAGCAGATGTTTCTCTTAAAGTCAACGGGATTGAGGAGTGGGTTTACAGTCTTGCATCAGGTGAACCCGATTATGGATAACGCAACTATAGCTACTGATAAAAAGAGTTACCTATACCACCACATTTTGTTAGCGGTTTACCTTTGCTTGGCCGTCTTCTGATAGGAAACTGGTATTGCCTGCAAAGTCTGCCCCGCTTATTGCTTCACTGGAGGCTCGCGTTATCAGTTCAACCGGAGTGGTGATGGAAACATAGTCGCTGTCTTCTTTTATTTTGTGCTGAAGCAGGTTCATCATCAGGGTGGCTGCCTGATCCCCTACTTCATAAGGGAACTGTTCTACAGAGGTAATAGGCGGAGTGATAATTTCTGAGCGTGGGTCGTTAGAATATCCTGTAAGCTTTAAATCCTCCGGAATATGGACCTGACGCTTTTTAGCGTACTCCATCACAGCAATCGCAGTAGTATCGTTACAGGCAAAAATTGCGTCTGGCAGAGAGGTTTGGGAGAAAATAACGTCACATGTCTTCAAGGCGTTTTCTTTTGTCAATTCATGAAAGAAAACAATTTCTTCATCTACCGGCACATCATACTCTTTCAAGGCATCAAGGTACCCATTATACCTGTTCTGATAAATGCTACACGTTAAAGGACCGCCAATATGCGCAATCCTGCGGCAGCCTTGTTGCAACAAATGCAGGGTTGTCTGGTAACCGCCGGAATAATCATCGCCCTTCACTTTGTGGGCATCATAATTCGTAGGCACCCTGTCATAAAAAACGAGCGGGATCCTGCTCTTTGAAAAAACATCGAAATGCGAAAAATCAACGGTATGCATGGCAGCCGAAACAATAAGCCCCTCCACTCTGGATGCGTACAGCACGTTTACCAGTTCCTTCTCCATGGCCGGCGAATCGTTTGACTGGCAAATCATCAGGTTATAGCCGTACTCATGCAATTTGTTTTGGATGGCAGTTGCCACCGTAGACGGGAAGTACTGCGACAAGCGGGGAAGAATCAACCCAATGGTATTAGACCTGCTGTTGCGCAGGCTGGCAGCCAGCGCGTTATGCCTGTAATTGTGCTTCTCCACCAACTCCCGTACACGCACTTTTGTTTCCTCGCTTATATGCGGGTGGTTATTCAATGCTCTGGAAACAGTAGACACAGACACTCCCATCTCAGCTGCTATGTCTTTGATCGTGTACTCTGGCTGTTTGCTCATTCTAGTGGATTACGTTTACTCAATCTGAACCTATTATCTGACGAGTGTTGCACAACTTAATAATTTTTATTTGTACGGCTCCAGGACATACATTGCCTGTAAAAACAGCACTACACTCTAAAAAGGCACTTTTTACCTTCTTCCATCTGCAAAAACAACAGTGCTTGCAGCCTCTTTGTTCGTATATTATTAAAACCTGACCTCTAATGGCGAAGCTACCCGTTTTGCAAAGTCACCCAGGTACTGATCCCACGCTTCTTTCGATTTAAACTGGCCGCTCTTTTCCCAGCCAAATCCCGCATAGTATACCAGTTTGTCATTTTCCGGATTTGTAATAACGTATAGGTGGCTCTGGTCCCTTGTTTCTACGCGGTGGTCTTTATACTCCTCCACTACCTCCGGGGCAAGCACAATTCCTGTGCCCAGGTTAGAGTCATCCATAGGTTCCCAGTAGCGGAACCAGCCTTGCTCCGGGTTAGCTTTCACTTCGCCTTTCTTCTCGTGCAGTGTAATACCGATGGTGGCGTTTGGCAGGGGCCCGTCCGCTTCCAGGTGATTCTCGAAACGTGTCATGTTACTACCTAAGTCAAGGCTGATGCGTTTCTTTTCGGTAATGGTGCGGCCGTTCGCCTCCCATGGCGCATACGTCAGTTCAAAAACGGTGCGGATTGGGCCTTCTGCAATGGTGGTATACCCGGTGAAGTTCCTGGACACATACAGTGAGTCATTTTCCAACACACCAATACCTCCAATGCCTCTGCTCGCACCTACGTGGTATGGGTCATAGCCCTCGCCCTGGTCTTTGTGATAAAAGTTTGGGTCTTCTTTATACCCTTCATACCATTTGTTGATGATGGGGTAATTCACCCGCTTCAGCCAGACATCCATACCGCTGGTGAGTGTACCGCCTGGTTTGCCTTCCTCTACCATCTGCTGCGCTACAGGGCCATAAGTCCGGAAAGCGACCCGGTCGTTTTCCCAGGTATAGTCGTCGGTGCGCTCCGGCACAAAACGGGAGTAGGTGGTTAGTTTGCTCTTTGGCCTTTGCGCGGCACCGTCTTCAGCACCTGCCAGGAGAAACGTCTTCTCCTCATTTGCTTTGATGTTTGTCTGGAAAAGGATTTCATCAACTGTACCGTCCGCATCGTTGTCCAGCACCTGTGTTACGAGCAGGCTATCTGTCTCCCCGTCCCTGATCAGGATGTTCTCAGCACCAAATTCATTTACAAGAGCCTCCACCTCACTGGCAGGGATACTGACAGTTTCAGCTGTCCGGTCCATGTCCAAGTTATTCTTTACCGTAAAGGCTTTCGAGTTATTCTCTTCCTGTTGGCAGGAGGAGAACATTACAGTTGCAAGTGCGATACCTGCCCACGCTATTTTTCTGTTTTTCAAAGCAAGAATCATCATCAATTAAAATACAGTATCAAACTCTATTATTTGTGTCGTATTGTAGTACAGTATTTAAACGCACCCCTACAAAGCTGATTTTGGTTATGACCTACGCGGTTTCATGCCTGATTTCCCAAGGTAGAAAATAAGCTAAACAATTACCTACCAAGAGCACGAAGCAGCACTATATTGGACATGTGCTTGGATTTTACAGGACATCATTCTTTTGCGCCAGGCTCCCCGGCGAATGATTCAGCATTTTTACTAGTATCTCCCTTCAATCAAATATAACAACTCCTCAGCATTTAGCTATGTGACTTCATGCCAACATAAAAACCTGCTGTGTAACCAAGCAGTGGCTGCCAGAGAAAGTCTCCAGTAAAGCATTGCAATGCCATCAGAGCGTTGCCCGTAAGGCAACAATAAAATTTCTGCCGGGGGCAACGATGCCGGAGGAGTAAGGTCTGTAACGCTGGTCGGTTATATTCTCCACTCCTACGCTTAGCATCAGGTAATCCGTAAGCTTGTAAAGTGCTTTAAAATTCAGCGTAATCCAGGAAGGGCTGTAAGGCTTTCCGTTTTCGTCTGTGGCATACATATACGCTTTCTCTTGTTCTTCCGGTGCAAGCGCAGCATTGCTGACCTCGCCATTGTAAACAGCATATACATCTGCTTTGAACCTGTTCCGGGTATAGGTGAGGTGGGTTGCTCCGAAGAAAGGAGAAGCATGGCGCAAAGGAGCTGTACTTCCATCCTCTAGTTCCTCTTCACCTTTCTGGTAATTAAAGCGGCTGGAAAGCCCTAGTCCCACCGGAAGCTTCACTTCGGCACCTGCCTGAATTCCCCAGACATTTGCATGGGCCGCATTCTGAATAGCCTGCACCTGGCTTAGCTCACCGTCGTACAGAATGCTGCCCTGGCCATTTAAGGTAAAATCGCGTCTTACCAGCGCATCATCTAAATAAGTATAGAAAGCCGTGGCATCCAGTTTCAAGAAGTCGCCGTAGGTTTTTGCAATACCGAAATCAACATTATAGGCATACTCTGATTTTAAATCCGGATTAGGAATAACCACTGATCCCGGACTGGAATCAAACACTTTTCCTACATCATCTACATTAGGCGAACGAAACCCGGTTGACAGGTTTGTACTGAACTGCAGTGTAGGGGAAGCGCTATACACTACACCTGCGCTACCGGTTAATGCTCCTGCATTTATAGCTGCTGAGGTAAACGGAAATGGATAGAAGGTATCATCAAACGCAGCATTCAGCAGGAAATGGTTGTAGCGCACACCCGTTTGCACGCTTAGCTTTTCACTGGCTTTGTGCTGATACGTCAGGAAGGCAGCATACGAGCTCCAGTCAGCGCCGTCGGGGTAACGGGCAGGACCAGGCACAACACTTCCGGAACGTACATCCTCATCCTCTCCGGTGGAGTGCACTTTGTTATAAATGGCTTCTGCACCATAAAAAAGTAGGTGTTTTTCCCCCAGCGACTTTTCAAAGTCCAGAGTAGCAGAGAGGGCGTTTACTTTTTCAGTTCTGTTAAACCTGATAGCGTCGTCGAAATCTCTGTCGTGCCTGCTTTCCTTGAAAAACTGCTGTGCCAGGTTTATGCTCAGTTTATCAAAGGCTTTGCTTTCTGAAGTATGTGTTGCGCGCAGGTTGTTCATCAGCCATACCTGTGGCCCGTAATACCACTCAGCCGATCGCAGGTTTTCGCTTCTTTGCCTGATCAGCCGGTCATATCGGGGAGTGTTGAAAGTAGTGGAGTAGTGAAAGCCATAGTTAAAGTCCCAGTTGCCGTGTGGCTTAAACCGGATTTTCTGCATCAGGTTGAACTGGCTATAACCCGTGGGCACCTGCACGAGCGGGTCGGCGTTAGGTACTATTTCATCCTGCCCGTTGATGCTTTCCACATAGGCTGGCCGGAGATACTCCTCCAGGCCGTTAGCACCCATCCTCAGATCATCAAAATCTGTATAAGTGGCGCTGGTTACAAAGGCCCATTTCTCCAGCCCGATGTTAAGGTCAAAATGCCCCGTTTTCTCCGCATTGGCAGATGACCACCTGGCAACAGCATTTCCGTTAATTTGCGCTTTCTCCCCCGAAGACAGTTTGGGCTCAATGGTATAAAAACTCATCACGCCGGCTATGGCATCGCTGCCATAGATAACCGATCCGGGACCAAACAGCACTTCAGTTCTTTCTACGGCGAAGGGGTCTATCGAAATAACATTTTGCAGGTTGCCGCTTCGGAAAATAGCGTTGTTCATTCTAACGCCGTCTACTGTCAGCAATACCTTGTTGGTGGCAAACCCGCGTATCATAGGGCTGCCGCCACCAAGCTGGCTTTTCTGAATATACACTTCGCCTGATTGACCTAAAAGGTCAGCAGCCGTTTGCGGGTTTTGGAGCATTACCTCTTTTGAGCTGATGGTGAGCACCCTGTTTGGCACCTCCCTTTTCTCCTGCTGCCAGCGTGTGGCCGAAATAACAACGGCATTCAGCGTAACATTGCTTTCGGTTAAGAATACCTTAAACTGTCTCTCCCTGAGCTGCGCATAGGTATAGGCCTTACTTTTATATCCCACAGAATGCATATATAAACTATCTGCTTCCTGAAAGGCGGCTATATCTGCTTTTCCCTTTGCATCAGTGATTGCTGTTAGCTGGGGGCTCTTACTAAGGATTGTCACCATTTGAAGCGGCTGGTGTGTTACCTGGTCTTTTATCGTCAGCATTTGGGCCTGTGATGAAGTTGCCAGCACGAGCATAAAGATTAACCCCAGGTACTTGTGATACACACGGCAATTACGAAGGCTAGCAAATAACCTTTCTTTCTTTATTTGGGTCGCTTGAAAGATAGTCACAGAAACTATGTAAAAACCCAAAGATAAATAAAGGTGCAACCACTTCCTTAACAACGACTTCTTTTCGTAGCGGCTTGTTGGTAGCGAACTATGCCAAAGGCTTTACGCTGCCGTTCGGGATAGTACCAAGGCTGAGGTTAGACATGGGACTATACTGCCTGGTATGCAATACTTCTTGGCTGGGAGTGGCCGTTCCTGGCCGGTGCAGGTCATCTCCACGAGTGCGTTGTGCACAGGCAGGCGAAGGTGATAAGCCAGGTTCGGGCTGGCACCTATTGCAACCACAGTGCCTCCTGCCTCCATAGGGCTTCTTAATTGTGGAATAGACTTATCGGCAGGCCCAGCGAAGTTCAATTCATAAGAGCGCACATTGTCTTACCTGCTGATTAAGATATCCGAAGCTAGAAAGCAGGCATCTTGAAAAGACACTACAACCCAGAAGGAACGTATTCATTCTGCCTGTGCAGCACGCTGTTAAACAGTTCCTCCGTGAGCAGATCGTTGACTGATTTGATGATGAAGTCCGGGGAATAGGCGTACTGCGTGAGATGCTTTTCTTTTGTTACGCCAGATAAAGTGAGCACTGTTGTAAAACCCATGGAGCCCGCACCCAATATATCGGTACTCATGGTGTCTCCAATCATGATGGTTTCAGCGGTGGTGAGCTGCAGCGTTTTTCTGGCCATGCGCATCATAACAGGACTCGGCTTACCCACACTAAACGCCTGTTTGCCTGTTGCAAACTCCAGCATGGCGACAAAAGCGCCACATCCCGCCCTGTACTTTCCGTTTCCGACCGGGCAGTTGGGTTCCAGGTTCGTAGCAATCAACTTTGCGCCATTCATCACCATGTTAATTGCCTTGTCCACCGACTCCAGCATAATAGTTCTGCCTTCACCGATAATGACATAGTCTGGGTTATCGTCCACGATAGAATAACCGACTTTATGCAACTCATTCAATAGTCCGCCTTCCCCGATAACGTAGGCAGTACCACTTGGCTTTTTAGAAGCAAGAAACCTGGCTGTCGCCATCCCACAGGTAAAAATATCTTCATCGTCCACGTTAAACCCCAATTGCCGGAGTTTATAACACACATCCCGGCTTGTCCGCTGGCTGTTGTTGGTTAGAAACAGGAAAGGATAATTTTCACCCCGTAGTTTATCTATAAACTCTACTGCGCCGGGTATGGGCTCCTTTCCCTTGTATATCACCCCATCCATGTCTATTAAGAATCCCTTTTTCATTCCTTTAAGATTAAATTTTACTTATTGATGGCTGCCTGGCGAAACAATCGCTTTTTCAGCAGCCTTGTCACTTTCCAGGTTAAGAGGAGCTGCTCGCTCCTTCATTTGAATTGTTTGATGTTGTTATGTTGCGACAGGAAACAGAACCTACCCCTGGAGCCTCACACCAGGGCGGAAAACGCCATACGCCGGAGGAGCCTGGGGTAGGTTACCATCATCAGACATTTATCTAAACTCAGAGGAGTTCATTATTTGACCTGCACCTGCGACAGCTTTGTGAATGCCTGGCCTTTGTGGGTCCCGGACCACTCCAACCGAACAGCATTGCCTGGCTGGGGAGAGGGAAAGCCTAATTCGGCCCAAGTTTTTGTCAGATTCACTTTTCCTGCGGCGTCAGTTGTCAGCACACCCATTTCCATACCATTCGCCAGTATGGCAAGGGGAAAATTCGAGAGCGGTATAGAGTCTATTCCTACCGTGTGGTCCAGAATACCGCTCTTATCTAACTCAAAAACAGTGGCCGTCACGCTTACTGGTTCAGTTGCTTGGAAAGACGCTCCTTCTACAGTAATCAGCACAGGCGATGCCACCCGGTCTACGACCATATCCTCTTCTTCACAACCCATCAGGAAAAAGCTCAGGAAGAACAGCCTGGTAAATGTTTTAATGATATCGTTAACTTTCATCTCTTCTAATTTTAGGTTTATACTCAGTACATCCGGCTACTTATTCAGCCCACCACATCGCTGTTTTCTTATCGTCTGCTCCACCATTCAGCTTAATCCCTTCCTCCAGTTGCACGGCATTCAAAGAATACTCTGAGCCAGGATATTGCAGGCGCGTCGGCAGAATGCCATCGTTCATAAAAATGGCTCTGGTGTCAGGCGCTGGTAGCGCAGGGTAACCTGTCCGGCGGTATTCAGTCCAGGCTTCTACACCCTGGCCAAATAAAGCAATCCACTTTTGGGTGATGATGTTTTCTTTAGTAGCCGGGCCAGCGGCAGCCAGATAACCTTCTGGCATGCTTAGCCCATACTGCTCAAAAGAGGCAGCAATGGCTTGCTCATAATACTCCTGTGCGTCGCCGGTTATATCACCATCCAGGGCGGCTTCAGCCAATACAAAAAGCAACTCTGAATATGTCATCACGACACTGGGCGTAGTTGGCTCGGTAAAATAAGAACCTAGTTTGGCGCTGCCCGCGAGATAGGTCGTGGCAATGGCATCCGGCAAACCGTTGGGTACGCCAACATACTGGCCATCCACTGCTTCTCCATAAACAGCCAGACGCGGATCATTGAGAGCCTGGAGCTTGTCTACCAGGGTTTTGCTCAGGTTCCAGTCTGTACGGCCTCCCTGCACCATCACCTCATGCCATTCGTTATTGCTCGGCCTGACGTTGGAGTGCTCCAGAACAGCATAGTCGCTGTTGCTCTCAAATATCGGGTATGTCGCCGGGTCACCTAGTATTTCAGCCATCACAGCCCTTGATTCGGCAGGCTTTTTGGCAGCCTGCCGGTTAGCCAATTTTAGCCGCAGCGAGTTGGCAAACTTCTTCCAGCGGAGAATATCTCCATCGAACAGGATGTCGCCGGAAATCGCCGGGCCGCCCACTACCAGTTTCTCATTCGCCAGTTTCAGGTCGTTGAGCAAACCCGCATACACAGCTTCCTGCGAATCATAAGCAGGGGTATAGACAGGCGTTTCTGCCGTGCCTTGCAGGGCCTGGCTATAGGGTACAGCCCCATACAAATCTGTGAGCAGCGAAAAAACCCAGGAACGCATCACCAGCCCGACTCCCTCGTAATTGGTGTTCGGCAAGGCACCGTCAGGGCCCGACTGTACGATAATGCGCTGAAAGTTTAGCTGCGCATCGTTATAAAAGCCCTGCCAGTTATTTGTGTAATAAGCCGGACTCATGTTGTAGTTGTCGCCCTCGTCGGAATAGATGTTGCGGGCCAGGTACTGCACCCACAGCATGCCACCGTCCAGGTTAATGCGCTCAAAACGACTGCGGTGTCCCCAGAAGCGATCGACGCTTGACTCTATACCGGCAGGCAAAAGCACTGCCGAACTGACCATATTCGGTTTGTTGGGGCTGATGTTCATTTGCTCAAAGTCTTCTGTACAGGCACTTGCCACAAAGACCCCGGCCGTTACACATACCGCTTTGATTAGTGTGTTATATATCTTCATATCTCTGATTCTGATGAAAAATAAAATTTAAACATGCGCCTCACTAGAACTTCACATCCAGGTTTACTCCAAGGCTTCTGCTGTTCGGCAGCTGGCCGTAAGTAAAGCCCTGCGCATTGCCGCCCTGCGAGTCTATTTCCGGGTCAATGTGCGGATTGTTCCTGAAGAGAATTGCCAGGTTGCGGCCTACAAAGGATATCCTGGCCGACTGGGCTTTGATTTTGCTTGTCAGGAAAGTGGGTATCTCATAACCGAGGCTTACTTCCCGTAGCTTCACATAAGTGGCATCAATAATGGCGGACTCATGGTAGGTGCGGGGGTTGTTGTAGCTGTAGAAAAGCTTGGCATCCACTATCACATCGTTGGGCACATACACAGGGGCTTCCTCCGACCCCACGTTCTTCACCCCTTTCCCAATAACGCCCTCTTCACGGCCTACTGCTGTTTCGGCATACTGACCTGTCCAACGGGCCGTTCCGGTTCCCTCATCAAAAATATCCCCGCCCGCTCTAACATCAACCAAAGCACTTAAGGTGATTCCTTTAAAGGAAAGCGTGTTAGACATGCCGCCTATCCAGTCGGGTTGGATATTGCCCAATACCTGCTGCCCTGAAGCTACCTGAGGCCGGCCATCCTTGAAAACAAGATCTCCCTCCGGTGATCGCTGGAAAGCGGTGCCGTAGAAGGTGCCGTACGGCTGCCCCACCCGCGCTTCCGAAGACATGCCGCGGGTAGCGTGAAGGGTATATGTTGTCAGCCCCTCGGCCAGCTCCACTACCATACTGCGGTTGCGGGCATAATTTAAAGACACATCCCACTGCAGGCCATTGCCCAACTGAACGGGCGTGCCCGATACCATTACCTCCACCCCTTTGTTTGTCACTTCTCCTGCATTCAGGAAGCGGCGGTTGTAGCCGCTTGCTTTGGATATCTCTACCCCCAAAATCTGATCCTCCGTATTTTGGCTGTAGTAGGTGGCGTCCAGGCCAATCCTCCCATCCAGGAACCGCAGATCAAATCCGAACTCTTGACCGGTTGTTATCTCCGGCTTCAGGTTGGCATTGTTGATGTCCGTGCTTTCGCCGAAGGCAGGCAAAGACCCGTCCCATGGCGTCTGCGCATTGTAAAGCTGGTAGAGTTGGTAAGGGTCCGCATCGTTTCCTACCTGTGCCCAGCTTGCCCTCACTTTAGCAAAAGAAAGCAGGTTGCTGTTCAGGTTCAGCAGGTCTGTTACCACCGCACTCACCGACACAGAAGGATAGAAAAAGGAGTTGTTGCTTGCCGGAAGCGTGCTCGACCAGTCGTTGCGTCCGGTCACATCCAGGAACAGGGCATCGCGGAAACTAAACTGGGCTGCCCCAAAAAGGCTCTGCACGTTAAACTCTTCGATGGCACTTTGGTTTGTGTTCGGAACGGCATTGTTGTCAAGCGTATACAAGCCGTCGATGACCAGCTGCGTGACAGCAGCATAGTTACGCTTGAAGTAGTTGCTGCGGTACACGCCACCTGCCTGCGCGTTAAAAGAAAAGTCGGGCGTAATGTCCTGCTTGTAGCTTAGGATGGCGTCATGGTTTGACTCCTGGTTACGGATTACTTCTTCGCTGTAGGCCCCATATAAAGGATTGCCGTTCGATACCCGTTCCCATGCGTTTACATTGATGCGGGTGTCAGTCCAGAAGTCAGTACCGCTTCTGACCATCAGGCTCAGTTTGTCATTAAAGTCATAGGTTAAGGACGCATTTCCCCGTAGCCTGTCCTTAGCATTGCCATAAGTAAGGAACTCCTGCGAGTAGAACGGGTTTGTGAAATAGGTGTGCTGCCAGTTGGGAGGCAAATTGTCCGATGACCGCTGGATGTGCACATCCTCATAATCACGCCAGTTCTTTAGCCGCTCCCACGACACATGCCGGTGCGACCAGATAAACTGCTGGCCCGACTGGTAAGAACGGTTATCCGAGCCCGACTCTACGTATTCGCCACTCACTACTGCTTTCAGCTTAGGGGTAAGGTTGTAGGCAGAGTTAATGCTGAAGTTATTGCGCTTGAAGTCGTTGTTATACATAATCCCTTTCTGGTCTAAGCGGCCAACAGACAGGCGGAAACTGCCTTTGTCGTTGCCACCTGTAAGCGCCACTGAGTTGAAGAAGGTCTGGCCTGTATCCCAGAACTCGTCCCAGTTATCCGGTTGGGGTGTTAAAGGGGCTACGTCAGTTCCTGTCCACCACTGCCGCACCAGGCGTCCGTCCATCGGCGCGCCCCAGCTTTCATCTGTGCCTGCCGTACCGCTTAGCGGCGCATTGGGGCCGTAGGCATCACGGTACTGGTCTATCTCCAGCGGGTCTGTGATGGCACCGCTTCTGCCATTGGTATACCAGGTGCGGTATCCGTTGCCACCACCATAAATATTCTGGAAGTCCGGCTTCACCAAAGGCCTTTCAAAAGTGGCGCTGGAGCTTATTTCTACTCCTATTCCCAGGGTGCCCGAACCGTTTTTAGTTGTAATTAGGATAACCCCGTTGGCAGCCCGCGAACCGTAAAGGGCTGCGGCGTTTGGACCTTTCAGGATAGACATGGAAGCAATGTTATCCGGGTTAATTTCCGAGATACCGCCACCATACCGGTTGTCGTTTGATTGCTGCAGGGGTACACCATCTACTACTACCAGGGGTTGGTTGTTTCGGCTAACGGAGCCCATGCCCCGGATAATAATATTGGAACTGCTGCCCGGGCCACCGTTGCTGCTCACCTGCACCCCCGCCACGCGGCCAGACAGGTTATTCACCACATTAGCTGTTTTTACCTCGGTCAACTCTTCCCCGCTTACTTCCTGCATGGTATAACCCAGCGCCTTTTTCTCCCTTTCGATACCAAAGGCCGTGACCACCACTTCAGAAAGCTGCCTGGAATCAGGCGCCATTACAACATTATAAGCCGCCTGGTTACCAATAGGTACCTCCTGCGCCAGCATGCCAATAAACGAGAAGACAAGGGTGCTACCCTCCTCAGGAACAGAGAGGTTGAATTCCCCTTCTATACCTGTGACTATTCCTTTTGTAGTTCCTTTCAGAACAACACTTACACCGGGTAGCGGCAGGTCATCTTCCTGCGAAGTCACCGTACCGGAAACCATTCTACTTTGTGCTACTGCATAGCTGCTATGCAGTAGCCAAATAACCATTACAGCTAGTAAAGTTTTGTTCATACGTGGTAAAATTTAAAGTGGAAAAGAAAATATATCCAGAGCAACAAACAGGTAAGCGCAGGGGAGTCAGAAGCTTTCTTATATAAATTATCCTATTTATATAATGTAATATTTTTGATTGTTGTTGTATCAATATTAAACGAACAAATCAACAAATGCAAATTAATATTTGAATTATTTTTAACTAATAATACGTATTTATAAAAATTTGTTAATTATTAACTTATATAATTGATTAATAAATAATAAAACAACATGTTGCTTAAGACAACAAAGCGATCACTTACATTTTATAATGATTAATCAATTACCCCCTATTTAAAAAGGGGCACTTACTATTAAATTATTTAAAACTTGAACAAACACCTTAAATATTCATACCCTATATTGCTAGTTATTAAAAATTTATCACTATAATTGATATAAATACATCTACAATATTATATTAATCTAAATGAAGGAAGTTATGAGATCTAAAATTCACAAACTTGTTTATTTTATATTGTTGCTATTCAAAAGGCTTTACGCTTGTATTTGTCTTATGGCAATTGGACTTACCATCCTGACTGCACCTAGCAGTTATGGGCAGAATGAGCCGGCTTCGCTCACAATGGAGGATTATAAGAAGTTCTCATCCTATAATATTGACAGCCCGGAGGAAGACACTTATATAAAGTTTGAAAATACCTATGTGTTGGATCGGGAGGCAAAGCCTTATGTATTCAACTACAGCGATGGTGTTGAAAGAAGGATTTATGTATATAAGATGCTGAAAGGAGCAAACAGAGATGAGGTTGGCACGATGGCCATGTATGCTGCACCGAAAAGCGGCAAGACTATCAAGGTCTGCATTCCGGGAGCCGGGGCTGACAAAAAGGTTTGGGACTATTATATAGATGAACTGAAGCTGAATGGCGAGCAGGAACAGGGTTTCCTGTCTACACTGGCATTTGTCCTCTCCAGAGAATACTCCCGCGAACACGCCAACGCAGGCAAAGGCACCAGCACTGCGGCAAAAGAAAACGCCGACTATGACTTCTGCTTTCCGGCAGGGGCTCTTGTAGCTTTAGCGGACGGCACTGCCAAACCCATTGAGCAGGTGAAGGCAGGGGATAAATTACTTGCGTTTAATTCAGTTTCGCAAGGCACCCACGAGACAACTGTAACAGGAGTACAGGCACACCACAAAGAAGAAGGCTTTCAAATTACCAAACTGGTGCTGTTGCCAACAGAGGAACTTTTCGCGTCCGCCAGCGCCTGGACACCATCAGCCCCTATCGAACTGGAAGCGACAGGCAACCACCCGGTTTACACAAAAGAAGGCAAAAAAGAGATGCGCCAGGTAAAGGAAGGCGACATCCTGTACCACTTCGACAGCGCGATTCATGGGTTCAGGGAATACAGAGTAACCGCGAAAGTGCAGCAACAGCAACTGGTAAAGCAGGTTTACAACCTGGAAACAGCCGCTGGCAATTACCTTGTGAACGGCACTGTGGTGTTGGACAAGTAATATAATTCTATTCAGAAAAAAGGAGCCAAACCTGAAACAAAGGGGTCGCGGGCGTAATTTCACCCGCGGCCCCTTTGTTTTTAAGCAGAATCACCCTCCTTTTATTTAGGGCTAGCGCAGTTTTTAACACAAGCAACCTCCTGCTCTTACCATTCGTTGGCACACACGCTGCTATATCCAAAACATTTATTACCAAAACTACGGCAGCAAGAGACTAGGCAAGAGGGAGAACCTCAACCATACACCCTGTGTTACTAAGACAACACAAAGTGAGTGTGCACTCAAAAATTCACAATCTTTTCCCCTAAAAACATAGCGTATTTGTTTCCTGTTTAGGAAGTCTTGATAATGAGAAAGCCCTTTCCTAATCAAAAGGAAAGGGCTTTACAAGTACTCCCAAAAAATTATTCAAAAACAGGTAAGCTATAATCTATGTACTATTACTGGTTAAGATATTTGTTTGAAGGCGTCGGCAAACAGCTTCATATCCTCCATAGTGCCCAGACTTACCCGGCACCACTGCTGATCATAGAACTCCCAGTTCCGTAGCCCCACACCTCGCTTCAGCATCTCCTCACTAAACTTTTTACCGTTCATCTTCAGCGGGAACATGATAAAATTCGTGTGGGAAGGCAGGTAAGCGTATCCTTCTTTTTTAAGCACACTGTAAGTATAGTCTTTCGCCTCCTTGTTTTTCTGGACACAGTACTTCGTAAATTCCTTGTCCTGCAGGCTGGCAAGAGCCGCACTGGCGGAGGTAGCACTCACATTGAAGGCCCCGTTGGTATACTTGCTGAGCTCTTTTATAACTTCAGGCTGTGCAATAGCATAGCCCACACGAAGCCCGGCAAAGCCGTGCACCTTAGAAAAAGTGCGGGCTATAATCACGTTCTGGCCTTTTCGCACACAGTCTACCATGCTCTGCCCCTTCGGATCGTCCACATAATCTATATAAGCTTCATCAATAAAAATCGGCTTTCGCCTGGATACCACCTCACAGAAAGAGCGGAGTTTATCTGATGGTGTAATAGTGGCAGTGGGGTTATTAGGGTTCACGATATACACAAGGCTGATGTCATCGTTCACCTTCTTCTCCATGGCGTCCAGGTCGTGGGCGTAGTCCTTGGTGAGCGGCACCTTTTCCCAGCCAGCGCCGACATCCACGGCCGAGCGCACCAGCGACGCATAGGTAGGGTCGGCAGACAGGATAGCGCCGCCCTTGCTGGCGTAATTAAGGGCAGCAGCTAAAAGTATGTCGCTGGAGCCCGCGCCCAGCATCACGTGCTCTTCTGACACTCCCTCCTCTTTGGCAATAGCAGAACGCAGGCTCATAATGCGCTCCCGTGCATAGCGGTTACCCTCATTGACGGCTTCTAGAAGTGCTTTTTTAGCTTTATCGGAGGGCCCAAACGGATTCTCGTTGGAGGTAAGCCTCGCCTGCATTCTCGGCAGGTCGGCCAGAATCTTGTGCATGTCCGCTCTTGGAGGAACAAGTAAGGAGGCCGGAGCTGCTTTCGCCAGGTTAGGCAAACCAACTGCGTATAAGCCTGCTGCGATCAGTGCACTAGACCTGATCCAATCTCTTCTGTTTAATTCTGTTGCCATGTTCGTAAAGATTTAAGATTCATAAAATCTGTTGAAATGTAAATAAGTATAGAGGACAGTGAATCGGCCTGGCTAGCAAGCAGTGGAGAGCAATTGATACTGTATATGCGTTCTGTGTTTTAGCCTTTATGCTTTACCTCTACCTGCTGCGTATGCATCACACGCTCATGCAGATCACGCACCGAGCGCCTGGCTGACTCAAAGGCGCCGGCCATCCAGGCCGTGAGGTAAGTGGTGTGTTCCCCGGCAAAATAAACCGGGCCGTCAGGCTGCAGAAGTGCCGGATAAAAGCGCTCCCTGCTCTCTGAGGTGTAAGTGGCAAAAGCACCCTGGCTGTACCTGATCTTGTGCCAGGCAAGAGAGAAAGATGACTCAAACTCTTTCATATACTGTGGGTGAATTTTGCTTCCCTGCTCCAGTGCCAGCTTCTCACGTTCAGCATGTGATAGGTTACCTACTTTAACTGCTTTGTCGCCGAAGTTATAGTAGCCTACCAGTGTGCCTTTTTTTGACAGGAAACCGTTGGAAGGGTAGAAGATCTGGTGAATGTCCATGTTGGTGCGGGAGATGCCGCCATATACATGATCGTCCTCTTCCCAGAAACGCCGCTTAAACTGCAGTCCTATTTTACCTGCCTCATAATAAGAGACATTATCAACAGCGCGCAGAACAGCAGAAGAAAAGTCTGATTTAATAGTAGAAAGCACGGGCAGCGGAATGGTACAGATACAGAAATCGCCTTCCAATTCTTTGTTCTTGCCTGTACTGTCGGCATATACCACGCGAGCCCCTTCGGTTGTTTTCCTGATCTCGCGCACTTCCGCTTTGTACTGGATGTCCTTTCCTACCTTGCGCTCAAAGGCTTTGGTTATCATATCCATGCCGCCTACAGGCTGCAGCATCGTCATTTGCTGCTCGTATATATAGTCGCCGATGTTATAGAAGGAATGCCCGATTAAGCCAGACCGAATGATTTCTGAAAGTTCGTAGGGGTCGGCCAGTTTGCCTGGGGCGTCTCCTGCACCCGGTGGGGTAATGTAGCCGCGGCGCGGAGTTCCTTTGTATAGCTTGTCCGGGTCCAGTTCCCCTTCTGAGCGCAGGTATTCAATCAGTATCTCTTTGTCTTCAACCGTCATGGGTTTATCCAGTGCATCCTGGTCTACAGCCTTCGCAAGCAACTCACTGGTGTAGCCCCGCATGTCGTTGTGTATCTCCCGTATCCGGATGCGCTTGTTGGCAAGAGCCCCCTGCCCATCGTTGTAAATAAAGCCTGCTTCGTTTATGTTGTTGTAGGTCTCCAACTGCACGCCTAGTTCCCGGCAATAATGCATAGAGAGTTCATGGTGATGCGGTATGCGGGCGGCTCCAGCGTTAAAGTACATCCCCTCATCGAACTTTGCCCGCTGCTCCACACCATCCAGTTCGGTTTCCCTGGTGTTATTCCTAACCGTCCAGATGCGCCCCCCGGAACGGTCCCTGGCTTCAAGAATGGTGCATTTATAGCCTAGCTTTTTAAGCTCATAGGCAGCGGCCATGCCAGCCAGCCCCGCACCCAGTATGATAACATGTTTTCCGGTACCCTTTCCTTCCAGATTAAATGCCTCTGCCGGTGCAGCTTTTAAAAGCCCTAAAGCCATCATGGCCGGATAACTTGAACCGGCTAACAGAGAGGCTTTCGATATAAAGTCGCGACGTGATATACCTGCCATAAACAATTGTGATATGAATGAAACTGCTTAAAAATTCTTAAAACCAGAAAGTGATTAAGAACTTATCAATTAATTAAACTTTATATTGAAATATAGTCAACAATAATGACTTATTAAAAACAATTTAATAATTATTGGAATTAATTAGTGTGTTGATGCTCCAGTGGAGTTTAAGGATGGTAGATTGCTCCCGCTGCAACTTGTTTCTTTGTATTACAGTATGAAGTTGCTTGCTGCCGTTCCTACACAGCGCCCTGTTCTAAGAAAACTGGAACGGCAGCAAGCAACTCCATACTTATTCTTAGCTCCATACCGCTACCGCCACCTTTCATCAGAGGCACTACTTCATACTTGTTTGTTCTAAAGAAGTATATTCCTTTACAATATTCAGGGGCGTAGACTGAACTTGCTTCCGATATCCAGCCCATTGCTCGCTGAAAAAACTATCTATTTGATTAAGTGCACGTTGTGTTAGCGCTTCAGCTTGTTTTATGAGCTGCATCTCGGTCTGCGTTGGCACTTCATCGCGCCGACTTACATACGAACTCGCCTCCTGCAGCTTTAGCATGGGTGTCAGCATATACGGCCGTCCCAGGCCCTGCTTCTCACTCTTTTTCCCTACTATCATTTCTGTTAAAGATTTAAGTGAGTCTTGCATGGCTAAAGTAGTTTTCCGGAGGTCATCATACTCTTTTCCTTTTCTGTTTTTTAATTGCCCTATCACCACATTAATCGCTTCGGTAGCCTCCACAATTCTATCGGAAGCCGCTGTAAGCCGGGCAACATGTTGACTGATTTGCTCTTGTAGTGCATACCGGGCTACAGCAGCTTCTTTATTAAATGGCAAGCGTGGGTCAGGATTCACATTGACAAAGGTGGAATCTTTTGCTCCTGCATAACTGAAAACCACTTTATAGCGCCCCGGTAGCACCGTGCTTCCTTTTGGCTCTGCATTCGCCCTCCTGGTTATCATCCCGTTAGGCAATCTGGTGCCTTTTTCAGTTAAGTCCCAGTTCAATAGCTGCACCCCCATCAGTGAATCAGGCACCTGCTTTAACAAACGTATATGCTTGTTTGCCCCATTGTAGATATTCACATAAAGCGTATCAGCAGCAGCTTTATCTGTTGCCGTTTTGGTTTCTGTTCCACCACTAGTTGCAGTGACAGTTTTTTTAGTCTTCTTAGAGGCGCCACTAGCTTTTAGGCTTACAACACTCTGACCAGGCCTGATGTAGTAGGTCAGGTTTGCACCTGCAAGACGGTTAGCGGCCTGATACATGGCCTCTGTGTCCTTTCCATACCCTTGCGGGCCCCGGTAAGTAGCCAGGTAAGCATCGGATGGTTCGAAGGCTACTAATTGCTTTTCAAGCACTTCCCCACCAGCAGCCGCTACCTTGCGCAACGGGCGGATGTTTTCTAAAACGTAGATAGACCTACCGAAGGTGCCAATTACAAGATCCGCTTCACGCTCCTGAATCGCCAGGTCCATCACTGGCACTGCAGCAGGTATACCCTGGCTCCACTTTGCCCAGTTTTTTCCCGCGTCTGTACTAACCCATAACCCATTTTCTGTGCCGGCAAACATCAGGCGTGGCTCAACAGGATCCTGTATAAAAGAGAGGGCATAGCCATTTGCTTTCTTCTCGTCTACTAAACGACTCCAGGTTTTACCATAATCGGTTGTCCGGTAAATGTAGGGGGCAAAATCGGTGCCCATACGGTAAAGGTTAGCAACCACAAAAGCCTCTCCCGCATTGTGGCGCGATGCAGTGATTTGCGCGATCCAGGCTTCTTTCGGGAGGCCGGGAATACGACTACTCTGGTTTGCCCAGGTTTTACCTCCATCGCGCGTCAGTTGCACATTCCCGTCATCTGTGCCCACCCATATTACTCCCTCTTGCAAAGTGCTAGGGGCAATGGTGAGAATGGTGTTGTGGTTTTCTGCATTTGTAGCATCAAGCGTAAGGCCACCACTTTCATCCTGCTTATGATGCTCCGGATTGTTCAGCGTCAGGTCACCTGAAATAGTCTCCCAACTCATTCCTTTGTCTGTGGATTTATGCACAAACTGGCTACCGGCATATAGGGTGTTTTTATCGAAAGGATCCAGGGCAATGCCTGTATTCCAGTTAAAGCGCACCCGGGTATTTAAATCTGCAACTGTTGGCTTCACAAAAGATGCCCCTCCCGTTTCTTTATCATAGCGCACAATGTTACCACCCTGCGACATGGCATACCCATAACGCGCGTCTTCAGGGTCAGGCACCACATCAAAACCATCTGCCAGGATCAATGCCTGCCAGTGAGAGTTGCGGATTCCTCCGTTGTAAAAGGTATAGGCAGGACCTGTCCAGGAGCCATTGTCCTGTAAGCCGCCATAAATATTGTAAGGCACTTCATTATCAACATTTACATGATAAAACTGCCCTACCGGAATTCCTTCCGGATTCAGCCATGTTTTACCGTGATCCCGGCTTATTGCCAGGCCTCCATCATTCCCATCAATTATCAGACTTGGGTTTTCTGGGTGTATCCAGAAAGACTGGTGATCTGAATGCACCTGATCAGGAGAAGCCAACACGTTGAAGGTCTTCCCTCCATCCTCGCTGTAAGATAGCGGGGCACTGAGTTTGTAAATGCGGTTTTCGTTTTTAGAATCAACGTAAATCTCATTATAGTAGAAAGGCCTGTCTGTCGCAATAGAAGGTTCGTCTGTTATCAAAGTCCATTTCTCCCCTCCGTCATCAGAACGGTAGAAGCCATTCTTAGAGGCTTCCACCATGGCATAAATCCGGTTAGGCATGCTGCGGCTTATCGCTACACCAATGCGGCCCATGTCTCCTTTAGGCAAACCATCTGCCTCTCCTTTTTCCTTCCATGTTTTGCCGCCATCATACGTTATGTACAAGCCCGAACCCGGACCACCTGAAGTAAAGTCCCATGGAGTACGACGGTGCTGCCACATGGCCACCACCAGTTTGCTGGGGTTGACAGGGTCCATCACCATATCAGCCACTCCTGATTTTTCATTTGTATAGAGAATTTGTTCCCACGTTTTCCCGCCATCGGTTGTTTTAAAAACGCCCCGCTCCTTGTGCTCGCCCCACGGCAGCCCAATAACACCGGCATACACCACATCCGGGTTCTGAGGGTTTACCAGGACACGGTGAATGTTGTGTGTTTTCTCCAGCCCCACATGCTTCCAGCTCTTTCCGCCGTCCACACTCTTGTAAATACCGTTCCCCATGTTCACCGAGTTGCGGGGGTTTCCCTCTCCCGTGCCTGCCCATACCACACTTGGGTTACTTTGCTGAATGGCAATGGAACCTATGTTGATGTTTGACTGCTCGTCAAATACAGGCACCCATGATGCTCCACCGTTTTCGCTTTTCCACATGCCACCAGAAGCGGCACCCACATACATGATATCCGGATTGCTGACAACAGCATCGATAGCCGTTATGCGGCCGCCCATTACCGCCGGGCCAACACTACGCGCCTTCATATGTTTGAAAACAGACGTTGGCAACTGCTGTGCATGGCCTGCAGCCATACTTAACATTGTTGCTAAAATGAGATGGGGTATCTTTTTATACATATTATCAGGAAGACTAAAATCAAAGTAACTTTTCGGACACAATTTATAGGACTGGCTTCTGCGTAAGGCCAGCGTGACAGTGGAGTCAGAAGGAATAGAAAAGACATTGGGTAATTGGCTTTACCCAATGTCTTTTCATGAATTTTAAAGTAAAATCCCCATACCTATCTTATTCATAGATAGGTAACTTTGAGAAGATGCCAGGAACTACTGTTGGAGCATTGCTATTAGAGTTAAGCTCATTCTGTGGGTATATAAAGCGCCATGGCAACTCAGTACCTGCGTTTGGTGATAAACCTACTTCGTACACTTCTCCCCGTGTTCGGCGCTCGTCATTCCACCCTAAGTGCGTGCCATAGAAAGTAACATAGCGCTCCTGAATAATCTCTCTTAACAAGGCATCCTCCTGCGAAATGCCGTCCTGGTTCTCTATTCCTCCTGCAGCGAAATCAGCCGCTTCATAAGGTTCATATTTAGAGGCAGCAGTCGTTTGATAGGTAGGGTCAACGTAACCTCCTGCACTCAGGAAATTCCGGTAGCTGTTCAGGTACTCCAGTGCCTGCTCAACTCCCATACCCGATCTTAATGCAGTTTCAGCCAGTGTAAGAATGTTTTCCTGGTAAGTTACCATAGGAAAACGGGCATCCATGGCAAAAAATCCTCTGGCTGTAGCAGTACTAGAGGTGTTAGGTTCAGCAACACCTGATGTGTTTACACCAACAGGCCTGTAGTAGAACAGAAACCGGGCAGACTCGTCTGTCTTTGCGTTGCCCCGGTAGGTGCTGCTGGCAGGATCAAGTAAGTTAACATTGTATGCACTGGCAGCGGAAATATCACCCGGCCTTGTCTGCGTCAGAAATGCATAAAACTGGTTTTGGTTTATATTGGCGATTTGGCCATGCGGAGCATACAAGGAGTTGGCATACGTACTGATACCATTTTCTGCGGCGGTATAGGCAGCCGCATATTGCTCTGTGTCTGTCAGCAGACGGGCTTTCAGCGTATAGGCTGTCTGGATCCACTTAGTGGCATCGCCGCCAAAATGAATATCTTCTGCACCAACGGTACCAATCCCCGTTTCCAAATCAGCAATAGCCTCGTCCAGCAAAGCCAGGAGCTTTGTGTACACATCCGCCTGGCTTTCGAACATCGGGTTAGGGTACTCCTGTATTTGACCGGCCTGTTCCAGGGGGATATCCCCCCACAGTTGAGTGGCTGTTGCCAGTGAATTTGCCATCACAATTTTGGCGATACCAGCCATTTTCCTGTTGTTCAGCATCATTGCTTTATCAATGGTGATGCGGGCATTGTTGACAGTGCCCCTGAACACGTTGTTCCACTCCGAATCAAAGTTACCAGAGGTAATGTTATAGTTGGCATAGTCGCGCCATTGGCGGTCGTGGCCTGTAGCATAGCCACTCCAGATCGACACTAACAGGCTTGCTATTCCTTCCTGCACCACCACGTTCGACAGTTGCGTTCCTGTAAGTATCAGGTTAGCAGGCGCGTCAGTAGGGTTGTTGGGGTCAACGTTCAGGTCTTCTACAATCTTCTCACAAGAGAAAAGGCTCAAACCTAACATCAAAACGGCAACTGGTTTATATATCTTTTTCATTTCTTCTTTTTAGATATTAGTAATTGAATCTAAGGCTGAACACTAAAGACTTGGTGTTCGGGCTGTTAAAATAGTCCTGCCCTCTCGAATTGCCCACACCATTCAAATTGGTCTCCGGATCGATGCCTTGAATATTCGTCCACAGAATCGGATTGCGGGCTGTAACTGTGAAGTCAATAGACTGTAGCTTTGTTTTCTCACGGAAACCCGCTGAACTTAAAGAGTAACCTACCGAAAGCTCCCGAAGGCGTGTCCAGCTGGCATCACTTACAAACTGCTCTACCAGTGTACTAAAGCCACCACCAATGGACGTGTAGTAAGACTGATCCAACAGCACCGGGCCTGCACCAAAATCCTGTATATTTCCACGGACGGTACTACCGGCCGGAATAACGTTCCCCGCATAGTTTACCAGGTCCTCCGTGAGGGTTACCTCATTCGCCACATCAGCATGCCTGCCAAAGTTGTACAATACACCTCTTGTTCCCTCGTACATGTCGCCTCCCTGAGACGTTTCGAAAAGCACATTCAATGAAAACTTCTTATAAGTTAAGTTTGTACCGAAACCTCCCCGCCAATCCGGGTTCGGATCGCCAAGTACCTCGAACGTAGGCGCAACCTGTGGAAAGCCGTTGGCATTCAGGTTCAGCGAGCCGTTTTCGTTGCGCAGGTATGCCCCGCCATACAAAGAGGAAAGCGAGTATCCTACTTTCGCAACGGTACTGGCGGTGGTGCTGAAACCACCCAGTGTAATGATATCAGTACCGGCCAGGTCAGTTACTTGGTTCTTGTTACGACTGGCATTCGCGAAAATATTCCAGCCAAAGCTTTCGCTTTGCACTAAGTTATAGTTCAAATCCAGCTCCAGGCCTTTATTCTCCATTGTGCCGGCATTGGTATAGCGTTGCGTAAAACCAGTTGAAGCAGCTGTAGAAACATCTAACAACAGGTCTTCTATCTGGTTTTGATAATAGGTAAAGCCAAGGGATAGTTTGTTGTTGAGGAAGCGTAGGTCTGTACCCACTTCCCACTCCGTTTTCTGCTCAGGCCTAAGCTCCGGATCGCCCTGGCGGGAACTTTGCACGAAAGCACCACCGTATCCGGCACCGCTTAAGCCACTCGACCAGTCGCTGAAGGAGGCATCCACAAAGGTGGTGGTGTTCCTGTAGGGCTCTGGCTGTATACCCACTATACCGTAAGAGGCACGCAGCTTGCCAAAGGACAAGAAACTGTTTTCACTTAAAGCATCCAGCTCCGTAAACTGCCAGGCCACATCCGCTGAAGGATAGTAAAAGGTTGATCTGGACGTGCTGCCGAACGTTGAACCGGCTTCGCCAGCGGCAGAAACATTCAGGTACAATTGATTATAAAAGCCCAGGTTTACAGTTGAGTACAAACGGGCCATACGGCGGTTTGATCTGTTATTGAACGGCTCGTTGTTTGTGCGGGTGGAGTTTACAAAGTTCAGAGGCGCATCCGCAATAACATAATTTGTCATGCTGCCACCCAGCCTGTAATACTTCCGGTCGTTTACGTTAAACCCGACAATCAATGTACTTGTAATGTTAGAACCAAAGTCTTTGGTGGCACGGCCAATCAGGTCAAAGTTCATTTCGTTTTCCTTGTACATCTCCTCTGTAAAGTTGCCCAGCCCGTTGGCACTGGCAGACCACATCGGGAAGTCGGTAATACGCTGATCCGTATAGCTGTCTACTCCACCACGCGCTGTAACATCAAACCAGTTTGTCGGACTGATAACCAGCTCCGAGCTGACGATAAAGCGGTCTACCTCCGAAAAATTCGTAAGTTCGTTGATGGCCCAAAGCGCACTGTTATAGATGGGATTAGGATTAGCCCCTAAATAGTTACGGTAAGCACGCTGACGGTTGGGGATTGCACTGGCTGTAGGAGAAGCATAATAATCACCTATGTAAGCCCGGCTATCGAAGTCGGCCGGAGTACGAAGCATGGCAATATAAAGTCCGTTTACGCTGTTACTGCGCTGTACTCTGTTGGATGTTGATCTGACGTAGTTGGCATTCACAGAAGCCCTTACAATCTCGTTGAACTGGCGCTGCGTGTTAAAGCGGACAGAGCTTCTTTTATAGTCACTTGTTCCGTTCAGAATACCTTCCTGTCGTAAGTCGCCAAGGCTGAGGTAGAAATTCCCCTGATCGTTTCCGCCGCTCAAGCTCAAATTATTGTCCAGGTAAGTTCCGGTTCTGAACACAGCCTCTTCTAACGACTCCTGGTAAGTCTCTGTGGAATTCTTTTGCAGAATCGGATAGATAGTCTGGCCGTTGTAAGCTTCAAAGCGCGCTCCGCTCATATCCACTACATCTTCTCCACCGGAACGTGCAGCAATCTTGTCTCCCCAGGAGTTGGCTGCAGTTGGGCTGTACACACCATTCGAGCCCTGCCCATATATGTTCTGGAGGGGATGCAACCGGTTGGGGCGATCAAAGGATAAGGTAGAGTTAAACGACAGGCTCATTTTTCCTTCAGCACCCTTTTTCGTTGTAATGACAATCACACCGTTGGCAGCCCTGGATCCCCAAAGCGCAGCCGCGGAGGCTCCCTTTAAAACCTGCATAGACGCAATATCCTCCGGGTTAAGGTCATTTAAGCGTGACTGCTGTGTGACGCCTGCCGCTTCACTACCCAGCGTAGAGTTACTGATAGGGATGCCGTCCACAATAACCAGCGGCTGGTTTGACCCTGTAATGGTGTTTTGCCCACGTATTTGTATGGTAGACCCGGCACCAGGATCACCGGCTGATTTAGTGATTTGAACACCGGACGCCCGCCCGGAGATGCCATTAATAACTCCTGTCTCTCCCCCACGCTTTAAAGCAGCGGCCTCTACCACAGAAGCTGTTGAGCCCTGTTTGTCTTTGTCCACTTTAAAGCCCAGCGCCGTCACCACCACTTCGGAGAGTTGCCTGGAGTCAACCGCCATCTTAACATCATAGGCTGCCCGGTTGCTGATAGGCACCTCCTGCGCCAGCATACCAATAAATGAAAAGACAAGTGTACCACCTTCTTCGGGTACTGAGAGACTGAAATCACCTTCCACGCCCGTGACCGTTCCTTTAGTAGTTCCTTTTAGAACAACACTCACACCAGGTAGCGGCAGGTCATCCTCCTGTGATATTACCGTACCGGAAACCATTCTACTTTGTGCTACTGCATAGCTGCTATGCAGTAGCCATATAACCATTACAGCTAGTAAAGTTTTGTTCATAATTGGTAAAAATTTTAAAGTGGAAAAGATAAAATATCTAAGAGCAATTGATAGACAAGCACAGAGGAGTCAAGTATGCGCTACAGGAATTATCCTAAACTACCCGCAACACCTTTTGTGTACTACTTTATCAATATTAGCACATGCTTAGAACATATGCAAGTGTAATATTTAATAAATTCTTATTTAAATTGTAAATAAGTTATCATTTTAATATTGTTTGACTACTTACTTTGTAAATAATTAAATTTTAAAACCATTAATGTTAATCAAAAACAAAATATTTATAAAAAATGGTGATTACCCAATCACTGCTTAATATAAGAGAGGGTTATATCCAAAAAGAGACATTTATTTACTAGAACCCCCTCTTTTTTTTGACCCATTATTGATATTAATTAAATTTATTAGTTAATATTGATATATATTTTATTCTTCAACCTTGTAAACCTCATCTAACTTTACAAACCCTAAAAAGACTGTAATCTTTATTTTTTTATATACACATACAAATAACAGAACCTTGGCACTTTGCTTTCTATTTTGCAGGAGTTGTCTAAAAAAATGATGTACCATACCAGCCTTAATTTAGCCACCTGAAGGGCAGAAACTATTGTATAGTGCTGAGAAGAAGGCGGAGAAGAGACAGTTTACCCTTGTGCTTTAACAAAATCAAAAAGCAATCAAACATCTATCAACTTCATAAAACTATTGACACATGAAAAGCAACTACACTTTCTTTAGGAGAACCCTTTTTGCCACACTGGGCCTTGGCTTACTTGCTGTGCCGGGGAGCTATGCACAGAGCAGCAAGCTTACATCCAAAGCCAACACAATGGCTGATAAACTGGAGCCGAAGGTTATTGAATGGCGCCATCACTTTCACCAGTACCCGGAACTGAGCAACCGTGAGACAAAAACAGCTGAGAAGGTAGCTGCTCACCTTAAAAGTTTAGGCATAGAAGTAGAAACAGGCGTGGCACACACAGGAGTGGTGGGCATATTAAAGGGAGGTAAGCCTGGCCCGGTGGTGGCATTAAGAGCTGACATGGATGCGTTGCCTGTAACCGAACGCGCAGCTATTCCTTTTGCCTCGAAAGAACGAAGCACCTATAACGGACAGGAAGTGGGTGTGATGCATGCCTGTGGCCATGATACGCATGTCGCCATGCTAATGGGTGCTGCTGAGATATTGGCAGGTATGAAGAATGACCTGAAAGGCACAGTGAAATTTATTTTCCAACCAGCTGAAGAAGGAGCACCACAAGGTGAAGAGGGAGGCGCCCGTTTGATGATTAAGGAGGGGGTGCTGGACAAAGGGCCTAAGCCTGAAGTAATTTTCGGCCTGCACATAAATTCACAAACGGAAGTGGGTACCCTGAGGTATAAGCCAGGTGGCACGATGGCCGCTGCTGATCGGTTTCTTATCAAAGTGAAAGGGAAGCAGGTACATGGGGCCTACCCCTGGAATGGCGTGGACCCGATAGTGGTGTCAGCGCAGATTATCAATGGCCTGCAAACCATCATCAGCAGACAAACAGAGTTAACCGAAGAGGCCGCTGTAGTTACGGTAGGAAGAATAAATGGAGGCGTACGTAACAATATTATTCCAGAAGAAGTGGAGTTAGAGGGAACGATAAGAACGCTGGATACAGAAATGCAAAAGAAAATACACGAGAAGATAAAGCTCACTGCCACTAAAATTGCGGAAAGCGCCGGAGCCACTGCCGAGGTTACTATTAATATTGGCACACCGGTCACCTCTAACGATGTAGCACTCACAAGTAAAATGCTTCCTACTCTGCAAGCTGTAGCTGGAACTGACAACGTTGTTCTAAACAAAGCTGTGACAGGCGCCGAAGACTTTGCTTTTTACCAGGAGAAGATACCCGGGCTGTTCATTTTTGTTGGAGGCATGCCCAAAGGCCAAAAGCCCGAAGAAGCAGCCCCTCACCATACCCCCGATTTCTATATTGACGACAGTGGCATGAAACTAGGCGTGAAAACGCTCACCAGCCTTACGTTAGACTACATGGAAGGCAAAGGGAAAATTACTGTGCAGTAAAGGGCAAAAGACACAAAGGGCTGCTTAAAACCACACCTGGCTTACGTGTGGTTTTAAGCAGCCCTTTGTCGTTCCTCCAAAGCTTCCATTCATTGAAGAACAGAAACAGTCTCAGGACAACGCTGCAGCAGGAGCAGAAGTATTATATACAGCTCATGTAGGCTAGATAAAGCAGCCTGTTGTATCAAATAGGGGAAGTAAGTATGGACAGGCAGGTTTTCATGCCCATGCGCAGATTTCCCAGCCTGAGGTTTTCATCAGGGCTATGCTGGTTATTGTCAACGTTTACCAAAGGCACCAGCACAGCTGGTACATCCAGTGCCTGCACAAAAGACACCACAGGCACTGTGCCACCCATCATACGAATAACCACTGGTTCCTTTTTATAACTATTGGCCAGGGCTTTGCGAAGCCAGACACTAATGGGCGCATTCACGTCTGTTCTGAAAGCAGGTGTTCCCCCACTGCTTTGCATAAAGACGATCTGCGGGTATCTCAACCTTTCCTCCGTTGTTGGAGCATGATTTAGTACAGTATAGCCTTGCTTTTGTATATGGCTATCAACTAAACTCACCATCCGCTTAGCCTCAGTTTCTGGCACCAGGCGTATATCAAGAAGCGCTACAGCTTCATCTGGAACGATAGTGGCGGCTCCTTTGCCTACTACTGCTGATTGCATCCCCCGGATATTGAGCGACGGATACTGTAACGACTCCTGGTAATTGTTGCCTACTTTTTCTTCCTCCGCAATAACAAGCCGTGCATTTATTTCCTCTTTGTTATCCGGGACTGCTGCCATTACTTTTAAGGCCTCTTCATCGAAGGCTATGCCATTGTAGAAGCCATCAACAAGCACCCTTCCCTGTTCATCTTTCATGGAGGCTATCACCTTCGCCAATAGAAAGCCAGGATTGGGTGCATAATTGCCGTAATGGCCGCTATGCTGCGGCGTTATCGGGCCGTAGGTTGCAAGGGTAAAGCCGACACTACCTCTACAACCCAGGGTAAGCGTCGGGATGTTCGATGCATGCATTGGGCCATCCATCACAATTAAGTAATCAGCCTGAAACCTGTCTTTATGTTTTTCAAGCGTCTCTTTCAGCCCCGGTGAGCCTTTTTCCTCCTCAGGGTCAAGTACCACTTTTATATTGAAAGGAGGGCTTTGTCTTTCCGACTGCAGCATATCGAGGGCCTGCAATAGCATGATGATTGGCCCTTTGTCATCTGAACTCGAACGGCCAAACACACGCCATTCATCATTGATAGTTGACTGAAGCAGATTCCAGTTGATGTCTTCATAGGCACCATCGGCCCCTTTCTCTCTCAGCACCATCCGGAAAGGATCTTCCTGCTGCCACTCGTCTGCCCGTACTGGCTGCCCATCCAGATGGAAATAAAACATGACTGTTTTAGAAGCTTTAGGAAAAGACATCTCAGCCAGGAAAAGCGGAAGGCGGGCATTCTTAAGCACAGATGTCTGAAACCCACGCTTGGCGAAGGCTTTCTCTGCCCATTGCACGTTTTCCTGAATATCCTCCGGGTTAACGGCATCATTCGGGATAGAAACATAGTCTTTCAGCTCCTCTAAAGCAGGCAACATCTGTCTGGCAACCATTGCATCCATCTTTTTAGGACTCAGCTTCTGCGCCGGCGCACTTAAAGAGGTAAACAAAATTGTACAAAGCAGTAAGAAACTGAAACAGGCGTACTTTGACTCAGTTTGAGAAAAGAATTTGCAGCTATTTATGGCCATTTTAGTTGAGGTGTAGCGATGTAATGCTCATTTTCGAAAGAGAATAATTAAGAACAAAGGTAAGCCTTTACCCTTCTTGATTTACAAACAGGTTATTTAAGTTAATTTGCAGAAGGTGATTTAAGTAAGTCTTGTATCAGGTGCACCTCCCCGTTTTTCAGAACCACTTCTACGTTCCAGGCATCCTGAATACGGGTTAGCGGGTCTCCCGCTACAATTACTAAATCTGCTAGCTTGCCCGGCTCAACAGTTCCCAAGTCCTTGCTCACTCCTACAGCTTCAGCTGACCATAGCGTGGCCGAACGCAAAGCTTCATAAGGCGTAACACCGCCGTCTACCCAACTTTGCAACTCCGTGTGCAGACTCATGCCATAGGGTATAAAAGGACTGTCTGTGCCTGTGGTGACCCTGGCACCGGCTGCAAGTAAGGCCTTTACGGTCTTCTGGATATTGCCGAAGTTTGAGATATAACCAGGAAACATTTCCGTTACGCTTTGCGCATTTTCCTTTAAATCGTTTGCATAGCTTTCGGAAAAGAAGGCCTTAAACTGCCTGTTCTCAAAAAACGCCGGGTCTTTCCCAGCCATCACGTAGAAACCTCCCTGCAAGGAAGCTGTTGGCGTAATGTTCATGCCAGACTTTGCCAGTAGTTCAATCACATCCTGGTAACTATGATTCATGGAGGTGATTTTGGGTGAATAGCCACGGCGGCTGGTGCCACCTATATGCTCCACTGCATCCACGCCATAGCGTGTGGCTGGGTAAATCTCATGAGAAGAAACAGGTATGCCGATGGAATGTGCATAAGCGGTGATGCGCTCCTGCATCAGGTCAGGCATGCGCACGTAGGTTTTAATCAAGTCATACCCCAGCCGCTTTGTTCGCTCCAGCTCCAGTTCTAGTTGTGCACCTGAATTGATGCTTGTGGCCAACCCATAGTAAATACGGCTGCCGTCTGTCAGGCCACCTGTAAAAAACTCGCGGGGACCTATGCGGGCACCACTGCTCCATGACTCCTTTCGCTCAATTGCATCGTAGGGATCAGCCCCGGTTTCACGCAACGACGTAATGCCGTAAGACAACCACAGGCGTCCCAGCCTTTCCCCGGCCATCTCACTCTGGTGGGTATGCATTTCAAAAAGTCCCGGAATCACCGTTTTACCAGAGGCATCTATCAAGTTCCCCTGGCGGCCGGCCTGGTGCGGCAGAATCTCCTTTATGCGGTTCCCCTCAATAATGATATCCACATTTTCGCGATATGCTGCTGCACGGCCATCAAACAACTTGCCAGCATGAATCACCTTTCGTTCCGTGGGCTGCTTGTACTGCCACGTAAAATCCATCGGAATCGGGGTGATGTGCCCATCTGCCAGGTATACCTGCTTGAGGGTATCTGTGGCTAAAAAGACGATGCTCTTTGAATCTCCTGTCCAGCTAGGCACTTCCGCCAGTTCATTTGTGAGCCGCTTCGGAGGCCCGATGATGTTGCCTGTCTTGCTAACCGGCACAACCCACAGCAAACCGTCCAGGGTATAAGCCATCATGTTGCCGTTCGGCGACCAGACAGGTCCATTCTTGCCCCGCGTGCCAAGTGAGCGTTCCGGCACAGGAGACACATACTGGTCTGGCTGCCCATCCAGGGACACTAGCAGAATCTTGCTGACACCTTCCCTGTACCTGGAGGAGTATACTTCTAAAGCTGATATGGCAATTGTCTTTCCGTCGGCAGACCAACTGGGCTGGCTCGGCACAAACATCGACTCATGCAGCTTTTCTACTTTACCTGAGGCAACATCCACCACATGCAGTGTTCCCCGGCCCCAGGCATTCCGCAAATCTCCTTCGTAAAAAGCAATGCGTGCCCCATCCGGCGACCAAGAAGGAAAATTCAGTTCATTTGGCAGATCTACCAGCAAATGGTCTTTTCCTGTTTGAAGGTCGCGAATCCACAAATCCATACTACCATTGCGGTCAGACACGTAAGCCAGTTTATTTCCATCCGGCGACCAGGCCGGGTCTACTTCCACAAAAGCGTCGTTGGCAATGGCCACAGGTTTCCGCTTCCCTTTCTCTAATATCCACAAATCGCTTAAGGCTGAAAAAATAATGCGTTTGCCATCAGGTGAAACGGAAGCTCCCCGGATACCTAGCACTGGCTGCGGGGCTATGTTGTCGAAGGTATACGTCTTCCGCTGGTATGCAGGCCGTGACAGTGCCACAACAGCTTTGAAAGGGATAGTCTGTGCTTTGCTTTTACCCAGCTTTCGTCGCTTTATTTTTCCGTCAGCTGTGTAAAGAAACTCCGTTCGTGATAGCCAACTCACCCGAAAAGGGAATATATCTTCGGAGGGATCAGATATTGTCTGTCCACCGCCATCTCCTAATACAGCCGCTTCCAGGCGGCTATGGCCGTGCTGTGTAAACGCGTTGTAAAGCACCTGAGAACCATTGGGGTGCCAGGAAGGAGCAGCCATTTTTGCTTCCCCCTGCACCAGGAGCTGCTCCTTGCCTTCCTGTGATAGCACGTATATACCGGGGGCTTCGGTACGTTCCGACACAAAGGCTATCTGCTTTCCGTCGGCAGCATAAGCAGGGTAATAATCGTTGGCGGGGTTGTTTGTTAGCTGCTTTAGCTTGCCAGAGCCTAGTTCAATTTCCCAAACATCATAGTTTCCATCACGGTCAGAAGAAAAGACAAGGCTTTTACCGTCAGGCGACCAATATGGCTCCCGATCATCATAAACGCCAAAAGTAACTTGCCGTAAATCTGTTCTATTTTTATTTACAGTCCAGATATGATAGTTGCCGTCGCGGTAAGAATGGAAAGCCACACGGCTTCCGTCCGGCGACCAGGCGGGTAGCCGGCTATCGCCCAGGGCATCGGTCAATGGCTTCGCCTCTCCCCCAGCCACAGGCATTGTCCAGATAGTGCCCTGCAAATCCATGGCGATCATCTTCTTATCTGGCGACAGGTCTATGGCAATGTTCGTACCCTCTGTCAGGGTAACGCGGATGGAGTCGCTGACGATACTTTGAGGTGAACTGGCAAAGGAAGCAAAGCTGCACAACTGCATCAAAAGAACAGGCAAAACTTGTCTGAATAACTGACCGTTACCTCTGCGGCTGACGAAAGGAAAAGCATGCTGCAGTAATTTTATTCTCATAGTAAATTTATTATCATTTGAATGATGATTTTGATAATTCACACTGATCGGGCACCTCAGAAAACGTTGGGTTATGGGAAGCCATTCCCGCTATAGTATGTCTTTTAGCCCAACTGTACTCAAGACGCTCCTTATAAACATCATAGTTAATAAGGAGCGCCTGAGCTTGCTGTTAGCTTTAACCTTAGTTTGTTGCGCCTTGCGCCTTGCCTTTGCTTTCATCAGACAGGGTAGGATACTGAATTCCCAGTTGCTCCAGATAGGTTTTATATTTGGCAGGATTGTAATAATACTTCTTCATCTCAGGCCGATATTCAGACATAATCTTCTCGTTCAGATGGATGGCAGGAGTATCTGTTTCAGATATCAGGGGCGTGTACTTTATGTCCTTCGTCTGTACATTGTTGAAATAGGCCCAGGCTTCTTTTACAACTTCTGGTTTCACCAGCATATCCAGTATGGTCATTGCCTCTGCTTTGGCACCTGCTGTTACTCCTTTATGTGCAATGGGCGTGGCCATAGAGATGGCGTTGGCCCAGTGGTGGCCTGGTAAACCCGGTATGTTGGAAGGGAACCTCAATACCACTGTCGGCACATTCCAGGCAATGTCAGCAATATCGTCGGAGCCGCCTCCCATCGAGAACTTGACGGGTGGCTCAATGGAATCCAGTTTTATGGCCAGTCCGTCGATTGGATTATTGTCTCTGTCTGTTTTAGGAGCATTCACCTCTTTCTGCACAGCTCTGGCCAGCGCCTGGTCTTCATCACTCCACTTCGGCAAGCCCACCTTTTTCATGTTCTCATACATGGCTTCGGCAATTGGCTGATTGAAATGCCCAGGCCATGCACTTCCCAAAACCCGGTAATTCATTGTAGTACCTGTCATTAAGGCAGCTCCTTCTGCTATCTTTATGGCATCGTCGTACATCGTTTTGATTTTAGGGTAGGTTCTCTCCCTCAGAAAATACCAAACCGCAGCCTTGGAGGGCACCACATTGGGCTGATCACCGCCATCTGTCACAACATAGTGGGAGCGTTGCGTTGGCTCCATGTGTTCACGGTGATAGTTCCACCCTATGTTCATCAATTCTACAGCATCCAGTGCACTTTTTCCACGCCAGGGTGCGCCAGCCCCATGAGCAGCTTGCCCATCAAATGTAAACTCCACAGACACCAGCCCATTATTACCGGAGTCTCCATACGAAACACTCAGGTTATTGGCCACATGTGTAAAGATGCAGGCATCTATATCCTTGAAGTATCCCTCACGGATAAAGTATGCTTTTGTGGCCACCAATTCCTCTGCGACACCAGGCCAAAGCACCAGTGTTCCTGACAATTCCTCCCGCTCCATCAGTTTTTTTAGAGCCAGCACAGCGGTTACGTTTAGTGCCTGGCCGGCATTATGGCCTTCTCCATGGCCGGGTGCCCCCTCCACAATAGGATCGTGGTACGCCACACCCGGTTTCTGGGAAGCTTTCGGTATGCCATCAATATCACTGCCAATGGCTATAACAGGCTTTCCTGATCCCCATTTAGCTGTCCAGGCTGTCGGTACACCGGCTATACCTTTCTCAATCGTGAAACCGTTCTGCTCCAGTATGCCGGTGAGGTAACGGGAGGTCTCCTCTTCCTGAAAGCCAAGCTCACCAAAGCTGAAGATCATATCCACCATCTCCTGCGTCAGCTTCTGTTGTTTGTCAATCTCAGTTGCCAACTCCTTCTTCATAGCCTCCAGTTTGGCAGGTGAGACTTTTTTGTTTTGCGCTACCAAGGGAGCAGGTACAAGCCAGGAAGCACATAAGAATGTAATTCCAATCAGCAACGTTCGATGCCAGTTAGATAGGGTAAAGCTTTTTTTCATAAAAATGAATTAGTTAGATACTTAACAGTGAAATGAGTTAAAACCGGAGAAACCGGCTTGTGTACCCGCATTGATTTATTCAGGCGCATTTTAGCCCCTCACGTACATCTCAAATAGTACTAGCTATTCTAATGATAAAAGGAAGATCTGATCAGCAAGAACAAGAAGGCTTCACACAATGAGCTGCTAAATGGAGGATTGTTTGGTGGGAGTTTATGAGTGAAAAGTAATTATTTAAACCCGATCAACCTGCCTTTCATAACCTTGCAATCCCAAGCATGTAGCACCTCTCTTTTTATTTAAATTATTAACAACATATACCCATATTTACTAACAAAAATTTAATAAATCAAATTAATACTTGACAATAATATAATTATTAACACCAACGCTACTTATCAGACAATAAGCGGCCACTTTTACAACCTTAAAAACCAGCTAGGAAAGCGGCAATACATGCACGTTGAAAGTTAAACTACATTACTGCTTTGAGGCTGTAGTCTAACTGCGTCAAAGGTCAAACAGAAACACTCTATAACCTGGAGTTGCTAAAATTGGCTGAGGGAATTTGACAGGCAGATTCAAGTAATCTGGTACTCCTATAAAAGTAATAACAGGTTGTAATTAGCTATAAAAAAGCGAATAGCCATCAAATCCTTCTCAATATTTTTAGAGAAGGAGAGGGATTTTCTGACCAGCCGCGCGCACCTTTGCCTGAGGGTGCAGAAGAACCTCTCGGCGTGGTTTGTGTCTTTCTTCTTGGCAGAGAACACGTGCCTTGCCGCCGGTATCACCTTTTTGTAAACCTCCCACTTATCGGTGAAGAGAGTTGCCTGCTGCCTGTAATGCTCCGGCACGTTTTCCCACAGCCCCTTTGCACCTGCTGCGCCTCTGTCTCCCAGATGCAGGGCCACCATGTGTCTGCTCCTCCTGTCATAGGCCACCCACAGCCATTGCTTGTTAGCTTTGAAGCTTACAAAGCTCCACAGTTCATCGCTCTCGCACTCATAGCACATAAGCTGGATTTCTGTACTGGCAGGAACCTGCGCGTTCAAATTCTGCGGCACTTCCCGTAGAGCTCATCCATGTAGCGATAGAGGTGGTAAGCGGGAACATCCAGCACTCTGCAAATGCCCTCCAGGGAGATGCGCTCGAGCAGGAGCAGTTTGATGAGTCTTTTCTGCTCCCGGCTCAGGATCTGCCGCTCAAAGACAAACTTCTAGAGCAGTCCTTGCACTTGCCTCTGGCTTTGCCGCAGTAGTAACATGATCTGTTCATGAGGGTAAGAATTAAATTCGACACCTAATCTTATCGCTATTGCAGTTCTTTCTGTTACTTCATTACTTTTACAGGGCTACCGTTGCGCTTTGGTGATTTTATTTTCGCTTACTACTGCTGATTTCTCACCCTGCCTCCGGGTGGACAATGTTGCTTCAGGTAATTCGTGAACAAAGTAGAAAGGTGCTCATTCGTACCTTCTCCTTCTGATATGCCATGCGTGCGGTTGGGGTACGGCATCACCTGGAACTGCTTGTTATGCTTTATCAGCTCGTTAATGAGCTGCTCTGCATTGTTGTAGTGCACGTTGTCGTCGCCGGTGCCGTGAATGTAGAGCAGGTTTCCCTGCAGGTTTTTAGCATGTGTGATGGGCGAACCCTGCACGAAATCCTCCAGGTTCTCCTGTGGCAGCCCCATGTAGCGCTCCTGGTAAATATTATCGTAGGTGAGCTGGTTGGCTACCGCCGCCACGGAGATGCCTGTTTTGTATATCTCCGGGTGCTGGAACAGCAGATTGAGGGTGGCAGAGCCTCCGCCGCTCCACCCCCATATGGCCACCCGGCTTGTGTCCACGTAAGGCAGTTTCAGGATTTCCTGCGCGGCCATGGCCTGATCATGAATGTTGAGCATCCCTACTTTCCGGTAGATGCTTTTGCGCCACTCCCTTCCTTTGGGAGCAGGCGTTCCCCTGTTATCAATGGAGGCATAGATGTAGCCGTCTTCCGCCATGCTGCCTTTGTAAAGGTGATTGTTCCCCATACCGTACCTATCCAGCACCGTCTGGCCTGCAGGCTCGGTGTACACCTGGAACACGATGGGGTACTTCTTGTTTGAGTCAAAGGGAACAGGCTTCACCATCCAGGCATCCATCTCCACGCCTTCACTGGTTTGAACCTTGATAAACTCTAAGGAAGATGTTGATTTGTCTGCCTGTGCTACCGCCTGCTCTACCGCGCTGTTTCCATCGAGCGCCTTATGCCCCGGCAACGACACCCACTCAGACGCCGGCCTTGTATAGTAGTTGGAGAATCGGTGAAAGGCAAATTTTGTATCGGGAGATAATTCATAGGTGTGGGTGCCTTCCTGTGCTTTGGGTGACAGCCGCTCCGCGTTTCCTTTGCCATTCAGCCGCACACGGTAGAGGTACTGCTGTGTGGCATTGTCTGGAGAAGCTAAAAAGTACACATAGCCCGCTGCTTCATTCACCGCTACAATATCCATTACGTCGTAATTGCCCTTCGTAATCAGCGTTTCTTTTTTACCGTCGCGGCTAATCCTGTACAAATGCCGCCAGCCATCTTTTTCACTTGCCCATAAGTATTCTTTGCCCCCGCTTAACCAGTTCCAGCCACCAAACCGATAGTCGCTGTCCCAGGAGGGCATGATGTCAATCCAGGCGGCGTCTTTCTCCACATACACCTGCTTTGCCTGCCCGTTGGTGATGTTACAGAGGTATAGCTTGCTCTCATTTTGCTTGCGGTTCAGTTGCTGTAGTATCAGCTCATTTGCATTTGCGGCCCATTCCATACGGGGCACATAATGCTGCTGCGGGTCGCCTGGCACATTCATCCAGTGTACGTTTGCAGTTGCTACGTCCACCACGCCAATTTTGTAAGGAGAGGGCGCTTCACCTGCCACAGGGTACTCCACCGGTATGACCATTGGGTAGATAGAGTCGGTGTGGTTGATCATCAGGTAATCTTTTACCTCGGTGGCATCTATCTGCCAGAAGGCAATGGCTTTGCTGTCCGGACTCCAGCGGAAGCCGTCGCGGCTGTAGAATTCCTCTTCGTATGCCCAGTCAAAAGTACCGTTGATGCGCTTTCTTGTTCCGTCTTTTGTCAGCTGCGTTACGTCTTTATTTGTCAGGTTTTCTGCATAAATGTTGTTCCCGCTCACATAAGCCACCTGTGTTCCGTCCGGAGAGAATTTGGCAAACATAAGGGAAGAAGCAGGACGGTTCTTACCCATCTGTTCCAGCGTTTGCTTTTGCAGATCATATACCCAGTAATCGCCTTTTGTATCGAGACGCCATACCCTCACGGTGTTTGTGTAGAGGAGCAGTTGCTGCTCGTCCTCTGAAAAAGAAAAACTGCGGATTTTCAATGGCTCCGACCTGCCGGCAGGTATCAACTTTTCCTTTGCCAGTATAACCTGCTTTTCCTGCGATGGCAGCGTGTTTCTGACGATGTCGCCGTTTTCCTGCTGCGCATAAGCATTGCCTGCCTTCAACCATACTATTGCTCCTCTGCTTTGTGCAGCGCCGGAAAAGGAAAAGAGCGAAAACTGCAGCAAGAGCAGCAGCAGAAACAAGGATTTGAAAGCTTTCACAGGCATATGGCGGTTATCGTTATTTGTTGCTTATCTACTTTTTATAGAGGTAGCCTTGCGGCTCTTTTCCGGCGAAGCGGGGGCATTGTAAAATTTCCAGCTGGTTTCGTAATTCTCCGGAAGCTGCTGGTCTGTCAGGATGGCTCTGACCATTTCTACCGGAAGGCTGTTCTGCTGCATCACGGCATCATGAAATTGTTTGTTGGTCATTTTACCGCTGCCTACCAGTTCCTTCTGAAGGGCATAAAACTGCAGGCCTCCCATCATGTAAGCGACCTGGTACAAGGGGCTGTAGCGGCCCTCGAATGAACGGCGCACTTCCCCTTCCGCATTCGCGCGCTCATGCCCTACCCGATCCACCAGGAAGTCGATGCTCTCCTGTGGCGTCCATTTGCCGAGGTGGTAGTTGAGCGAGAAAATGATGCGGGCACAGCGGTGCATCCGCCAGAACAACATGCCGATGCGGTCTTCTGCCGAGCGCGGGAAACCCTGGTCCCATAACAGCATCTCCCAGTACAAGGCCCAGCCTTCTGTCCAGAAAGGCGTTCTGAAGTTGCGGTACTCTTTGTAGCGGTTGTTCATGAAGCCCTGCAAATGATGCCCGGCAATTAGCTCGTGGTGCACGGTGGCCCGGGAGAAATGCGGGTTGTTGCCCCGCATGCTCATCAGCTTATCTTCATGGGCCATGGTGTGGGTGGGGTAGGAAATAATAAACGTCTCTCCGCCCAGAAAGAAGGGGTTAATCAGCTGCCGCTCCGGGCTCATCATCTGCATGCGCCAGGTTTCCTCAGCTATAGGCGGTATGGTAATTAGGTCTTTCTGCTTCAGAAACTCTACCGATTGGTTATACAAATCCAGCATAGCCTCCGGCTGCTGCCCCTCCGGCACGTAGGAGTTCTTTACTTTCTCCAGTGCCTGATGCCAGTCATCGCCAAAGCCAAGTTCACGTGAGGCCTTGAGCATTTCGCGGTCGCACCAGGCAAACTCTTTATTGGCAATTTCTATCAGCTCCTCCGGTGTGTAAGGAATCATCTCGTACTCAAGTTGCCTGATGAGTTCTTCTCTCCCGATGGGACTACCCACAATACCGCTTTCGTCTATTTTTTGGTTTTTACCAGGCACTCTGCCTTTCGCTTCTGCCAGGGCAGCATAGGCAGTCAGTAAAGTATCTACGCGCTTATAAGGCTCGGGCACCCACCAGGTAAAGCTAGGCTCGTACTGATTATAAAATGTATAAACGCTTTTTAAGCCTTCCTGCAGGTCTTCCACGGTACCCTGCAACCTAAACCCCAGGTCTCTGTTCAGCGATTCCTGATTTTCTAAGGCTGCTTTCGAGGCAATGAGTTCTTTCTCGATGCTGTTCAATTCAGCAGCTATCTGCTGGCCGTTTACATTGAGCCCTCGCCTGCGCGGCTTCTCCAATGCATAAATTTTTTCCGCAAAAGGCACCCACTTACTTATCTGTTTGTATTCATCAGCCGCTGTGTTCAGCAGGCGTAACTTATTCTCCAGGTCCCGCTTTGTGAGCAGGTAATCTACACGGCTGCCGGCGTTCATGTCCTCATAATCCAGGTTGCTTAGTTGTTGCAGGTAGTCGTTGTACAGCTGCTGGAAACGTGCGGTGTACTCCGGCGTGTTTTTCATGAAGTAGAACCGGTTCAGGCTGCCTTCATCCGCCCGCAACTGCACCATCAGGTGATGTACATCACTGGTCTGTACGTATAGGCTTTTATCTTGGGCCTGGATGGTTGTAGAGAGGGCAGGGTAACAGCATAACAACAGGAAGAAAATTTTCAGGAAGTTAATATCAGGAAGTTTCATACATCGTTTCAGTTTAGTAACGTGAACTCATGAATAGCATGACCGTGAATATGTCTAAGCTTTGTAATGACAGCTCATCCAGTGCTCCATTAGCTATCCGGGAAAAGCATTTGCCACTATCATCTCCCTACGCCCTTGCTGTGTGTTTTCACCATAGCCGTCAGGCTAAGGATAAAGTATATCATTTGGTGATGGTTTTAGTAGCCCGTTCTTGTCTCTTCTTTTTTCTTTCCTGCCTATCCTGATTACCCTTCTGAGCACTTTCCAAAACCACTC
>NZ_QRGR01000001.1 GCF_003367245.1 Pontibacter diazotrophicus | reverse complement strand
GAGCAGGCAGTCTGGATAAGGGTAGGCTCTTTTTTTTCATCTTTACTAACGATTTAGTGTGAATCAAAAGGTAACGCTTATCCGCTGCTTTTTTACTAAACCAGCCACCGAAGGTTTAGTGCAACCAAATCTAAACGTCAGCTCCGCCACCGTTTAACAAAGTCTGGTAGCCATCAATAGCTCTATTATTCCATCCCCTGCTTGGGCAACTGCAGGACGGGCGAAAAGTATTCGTTTTTGGACCTCAGCAACCTGCTCCTGCTCTATTTTAGCGCCACTCACGGATCTTTACTGTTAAAGGCCTGCTGCGTCTGGCACGCCATCCGCAACATCAGGAGATAAGCACTGTTTTTTTACTGACCATAACCAGAGGGTTTACCAGGCGCTACTCCATTGAAGAACCGATTTTGAAGCTTCCTTACATTTTCACAGCCAGGTTGATGTCCTCTTTATTAGAGCGCTTTGTCTTAATCCAGAGAAGCTTGTGCTGCGCATCGTAAAACCAGCCTGCTCCGCGTTCTAAAGCTGCGGCATTGGCTGCGGCAGAGACTTTCTTTCCGTTCTCCATAACGCCTGCAGGTGCCTTTTCTTCGTTCCAGTGTATTTTAGCCAGGTAGTTGTGTGGCGACACCTTATACTTGCCCTTTGGCTTCTTAATCGCAAGATTTAAACCAGATGAGGAAAGGTTAGAGCTGATTTCCGTGATAGCATATGATCCATTTTTGTATTCCAGGCTCTTCCCGTCGTCTTCATAAAGCTCGAACTTTGATGACTCGTGCGGGAAGATGTCCAGCGTAATCGTGTTCACCGGCTTTTCACCCACGTATATCATCTCCGGCTGCATCGGGATGATGGCTCCGCCCTTGGCAAATATTGGAATAGTATCCAGCGGCGTGAGCACGTGCACATACTGCTTGCCTTCATACTTCTTGCCTGTCCAGTAGTCGAACCAGGTGCCTTCGGGCAAGTATACCGTGCGGGTTTTGGCTCCCTTGGTGGTGACAGGGTTTACCAGCAGGTTGTTTCCGAACATGTATTGGTCCGTTACATCATACACATTCGGGTCGTTCTGATGCTCCAGCACCAGCGCGCGCATGAGGGGCACGCCGGTGGTATGGTTGATGTAGGCGTTGCTGTACATGTACGGAATCAGCCGGTAGCGCAACAGGTCATACTTCTTGAAGTTCCTTAAGGCATCCTCTCCGTAATTCCAGGGCTCTTTGTACGTGGGGTGCTCCATGCCCAGCAGGTGCGCTATCGGGCTGAACATCCCGAATTGTACCCAACGGATGTATAATTCCGGGTCGGCCACGTGCTCAAAACCACCCATGTTGTGCGACCAGTTGCTCACACCAGACAAGCCGATGTTCAGTCCTGCTTTGATAACGGGTGCAAAGTACTGCCATTCGCTCGGCCAATCGCCCGCCCATATAAAGGGGTAGCGCTGAATGCCGGCGTAGCCTTCGCGGGTGTGGGCCATGCCACGTATGCCGTTGTGCTCCTGGAATTTCTCAAAAGATGCTCTGGTATAGATGAGAGGGAAAATATTATGCTTCCACTTGATGTCCTCTCCTTTCGGTCCTACTTTCTCACTTTCGTTTGCCAGGGCACCAAAGGCGCTGCCTTCGTCTGTTTTCAGGAACATGGCTCCCAGATCAGCGATGCGCTTGACGCCGTTCTGCCACCACCAGTCTACCGCCTTCTGGTCAAAGAAATTAACGAACTCGCCCGGTGAATTCTCCTCCGGGTAAACAAACCCTTGCTCCTGCGCCATCGCCAGCAGGTTTAGTTGCTCCCCGTTATCGAAGCGCGGACGCAGGTGCAGGCCCACCATTTTATAGTCCATGGCATACAGGCTGTCGAACATGCCTTTCGGGTTCTGAAAAGTCGGGCGCCACTCAAAAGAGGTAGCGCCTTTTCCTCCCTGCTTCCCGAAGATGCGCCAGGTAGAATCGAGGTGCAGGATGTCGGCTGGTATACCGTATGTTCTGAACTTGCGCCCCAACTCCACTACATACATGTCGGATGTTTCTGCTTCGTGGCCCCAGGTGCCGCCGCTGTAAGTACCCACATGCAGGCCCAACGCAAACTCAGGCAAGAGCGGTGATTTTCCGGTAAGGGAGGTATAGCTGTTTAAGAGTGACGGGAAGCCCGGCCCGTGCATGAAATAGTAATCCAGTTCTCCGCCTTCTGCTTTAAAGCTGTAACTCTCCGGGTTACTCATACCCATGTCCCATTCCGTTGGATAAGCGGTATGGAAGAAGATACCGTAGCCACGGGTACTCATAAAGAAAGGCACCGGCGCATAGTTTGCCTCCAGCACATTGTAGGCGCCTACGTGGTGCGGCAAGCCCTGCCCCCGGCCCACGTTCATGCGCAGCTTCTTGTTTCGCTGATCCAGGAAATCCATTCGCTCACCAAAGCCAAAGAAATGCTCGTCCGGGGCCAGTTGCTTGGTTACGGCAACGGCCTCGCCGTTTTTGGCTAAGCCTTCTCCGCCTGTGGCATCTGCTGTCAGCAGCTTACCGTCTTTTGTATAAACCGCTATGCCGAAAGGAGCCTTGTTTATTTTAATGTCGAGTTTATCAGTTTGCAGCAGGAAATGGTCTGCCTGTTCTGACGTCTTTACCGCTACCGAAGGCCAATCGTATTGCACCACCATGTACGGCTCATTCAACTGAAACTGCCTGTTCCAGCTTGCCCTTACCCGAAACATATCTGGTGTGTTGAACTCCAGCTTTACGTCAGCGTTGGCGTTCCTGAAGAATACTTCATTCCCCTGCTGCCGGAAACCAGACTGGTAGTTGCCTACCGGGGTTTGGCCCAGCACAGGCAAGCAGAATGCCTGGAGGATAAAAATTATTGCAACTATCTGCTTTAAGTGATGTATCATTCTGTTTTATGATTTTTGATTTTTAAATCCAGATTGCTGTTTTGCATCCATCTACCTGTTTTCAAAGGGAGCAACAGCAGAACTTAGTCTCCGTTTAGCCTGGTACAGGCTCTGAATAAACATAGGCATTTCTGCTGATGCAGGCATCCTGCACTGTCCGGTTTTTAAGTGCAGGCAGCTATTTTCAGCTTAAAAGCAAAAAGGAGCGGCACCATTCGTGCCGCTCCTTTCATAAGGTATTCATATCAGTTCCAGAAGGCTGTTTAATAGCCAGGGTTCTGCTCATAAAGCCCTTCTTTCACCTGTAGCTGACTAAACGGAATAGGATAAATGATGTAATTCGGGTCAAGTGTTTCCGGCATCACATTGCGGGTATCCTCGGTCGGAAGCCATTCATTCATCTCTTCTATTACCTGACCAGTTCGGACAAGGTCGTGCCAGCGATGTCCCTCTCCCGCAAACTCACGTCTTCTTTCTTCCAGGTACATATCGAGAGTTACACCGGAAACAGGCTCCAGCCCTGCTCTGACTCTGGCCATATTTATGATTTCGTCCACTTCTTCCTGCGTTCCCGGAGCACCCTGAAGAATGGCTTCCGCCTTCATCATCAGCACATCAGTATACCTGATTATCGGAAAGTTAATGCCCCAGTCAAAGCGGTCCAATCCGTAATCATCCTCATCCAGAAACTTCCTGAAGAATGGTCTTGGATCACTGTTCCCAAACTCATCCGTGAATCCCTGCTGCACGGCAACGCCTAATCGCTCATCTTCCGGAGCAAAAGTTTCTATCAAGTCACTGGATAAAGGCTTTGTTTCCAGGCCTGCCGGGAAAGGAATCCCGACGGCGTTGAAATAAGAATTCGGTGCCATCGTGCCGGGATAAGTGCCTCCTGTACCAAGTCCGCCACTCAGGAACTGAATGTCAAACACGATGTCGGGGTTATTCTCGTTATTATAGTCAAATATGCTGGAATAGTCTTCTACCCAGGCATAGGGCCCATTGTTAATCACGTCATTTAGCAAGGTAAGCGCCTCTGCGTACTCATTCACATCCAGGCCAGGGCCCTCAATACCATAAGTAGGTGCTGAGCGGGTAAGATGCACAAGTGCTAACAACGATTTGGCAGCCCATGATGTAGCCCGCCCTCTGTTGACAGCGCCATGTGAAGGTGGCAGCATCTCTATAGCGGTGTTCAGATCAGACACAATAAGTGAATACACCTCTGCTACCGGACTTCTTGGCACCTCCAGTGCTTCTGCAGGAGACACAGAAGCATCATATACCGGAACCTTACCATACAGGCGCACCAGGTCGAAGTAATAAAGCGCTCTCAGGAATCTTGCTTCTCCCTCAAAGCGGTTTCGCTGGGCATCGTCCGGCACTACGCTCGCATTTAACCTGTCGAGTACTGTATTGGCGCGCATGATACCGTTAAAGTTTTCGTTCCATGCTGAAATCACAAGCGAGTTTGTTTCCAGCGTGTTTACAAAATTGTTGATAGGCTCATGCTCCCTTACGCCAATTTCTGTTGTGGCATACATATTATCCGATCGTACCTCCGACAGGTTAAAATGCCGGTCAGGGTAAGGGCGGAGCTGGGCATAAATACCGTTTACCGCCTGCTCAAAGTCAGCTGCATCACGGTAAAAGTTAGCCGCACTGGCATCCGATAACGGGGCCTGGTCGAGTTCTTTCTCGCAGGAAACTAAACCCACCATCAATGCGGAACATATAAATAAGGATATCTTTCTCATCTTTGATACTTTAAATTAGATTAAAATGTGAGGTTTAGTCCAAACGTCATCGACTTCGCCAGCGGGAAAGCACCGTAGTCGTCGCCTCCGGAGTTAACTGCCTCCGGATTGTAGCCGCCCTCATATTTATCTCCTCCAAACCAGTTCTCGGCACTTGCGTAAATGCGGGCTCCCTGTACAAATTTGTTACCTGCCATTAACCTGCCTAAGTCGTACCCCAGCGTGATGTTTCGTACTCTCCAGTAGTCAGAGGAGTAGATCCAGTCTGAGTTTTTGATAAACCCGAATCTTCCTGTTGCTTTGCCACGGCTGCCGTCTCCCGGGTCTTCAGGTGATCTCCAGCGGTCGCGGTGTACCCCAAGGGTATTTTCTACCCAGCCCATGCTGGTTCTGTCGGTGGCGCGGCCGAATAAAGAGTAAATCTGTCCGCCCTGCTGGCCCTGCACCAGCACCCGAAGGTCAAAACCTTTGAAGCTGAAGGAATTCGTGATACCCCAGGTATAGTCCGGATTCCGGTCACCCATCATCACCCGGTCATCTGCCGTGATAACGCCGTCATTGTTGGCATCGAAGTACCTGACATCGCCAGCAGTCTGGTTGCCATAAAGTGCTGCACCGCTGTCGATGTCTTCCTGTGTCAGAATACCGTTTCTTCTTACCACATAAATTACATTCATTGGCTCGCCTACCATCAGGATGTTATGAGGCGGGTCAAAGTCACCACCCTGTATCGGGGTGTTATTAGGGCCTAGCTGCCTTACCTCATTTTCGTTATGGCTCAGGTTGATGTTGGTATCCCATCTGAACGCTCCTGTCAGGTTATGGGTGGCTATTTCAAACTCCCAGCCCCTGTTATAGACTTCGCCTATATTGGTAAGTGCAGTGGAGAAGCCTGTAGCGGTAGGCACTGGAATATTCAGGAGTAGATTCGTATTCGTTTTGGTATAGTAGTCAAACGAAGTGAAGACCCTGTTCTGGAAGAGCCCCAGATCTAAGCCAATGTTATAAGTCTCAGATTCTTCCCAGCCTAAATCAGGGTTTGGAAAGTTATTGGGGACCTGCCCGGTTGCTAAATTGCCGCCAAAGGTATAGTTAGAGAATCCAAGCAAGGCGATGTGGGAATAGTTGCCGATTCCGTTGTTTCCTGAGATACCCCAGCTTCCTCTCAGTTTCATATCGCTTACAAAGTCTACACCACTCATGAAGGCTTCTTCAGAGATTCTCCATCCTAAAGAGGCTGATGGGAAGGTACCCCACTTGGTATCATCCCCAAATCGGGAGGAGCCATCACGGCGCACTGTCACTCCAAGGAGGTAGCGGTCCATGAAGCTATACTGCACCCTGCCGAAATAAGACAGCATCGTGTTTCTGCTTTCGGCTGTATAGGTCTGGCCTACATTGATGTTGTTGGCTGCGTTAAGCGTAGTGATATCATCAGAACCAAATCCTTCAGCGCTTCTAATCTGGAAGTTGTTAAAGCTCCCGTAATTATAAGAGGCTCCCGCTAACAAAGACACATTATGGTTATCTGCAAACATCCTGTTATAAGACAGCGTGTTTTCATTCACGAAGGTTTGTCTGCGATACCCGCTAAAGTTACCGAATGCCTGCCTGTTGCCCAGCACACCACTTACCGCGGCTGGTCTGTAGCTTTTTGTGCTCGCATCCGAATGGTCCAGGTTAATCGTAGACCGGAAAGTCAGGTCATCTAAAATACTGTACTCTCCATAAACGGTAGCCAGCGTTCTGAAAATCTCTGTATCTCCGATGGATTGCTCAATAACTCGCACCGGGCTGTTTCTCGAAAAGCCCCACTGGTAGTTCCTGTTGTTACCGGTGTTCACATCAATACCTACGGTATCTTCTGAAACCGGTGTGTGGGAGGTGGCTACGTGCATTTGATTATCGCGGCCTTCCACTCCGGGATCACTGGCGATGGAATAGGACGGGTTGATGTTAACGCCAATTTTTAATTTGTCGCTGGCCTTCACTTCCACGTTCGCTCTGGCAGAATACCGCTTATAGCCAATGCCTATGGCTACACCATCCTGGTCCAGATAGTCACCTGATACATAGTAGTTCAGGAACTCATTACCACCGGAGGCAGCCACCTGGTAGTTCTGCATAAAGCCTTTTCTGAACAGCTCATCCTGCCAGTCTATCAAGGTAAGCCCAGGGTATCCTGGCTGCAGCCAGCGCTCGTCCAGCATCAGGTTCTGGTTGAAGCTCCCGTTAATAGCGGTTCTTTCTGCCGTAGTCTGTTCTGCTGTTCTACCCTCTCCGGAGGTCACCCAGTTGTAGTTGATAACTTCTGTGGCTCTTTCAATCCACTCCTCACCGCTCAGCACATCCAGTTTTTTAGCTGTTTCACTCCAGCCCATGTACGTATTGAAAGTAATCTTTGGCTTTCCGGCTCTGCCTGACTTGGTCGTGATGATAACCACGCCATTCGCTCCACGGGAACCATAAATGGCAGCGGCCGAGGCATCTTTCAGCACCTGTATAGACTCAATGTCGTTCGGGTTGATGTTATCCAGAGGGTTACCGGTTGAGAAACCTCCGCCTGAATTTTGAGTCGCCACATCCAGCGGAAAACCATCTATTACATAAAGCGGCTCATTACTGGCATTGATGGAACCTGTGCCTCTCACCTGTATACTGAACCCTCTGCCGGGCACGCCGCTTGTCTGCTGCACCCTAACACCAGCCATCTGCCCTACCAGCGCCTGATCCACTCTGGCAATCGGTCTTTCTTCTATTGCCCTGGAATCCACGGTGGCAATAGCGCCTGTAACGTCAGCTCTTCTTTGGGTACCGTAACCCACTACCACCACTTCTTCGAGCGCCTCGGAGTCTTCAGATAAAGTAACGTTGAGCGTTTCTGGTCCGGAGAAGGACCTTTCGACTGTACTAAAGCCAACATAAGAGAAAACCAGGGTTCCGGGTGACTCCGGCACTGATAAGGAGAAAGCACCGTCCGCATCTGTGGCGGCACCATTGGTAGTACCTTTCAGGAGCACTGTTACCCCTGGCAGCGGATCACCCGCCGCAGAAGTTACTCTACCAGATACGGTCCATTGAAAAACATTTGCTGATACAGCAGAAGGATTGGCTAAAGCCTCCTGGGGAAGAGCAGCGCCAGCAAGAGCTAAAGGGATAAATGCCACACAGCTTTTTAGCTGCCATAGCTGTATTTTACTTCTCATAGGTAAGCGTTTTAGTTATCACGTATTTATTTGTTGTCAGATTTACTATAGCCTGGCTGTTCTTCTAAAAAGGTTTTTCAACAGCAATGTCCTACATATTTATCTTAGCAGGGCTGAAACAGTGAGCAACAGAAGGTGGTACCGCTTTACTACCAAACAATTTTCTATCGATGCCTTCTTTCTGAAACCAGTTGCATTTGCCGGCTAACCATGTGTGTCAGCAGGATAAAAGCCCCCTCCACTTGTTCTGCGCTGGAGGAAAAACTTGTAACTTATTCTAAATTTATAGCATCCAAAAATGCTTTCTATCCTGCTCTATCCTGTAGCAGCTTAAAAAGAGTACAGCAAAATATATTTTATGTGCTCTTGAAGGGCTTTAGAGCCACAAATAGGGTAGCCTGTATGCAAACTGAATTGTATAGTTTAAGACAAGAGAATGTCGGCTAGTATGTAGCAGGTCTTCTTATCGGGGAGGTAATTTTCAAGGTTCAGCTTCATTTTGTCTAATGCTGAAGCCAGGTGACTCTGGTTAAAAGATAACTTATGATGGAAGAAAAATCAGCTACCTGTTCAGTGCATTTGCTACAGGCAACAAGCCACGAAGCGTTGATATTGGTTTTTCCCTGGACCAATGACAGGAGCAGTCGCTTATTCAACAGTGTTTCTGGTCCTGTGTGGCATACAGCTGTAGTATACAGGACACTACCGGATAGTTGTTTAATCACTTATTCTTATTTTTCACATCTAACACCCATCATACAAAAGTTTAAAAGAATAATGAACGTGACAGCAATAGTGCAGGAATGTTTCTATATTAATATCCAATATCTTTTTAAATTCTAGCCACATCCTGTTGCGGCAGAAGCCCAGGCCGAAATTTAATATCAAAACAAAGAAGAAATGAAGAAGACCCTTGCCAGTCAGTTAGACTCCATCAATGAATATGAGAGAGAACCCGTTCCCAAGCATCAGCAGAAGGGATTGAAGAGCTTTATTGGCATGTATGCTGGTGAACACACAGCCGGAACTGAGTTTGTGATTGGTCCTTTGTTTGTTGTGCATGGTGTGAGTGCACCCGATCTTTTCTTAGGCTTGCTGGTGGGCAACCTTTTAGCCGTTTTAAGCTGGGCGTTTTTATGTGCTCCGATAGCAGTTAAAGTCAGGCTCACACTATATTACCAGTTAGAGAAGATCTGCGGCAGATACCTGGTATCCGGCTATAATATAGTAAATGCCCTTATGTTCTGCTTCCTGGCAGGCTCCATGATAGCCGTGGCAGCAACCGCAGTGGGTATTCCCTTTAATATAGCCATGCCCGGCTTAGAAGACTTATACCCCACCAGTGTGGGCTGGATGGTAACGGTGTTTTTTGTGGGTTCAGTTATTACACTGGTTGCTATTCTGGGGTATGAGCAGATTTCTAAGTTTGCCAATATCTGTGCGCCCTGGATGATCCTTGTCTTTGTTGCGGCTGCTTTTGCCGTCATGCCCCAGTTGGGTATTACCTCTTTAGAAAGCTTCTGGAATGTAGCCCAAACCAGAATATGGGATGGTGTGCCGGTGGCAGGTTTCAGCAAGTTTACCTTCTGGCACGTCACCTTCTTTGCCTGGTTTGCCAATATGGCGATGCATATCGGCATGGGCGACCTTTCTATTCTCCGGTATGCCAGAAAATGGCAGTACGGCTTTGCTTCCGCTACCGGTATGTTTATCGGCCATGTGATGGCCTGGATCGCATCCGGCATTCTGGTGGCAGCAGCCAGTGGCGAAGTAACCCCGGGGCCCATTGCCTATAACAGCGCAGGCATTGCAGGTGCCATTTGTGTGATGATTGCCGGCTGGACCACGGCCAACCCTACTATCTACAGGGCTGGCTTAGCGATACAGTCTATTGTGCCCATGGTAAAAAGATGGAAAGTAACCATGGTGGTTGGTTTGGTTACCACTATTGCAGCCCTCTTCCCTGCCCTGGTGATGAGGCTGCTGGATTTTGTTGCGCTCTACGGCTTGGTGCTCATGCCCATGGGAGCCATCATCTTCATAGATTTTTATATCATCCCTAAAATAGGGCTTAGAAGCAATTACGCAGAAGTTGCAAAAAAATCCTTCAACGTGGCGGCAGGCCTGACATGGCTTGTGACCTTGCTCCTTTGCCTGTCTCTTAACTTTTACCAGGGGGTAGAAATCTTCTTCCTGGGGCTGCCGGGGTGGTTTATTGCTGCTACACTCTATATTGTCATCAGCAAACTGTACCAGCAGAAAGAAATTGAGCAACAGGAAGTGAAGGTTTCCGCAAAATCATTGTAATCATGTTCCGCAACGTTCTAACGCTATTTTTATCATGCAAGCCATACTAAAAATCATATCCTACATCGGTCTTATTCTTACGGTAGTACCTTCGTTTCTGGTGTTCTCAGGAGCCATTGAGCTGAGCTTTCATAAAACATTGATGCTTATAGGTACTCTGCTGTGGTTTTTTACGGCACCGTTCTGGATGAACAAGCAAAAGCCATCTGAATCAAAAGTTTAGCAGCTGCTTTATGAGTAGCTGACAAAGGCCGATCATTTTCGATGCCTTTCATTTATTGTCGAACCTTCTATTATCATTCTCTTTTATGATTCCTTGTATTGCAATCTTTGATATCGGTAAAACCAACAAGAAATTCCTGCTGTTTGATCAAAACTATAAAATCATAAAAGAGGAAGAAGTTAGCTTTCATGAGATTGTAGATGATGACGGTGATAAGGGAGAAGACCTTGGGACACTGACAGACTGGCTCCGCACCACCTGGAAAACTTTGGAGACGGAGCAAAAGTATGATGTGCTGGCGGTAAACTTTACGGCATACGGTGCCAGCCTCGTGCACCTGAACGAAGCGGGAGAACCTGTAACGCCGCTGTACAATTACTTAAAGCCTTTCCCGGAAGACCTAGAGAAGCAGTTCTACAGTACTTATGGTGATAAAGCCACTATCTCGGTACAGACGGCATCGCCACCCCTTGGCATGCTGAACTCTGGTCTGCAGCTTTACTGGCTAAAGCACCGGAAACCGGAGGTATTCAAACAGATAAAGCACACGCTACACCTTCCGCAGTATGTGTCGTACCTTTTCACAGGGCAGTTAGTAACGGAATACACCAGTATTGGCTCCCACACTGCCCTCTGGGATTTCCAAAAACAGGATTACCACGCCTGGGTTTATGCAGAGGGCTTTGATAAGCTCTTTCCCCCTTTGCGGCCACATTACAGACCTTTAGAAACATCCTTCAGATCTACAGTGATTCCGGCTGGTTTAGGGTTGCACGACAGTTCATCCGCACTTCTACCATACTTAAAACAGTACCGTAAGCAGTTCTTACTGCTTTCTTCCGGAACATGGGGTATTACCCTTAACCCGTTCGCAAATTCCCCAATCAGCATATCAGACTTAGAAGAGGATTGCCTGCAGTATTTAACAATTTATGGCAGGATTGTAAAGGCATCGCGTAAATTTATAGGCAATACGCATGAGGAACAGATTAAGCGCTTAGCTGAATATTACGATAAGCCACTGGACTATTACAAAACTGTTCAGTATGACGAAAGCCTCACAACTGGTATTACGCAGCCTGGCTTCGGCAGTGCTCCAAAACAGAGGGAGCCAACAGCAGTGAAAGAAAAAGTAGCTTCGGCTGTAAACATAGCATTAGACCTGGAACTGTACGACTCCTACGAGGCGGCATACCATCCGCTAATGGAGCAAATTATTCAGCAACAGTTAGACTCTTTACTTCTGGCTGCGGAAGGAAACATGAATAATTTTAAGATTCTACTTGTAGACGGAGGCTTTAGCAGAAATCAGGTTTTCATGTCATTGCTGCGACGCATATTTCCTTATTTAAGAATAAAAGCCGGTAAGGCAGCCCAGGGTACTGCACTTGGTTCTGCACTGGCGCTGAACATCTGGCCTTATTAAGCTTTGCAAGGGCTGACTTGAGTTTGCCTGCCTTCAACAAAACAGCCCTTCTGCCTGCCATAGTTTAGCAAGCCAGAAGGGCTGTTTTGTATGAGGGAATAAAGAATTGTTTAAAGCCAAGCCACCTTCAGCAGAAGGGCTTTTACAAAGAGTGTCTGCGGATAAGTGTGAAAGGGTTATGTACTTTTTCTGTCAGTTTATGCTTCATCAGATAAGCAGCTGTTTCGCCCATGCCTTCATGGTCAGTCGATATCACGGTAATTCCGTTATCCAGAATGTTCTTTAAAGGTGTGTCGTTATAGGAGATAAGCCCCACGTCTTTGCCCAGTGTCAATCCTTTTGCCCGGCTCTCCTTTATAAGCTCAGCCAGATCAGATTCCTCCAGAACAATATAAGCAGTACCCGGAGAAAGCGGCTCCTGATGGATACTGTTTACCACCGTATGCTCCATAGAGGTTTCTCTGCAGAAATGGCGGAAGCCTTTTACTATCTCAATAGGGTATGCAATCTCTTTGGGGTATACCAGCACAAACTTGTTGTACTTGTGCAACAAGTCCTTACCTGAGTGCAGGGCATTTCTTATGTCGCGCTCGAAATCCTGGTAAACTGCGGCGCAGTTGCCGGTATAGTTTTCGATGTTTTTGTCGAGCAGCACGAGTTTATCCTGCGGTAGCTTCTTAATGATCTGTGTTGCGGCCTCCACATGCGTGGTGAAATGGGGCATGATGACATAGTAATGATACTTCCCCAGGTTTTCCTGAATCAGGCTTTCGCAGATCTTACCGTCAAAGTGGTGGATATGCAGGTCTACAACAGCATCTTCGCCAAGCGATTTAAGGATGGCGTAGTAAACGGATTTTTTGTACGCACTCAGCTTATTGAAAAGCAGCAATACGCGCATTTTGTCTCCGGTAAAAGAATCGCTGATATAGCAGCCTTTTCCCTTAACCGAGCTAATCACCCCTTTTTTGCGCAAAACTTTATAAGCCTTCTCTATTGTGTCCCGCGACAAGTAATACATTTCGCTGGTCTCATTGATAGAAGGAACACGTTCGCCACGCTTCAATACCCCTGACTCGATATCTGAAATAACGGCGTTAACTACCTGTAAATATTTAGGTGTGGCTGAAGTAGCATCAATTCTGTCTAGAAGTTCCATAAGCTATTATAAAGTATAAGGATGAACTGGTTTGATCTCAGTATTTTCAAGCGCTTTTACAGCTGTTACACATCTCATTAAACTTTGCCGACTCAGCCAAACTGCGCAATCGATTGCATTGTATGTGGTAATGTTACGCTTTAAAGCTCTAACAAGTTCATTTATTACCAGTGATTAATCAATCATTTATTTCAATCTTGGAATATAGCCAATAATTTCATGTCTGCAAAAGTTTTTTGATTGTTAGTCTTGCCCCAGGATCTGGAATCATAGTAACAGCTGCCAAAGACGTCTCATGCAACTAGTGCTCCTCTCTGTCTTGTTTACCAAAAGATAGGCAAGAGATGAAGCGCGATAGGTTCAGCACTGGCTAAATGGCAGGCAATATTAGGGCAACTTTGTTGGTTTGCCAGGATGTTCCCCTGAACTACAAAAGGAAAAGCGGCCCAAGGCATCAGGAGCTAGCTAATCCAGTTTCTTAATTCTGATGTCCCGGAACTCTATTCCCTGACCCTCACTCTGAAGGGCTATATACCCTTCCGTCAGGCGCTTACCGTCCTGCTTTATAGCTGGATCGAAATTATTGGCTACATCTCCGCCTATTTGCGGGCGGGTATACTGCAAGACAGTATCCCCGTTGATGAGGTGGGTAACCAGCGAATCTCCCAGTACTATCATGTCTGCTCTTACCCATTGATCCCACTCATAGGTATCAGAAGAAGAATTGATGCAGTGCCGGGGATCCATTTCCCCTTTGTAGAACACTTCCGTTCCCGGAGAACACATGTTTCCTGTTGGGCGGGGATTGCCGTCTCCTGCTCCTGCCAATAATTGAAATTCAACTGAAATGGGCCAGTCCTGCTCTTTTAAAATGGTATTGGGAGCCTGGGAGTGAAACATAATGCCACTGTTCCGATAGGTATAATCCGGCGCATCTTTTAACCACTGGTCTGTAAAGCGGTACTCCCAGGTGAGGTGGTAGGAAGAGAAAGGCTCTTTGTAAAACAAATGGCCATACCGGTTATCGAACGTTTCGTAATCATCATAATTCACCTGCAGCACACCGTCGTCTTTTACCCGGAAGGTGTTGGCATAGTTGTCGCCCACCTCATGATGGTGGATTTTCACAATCCAGTCGTCAATATCTTTGCCATTGAAAAGCGTCTGCCATTCACTCTCCTGCTCTTTATTATCTCCAGTATCTCCGGAAATGCCTGGAGAACAAGAGGTGGCTGAAACCATAACAACAAACAACAAAATAACTTTTAGCGGCAACAGGAACATGGTTTTGGGTGCTGGAAACATTGAATTTTAAATTTGACGGATTACACAAATACTTGAACGTTGTAAAATAGTGATAACTAACTCACCGAATTACATAACCATTAAGCTAATAAAAATAAATGAAGATAATGTCCATTTCTGGATAAGAGTGTTTGAGACCTTTCCTGCTCCTCAACCTAATTCAGGCTCAATGCCGTTAACCTCAATAGTCCCAATCTGCCATTTCGCACCCAATTCTCCGGTTAGTAACATTAGCCTATAGCGCCTTCCATACCTTACTCCGGCATCAGCCTGCTTCATTCTTTCTGATAGACCCTTACATAATCCACCTCATATATTCCGGGAAAATCAGTACCTGAGGGATCTCCCCCATTAGAGCCAATCGCGAGGTTCAACAGAATATAATGCGGCTGGTGAAAAGGGTTAAAACCATCCGGGTTTTGTGTCTGGCTCAGGTCTACCTCGTTTAGCAATTCATCGTCCAGGTAAAGCCTGATGTAGTCTTCTGTCCAGTCCATCTTCCAGACATGAAACTTCTCCGGCCAATTGAGGTCCTTCTGAAGGAAGTGAGAAAAGGGCACTTTACCCTCATCCCAGGCCGCTCGCTTGCTTTCGTGCGCCCAGGCGGCATTCGCCAAAATGGTGGGCTGCCCTTGCACGCGGTAGTATTCCATAATGTCCACCTCCCCGTTGGCTGGCCAGCCTTTGGATATACCCAGCGTCCAGATGGCAGGCCAGAGCCCCATGGCCGTGTCTATCCTGGCCCTAACTTCTATAATGCCGTACTGAAAGGTCTTTTTCCCATTTGTGTTGATGCTGGCAGAGGTATAGTCAGCGTATTCTGTACTCTTTCTCCAGTCCTTACTCGAAGGATCGAAAAAATCATTCTTCACCTTTTCCCGCTTCCCTTCAATCACCAATACCCCATCGCTAACATTGGCATTTTCCGGCTGGTACCACTGCAGTTCATTGTTCCGCTTTAACCCGTACTCATAGGACCAATTCGTGCTATCCGGCTTCCCATCTTTATTGAATTCATCTTGCCAAACTAGATCATAACCATCTGGTGTTAGAGCGGCGGCACTTTGTGATTGCGCTGGCATTTGTCCCCTACTGCACGCCAGTAAACTTACAAAGATTAGCAACAGTGGCCATTTGTTTTTCATCTGTTAAAATATCAGGTTTGAACAGGAAAGTTATACAAAGCAACTTCAGGCCATTTTTAGTCCCAGCGGGACGATCTGTTGGTAGAAAACAATCCCAATAAACTTTAGCTCCAGCGGAGCGACCTGTAGAACTACTTGAACAGGTCGCTCCGCTGGAGCTAAAGGCGCTTATGGATCATGAGGCTATCAACAGGTCGTCCCGCTGGGACTTTTTTGCATAAACTTTAAATAAAGATTCCTGCTTGCTTCAGAAAACAATATACAGAAATGTTTTGCCTAACCACTACCTAAATAGTTAAAACAAGAGCGGGAAAGCTTTTGGCTTTCCCGCTTAACTTCATCCCTATACCTATACAGCATACAGCTGCCTGTCTACTGGCATATCAGGTATGAAACCTGGCAATGGTGTGCTTTAGCTGAGGACGCTGCTAGTACTCGCTCACAGCGATAGCGGCCTGCACATGATATGGTTCATCCGCTGATTTTGTGCTTTCTTTCTGCTCTTCCATCTCCAGTAATAAGTTAGCTACTAAAGCCGTCCAGCCGGTTTGGTGAGAGGCTCCCAGGCCTTGCCCGGTATCGCCGTGGAAAAACTCATAGAAGAGGTGGTGGTTCCTGAAATGCTCGTCTTCCGCAAATTGGGCATGGTCAGCGTGGTACTGGAATTTACCATCTTCGTTTCTTTCAAATATTTTCAACAGCCTTTTCGTCAGCTCATTCGCAATCTGGTTCAGATTTAACCTGTTGCCTGAGTTAGTCGGGAATTCAAAAGTGTAGGCATCACCAAAATACTTATGGTATTTCCGGAGCGCCTGAATGATCAGGTAATTCAAGGGGAGCCAGATAGGACCGCGCCAGTTGGAGTTACCGCCAAACATAGGGCTGGAGCTTTCGCCCGGCTCATACTGGATGGTATGGTGGCTGCCGTTGTGGCCGAACTCAAACGGGTGCTCCTGGTGATATTTGGATAGCGAACGAAGTCCGTAGTCTGATAAAAACTCGTCTTCATCCAGCAGCCTTCTCAGGAGGGGTTCTAACCTGTTCCCGCGCATTACCGAGAACAGGTAATCCCCGTCTTTGCCCTTCTCCTCAATATCGGAGATGAGCTGCCCCAGGTCAGGTCGGGTACGTGTAATACTTACCGCACGGATCTTAAACTCCAGCATCCGGTCAAAGAAGCTGCTGTCAATTACCTCCACTGCCAGCAGCGGGATGATGCCCACCAGCGAACGGACTTTTAGTAACTCACTCGTACCGTTTTCATACTGCACGGCATCATAATAAAACTTATCCTGATTATCCCATAAGGAGATATCGTTCTTCCCGATATGGTGCATGGCCTTGCCTATGTTCAGGAAGTGCCGGAAAAACTTGGCTGCAGATTCTTCATAAGAACGATTTTGCTGCGCCAGCTCCAGGGACATACGTAGCATGTTCAGGGCATACATCGCCATCCAACTGGTGGCATCTGCCTGCTGCAGCTTCTTAACGCCGTGCGGCAAATGGCTCCGGTCAAAAACCCCGATGTTATCCAGCCCCAGGAAACCTCCCTCAAAAAGGTCGGTGCCATTGGAGTCTTTCTGGTTTACCCACCAGGTAAAGTTCATCAGCAGCTTCTGGAAAGCCCGCTCCAGGAAATCCCAGTCCGGTTTACCTGTTTTCTTCTTGTCTATTTCATACACCTGCCACACGCCCCAGGCATGCACCGGAGGGTTAACATCACTGAAATTCCATTCATAAGCCGGTATCTGCCCGTTCGGGTGCATGTAGTACTCCCGGAGCATGAGCTGCATCTGGTGCTTCGCAAAGTCCGGATCCACATGCACGAGCGTGGTGGCATGAAAGGCAAGGTCCCATGCGGCAAACCAGGGGTACTCCCACTTGTCAGGCATCGAGATAATATGCCGGCAGGTCAGGTGCTGCCAATCTGAGTTGCGTTTCAGGTTGCGGTGAGGCGGGTGCTCATGCGATTCCCCGTAATGCCACTTGTACATGTCCAGGTAATAGAACTGCTTTGTCCAAAGCATACCGGCAAAGGCCTTGCGTGCTAAATTTTTATGCTCCTTAGGCAGCGTCTCCGGAACAAGCTGCTCATAATATTCATCTGTTTCTGCCTTGCGAATAGCAAATACATGGTCGAAGTTTCCCCATGGGTCTTCCATGCTTTTTTTGCTCAGGCGTACTTTGAATGTGGCAGATCCGCCTGCAGGTATTTCCTCCTTCAGCCAGATCGCCACTTTCGTTCCCTGCTTCTCCGGGTTAACCGTAGCTGCCTGGTGAAGAACATGGTTGTTGATGCCGTCTTTTACAAAAGGAAAATCATTGGCTGTGTGGTGCACGCGCTGGTTATTTGTTTCATTCTCGCAGAACAACTGCTCCCCCTGCTGATGGTAAAAGTGCCACTTGCCGTTCCGGTCAGAGTTTGTCTGCACACAATGGGCAGTCGGGGCTGTCATGTTCGGTTTGCTGTACCTGGAGTTGTGCTTCCAGTAGTTCCGGAACCATAGGTGCGGCAGCACGTGGATGGCCGCTGCCTCCGGTCCGCGGTTGTGCACCGTCACCTTCATCAGTATGTCATTCGGGTCGGATTTAGCATATTCGATGAAGATGTCAAAATAGCGGTTTTCCCGAAATGCCTCTGTGTCCAGCAGCTCGTACTCCGGTTGCTCGCGCCCCCTCCTGTTTTGCTCCAGCAGCTCCTGGTAAGGGAAAGCGGTTTGTGGGTACTTGTAAAGAAACTTGGTATAGGAATGCGTCGGGGAAGACTCCAGGTGAAAGTAAAGTTCTTTTACATCTTCGCCGTGGTTTCCCTGCCCGTTGGTCAGGCCAAAAAGCCTTTCTTTTAATATCGAATCCTGCCCATTCCAGAAGGCTGGAGCCAGGCACAGAATCTGCTGGTAATCGCAGAAACCGGCAATACCCTCATCACCCCAACGGTAGGCATTGCTTTGCGCCATGTCATGAGAAATGAAATTCCAGGCAGTGCCATCCGGGCTGTAATCCTCGCGTACGGTACCCCACTGCCGATCGGAGAGGTAAGTCCCCCACTTTTTCCAGGTTCTGTTGTTTGTTGACTGAGCTAAACGCTCTTCTTCTTTACTACGCATGCTAATAGGTGCTATTAATGTTACGCCAAAACTAAACCGGCGCTGTTATGTTCATTCTTATGTATTCTTCATCGCTCTCGCTCTTGCTATACATCAATGCAACGGGCATAGGTGAACAATTAAATGAAGAAGCTTTAGTTATCTGAAACAGATATGGCTGTACTCCTGAGATAAGACGAGAGGCATCTCCCTTATCTGTTTGTTAAATAGATAGGGTTTGCTAAGCTTAAGCGAGTCAAATTGAATTGGTTTTCTCTTCCGCAGATAAAGAAAGTGCTGATTAGCTCTCATTGTGCACAGCACTTTTTCCATTTCAATGCCAGTAAATATTTACACCCCAATTGATTGCTTTCCTCTACTGAATTAATACAAAATTATCACTAAATAAATTTTACCAAATCTTCTACTGATTACATATATAGTATATATTCATTCATATAGTTATCATTTTACCATAAAACAAAATAATAATTGAATATTTAAAAATATCAAACCTTTAAAATTGAAAAATAACTATCTATAACATTTTTAAAATGATTGTAATATACTTAAAGTAGTGATATAGTGTTCAGTACTTTACTAAATTTATTGTGTCGGATAGACGCAGGAGGGTGAAGGTGGTTTTGAGGGTGTTTTTTCCAGTGTGACGTTCATCCTGACTTAAGCCTTTACCAAGGGGCAGTGAAGGGAAACAGGAAGAAAGCAGCCAGAGAGGCCACTGCTGCAAACGATGGTTTCTGGTAGTAAAAAGAAAAAGGCACCCCAGAGAGAGTGCCTTTTTCTTTGTTTGATTTTAAATTCTTTCAAAACGATTAATGCGATTGCCTTTTCTGCAGATCGCTTAAAACGCTCTTCAACTTCTGTGGATCATCCATATACTGCTCGAGGTTAAAGAGTTCTACTTTCCTGAATTCCACCGGATGACTTTCGCTTTGCAGGGAGATATAGCCCTCTTTCAGAAGCTGCCCGTCCTGTTTCACTGCCGGGTCGTAGTTGCTTACACTGCCGCCGCCAATCTGTGGCTTCTGATACACCATCACAGTGTCTCCTTCCACTATATGCTTCACGATGGAATCACCTAACACCAGCGCTTCCACGCGTACCCACTGGTCGCCGTGGTAGGTTTCGGAACTGGAACTGATACAGTGAGGCGTGAAAAGCGAATCTCCCATGACCACGTTGGTGCCAGGCGTACACAGGTTGGCAGTGCTCCGCTCATCCTGGCCGTTGCCTCCCAGTAATTGCGCCTCCAAAGAAATAGGAAAATCCTGATCCAGACCCATGGTGTTGGCTGGTTGAGAATGTAGCATGGCGCCGCTGTTCCGGAGAGCCCATCCCTCGCCGCCCGGGGCCTGGTCCCCTACAAACCGGTACTCCATCACCAGCAGGTAAGAAGAGAACGGCTCTTTGTAGAAGATGTGCCCGTACTGTTTGTCGAAGTCCTCATACTGGTCGTAGCGTACTACCATGTTCCCGTCTTCCACCCTGAAGGTGTTTCCGTAGTTCTCGTTCAAGGCGTGGCCCCTGATTTTGATATCCCAGTCATCCAGGTCTTTCCCGTTGAAAAGCTGCACCCACTCCTCCTGGGAAACGTTCTCATCCTGGGCAACAGTCTCATCCTGAGTCTGGTTATTTTGCGTGGTGCAGGACAACAGGCATGCCCCTAGCAGACCGGTACCGAGTAAGGCTTTAATTTTCATATTTTTGGTGTGTTTTGTTTTTAACTTGCAAAACCATATAAACAAAAGCTGATTAGCAGAGGGCATTTTTAAGCTTATTCCTGCTAATCAGCCTGTGCATCTGCTCTCTGCTACTTATGCTCCCATAGCTGCTGCCCCCTTTTTAAGGACCTTTACATTTTTCAGCTATTAACTAAAGCGCGCAGGAGCTCTTTACTTTTTCTGTTGCGAAAGGAAAGTGATGAGGGACGCAAACTCTTCGTAGGACAGGGAATTCGCGAGTCCTGCGGGCATCATGGATGTTTCCAGTTCCTTGCGGGTCAGAATGTCTGCGGTCTTTATGGTGAACACCTGTCCGGCAATGTTCCGCATCACAATCTGGTCTGCTGATTCCTGCGAAATGAACCCCATATACGTTTTATCTCCTTTGGCCGTGATAAGAACTGATGCAAAACCCTGGGAGATAGAGGCATTCGGCTTTAGAATTGACTCCGCTATCTGCTCCCGGTTCATGATAGAACCAATCTGCCCCATAAACGGACCTTTCATGGCCTCGCCTTGCTCTATACTGTGGCAGGCATTACAACCTTGCTGGGTAAAGAGCGCTTTCCCCTTCACCGCATCACCTTCAATTTTCGCCATGGCCAGCATCACGTCTTCGATAGAGGCCTTCCCCACCTGGCCCTTCTGATTCCGGATTTTTTCCAGGTCAACATCTACTTCTTCTGTTGCAGCTACGGCTTCGTCGCCACCGAACTCAGCAATCTCCATACGGTGCCTGGCGTTGAGGTCGGCAAAGAACTGCTTTCCGTTGGCGTCTGCCTTGCCTTGTTCCTCCTTCAGGAACTTCTCGATAGCTGGCGAGGCTTCCCAAACAATTCCCTTGTAATAAGGGCCGTGCGTGTCAGGCCGGGTGCTCCACCACCAGGAGCCATCATAAGGCGCTTCTTTTTTGTAGAGGCGCGACAGCGTGGTCAGAATTTCGTTTTTCTGCTTTTCGTCATTCGTCTTCTGGTAAGCGGCAATCAAACCATCCACCGCTTTCGGATTGTGCATGTAACGCAGGGCCCAAAGCGCCATTCTGGAGTTTTCCGTTCCAACCGCGTTCACGGAAGCATCTACAGCGTTTAGTGCCCCCAGCGCCTGTACTGCCAGGTGCGCAGGCACAACGGCTGCGTTAGGCGTAGCGTGTGGGCCTTCCGTTCCTTTTGCCGGTGCGGCCAGGGTAGCAGGAACGTCAACCGCTAAAAGCGCAGGAATGGCTTCTGCCCGGTCAAGGCGGCCTAAACCAATGATGGCTGCAGCTTGCACCCGCTCCGAAGGACTATTCACTGCTTCAATGAAAGGCTCGACCGGAACATTTCCGATACGCGTTTTTCTATCGCTGAGGGCGCGCAGAGCATACTCTTTCATCTCATTTTCCTGCGTTAGCTTTACTAAATTTTTAGTACCAGCTTCTCCAGACGCCTGTGCATAAGCATACATGCCGGCTACGCGGGCATAGAGCGGCAGTTTCTTATCAGCGGCCACTTTCCAAGCTGCCTTGGTAGCTTTCTTAGTTGGACGGCTAATGAGTTCCTGCTGGGCGTGTAAACGCGCCACGGCGCTTTTTGACTTCAGTAAGTCTGCCAGCTCGTTCACAGAGGCTTTTTTGAGATCCGGGAATGATTTATACTCCCAGTTTGCCGGTACCGCCCGCACCACAAACCCTTTGCCCGGGTTGCCCGAATAACCTGCACCGTCCCAGGCTGCCATATACATTCTGCCAGAGGCATCAACATCCAGGTCCGTGATTTGTGGTAGCTTGATAAACTCTTCTTCCTGCTGCTTAAAGCTTGCTCCGTCTGCCGTTACCCGGTGGATGTAAAGCTGGTTTCTGCCCCAGTCTGCCATCATCGGCACCTGGTTGTATTTTGCAGGCCAGGTAGGATCATCCATAAACAAGGCACCGGTACCCGATCCTCCTCCCACGTCTACCAGGGCAGGAAGAATCTCATCAGTAAAATGCTTGAACAGGACAGGATAGCCATACTCACCAGACTGTATCTGATGGCTGAAGCGGATGTTCCAGCCACCGCCATCATTGGTGTTTCCCCGCGTGAAGATGTTCATGTAAGGGTCGATGGCCACGTCATAGATGTTACGCATGCCGTGGGTATATACTTCCATCTCTGTGCCATCCGGGCGAACGCGAACAATTCCGCCTCCGAGCATGGTCAGTTTTTTTCCTGTTCTATCAACAGCGTTATGAAACCCGAAGTCGCCAACAGCGATGTATATCCAGCCGTCAATACCCATCCGGATACCATTGGTGGCGTGGTCGGTGCCACGGCTTTGCAGGAATTTAGGAGAGCTTATGTTTTGAATGAGTGGTTTGGAGGGACCATCTGCCACACCGTCCTGGTTAGCATCCTCAAAAACAACCAGATCCATACCTGAGGCAATGCCGGTTTCTTTAGAGAAAGTGGTGTGCAGGACAAATACCTGGTCGCCGAGCGAAATAATGCCGCGTGGGTTATCGACTTTGGCAAACTCGGTGTGCTGGTCTACCTGGCCGTCGTTGTTACTATCAACCAGTTTGATGATGCTTCCTTTCTCCGGCTCCTTGCCCAGCGAGCCCATCATATCAACGCCCACGTACACTTCGCCTGTTGGTGCCACGGCGAGGCAGGCGGGGCTTGGGGTAAGTTCAGGACCGGCAAAGGGGGTCACTTTCAGGTCGCTTGGCCAGTCCTGGGCAAGTGCCTTCGTGCGCTTCAGGACCTTCCTGTTATCCTGCGTTTCAGAACCAGAGGGCATTTTAAATAAGCCACTCAACATCAGAAAAGCAAAAATCAGACTAAATTGAATTTTCAACATTTCAATAATTTATTTAAGGTATGCTGTTATTGCCCCGAATAACTCTAGAGGCCGTTTTTAATTTGTTAATACATTTCTTTTGCCAAAGCCGAGAAAATCCATCAGTGAAGCTCCTTCCTGCTTTAAGTTAGGAGTGGGTAACTTTTCGAAAAAGTTCGATATACCGCAACTTGGGCACTTAACCGGTAGCTAATAACTCAGGCTCTATACTAGTAGAGCATAGATTCCTTTAAATTGCCCACTTTGGAGAAATTATTTTATTACAGCCTGTACTATAGCCACATCCAGGACAGCCAACAGCAGCATTAGGCTTTTCGCCAGGGACCGGTTATCGCTACTGTTAAGCCTGCCCCCTGCAGGTTAACAAAGTATGTTTCGCCTGTTGGCGAAAACACACCTCCGGCAAACTCACATTTATAGCCTACATTTTGTGCCAGCTTGTAAAACTCCCCCTTTGGAGTAATTCCCACAACATAAGGAGCAGGATTATCTTCGCATAGCACTAAATCGCCCCACTGCGAGACGGTCATGTTATCGCAGGCATTGGCTATGGTAGAGTCGTTTGGTTCTACAAAAAGCTCCAGTTTTCCAGGCTGGCTCTTTTCCTCCGCCTTTCCCTCATAAGCGCTTGGCACATATTTAAATACCTGCCCATTCATGGAGGTGCCGCCGTTTGTACAGGCAAAAAAGACTTCATTGTTCCCAAACCACATTCCCTCGCCGCGCGCAAAACGGGCTGCCCCTTTCTCGTAACCCTGCAGCCTTAAATCGTTCTCCGGTGATTCTACATTTTCTATATCTATCCAATCCACATCAAAAGGGCGCCCAACCGGAAAAGCAGGCGTAGTGAGTTGTTCCCAGTTGCGGGTGTCCTGGCTTTTCTGCTCCCTTATCATTAAAGCCTGTAGTTTGCCTCCTTTCAGCAATTTGCCGTTCTTTTTTGGTATAAACCGATAAATCAGGCTGTCTCCTGTGTCTTCCGTCATGTATATAATGCCGGTTCTCGGATCCACAGCAACAGCTTCGTGGTTCATTCTTCCCATTGCTTTGATCGGCACCGCTTTGGTTAACTTCATTTTTGTGCTGGCAGGCACCTCAAAGTTATAGCCATGCTCCTGCTCACACGAATTTTCTTCGTTTGGCTTCAAAACAGATTCTTCGCAGGTAATCCAGGTATTCCAGGGAGTAAGGCCTCCGGCACAATTCCTGGTGGTGCCGACTAAGCTCAAAAATTGTTTTTCTACTTCACCCGTTGCCGGATTATATACCAGCGTAGTAGTGCCGCCCAACTGCGGACTAACACCTTTGCCGTAATCATAGAATTTATCTTTATCTATTTTAGACAGAAGCCCGTTCTGAGCCCCAAAAGCGCCACTATCCGGGTTTGAGATAAGCTCATGATTCCGCACCAGTATCACTCTCCCTTTTCGCCCTTTGAAGGTGGCCATGCCATCAGGCGCGCCAGGCACTAAGAGCCCGTCGCTCATCATGTCTCCTTTGCGGGAAATAATTTTGTAGGAGAAGCCTTTCGGAAGATTCAGAATACCTTCCGGATCAGGAAGAAGCGGACCATACCCTACATTATAATCATTGAAGGAACGGGAGGATGCTAATAAGGGGGTATTCACAAAGTGCTGTAGACCTACAAACCCGAGGGAAGCCATTCCCGCTAATTTCAAAAATTCTCGTCTTGCGTTACCTTGTTCCTTGCTCATGTTGTTATCCCGGTTGGTTATGAAGCTATGTGATTAAGCCTTAATATCTTCTGTTCAACATACCAAGACTATACATAACATCACTAAATATCAGCATTTTAATGCATAAATGAAACAGATAGCTGCCTAAAGCACAAGCGCCGCTCTTATAGCGGAATTCATTTCCCCACCCCTTCGCTATCGTGCTGAATTAGGATGGTTTTATTTTAAAGGCTTTCCGCATCGCTCTAACCTGCGACACATCTGCCACCAGCTGCTCAAATTCCGACAGGCTTCTGTTGCTGGACATGGGTGGATAGGCTTTGCGGAAATTCATTTTGCTTTCCACAGGCTTGCGCACGGAAGCATGCACTTCGCTCACACCGGTTTCAGCGACTAATTCCCGTATGTTCGATGGGTTTACCCCACCTCCCGGCATCACAATCAGTTTACCGGCAGCCCTTTTGTTTAGCTCCCGGATCAGCCCGATACCCTGCAGCGCCGTTTCCTGCTGGCCTGAGGTAAGCAAGCGGTGAACATTTAGCTGCAGGAGTGCATCCAGCGCTTTAAGTGGGTTCGGGGTAAGATCAAAGGCTCTGTGAAAGGTGATGCTCAGCGGACCTGCATGCGCTATTAGCTCCTGCGTTCTGGCGGTGTCTATACTGCCATCCTTGTTCAGGACACCAATTACAACGCCGTCTGCACCAAGTTCCCGGCACATTGCTATGTCACTTTTCATTACCTCGAACTCCGCATCGGAATACAAGAAGTCACCTCTGCGGGGGCGGATGAGCACGTGCAAACCTATACGAATACTTTTCCGGACCACCTTGATCATACCGGCGCTGGGCGTGGTACCGCCTCCTGCCAAATAATCGCACAGCTCTACACGCTGCGCACCTCCCTCTTCAGCCGCCATGGCAGAGGCTACTGTGTCAATGCAGACCTCCAGTGCCGGCTGCTGGTCAGAACTTGCTCTTTCCATCCAGCAGCTGTTTTCCTGTTGTGTCCTGCACGGCAAAGTTAAAGCCCTTGTGGATGCAGTAACCACCGTACTCACCGTTCTTGTTCAGTGCGATAAAGCCAACCTGCAGGTCTTTTACGTCTTTCTGCTTGGAGATAATCCGCTCCACTGCCAGACGACAGGCATCCTCCGGCGAATTGCCCTGGCGCATCAGTTCTACCACCAGGTGGCTTCCAACCATCCGCATCACAGCTTCGCCCAGGCCTGTAGCCGTGGCCGCGCCCACCTCGTTATCCACAAACAAGCCTGCGCCAATGATGGGAGAATCACCCACACGGCCATGCATTTTATAGGAAGCGCCACTGGTGGTGCAGGCTCCTGCCAGGTCACCGTTTGCATCCAGTGCGAGCATACCGATGGTATCGTGGTTTTCGATATTGATAACAGGTTTATACTTGGACTCCTTTAGCCAGTTCTGCCAGTCTTTTTCAGATGCAGGTGTCAGCAGGTTCTCTTTCTTAAATCCTTTAGACAAGGCAAAAGCCAGTGCGCCATCTCCCACCAGCATCACGTGCGGCGTATCTTCCATTACCTTGCGGGCCACCGAAATCGGATGCTTGATGTGCTGCAAAAAAGCCACCGCACCGCAGTTGCTGTCCTTGTCCATGATGCAGGCATCCAGTGTTACCTTCCCCTCTCTGTCAGGATAGCCTCCATAGCCTACGGTTCTAACGTTTGGGTCCGCTTCCGGCACCCGCACGCCCGCCTCTACTGCATCCAGCGCACTCCCTTTTTCAGACAGGACTTTCCATGCTGCTTCGTTGGCAGGTATGCCGTGGTCCCAGGTGGAAATAACGATAGGCTTGTTGCTTTTTGCCGAACCCAGCGTGCCACCAAATGCTTTCGCAACATGGAAGCCTCCCCCCACAAGTGTCGCACCTAACGCGGATAGTTGTATGAATTTACGTCTGCTACTCATTGTTCTGTAATGCTTTTTTTGATGTATGCCTGGGGAAAGCCCGGCCTGGTAAAATTGTGAATAAGTTAGGAATTTAACAGCAATATTCTGCTCCACACACTTGAAGAGTTCATGCTTTAGGGCTTCAACAGGTATGAACCGTCCTCTTAAGACATGGAACCCGGAGAAAAACAAACACGTGCACGCCTTCTCCTCCAGCCATGCGCTCAATCAGCTGACACTCGTTGCCTCACGCACTTCCTTGCCCAGGCTTTAACCTTTCTGATACGGCAGGGTATACACATTTTATCACCATCCTGCTAAAAGAAAGGCACCTAAAGGGCCGGAGAAAACAGCCTCTCCTTTACCACCCGCCACAAAGAGGCAATGGCAAAATCAGGATCTTCAAGTAACAAAGAGATGTATGGATACAGAACTAACAGAGGAAGAACAAATCGGGAGCAAACGCTACCACCTTTTTTACAAGTTAGAGGCGGCCCTGGAGGCGCCCATGTTCATTCTGTCTGTGCTCTGGCTTGTCTTCCTGATCATGGAGCTAACGAAGGGACTAACGGCTACACAGGAACTCCTGGTGGTCATCATCTGGGGCCTGTTTATTTTGGAATTCCTGGTTAAGTTCATCATCGCTCCCCATCGGTGGCAATACATCAAGTCAAACTGGCTGACCATCATAGCCCTGCTTATTCCGGCATTCCGGGTTTTCCGCCTGGTGCAGGCTATAAGGATACTACAGTTTAGCCGCGTCACTACCTCCACCTACTTTGTCCGGGCCCTGACTTCCGGCAACCGCTTTCTAAGGGAAATAAAAGAAGCACAGGGGCCAGAGCCGGAGCCGGAGATGAATGTGGGAATCATGCTGGCACTCAGCAGAACGGCTGACACAGCGGGGATGGAAAGCTTTGCCAGGCAGCTCTCGCTGGATACAGGTCCGGAGATGGAGGCGGGAACAGGCATTAAGTGGATTTTCCATCTTGCAGAACCTGTTACCCTTGAATCAGATAGCCCCCGCGGGCCCTCACAGTTTCTGGATGACGCCAGCATGCGCATGGCAGAGGGGCCTTTCGATTTGGTTGTCGTTGTCACGGATGTAGCCCTTCTGTCCCGAAAAAACAAGGCAGAGCCCGGGCTTGCTTCACAGGTCAGCCGGGTACTGGTTATCTCTACCCGGAAACTGGTCAGGTCGCAGCGGGGGGAGCCGCGCCGTTCACTTGACGCTGAGGATGTGCGGTGGAACGGCGCTGCGTTATTGCTGCACCTGCTGGGCCATATCAGCGGGCTGCGGCGCAAAGACCGAAACGAAAGCGAAGTAATGGCTCCCTACCTATTTAAGGAAGGCAGGAGGAGTGTGCCGCACCTTAATACGGCCGAACGAAAAGCGCTCCGGCGGCGAAGTGAGTGGTTGCCTGAGCGCGAGCTGCATGGAGGGAACATGGCTGAAGGGCTTATCTTCCATATTCTCATGGCTTTCCGGCACCCGAAGGAGGTGGCTGTGCCGCTTCTGAGAAACTGGGCGCTCCTGCTGCCGCTTTCCCTGCCCGGGCTTGCCACGGCTGCGGTAGCGCCTTCTTTCCTGCTTATTTTCACTGCTGAGATTTGGGATGTGGGGCTGAACATGCCAAACCAGATAGTTATTCTCTATGCGGTTATCAGCATATTGGGCGCCACCTTTTACCTGGTCCGGGTACAGTCGCTGTTTCTTCCGAGAAAAGACAAGCGCATATTAACAGAGCATTTAGCCGTGGCCAACACCGTTATCTTTCTGAGCATGCTGCTGGCCTGCATCGGCCTGTTTATTATTGTGGGGAGCCTTATGTACCTCATCGAGACCTATATATTTCCTGAGGGCCTGATGAAGACATGGCCTACGCTGCTGGACCAGCCGGAGATTGACTGGCGGGCGAAGCTGCGGTTGGCTGCTTTTATAAGTACCGTAGGCGTCACGACGGGTGCCCTTGCCGGCGGCCTGGAGAGCAGAACAGTTATCCAGCACCTGGCTCTCTTTCGGGAGAAACCATGAGCGGGAGAAGCACCAGCAAGCTTTTGATTCCGCCATAAAAGGCTGCGCTACCTTTCTCGCTTCTTGTCATACGCTGTCATTTTTGATACAGCTAGTAACAGACGTTACGCAAGAGTCTCAGCGGGACGACCTGTTGATAGAAAAAAAGCCCAGTATTCTTTAGCTCCAGCGGAGCGACCTGTTGGGGATTATTTACAGGCCGCTCCGCTGGAGCTAAAGGCGGGTTCTGGCCATCAGGCTATTAACAGGTCGTCCCGCCGGGACTTAGAACAAATTATGCTCTGGTTTTGCGTAAAGTCAGATAGTAAATCTAAAACCAAAGGTTTGAGAGCGGCAGAAGCACGGCAATAGCAGCTGCTGCAGGGCTTTCAGGCGGGTTACTGAGTAATCAGCAGGATAAGGTAAGAGACGTACAGCACCAAGAGCACTCCACCTTCCCACCTTGCCACCTGCCTTCCCTTGCCCGTGAAGACGAAAATAAACAGCAGCAGGCTGGAAGCAAGATTAACGGCAATGTCTGGAAACGAGGCTGAGTTTACCTCCAGTGGGTTGACAATAGTAGAGACACCCAAAATCAGGAATATATTAAATATGTTGGAGCCCACTACATTGCCGATCGCAATGTCCACGTTCCGTTTTCTTACTGCCACCACTGATGTTGCCAGTTCGGGCAGCGAAGTTCCGATGGATACTATTGTTAGCCCGATAATCCGCTCCGAAAGCCCAAAGGTCTGCGCGATGCTCACGGCGCTTGTCACTATCAGCCTCCCGCCCACAATCAGCCCTACCAGCCCGAGTGCGATGAACAGAATGGCCTTTAGGTAGGAGTAGTTTTCTGTCTGCGTCTCTTCCTCCTCCGGACTGTTCCTGGCCACTGTCAGGTTGTATACCAGGAAAACAGAGAAGAACAGAAGCAGGATAATCCCTTCGGTCCTGGAGATAAAATTCGATGCTGCGCCGTCAAGGTAAACATCACTGGCTACGACAAGTACAGTAACAGCGGCCAGAAAGCTCAATGGTATCTCAAGCCAGGTGGTGTTCGTTTTAACTGACAGGGGATAAATCAGGGCGGAGATGCCCAGTATTCCCAGCACATTGAAAATATTGCTCCCCAGCACATTGCCCAGCACCATTTCCGTGCTGTTGTTGATGGAGGCAATCAGGTTCACCACCAGCTCAGGGGCAGATGTACCGAAGGCCACAATGGTCAGCCCGATGACAATGTTAGGAACGCCCATCCTGGAGGCCAGACTTGATGCAGCATCAACAAGTTTTGTGGCGCCGTAAATCAGGGCAATGAATCCGGCCAGGAGAAGCAGTATGTTTATCATGTTATATAATTCTCTTTCAGGTTGTACACTTAAAGTCAGGCGTTACTGATAGAAAAACTGACTTGATAAAATAAGTACAGCAGTTGTAGGCTGATGTTTCATCATAGATGCTACACTACAGTAAACGCAATCCGTTCAGGCCTGCTTCTCTCTTGTGAACCGCTCCATTGCCTCATCAGAGCATGTTTAAAATTTATTTCTGAAAGCGAAAATAGGTGATATCAAGTTCTGACGAGGCTCCATTGCAGCTCAAAGTATAAAGTCCGAGTATGCTCCCAAATAAATTCTGTCTATAACGCCGCCAAAAAGCGAATAATGAAATGTTACTTTCTTACTGGCTTTGGTCCCCTATAACAAACTTAATATATAGTTAATTATTAATATAACTATCGTATACTTTATTTAAGTCCTGTTAATACCCAGATTTATACAATATAATCTAAAGGTAATTCCTGCTGCCTGTTTTAAGTATGTGTTACTCCACGCATATTTATTTCCTGTTGCCGTGCATGATTAGTGTGTATCATTGACATATGTAAAACATAAAACTGTCGCCACATGAGTAAATCAGCTACTTCTTTTCGCCCGAAAGTTATAAAGAACATTAGAAGAATCTTTACCATGGTTTCCGCCTCCCCAAAGGCAGACACTGGTTTTGTCGAAGATCTGCTAAGCTTCTCTACCATAGATGGTAGTGTAGTGGCTTACAAATCAGGGGCAAATGCTTTAAGATCCGGGGCAGGAATATTCGTTGGCGGTTACTTTGTTGGTGTTGCAGATGAGGATACGTTTTCTGGCCAAAGCATGCCCTTTATCAAGTACTGAAAATTATAGGATGCGTCTCCTCTGCAGTGGGTAAAGATATACCCCCCTCAAGGGAGACGTACTATTTCTTGAATGAGCTACCAGCTTTCATGGATCTCAAAAGTCCTGAAATACAATGCGCCCCTATCAACGACCAGTACTATTGCTGTAAGCTTTTCAGATAAGTCATACTTTGGGGCACCTGTATGCTCTTCCTGTCACTCTCGTCCTCAATGTAATAATGTTTGATTCCCGCTTTCTTAGCGGCTTTCAGAATGGCCGCTAAGTCTAACTGGCCGGTGCCCAGCGCTACATCATTTTCTATAGGTGTGCCACCTGAGTAATCACCCTTCACCCCTTTCCGCAGATCCTTTAGATGCATTAGCTTAAAGCGGTTCCCGTACTTATCCAGCAACTGAGCCGGATCCTGCCCGGGATGGAAAGCCCATAAAATATCCAACTCGAATGACACATACTCAGGATCCGTGTTCTGAACAATGTAGTCGAAGAAAGTGCCATTCTGATAAGGCCGAAACTCATAGCCATGGTTATGGTAGCAAAATGTGAGTCCGTGTTCTTCTTTTAATTTTTTGCCTACCCGGTTAAAATCCGCCACCAGTTTTTGGGCATGCTCCAGGGTGAACGGTGCTTCATGCGGAAACCATGCTACCCGCACATAAGCGGCACCTAAGGTTTTGGCATTCCGGGCAACTTCATCGGTTTTATTTACCAGGTCTTCGTAGCTCACACCAAAAGAGGAGCATTTTATATTCCGCTCGTCCAGCATACGGCGCAGCTCGGCAGGCTCCTGACCGAACAGGTTGGAAAACTCCATGTCTGTGAAGCCAAGCGCCTGAATAGTATCCAGTGTAGCCGGAACATCTTTGGCAAAGCTCTTCCGGAAAGTATAAGAAACCAGCCCGGGAGTTTGCGGGAACAGCGGTTTACCGGACTGGGCCGAAACAGTATGCACCGCTGGAATAAACAAGGCTATAAAACCTATCAGGCACCACACATTTTTCATCATGATTGATTTTCATTTTAAGGTCAGAACAATAATAACACTTTAGGCCTTTATTGACTCCCGATAAGTTAATAAAATCTGTGATGGATTTCTGCACTTCTAACCTGAGCTTGCATTATTACATTTAATATATATAATTGATAAAGATTTAACTTAGTAAAAATCAAATTCCCTCTGGACAGAACAATACCCGGAAAAAGCGCCCTTTATACGAGCCATTATATACCCATGTAAGCAATAAGCTCCTTATGATCGACAATGTAAAGATTTTGGAAACTAAAGTACTTTCAGACAACTGGTACGTTCTCAGAAAGATAACTTATACCTACATGAAAAAAGACGGAACCTGGCAGACTCAAAGCAGAGAGGCATTTGACAGGGGCAACGGCGCGACTATATTGCTTTACAACAAGGAGCAGCAAACTGTTATTCTGACAAGGCAGTTCAGGATGCCCACATTTGTAAATGGCAACGAATCAGGAATGCTGATAGAGGCCTGTGCGGGGCTGCTGGATAAGGACAACCCGGAAGACTGTATAAAGCGGGAAACAGAAGAAGAAACCGGGTATAAGGTGACAGATGTACGGAAAGTATTTGAGGCTTACATGTCTCCCGGTTCAGTAACTGAGATCCTCTATTTCTTTATTGCGGAGTATTCAAAAGCCATGAAGATAAATGATGGCGGAGGAGTTGACTATGAGGAAGAGAACATCGAAGTGCTGGAGATTCCTATTGAAAAGGCAATGGAAATGATCGGAAGCGGTGAAATCAAAGACGGCAAAACCATTATGCTGCTCCGATACATTAAACTACACCGCATACTCTGATGCAGGCCGCCAAACCGCTCACGAAACTTGTTGCAGAACCAGCTTCAGGCTAGCCTAGGAATCCAGCCACCGAAGGGCTTCCTTAGGCGAAGAGAAGTTCCTGACATCAAATTTAGTCACCCCCAATGCATCGGCCCTGGTGACCACTGATTCCAGGGCTACCCGATGGAACAGGTTCTCCGGCAGTACCCTTGCCATTTTTTTCAGCTGCGTCAGGGAGAGCAGTTCATAAAACCTGGACGACATCCACTCCTTGGCTTCAGCGGGTAAAACACCCAAATCCTGGGCATTGGCCAAAACACGCGCCACCTGGGTGTCACGCAGTACCTCGTAAAGCTTCGTCCCACCTGCTTCCATTTCCTTCACACTTACCGGCCTCAGCCATTTCGCCTGGAGCAGATCTGCGTCGAGGTCTACCTCTATCATGTAAAAGTCTGTTGCGTACTTTATATCAAACGGCATAGGCTTAGTGTTTAAAGCATGTTCGGAATGTGTACTTTGAGCTACAAATATGCGCTTTCAAAAACTGAAATTAAACATGCTCTTAGTGAAGGTTGAACAAATTTACAATTCCCGGAATATTATTTAGTGTAAAATATAGTTACAAACTGGTATGGCTTAGAGTAGTCGCTTTATACATCATTCCTATCCACCCAGTCCTACTTTATGGCTTCACCGAAAGCAGGGAGGCACAAACAAAGAAGCCCCCGCATAACGGAGGCTTCTTTCCTGCGGCTATAAGCTGAGCCTATTCCTTTTTAGATGCGTCTCCGCCTCTTTCATCCATTCTAACTACACCTGTCTGGCCCTGCTCATTAGTCAGGTTTACCTCGTATACAATAGCGTCTTCAGTGCCTTCTGTGGCTGGCTTGATCAGATAGATGTCTCCTACTGTCCAGTCTTTGTATGTGTCGCTCTTCAAGGCTGCCTGAACAGGCTCCGGAAGTTGCTCCTGCGTTACTTTTTCTTTTTTCTCTTCCTGCTGCGCTGCCGGTGTCTGGTCTTGCGGGGTGGTTGTTTGGGCACTTGCGTCAAGTGATGACATTCCTAAAAATGCGATGGCTGCTAAAAAAGTTACTTTTTTCATAATTGTCTGGTTAAGTTATGCCTCTTACTTTGTCAGAACCGTGCCACGGAAACAAAAACCACACAATTAATTGTCTTACAACACATTACCAAAACATCATAAAATTGGGGAAGTGTGGAAGAAGAGTGGGACTTGTGTATGCTTCTCTACACTCTGTAGAAGATAGCTACAACAGGATGCTCCAGCAAACAGGTTTTTAGGTATCCTTTGAGGGGGCTAAAGCGACATCCTGCTTACCTTCCGACATGGTCGTAATGCAGGAATCTGAAGTTACCTGAGACGTCAGCAGCGTTGGCTTCAACAAATTTTTTCCCCCGGAAGCGGACTGGTAAATATATTTCGTAATATCGCCTTTTGCGAGCATGGAAATATGTCTTCTTTTAAAATGATAAACAAATAATGGCAACAGGACTTCTTGCTTTATTGGATGATGTATCGGCCCTGGTGAAAGTCAGCGCCGCGAGTCTGGATGATGTCCCCGCTCAAGTGTCAAAAACAACCGGTAAAGTATCCGGCATTGTCATTGATGACGCCGCCGTGACGCCCAAGTATGTGGTGGGTCTTGATCCTTCGCGTGAGCTTTCGATCATTTTTCAGATTGCTAAAAAATCACTGGTCAATAAACTTATTATTTTAAGTCCGGCTGCTCTGCTGCTCGGCTTCTTTGCGCCCTGGGCAATAACGCCTATATTAATGATGGGCGGTGCCTATCTATGTTTTGAAGGCTATGAGAAAGTCCACTCCATGTTTAGCAAGCATCATACTGATGACGCCCATCAAAGCCCAGGGGAAGATCTAAAAGTAATCACACCCGAAGAACTGGAGAATACAAGAGTGAAAGGGGCAGTTCGCACAGATTTAATCCTTTCTGCTGAAATCGTAGCCATCACGTATGCCAATGTGGCTGAACAACCACTGGTATCACAAATTGCCGTCATGTTAGCCGTGGCTATTTTTATCACGGTTGCCGTTTATGGGTTCGTAGGCCTGATAGTAAAAGCTGATGATATTGGGGTGCACATGGCAAAAGAAAACCATCATCCGCAAGTCAGAAAAATCGGGCGCGGCATAGTAACATTTATGCCACACTTTTTAAAAATCCTCAGCTATATCGGGACTGCAGCCATGTTGTGGGTAGGAGCAGAAATTATTGCCCACGGTATTCCTTTCACAAGTCATGCGCTTGATGATTTAGAGCATTCTTTGGCCCAAATACCCGTTCTTGCCTGGTTTGCAAAGGTGTTGGTCAGTGGTTTAGCCGGGCTGGCTTTAGGTGCAATCATAGCAAACATTCTGTCACTTTTTCGCAAAGCTGCCTGAGGTTTTAGGCGGGAGGATCTCTTACCGCCTGAAATCATAGAAGTTAGGAGCAAACAGAGTTTTCGTATGAAATATGGCTTGACCGCCAGCACTATTCTTTCATCAAATGTATTGCGCCAAAGTGGTACTCAGATAGATGTTGAGAGTTATAAACCCTAACAGCAAATACGAAAGAAATTCACCTTTAAGAATTGTTGATAATCATCTGATTTTCATAATGATTCGTTTTTTTAGATTTACTTTTGTTACGTAAAAAATATTACCAGGGCTTCAATTAAGAATCACTATTTCCATTGATATCTTGCGGATATAAGTAGTTACTCCCTTCAACCACCCAACGGTACGCGTATCAACGTAACCGGACTAACGAATATATTATATTGCAACTCGCTCTCCATTAAATGTATTGAATATTTTTCAAATTGAGTTGACCTATTCCTCCTAAGAAAAGAACGCGCACTAGCCACTGACAAGTGGTCGATCATGCAAGAACTCTAAGCCTACTTGCTGTGTGCATTACACCCTGTTTTATCTCTAAAACAAGGCTGCAGCGCCGTACTGACTTGGGTTCAGTCCTGTCTTTTGCTTAAAGAAGCGGCTGAAGTGCGAGGCGGTATCAAACTTCAGGTGCTCTGCAACTTCTTTTATGCTCCAGGAAGAATAGGAAAGCAGGTATTGCGCCTCCCGCAGCAGCCTCCTATGGATGATCTCCAGGGCGCTTTCTCCTGTTTCCCGCTTTACCGACTCGCCCAGGTGCTTGGCGGAAATATTCAACATGTCGGCATATTCACTCACGGTACGCTTTGTCAGGAAGTTCTCTTCTACCAGCATTCTGAAGGCGTGGGTTAGCTGGTACTGTCGGTTCATGTGCTTTGTAAAGCTCAACAAACAGGCCTCGCAAGCCCTGTTCATCTCATAGAGCAGCTGCAACGTCTGGAGGCGGACGATGTTCAGGTGAAAAGCACCTCCCCTGTCAAACTCATCGCTGATTTTCTCCAGGCCAGCCTTCATCGCATTAAAACTGTCAGGCTCCAGGGTATATACGGGAGGATAGTCCGGGTTCATCTGCAGCAGGTTATCTACTACCGGGCCACTTATAAAGCTTTCATCCAGGAATTCCCGCCTGAAGAGGAGCATGTACAGGAGCAGATCTTCTGTGGAGTTTTCATAGGAGTTGATGACGCCCGGTGAAACGAAGTGTACCGTTTGGGGCTGCACCTCAAACGTGAACTGCCCAACCGTTTTCGTGCTGCTGCCCCTCAGGCATAGTATCATTGCATAGTGGTCTGTTTTAATAGGCGGACCACTGCTGGTCCCGCCCTCATTGCTCAGCACGGCGAAGTCGCCCCCGTAGTCCAGGTTTTCGTACTTGTTCATCCCAAAAGTCTGCTGCGCTTTTTTCTTCTGCGACAGGTAGTACCTGATGGTGGACTTGATGTCCAGCACACGCGCCACCTCTGAAGGGAGTATTAGAGAATCAGCCATCTTTCCTTTTATATTTCTCGATCCACAGGTCCAAATTTAACCTTTACGTTTGAAGCACTAGCAGGACTGAAAGCATTTCTGCCTGAGCGCATGCAGCAGCGCCTGATGTTCGCTTTAGGTTGTTCTATTGCAAAATAACAAGAGTTCACGCACTGAAAAAGATATTAAGGCAAGCACCATCCGTACTATTGGTTCTTCTTCAGGAGATTTTGGTATTGAGGTGCACTGTTAGAAGCGCGAACTTTGTGGTTCAAAATAAAAGAGATATCCGGGTAGCTTTTAGAAGCTATTTATTTATCTGATAACCAATAATTGATTTAAAAGAATATGGCAGCAACGAAATGGGCTTTAGACCTTTCTCACAGTGAACTAGGCTTTAAGATTAAGCACATGATGATTTCCAACGTTACAGGAAAGTTCACACAATTTGATGTAGAGGCTGGAACCGAGGGTGATGATTTTTCTAATGCGAAAGTAGTGGCTAACGTTGATGTAGCTTCTATCAACACCAACAACGAGCAGCGGGATGAGCACCTGCGCAATGCAGACTTCTTTGGAGCGGAAACACACCCGAACATGAAGTTCGTGTCTACCAAAGTAGAAAGAGTAGACGACGACACCTTTACCCTCTACGGAGACTTAACCATAAAAGACACGACTAAGCCAGTGCAGCTTACTGTGGAAGACAACGGTGTCGCCACAGACCCTTGGGGAAATGTGAAGGCAGGCTTCTCTATCAGCGGCAAAATCAACCGCAAAGACTGGGGCATCAACTACAATGCAGCGCTCGAAACAGGCGGCGTGATGCTGGGAGAGGAACTGAAACTACAGGGTGAGGTGCAGCTCGTAAAGCAAGCGTAAACTCCGCTCTTTCTTTCGTTATAACAAACAAGGCTGCTCCGGTTTAGGGGCAGCCTTGTTTGTTATAACCAGTGGAGGACCTCTGCGAGCAATCTTATCTCCAGCCCATCACTGGCAACAGCCACTTAAACCTTCCGCTACCGTTTCGCTCTCTTGCGCAGCAAACGCTAACATAAAAACGCGGGGGAAGTAAAACTACCTTGTGAGCAAAATCATAGATATACCGGGAAAGCTCGGTCTGAATTTACAGATAGTGAAGACAGCCTTTGCAGCTGCGCTGTCCTGGTTTGTGGCCAGCAGCGTGCTGCACTCGGAATACCCTTACTTTGCTGCTGTTGCAGCCATTATTACAGTGCAGGTTACGGTAGCCGACTCTGTAAATAAAGCGACGCAGCGTATTGTGGGTATAATCGGTGGTGTGCTGGTAAGTATGTTGCTGGGGCACTGGTTTAAGGTAGGGGCTTTCTCCATCTTCTTTATCATTCTGGTAGGGATGGGCATTGCCAAAGCGCTCCGGATGAACCCTCAGATCATATCGCAGGTAGCCATCAGTTCGCTTTTAGTACTTGCTTTCGGACAGACCAGAGAAGGGTATGCCTATGAAAGAATTTTTGAAACGATTTTAGGGTCTGCCATAGCGGTATTAACCAATGCGCTGATTATTCCACAAAATGCCGTACCCGATGTGGAGCGGAGCATCATGACATTTAGCAAGCTGGCTGCAATTACTTTAGCCAATTTAACAGCACTGCTGGATATAACAGGCTCCAAAAGAAAAACCGGTCGCTCAGAGGTAGACGCGCTCATCAAAGAAGCTGAAAAATGCAGAAAGGCACTTGACCTGGCCGAGCAAAGCCTGAAGTACAACCCCCTGCTGACGCACAAAAGAGAGCGGCTAAACCAGCTTGCCAAAAGCATACGGCAACTGGAAAGTATCACCATCCAGATAAGGGGCATCCGAAGGAGCCTGGCCGATTTACAGCTAAACCAGCATTCTGGGCTGGAGCAAACTTATGTAGAGAGGCTAAAGCGAGCGATGGAAGCCACAGCAAATTGTGCTGCTGCCTACGGGCTGTTCTCGGTGCATGCAACGGAGGAAAACCGGAAGAACTTAAACGCTGCTGTGCTTCAGGCCCTGGCAGAACAGGAACGCTGCCTGGATAACCTGCAGGGAGTAGGGCCGCCGGCAACGCTGCGGGATATCGGGAGCATCCTCACCGATTTAGGCCGTATCGTGTCAGAGACGACAAGTCAGCACATCAATTCAGAAGCAACAGAGGCCAAATGAAATGCCTCCTGCCCTGCATCGCGCCATAGATTTGGACTGTCTCCTTTTACGGCTATCTTCAGACAGCTGTGCCACAGCAGTACAGCTGTGTATTATACAAGCCCGTTGTGCATCACCTTTAGAGGCAAATAAGATTGGAATCAAATAAGTGTTTGTTTTACCTGGTTCGTGCTGTTCAAAAAAGGGATGTCTGCTCCCGACTTAGAGTTAACCTGAATACAACTATAGGTTTATTTCTAAGGAGGTAGTCTTCCTCAATTACTTTCATCTCTTACACATCTGAACCCAAGGTTACTGGAACCGCTGGATACTTCGCCTTTCCCACGGCTGCCTGCCCTGTAGCGGGTGCAGTACTGGTCGCTGCACAGGTAAGAGCCCCCCCGCTGCACCCGCTGCACCGTTCCGGACTCATCCGGGTCATAACTGCTGGCCGGGCCTTTGGGGTTCTCTTTGGCGCTGTGCTGGTAGTAGTCCGGCCTATAGTAGTCGCTGCACCACTCCCACACGTTGCCGTCCATGTCATACAGCCCATAGGGGTTAGGAGGATAGGATTTGACCGGGGCCGCACCAACATAGCCATCCGCTCCTGTGTTGCGGTCAGGGAAGTGGCCCTGGTAAATGTTAGCCATCCACTTTCCATCCGGCTTTACCTCATCTCCCCAGTAATATGGCTGCTGCTCTTGGCCGCCTCTCGCAGCGTACTCCCATTCTGCCTCCGTTGGCAACCGTTTACCTGCCCACGTGGCATAGGCAAGCGCATCTTCGTAACTTACATGCACAACAGGCTCATTGGGATGTGCCATGGCAGCACTCCCCTTCCCGAACGGCTTCCTCCAACTGGCACCGGGGGCATACTGCCACCACTGAAGCGGATTATCCAAAGATACCGGTTGGGCAGTAGCCACAAACACACCGGAACCGGGCACTAATTTATCAGCAGGCACACCGGGGAAATCAGCAGGATTCAGGGGCCGCTCCGCTACCGTTACGTACCCGGTGGCCTGTACAAATGCAGCAAACTCGGCATTCGTTACCTCATGCTCATCTATCCAGAAGCCGCTCAGGGTTACATCGTGAACGGGCTTTGCATCAGGAAACGCGGCATCTTCCGCCCCCATGGCAAAGGTGCCTCCCGGAATCCAGACCATCCTCGAAGGAACGGTGTCTGTGGTTTCTTCAGTATTCTCCTCTCCCCTGCTTTCCACTCCGGCAAGCTCCGCAAACTGCTGCCCCGCTCCAGGCTGACACACAGCTATCCCTCTTCCCCCTTCGCTACCAGTTACATCAGCAGCCTTGGCTTGTTCCTCATGCCCAGGCTGGCAACCTGTAAGGCTAGAGAGGCTAAAAGCTAAGGCAGCTGTGGCTATTCTGTACGACTTATTCATATACACTTCTATTTTACCCAACTACACTCAAGGACTTTATTGTAACATGGCTGGCTTCCGAACATTCTCGCCCACCCGGTTTGTCAGATCATCGCCTAAGTCTTTTCGTGCCTCCTCCGCAAGGAGCATTATTTGCGCGACCACCTCCGGGTACAGCTCCTGCACGTCATAATCCTCCCCGGCGTCGTGCGACAGGTTGTAGAGCGCCGTCGGAACCTGCACCCTCGCTATTTTGCCCGGTGTGCCCTCCTTGCCATGCAGCGCTGCGTAGGTGTTGGAAGGATGCGGCAGCACAAGCTTCCAGTTCCGGTAACGGATAGCCTCCAGGTTGTTCTTTCCGAAATAGTAGTAAAGCACCTCCCGGGGCCCTTCATCCGCTTTCCCAAGTAAAACCGGCAGGAAGTTCATCCCGTCTATTTTCTTTTCGGGAAGCGGCGCCCCTGTTGCGGCCATGATAGTTGGCAGCAGGTCCATGTTTGTCATCAGCTGGCTGTTCACGCCGGCAGCCTCCACTTTACCTGGCCAGCGCACCAGCATCGGTACTCGCGTTCCACCCTCCCAGGAGGTTGACTTGCCTTCCTTAAAACCGCCCGACGAGCCGGCATTGTCACCGAAGTTCAGCCAGGGGCCGTTGTCGCTGGTAACAATCAGCAGGGTGTTATCTGCTATCTTCTCCTGGTCCAGCACCTTCAGCACCTCCCCTAACGACCAGTCCAGTTCCAGGATTACATCCCCGAACAGGCCTATTTTACTCTTCCCCCTGAATTTATCTGATGCGGCCAGCGGTACGTGCGGCATGGGGTGCGCCAGGTAAAGAAAGAAGGGTTTGGCCTTATTTTCTTTTATGAAGGCAACCGCTCTTTCGGTAAACGCTGTTGTTAAACGCGACTGCCCCTGTAAGGTAAGAATGGAGTCAACCACAACATCTCCCTGGTACACGGGTAGGGCTGGCCAGCCTCCGCGCATGTTCGCAGGATCCGTGATTCGCTTTCCGGCATAATCTATAGGCCAGATGTCATGGGAATAGGGAATACCATAAAAGCTGTCGAAGCCGTAGTGGATAGGAGTATATGGAGGCTTATTGCCCAGGTGCCACTTACCGAGCATGGCGGTTTTATAGCCGGCTTCTTTGAGCAAAGAAGCAATCGTTTCCTCCTCCGGGTTCAACGCCACTTTACTCCCCGGAAGTAACGCTCCAGCCAGTCCTAACCTGTTGGGGTAAGTGCCGGTAAGCAGTGCCGCACGCGAAGTAGTACAGACAGCCTGGGCTGCATTGAAATGCGTGAAACGCGTCCCCTCTTTTGCAACCCGGTTAAAGTTATCAGTAGAAACTCCTGTCATGCCATAAGGCTCTGTGTCACCGTAGCCCATGTCATCCATGTTGATGATGATAACATTTGGCTTAGAGCTTTTCTGAGCATTAGTATTAGCACATACAATCAATGCAGCAACTAATAATATTAAATTTCTGATCATCTGCTTCTCATTAAAAACTCACTGTTGCTTATCAGGAATCCCCAGCGAAGAGAGCTACTTCAATGCTGATTCTTTCCCCATATCCTAAAATAAGCATAGTTTCTGAGAAGAGTAAGCTCAACTTTAGCATTTCTACAAATCAAAAGGAACCGTCTAAGTGGCTTAGTTAAAGTCACTATTCCCAAACCATCAACCGATATCGCTATAAATCAACTGAAAGAAACGGTATATAGCCTATTCTAAATTGGCTACCAGCGTGGTAATAGAACGGGGAGACAGAATTATTACATTGTCGCTGTTTACCAGGTTGCCGGGCTTCAGATCCTCCTCCGCTGTGGTTACATAAGGTCTGATACCGGCTATAGTAGCCCCTTTCGCACTCAACTTTACTTTCACTGGCTCTATTCCGGCATTTACAGCTACCGTTATGAGCTGCTTTCCTGCCGTATCAATGTAAGAAGAGGCCAGCACAGTGTTAGCCTCCGCTTTCGCTCCTGCCAGCTGCGCGCTGACGCGTACAGCACCAGGACGAATAAACCGGCTGTAATTTCCTAAAGCCCACAGCATTTTGCTTTCATAGTATGCACCGTCTGCTTTGTTCTTGTCAACATACACCAGGCCATCCTTGTAATCATAAGGAGAGACGGCTAACCACCACTGCCAGGCGGTAGCATTTGCAATTACCAGATCGGTATGAACAACACGCGCCAGGTAAATAGCCGGGTCGATTCCCAGGTTCCGCTTGTTACCGTCTATTTCTCCGGCATTATCGCCCAGTATACAGTACTCAGACTGCCAGAACTCCAGCCCTGGCACAGAAGCTACTTTTGCAGCCAGCTTCTCTCTACTGTCAACTGCCTGTTCGAAGGGAGAGGTTGTAAAATAACTATGCGCCGAAATCACTTTGCCCGTATGGGAAAGGTCGCCAATGTAATATGGGGAACTGCTATCAAAGAAAGCCTCTATCTGGTTCCCCCTGTTCGGCTTATCGGCAGTCGTATAGAGGTAATCAATTTTTCCGGCTTCGGCTATGTCAATTTTAGTGGGAAGGCTTCTTCTCTCAAGAGAAGTATTGAGCACTCTGACGATACCGGCAATGTCTTCATTCATAAAGGGAGTTCCCTCCTGCCCTCCGTCACTCCAGTCCCATTGCGGCTCGTTTACCGGGCTGATATAACCGAAGCGAATGCCCTGCGTCCGCTCCACGCCTTGTATGACATCTGCCAGGTAGTCGGCAAAAGCACTATACTGCTCAGGTGCCAGGTTAGGTGTAGCATCGGAAGCGAAGGCTTTGCCGTTTTTCGTTAAGTGAACGGGGGGGCTGTTCGGAAAGGCCAGGAACTTCTTTACACCGCGCTCCTTCGCTGCATTCAGAAACCAAACCTGCCCGGCCTGCCGCTGCCAGTTGTAACTTCCATCCTCTTCCAGAAAGGATTCAGCCCGTCGCCACTCGTCCCGAATCCCGCTTTGCTCTCCCTGTTCTGCACTACCAGCCCCAATGTTAAAGCGCCACAGGGATAACCCTATACCTTCGGGCTGGCCATTGGACATGGTATCTGTACTGAAGAGCAAATCCGCGATGGCATTTCGTTTTTCAGTTGGCCAGTTTCCCACGAACTGACAGGCCCAGGCATCCGAGGCACCAAAATTATCTATCGTCTGGTATGTGTCTGAAGCATCGATACTGAGGGTAACTTCATCTGCCTGAAGCGAAGGGGAAGCCTGCGCATACTCCTGAGGGAGATTGCCGGAACACCCCATCAAACAGCATGCGATTAAAGGTAACTGCCACAACGTGACTCCGCAGCTTTTCCGGATGGAACCCAATATTCTTATCATGGTTGAATGCGTGTAGATTGGAGTAAACTCTTAATACATAGGTACGTGTGCTTCTGCCCGCCATCGCCTGGTTTTAGACATTGATTTTTGTCGTATCGAATACCCCAGCAACCAAAGCCTCTTTTGGTATTCCTGACGGTGAAATCCCAGAGAGTGTGCAGCGTTTACTTTGGCTTCTGAATAAAATCAACCGAAAAACATCCTATAAGAAAGATTACAATGACCGACGTACAAATTTTCTTTTAATGCATGGCTTTTTGTTTTTTACTGGATTGGCATCCCTTCAGCCTTAAAGAGAAACTCCTCTTTTCCAGGGTATGAAATCATCCTGCCCGTGCCGTACAGCAGCGACCTCTTCTTCACCACTGGCCACCGCGATGATATAGTCGAGTATACGCTCCCCTGCCTGCTGAATTGTTTCTTCTCCCTCCGTGATAGCCCCCGTATTGATATCAATGATATCGCGCATCTTATGATAGAGTTTCGTGTTGCTGGCAATCTTAACTACTGGGGCAATCGGGTTGCCCGTTGGCGTGCCCAGCCCTGTTGTGAACAGTACAACGGTAGCACCGGATGCCACCTCTGCAGTAGTTGATTCAACATCATTGCCAGGAGTGCAGAGCAGGTTAAGTCCCGGCCTCTCTACCTGCTCCGGATAATCCAGTACCGCCACCACAGGCGAGGTGCCACCCTTTTTGGCAGCTCCCGCTGATTTGATGGCATCGGTTATCAATCCATCTTTGATGTTGCCGGGAGAGGGATTCATGTCAAAACCAGAGCCAACTGCCATTGCTCTACTATTATATGTTTTCATTAGTAAGGAAAAACGCTCCGCGTCGTCCATTTCTAAACACCGGTCACTCAGGTCCTGCTCTACGCCGCATAGCTCAGGAAACTCTGCCAAAATCACAGAACCTCCTAAAGCCACAAGCAGATCAGAAGTATAGCCAATGGCAGGATTCGCAGATATACCAGAAAAGCCGTCGGAGCCACCACACTCTAGCCCAATGCATAGCTTGCTGAGCGGTGCCGGCGCACGCTCACACTGGTTCGCCTGCATTAGCCCCGCAAAGGTGCACTTTAAAGCTTCTGAAAGCATGTCTGTTTCTGCCCCTATTACCTGCTGCTCTAACACATAAAGCGGTTTATCGAAATGGGGAACCCGCTTCTTTATCTCCTCTTGCAGCATCGTAACCTGTGCATGCTGGCAACCGAGGCTTAGCACAGTAGCCCCTGCCACATTGGGATGCGTGATATAGCCTGCCAGCAGGCCACACAAGGCCTGCGCATCACCCCGGGTTCCGCCACAGCCACCTGTGTGCTTCAGGAACTTTACTCCGTCTACGTTTGGGAACAAGCGGTGCTTCGCCTGATGTGTGTTTTCCACTTCTATATCTAACTGCAGAATCTGCTCAACACTTTTGCCGGTCTTGTAAAAGTCAATTAGTTGCTTTGCCTGCGACTGATACTGTTGGCTTTTGCCATAGCCCAGGTTATCCACCAGCGCCTCCTCCAGTACTTCCAGGTTTCTGTTTTCACAAAATACCATCGGCACCACAAGCCAATAGTTTGCAGTTCCCACACGCCCGTCAGACCGGTGATACCCATTGAAAGTTTTGTTTTCCCAGCGCGAAACATCAGGCCCTAACCACTCTGTTCTACGTTCTCGGGTAGAGAAATCAAGGGCGGCATGTTTCAGGTTCTGCGTAGTGAGCAAGGCACCTGCCGCCACATCTGCTACTGTTTTCCCCACCAGTACCCCGTACATGGTTACCTCAGATCCTTCCGGCAGATCTACTGTAGCAAATTTATGTTTGGCAGGCACAGTGGTTGTTAACAGGTACTGCTCTTCGTCATGCGTGAGCACATCACCTGCTTCCAGGTCAGTCAGCGCGACCATCACATTATCCTGAGGATGTACTTTAATAATCTTCCGAACCATCTCTAATAAATATTTTCTTCTTTGTTTGTTTCCTACTCGTGCCGCTGGTCAGTCTGCCTCCATCCCCCGACCTAAGTTCTTAAATCGCCAGGGTTTGCCTGTAGAAAAATTACTTCCATCGGTTCAGTTGCGACAGCCAAACGGATGCTGTCAGTCCAGTTCAACAATCGCCTTTATGACTCCGGTCTCAGGTTGAAGCCAGCTTGCAAAGTCATGTTGAACCTGATCAAATTTCACCCGATGCGTAATATATGTTTCAGGGTCAATTAAACCACTTTCCATCAACGAAATCACCTTTGTAAAATCTTCGCGACTGGCATTGCGGCTGCTCATTAAGGTTGCTTCACGCTTATGAAATTCAGGATGGCTGAAGCATACCTCCCCTCTCTGCAAGCCAACAAGTACATACCTGGCGCCATGTGCCATATACTGAAAAGAGCTGTTGATTGCTTTCTGGCTTCCTGTAGCATCTATTACCACAGTGGGCATGTCACCATTCGTGATATCCAGTAGCTGCTCCGTTACATGTGGGTCTGTGGCCTTGATGGTATAAGGCAGCCTTAGTTTTTCTTTAGCGAAAGCAAGACGTGCTTCATTTATATCCATCGCAATAACGGTGGCCCCAGCGATGCGCGCGAGCTCCATTATACCTAAACCAATGGGACCGGCGCCTACCACTAATACAAACTCTCCGGGCTTTACACCAGCCCTTCTGACGCCATGTGCTCCTATGGCCAGCGGCTCCACCAGTGCCAGGGCATCATAAGACAAACTGCCCCGTGTACGAGTGCATAGGACGGTACAGAAAGGTATTCTGCCATGCCGCCATCTATGTGCACCCCACATACCTCTATGCCTGTGCAGCAGTTAAGCTTATCGGAGCGACAGGCAATACAGCCGCCACAGTGAAAGTAAGGAATAAAAGTTACCGCCTCTCCTTTCCTGAAACCTGGGGCACTGTCAAAATCAACCAGTTCTCCGGCCAATTCATGCCCTAACACACGCGGATACTCAAAGTATGGCTGCGTACCCTCAAACGCGTGCAGGTCTGTGCCGCAGACGCCAATTCGTTTTATTTTTATGATAGCATTGCCTTCTGTTAACTCCGGCTTTTCAGCGTGCGCATATTCAAACTTGCCGGAAGTAGTACATACTAGTTTTTTCATCAGCGTGTGTTCTCTTGCAGGAATTACCTGATTGTTATGGTATTATATTTATTAAAGCTTATTTTTAAGCAAATACAGCTTACAAACAAGATGAAACCCCAGCTACTCAAGGTTGCCACAGAACCGACCAACTCTTTTTGCATACGCCATAACATCATTCCCTATATGAACAACAGGTGGCATTTCCACCCTGAAGTGGAATTGATACACTTTCATAAAGGCCATGGCCTGCAGTTTGTCGGTGACAGCATCCTGCGGTTTGGCCCTGATGATGTTGTGCTGGTGGGCGCTAATCTGCCGCACTACTGGCGCTTTGATGATGTATACCTGCACGACAAGGACAACTCCGTCGCCTATTCCACTACCATCCACTTCAAAGAGAACTTCTGGGGAGACCGCTTCCTCAACCTGCCGGAAAACAAGCAGCTAAAAGTGTTGCTGGACAAAGCCAGGAGAGGAATTATGGTCACGGGTGCGGCGGGCAAAAAAGTGAGCAGGCTGATGCGCAAAGCACACCAGAAAACAGGCGTATACCGGATAATCGCCCTGCTAAAGTGCCTCCTGGCCATTGCTGAGCAGGACGAGCTAACCCTGCTTTCCTCTTTGGGCTTCCAGGCAGACCTTTCCGATGCAGAAAATGAGCGCATCAACGCCATCTATGAACACACCCTTTCCCACTTTAAGAGAAAAATACCCCTCGAGGAAATTGCCGACACCGCCGGCATGACCCCCAATTCGTTTTGCCGCTACTTCAAAGACCGAACCGGCAAAACCTACTCACAGTTTCTGACGGAGATACGGGTGGGGTACGCCTGTAAACTGCTGGTTGACGACAAACTGAGCATCAAGCAGCTTTGCTTTGAAAGCGGGTTCAACAACTTCAGTTGCTTCCACAAGAACTTTAAGCAAATTATGGGTAAAACCCCACAAACTTACCAGAACGAGTACCTAAAAGTGGAGGCCTGAGTTTATAGCTCAGCTTTTCCCTTTGTCTCTATCTTGAAGACCACCGCCATGTCATTCACCTGTTCAGATGGCGTTGTCAGGGTGAGTCCGTTGTCCTGCCAGGTATGTTTTATCTTATCCGGCGAACCCAGCATAGAGACACGCTTGATTTTCAGGTTTCCCTTCAGCTTGTCTTTTGCAAAGGACTCCAGCAGCACCTGCTGGTTGCCTCCGGGCCAACCAAGCACAATGGCATATATGGTATTGCCTTTCATGGTATACCGGACATCCTGTGGCGTGTATTTGACAACAGGCAAAAAATGACCGGCTTTTTCCAGCTTTGTTGGCCCTTCTCCATACACTATCCAGGGACGTGTCGCATAAATTGCTTCCCCGTGTTCATTCAACCAGTCTCCTATTTGAAGCAATGCCTGCTGCTGGTCCTGCGGTATTTCGCCATCTGCTTTCGGAGAGATGTTCAGCACCATCACACCATTCTTGCTCACAATGTCTGCCAGTACATGAATAATATCGGCAGTAGGCTTTAGCTGCAAATCATTTATGTAACTCCAGCTGCCTGTACTTATAGTTTCATCAGTTAACCAGGTATCCGGGGTAATCTCATTCATCCGTCCCTTTTCAAAGTCTTTGATGCTGACCTCGTCCGGAAAGTCATCGCTTTTGTGCGTGATAACGACCTGCTTTCCCTGCTCGTTGGCTTTGTTAAAGTAATGCGCCACAAATTCCTGCTTATACTTTTCAGGAATCTTACCCTCCATGCCGTCAAAATAAATAATATCAGGGCTGTAGTTGTCAATTACTTCCACCAGCTTGGCTTTCCAGTTTTGATAGAACTCCTCCGCCGGAATGTTTCCGTATAGCAGCCTTAGCTGCGGGTCGGTAGAAGAAGTAGGCATATCCGCCTCGTAAGGAAAGTAGCTTTTGTCTGTTTTCGCCTCTGGGTTGTCTGCATAAAGCTGAAGATTCCGGGCCATGTGGAAAGTGGTCATCAGCTTCATGCCCCTCCCATGGATGGCTTTCTCCAGTTCGGCCATGACATCCCGTTTAGGTCCCATGTCTTTTACATTCCAGGGAGTGACTTTGCTTGCCCACATGGAAAAGCCTTCATGGTGCTCTGCCATAGGCCCCGCAAACTGTGCCCCAGCTTTTTTGAACAACGTCGCCCACTCCTCTGCATCAAATTTTTCAGCTTTGAACATCGGCACAAAATCATGGTAGCCGAATTTGGAGGGATGCCCATACGTTTCCAGGTGATGCTGGTATTCCGGTGAGCCTACCACGTGCATGTTGCGTGGGTACCAGTCGTTGGCAAAGGCCGGCACAGACAAGATACCCCAATGGAAATAGACACCAAATTTAGCATCTTTAAACCACTCCGGCTGCTCATTGTACTGTGCCAAAGACGTCCAATCCGGTGTGTAGGTAATAGGCGCAGGAGCACTCGCAGAAGGTTTAGAGCCTGTACAGCCTCCAATAAATAAACCCGTCGCAAGGCCCAAAGCGATAACAGTGTTTCTCATAAGTGTGAAATTTGCAGGACAAAATGCCCGCCTGAAATAAGTGTCACCAGCAGTTTTGATAGATATACATGCAAGGTAAGGGCTGTCTTAGGAAGTAAGACAGCCCTTTGTACCTCATCATCATGCTAATACCCTGGATTCTGTACCAGGTTAGGATTGGCATTTAGCTGTGCCTGCGGAATGGGGAAAATAGTTCTGGTAGCTGGTGTCGAGTTTGGTTTAAAATCCCATGGCTCGGTATACTCACCGAAACGTACCAGGTCATTTCTGCGCCATCCTTCCCCGGCAAACTCCCAACCCCGCTCTGCTAAAAGCGCATCGAGTGTGAGTGTTCCCATGGTATAGGCTTTCTCTTCATTTCCCTGGAACGCGCGGGACCGCACCATGTTGACCAGCTCCACCGCCTCTGGTGTAGCACCTCCGTTTTTACGCATCAGGGCCTCCGCCTTCATCAGGAGAATATCAGCATAGCGGAAAAGAACGAAGTCATTTGACATGGTAAAATTCTCTGCCCCTGTGTAATCGTACTTCGCCAGGCGCGCACCCTCATTTTCCTTCGCTTGCTCAAGAGAGTTGATTTCCACAGTATAAACAAGCGGTATTCCGGCCATTTCCGCTGTGTTATAAAGCATCTCTCCGCTGGAGGAATACTGTTGTCCCACGAGCCACACGTTACGGCGGGCATCTTCAGGGTCATAGGATGTGTAAAAGGAAGGAACTGCTGCAAAGCCATTCCACCCGCCTTGCTGGGTGTTAAACGCCCTGGTGCCGTCGCCATGCAATGTCCAGAGGTAATGCGAGAACATGCGGGAGGTGATACCGCCGCTTCCCCAATCCTGGGGCAGGTTTACATCAAACGGAATCACAAAAATGTTCTCCTGCGACCCTTCGTTCTGCACGGCAAAGTTGGAGTAGAAGTCGCTGGACAATTGGAACTCGCCGGCGTTGATGATGGCGTCACAGGCCTCTATGCACTCATCCCACATTGGCTGACCGGTATACACTTCGGCGTTTAAGTACAGTTTCGCCAGTGTGGCATAGGCTGCCCAACGGTGGAAACGGCCGTAAGTCGTCATGTCCATGGCCACAGGCAACTCAGGTATTACGGCTAAAAGCTCGCTTTCAATAAACCTGAAGACCTCTTCCCGGGATTGATTAGCAGGCGCATAATCAGCGGGAACATCAAAGCGGTCTACAATCGGAACATTGCCGAAAAGGTCCATCCCGAGAAAGTAGTAGAACGCACGCATTCCCCTGATCTCTTTCATAACAGCTAGCAGGGCATCGCTCTTGTTCTCGATTTTCTCGAACTGAAAGAGCAGCCGGTTACAGGTGTTGATGTTGTTAAAGACAAAGACCCAGGAGTTGTTGATGTTCGCCTCTGAGGCATTCCACTCTTGCTTATGATAGCGCTGAAACATACCTCCGTTGTACCAGTTGTTGCCCCTGGTAGGGAGCACAATTTCATCGGTAGTGAAAGTATTCAGTCCCCAGACACTTTCCGGGTTCTGGTAGGCCCTCAGATTAGAGTATACAGGACCAGCTGCTGCCAGCGCCTGTCTTTCTGTCTGATAGAAGTTGTCGCTTATGATGGTATCGTAAACTTCTTCATCTAAGTCTGTACAGGAGCTAAAGCCTGCTAAAGCCAAAATTATAAACAGTTTCTTTTTCATGATCTCCAGATTCTTAGAATGTAAGGTTAATGCCGGCTGTATACATGCGCGTGCTCGGATAATCAAACCTGTTGTCGCTTCCTGGCTCCAGCCCACCAATCGCTACCTCAGGGTCAACTCCCTGGTAGCCTGTTATCACAAACATGTTGTTGCCTGTCAGGTAAAAGCGGCTTGACTTGATCCACTTGTTCTGCAGCGGCAGGTTGTAGCCCAGGGTGATGTTGTCGATTTTAACAAAGTCACCGTCCTCCACATAATAGCTTGAGAAATCCGGATCGTCCCAAAGCTGAGAATCCATTGCAGAGCGCATGATGTTACGGGGCAGGAACTTTGGATTATCATGCCAGATGCGCTTTGTGTTAATGATCTGATGCCCGAACATCCCTCTGGCCATCACCGTCAGGTCGAAGTTGCCATACTTGAACGTGTTGGTCAGACCCATGTAGTAATCCGGAATACCGTTGCCAATGTCCGCTCTGTCATCGATGTTGATCTCATCGTCTGACTCCCCTGTTCTGGGGTCATAGTCCCGGTATATCCATTGTCCGTCATCGGTTAAGCCCTCATACACTAATCCATGAATGATGCCCAGAGGGGCTCCTTCCCGCAACTGGTGCGTCCAGGCACTGATACCCGGAGGGCCTATGTCGCCGATGTTTCTGTAGTCAAGCGAGTAGAACTCGTTGGAGAGCGACAGCAGTTTGTTTCTGCGATGGTCGATGTTAAAGTCTACACTCCACTGGAAGCCTTCCGTTTGCACCGGAATGGCGTTAATGGTAAGCTCGATACCGGTATTGCGCAGCGATCCTACGTTTGCTAGCGTGGAGGTAAACAAGTTCGGAGGAGTCGGCACATTGTAATTGAGCAGCAGGTCGCGGGTATCGCGCAGGTACCAGTCAACCGTACCGCTGATTCTGTTTCCTAATACAGCCCAGTCCACACCTACGTTATACTCATGCTTCGTCTCCCACTTCAGGTTCGGGTTTGGATTGCTGACAGGCTGATACCCCGGAATAAACTCTCCGTTGTAGTAGAAGAGGCCTGATGCACCCAAACGCTGCAGCGACAGGTAAGGATCGATACCCTGGTTACCTGTAACGCCATAGCCGGCACGCAACTTCAGTAGGTTCAGGTTCGGAACACCGCTCAGGAAATCTTCCTGTGTTATATCCCAACCGGCAGAGACAGCCGGGAACGTACCCCATTTGTTGTTTGCTCCAAACTTAGAAGACCCTTCGCGTCGCACGCTGGCAAACAGGAAATACCGTCCACGGAAATTGTAGGCGCCACGGGCAAAGAAGCCCACCAGACGGCTCTCATTCTTAAAGGAACCCATGCTGGCCCTGCCATCAGTTAAGTAAGTGCCTGACCCGATGTTATTGTAGGCAAAGTCATCTGTGATAAAATTGCTGTTCCCGGCATTGAACCCTTCGGCTCCGAACTCCTGAAAAGAATAACCACCAATAAGGTTGATGCTGTGCTCAGAAAAGCTCTTCATCCACTCTATTGTTGACTCTAGTGTCTCCGTCGTTCTGACCTCCGAATTACGTGAGGCAAAACCGCCCAGGTTTGCCAACTGCTGTGGGTAGGAATAACTAGGCTCATAGTATCCGTTTTGCGCACGGTATGTCTGCAGGCCTCCCAGCACACCGACCCTTATTTCATCGGTCAGATCAAAGTTCACTCCCAGGTTACCGAACAGCCTGGACCCGGCATCGTCCCGTACACGCTCTGTTAAGATACCCACCGGGTTGTCATACTGCCACGCGCCGATAAACTCCGTTAGATTACCATCTTCGTCGTAGACAGGCTCCGTCGGGTTGCGTTGCACAACCTGCCGCATGGCGTTATAGTCTACAGGATTTTGCTTGACATTCGCCATACCCAACTGGGCGGTAAACTGCAGCTTGTCGTTCAGGGCACGCTGGCTCATGTTCAGGTTGGCCCGGTACTCCTCTTTGTTTGAGTTAAGCAGAATTCCTTCATGATCCACATAGAACATGGACAGCCGGTAGGTGGTGTTCTCCATTCCGCCGCTTAAGGACAGGTTATGCAGGTGGCTAAGCGGTGTTCTGGTAATCTCATCGTACCAGTCAGTAGAGGCACCGTAGTCAATCATACTGCTGGCAACATCAGGACGCGTAACACTCAGCCTCTCTTTCATCTCCCTATACTCTGCGGCACTGAGAACTTCAACTCTTCTAAGTGTAGACTCTGTATAAGCTCTGCCTGAATAAGCGACCTGCATCGCTCCCTTCTTACCTTGTTTGGTGGTAATCAGGATAACCCCGTTCGTCCCCCTGGTTCCGTAGATAGCTGCCGCAGAACCATCTTTCAGGATATCGATGGAAGCAATATCATCAGGAGAAATAGCTTCCAGGCTACCACCAGGTATACCATCCACTACAATGAGAGGTGCCTGGCCTGAATTGGTAAGGCTGGAAGTACCGCGCAGGCGGATTTCAAGGCCAGAGGTCGGGTCGCCGCCATTTGTACGGGTAACAGAAAGTCCTGCTACTTTGCCCTGCACCAACTGCATCGCATCCGTTACGGCTCCCTGGTTAAAGTCTTCCGGCTTCACAGACGCCACGGCACCTGTGACTTCCCTTTTCTTTTGTGAGCCATAGCCTATGACTACCACTTCTTCCAGTGCCTCGGTGTCTGGTGCTAATGAAATGTTGATGGCAGCCCTGTTATTTACGGGCACCTCCTGTGGCTCATAGCCGATATAAGAAAAAACTAACGTGCCGCTGCCATTCGGAACATTCAACCGGTAGTTTCCATCCACATCAGTGGTAACCCCTGTGTTGGTACCTTTCAGCATGACGGTAACGCCAGGCAGCCCATCACCGGTTTCTCCTGTTACTTTACCGGTAACAGTAACATCTGTTTGCCTGTTAATCTGCTCTTCTGCAAGAACATCTTTGGGAGGTAAGTTGGCTGGCTGGCTATAAACTGCTCCTGACGAGCGAGGCAGTGCAACCGCCACAGTTTGAGCCTTCGTAGGCCCAAACCCTATTAGCAGCGATGCCAGCACAATACTTTGCAAATAATGTGATGATCTTTTCATTATGTTAACAGTATTAGTTTGTGCATTACATATGATAAATAGTGAACAATTATGGTTTCCTCCGCAAACAGCAGCATTAAACCACCTCATGGCATTAATTCAGCTTTACATGATGTGAGTACTAACTCACACTTGATTTTTATCAAAGGAATAGCATTGATTATTTCCTTCCGAGTTGCTTCTTACCATTTTATTAAGGTATTCTAACATCGCTCTCCCTCCCTCAGGCGTATTTCAGATAAATAAGCTGCTTTTCATTACAACATAGAACTGCTTGCTACAGGGGAAAAGAGGAAGACACATGGCATAGGAAGAGAATAACCTCTGTGTCCCTGGCTCAAATGTTGGTGAGCACGTCAGCTTAGCATAAATCTTTTAGCGTGTTTATGCTAAGCTGTTCGTTCTGCCTACAGGTAACTACTTCATCTATAAACATCTCTACTTAATATAGAAACAACCTATAACTTCATCGTAATTATCGATTTGTTCTATAGGCACAGGTGACACAATTTTGTGATGTCAATATTTAAAACACATCACAAACATGTTAAGAAAAGTACTATTACTTGGAGTAACACTTTTGGCATCCGGGCAAATGTCTTTTGCGCAGCAGAAGCCATTAACGACCAATACAGGTGCCCCGGTTGGCAACAACCAGAGTTCTAAAACAGCCGGTGAGAACGGACCAGTGCTATTGGAAGACGTTCACCTGATCGAGAAACTGGCCTCTTTCGACAGAGAGCGTATACCTGAGCGCGTGGTGCACGCACGTGGCGCCGGCGCTTATGGTGAGTTCGAGAGCTACGGCGACTTCTCAAAGTATACCAAAGCTTCCCTATTCAACACGAAGGGCAAAACAACACCGCTTTTCGTTCGCTTCTCTACTGTAGTGCACGAGCAGGGCTCTCCTGAAACACTGCGCGACCCACGTGGTTTTGCCGTTAAGTTCTACACTGACCAGGGCAACTACGATCTGGTTGGTAACAACCTGCCTGTGTTCTTTATCCGCGACGCGATGAAGTTCCCGGATATGGTGCACTCTTTCAAGCCGTCACCCATGTATAACAAACAGGACCAGAACCGCGTGTTCGATTTCCTTTCGCACCAGCCGGAGGCCACCAACATGCTTACCTACCTGTACACCGACCTGGGTACTCCTGCTAACCACCGCCAGATAGACGGCTTCGGGGTGCACGCCTTTAAGTGGGTGAACGCACAGGGTGAGGTAACCTATGTGAAGTATAAGTGGACAACGCTGCAGGGCGTGAAAAGCCTGACAGCTGCAGAGGCCTCTCAGGTACAAGGCAAAAACCACTCACACGCTACGTCTGACCTGTACGAGCAGATCAACAAAGGCAACTTCCCGTCTTGGGAGCTTTCTGTGCAGATGATAAAACCGGAGGACCTGGATAAGTTCGACTTTAACCCGCTGGACCCTACTAAGATTTGGCCTGAGTCCGTTGCGCCGAGTATGAAAATCGGTAAAATGACGCTGAACCGTATCCCAGGCAACTTCTTCGAAGAAGTAGAGCAGGCAGCCTTCTCGCCGGGCACACTGGTACCGGGCATCGAGCCATCTGAAGATAAGTTGCTGCAGGGGCGTGTGTTCTCCTACTTCGACACGCAGCGTTACCGCCTGGGCGCTAACTTCCAGCGCATTGCTGTAAATGCCCCAAAAGTGGAGGTGAACAGCAACAACCAGAACGGTTTGCACAGCGACCGAGGCAAGAATTCCAACATCAACTACGAACCAAGTGTAACCAGGCAAGGCACTTATACTGATAACAAGCAGTATGAGTACGCTACCCGCAAAATCGATGCGGAGACCATGCAGCGTGTTATTTCCAAGGAGAACAACTTCGCGCAGGCTGGTGAACTGTACCGCTCTCTTTCTGAAAGCGACAAGAAGCACCTGATCAGCAACCTGGCTGGTGACCTCGGGCAGGTAAGCAATAAGGAGATTGTGAACAAAATGGTGAGCTACTTCTACCAGGCCGACGCCGACTATGGCAACCGCCTGATAAAAGCCCTGAAATTGAATAAAGCTGAAGTAACAGGACTGGTAGCCCAAAACTAGCAGCATGGCAGGCTGGGCGAGTAATGGCTCAGCCTGCCACTCTCCTACTACCTTCTTAAGCAAGCAATATTCACACGTTTATCACCCTTCACCTGACATTAACATGAGCGCGCTACAGGTTATTTCTATCTCACATCAGACGGCCACGCTGGAATGGCGACAGGCCCTACAGCTGAGCAAAGAAGAAGCGGCTGCGTTTATGCAGGCGCTAAAGGAGGAGCAGTTAGTAAAAGGCATCATGGTGCTAACCACCTGCAACCGTACTGAGGTCTATTACGAGACAGGCCATGCCACGCCGAATATGATACAGGAAAAGCTACTGCGTTTTAAAAACATAGAAGACACGGCAGCTTTTGCGCCGCGCTTTACGCAGTACAGCCACAGCGAAAGCACCTTACAGTACCTGCTGGAGGTGGGTCTTGGCCTGCGCTCCCAGGTTATCGGCGACAGGCAGATCATCAGCCAGTTTAAGGAAAGCTATAAGCTGACCAACTACCTGAAAATGGGCAGCCCTTTGCTGCACCAGGCCCTGCAAACTCTTTTCAGAACGCACAAGCGCGTACACAACGAAACTGATTTTCGTGCAGGGGCAGCTTCGGTAGGCTATGCTGCATTGGAGCGCCTTGGAGACTTCTATCCCAGAAAGGATTTTTCAAGCAAACGCATGCTTATTATCGGCACCGGCCAAATGGGCACCGATATTGCCCGCTACGCCACCTCGTTTGGCTTTACAGATATAACCCTTACCAACCGCACCGATGCCAAAGCAGCCAAACTTGCCACTGAGCTGAACGTGCGGCACCTTTCTTACCAGCACTACCTGCAAACACTACACGCGTTTGACGTGGTGGTAAGTTGTGTGGGAGGTGGCAAGCAACTTCAGCCAGAGCAGTTTGGATCGGCAAAAGCAAAGCGCGTGTTACTCGACCTGTCGGTGCCTCAGGGCATTGCGCCTGCCACCGGACAGCTAGCTAACACGATGCTGGTGAACATCGACCAGATTAACAGCCGTACGCAGGAAGTACTGGCTACGCGCCAGGCAGCCATAGCGGAAGTAGAAGAAATTCTCTTGGAGGAGACAGTACTTTTTGCCGAATGGCTGCAGGACCTGCCTGTTGCCAAAGCAATTAATGAGCTCAAAAGCTTCTTTGCAGAGGTGCTGAGTAGTGAACTGCAGAAGCACCAGGACCTGGATCAGCCTAATGCGGCCAATGTCATCGCCAAAGCGGCGCTGGACAGGCTGGTTCGCAGGCCGGCAGGCGCACTCAGAGCCACAGCCGGTACAGACCGGCAGCAGCTGTTAACCGCTATTCAAAAACTATTTCACGCAACATCCCTGGAGGAGATCACCCATGCATCATTTAAGCAAGACTGAAGTCCTGATTATCAACCAAGGCACTCCTAACAGCCCTGCCGTTGCGGATGTGCACAAATACCTGCGCGGGTTCCTGATGGACGAGCGGGTGTTAGACATCCCTTCCATGAACCGCTGAATGCTGGTCAACCTGCTCATTGATCCTACCCGTGCTCCAAAATTTTACACCCACAATTAACAGTTCAAAACGAAGCTTACATTTATTTAAACCAACATGAGATTCACAATTCTAAACATCCTGCTCCTGCTTATACCTGCAGCGCTTTTTGCCCAATCTGACAACCTTATTTCAGCCGCCAGAACCGGCGATATAGCAGCTATCAAACAGCACCTGCAGCATAAGGCCGATGTAAACGCAACAGACTCTAAAGGCTTTAGCCCTCTGATCATCGCGGTATATGGCGGCCACCAGGAAGCCGCTGCTGTACTACTGGAAGCTGGATCAAACGTTAATCAGCAGGATGCATCCGGCAACACCGCGCTGATGGGAGCAGCCTTTAAAGGATACCCTGCCATCGCGGAGCTGCTCATCAGCAAAGGGGCTGATATAAACCTGCAAAACGGTAATGGCGGCACCGCCCTGATGTTCGCCAGCATGTTTGGCCGCAACGACGTAATAAAGGTGCTTGTGAGCCACAATGCTGACAAAACCATCAAAGACCAGCGTGGCCTAACCGCCCTGGAACTAGCTACACAGCAAGGCAATCAGGAAGGTATTGCGCTGCTGCAGTAGGTCTGTTTAGTCTGGCATAAATGCAAACCGCATCATCCGAGGCTTCAGGGATAGATGCAATGCTCTGAGCGGGGTGTTCCGTACCAATCTGACACGTAAAGCGGTGTGGGTGTATTCCTGCACCGCTTTCCTGTTCTGTGGCAGCCCTGGAGAATTTTTACTGAAACAAAGGCTTTAGATGCTAGCGAGTCCATCTGCTCAGGAACTGGCTAAACGGCTCTTTGTATTGACCTCTGATTTGAATATTGATGTTCCCAATCTGCACACTGTTTTTAGTGATTGCCTGGATTCTCTCTAGGGAAACGATGTAGGAACGGTGAAGGCGCATGAACCGCCGGGAAGGCAGCTTTTCCTCCAAGGCCTTCAGGCTTGTGAGTGAAAGCAAGGGCTTGCTGCTCCCCTCCGTGTATATTTTCACGTAGTCTTTCATCCCCTCCATATAGAGGATGTCCCGGAAAGCTACCCGTACCAGCTGATACTCTACCTTTAGAAACAAATACTCCTCTTCCGGCTCCGGTAGGGCAACGGGCGCAGGAGCCGGACTGCGGAAGCGCTCGACATATGACCTGGCCTTGCCGGCGGCTCTTAAAAACTCATCATAGCCAAAGGGCTTTAGCAGGTAATCCAGTGCGTCCACTTTATACCCCTCCAGGGCATATTGGTCATAAGCAGTTGTAAAGACAACCATCGGGGCAGTGCCTATCCGGTCCCGGCCCAACGCTTTGGCTAAGTTCAGTCCGTTCAGGTTCGGCATCTGAATGTCCAGGAAAATAAGGTCCACCGCATGCTCGTGAAGCCCCTGCAGGGCCTCTATGGCACTGTCGTAGCAGCCAACTAACTTCAGGAAAGGCGTTTGCTCTATGTAAGCACAAACCAGCTTCAGGGCCAGTGGCTCATCATCAACGGCGATGCAGTTAAGGGTGATAAGGTTCATGACAGGCCGAGTGTTAGGTTCACCTGATACTCGTTTTGCGCAGTGTCTTCGTTCACCGACAAGGTATAGCGGCCGGGGTACAGCAGGTCTAGGCGCCGGCGCGTGTTCACCAACCCAATGCCACTACCCTCCTCCAGCGAGTTGTCTTTTTCTGTAAACAGGGTATTGCGAACTTCCACCTCCAAGGCTTTCTGTTCCTGGCGGACGGCGATGTAGATACGGCTGCCCTGCAGGGCGCTTACTCCGTGCTTGAAGGCATTCTCTACAAAAGGCAGCAGTAGCATAGGGGCAATAGTTGCTTCCTTTAAAGGACCCGGTGCATTAAACGCTACTTCCACCCTGTCGGAAAGCCGCAGCTGCATGAGCTCGATGTAATCTTTCAGAAAGGCTATCTCCTGGCTCAGCAGCACTGTGTCCTTTTGTGTCTCATAGAGGACGTAGCGCATCATCCGCGATAACCTGAGCAGTGCCTGCTGGGAAGCGCCTACATCTAACATGGTGAGCGAATAGATGTTGTTGAGCGTGTTAAAGAAGAAGTGGGGGTTGATTTGCGCCTTCAGGAAGGAGAGCTCCGAACTGGTTTTCTGTTGCTCCAGGCTTTTACGAAGCAAAGCTTCCTCTTTCCGGAGCAGCGCATCTGCCTGCCACTTCTGCACAGCGGTAATGCTGGTGCCAATGCCCAGTACCAGCAGCGTAACGGCAAAAAGGGCTGCTATCATCCACTTCAGCCTGGAGCCGTCTCCACCTGACCTGCCTCCTTCCGGATGAAGAATTTGCTGCATCTGCTGAGGCAGGTTAAACCACAGCTCTACTTGCCAGATGAGGAGCACTATAGCAATCGCTGTAGCAAGTATAGCCAGGATGAAAAGTCCTGTCTTGTCTTCAAACAAAAGTTTTGGCACCCACACCAACGTCGTCAGGTAATAGGCACTCAACCACATACAAAACAGTATACCCTGCTTTATCCAGAATTCAGCAGGCAGGCTACCGTCCCACACAAGCGGCTGAAATATAAGAAGCATTGCCGCCAGTGACACCCACACTAAAACATGCAGCAAGGGAGAGACATAGCGGTATAGCGAAAGGTTGGGCATCTGTGTAGCTTTCACGAGCAAAGAAATTCCCCTAAATATACATCAGCCATTTGGCAGGCGCTAAAATAATCTATGGGAAAGCAGTATGTACCGACCAGACGAGCGTTTTTTGTCTACCACCAAACGGTTACAGTCGACTATACCGGTCTGTACCACTCATCGGTTCAGGTAAGCGTGTGGTCGGTGTATAAATGCGTTGGGTCTATTGTGTTTTTTCTACACGGAAGGAGCCTTTACTTTAGTGTACACCTACTCTAAGTTAAACAAATGAACAAGTTATTCTTCTTTGTCAGCCTTCTACTCTCTCTGATGTCTTTTGCGGCTCTTGCCCAAGGTCCAGCCAATCAGCTCCTTATCAAAGGCACTTTGGTGGATGAGCAGAAAAATCCTGTTTCCTATGCCAGTGTCGTCTTGTTTGCGAAGCAGGACTCCAGCATGGTTTCAGGAGCAACGTCTGATGATGCAGGCAGATTCGAGATAAGCACCAGGCCCGGTGCCTACTATGCGCTGGTTACCTTCTTGTCTTTTGATAAGAAAGTAATACCAGATATCCGTGTTACAAACCAGGACGTTGACCTGGGGATGGTCCAGCTAACCAGCAATACAGAAGTGCTGCGGGAAGTTGTGGTGCAGGGGGAGAGAAGCACGATGGAGTTGTCGCTGGACAAAAAGATATTTAATGTAGGAACGGACCTGGCGAATGCCGGGGGCACTGCTGTGAATATATTGAGCAACGTGCCTTCCGTGGCTGTTGATGTGGAGGGCAACGTAAGCCTGAGGGGAAGCAACAACGTGCGTATCCTGATCGACGGGAAACCTTCCGGACTGGTGAGTATGGGAGGCGGCAGTGGTTTGCAGCAGCTGCAGGGCAACCTCATTGAGCGCGTGGAAGTCATCACCAATCCCTCTGCCCGTTACGAAGCCGAGGGAATGGCGGGGATCATTAACATTGTTCTGAAAAAAGAGCGCAAAGCAGGCTTCAACGGGTCATTCGACATCATAACCGGTTACCCGAGCAATTTTGGGGCAGCGGCCAACGTCAACTACCGCCGCAAGGACCTGAACTTCTTCGTAAACTACGCTGCCGCCTACCGGAACACTCCGAGCAACAGTACATTGTACCAGGAGCTGTATGAGAATGACACTACTTTTATCACCCGCCAAACCTCCGAAAACAGGCAGGAAGGCATGAACCACAGTATACGCGGCGGAGCCGATTATTTCTTTGACGAGAAAAACGTTTTGACCGGGGCCTACACCTGGCGCCTGAGCAAGGGCAAGCGCTATTCTAACATCATCTACCGGGATTACCTCTTCAACACCTCCAACCTGCAACGCATCATCAGCCGCTCGCAGGACGAAACAGAAACCGAGCCCAACTCAGAGTATTCCCTGACCTATAAAAGAACCTTTGCCCGGGAAGGCCATGAACTGACTGCCGATTTGCGCTACCTGGACAACTGGGAGGAATCAGACCAGTACTTTACTGAAAGAGCCTTTCTTTCCGACGGCAGCACCCCTGAAGCGCCAGTTCTGCTGCAGCGCTCGCTCAACGATGAAACGGAGAAGCAGTTGCTCGTGCAGATCGACTACGTGTATCCGTTTGGGGAAGAAGGAAAGCTGGAGGCGGGCTTGCGCAGCAGCTCCCGCGACATGACGAACAACTATGCCGTGTCAGAGCAAACCGGCAGTGGTGTGTGGAGCCCCTTAGACAGCCTCAACAATAGCTTCCTCTATGAGGAGAACATACACGCGGCCTATGGAATCATTGGCAACAAGGTTAATAAGTTCTCCTACCAGGTGGGGCTCCGGGCAGAGTGGACCGACGTAACAACTACGCTAAGACAGACCGAAGAAGTGAATCCGCGCGATTATGCGAATTTGTTCCCCAGCGCGCACATCACCTACCAACTACCTGACCAGCACTCCCTGCAGGTCAGCTACAGCCGCCGGGTGCGCCGCCCAAGCTACTTCGACCTAAGCCCCTTTGTAACCTTTACTGACAGGCGGAATTTCTTCAGCGGCAATCCCGACCTCGACCCGGAATTTTCAAACTCATTTGAGGTAGGGCATATGAAGTACTTTACAAGAGGCTCGCTTTCTTCCTCTTTATACTACCGCCACACAACCGGCAAAGTCCTGCGTATTCGCCGGGTAAACGAGCAGGGCTTTTCTACCACCCTGCCCGAAAACCTTGCCTCAGAGAATGCCTATGGCGCTGAGTTTATCGGCACTTACGAACCCCTCAGGTGGTGGAAACTGGATGGAAGCTTTAACTTTTTTAGAGCCATCACGGACGGAAGCAACCTGGATACTGACTTCCAAAGCGACACCTACAGCTGGTTTAGCAGAGTAACATCACGCGTTTCGTTCTGGGACAACGCAGACTTTCAGCTGCGGGCTAACTATGAAGCACCTCAGATTTTGCCACAAGGCAGGCGCAAAGCCCTTGCCACTCTCGACCTGGCGGTAAACAAAGATATCCTGAAGAACAATGGCACGCTTACACTCAATGTCATAGATGTATTTAACTCACGCCGTTTCCGCACCATAACAGAAGGCGAGAACTTCTACACAGAAATTGATTCGCAGGGCAGACGCCGGCAAATCAACCTGACCTTCAACTACCGCCTCCACCAGGCGAAAAAACAAGGCAGACCAATAGAGCAAGGTGACTATTGATTTCCCCTTCTATAAAAAGCTCCAGTAGACTGGCCTTTGAACCCGTTTTAGGGCTGGCAGGAGCGATGCACCGGATTGGTAGCCGGAAGCTTGCTGTCAAATCTTCCATCAGAGCAACCTGATGTGCTCAACCAACTGCCCAGCATTAACATGAGGCTGGGAACCATTTGTGTCACCCGTTTTAAAGGAGCGAACTGTTGTTTCCCTGGCATGCATCCTGCCTGTATGAGAATTGAAAGGGCAACAGGACAATATACCTTTATAAGCGATTATTGCATAGGAGGGATGGTTTGGACTTTTATAAAGCTAATCTTCTTTCCTGCAAACCAATACTAGCAATTACTTACTTTCAAATACAGCTAATTTACTTTATATTAGCTAATGCAGTAAAGAAAGAAACGCTTTCTCCCTGACGATTAAAAGCTAATTAGACAAATATTTTGACTATCATGTAGCTAATCCCATGACTTCAATTTCCTCCCTCTTTTCCCTTGTTCATTCGCTTACCAAACCTGAAAAAAGATATTTCCGCCTGAGTGTTTCCCTTCAAAGCGGAGAGAAAGAATATGTGAAGCTATTCGATCTACTGGAACTGCACCATACTTTCGATTCAGCTTTGAAGAAAGACATAGCCCTGCAGTTTCCGGGTACCTCTGTCGAGCCTGCCCGGAAACACCTCTACAGGGTGCTGATGAAAAGCCTGCGCAATTTTCAGATGGAAAAACAAGTAGAAGTACGTCTGATGAACCTCTTACAGGACAGCACGATACTCTTCAACAAAGGACTTGTAGATGAAAGCTTCCAACAGCTGCACAAAGCCCAAAGCACGGCTTTGAAATACGAGAAGTTCACTTTCTTTATCCTGGCTGCCCAGAGCGAGATAAAGCACCTCATCCAACTGCAGTTCATTGGAGTAGACGAAAACACCCTGATCAAGAAACAGGAAGAGATAAACAAACTACAGGGGCAGTTGAGCACAATACATCAACATGCTTCTCTTTACGAGCTTTTGCTCATACGCTTTTGGAAAAGCGGCACCGTCCGCAGCCTACGGGAAAGCACACAACTGAATGACCTGTTGCTCGAAGAGCACATGATCCTGAACAGCCAGCAATTTCAGTCCTTTGAATCCCAGCAACTACACCTGCAGTTCCAGTCTGTTTACTTTCTAATGACCGGTGATCCGGAAGGTAGTTTAAAAGTATCTTATGACCTGGATAAGCTATTTCAGCAGAACGTTCATCTGTGGGCGGACACCCCGCTCTACTATGTACACTTTTTAAATGGCATCCTGCACAACCTGCGGCGCATGCAGTATTATGAAGAAATGACATTTTTTCTTCAACGTTTAAATGCTACCGCCGAAATATCAGGAAGCTTTGCTCTTTCGATAGAGTACCAGGTGCTCGAACATGAACTGCATCGTGCTGTTAACCAGGGGCAGCATGGGCAGGCAGTGGCGTTAGTCCAGCAATGGTCAGCCTCTCTGGATAAGGAAATTGACCAGCTCCCCATCCATATACACGCTCAGTTGTGCCTGACTGTAGCTCGCGTCTGGTATAGCTCAGGAGCCTACTCTACCGCCCTTAAGTATATTAACCGTGCTTTAAACCAACCTAGCAATTCTTTGAATCGCCTGCTCTACGTAAGTTGCCGCCTTATGAATTTGCTCATTCACCTGGCGCTTGATAACACAGATTACCTGCATTATGAGATCCGTTCCAGCGAGCGTAAACTGAAAGCAGAACACAGCTGGTATAAGGTGGAGCAACTTGTGTTTAATCATGTCAAACAGTGGCTCCGGAACAGGTCCGTAGGAGTCATGCCGGAACAGCTCCTTCCGCTGCTGGAGGATCCGTTTGAAAAGCAGCTTATTCTGGAACTGGGGCTTCAGGAATGGGTGCTGTCTTTACGACCCGTTAAATCACCTGCTTAAAGTGTAACGGCTTGTACTTCGCCCTCCACATTAGCCAACTTTAATGTTGTGGCTTTTGCAACTGCCCTGCTCTGTTAAGGAAACAGAGTGAATTTATTTCTTGCTATCGTTCTTTCGCAACCGCCTGCTTTTTTGATCCAGGAAGAGCGACTGCGGTTCCAAGGTGTTGCCCACACCTTTTCCCTCCACAAAATCTTCTGGCGCTGTTATAAATTCTGTTCCAGCTTGCCATGCCGATGTGCGCACTCCGGGTTTACTGCCGGACGTTCCGATAACGTAACCATACCGGCCTTGCTGGGTCTGTACTGCCTCTGCCTGCGAGCCATTGCTGCTCAAATTCCAGTACACACTATGTGCTCCTGTGAGGCCGTGAATGGTAGAACCGCCCCACTTTCGCCAGCCGGCAGCAAAGAAGCTGTTTTCGACTGTGCATTGGTCAAACAAGTTGGAATGGCTGAAGTGCATGTGGTGATCGCTGCCGCTGCCGTTTGTTTTCTGATACCCCACCAGCCCTTTCTGGCTTCCGGAGTTTTTATCCAGGCAGCGGAAAAACACATTGCCGGAAGCTGACATGTGCGACAACACAAATCCGTGGCGGCTTGAATCAGCTACGCAACCCTGAAGTAAGGTTTCATTCCCCATCACCCGATACATATATCCGTTGCCGCCACCGCCACCATACTGCGGGTTCTTAAAACTACAGTCTACAATGCTCACGTTCATGGTTTGCCAGACTTTGATGCCGTTAGACAACACATGGGTATCAGAGCTATTCCCCTCCGGGCGATAAGAATTCACCTGCCGGACCCATCCATTGTATAAGTGGGCAATTGCAATGGCCCAGGAATCATGGCACTGATAAGAACCATTCTTTTCATCACGGTACGATTCCTCTGACCAGTCTCCTTCTACAAAGCTTTGCCTGTTTCCGATGGACATATACTCCACCCCTACTTCCGTGAGCATTGGCGGCGCTTTATACAGGGCGGCTCCGTGCGCAGTTTCCAGGGCATACCGAATGGGTATATCAAGCGTTATTTCCTTTGCTCTTTTATTTATAGCCACCACCTGCCGCCCATACAACTGCCCGTGCAGGCTATTGCCTTTGTCTTTCCAGTAATCGAGCATCCTATGCTTTTCAATCCAATTGTTGTCAATGTAATTCCGGATGATGATTAAGTCGCCAACTTTGAGACCGGTTGTTTGCTGCACCGGAATAACTGATGTTGGCTTCAGAAGGTCTTTTGTAAGAAGAGTTTTATTTTCCCCGGTCCCGGTCCAGGAGTTACCGTTCTCAATGCTGATGATGGCTTTACTGCGCATGTTGGAAGACGCGTTATACAGGAACGTCTCTCCGGGCCCGGCTCCTCTCAACACCACATGCGAACGGGCTATGCGCAAACAATAATTCTTATCTGTTACCGGGTTTACCTGGTAAGTGCCTTTCGGCAGATAGACCACCCCGCCCTGCTTTCGCTGGCCGGCATCATCAATGGCTTTTTGAAGAATAGCCGTTACATCCAGGGTACCGGTATTGTCTGCGTTATAAGGTGGCTTAGTCACATCCAGTACTGCCCGTGCTTTGAAGGGTATTTCTTTTTCTCCCCGATGATAACCGGCGTAGGAGAAATCCTGAATCAGCTTATCAGAGTAGAAATCAGCTTCTATAGGTGGCTGCCAACCCTGCGGGTAAAGCTCGCTGCGCCATGTCTGTGCCTGGGCATGCACCCCCAGGCAAACCATGAAGCATATAAGCAGCTGTGCTGTTTTTCCCATAGTTTCTCTTTAAGCATTCATTTATTGCACTTTAGCCTTTCAGAATCAAAAGAAAAAGCAGTTGTGTACTTTCCTGCCTCTTCTTTTGGCAAAAGCTAGCGTGCTTTATCGTAACATCTGATACTAAACTACAGTGACAAGAATTATTGAAGCGATTTCCATTTGCCTGAATAATATGCTCTATCTATAGATGCAAGTAGCGACTTATCTTTCTTCAACTTAGCCACATGCCTTAAATCCTGGTATATGTAGAAATTGAGCCAATAGCCATAGTCGTATTTCTGGTGCAGGCTATGCGGTTTCATATAAAAGGCGTAGTGGCTGGTATCTACCTTGTATTTTTTGGCCACACTTACAGCGTCATTGGCTCTGGCCCACATATTTTCAGCTACACTTGAGAAAAGCGCCTGAAAATCCTCATAATTATTTTGAGATGTCGGAATGATCTCATTCCGGTCATCAACACCTAATTCCAGCAGCGAAACACGATCCTCAAATAAGGTATCGCCATCCAGATCATACTCAACCAGATCTATAAAGCCATTGTTATTGGTGTCGGTGTATTTTACTGTCCCGAACGTCTTTGGCTCCACTTGCGTACGCTCTGGCCTCCATCGGTTGTATAAGCCACCGAACCCCTGGTAAGAGTAAGCGGTCTGGTCTATTCTCCAGGCTCCCCACTCAGCCCCATAAAGGTGAATTCTGCCATCAAAAGCACCTACATAAAGTTGCCCTTTTCCCGAAAAGTCTGTGTCCCACTCACCCCGGTCACCCGCCGCATCAGCCTGGGCATTATTATCCAGGCCCCCTTTGTTTTTACCTATTTTAAATAAATCCTTTGGCTCATAAAATTCAACCCGTTCCCATCGGTTACAATCATCATCCTCATCAAAAACAAAACTGCACTGGCTCCATTGGCCCCGGTTAAATATGAGGTTCCAGGCATTGTCCTGGTCAGGGTAGTAGAGTTCATCTACTTTGCGCCATCGGGAGTCATAAAAGAACTTGTTCGCTTCCGGAAGCCCTCTAAGACTGCTAAAGGAATGTTTCTGGTCGGTGTAATCAAAACCAGGGCCTCTAAAATTAAGGCTTATATCAAAGTCGAACTCATTACCTGGCCCGTTATCGTTATCAAGGTCGAAGGTAAAAGAAACGTGGTCTATTTTCTTGGAGTACAGAATATCGATTTCCTTATCTACCTGATGAAAGGTTGTATCCTTATTATCCTTCGGCCTGAACAGGGGGGTATCTACTAATCTGATAGCCATTTCAGTAAGGCCGTCTTCGTCCTTGTCATAAAAGATGAACGGATTTTCCCAATTATAGCGAAGGTCCCCAATACGATAACTGGAGCCATGCATTTTCATGAATAGTGAATTGCCATGATAATCGGTGAAGAAATTACTATGACCATCTTTTTCCCAGGCCTGAATGTTCAGTATGTTCCAATCGATGTAGTGCATGATCTTGTCTTTGTCAAAATCCATCACGTACATGTAATCAGCCTCCCAATCAAAGAAGTTACGGGTTGCAGCCTTTCCGTTCCTCACGACCAACTGCATGTCGGCTATACCGTCACCATCTTCATCGTTCCAGTCAATGCTTAGATCCTGAGGGCCAGCAAAATGTCCGTCGCGGTTTAAATCCAGTAACAGGCAGTCGCTGTCCGTGTCTCCCTCCACATCCCCAACTTCCATATCATCGTCGTCGTCGATCCACATGAGTGGAATAGAGTCGTTCACCATCCCCCTGAGCACATCAGGGTCTCCGTCATCATCTAAATCGATGTATTCTAAAGCGGCGATAGTTGGTGCAAGCGGAAGCCTCCAGGGAATAAGTTGGGTGTTGGTATTCCAGTAGGGAACATGAGTGGCTGTCTGGGCACAAGCGCTAAATGTGACAAGTAATAAACTGAGGGCAAGAAATTTAACCATTGAAAAAGATAATAATAATACACATTTTGAGGCCGCATTTTACTTCAGGTCCTGATTGACTTTAGATAAATGAAGATAAAACTGCGAAATACTTCTGCCTTGTCTTTAATAAGTAAGTGTTAAATTACAGCATGGCACAGGTGTGACAGGATTAATCCTTTTGTGAGCTGAACGTGTGGTTTGCCTTTCTCTGGGCAGGCGGTGCGACCATCAGATCTTCAATGGTTTTCTTTACTTCTTCCGGTTTCTGCAAAATTAAGTAACTGTGGTCTTTATCTGTGTCGTTGCGCCACTCGTTCTTACCCGACTCGTCTATATAATTATACCCGGTGCTTTCCAGTGTCCAGTTATCCTCAGCTCCTCTTACAGCATAAAGCATGGAAGTTTGGTCCCAACTCTGGCGGTCTTTGGTCACTTTGTCTACAAACGGATGATTTTCGTAAGATGCCCGTATCGGGCTGTTTTCAGGGGCTTCCGTGAGCAGGCGGCTACCTGTTCTGACAGCGTTTCCTACTTCGTAGCCACTGTACACAATGGGGGTGGGCCAGGTTTCCGCTACCAGCTTAGAGGCATCCGGGGCTATTTTAACATTCCATTCATCCCCTTTCGGAAAGCCAGCTCCCATCACAGAAAGGAACTTCACTTTCTTTTTCACCAACTCATGGCCGCTTAACTTGCTATAACCGTCAGGTGTGGACTTTAACAAATCAGCCAGCAACCGTTCCGGCCCTACCGCCACAATCACAACACTTCTGTCGGCCTGTTTGGCTAATATTTTCCGGTAGAGCGCAATCGCATCCGGGGCATCCTTGCCATGCATCAGATCATGCGGGAATTTTTCGGCCAGTTTGGTATTATAATGGTCAAAGAGTTTTCCTTTGTACTCGTAGTTGCCCTTGTAAGTACCAATTGGAATATCCGGGCGGCCATAGTAGGTGTTGATGACATCCATGGCAGGCGCTCCCATCGGGTCCTGCATCGGGAACATTGTCGCTAATATTTCGGCCTCTCCGTTATCCGCAAACTGATGCAGCAGGGCCATTACGCCGGCATCATCGGAATCCTGGCCAATATCACTGTCCAGGATTATTTTAACCGGTTTGTCACTATTGGATGCACCCATGTTATTTGATGTACAACCGCCGAGCAAGATGCTACTGCATATAACTGACAAACCTAATAATGTGTTCTTATTCATCTTTGTTGATTAAATAGTAAAGCTCTAAAAATAAAGCAATCATTTATGTGTGACAGCACCTGCAACCTGCCTGCATATCTTTTTTTACAACAGGAAGGAAAACATTATCTATTTTGAAAAGAAACAGCAGGCATGCTAAAAACAAGAAGATGCCTGCTGTTCCGGTTTTCTGCAGCTGAACTACCAGTTTGGATTTTGACTTAAGCCAGGGTTTAAGCCCAATTCGTTGATAGGAAAGGGCCACAAATAATCCCTGCCGGGGTCAAAACTCAGGAACTCAGCATCCTGAAGTAACAAATACCCTTCCGGGTCAAGCTGTACAGCTACATTGGTGTTAAACTCTCCCTGGAAGTAATACATACCCAAAACCGGCTTTACCAACACATTTTCAGCAATTTTCCAGCGCATAATATCCCAATAGCGAAATCCCTCCATAGCTAACTCTACCCGGCGCTCCCGGCGTATTTCGTCCCGCATGTCAAGGCCATGCTCGGCAACAAAACTGTTGGTTAGCTCGGCTACACCGGCCCGCTGGCGTAAACTATTGATCGTTAAACCCAGGTCTTCATCGCTGATGCTGCCCTGCAACTCAAAGGTGGCTTCAGCATAAATGAGGAGCACCTCCGCATAGCGGATGATGGACCGGTCTATGAAGGAGCGCTGGTTAGACCAATCGGTTCGGTCAAAATATTTCCGGGTACCAAAGCCTGTTTTGTGAAACTGAAGAGGCGGAACAGTATAGCCGGCATTAGAAATAAAAGCATCTCCCTGCTTAAAGAAAGTAGCGGCTAAACGCTCATCCCGGCCTGCATACACCTCATAGGAAGCATTGGGCGCCTGATAGGCAGGAGACTGGGCAATGGGCAAGCCATCTTTCATCAGGTAGCTGTCTACAAGGCTTTTGGTGCCGTTTAAGGCGCCGGTTTCAATGATGCGGGAAAAATTGTGGTTTGCAACCTGTTCAGCAACGCTAATCCCAAATTGTTTCACCAGAATGTTCTCCCTGTTCTGCCGGCCTTCTCCCGCATATTGAAACAAGTCAAAGTAACTTCCAAACAAGCTGTGCTCCTGGCTATCTATGACGGCTTTAGCTGCATCACGGGCAATGGTCAGATGTTTGGCAGGCTCACCATAATTGTGAAATTTGGAACGGGTTCCTTCAAAAAGAGCTATCCGTGCTTTTAAGGCCATGGCTGCCGTATTCGAGACTCTGCCATAGTCGGCACTTCCCAATTGGGTGGGAGTAGGTAGCAACGTGCTGGCATAATCCAGGTCGCTGTATATGGCATCCATCACTTCATCGCGTGAAGCAGCAGGGGCATTCAGTTCCGGCGAGTCTTCCTGCAGTGTTTTCAGTATAAGCGGAACCGCCCCGTACTTCTGAAATAACTGCACATACGCCCACGCCCGGAAAAAACGGGCCTCCGCGATGTAGCGGTTGTATACATCTTCAGTAACCGGTACGGTAGGAGCTTTCTCCATAATATTGTTAGCCGCCCGAATAATCTTGTATGGGTCGTTATAATCATTCGCGGTAGACGGAGCCTGCCGGGAGCCGTCACTTATGTTGTTCGCTGAAGTACCGAAGGCATCATCCGACCAAACATCTTCCGTGGTGGGTGCGGGTAAAAAGGTATATAAATAGTTAGTGGCATTTCTCAAATCACTTTCTGAACGCCAGAAAGAGGGGTCGCTGATTTGGGTTTCGGGTATTCTTTCTATTTCGCAGGCGGTTAAACTCACCAGCAACCCAAAGGCAATAACTAAAGGATATTTCGTGATTTTCATATGATGTTTTTTTAAGAGTCAACTACTTAAAAGGTTAAATTGAGCCCCATGGCAGCGGTGCCAAAAAACGGATAGGCAGACCCGGTATTATTTGCTTGTTCCGGATCCAGGTAGTCCTGGAATTTACCCAAGCCCGAAATCGTCAGGAGGTCTTGCCCGGTAAAGAATATCCTTGCCCGCGCTATTCTTGCTTTTTGCGTCCAGGCCTCAGGAAGCGTGTACCCTACCTGTAAATTTTTTATCCGCATATAGCTGGCATCCAACACCCATTTATCAGAAACCAGAAAGTTATGACGGCCTCCTAGGTAAGGTCTGGGATAGAGTGCATCAGGGTTCTCTGGCGTCCAGTAATCACGATGAATATCCATCGCCTGCTGCCAGGTGTATGGCAAGGGTTCCAGCACATCGCTGCTAGGCATAAAGTTACGCTTGCCTACTCCCTGGGCGAACACCGCAAAATCAAGCCCTTTCCAATCCATGGCCAGGTTGAAGCCAAACAAATAGCGGGGCTGGGTGGTACCCAGGAACACCAGGTCGCCATGGTCTTCAGGAGTTCCTTTGCCGACGGTAATTTTATTGTCTCCGTCCAAGTCCACATACTTTACATCGCCAACACCGGCACGGCTATCCTGAAAGGCCCACTCATCTACTTCAGCTTCCGAAGTGAAATAACCGGCCGTCTGGTATCCCCAGATTGTATTAAGCGGATACCCTTCCAGAATGGAAGCAACACCGCGCGGTATTACCCTTCTGCCTGCATATTGCATCAGTTCGTTCTGGTTGTCTGACACATTGACTGCCACTGAATAGTTAAAGCTGTTGCCTATTGTGTTCTGGTAACGCAGTTCAGTTTCCCAGCCCCATGATTTAAGTTCACCGTTATTTGCTTTAGGCGTCCCTACCCCAAAGGTTGCCGGCAACTGCATAGGAGTTAGCATGTTACGATTGTACTTGACGTAATAATCAACACTGGCCTGAAGCCTGTTATTGAAAAAGCCCATGTCCAGGCCACCGTTCATGGTTTCAATGGTTTCCCATGATAGACGGGATGCAGGTACAGTGTTCTGGTAAAAGTAAGTGGAACGGGATTCGGGTGTACCAAGCACTAAGTTGTTTCCGCGGTTCAACAAGGCCAGATAATCATAATTGCCAATGCCCTGGGCATTGCCTAAGGTACCCCACGAACCTCTTAACTTAAATTCATAAAAGAGAGGCAGTGTTTCGCTGAACCACGATTCACGGTGCAGGTTCCAGCCAGCAGAAGCAGAAGGGAATACTTTCACCCGCAATCCGGGAGCCAAACGGGAACTTTCGTCTACGCGCAAGGTCGCCTCAAGAAGGTATTTCCCGTCGTAGTTATAGTTGAAACGCCCGAACAGCGACTGGAAGGCATAAGTAGAAATGCTCTGATTGTTTGTTTTGGTGCGGTCATCGCCCAGGACCAAAGAAGGTAAATCGTTGCTGACCAGATTAGTGGTGCGGGTTTCTACGTCTTCTCCACGGATGTCTTCGTACTGATAACCTCCTAGTATATGGAAATTATGTTTAGCACCGATGGAAAGATCATAATCCGCCAGGAACTGAAGGTTATTGTTATGGTCCAGTTCTTTTCTGAGTTGATAGAAGTTCGGGTTATTTAAGCGGGATGCCACTCCGGTGCGGTTAAACATTTCAACTGTCCGGTCAAATATCTCCCGGTCGCCGAGGCGGTATTGAACTCCATATACGGCTCTCAGTTGAAGGCCCTTTACAACTTCAGCCAGTCGCAGGGTAAACACGCCATCAAAAAAGTTACGGGTGTAATTGTTATACCCTCCTGATTCCAGCTGCGCATACGTCTGGGCACCCTGGTAATTGTAGCGTCCTTCAGGCGTAAAAGTAGGGTACCGGTTTCGGCTATTCCGGTATAAAGAGTGTAAAAGAGTCCCGCCGTTGCCGCTGATATTGTTGCTGCTGGTTTCTATCTGCTGTAAGGTATAGGATATGCGGGAATCCAAGGACAGGTGCTTGGTTAACTGAGCACCCAGGTTGAGGCGGGCATTATAACGCTCATTTTTGTCGGGACCTACTTTAAACATTCCCTGCTTATCATAGAAACCAACCGAGGCCATAAAATTCAGTTTTTCTGTTCCTCCTCTAGCCGAAAGGTTGTGCGTTTGCATAGCAGTGTTTTTGCGAACAACCTGGTCGATGATGCTTTCGGTGTTATAATACAGGTAATTGTTTGTATCGGCAGGGTTGATAATATAGGGAGTGCTTCCATCTTTGAAGTACCCGATTTCCTCTGCTGTATACTCCGGCCCCTGCCCGGCATTTGCACGGGCCAGGTTTGAATATTCTGCCTCTTCCCAGGTTTCCATACGCTGCGGCAGGTTCAAGGCCCAGTCAACCCCAACCTGCGTCGAATAATCGAATACAACTTTACCGTCTTTTCCCTGCTTGGTAGTTATCAGAATAACCCCTCCGGCAGCCTGAGCACCGTAAATAGAAGCGGCAGCCGCGTCTTTAAGGACACTGATGGTGGCAATGTCGTTAGGGTTCATGGTTTGCAAAGTAACGCCCGGACTGGCAACACCATCCACCACAATCAGAGGGTCTACGTTGCCATTGGCAGAGGTAGCCCCCCGTATCTGGATGCCTATTCCTTCATTACCAGGCTGGCCGGTTGTACGGGTAATGTTCAGGCCGGGGGCCACTCCCTGTAAGGCAGTGGCGACATTAGCAACCGGACGGTTTTGAATAGCTTCAGAGCTAACCGTTGACACGGCGCCCGTCAGATTTTCTCTCTTTTGTGTACCATATCCTACCACGACCACTTCCTGCAGGGATTTTGCATCATCAAGCAGGTTCACGTTAACAGTAGATTGGTTGTTGATTGGCACCTCCTGGGGCTGATAGCCGATATAAGAAAAGACAAGGGTACCACTGCCGTCTGGTACATCAAGGGAGTAGGTACCGTCAGCACCAGTAGGCGTTGCCGTTGTGGTTCCCTTTAGCAGCACTGTCACCCCAGGTAGTTCTATACCATTTTCATCAGTAACTTTTCCCTTTACCTGAACACTTTGTGCTAGTGCACTGGCCATCGATAAAAAGAAGAGAGGTAGTATCATGTAATATCTCAGTTCTTTTAGTAATAAGTGTTGCATAGAATAATTTAATTAATGGTTAATGAGATATGATTAGAGTTATCTTTGACTAGATGCTTCAGTGCACCAACTGTACCGGTCAATTGCTTATTTATAGTATCTAATGAGTTTGATTCTCGCCGAAAGCAAAAGCAACTTATGATTGATTAATCACTTGTTTGAAAGAATATAAAAGTATAGCCTCTGTTAGTGGTCGCCCTGCTAACGGGCAGCCACTAGCATTGTAAGCCCCACAATATAGCACGCCAGCATCAGGTGAAGCATTGCGTGAGTTCCGCGAGGGGCATTCCGAAACTCCCGCCAGATATAGATACCCCAAAGCGCGGCCACCACTGTTGCCCCCTGCCCTAAGCCGTAAGCTATTGCCGGACCAGCTTTGTCTGATGCAATAATACTGAAGGCCATGCCAATGCACCATATAGCGCCTCCCAGCACACCGGTCAGATGGCTTACCCAACTCCCTTCAAAATAATCACTGTAACTTACCGGGGCTCCTGTGAATGGGTAGCGCATTAGGATTGTGTTAAATAAAATATTGCTGACGAACACTCCTAAAGCAAATACAACTACCGCTGTGTAGGGGCTCAGCATACCTGCTTCCGGAACTGTGAAATCAGGGAACATAGAGGCCGCCACGTACCTATAAAAGAGCCCCATGAGGCAGCCGCTTACCACAGCAAGCAGAAGCCCTTTACCTGACACGCCCCCCATACCCTGTGAAAGACGACGATAAGCCCCGGCGTTAAGCAGAATAGCCACCACAATAAATCCCACTCCAACTGATAGCAACCCCGCGTCACCTACAGGAAGCTCCAGATAGTTTACGACCACGCCTATAACCAGCGCAAGCCCTACACCTACCGGAAAGGCTACCGCCATACCAGCAATGGCGATAGCGGCACTTAGTAAGATATTGGACAGGTTAAATATGATACCGCCTAAAAGCGCGGAACCTAGAGCAGAGGAGTCTGCCTGCATTAGATCAGGGATAAAAGAGCGTCCTTCACCTCCCCAACTTCCCAGCGTGAAGGCTAACAGGAGCGAGACAAAAAGTACACCCAACACAAAATCCCAATAAAAAAGCTCGAAGCGCCAGTTTGAGGATGCCAGCTTCTGCGCATTGGCCCAGGAGCCCCAACATAGCATCGTGATGACACAGAATATAACCGCTAAAGAATAGGAAGGAATTACAAACATAGCTGACTTATTATCAATTCAAATTGATTAATCACTTACAGTACAAGGCAAAAAAAACTACACCAAGCCCACCAGTGGAAGACTCTCTAATTCCCGCCGGTGCGGTAGCGATGATTGGGCTCCCATTCGCGTGACAGAGATAGAGGCTGCCTTGCAGGCAAAAGCCACCGCCTCTTCTAAAGAAAGCCCCTCTGAGAGCGCTACCGTCAGTGCGCCGTTAAAGCAGTCGCCAGCAGCTGTTGTATCCACTGGAGTAACTGGCGGAGCGGGTATGAGCTGTGCTGCATCTGCACCGGAGTATAAATATGCCCCACGGGAACCCAACGTAATCACCACATTGGAGACTCCCTTCTCCAGAAGCCGCCGTGAAGCCTCTGCTGCCGTATTAAGGTCTATCACCCGCACCCCCGTCAGGAGCTCAGCCTCCGTCTCGTTGGGCGTAATCACGTACAGGCAAGGGTAGAGATCCTGCGGAAGCTCCTGTGCGGGAGCAGGGTTCAATATCACGCGCAGGCCCCGCACATGGCTCTCGCGCACCGCGTAAGCAACGGTGCCTAGCGGAATCTCTAGCTGTAACAGCACCAAGGCATTGCTGCCTGCCGCCGGAAGACCTGCCTCCACCTCTACCGCAAGCAGGTGATTGTTAGAGCCTGGGGCAACCGCTATACAATTTTCGCCTGTTGCATCCACATTGATGAGCGCCACACCAGAGGGCTGCTCGGCGTCCGTCACCACGTGCCGTGTATCAATGCGTTCACGCTGAAACTGCTGCAAAGCCTGCCGCCCAAAGACATCGCTTCCCACTTTTGTTATAAAGCTTACCTGACCACCCAGCCGCGAAGCAGCTACAGCCTGGTTAGCCCCCTTCCCGCCGGGGTTCATTAAAAAACGCCCGCCCAGCACCGTCTCACCTGGAGAAGGAAGGCGCTCAGACTTCACCACCATGTCCGTGTTGGAGCTGCCTATTACACATATTCTACTTGTCTCTGACATTCTTGCCTTTGCTTTTGATTGTTGACTGACTGAATATAGTTACACCAGTACTTCCCCCGAAACTCATTTATCTACATTTAGCTAAAGCTAAGACGCCTCTTCCCCTCAAATCAGGCAAAAACAAGCTCCTGTTAAGCTACAGAGTAAGGCTAGTGAAAAACATTAGCTAATCCCAAGAACTTATGTTAGCACTTTAAATTTTATAACTGGAATTATTTCAACCGAAAAAAGGACAGTAACCTTAATAGAATAGGTTTCCTAAGTGATACCAGTCCTCTGAACCTATTGTGTTATTTTTGAGCAGGTTGAAAATGGAGTTGCTTATATTTGACTGGAGGCTTTTGACAGGCAGATTTATAAAGTATCAAATTTGACTATTATGGATAGACGTGTATTTGACGCCTCCTTCAAGCGGATGGCCATTGACCTCTCCTATTGTAGGTGAATCAGTAAAAGTGGTAGCCGATGAGCTGGGCATTGATCCCGGCCGGCTGAGCAAATGGCGGCAGAAGGATTGTTCGCCAGTCCGGCCCACGGAAGGGCTGGCAGACGAGCAAAGGGAGATAAAGCGGCTACAGAAGGAGCTAAAGGAGGCGCAGTTAGAGCGTGATATGGATCTGATGCTGACGCAACGTCTGCTGGTTTAAGAAAGTCCAAAGAATTTTTCCCTATTTTTCAGGGAACTTGTGGTTTATCTATAAAGTATTATAAATAGATCCCGCTCCTCTTTTTGGAATTTCCCGACACTAGTTTGAACTACTTCTTTAAGGATGCTGCGGGAAGAAGTGTAGCCCACTGGCTTTCTTGTACCTGTTTCGTATCAATGAATAAGCATATCTTTATGATATAACGATTTTTTGTTCGAGTAAATAAAAGAGTAATCTTAAGGTTTATGTGCCCATGAAAAAATATATACTCCTGCCTCTCCTGTTGGCGGCTTATGTGGCCTGTGCTCAAAAGAATTGGCAATATACCGAACCCGGGAAGCAAAGAGTGATTGTGTTAACCGATATCACGAATGAGCCCGATGACCAGCAATCGCTGGTCCGGTTTCTGGTGTACGCGAACGAATTCGATACGGAGGGGCTGGTAGCAACTACCTCGGTCCACCTCAAAGACAGGGTGCAGCAAAATAAAATCGAGGAGTTAGTCAGTGCCTACGGAAAGGTGCGGGATAACCTGGAGAGGCACTCCAGCGGCTACCCCTCCGCAGCGGATCTGAAGGCTGTTACTGCTTCCCACCTGCCGCTCTATGGCATGGAAGGTGTAGGAGCAGGGAAAGATTCTGAGGGCTCTGAATTGATCATCAGAGCGGCGGACAAAAATGACGAGCGCCCGGTCTGGGTGAGTGTGTGGGGCGGATCCAACTGCCTGGCACAGGCTTTATGGAAGGTGCGGGAGTCGCGGACACCAGAGGAGCTTAAAAAGTTTTTGTCGCGACTGCGGGTATATTCCATCTCCGACCAGGATGATGCCGGCCGCTGGATCCGGACTAATTTCCCGGACCTATTCTACGTGGTAAGCCCCAGCGCAGAACACTGGGCGGAGTATTACCAGGCCACCTGGACAGGTATCTCGGGAGACCGCTTTTACAAGAACGGGCCTATGCATCAATTCGAACTGGTAGACAACCCCTGGCTCATGGAAAACATCAGCCAAAACCATGGGCCTTTAGGTGCATTATACCCCCCGCTGGAGTACATCATGGAAGGAGACACCCCTTCTTTCCTCGGTTTAATCAACAATGGACTGGGGAGTGCCTTAAGCCCGGCCTATGGCGGTTGGGGCGGGCGGTATGCTTTTTTCAAGTCCTATGCCGAAGCAGGTAAAATCTGGACCAATACGATTAATTCAGTGGATGAAGTGGAGCTGGAAGATGGCCGCCGGGTAGCATCTGACCAGGCTACCATCTGGCGCTGGCGGGAAGCCTTTCAACATGACTTTGCTGCCCGTATGGATTGGTGCGTGGCCGGCTCCTTTGAAGAGGCGAACCATAACCCGGTGGTGGTGGTAAACGGAAACAAAGGGCAGGCGGTAGCCACGGCCATTGCCCCGGCCGGTGAAACGGTCCGCCTCAGTGCCAAAGGCACCTCCGACCCCGACAGCCATGCTTTGACCTTCCGCTGGTTTGTGTATAAAGAAGCAGGTCAGTTCACCGGCAATGTACAGTTGAACAACCCCGGCACCGAGGAGGTAAGTTTTGTGATGCCGAAGTTAGATGCAGGACAGGAGCTGCATCTTATCTGCGAGGTAAAAGACAATGGTACGCCAGCCTTATTCAGCTACCGGAGAGTTATTCTGCGGCATTGACCACTGACATGGACGCCATGCATGACAAAGGACTTACACCTCCCTGTAAAAAAGAATACCCGGAAGCGCGACCATAAAAATGGCGCAAAGTTCATTGCGCCTTTTCTGCGTCGAGCTTGTAGGCTTGTAAAACGGGTTTGTCGGTATACCCATCAAAGGAGTTGTCCAGTCCTTTGCCCACCTGGTGGAGCACCAGCTCGTATTCGCCATCTCGAAGCGTCGTTGTAACCAGCAGGCGTCTTGAGCGGAATGGACAGGTATTGGGCAACGGGTGCGTTTGCGGGCACAACAAAAGGTTTGCTTCCGGCCGTTTCTTTGCCCTTCACAAGGGTTTTAACGGTGTAGGCTGTATTTTGCGTGAAGTCCGCTTTGGTGTCGATAAAGTTAGTACCCCCGGTTATAGGTTGCGGGTTCAGCTTTACAGGCTTCTCCGTTCCTGTTGTGCGGTAAAGGTTAAAAGGGAAGTTTTCCGGCTCGGTTGCTAACACACGCCAACTGATGAAAACAGCATCAGGCTTGTGCCGAACGGCTACCACCCCACGGTCAAGATTTTCCATGATGCGCTGACCGTAAACCGAGGTGGTCAAGCAAAAAACGAACAGGTATAAAATCAGTTTTCTCATCGTCTTAGCTTAGAATTCAGGTGTTGACTCAGCTCCGAAGCCTGTTACAAAATAGTGAAGTAAGGTCCGGGGCATCTAACAGCAACAAGGGGCTTCTCCAGTTCATGCCACAATCTCCAGGCTGATCTTAGCCTGGAGAAAGGCTCTAAACAATCTAAGGAAATAAATTTGGCGAACCACCAGTATCAAATAGGGGATTAGAAAAAAAGCCGGCTGAGAAGAACACATAATTCTCAGCCGGCGAATCTTAATAGATAATTACTATCTAGAGGACTTTTTTACTGTTGACGGTTACTTTCTTCAGTTTGAAATTTTCTATGATAGAAGTGTCTATCTCAGTAAAATTCTTTGCGGTTACAGCTATGTTTTCAAATCTGAAGTCTGACATCTTATAGCCGAATCCTTGAGAAGGTTTGACTTCTTTTGCCGCTCCCACATTAAAAAAGTTCTCGCAATCCAGTTTTATGTTGCGCATGGTTATATGGCGGATGACAGACGTTCCCGCTACCTCTTCCCCTTTAAGGTCGAAGAACTGGGTCCAGGGGCGTATGAAGATAAAGTTGCCTATGTCTTGGCCTTCGATGTCTTCTACGAGAACATATTCGTAAATCTGTGGGGTGTCAGGGCGCATTTTAAACCAGAGTAAACGCTCTGCGTGGTCTATCTTAACCCGGCGTAAAATGATGTTGCGATCGTGCAACGACTCGCTTCCGAAGGTTAAGGCGCCATGGCAGTATCCGTACGTGCAGTCTTCGATGATGATGTTATGGTTGGCTCCGTTATTTGGATCCTGATCGGCACGCGGACCTTTGCCGCCCTTTAGCGCCACGGCATCGTCGTTTACCGACATATAGCAGTTTTTGATGAGTACGTTTTTACAGGCGTCAATATCCACTGCATCAGAACTCGGGGCTTTTACAGGCTCTTTGGGAGAGTATATGTACAGGTCGAGCAGCTTTACATTTTCGCTTTTATACAAGTGCGTCGTCCAGAAAGGTGAGTTTATCAGTTTCACTCCTGAGAGCTGCACGTTCCTGCTGTTTGAGATGTATACCAGCCGCGGCCTCATTTCATCCATGTTAGTGGTTTTCGGATTAAATTCCCGCCTTAGCCAGAATGATTTCCAGTAACGCAGTCCATTCCCGTCGATGGTTCCTTTACCAGAAATTGTAAATCCGTCAAGCCCGTCGGCATTCACCAGCGCAGCAAAGTATTTCAGCGTTTGTCCTTCCATACGCGTCATCACCAGGGGGAAGTTGCTGATGTCGTCGCTGCCTTTCAGCTTGCCGCCTTCTTCCAGATGCAGGTGTGTGCCCTGTTTAAAGAAGAGCGAGCCACTCAGGAAAGTCCCTTTGGGAATAATGACAACCCCGCCGCCGCTCTCATGGGCTTTGTCTATCACTGCCTGTATGCGTTCTGTCTGAATGACCGTACTGTCGTTTGTGACATTGAAGTCTGTAATACGGTAATGCTTTCCCAGCTTATTTATATCCGTAGGTTTGTTTTGCCGGAACCAGTCCGGTATCGGCGTTCCATCCGGGAATTTTTCCTGTGCAAAGGAGGTAAGATGCAGCGTAATGGACAGCATGAGCAGCAAGGCGAGCCTGAATTTTTGTGTAAGCATTAAATTTCTGCCTGTGGTCTAAAATGTATGATAGAAGAATAAGTATGGCAGCAAGGGTATTTACAGGAAGTTATGTGCGAGATAACTATCCAGGTAAATTGCCCCTACTGCCACAGTATGAAAGTAGTCAAAAATGGTGTAAAGCGCACGGGCAAGCAAAACTTTCTGTGCCGTTCTTGCGGAAAGCAGTTCCAGTACGTGTACCAGAAGGCAGGCTGCCGACCTGAGGTAAAGCGGCTGGTGTTGCACATGCTGGTGCGAAACTGCGGCACCCGGGACATCGGAGAGGTGACGGGCGTGCACCGGCAGATAGTGCTCAGGTGATTAAATCAGCGTGCTTACCAATGCTGACCTCCCCCCGAAAAACCGGACCGTTGTAAAGTAGAGGAAACGGGTAAAGTATCTCACTAAATAAAGAAATTATCATTTTTAACATAATGATTAATCAAACATCTTGATCATTAAAAAAATATCTTCCATAAGTTTTATTGCCTTACTATTGCTTACCCCGCTCCTACCAGCTACTTCTTTAAGCGAAGGACCTTCCCCTCCCCATAGAAGAAATCATCTTTTACAATCTGCCTGAGGAGACCCGAATATTTTTTATCCATTTAGACAATTCAGGAGCCGACTTTCGCATGGACCCAATGTTTAGAAGTATGGTTTTAGTAGATAAGCTTTCATTTTGAAGATTTTTATAATTGACTACTAATAAATCAGATCAAAGCATAAACTCAATTGCTTATGTGCCAATGCATAACAAGAACTAAAATCGCATTATTTTTATTAACTTATGAGGCTTTTGAATGATAGGAATTTTTGAATATTATTATTTAGATTGCAGAAAAGACTTTAAAGGGAGAACCCGGCCTGAAGTGGATGGAACGTATTGCTTTTTTTGATCTGGAGGTAACAAAACAGCCTAAAGCAAGGGTGCAGAGTATTGGATCCTGGTTCAATGGTCGTACCTGGCATTCCACATCAGTTTATGACTTTGAGCAGTTTCAGCTGGATTCTCATTTCCTCTGCGGCCATAATATACTGGCGCACGACCTCCCCTTCCTCAAAGCTGCCGGAGGGGTCTCTGAGGGTTTCTTTCGCAAAAGGTTTATTGACACGCTTTACCTCTCCCCGCTTTTCTTTCCCAACCGGCCTTACCACCGGCTTGTGAAAGACTACCGGTTAATGAGTGAACACTACAATAACCCTGTTGAAGACTCGAAAATAGCAGCAGACCTCCTGGCAGACTGTATCAGTGCTTACTACAGTATGCCTGCACTGCTCAGACAAATAATCAAACAACTCCTTTGCACAGATATATCTTTTCGTTCGTTTTTCGAGCTTTTAAATGATAATAGTTCAAGCGAAGAAGATGGGCCGCTTGAAGAACAAATCATGTCCTTCTTCCAAAACAGGATCTGTTCTAACGTTATCCTTTACACACTCATACACCAGCTACGGGTGCCTTTAGCCTATGCACTGGTCCTGATAAATGCCCCTGATCAAGGTTCCATTATCCCTCCATGGCTGCTGCACCGTTTCCCGGAGGTGGTTACTGTATTGCAGCTGCTTCGGGGCACTGGGTGCCAACAGCCCTCCTGCCACTACTGCGAAACGTATCTTTCGCCGGTAGCGGGGCTTAAAAAGTACTTTGGCTATGCAGGGTTTCGGAAGTTTACTCCTGCCGAGCAGACGCCCTTGCAGCAACAGGTAGTGGAAGCAGGCTTGAAGGGAGAATCGCTGGTGGCTATTTTCCCGACCGGAGGTGGCAAGTCCCTTACGTTCCAGTTGCCTGCTCTTATGAAAGGCGAAGCAAACCGGGCATTGACTGTCGTCATCTCACCCCTGCAGGCACTTATGAAAGACCAGGTAGATGTGCTCCGAAACCGCTTCGACATCACCACTGCCGTGGCCATTAACGGGCTGCTTTCCCCGCTGGAGCGAGCCGATGCCATTCAGACGGTCCATGACGGAGGCGCTACTCTTTTGTACATCTCTCCTGAATCCTTGCGGTCCAACACCATTTACCGGCTGTTAAAGGGCCGGCAGATAGAACGGTTCGTAATTGACGAGGCCCACTGCTTTTCTTCCTGGGGGCAGGACTTCCGGGTAGACTACCTGTATATTGGTCGCTTTTTAAAGGAACTTGCCGAAGCTAAAAACCTGCAACATCCAATACCTGTCTCCTGCTTTACCGCTACGGCTAAGCCCGAGGTAGTGCAGGACATCATCTCCTATTTCAAAGAGCAGGCGAACTTAGACCTGAAGCTGTATCAGACAACTGCCTCCCGAAAGAACCTGACCTACCATGCTTCGAAGGCAGAGGGTAAGGAGGCAAAACTACAGCAGCTCAAGGACCTGCTACAGGACATTACAGAACCGGCGATAGTTTATGTGAGCAGAACGAAAACCACAGAATACGTTGCCGAAGAACTTAAAAAGGCAGGTATCAAAGCGGCGGCTTTCCACGGTAAGATGGATGCTGACCTGAAAATCCGCATCCAGGACAGCTTTATGAAAGGCGAAATCAATGTTATCGTGGCAACTTCCGCTTTCGGGATGGGCGTTGACAAAGAGAACGTGAAGCTGGTGGTGCACTTTGATATATCTGACTCACTGGAGAACTACATCCAGGAAGCAGGCCGTGCGGGAAGAAAGCCGGAAATGGAGGCTAACTGCCATTTGCTCTTTGACGAGAATGACCTGAACGAGCATTTTGCCTTGCTAAATCAGACGAAGCTTTCTAAAAAGGAAGTAGGCCAGATATGGAAGGCAGTAAAAGATTTTAAAAGGCTGAAGTTCACCAAATCGGCTTTAGAGCTGGCCAAGCAGGCTGGCTGGGATACAGACATTATCCAACTGGAGACGCAGGTAAAAGCCGCTATAGCCGCTCTGGAAGATGTAGGGTACCTGAAGCGGGAAATGAACTCCCCACGGATATTTGCCCAAAGTATCCTGGTACGGAATGTAGAGGCCGCCAACAAGGTAATTCATGCAAACGCGGACAAATTTCCGGGCGACCAGCTACAACAGGCCATCCGGATATTTCAGTACCTTATTTCCAGGGAAGACACCATGGTCGATGCCCTGTCTGACCACCTGGGCATCGAAAAAGAAATTGTAGTCAGAATTCTGCTTCACTTCAAGGAACTTGGCCTGCTTGGCGACACCAAAGACCTGACGGCTCTGATTAATCCTACCAGAAGTGAGAAGAACTCAGAGCGTTGCTTCCAGCGCTACGCGAAGCTTGAAAAGGCGCTGCTGCACATCTTGCTGCCATCTGATGAATCACCGGTTGTTTTCCAGACGCACCTGCGCGACATCAACGAAAAGCTGATAGACCAGGGCTATGAGGGTAGCTCCATAGAGGCTATCCGGAACCTGCTGCAGTACTGGGAGCACGAGCATTACATCAAGAAAGAACGGATAGATGCCCATACCCTGCTCTACCGCATCGCGTTCCGGAAAGAGAAGCAGGAAATAGAAGAGAAAATTATGAGCCGCCTCACCTGTGCTGCAGACGTGGTGCAATGGCTTTGCAGGCAAAACGCGCTTGAGGTAGCAAACAAGCAAAAGCAGGAGGATGCTGCCCTGGAGTTTTCCATGGTGGAAATGAAAAAGCAGGTGGAGCTCAGCAACATCATGCTACCCAAAGCTTCGCTGACGGACTATGAAGCGGTACTGCTGTACCTGCACATCATCGGGGCCATAAAGCTGGAAGGCGGCCTGTTCGTCCTCTATAATCCCATGACCATCGAACGCCTGATAGATGATAACAGGAAGCAGTACACGCTTGAAGATTATGGTAAGCTGCAGCGGCATTATGAGAAAAAGGTAGATCAGATTCATATTATTGGTGAGTACGCCAAAAAGCAGCTCCGAAACCATGTGGAGGCCATCAGCTTTGTGGATGATTACTTCCGCCTGGGCTATGAGGCTTTTGTGCAACGCCATTTCCGGAACGAAAAAGGCAAACTCAAACAGCCCATCACCGATAAGAAGTACCGGGAAATATTTGCGGCCCTTTCACCGGACCAGATGCAGGTTATCAAGGACAACAAGAGCCCTAACATTTTAGTGGGTGCCGGTCCTGACAGCGGAAAAACACGGGTGCTCGTACACAAGGTGGCGGCCCTGCTGATGATGGAAGATATCAAACCAGAGCAGTTCCTGATGCTGACCTTCTCCCGACCTGCCGCGACAGAGTTCAAAGAAAGGCTGCAAAAGCTGATTGGCAAGTCCGCTTACCATATTGACATCTACACCTACCACGGCTTTGCTTTCCAGCTTCTGGGCCGTGTAGGTGATCTGAAGAAATCTGACAATGTCATTAAACAAGCGACCGAGGGCCTGGTGCATGATGATATTCCCAGTGACCGTCTGAAATGCAAGAGTGTTATTGTGGTGGATGAATACCAGGACATCAGCCAGCAGGAATACGATTTCCTGAGCACCATTATAAAGCTGGCCGAGGATGTACGGGTGATTGTGGTCGGTGATGATGACCAGAACATCTATGAGTTCAGGGGCTCTTCCATATCCTTTATGCGCGACTTTGAGCGGGACAGGCAGGCAACAAAGTACCTGTTCAGCACAAACTACCGAGCCTGCTTTAACCTTGTGGCGTTCTCTAACCAGTTTCTGAAGCTTTTCCGGTCCGACAGGCTGAAAGCAGGCTTACCGTTAATAGCGCATAACCAGACCTACGGCGACATTTGCCTGACACGCTATACGCCTTCATCTGACCTGGTCAGCCCGTTGGTGCAGGATGTAGTGCAAAAGCAGCTGACAGGCACCATTGCCGTACTAACACATACGAACGAAGAAGCGCTGCTGGTGCAGAACCTGTTGCTCCAACACGGCATACCGATCCGCCTGATTATGGCGCAGGAAGGCTTTTCTCTGCGGCAGCTTTTGGAGCTAAAGTGTTTCAGCTGGTATATCCGCGACAAAATCAGCGGCGAGCTTGGCTTCATTTCAGGTGAAGGTTGGGAGCACAGCCGCACCCGGATTGAGCAGGAGTTTGCCACCTCAGCAAATCTGCCCCTGGTACAGGATGTGATACATGAGTTTGAGAAGACGCATGGCGAACGGAAGTTCTGGTCTGACTGGCTGGCTTTCTTGCAGGAAGCACGCACCGAGGATTTTATATACCCGGAAACGAGCAAAGTGCTGGTTTCTACCATGCACAAGGCCAAAGGAAAAGAATTTGACCATGTATTTTTGCTCCTCCGAAACTACCCCTTAGTCAAGGAGTCAAACAAACGTGTCGTGTATGTTGCTATTACCCGGGCAAAGAAATCCCTGCACATTCACACGGACCAGCCTTACTTCGATCCTATATCGGTGCCCGAATTAAAAAAGGAGACGGACGGAACAATTTATCCGGCACCACAGGATCTGCAGCTGGAAATGGGCATGAGCGACGTATGGCTTGGCTTCTTTAAAAAGCGCCAGAACCTGAAGGCTATAAAGCCACTCAAAGCAGGAGACGCCTTACAATTACCAGAGGAGCCTGCAAATGGATTACATTTTTCAGATAACCCGGTTGTTGCCTTCTCTCAGAAGTTCAAGGAAAAACTTGCGCAACTACATAAGCAAGGCTATATGATGCAAAGCGCCGAAATAGCGCATATCGTAGTTTGGTATTGCGAAGATGATGAGAAAGAATATCGGGTGGTTTTGCCTAGGTTGTATCTACAGAGGCTATAGGGTGGTGTTCTAAAGGAGTTGCCTGAGATAAATACTTTATATCTAAATCAATATTGAGGTTTCCAGATCACAATGCACAGTTTATAATAGTACAGCCATTCTGATAAGAGAGTATGTAGACAAGTGTAGCACTTTTATTTCTAAAAACGTGTAAACTGAGGAGCTAAGGGCGTAGACTGAGAGGACTGGGAAAAGTATGACAGGAATGGTCCGCTCGCAAACTAAGAGAATTTTGCTTTACAGAAGCCTGATTGAAATCATTAAAGAGCTAAAGGTTATAATAACTCGAAAATTTTCTAATTTGGATAAGAGTCATATATACTCCTCCACCCTAACCTTAAGACAAACTGCTCAAAATGAATGAAGAACCAATAAAGTTCTCATGGGTTAATACTCATAAACAGATCGTAAAATTCTTGGCTGAGAATAAAGACAATCAATTATACCTCATCAAACTTCTCAAAGATCTAGGCATAACAGGTTTCAATGATAGAGACGAAGCCGGCAATGTATTTGAACTCACGGAAATAGACCCGTTTACATTCTTTTGCTGTATTTATAAACATGGGGCTTCCAAGAGGCTTAGTTATCTTCAAAAGATTGCTGAAAAAATAGGTATTAGTGAACTTCCCTCCGATGAGTCTGGTATTCCTTCAGCCAATCCACAAAGCACTTGGCTTTTCCCTTACAAAGTCTACAGAGTAAACAACGAAATAGAAAGACTCTGGAACCTCTTTTTTAAAGTGTTGGATGGCGGGATAGACAATAAATTATTCGAGGATGCACTTCAGATAGGAGGCACAGGGAAGACAAAGCTGACAGAGGCTTTATTCTACATTGACCCAATTAAATACTTCCCTATCAATGCACCTGCAAGATTATTTTTAAAAGAAGTTTTAGGAACAAATCCCTCTTTCAAAACCTACACTGAATATTTGAAAATTCTTGAACAGATAAAGCAGAAAACCTCAAAACCATTCTACGAACTATCATCTGAAGCTTATGTATGGAATAATTCACGCAAAAAGGTGAGCTACTGGATTTTTCAGGGCAGCCCCAAGATGTTTGACTTTGAAACTGCTCTAAAGGAGAATTTAATTGAAGATTGGAATGTGGCAGCCCACAAGGAAAATATAAAGCCAGGTGATAAGGTTATTATTTGGATAACGGGTAAGCAACCGGGGTGCTATGCACTGGCCGAGGTTACGCATGAACCTCAGTTAATAACACAATTAAAGGACAGTCATCTGTGGAAGGAAGGTAATCCTCATGATTTACAAGCGGGAATAAAGATAACGCATAACTTACTCGATAAACCTATTTTAAAAGAGCAGATTGCCACAGTACCTGAACTGGCCAAATTAAAAGTTAGCAACCAAGGTACAAACTTCTCAGCTACAGAAGAGGAATTTATGGCTATACTGGAAATGGCAGAACCATCGAAAAGTATTAAGTACTGGTTATATGCACCGGGGGAAAATGCCAGATGGTGGGATGAGTTTTATTCATTGGGTATCATGGGCCTTGGTTGGGACAAACTTGGGGATTTAAATAATTATGCCAACAAGAAAGAGATTGTTAAAATGCTGCAGGCTCTTGACGGCACAACAGGTTCAAAAAAGAATGATGCCACCGCCAACTTTGAATTTAAGGATGTTATATCTGTAGGCGATATAGTCATAGCAAAAAAAGGAAGAAATGAACTGCTTGGCTATGGCATTGTAACGTCAGGCTATTATTATGATTCAAGTAGAGACAGTTACCAGAAGTGCAGAAAAGTAGACTGGAAGAAATGGGGGAAGTGGGATGCGCAGCATCATATGGCGCTGAAGACGCTAACTGACATTACCAAATATCCATCTGAACATCCTCAACACCAGTTTTACTATGAGTGGTTGTTAGGAATTATGGAGGCAAACCATACAAATGAAGATGTTATAGAGGCCGACACACCTTTCCTTCCCCTAATTGACTTGCCTTTGAACACTATCCTCTATGGGCCTCCGGGAACCGGCAAAACGCATAGACTAAAGAATGAATACTTCAAGTTGTTTACTGATGAGCAGTCAACACAAACATTAGAAGAGTATTGCCTGGAACTGGTGAAAGACTTGGCCTGGTGGGAAGTAATCAGCGTAATCATGCTGGACCTAAAAAGCACAAGTGTTGAGCGTATATTTGAGCACCCCCTGCTAAAGGCTAAAAACAGCATCTCCGTTAATAAAACGCCAAAGAATACTATCTGGTCATTGCTTCAATGGCACACAAAAAAGGATTGCCCGCATGTAAACTTTACGAAGAGGGCTACACCACTGTTCTTCTGGAAAGACGACAAAGGCAACTGGACAATAGATGAAGAAATTGCCCAACTAGAAACGCCTGATTTTTATGAAGTTTTAAAGAAGTATAGGAATTATGCTCCTATTAGCAAAACAGAGAGAAGGTATGTTTTTACCACCTTCCATCAGTCTTTCAGTTATGAAGATTTTATAGAAGGTATCAAACCAAAGTTAACTAAGCCTGAGGAAGATTCCGAATCCGCTGATGTGCAGTACCATGTTGAAAAAGGTGTTTTTAAAGAAATTGTGGATAAAGCAACAGCAAACAGCGGGAAGAGATTCGCAATTTTTATTGATGAAATAAACAGGGGAAACATCGCCAACATCTTTGGAGAACTTATCACTTTAATTGAAGATGATAAGCGAATAGGCTGCGCCAACTATATTCCTGCTATGTTGCCATACTCCAAGAAAGAATTCGGAGTACCAAATAACCTTCACATCATTGGCACCATGAATACCGCTGACCGTAGTGTAGAGGCATTAGACACAGCTCTTCGCAGGCGGTTTTCATTTATTGAGATGAGTCCAGAACCACAGAAATTGGCTGAGCCTGAATTCAAATGTGAAGGGATTGAGTTAAACAGGTTGCTTGAAGCTATCAACTGCCGAATAGAGAAGCTTTTGGATAAGGACTACTGCATCGGGCACTCCTACTTCATGTCGATTACTAATCAACAAAGTCCTTTTGAAGAACTCAAATTAATCTTCCTGAACAAAATACTGCCTTTGCTGCAAGAGTACTTCTATGGAGACTGGGGCAAAATAATGCTGGTATTAGGGAAAGGATTTGTGAAGAAGAAAGTGGAGGCAGTAAAGTTTTTGGCAACAGATGAGTATGAGGAATACGAGGAGTTTGACAGTAAACCAACTTATTCTTTTACAGATGCTGCTTCCTGGTCTTTAAACACATTCAAGGGGGTTTATGAGTAGAGCTAAAGTGATAAGGGTATTTGAGCATCAAACTTTAAAGGCTGAACCGGATTCTGCTTTCACTTTATCTCATTTCTCTGCATTGGAAAAGTATGGCTACGCGACAAAAGAGAAATACTTCTCGGTAGGTAACAAGCGAATCAAGTTTTCTAATTATGTAGGGGTAATACAGGTGAAAAACCTGACAATCGAAGTACTGCCGAAGGCTGATTTTTCTGAATGTGACAATGCAGCAAAGAACAAGTGGCATGATGCTCTGATTTCCATGCTGAAAGAATGCAGACTTATCAAACTGGAAAACATCTCTAATGCGAAGCTAAAGTTGAGATCAGCCTCTATTCTAGACCTGTACTACGAGTCGTTTTTAACAGAGACTGAAAGAATAGTGCGGCATGGGCTTAGAAAATCATACCGTAATGTTTCTGAAAACCTGAAGAAGGTAAAAGGAAAGATTCTGTTTACAGAGCATGCTCAGAAGAACTTCCTGCACAAAGAAAGGTTTTTTGTTGAGCACAAGGTCTATGATGCAGACACTAGACTTAACCAGATATTGCTCAAAGCTCTTCTGATCCTCTCCTCTATCTCTAATAATCCTGCTTTCAATAATCGGGTTAAAAAGCTGCTCCTGTATTTTGAAGATGTTCAGGAAAAGAACATCAACAGTTCCTGGTTCGATAGCTTGCAGTTTAACAGAAACACTGAGCGCTATAAGGAAGCAATAACCCTTGCAAAGCTCATCATTCTGAGGTACTCACCAGACTTAAAAGGCGGTAGAGAAGATATACTTGCCATTTTGTTCGACATGAATGTGCTTTTTGAAAACTATGTGTACAGAAAACTAAAAGTTTTGGAGTTTAATACGAGCATACCTATCAATCGGGTACGTGAGCAAAACAGAATACCTTTTTGGGAGTCCAGGGGAATTAGAGCCGATATAGTTATTGAAACCGATAAAGGAAACTTTGTCGTTGACACAAAGTGGAAAGTGTTAAAGTATGATCAACCATCGGATGAGGATTTGAAACAGATGTTTGTATACAACCTGCATTATAACTCCGACCTTAGCATACTCCTATACCCAAAGACGACGCAGAACACCAGCACAAAAAAGCCCTTCCGGAACGAGGAGTTTCAGAGCAGAAACTGCCAGATTGCTTTTACAGATATTTTTAATGATGAAGGAAGGTTGTATAAGTGCCTAGGGATGAGAATTTATTCTGAATTATTACAGGATGAATTGCTATAACTAGAATTAGTTCTAAACACCATGTTTACCACACCTATAAAGCAATTTCTTTGCTCTCTATCAAGAGATGAAAGAGGCAAAAGCCTGGCAAAAAGGAAAGTAATTTAATGCCAACACACAGCTTACTAATCTTTTAGATGATAACAGGAAATCAAACCAACACCGTTTATACCTCAGCATTACTCCACACAGATGCCAGGTTCAGCAACGCCAGCCAGGCACTAATCTCTATTCTGGACAGGCACGGTATTTCACACAAACAAATACAAGAGACAAAGGATATCTGGTGCCGGGACTATATGCCGCTTCAAGTCAGTCAGGGAAAGCTGGTGCAGTTCCGCTATGAACCCTTTTACCTTAAAGATGACTTGCACTTACAGTCTGACCCAAAGGAAGTCTGTGAGGCCAACAACCTCAAAGCCAGGTTCTCACACATCAACCTGGATGGCGGTAATGTGGTAACTTGGGTGGACAGGGCCATTATCACAGACAGGGTGTTTCGTGAGAACCCTGCCTATACCAGCAGAACAAAACTCATCTCGGAGATCGAGGAACTATTAGGCGCTGAAGTGATTGTCATTCCGCATATAAAGTTTGACATGACAGGCCACGCAGATGGGCTTGTCCGGTTTGTTGACCGAAACACCCTACTCGGAAACGACCGGGAAATGGAATACAAGTACTGGAAAAGCGGGATAAATAAAGTCCTTCAGGAACACCAGCTAGCGTACATTGACATCCCCTTCTTTGAGCACAAAATTTCCAAAAACACTGACCATGCTATTGGCTGTTATATCAATTTTCTGGAATTAGGAAACCTGATTATCCTGCCGGTATTTGAGTTAACAGGAAATAAGGATAATGAAGCACTACGCCTGTTCCAACAGCTATACCCCGACCGGAATATTGAAACCCTTAACTACAATGACGTCGCCCTTCATGGTGGTCTTCTGAACTGCACCACCTGGACAATACAGGAATAAACACTGCTTACTGGCTGCAGCAGTTGCAGCACAAACTTAATTGCGGTATTTTACCAGGCATATGAACGAGGCGCGGATAAAGCAGCTGCTACAGCAGCCAGAGGGGCTACGGTTAGAATTCAAGGAAGCAAAAGCCGCCTTGCCTGCTAACCTGTTCGAGACCATCTGTGCCTTCCTCAACCGATGCGGCGGCGATATCCTGCTGGGCGTTACTGACGACGGCACGGTAACTGGTATAGACGCAGACAAAGTAGAGCAGCTCACCAAGGACCTGGTAAACCTGACAAACAATGCTCAAAAGCTGGACCCGCCGTTTATACTGCATCCGGTAGTGTATACCCTAGAGGGGGCCACTGTCGTGCATGTGCAGGTCCCGGAAAGTTCGCAGGTCCATAAGTCCAAGGGAGTAGTTTTTGACCGTAGTTCCGATGGCGACTATAGGCTGACGCACCACACCGCCATTGCCGAACTCTACAACCGCAAGAGCACCAGCTATACCGAGAACACCATTTACCCGGGGCTTCGCTTCTCAGATTTTAGGCCAGAGCTTTTCCCCAAGGTACGAAATCTGATACGGAGCCGTGATTATAACCACCCCTGGCTTGCCCTGGATGATGCGCAGCTCCTGCACAAGGCAGGGCTGTACCGCCGCGACCTGCAGGCGAACCGGGAGGGCTATACGCTGGCGGCGGCATTGCTGCTGGGGCAGGATGAAATCATTCAGAGTGCTTTGCCGCACTATAAAACAGATGCCCTCGTACGCCGCCAGAACCTAGACCGCTACGACGACCGGCTTTACGTGCAAACTAACCTGATTGACGCCTACGAGCAGCTCATGGAATTCATTGCCAAGCACCTTCCGGACAAGTTTTTCATGGAGGGAGCTGTCCGGGTGAGCCTACGTTCCAAAATATTCCGGGAAGTGGTCGCCAACCTGCTCGTGCACCGCGAGTTTACCAACGGTTTCCCGGCTAAGCTGCTCATTTACGCTGACAAGGTTGTAACCGAAAACGCCACGACTCCACATACTTACGGCCACCTGACACCAGACAATTTTTCACCTTTCCCAAAGAACCCTGTCATTGCGAAGTTCTTCACACAGTTGGGCCATGTAGATGAACTGGGCTCCGGCATCCTGAATGTAAACAAGTACCTGCCACACTACACACCCGGCCAGAAACCTGTTTTTGACGAAGGCGATATTTTCAGGATGACCATACCGTTGGAAGTAAGTCAGGCTGGCGGTGTATCTGGCGGAGTTCATGAGGGGATAAGTGAGGGTATAAATGAGGGGATAAATGAGGGGATAAGTGCAAGGCAACTTGAAGTACTGAAAACGATTGTCAGGCAGCAGAGAAGCAAAGCAGTGGAGTTAAGTAAGGCAATGGACGTTTCGCAGGCAACCATTGAGCGGGACATAAAAGCCCTGACAGCACAAGAACTGATTACCTATGTTGGCTCAAAAAAGAAAGGAAAATATATAGCTACTGAAGCAGGAGAATCTCTCGCTAAAAGGTGACTCAGTAACTGGTTGCATAAAAGGCAGCGCGAAAATAAAACAGAAGCTTTCGCTCAAAAGACCTCGCGGTGTTCGAAGGTTCCGCGAGTGTCTGTGCCGAAAGCAAAAGAAGCATTATAGCACACTATACACGTGCAGTTTGAAAAGCATTCAAGGGCTGCACAGAAAGATGGATTAAAATAAAATATGAGTACGAACACAACTAATAGCATTGTATCCAGAGTATAGAGCTTCTGTAACACCCTGCGCGATGGCGTGGGCTATGGCGATTACCTGGAGCAGCTTACCTACCTGCTGTTCCTGAAAATGGCCGACGAATACAGCAAGCCTCCCTACCTGCGCCCATCTACCATACCGGCTCAATATAACTGGGAAAGCCTGCGCGGTTTACGCGGAGCTGAACTGGAACTCCACTACTCCATCCTGCTGCGTGAACTTGGCAAGGAGAAAGGTCTGCTGGGCCAGATTTTCGTGAAGAGCCAGAACAAGATTCAGGACCCGGCTAAGCTTTACAAGCTCATCGAACTAATAGACCGCGAGCAGTGGGTGCTGATGGGTGCCGACGTGAAGGGCGACATCTACGAAGGCATACTCGAGCGTAACGCCGAAGACACCAAGAGCGGTGCCGGCCAGTACTTTACGCCGCGTGCTATCATCAAAGCCATTGTAGCCTGTGTAGACCCCAAGCCAAACAAGTCCATCGCCGATCCAGCCTGCGGCACAGGAGGTTTCTTCCTGGCCGCCTACGACTATGTGCTGGAACACTATAAAAAGGAGCTGGACAAAGAGGCAAAGGAATTACTGAAGAAGAACACCTTCTTCGGCAATGAGATTGTAGCCTCCACGCGCCGTCTGTGCCTGATGAACATGTTCCTGCACAACATCGGCGAACTGGACGGCGAACCGCATCGACATATTCAAGCACATCATTCAGAACCCCACCTCCACCTATATGATGCGTGTGAAAGGCTGCTCCATGGTGAACGCTAACATTCATGAGGGTGACATTTTGGTGATAGATAAGTCTTTCAAGCCTGCTGAGGGTCTGCCTGTGGTCACTCCGACAGGGTTCATCCTCAAAATCATGCTCTTTATCTTCGCCTATACTCTAAACCAAATCATCGAGTAACTCGCAACTTGAGTTAAATAGGAAAAATCTTCCGGTAATGAGGAGCCGAAGCCTCTTTTTACGCTTGGCTCCGAAGGAGACAAGAAAAGTAGCCCCAGCTATTGCCGGGGCTACACAAGATAAACTTCCATACATCGAATCGCCTGAAGCTACCTTTTCGCTTATGCCATATTAATAAATCAATCCTATCCTTTCACTTGCTTTCAAGACAGTATCTCGACTGTATGCTTTGTTTATTTATTGCAGCTTACACAAACTTCATCTCTTTTGCCATTTGAATAGTTTTCAAGTAAGTCCTTCCAAGACTGTGACTGATGTTTTATTCTTCATGGATATAGGCTTTTGCTTACACAGCTATTTAACCGTGTAAATTTTTTGGCAACTCGTAAATGTGACATTCATTAAGTGACAGCCAAATCATTTCCCGGACCTGGCCGTGAGAAAGTTGTTAACCTCCAGCCAATACATGAAGGCATCGAACCACCGATTACTGGTTCGGTCAGGATTGCCGAGGCCGAAACCGTGGCCGCCGTTCTGGTAGAGGTGGAATTCGACAGGGATGCCCGCTTTGTACCAGGAATCAACCACACCGAACTGACCGCGGAAGAGAAAATCATCAGTGGCAATGACATTGAACATGGGCGGAGCGTTCTTCGGCACCTCCACTGGGCCCATACCGCCATAGATCGGACCGATGAAAGCTAGCTTCATGGTCTTGGAGTTGAGTGTTGAATGCATCGTGAGGCCGGCGCCGGCCGAGAAGCCGATCATGCCTATTCTGTCCGTATCGACACCCCACTCCTTGGCACGCTTAAGTATCATGGCGTAGGCGGCCTCGGCGTCCTCGAGCTGGTTAGACAGGTCCTGCTGCGGCGGACTCGGCGGTGTTTCACTTTGGGAAGTGCTGGCAGACGCGGCTGGAGCCGAGCGAGGTCGATTCATCCATGCCGTAAAGTCGTCGAGCGATTCCGGAGTCGGGTGGAGCCGGTACTTGAGCACAAAGGCAGCAATTCCCTTGTCGGCAAGTGCCTGTGCGACTTCCCAGCCCTCATTGCCCATCGAAAGCCACCTGAATCCGCCGCCGGGTGCCACGATCACGGCCGTGCCATTCGCCTTGCCCGGTTCAGGCAGGAAGGGAGTCAGGGTCGCTTTAGAGATGTTCCGCGCCATAGGATCGCCCCACTGGCGAAACCAGGTCTCAGAGGCGGGCTGGTCATCAACACCGCCCGTGCCGAGCGGAATGGCATTTTGCTCTGCAGGGGCTTTGAGCGGATAGATGGTACCGTCCTGCGCTATTGCCGGTGCAGCAAAAACAAGTAAGGTGCTTAAAATGAAAGTTCTAGTCAGGTTTATAAGTTTACAGGTCATAGAAATGCAATTGATAAATTATAATTTAAATTAATATATTAATAATTCTTAGCTTTCAAAGCTTCACCTTCACTCACCAGGACATCAAAGTCTCTGTACTTATGCAACCCACTCCTTAATTTGCCAACCACGTACATAGGGTAAGCCAGACATCCCTTTCCAGCTGTCTAGGTGGCTCTGGTAATGTGTTTGACCTTTTTTCGCCGGTGACTGTACCTTTTTCATAAGTAAATTCTCCTCTTACTTAATGGCTTGTACAATTGCTTCTTTTGCAATATCGATGTCCCTGGCTACTTCCGGCCTGATGCGTGCCCAGTGGAACAGATTGTTGTCGTTTCGGTCATGGCTGCTTCCATTATAATGCGTCAGGGGCATGTCCTTATAGATGGGGCGGGTAATTTTAATAACTTCGTCCCAATACTCGAGCGCTTTTTGCAAGTGTGCTACCGCTTTTTGCTGGTTTTCTTTCCCGCCTTTCATCCGGTAAGTTTGAAGCGCTACGGCACCTTTCAACTTTTCGGCAAGGTGCAGGCCAAGGTTTGCCCAAGTTTTCACATCCGCCACCTCATACATCAGAGAAGCATCATGCATGGTATCGATGTTTTTCACCAGGCGCAGCGCTTTCCGGCTATCGCGTTCCAGCATCCGGATCAGCACAGGCGGCGTAATGCTCTTTTCTCCAAACGAGTTGCCAGCCAGGCTCTTTTGCACATAGTCTTTCACCGACACATAATCCGGGTCTAGGGTCGGCTGGTTTATCAAGGCGTCAACAGATATGTACTGGGTGCTGTCTCCTATCAGTGCCATAAACCCTTCGCCATAGAGGGTGAAATCCCACCTCGAATCGTAGAGCGAGGCAAGGCGCAGTTGAGTGGACGAGGCCAGGGAATATGCCTGTAGCAGGTCTTTGCCCTTTTTACCATAGCGCATGGTAAATTCATTCTGAAATACCCGATCCGAAGTAGCAGGATTGTACAGCAGCCTTCCCCATAACTTATAAAACAGCCACTGCCGCTCAAATGCCCACTGCCAGTCTACCGGTGCCTCCACGGCTGTAAAATAATCCTTCGCAGGAATATAGGTTTCTGAGCCAATAAAATACCCTCCTACATAAGGCTGGCTGTTTTGGGCAACATGGGCACGTATGAAATCCGGAACACCCCAGCGAAGCGCAAAGAAATCTTCGTTACGCGCGGTATAGGTAATTTTGTAGCCTTCCGGCATGGGATTATAAAATGTGTCAAACATCTCTCCCCCATGCACCTTTACCAGTTTGGGCGTAGAGTGTGCATGCGACCAGTTATATTTTAAGTCAGCCCATATAGGCTCCTGGATAAAGTCTAAGTTTGCTTCCCTTTCTATAGACTTCCTCGTGAGTCGCTCCAGGTCTACACTGGTAGCCCCCAGCGATTCGGTGGTACTGGAAAAAGGAATCCGATGGACCAGTTTGAGCGGCCGGCCCACCTGGCGCATCCCTTCAATATAGGTGTCATATATCCAGTCCTCCCGTTGCTGCGGCGTCATGCCAGCCATTCCCTCCCCCAGTGTAAGGCCCATGCCGGTAAGGGTTGGATATTCCTGTAGCAGCTGGGTGATGCTCTCCCGCATGTAGCGTTTTACAATTTCAGAGGTATCTCCCGACACATAATAGTTTGGGTATACATTTTCGTGCGCCACCCCATAAGCTTTCGCAAACTCCGGGCTTACAAAGATGTTGAAGGGGATAATATAGGTATCGATAGCACGTTCGTGGGCCATCCGGAATATTTCCTGGTGCAGCTGTTGCCATTCTTTCATTTCGGCCTCGCTGAACGGGCTGGCTGCCGGAAAGTTTTTCGGGCTTATCATGTACACAAACGGATGAAGGTTCCAGAGGGAAAGGGAATTGAAGCGGTTTTCAGCCACTATATCCAGAAAAGCCTCCCAGTAACGCACATCCCGCACTGTTTCGTAGTGCTGATCCAGGGCAGAACTAGGCCGATAAGAATACCAGGGGGTATTATGCTTGATGGCACGAAAGGGATAATGTGGTTTTTCGCTTTGCTTTCGTACTTGCTGAAGCTTTGTGCCATGCTGCAAACTTTCAGCAAGCGAGAAGCTGCCATATATCATTCCCCTGTTGTCGCCACCACGGATGGTGATGGTGTTCTGCTCTGGTATAATGGCAAATGATTCGCTTTCCAGACGGGCAGTATCCACCTCTATTCTGATTAAATAATCATACCCATTCTGATCTTCCAGCACAGTATATTTTTGTGCTAAAAGTGCTTCTTTTAACTGCCTGAAGGCATATGATGCCTGAGGAGTTACTGAATCGTACTGCACGTATACCCTTTGCGCAAGCCCTGCCTGAATGCCCGCTATACAGCACAGCAAGAGGCTGAAAACAATTGTCCTGATTACTACCATAAGAACTAGATACTGTTTTATTTCATCAAGATCAATCAGCTATAGCAAGCATATCCATCGGTACCGCACTAAAGGCGGCAAAACCCGTCCTTTCTGCCACGACTATTATAGTTGGATAGCCTCTTTTGTTCCTGATGCCTATGGCCGTGATGCGGATCATACGCCTGATTCCTGCGCCACAGCATCCAGAACAGGATCAGCAGCTTACGCAGCACAGCCATGTATGCCGGCATCTTGCTCTTGTCAGAAGCCGTTCATGGAGTGCGGTGTAGACAGGCTCTTTAAAGCGCTTCTCCCCCAAAGTGAGTGGCCGAAGTTCCTAGCAGGGGCAACACGCCGAGGTAAAAGTAGTGCCGGTTTTAAGAATACACGACTAGCCATTACTCCAATGCCAGTACTACCACCGAAAAGGGCGGTACTTTCAGGGAAAGGGTATTACCCCTTAGTTTGGCATCTTTAAAAGCTTTTGGGGTGATCAGGTTGGGATTTTCGAAGGTGTTGTAATCCTGTAGATTTCTGGACCTTAAGATTCTGCCGCTTAACTTTTTATAGCTGGCCCCTTTAATGTCGATGCTGATTTCCTGCGCCTTGCTGGCGTGCACATTCACCAGGCTGATGTGGGTGACGCCCTGCTTGTTGCGGGATGCTGATGTCCAAACTGCCTGCAATTTATCATCGCCGAGCTGGTACTCTGCTGATTTTACCTGTAGTGGCAGCAGGGTAGCATCCTGATGCACCTTGTACATTTCCATCACATGATAGGTTGGAGTAAGCAGCATTTTTTCCTCATCGGTAAGAATCACTGCCTGCAGCACATTTACGGTCTGGGCCAGGTTGGCCATGCGCACCCGGTCGCTGTGGTTGTTGAAGATGTTGAGGGTAGCACCGGCAATCATGGCATCGCGCATGGTGTTTTGCTGGTATAGGAAGCCAGGGTTGGTACCAGGCTCAACTTCGTACCAGCCACCCCATTCGTCTACCACCAGGCCAATTTTTTTCTCCGGGTCGTACTTGTCCATAACGGCACTGTGCTTCTCCACCAGCTCGTTCATCAGCAGGGCCTGCCGCATGGTACCGAAATACTGCTTTTCGTCGAAAGTGGTGGACGGGCCTTTGGCGTCCCAGTCGGTTACGGCATAGTGGTGCAGGGCAATACCTTCCATCAGAGAAAGGGGTATTTTTTTCATCAGCACCTCGGTCCAGTTGTAGTCGTCGCCGGCAGGGCCCGAAGCAATGCGGTAGATGCCCCCTTCTAGGTAGCCCTCGGCCATGTAGGTGGCGTATTGTTTGTAGAAATTGGCATAAAATTCTGCGTCCATGTTACCGCCGCAGCCCCAGGGTTCGTTACCAATGCCCCAATATTTCACCTGCCAGGGTTCGGCCCGGCCGTTTTCCTGCCTCAGTTTCGACATAGGGTTCCCCTCCTTGGAGTTGGTGTACTGTACCCAGTCCATCATTTCCTGCACGCTGCCGCTGCCTACGTTCCCGGCCAGGTAAGGCTCGGTTTCCAGCACCTCGCAAAGATTCAGGAAGTCGTGGGTGCCAAAGCTATTGTTTTCGGTAACCCCACCCCACCAGGTATTTACAATGGTAGGCCGCTGATCTTTAGGGCCAATGCCGTCTTTCCAATGATAGGTATCGGCAAAACACCCCCCGGGCCAGCGCAGGTTGGGGATGTTTAGGTTTTTGAGAGCGGCAATAACGTCTTTACGTACTCCGTTGACATGCGGGATTTTTGTATTGTCTTCTCCTACATAAAAGCCGCCGTAGATGCTACGCCCCAGGTGCTCGGCAAAATGGCCGTAAATGTGGCGGCTAATCTGTTGATCGGAGCCTTTGGCATCCATAATTATGGAGGTTTGCCCATAGCTTATCAGGCTGCAAAGAAGTAGAACACCACTAATAAATATTTTATTCATCTGTTGATTAGTTGTTTAAATAGGTTAACAGGAATCCCCGAACTGAAACCCCATGAACAGGAAACAGTATCATTGCCACTTTCACCAGAAACTCAGGGCCAACACATCTGCTGACGTGCCTGCAGTTCCAACACTGCGATGTCAGTCACCAGCCTGCCATGCAAAACAAAAAGCGGTTATCATGTGGTGGATAATGGTACACACGCAGCATTCACGCCTGTGCCATCAGCATACATTTCATCGCCATTCTAAAAGTATCAGTTCATTATCCCTTTGTAGTATATTTCATAATCAGATACTACCAGCGAAAATTTCTAAAAACTATCTCGCTCTCAGCAATCAAATATATACAACTGAACCCTTACAGAACACTTTTCATGTTACAGGTACTTTTGACCATGTTACATTAAGGCCATCATGAACGTATTTTTAAGCCATTACAATGTGACTCTCCTGTGCCTCCTTATTTTACTTCCCGATAACAGATGGTGCCGCTCAGGCGGAATAAAGCCTTTTATTCTCATAGATTTAAATTACTTCCAATCGATTTTGGGGTACGGATGAACCTTAGCCGCTTTCATCAGGCTGCCTCTGCTTTCAGCATCCGCTGTTCTGCTGCCGCCATTGAAAACAGGAGGCGAGGTGCAATCGCACCCAGACCGGTGAATAGCTCATGTGTTCTCTTATTTTGCCAGATTGACGACATATACACCTCCCTGTTTGGTTTTAAGGTCATACTCATATACTCTTCTGATTTGCACACTTTCTAAGTCTGCACCAGGGGAAACCAGCGGCTCTTTTATGTCGGCTATCTGGTAAAAAGAATTCTGGTTCGCCCTCTTCGCTTTCTTCAGCCCTTTGCCAGAGAGCGGGTAGTAAGACCGTATTCTGCAGTTGCCTCCCAGGGCAGACCGGATGGTCACTTCACCAGGTTTGTTGTCCTCCCATTTTATGTCCACCCCAAATCCTCCCCTGGCCCTGAGCCCGCTGATGCTGCCCTTCGCCCAAGCGTCAGGCAAAGCCGGTAAAAGTTGCACGGCTCCATCGTGGCTTTGCAGGAGCATCTCAGCAATACCCGCCGCACAGCCAAAATTCCCGTCAATCTGAAAAGGAGGATGCGCATCAAAGAGGTTCGGGTAAGTACCGCCTCCCTCTCCAGAGGCTTCACGACCAGCAGGTGATAGCTGATCCTTTATCAGTTTATAGGCACGGTTACCATCCAGCAGCCTAGCCCACAGGTTCACCTTCCAGCCCATCGACCAACCCGTGGACTCGTCGCCCCGGGCAACCAGGGATGTTCTGGCTGCATCAAACAGCTGCGGATGACGATAAGGGGATATCTGATTCGAGGGATAAAGCCCGTACAAATGCGACACATGCCGGTGGTTGTCCTCTGGGTTATCCCAGTCCTGCATCCACTCCTGGAGCTGCCCCCACTTGCCAATCTGCATAGGCGGCAGCTTCTGAAGGCTCTTCTTCATTTCAGCTACTAATGCCTCATCTGTTTTAAGTGTCTCCGCCGCTTTAATAGTCCTGGTAAACAGGTCGAAAACCAGTTGGTTGTCCATGGTGGTACCCGCCGTCACGGACGAACCAGGGTGGGCAGCGGGGGCGTTTTCAGGCGATACGGAAGGAGCAACAACCAGCCACTGGTGCTCCGGCTCCTCCACCAGGAAATCCAGGTAAAACCGCGAAGCCTCTTTCAGGATGGGGTAAACGGACGCAAGGTACTCCCTGTCACCGGAGAACTCGTACTTGTCGAGCAGGTGCTGCGAAAGCCATGCCCCACCCATTGGCCACATGCCCCAGAAGGCACCGTCCACTGCCCCGTTGATGCGCCAGATGTCCGTGTTGTGGTGCAACATCCAACCCTGAGCCCCATACATGTCTCTCGCGGTTTGGCGGCCGGATTCGGAAACTTCGCGCACCATCTGTATCAGCGGCTCGTGCAGCTCCGCCAGGTTAGTTATCTCAGATGGCCAGTAATTCATCTCCGTGTTGATGTTCACAGTGTATTTGCTGTCCCAGGGCGGGGTGAGCTGGTCGTTCCAGATCCCCTGCAGGTTCGCCGGCTGCCCACCGGGTCTTGAAGAAGAGATTAACAAATACCGGCCAAACTGAAAATAAAGGGCTACCAAACCCGGGTCATTTCCTTTTTTAAACTGCGCTACCCTCTGGTCAGTGGGCAGGTTTACGGCATCCGTTTCGCCTAAGTCGAGGCTCACCCGGTCAAAATATCGCCTGTAGTCAGCCACATGATCCCGATAAATCGCCTCCGCATTCTTATTCAGTGCCTTTTGCAGGTAAGCATCTGCCCGCGCTGCCGCATCACCACTAATATCTTTGTAGTTGTTGAAATTAGATGCGATGGAGATGTAGATGGTGACTTCGTCCGCCTGCTCCACATGCAAACCAGTCTCCATAGCTTTTACTGTTCCCCCGGTGTGCTGGACTCTGGCCTTGGCCTGGAATTGCACCTTTCCTTCCACCCCCTCATGACTGCCTGTTCTCCCTGCTAGCACGAGTTCGTCACCGCCCCTAGTGGAGACTTCGGCATTTGCAGGTCTGTCCATCGTAGCGGAGAAGCTTATAGCACCGGGTTTATCCGCCGACATACGAAAGACGATGACCTGGTCCGGAAAAGAGGAAAACACCTCTGTTTTATAGTTCACCCCGTTGACACGGTAACTGGAGGTTGCCACCGCATTCTCAATATCCAGCTCCCTGTGGTAGTTTGTGTAGTTTTCATGGCCGGCAAACGAGAGCTTCAGGTTGCCTGCGGTCTCGTAGGGCATTCCGTGCGATGTTTTGCTGATGAACTTCTGGTTTGCCAGTTGCTGGGCTTCCTTATACTTCCCCTCAAAAATCAGTCTCCGGACTTCAGGTAGGGCTTCCCTTGCCTGAGGGTTGTCATTGCGGTTGGGCTGTCCGGCCCAGACCGTGTTCTCATTCAGCTGAATCACTTCCTTCGCGGGGTCACCAAAAACCATGGCGCCCAGGCGCCCGTTTCCGACCGGCAGGGCCTCCACCCACTTCTCTGCCGGCTGTGTGTACCACAGCCTCAGGGGGGCATCCTGTTGCGCAAATGCGTTAGCCAGGAACGTCAGACTAAACAGCAGACAACATAAGAATCCTCTCATCATCTTTCTTTGTGATTCTCTCATCCTTGTTTATAGCTTTAAGATTTCTAATCATATGCTACCTGCAGCTTACTGACCTTCAATAAGCGCTACTTATCACGAAGATGCTTGAATGAGTTTATCCAAAATTCTTAAGTATATCATTCCAACTCAACCATCGCCTTTATGACTCCAGTCTCAGGTTTGAGCCAGGAGTTAAAATCATGCTGTACCTGATCAAAACGTACCCGATGTGTAATGTATGCCTCTGGGTCAATCAACCCATTTTCCATAGACGAAATCACCTTCTTGAAATCTTCGCGCGTGGCGTTGCGGCTGCTCATTAAAGTAGCCTCACGCTTATGAAACTCAGGATGGCTAAAGCAGACCTCTCCCTTCTGTAAGCCTACCAGTACATACCGGGCGCCATGTGCCATATACTGAAAAGAGCTCTGAATGGCTTGCTTGCTTCCTGTCGCATCCATAACAACGGTGGGCATGTCCGCATTTGTAATTTCCGACAACTGCTCCATTATATCATGACCATTGGCATTGATGATATAAGGTATCGCGAGCTTCTCTTTACAGAAAGCAAGGCGTGTTTCATTTATATCCATCGCAATAACAGTAGCTCCAGCGATTCGTGCCAGCTCCATGATCCCCAGGCCAATAGGGCCGGCACCTACGACTAACACATGTTCACCGGGCTGTATTCCGGCCCTTCTGACAGCATGTGCCCCTATGGCTAAAGGCTCCACCAGTGCTAAAGCGTCATAAGACAAACTGCCTCCGTGCACAAGGGAACTGGAGGGTACTGTAAGATATTCTGCCATGCCGCCATCAACATGCACCCCGCACACTTGCATTTTTGTGCAGCAATTGGGTTTACCGGAGCGGCAGGCAATACAAACGCCGCAGTTGTAATAAGGAATAAAAGTGACCGCTTCTCCTTTCCTGAAGCCTGGTGCATCGTCAAAATCAACTAACTCTCCGGCGAGTTCATGCCCCAGTATGCGCGGATACTCAAAGTATGGCTGCGTCCCCTCAAAAGCATGAAGGTCAGTACCGCAGATGCCAATCCGCTTGATTTTAATGATCGCGTTGCCTTTGGTTAGCTCTGGCTTTGCTGCTGCCCCATACGCTAATGTTCCTGGTGTAGTACATACTAATGTTTTCATATACTTTGATGTTATAGGTTGCTTCAAGCATTTACCATTGCCCGATCCAGGTGTACATAGCCTCCGTCCACGTGTATAAGCTGGCCGGTGGTTTAGCGATGCTGAAAAATCAATTCTATCTATGGATGACTTGTATTTCCTGTAACGCAGAAAGATGACAGAGAATACATTCTTCACAAGCCTCCAGTTTGTTTGTTCTTGAGCCAGTTCAGGGCATTCTCTCTGTCCGTGAAGAAGCGCACCTCTATCAGAGAGCCTATGCTATCAAGGGGGTGTGCCGCCCCTGCTGCTTCACCAGAAGAGCTGAGGCTAGCTATGTAGGCTACATACCGTATGCCAGCGCGACAGGCACAAGGCAGCCAGTCTTCTTCTAACCACGCTCCCAAATCAGCCCAAAGGCCTGAGAGACTGGTTATGTCTTCCAGCCTGTAGGGGCAGTGCGTCTGCTCGTGTACCATGAGCCCAAACGATAGCGCCTGTTTGAGGTCCTCCTGAGAGGCTGCGCTATACCAGACGGCTTCCACGATGCCAATCTCTTCTTCATGCTCAATCTTATGAATAGTCTTTCCCAAGGAATTCCTAACTTCCATCAACATCGTGACCTCCAGCTAAAGTATTTTTCACAGGTTGCTCTGTATATGCCTGTTATTTTGATATAAGAAGCTGATTGATACAACATTACCATCTACTGGCGAATATCTGCCAGTCCAAACCTAATAACATTCTTATCTTCTTTGGACACCATACACAGACCGTTTATTCCTTCTGTTCCGTTTATTCTATATGTTTACCTATGTTACTCTAAAACTGAGGCGCACAGTGAAGTAGTAATTTCAATGTGCGCCTCAGTTGAAGTAAAGTCTTAATATTATGAAAGTCTCTTACTGGGGGAAAGCATCGTTTGCAGAAGTGGCGTACAGCCCAAGCAAAGTACCAGTAAAACCTCCCGCAACATTAGTCGACAGGATATCACCTGAAACAGTGCCTCCCAAATTCACGAAATCGGTTCCATTCGTTGAATAGCTAAACTGGTAGTCATCTTCATCTGCCTTAACCTGTAGCCGTATAGGCTTTCTAACATCTATTTTGCTGCTGGCAATAATTTTAGATTGCCCCTTTTCTGTTCTTTGCAACACAACATAGTGATCCTTGTCTTTTTTGGTAATACCAAAAACATAATTGAAACTTTCGCTTTGCAAAGCCACAATACCGGCCAAATCCTTTTCTGAGGCCGGCCTGTAATCAAGCGTTGTAGTATAAGTGAAAGTATTGTGCTGTTGCCGGTGAAAGAGCGTTGAAGTAGGTTTAATTTCCTTGATATTCACCGGGAACGGATTTATCTTCAATCCTTTCTTTGTTGATGATATAAAATCTTCACGGGGTCCTCTTAAACCAATCCACCTATGATCCAGCTTCTCAGAAGAAAAGTTATCTATGAATGTGAAATTGCCGTTGGGAAAGTAACCTTCTTCGCCGGTTTTGTTTTCAACCCCTTCTGGCATTTTCAACTTTGGTTCTATAGGTATAAGACCATTGATGAAAACAGGGAAGTCACCTGACCAATCAACAGGCAGGATAAAAGTTTCGCGACCAATGTTAACCCTATTCTTTTCATTTGGACGGATACCAAGAAACACACCATAGTATCTGCCATCAGGCCCTTCAACTAAATCGGCATGCCCGGCCCAGTCCACCTTGTTTGGACGATTGGGGTCTAAATATCTTTGAGTCAGAATGGGGTTATTCTGTGCAGGTGTATAAGGACCTTTAGGGTCATCGCTTACAAAAACAACTTCGCTGTGGTTTCCACCCGTACCGCCTTCGGCACACATCAAATAATAACGCCCGTCTTTTTTGTAGATATGAGGGGCCTCAATCCAGACTGGTTTTTTTTCAATATCAACCCCGCCGTCAACTATAATCTTGTCGGTCCCGGCAACTACCTGGTCCTTTTCAAGGTCATACTCCCAAATCTTGATCACCCGGTGCCCTTCATAAAGTTCTTTCCCTTTATCCGGGGCATCGTTATGCACCACATAGGCTTTCCCGTTGTCATCAAAGAAAAGAGAGGGGTCGATTCCGTCGAATTGTAGCTTGTTCGGCTCGCTCCAGCCTTGTAAGGGATCTTTCGTTTTTACGACAATATTTCCCAGCCCTCCAGCAAATGCTGTCGTGATCATGTAGAAAGTGTCATTGTTCGGATTATACTCTATATCCGGTGCATATACCCCAGCGCTGATTCCTGTATCGTGCACATTCAACTGCGAAGTACGGTCCAACACATGCCCAATCTGCGTCCAGTTAACCAAATCCCTGGAGTGGAAAATCGGAACTCCGGGAAACATGGCAAAGGATGAGTGCACCATATAGTAATCACCGCCTTTGCGGGTAATTGCCGGATCGGGATAAGCGCCCTGCAAAATGGGATTATAGAACTCACCTTCCTTCAAAGGATTGTTATTGTATACCTGGTCATTTCCTTCATATACAAAGTTGGAGAATACGGGAGCATTCTTTGCCATTTTCACCTTTGTCTGGCCATTCACCTCTAATCCCATAAAAGAAAATAATGTCATGAAAACACACAGTAGCACAAACTGCCTGTTTCCTAATGGAGTAATTCTAAACTTAATTCTATTCATCTTTAATTTATAACTGTTGATTTTTATTGAGTTCAGGTTTTTGAAATTGCTTATGTCTTAAAAGCGCAGGAAAAGTTTAATCAAACTACTTCATCTCCTTCCTGGAAGATGCGCTCCGCATCATCATAATCCGTCTTGTTTCTATTCTGCTGCCTGCGCTTTACTTGTGTTGGCAATCCGGTCATCGATGTGGAAATAGTCAAAGTCCACATAGCCGCCTGGCGTTTTAGTGGCATAATTGAACAGCCCGAAACGATACCCCATGAAGTGTGGTAAGGTGTAAGCCATCTTCAGCTGTGAACCAATTTTCTTCCATGTTTTGCCATCCAGGCTATAATAGAAAGTGGCCACATCCCTGCGATCATTGAAATCTCCTTCAGCTTTCAGGTATACCTTTTTCTGTTTGAGCGGCACACTTTCCGCTACTACCGGGCTGCCTGTCTCGGCACTGACCATCACAATGGATGTAGCGCCCTTCTCATATGTGACTCCAACCAATCCGTACTGTTGCTGCAGAAGGGCAAGACCGGCAAAATCACCCGCCTTCATGTTCGACACATCGATTGCTGTTGAACCAGCGCTTTCAGGCCCAATAGTCCGCTGCGTTAAGGTATTTCTGGCCTGCAAAAAGTCCTTATCGACGCGCCCGGCTTTCAACCTCAGATGGCCTTTCCGCTCCGTAACCGACCAAAGCTCATCCACAGGATTGTGGTTCCACTGCCAAACTAAGGGCAATGCAGGCTCCCCTTTTTCGCGCGTAAACTCATCGGATGCCACAACACCTGGCATCAGGCCCTTGCTGGCAGGAAGACTTAGTTCATCAGGCACTTTGCCATCCATACCGATTACGGGCCAGCCAGCCTCCCATTTTACCGGAACAAGGTATGGGATGCGCCCGACCGCGCCATAATCGCGGAACAGGTAAGCGTACCAATCGCCATTGGGTGTATCAATCAGTCCTCCCTGCGCCACACCTTTATCCTCGAAGGCCACTCTGCTTTCGTAAGGACCTGTTAGCCTATCCGCCCGGTGAACGATAACGGTGCGCATTCCGCCTTTGGGCCAGGCGATATTAAACAGGTAGTACTTCCCATTCACCTTAAAAAGCTGGGACCCTTCGGCAGGCAGCCCTACATTGGGGCCAGCAGGTGCCGTTGCATTTTCTATCAGGACCCTTTCCGTACCTGGCTTTGTTCCTGAAAGGTCTTCCTTCAACTCTACCATCTTTAACTGCCCGCCGCCCCAGATCATGTAAGCGCGGCCGTCATCTTCGAAAAACAAAGTATGGTCATGAAGGGAAGGTTCGAAGGAATGGACTTTCCAGGGGCTTTTTTCGATGTCCTTCGTCGAATAAATATATGTCTTCCCGGTAGTTTGGGCGAAGGTGGTCACATAGTAGGTGTCGTTATGAAAACGGAGGCTGCTGGCCCAGGAGCCTTTGCCATAGGCACTTTCCCCATTGGTCAGATTCAATGCGTCCACGTCTCCCAGGGTGTCGTAGGCATAATTCACCAGCTCCCAGTTGACAAGGTCTTTGGACTTCATGATGGGCAACCCCGGGCTCATGTGCATGGTGGTGCTGCTCATATAGTACGTATCCCCTACCCTAATCAAGGCAATGTCAGGGACATCGGCATGAATGATGGGGTTCTGTGCACCTTGCCCTTGCGAAGGCAATGCCATGAACAGGTAAACAAGGGCTAATAAACTAAATTGCAAAAGCTTTTTTATCATTGGCATCATTCGCTTTCTATAAGGTATAACTATCCTTAAAAAATTGTTATCCTCTTGCTTTCATACTGAACGGGTATGACGGTTTCGAATGGCTACTTATTCCAAAGGTCCCGTCCGGACCTGCACTAAAACAAAGTGTGACTTCTGGTTCAGAGGGGTAGGCGAACTTCCAGGGAATGCAACATCTCTCTGCTTCAGCCATTCGTTTAGGTTAGGGCATCGCTAAAATCAATTTTCCATGTTGTAGCTCTCCAGGAATAACTATTGCTCTAAAACCACGCCACCCTGCGACTGAATCTCAATTGCCAGCTCTCCTTTTTTATTAACCTTCACCCGTTTCATATAGCTGGTTCCGTCTTTACGGTCTCCATACAGCTTTACCTCTTTTCCAGAAAGCATAGGTACACTTATTTTTAACTTAACAGGTTCTGAAAGGGCATTAACCCCTGCTACATACCATTTATCTCCGTGCTGTCGGGCCAGGACACAATACTTACCAGGATACCCGTCGATGAACATAGTCTCATCCCATGTAGTAGGTACCTGCTTCATAAAATCAATTGCGAAATCCGGGGCGTCGCTCAGGTTATTGGGCGTCAGGGCAAAAAACTGTACCGGGTTCTGAAAAAGGATGGCAGTGGCCAGCTGAAATACGTCGGTTGTTTTCCTGTAATTTCCTCCGTCATTGGTCCGGTTATAGCGCTTGTTTAAAACCACACCGCCAAATTCCATGCTGCCCACGGCATTTCTTATAAATGGATGCAGGGTGGCATGCAATGCCTCCATATCATTGGCTCGCTGGCTGAACATCAGGTTCTCAGATGCCAGAACAGCTTCACTTCCCACATAGTTAGGAAACATGCGTTCCCACCCGCGCGGCAGCGTCGTCCCATGAAAAACCGCCATCAAACCATAATCATTGGCATCTGATAAGATATCCTCATATAAACGCATGGTCTCTTGCTTATCGCCTCCGAAGAAATCCACTTTGATGCCCTTTACACCATTTTTCTTCATCCACTACATTTCCTTTTTCCGGGCGATGGCCGTGTTCATTTTGTTGATGGGAGTCTGGGGAGCATCATTAACTACACCGTTGGAGTTGTACCAGAGGAAAACCCCTACATTTTTGGTCCGTGCATATTCAATCAACGCCTCCATGCGCTCATAGCCAATGCGCTGATCCCACAGCGCATCTATTAAAATAAACTCGTATCCTAAGTTCGCCGCCAAATCAACATATGTAACCTGGTCCTCATACTTCATGCTCTGGTCCTGCCACATAATCCAGCTCCACGTTCCTTTGCCGTACGCATAGTCTACAGAAGGCTCGTACAGGGGTTCTACCACATCGTAGGGAATGGTTGTTTCTACAATGGGCTTCAGGCCCTGCCCAACGGTAATGGTTCGCCAGGGAGTTGTGGCTGGCAGGCCGATGGCTGCGCCAGTGCTTCCGAATCCGTTGTTCTCTGTCTCGTCAGGAAATGCAATGGTATAGATTCCATCAGGCGTCGGATCACTTAAATGAGAACCGCAGTAAAGCCCCCGCACACCGGTTTCAGAAATCATCGCCCATTTTTCGCCAATCTGAAAGAGGCATGGAAAGGTATAGCCCAGTCCGTTTGCTGATTGAGCTGCCATGTCCTGTTCTATCTGATATCCCTCTTCATAGCTGGGCTTTGTCCGTGCAAAGCCAACCATGCTCTTCGACTGCGGTGACAGAAATCCCTTCGCGCCCTGCGGTAAATTGAACCCGGTTGCCTCCCTCTCCACAACAAGGGCCAGCGGCTCTCCGGATGCCGGGATATCATACCGAAAGGCTATGTCATTATTGCTGACTCTAAACTCAACCTTCAGCTGTTTGCCGTCTTTGTTTTTTAAGGCGCAAACCAGTTTATTGGCCTGGTATTGAATTTCGGATTGCTTTATCTTATCCTGCCTATATGTTTCCTCGATAGCTTCCTGCTCTGTGCCTTCCCATGTCAGTTCTTTGGAGTAATCAACGAGGTTGGTGACCAGCCCTAAAGGAGAATCCTCCATGACTGCCTCACCTTTAAACGAGACACGATAAAAAGGCTGCCCACTTTGCAGGAACACCTCTACCTGGAGTTGTCCGTCAGGACTTTTGACTGTGCCGTTTTGTGCCTGTGCCAGGCATGGCATTAGGGTAAATAAAAAAAACAAAAGCTGAAATGATCTTTTTACACCTTCTGAACTCATGATAATCTTTTTATTGAGCAACCTGAATAAGAGCCTTAACGACGGACTTTGGTTGATTTTCTCTGTCGAAAAGCAGGGGATAGTCTGTCCTGCCTCTGACAGGAAAGTTGTTTTTCCAGGATTGCCCATCGTTTACGCCCCAAAGTGTCACCCTGGTAATCTTATCCTGATGCTTTAAAAAGAGCTTAAAGAAATCCACATAACGTGCGTTGAATGCCTCCGTCACGGAATCAGGAAGTCCTTCGGTATATGGGTTCAAGCTTTGCTGGTATTCAAAACTGGTAGCCACATCGGCCCCTACATTCCGTCTTGGAGAAGGAAGCGCAGAGAGGTCCAGCTCGGTAATGGAAACTTCCAGCCCCAGGTCAGAAAAGGCAAGAAGACTCTTTTCAAACTCCTCGAGGGAGGGATGGTCTAAGCCTATATGGCCCTGCATGCCGATCCCGTCTATCCGCACACCCTGCTGCTGCAGATCCTTTACCATGGCCACCACACCGTTTCTTCTGCCTGGCAGGGCCATAGAGTAGTCGTTGTACATCAACTTTGCATCAGGGTCGGCCTCATGGGCAAACTGGAAGGCCAGCTTTACAAAATCTTCACCGATGATTTCATAGAACTTAGTTTTCCTCCAAGACCCGTCGTCCATGATAGCCTCATTCACCACATCCCAAGTGTTCACCCGCCCTTTGTAACGGCCGACAACAGTGTAGATGTGGTCTTTCATGCGCTGGATCATCACTTCACGCGACACATCATTGCCCAGGCTGTCGGTGAAGAACCAACGTGGCGGCTGCGAGTGCCAGATGAGCGTATGTCCGTTGATGTACATGTTGTTCTGCTCACCGAACGCCACAAACTGGTCAGCCAGGTCAAATCGGAATTCACCCTCTCTTGCTTGGATCAACCCACTCTTCATGATGTTCTCGGCAACAACCGCATTGAAATGCTGCTTCACCACCTTGATGGCTGCCGTGTCCTGGCCTGTAATCTGCTGGGTGTTGAGCGCTGTACCAATGTAAAACTTGTTTTTGTAGGCGTCCTTGAGCGTTAGTTCGGCGGTATTGGTTTCAGCAGCACCTGTGTTGGCGACCTTACAGCCGCCACAGAGAAGAACAACTCCAAGAATAGCTACTATTGATTTATTTAATATTCCTCTTTTCATCATTCCTAAATTATTCGGCCCTTCGGAGTGTGCAGAAACATAGCTGCACTATCTAGTTCTATGCCATTCCAGTATGTTTAACTACTGCGTCTAACTAACATAACAACGCCCAAACTTGAACAAATATTAATATAAATCCAGATTAACAAATTTATATAATTAGTAAAAGAAAGTATACCTGTTTGTGGTACAGGCGTTTTACATCATGTTACATTGATAGAATGGATTGTAACATATACTTGCTCCCATGTAACATTTTAGCTGGATGTAGCCAAAACAAACTTTCCCAGTTGAGAAAGCTTGGCTGAAAGAGTCCGCTCTTAAGACAACAGCAATAGAAGGATAGGCAGAGACGTTTCCAATTGGGTTTTTTGTTGTTTATATGAACGCAAAAACCAAAATTGTAAAGTCTCTTGCCCCACCTTAACCTGTTGTATGTAATAAGAATCGCCTATTTCGCTCCACTTAGCCCTTTGGCAACTCCTGGATAAGCTGGTTTCCGGACAAAACCCTCTGTCCAAAGCCCAACCGGCTCATTGGCACGCCAGGAAGCAGTTTTAGGACTGTCTGTCGGGCTCCATACGGTTATGCCATAGCGCTGACTGGCAGGAACAATTTCCAGGTATTTCCCTACCACATACTGGTACATCTCTTCCTGAGCTCTGTAATCCTCTTCCGTGGCTGCGTCTGTCGTCACCCCTACCGCGACGTTTAACTCAGATACCTTTATTTGCTTTCCTGTATTGGCCAGCAGCTGGAACATCTCTGCAATTTGCTCCTTATCCGAATTCAAGTTAAGGTGCATATGGGTTCCTATTCCATCCACTCTTGCCCCTTTGCTTTCCAAATAGGTCACATATTCAATTAACCCACGGCATTTATCCAGGTTAGACTCGAGGTTGTTGTCATTGATAAACAACAGATCATTTTCATTTCCATACTTCCTGGCTAACTGAAAGGCCTTTACGCCATAATCCTTTCCAAGGTAGTCCTGCCAATAAAATTCATCCGCAGCTAAACCAGTTCTGCCTATCCCTGTTTTAAGTTCATTTGGTTTTGCCTCATCCATGGGTTCGTTCACTACATTCCATGCTTTTACATAGGGGGCACTATTGGTGACCATGCCAGAAATCCAGTGCTCCAACTGCCCGGCAATTATTGCTTCTTTTTCTTCCGGGGTTCTTTGGACCACCGTAGTTGTGCCTCCGGATAAAGAAGCACTGCTCAGACTGACATTATCAAGATGAACCGTTCCGGCAAACTCACCATAACTTATGACAAAGCGGCTTCTGTCAGCTGCCGTTGCGGTTGTGGAAATGTTCACGAGTTTCCATTCCTTTGTCACATTCACCATTCCAAAGCCATCCGAAGAATAATTAGGGCTCTGCAACTCAGGCCTGATAATGCCTTCTGCATCGCCTTTTACCCAGAAGCTCAGGTTATAGGTTTCTCCATTCTCCAGCGGCTCGGGTAGCTCGTAGGATGTCTGAACTTCCCAGTAACCACTGGTAGTGGATGGATTCGTAACATAGAAGGCCCGACCTTCATTACCGGCACCCTGGCCATCTTCTGTCACACCTCTTGTGGAGCTGTTACCCCAGCCTCCCCAGCCAGTTCCTGACTCAAAGTCGCCGTTTGCAATCAGGTTATTTTTGATAGGGTCACCTTGTGTATCATACACATAAAGGTTATTGACATCCAGGTAATAGGTTACATTGGGAACATAGCCCAGGTCAAACCGGATTTTGATGGATTCGCCCTCAAAATCACTGATCCTGAACCTAATTTCCTTCCAGCCGAGATTGGTGGTAAAGGTTTCCGTTTCCTCGCCGGTATTCATCCAGTCTTTCTGTGGCGTATTATTCATCAATCCTTCAAAAGTGATACGACCTTCTCCGGGAACATCTGACTTAAGGTAAAAAACAATCTCGTATTCATGCCCTGGCACCACCGGGATTTCCGGAGTTACCAGTTGCAAGTCCTCCGGTGCAGATGAGCCGGCACCCGAAGTCAGTTTCACGGCTTTTACTCCACCGCCCATTCCTTCATTTTCCACTACCGATGCGCTTGCTCCTCCACCTGTATTTGTCCATCCTTCCAAAGTTCCTGCTGTAAGGCCAGAAACATCCAAGGAGTTGGCAAAGGGGGGCGACTCCACAATCAGGGGAGAAAGTAAGCCGTTCAGGTAAGCAGCATTCTGATTACGATGCCAGCCAAGTGTGTGACCGTAAATTGTAGTGCCCGCCTTTTCAGCTGTAGTCAGCAAACCATTCACATTATTAAGGTTCAGGCTGCCGTCTGCCTGAACGATTGCCCCATGACTCATCCCGTTCATCAAAGTAATTTCATCGAAATTACTGTTAACAAGCCTGTACATGACACCTTTCTGCGTGTAGCCGGACAAGGACACACCCGCGCCTAACTTAAAAGCTGGATTGGCTTCCCGGTCTACATAGGTTTTAAGATCTGCATAGGCATTAATCTCCTCCTGCAATGCAAACTCTACTGGTTTATCAACGTGGAAATCCAGCGGATCATCATCGTCACAAGCCGTTACCATCGCTAAACCAGAAACGCAAAGCAAAATTTTATATAATTGTCTCATATGGTTTTGTTCTAACTACATAAAAATTATTTGATTACCGGAGAGAATGTTTCCATGGCGACCCCGCGATCCCGCAACACCAAGGTATCGGTAGAGGCAACGTGCATCTCCTCTAAATCAACCTCATATTGCAGATAGATGGCGTCGCGGTCTTTACTGCCCCAGCTATTCTTTTCTCCTCTTTTCACAAACTTTCCGCTACCAGTAGCTGTGTAACCCTCTGAACCGGCTCGTACTGTAATGTTACCTTGCTCATCAAAGTGCAGCAGTAGGGTCGCATCGATATTCTCTCCCTCGCTGTTCTTAAATACCAGCGGCAACTCTACCTCACCTAATGACTGAGTCGCTAACTTGATGACTTCATCTTGCTCCACATATTGTTTTTGTCTGACAATAGTCTGGTCCAGTGATCTATCTTCATTCTTCCCTGCTATTACATCTTTGCCTCTGCGAAGGTATATCCCGTGCCATGGGTTTACATACTTTACCGCATACAAGACGTAATCTTTCGGAGCGACACTCCAATTTGTTGCAACCACCCTTCTTGGGTTTTCAACCAATGGCTTACCTGACAAAATAGAATCTGCATTCACGACATTCGTCATGTACATCGGAAGAACATAAGTGTTCTTTAGAGCCAGCGGATCAGCAAAGAAGGCATCGGTGAGTTGTACTTCAACCCCGCCTATCAGTTCCCCCTTTGGAATGACAATCTTGTCTGATGCCAATGTATAGTAGTTACTGGGCAAAGGCAGAACTTCCGTTCCCCCCTCTGTGAAAAGCAAGCCTTCAGCCAGTGTGTTATCCACCACTACATCAATGGTTACATCTTTTGAATTGTCGTAAACACCTCCTGTCGTAGCCATTACCTTGAACTTGTGCTCATTGTCAAGTGAAGTGTCAAAAATGTCCTCCCCCAAGACGATGGTGCGCACAGGATACTGATAAGCGAAATAGGTTGACTGGTATTCGTAATCCGGGAACACCCATTCTTTGTTTTCACATGAAGACAGGGTGGCTAGTAAGAGCAAAAGCCCAAAGCATATATTTTTCATCATTCCTTATTTTAATTCTGATTTAGTAGGTAATTGGAATAAACTTCAACTTCTGTTACCATCCCACATTTTGAGAAAGCGCGTCGAATTTCAAGACTTCGCTGTATGGGAGAGGGCCATAATTCATATAGCTTCCATACACCCTGGCCTCTACTGGTATCGTCTCATGGTTTTCGTTTTCGATCCGAACACCCCTGGCTGTTTCCGTAAGGTCTTCGTTCCATCGGCGCAAATCCCAAAAGCGAAAACCCTCAAAGCACAACTCTAACCTGCGTTCGTTTCTGATAAGCGCCCGCATGGCCTCTTTGTCTGACTGAACAGACTCCAGGTAAGCATCAGGTTGGGCAATACCAGCACGCTTGCGGATAGCGGCTATGACATCATAGGCAGAAAACCCAAAAGCACCCGTGCCCATCGGCCCCCAGGCTTCATTGGCAGCTTCGGCATAGGCAAGGTAGAGCTCCGTGTAACGAATGCGGGGCTTATAGTGCTTTTGCCTGTTCGTCGTTGTCGGGTTAAGGTTCACATCCTGGCGAAGTAGCTTTCGCATGTAGTATCCTGTGCGTGTGGATGTTTCTACCCTGTTAAGGGCATCATTGGTAGTACCATCCACTGCCGTGATGATGTTGGAATTACCTGGTCCGGCCGTGCCTCCGTTCACCAGTATGTAGCGCTGTAAACGCGGATCACGGTTGGTGTATGGTGCCGAAGGATCAAACCCGCTGGACGCATCTGTAATGGGATAGCCGTTTGCCATCGGGAAGGAATTCACCAGGTTTTGAGAGGGATTCAACAGTCCGTTTCCATACAGCGTAGGGGGGAAATGCTGTCGTTCCAGATCATTATCTTCAGAGACATCGCTTCTCCAAAGAATCTCACGAGGATTGATACCTGCGGCCAAACCAGCAATTTCTGCAACATTGGAGTACCAGGTCGAACCATTAGGGTCCAGTCCATTTACACCTCCATTCAGATCCAGCACTTCCCCTGCGTAGTTTGCAGCATCAGCCCAGGTAGTACTGTTACCTGTGTTATAGGCAGGGCTTGCAGCCAACAAAGCGGCTTGCGCTCTGACTGCCTTCGCGATACGGGCTGTCATACGCTGGCGTGCGTACTGGCCAAACACGCGGTTGTAGTCGTCCATGTTACCGCTGTAATTAGCAGGCAGTTCCGATTCGTCTGATATACCCTCAAAATCCAGAGGAAGAAGTTCTTCTGCTTTCTTCACATCGCTGTAAATCTGCTGCATGCATTCCTCAAATGTTGCCCGCGGTTTATTGAAGTCTGAGTCCTTGTTCTCGGGTTCCAATACAATCGGAACACCTAACAATTCACCGCTTTGACTCCACCCTCCATGGTTCTGCAACAAATGAAACATGAAGAGTGCCCGTAACCCGTACGCTTCACCTTTCATGCGGTCCTTAAACATTTGGCTTACATTCTCATCTTTGGCCCAAGCCACTTTGTCTCCTTCCTGAAGCAGGATATTCAGATATTGAATGGCTGCTTTGGAATTGCTCCACTGATCAAACGGGTTGTTATTAGCTGTCCACTGCCCGGTGGCTACTTTCAAATAGTTGTTACTCCTGTTGTTGCTGACAGCATCATCCGTGGCCATATCACTGAAGGACCATCCGTTGGTCGGGATACGAGCATAGCCGTTCAGAAGAAATCCCTGGGCATACTCTGCCTCCTCATACATATCGTCAAGGCCCCGTAGGTTTTCTATGCTGGGTTCAAACATATCCTCGCAGCTGCTTACCATCAAGGCGACCGATAAAAATAACAGTAATCTCTTTTTCATATTCTTGAATGTTCAAATACCTATTAGAATAATGCTTTAACCCCGAAATTGTAAAACCGTGTCTGAGGAGAGCTTCCGACATTCAACTCCAACACTTCACGTTCCGGAGAAACTGTAAGCAGGTTGGAACCACTCAGATACACACCCCATTCATGAATAAAGGTGTTCTGCAGTATGCGTTCAGGAAGATCATAGGACACCTGCACTTTAGCCAGGTCAAACCGGTTTGTGCTGTAAAGCCAGAAGTCGGAAGAGCGGAAGTTGTTGTCACTGTTCAGTGTCGTCAGGCGTGGGTACGTTGCCGTGTTCATGGTTCCTTCGGTCCACCGCTCGCGTACCACTTCCGAATATTTATCCTCTCCGTCTACCCAGAAGTAGGAGTTGTTTTTCTGGGCGTGCGCGCCAAAGCGGCCAACACCCAAGGCCAAGAAAGTCAGGTTTCGCCACTTAGCAGTCAGGTTAAGACCCAATGTAAGAGGATCTCCGTACCAACCACCTTTTCCGAGGTAAACCTCATCCTGGGAATCGATGACACCGTCACCGTTCTGATCAAAGTATTTGATATCTCCCGGTTTCACCTGGCCGAATGCCTGAGTAGGTGAACCGTCTATTTCTTCCTGACTCATAAAGAACCCATCGCTTCTAAGTCCCCAAATTGCGTCCAGCGGTCTGCCCTGTCTGCTCTGGTATTCATTTTCGTACATTTCTGCACGCTTGGTGGCTTCAGTTCTATAGTAAGTTGCTGCCATCCCTAATGTCCAGTCTATCTCCCCCATGCGTTTGTTCAAATTAACATTGAAGTCAAAGCCCAGCCGCTGGTCATCGTTATAGTTGATGTAGGGAATAAAGGAAGAATTCGGCCAGCCTGTAGAAAAGTAGCTCGGATATAAAACAGAAGCCTGCACAGCATTACCCGTTATCCTGTTCGCAAAAAGGGACCCTTCGAACGTTAACAGTCTTTTAAGAAAAGATCCTTCCAGGGTAACATTGACTTCTTCTCTTTTAGAGAAAGTGAGATTAGGGTTCTCTCCACGCCTTGAGTCCGTGGTCCGGTTAAGGGCACCGTCTCTCCAACTGTACCATGCCCCGTCTGTCTGTGTGTATATGCTTTGATACAAATAGTAACCGGGTATGTTAAGGTCAGTATGCAATACGCCTCCCGATACCGATAACTTCAGGTTGTCAACTGCAGGTAAATCCTCCATGAAGCCTTCTTCACTGATGCGCCAGCCCAGCGCGAGGGTGGGCGAAAAAGCCTGGCGGTTACCTTCCGGTAATCGGGCAGAGTGCACCATCGCGCCATTAAAATCAACATAGTACTTATCCAGGTAGTTGTAACCTAAATGCAGCCCCAGGTTTGCATTGCTTGTTTTGTGGTACACCTCCGACACTGACTGTTGATACCCATTCGCTATCAGCATAGCGGAAATATGGTGGTTCTCGTTCACTGAGGCCAGGTAGTTGAATTGCCCTGAAAAGGCAATTGTTTGGCGGTACCAGCTGTTACTAATGTTCTGAACACCTGTTTTTGAATCCTCACCATATTTTGTGAGGCTACTGATCTGGTCGTATCCGGCGTAGTTGTTCCATGCCGCTTCATACACGGCATAGTTATTATTGAAAGACTGGTTATAGGAGGTGGAGTAATCCACTCCAAAGTTTGACAGGAAGGACAGCCCTTTCAGCACATTTTCTAAATTTGCACCCACTCCCGTGTTAAACTGAAACTGACGGCTGGTATACTTATTATTCCCTCCGGCATAGATGGACGCAAAGGGGTTTGTTTGGTCTAACTGGGTTCCACCGAGAAGATATTTGCCATCTATTAGGTTGTTGCTATTGTTTACCAGTTGCCACGAAGTCTCATCGCTCTCTTCTATCATGCTGACAGGGATAAGTGGTGAGAACCGGTGCGGACGAAGGGAGGCAACACCAGTCCAATAGTTGGTGTTTACGCCCCGCCCACTATTGTAAATGGCTGCGGCATCTACCTTCGCATAGATATACTTATTCAGATCAATGTCCACGTTTCCGCGGATGTTGAAGCGTTCATTCCCGTTGTTTTTTGCCTCACCAAAATTCAAAAGAGAACCTGCAGAATTGAAACCCACGTTAGTGTAGTAGCGGGCTTGCTGGTTACCTCCCGAAATTTCGACCGTACCATCGTAACGGTTGTAGGTTTCCTGCAGGTACTCCGATGAATAGTAATCGAGATTCGGATAGCGGTAAGGATTCGTTCCGGAGGAATGGTTATAAATGGTGGCACCCGTATACAGGTCATCCAGTCCGTCGTTGCGGCGCGCCTCATTATAAAGGGTCATATATTCCGCGGAGCCAAGGTACTTAGGATAACTCTTTGGCACGAACACGCCAGCGTTTACCCGTACATTGATTTGCTGATCCTGAGCCTCTCCCCTTTTTGTACTGATATAAACCACTCCTTTGGCAGCCCGACTTCCGTACAGGGCCACGGCCGACACTCCTTTTAGAAAAGTTACCTGTTCTATTTCCGTGGGCAGCACACTTTCGGCATCACGGGGTATCCCATCTACCAGTACCAGGTAGCTGTCCATTCCCCATATGTTAGCGCCGTTAAAGCCTCCTACGTAGGCTTCCAGGTCTTCTAAGCTGTTGGTGAAATAATTTTCTCTCAGGATACCTGGAACGTTAACAGCCGAGACACCTCCGAGCAGGTTCTTTTGGGCGACTTTCCGGAAAGCCACCTGTACCGGCTGAGCGCTTTTGTCGGACGCCAGGGATATTTCATTTAAATCAGGTGTCGCTTCTACAGACAATGTTTCGTATCCGGGAGCACTCACCGATAAAATGGAATTGGGAGTTACTAAAAGGGAAAACGTCCCCAGAGAGTCCGTAACTGTGTTGACGGCATCCGCCAGGTTGGTAACTACGGCACCTCGAAGGGGTTTTCCTTCAGCCCCGCGAATAATGGCCATGATATCAACCTTACTGGTTGTCTGCGCTTTTAGCATCACCGGAGAAAAAGCCACCACAGCACACAAAAACATTCTTATATGTTTATATTTCATTTTGTCCTCTTTTTAGACTAAAGCATTTTCAATTATCGTCCGTTTTACCAACCTGGGTTTTGCGCAAATTCCAGGTACATGTTTACATCGGTATTTTTCAGGGGTAACCAGTAGTGTTTGCTACTGAAATTGCGTTCCAGAATAACCTCTTCATGCAGGTTTACTACCCTGTTTTGCTTCGGATCTTCTGAGTTAAAGTCTCCTACCCTGTCAAATTCAATTGATTTTTTGAGCGTATAAGGGTTTTCGGTTAACAGTAACCAGCGACGGAGGTCATTGAACCGGTGCCCTTCAAAAGCAAGTTCCACTGCCCGTTCGCGTCTCACCTCACCCATAAAGGCATCTAATGAACCTTGGAACTTATCGGCCACGTGCCCCACGCCTGCCCTGTCACGAATAACATTTATGGCTTCAACAGCTGTCTTGCTGTAGTTGGGGTCTTTGCCATTGGCGGCACCGTATCCCTGCGCAGCAGCTTCTGCATACATGATATAGATATCAGCTAACCGCATCCAAGGGATATGTATATTAAGGCTGTTACCATAGCCGTATCCGTTATCGTATTTGTTAGCTGTCAGGGGGATGAACTTGTAAAGCAGGTATCCGGTACGGCTTCCGGTACCAACATTCCTGTAGCTCCCCCCCGTGTGAAGGTTAGCGTGACGATCCTGCTGAACATTGTCAGGCATAGATCCCTGCACCACTCTTACTCCATCGAAAACGATATCATTATAAAACCGGGGATCACGGCCACGCCAAGGATACTCAGGGTCATACCCTGATTCTGTGTCAGCCTGTGTTATATCTCCTATCGGTAACCCGTTTGCCATACCGTAATAATTCACATAATTCGATGTTGGCAAAAATTTTACATCGCCGTCGGCAATAACAGGTGCGGGCTGGTATTGCTTACTGGTTCCCCAGTTCGACCCATTTGCACCATAGTAAGGCCCACGGAAGATGGCTTCAGTACCACCTGGCATTTGCCAGTTCTGGCTCATCGTATAAAAGTTTTTAGAATACTCCGCGAAAGGAAGCAGCCGATAGGTAGTTTCCCCGCTTTCAACTAAATTCAGCAACTCAGCAAACGCCGCGGCTGCTTTCTGACTCAGTTCTGGATTATAGTTTCTGCTTCCTGTCGATTCAAAGTTCATCAACGGACTGCCTGCCCACAAGTAATTTTTACCCAGATAGCCCAGCGCCATCACCTTGTTGATACGCAGGTCATTTTTCCCTAAAGTTCTTCTGCCGGCAGTAGTGTTGTCCCAGTTGGCAGGCAATAAGTCGGCAGCTGCTCTGAAGTCCTGCGCTGCTTTTTCGGCACATTCCTGATAGCTGAGTCGGGGCAGTGTTAATTTCTCATCGCTGGGTAGCACATAGTCAATGTAAGGGAGCCCCCCATAGTACTGCATAAACTGGAAGTGGAACCAACCCCTAAAGAACAGCAACTGCCCCTTGATCAGGTTTCGCTCTTCCTCTGTAGCGCCCGTCATTTTATCAAGGTTTTCCAGTCCCATGTTGGCTTTCCGTATCCCGTACCAGCCCAGTTGCCATAAAGACTTTGTAAATCGGTCATCGTTTGTATTGGTGTTCCTTCGGTCCATCCAACCAGCTTGCCAGCCATCATGCTCTGACTGCCATCCCCAGAAATTTCCATTATCGATCTTAACACCAAAATGGAAATCACGGGCGGAAGACTGGATTTCGTCTTCTCCCCAGTTCCATGAATTAGTCCAATAGGCATTGGTAAAATCAGGGATGCAGTGGTAAAGCTCTTCCGTGTAGCCCTGAAAATTATTGAAGTTTTCAAAAGCTTCATCGGGCGATATGACAGATTCATCCGTTACATCAAGGTAGTCTTCGCAGGATGTGGTGAGAACCAGGCTCAAGGCGATACTGCACCTTAAAACAATTTTTATAAATGATTTCATGATATGCTGTTTAGAAGGTAAGATCAACACCTAGGTTATATCGCTTTACAGTTGGGTAGGCTCCCTGTGAGGCCCATCCCGTACCTGCAAAATTAGATTCACGATCGTCGGGCATTTTGGTCCACACATGGAGGTTGTTCCCGTTTATAAAAATCCGGAGGTTATTAAGCCCCATTTTTTTAATCGAACCAGAATTAAATGAATAGCCGATTTCCGCATTCTTCAGACGGAGATAAGAACCGTCATACATATAGCGGTGCGCACTAGTATAGCCACTTGGGGTGGAAAGCCAACGGGGCATAGGAGTGTCGGCACCGGTGTTGTCCTTTGACCAGTATCCACCCTCTTCGTAAACGACATGGTTCTGAGAGCTTAAACTGGTCAGCACTACCTGCCGTGTCACATTGTTCACACCGTAGAACTGCACGAATGCACTAAACCCTTTCCAGTCAGCACCAACAGTTGTATTGTAGGTGTTTTGTGGGGTACCCGTAAATCCGTAAGGGATATTATCATATGAATCAATCACCCCATCCGCATTATAGTCGACAATCTGGAAGTTTCCGGGTAACTTTTGATTGTCATTTGTATTGTGAATGGTGCTTGCATAGAGCTCATCCCAGGTGTTATAATAACCATGGCCTACATGAGCATAAGCCTGCCCGATCTGCTTGTCTTCTCTTTTCTGATACTCCGGTAACAAACCTGCGTCATCAGCATCAAGCACTTTGTTTTTAGCATGCGTCATGTTCAGGTTAGACCACAGGTTCACCCCGTTCCCGAAGGTGTGGTTCAGGTTCAGCACAAATTCGAAGCCCTGATTTTGAACCCTTCCAAGATTAGCTACCGGGGCCACTGTGCCATAATAAGACGGGATTGCCCTGCTGCCGCTGGTTATGAGAATATCAGTACGTTCATCGCGAAAGAAATCCACACTACCATCGATTGCCCCTTTCAGAATGCCAAAGTCAAGACCGACATTGTATTTACTTACCTTTTCCCAGCGAACCTCCGGGTTCCCAACAGCAGTTTCCCTGTACCAGGTATAAGGGCTCTGTTCTGCCTGCTCTCCTGATATGCCAAGCCGCGCCCGGCCTTGATACCCCCACTGCGTCATATAGAGAAACCGTCCGAACACATTGTCATCACCAACTTCTCCATAAGAGGCACGTAGTTTGAGCATGTCGAGAAAAGAGATGGATTCCATGAATTTTTCTCTGGAAACCATCCAGCCAACACCTCCAGAGGAGAAGAAAGCAAAGCGGTAGTCTCTACCAAATTTCTCTGAACCATTGTAGGCCCCATTGTACTCCAGCATGTACTTATCGGCAAAGTTGTAGGTGGCGCGGAACACCCAGTCTTCCCGATACTGTGGGACTTGACTACCGATGGCATATTCATTCCGGTTGAAAAGCCCCATGGCTGTGATGTTATGCTTCTCCCCAAGGGTAACGTTGTAGTTTAGCTGAGCCTGGTAAAAAAGCCTGCGTTGTGAAGCATTGTCTAAAACAGTTCCAGGGCTGGCAGACCATTTTACTCCCTCCTGAAAATCAAACCTGTTGTTTGGGTCATAGCTTTGTTTATAGGTAATCAGGCCGGTAACAGGATCAACCCATGACATTTGGGTATCATTGTACAAATCGTTTACCCCTCTATCTGCCTCAACAAATGTATTATCCAGGGCAAGGGTCCCCCTGAAGCTCAACCCCTTGGTTAACATATCCAGGTTCTGCTCCAGCGTAAAATCCGTATTCAGCCGTGTTGTTGTTCTGTACTGAATCCCGCTAATCGCCAGGCTTCTTACCGAGTTCTCCGCTTTACCCTCATTGGGCGCGTAATATCCCCAGGAGCCATCCGGATACTGTGGCAAGAAAGCATCGGGCGCGTTGCTGTAGGCAGCAATCCACATCCCGTATTCCCCACCGGTGGCTCCCCATGGGCTTTTCTTCACCCCGTGCGAACCGGCCAGATTTGCTTTGAAAACCGTGGAAGGCGTTAACTGAAAGTCAAGGTTACTGCGGACATTCAGCCGGTTAAAGCCATAACCAGGGTCGTACCCCCGGTTGTTATCGTATTGCTGCATGAGGTCTCCTTCGCGCAGGAAGTCAGCACTGGAAAAATACTTGACAAACTTGGAGCCCCCACTTACATTGACACTAGCGTTATAAGACATGACATAGTCTTTAAACAAGGTGTTTGCCCAGTCCACATTCGGGTATTGCGCCCTTTCTTCCTCATTGGCCGGAAAAAGATACTTGTCGAGAATTTCCTGCGGAAGATAATCCCCCCAGGCTCCTGGCTTAAGCCCGAGCTCGTTCTCAATTGCCTGGTTGCGAATCCTTAATGCATCGTAAGAATCGTACTTGCCGGGCAGTTTGGAAGGAACCTTCATGGTGGTGTTTACCCTCCCCCTGATGATTGCTTTTCCAGCCTGACCTCTTTTAGTGGTAATAAGCACCACACCGTTCGCTCCCCGGGAGCCATAAACGGCGGTAGCCGAAGCATCTTTTAATACAGAGACAGACTCAACCGAAGTGATGTCCACACTGCTCATGGGGCGCTCTATGCCATCCACCAGCACGAGTGGTTCGGAGTTGTTCCAGGAGCTGCTTCCGCGAATAACAATGCGAGGATCTTCCTCACCCGGCATCCCTGTACTAGCTGAGGTCACCACGCCTGGTACGTTACCTGTTAAAGCTGCACCGATGTTGGATACTCCACCAGCGCGCTCAAGCACTTTACCAGTCGTTTGTGTAATGGCGGCAACTACGCTTTCTTTTCTCTGTTCACCGTACCCCACCACTACCACTTCCTGCAAAGCCTTGGTATCTGCAGATAATGTAACATTGATTATCATTTGATCACCGACAGTCACTTCCTTAGGCGCATACCCTATAAAGCTATAAACCAACACTGCCCCCTGAGCAGGCACTTTGATGGTGTAGTCTCCATTCACATCTGTAACTGTACCGACACTTGAGCCTTTCAAGTAGACACTTACCCCGGGAATCCCCTGGTTATCATCACTTAATATTACCTTGCCGGTAATGACGAGGGCTTGCTGAGGAGCGCCTTGTTTACCTATCCGGGAGGTACTGTTATCAGGCAGACGGGAAATCATACCAATGCTTTTAGATGGGGAATCAACGGCCGATGCCCAGGATACCTCAACTAGAAAACACTGAACACAAACCCCGAGAAATGCATATTTTATCTTATGCAGGTTTTGTTGTAGTAATTTATTCATATTGTCATTGTTTTGTTTGAACGACTTGAATGGCCCTGCTTTTTAGCTTCAGCCCACCACTTAGTTACCAGGATAGCAAACCACAAATCCCTTCCAGGACAGATTGTGCATGTCACCTCCAGAATTTTCTAGTTCCTATCCATTCCCCGCCACCTACTGCATAGTAAAAATCAATAGTGCACCCTTTTTGATACTAACTTTAACCTGATGGGGCCACTGTCTTCTGGAACAGCCTTATTTGGTGAGTACCTGCACCTCTGACTCTGAAATTTTCTCACCAGAGACTTTTCTCCTGTTCCCCATCCTGCTTTCTTAAGACCAATATCCTTTTACCTTTATGCAAACCCCGAAACACCTTCATTAACAAGATTACCCACGCTTGAATAAGCAATCACTCACTCACATGTAAACAAATATAAATTCAAAAATGGCAAAGTGATTATATTGCTGTAACACGTGTTTCATGCCATGTTACATAGACAAAGATTCATGTAACACATCTTTATGTTCATGTTACATAATGTCTAATTATAACAGAAAGGGGTTTTTTACTAACTGTTGTTAGTTTAAGGATAGTGACTGGTTACTTGACCCGCACGCCACAACAAGTTGTACTGGCTGCACACCTCTATTGGAAAAATCCATAAAAGCACCTCACCTAAGCAGGACAAACTTCTACTGACTTTAAAGTATAGATCGTTAGAGGCAATAATCAGAAACAGACATCTTAGACGAAAGCCTGCCATCTCCAGCACACACACTTTGTACAGGTCATGGCGCTGCCTTAGGTACAAGCTTGCAATTCTGTAAGAGAAGCCATGACTTGGATAGCCCTGTGTTTCAACGCCGCCGCGCTTTTTCACCGGCACTAAACCTCGGAAGCTGCTATTAGCTGGATAGTATTGGTGTTAAGCGAACGAAAAGCGAAGATCGATTGTCCATACTTAATAAGCCCTGCGGCTGCACCTGTTTTACCTGATGCAAAAGCAGATGCTGGGAGCTAATAGCAGGTGTAATAAACACAGGATGGCGCACTCCCCTGCCAATGGGGTTCAAAGCAACAGGCTAAACAGGAAGCACGTGAAAGGGAACTGTTATCTTTTGGAATAATCTTACAGGATATCCCACTTTTCAATCATATATGTTTATAGTATGAACTAGCTAGGTGAAACTAAGCGCTTATAGTGTATCAGAAGATTTAAAAAAATTACAAATTTTCTTTAAAATTGATTAAACTCATCATCCAAAAGTGGGGAAGGCCTTAGAACATGTGGAAGTGGAAGCACACTGTCAACTAATTGTTGTTATTTTTACTAAATGTTATACCGAACGGTGTAGTCAATCACTCCTGTTAATACATAAATGACTTTGCTTTGAAAAACAAATACAAGCTTCTTTTTCTATTCTTTTGGATGTTTAGTACTGTGTATGCACAGTCCGGGAAAATGTTTTCCGTTGACCTGGAGCTCTCCAACAGTCTGATACACCAGGTTTACCAGGATAGTAGGGGTATCATATGGATTGCCACTGAGGATGGGTTAAACCGATACGATGGGTCAAAATTTACCATCTATAAGCATGAACAGCAGGACCCTCGTTCTATTTTGAATAACTACGTCAGTCTCCTTTTCGAGGACAGGAAGGGCCATCTGCTGGTAGGATATTATAATGGCCTGCAGCTATACGATCAAGCGACAGACTCATTTAAGCAAATCCCCATCTTATGGGAGGGTAAAGGCAAATTTGATGCGCATGTGCTCAGCATAACGGAACGGAAGAATGGGGAGGTATTAATCGGAACTTCTGGCTATGGGGTATTTTCGCTGGATTTAGAAGGCACGGAACCCAAAGTACAGCAAGTAAAGTTGCAGCTTCCAGCCGGCATCATCGATCTCCTTTTTGAAGACTCAAATCAGAATCTGTGGGTAGCCACACAGGACAAAGGGCTCTTCCGTATCGGAAAGAATGGGCAAATCAAGAACTTTCGCGAATCTGAACTGCCTAGAAGCTCCATCACTGGCATATGCCAGGATGTGGAGGACAATGTCTATGTAAGTACGGTGAGCAATGGGCTTTTTGTCTATAACAAAGCGACCGACGTCTTCACCCAGATTCCCTATTCGCCCTCCCCTAAATTATCCATCAGCTCCATGTATCAGAGCAAACAGGAAAACAGGCTTTACCTGGGAACCGATGGCGAAGGAGTTAAAATTTATGACCTGAAAAACAAGACTATAACGGATGGAAATTTCAATGTAGCGACCTTTGATTTCAAAAAGTCAAAAGTACATTCCATTCTGCAGGACAAGACGGGCAACCTTTGGTTAGGTATTTATCAGAAAGGGGTAATGCTGTTACCTGCCAGTGCCAGTAAGTTTGAGTACATCGGTTATAAGTCAATTCATAACAACACCATCGGCTCTAATGCCATTCTTTCTGTTCTTGAAGACCATGAGGGCACGCTCTGGATTGGCACAGATAGCGACGGCCTTTATGGAGTTAGCCCGGATGGAAAGCAAAAAGCGCATTTCAGCCGCACATCTGACCCCGCCTCCGTCTCCTCCTCTATCATGAGCATTTACGAGGATTCGAACCACACCCTTTGGTTGGGTTCGTACCTTCACGGCTTGGCGAAAGTGAACCGGGAAACAGGGAAGAGTGAATACGTAGCTGGAATAAGAGATGAAAACTCCGATCAGGTGGAGCGGATTTACAGCATGGTGGAAGACCGGCAAAAGACGCTCTGGATAGCCAGTATGGGTGCCGGCTTGTTCTCTATGGACTTAGGCTCGCAAGAGATCACCCACTACGATGCTGTTTCAGGTTCCCAAAACACAGGCACTGAAAACACCCTCCATAACCGCTGGATCAATAGCCTGCTGCTGACAAGCAACGACAAGCTTTATATCGGCACCTATGATGGTATTGGTTGCCTCGACTTAAAAACCAAAAGCTTCGTTTCCACGCATGGCACCAATCGCTTGCTGCATGGTTACATTGTCTACTCCTTGTATGAAGATACAAAAGGGGACATCTGGATTGGTACTTCGCAGGGCCTGATGCACCTGGACAGCAAAACAGGTAAAATAAAGCCCTATACGATGAATGATGGGTTGCCCAGCAATGTTATATGTGCGATAAAAGGAGACGATGCCGGCAATATCTGGATCAGCACGAATTATGGCATCTCCAAGCTGAATTCCAAGCGCAGTAGCTTTATCAATTATTATGCTAACGACGGCTTACAGGGAAATGAGTTTAGTAAGGGAGCAGCATTCGTAACAGGAAAAGAGCAAATCATTTTTGGGGGAATTAATGGTATCACTTACTTCCATCCCTCAGAAATACCAGAGGTGATTTCCGCTTCCGAAAAAGAAATGGAAGTCCGCATCACAGGCTTTTACCTACACAACCAGGCTGTAAAGAAAGGAATGAAATCCGGCAAGTATGACATTGTCGATACCGCTGTAATGGATGCTGAAAGCTTCCACCTCTCAAACAAAGATAACTCCTTCAGCATCGAGTTGTCTGCCATGGACTTTGCTAATCCAGACCGGATTACTTACCAGTACTCCCTACAGGATGGGAATTGGATTAGCCTGCGCCCAGGAACAAACACTGTAAACTTCACCGATCTGTCACCTGGAACGTATCGCTTCAGGTTTAGGGCAAAAGATTACAGCCACTATTCACCTGTCAAGGACATTTCAATTATTGTTTCCCCTGCCTGGTATTTTTCTCCCCTGGCTAAAGCCGCCTATGGACTTATACTGGCAGCCGTTTTCATATTGGTGGCGATGCAGATTCGCCATCGGCAGCGCACCCGCCAGAAAATGCAGGAGCACTTACATGCCAGGCAGATCATCGATGCCAAACTGCAGTTCTTCATTAACATCTCTCATGAGATTCGCACACCCATGACCCTGATCATTAGCCCCTTGAAAAAGCTAATAGCAACAGACAAAGACCAGGAGCGCCAGAAGTCCTATGCCACCATGCAGCGTAATTCTGAACGCATTTTGCTTCTCATTAACCAGCTCATGGATATCCGGAAGATCGATAAGGGAAAAATGCAGTTGAAATTCCAGGAAACTGAAATCGTAGGATTCATCCAGGAGCTTTGTACCGTATTCGATGAACAGGCACAGGCCAAGAATATCATGTTCCGCTTCCACCACACTATAGAACAATTACCGGTGTGGGTGGATCCCACTTATTTCGACAAGGCCATTCTGAATGTGCTGTCGAATGCCTTTAAGTTCACACCCAGGAACGGAGAAATAGATATTTATCTCCATGCCGGGGAAGGCGGAGACAAGCCAGGTGATCAGCGCCAGTATGTGGAGATAATTATTTCAGACAACGGCATCGGCATCGAGGAGGGTGAGCAGGAAAAAGTTTTTGAGTGTTTTTACCAGGTCCAAACACATCACAACCATTTCGTGGGAGGCACAGGCATTGGCCTGAACCTAACCCGATCCATTGTAGAACTTCACCACGGCAACATCAGAGTAGAAAATAACAAGGATGGCCGCGGGTGCCGCTTTGTTATGCGCCTGCCCTTAGGAAAGGATCACCTACAGACAGAAGAACTGTTAGCACAAACAGCTCTTGTGCCAAAAACAGAGCCTGCCATTCCTGCCTTACCAACACCAGCAGATGACGCAGAAAAAGTAAAAGTGAAATCTAAAACTAAAAGCCATGTGCTTGTTGTAGATGATGATGAAGAAATCAGGAAGTATATCTGCCAGGAGTTTGCTGCAGAGTACCACATGATGGAGAGCGCCAATGGAAAAGAAGCGCTTGCCATTTTGTTAAACAAAACACCTGATTTGATTATCAGTGATGTGATGATGCCGGAGATGGACGGAATTACCCTCTGCCGGAAAATCAAACAAAACGTCAATATAAACCATATTCCAGTTGTACTACTGACGGCTAAGTCCGAAGAAGAAGATAATTTAGAAGGTTTGGGTATTGGAGCGGATGCTTATCTTGTGAAACCATTTAACATTGAAATTTTAAGGAAGACGGTTCAGAATATCATCAGGAACCGGGAAATGCTTAGAAACAATTTTAGCGGCAATCAACACCATAGTGATAAAGTACAGAAGGTTGCCCTAAAGTCTGCAGATGAAAAGTTGTTAGCCAAACTCCTGGACGTTATCAACCAGAACATAGCCAATCCTGCCTTGAGTGTTGAAATGCTTGCCAGTGAGGCTGGTATTAGCCGTGTACACTTGCACCGGAAAATGAAGGAGTTAACCAACCAGACCACACGGGATTTTATACGGAATATCCGCCTGCAACAAGCAGCAGGCTTGCTCTCCAGCAAGCATATAAATATTTCTGAAGTAGCCTTTGCGGTAGGATTCACAAGCCTTGCATCTTTTTCAACTGCCTTCAAGGAACTTCATGGAGTACCTCCAACAACTTATATGGAGACGCACCTGAACCAGTGCGAAACTGCGAACAGCGTTTGATGAACAGCGCATAAGCAAAGAGGGGACTTCTGGGAAAACGATATAGCTGAAAGCCTCTTCTAAGCCATAAAGGACACACAATTTAACACAAGTTCTCCCTGACAAAAGATGGTAGAGGTGGCAATAATGGCCGCCTCTACTTGTATAAAAGGCATTTACTGATACAAAGAGAGGGGGTACCAGAGGCTTGTTATCTTATTCAAATAAGATAACCTATTCCGTGCAACAACAGGGGATTTATAATCTTTAATTTATTTTATAAACGAATGTTGAGACTCCAACCACTGCTGTCAAATAAATCCTATTGACCCTTATGATCAAAGGTCACATAATATTAACAAAGGAGACAACAGCGAGCCTATACACTATGGCAAATCAACCGTTGGTAGGGCTGTCTTTTTTACTGGCAAACCGGTGTCCCCATTCAAAGCCTATGGCCTCCAGGAGAAGCACCCGCTCCGGATCCAGCTTTTCCCTCGCATGCCGCATCCTGCTCACCCACTTACCCAGCTTTTGGTCTTCATGCCATTTAACTGGCACATGCGTATGTCCATTATTTTCTTTGAACTCAATTAAGCGCTTATACATTGATTCCCATGGAAGGATGCTTCGGCGGCGAAACGTCCATTTGAAACCAATCTGCTCTAACAACTCTACCTTCTGTGTATTCAAGCTCTGCTTGTTGGCCCTTATCCTGTACACCCATGCGGCCAGCTGTGGATTTGGCTCCCACCGAAAAGGTACACAAGTGTGGCCAAACTGAACCCTAAAATCAGCCAGCGCCTCGTACATCTTCATCCAGTACCCCTCCTGCACACTCCACGGAAAGTGAATCTCATTAAGAAGATTGATGCGCGCCTGCGAGAGCTTGCCTTTGTAGAAGAGCTTGCGCTGCCAGCTGGCCCATTGCTGAAGCACCGGGTCTATTTTTAGTGATACCTGGCAACTGCCATGCTCCTGCCTGTAAGCCTTTAGCTTTTCAAAGTTGTCGTTCCACTGCTTATCGTAAACCGACTGTAGCTTGTGCTTCACCCCCTTCCCCCACAAAAAGCCCAACTGGTCCAGCCGCTTCTTCTTTGCTTCCTGTAACTTGCCTTTCGCCTCAAGCCTCCTTTGTGTTGCTACCCAAGTACCAAGGCTCTTGTTCTCGCTGTAATTAGTGGGCACAAAGCAGTGGCCGTTGTTTTTCTTGTATTCCTCCAGTTGTTCATACCTTTCCTCCCAGCTTCTCCTTTTCATGTCGTCACAGCTCCAGATAAACCCGATCTCTTCCAGCCGCTTGTACCTATCCTGTGACAGCTGATGCTTTTGCCTGGAAAGCCTTTGTCTTTCTATCCAGCTGACCAGCTTTGTATGCTTGTACGGCACCCGGCAGTGGCCGTGCCTCCTACTATACGCGACCAGTTGTTGGAAAAAAACTTCCCACTGGGCGTCATACACATCCCGAATGCTCCAGGTAAATTTCAGTTCGTTTAGCCTTCGCTCCCGGTCCTCACTCAACTTACCCTTCATGTGCATTTTCCGCTGCATGATCACCCAGAGGGCAAGCTGCTTGTCTTCTGGCCACCGCCTGGGCACCCGGCAATGGCCAAAGGCTGTGTAAAAATCTGTTAACCTCCAGTACATCTGATTCCAGCGGTGATCCCTGCTGATGGGAATGTCCCAGTCCACCTCTAGCCTGTCTAATTGTTGTAGCTGGCTTTCTGACAGGAGTCCTTTGTTTATGATTTGCCGCATCAGCCAGTCTTTAAGCTGCTCATGCTTCTCATCATCTGGAATGAAGGTATGACCAGTCTCCTGCACGAAAAGGACCAGCTGCCCGTACATGGCATTCCAGGAATTTGTTGTTTCCTCTATCACACAGTTCAACTCCTCCAGTTTCTCCTTTAGCTCATCAGGAAGCAAATGCCTGATGCGCCGCTGGATGTTTACCCACTGCGCCAGCTCTTTATCAGTATTAACATTGGGGAGTTCATTCTTGCTAGCATAAGGCTTCAACTTCCGATAGTTAAAGTACCACTTGTCAAAGTACTCCTTATTGAATAAGCTTTCTCCTTGATATGTCATGACCACCTTTTAAGGAATATTTCATTACTGCTGATTTCACTTTAACACCCATCTGAAATAAATACCTCTATCACCCGAAATTAAATGAGCACCAGTTTCACCTTCAGGGCAGTGGCTGCTGCGTTGCCCCCTTTAAGACCATTCGATATTGAAGTGCCGTCAGGTCTAAATCTCCAGTTGCCTAACCATCCTGCTGTTCTCCCAATCACCATAGCACTCGGCTTTTAGTGAAGCCTGGCTTTAAATAGGTGTAGGGCTAACAGGGGACTTTGCGTCAAACGCCAGCATTCATTTTAGGTCGGTCTCCTGTGCCAACTAAACTAGTCTCTCCAGCAGCAGCAGCCAAAAGAGCGTAAATGCGTTCAACGGCTGATTTTAGTCTCACCAAACTAGCCGTTGAAGGAATGAAAATATTTAATTCAATAATCAATCTTTACTTCTTAGGTAATTGGCTTTCTTTAGGAAGGCTACAACCTCTATTGATTCTTTTCACAAATTCACCTTAACCAGAACAACACTCCCTCACTAAAGCAACTGCTCACTCGCATATAAACAAATATATATTTCTAGAGGATAAAGTGATTGTGATCATGTAACACGTGTGTTATGCCATGTTACATGAGCAAAAACGCATGTAACAAACCTTTGTGACTGTGTTACACTATGGCTTAATTAAAGCGAGAAGGCGTTTGAACTTGCTACATTTGACTGGAGACTTTTGATAGGCAGATTTATGAAAGGTATTAAATTTGACTATTATGGATAGACGTGTATTTGACGCCTCCTTCAAGCGGATGGCCATTGGCCAGGGGATCAGTAAAAGAAGTGGCTGATGAGTTGGGTATAGACCCTGGCCGGCTGAGCAAGTGGCGGCAGAAAGACAGCTCGCTAGTCCGGTCCGCCGAAGGGCTGACAGAGGAGCAGAGGGAGATAAAGCGGCTGCAAAAGGAGCTGAAGGAGGCGCAGCTGGAGCGCGATATTCTAAAAAAAGCGGTGAGCATCTTCTCCAGGGGAGACGGGCGGTATACGGGTTCATAAAGGAGTACCGAATCCAATTCCCCGCCTGAGAAGATGTGTCAGGTACTGAAGACCACCGACTCCAGCCACATGTATGTTGTGGCGGAGAATCACCTGTCAAGGGATTTTCAAGCGACAAGACCGGCAGAGAAATGGGTGTCGGATTTAACCTACATCAGGACCGGGGAAGGCTGGCTTTACCTGACGGTGGTACTGGATCTGGCCGACCGGAAAATAGTGGGCTGGGCGCTGAGTGAGACGATGGAGGCGGAAGCGACCACCGTGGCGGCCTGAGAAAGTCTCCAGTGAGGCATTGCAATTCCTGTCGTTTATTACCCTTAATCTGGCACAGTTTCTTTAGCTCCGATATCCTAAACCACATTATTCTTCTTTACAATAGACTGGTTCTTTGAGGGGAGGGCTTGGTGTAGTGATAGTTGAAGCCTCCTTTCCGGCCACAGATCATGTTTTTATAAAGCACCTCCCGCACACGTGTTTTTATCTCCCCGTCAGAGAGCACCCGCTGCGTATCAGCAGCACGCATACGGCTACTATTTGATGTACTCTTCCATCCTGCATAATATTGCGTTTTCAGGCCGAGCGGTAAGGCAAGGCCTGCCACGGCCAAACCAAGCACTGCGCCGGTCATACTTAATTCCGTTGGGCTGTTGCCCAGGAACCATGGAGCCACCGCCACGGCCAGACGAAGTAGAATATTCATGTATCGGCAGATGCGCATAGGCTCTTCCATGCTAATCACGGCCAGCACTACAATAAGCGAACCGCCCAAGTGGAAAATATCGGCTACTGTTTCCTGTATGCCCACTCCGAATACACCGGATGCTGCCACCTAAGCCATTGCAATTTATAAATGTTTAATTTACAAAATACCTTCTTTTTAAGTAAAAAATTAACAAATAAATAAGTATTTCGTAGTAATAAACTCAATATTATATCATATGAATTAAAAAAATTTCAATTTTACTTTGATTTATCTACAGGTAAATGATTTAGACATTAACTCTCCTCTGGACTAGTACTTCTTTGTACACACGTCTCGCCCCTCCTTGGAATTTGAAAGATGATTTATCTTTATTTTAAGAAACTGAAATGCTGAAGACGAAAAAAGAAATCATTCTAGAAACTGCCCTGCATCTTTTCGCTGATAAAGGGTATGAAGCTACTCCGACAAGTCTTATCGCCAAGGCGGCTGGCGTATCGGAAGGCCTGATATTCAAGCACTATGTTAGTAAAGGGAATTTACTGGAGGCTATAGTGAAGGCAGGATACAGACGCGCCACAGACAAAAGCAAAAGCCTTATAGAGGAAAAAGACCCGGCTAAATTTATAAGTAACATGCTGGACATGCCATTAAAGCTGGTGGAGGATGAGCGAAGTTTTTGGCGGATGCAGTTCCGTCTGGTGGACGAAGAAATTGCACAGAAACACCACCTTCGTTTCTCCCACTCTGTCAAGCAAAAGCTTGTGGCGGCATTTGCCCAACTTGGCTATGAGGAGCCGGAGATGGAAACGGAGGTACTGATGCTGCTGGTAGAAGGCCTATGGAAAGCTTACCTGACCAGCGCGGACAAGCCTCACTTTGTAAAGATGCTGGACTTGAGTAAGAAAAAGTACATTGGTGAGTTGATAGATAACAGATAAGCGCTATGAAATGTACCTGGGATTCAAGTTTATTATAGAGTATAGTATGTTGAGTTTACTTACCTAGGTTCCGTTTTCATTCCTAAGTTCACGAGTATTACTTTATTATCGGCTTTTACAGCGCACAATCTTCACTCAGACGCGCACGTAGATATACTTAAGGTGCGGTGCCATTTCTGTTGTGTTTGCCAGTACTAGACGCATAAAGAGGAGAACAGTTTTAAAGTGGTAATTGTGTCTCTCCGGTTACACATAGGCATAACCTTGGGTAGATGTACTATAGTCAACGCCCTGGAATTCATCGCCCAGAAAGCGTGAACTAACATCAAGGCTTCGGAAGTCCAGATTGCCGAAGGTGCCTGCAAAAGCAGTATCTGCTGCATCAGGGCCTGTCGCAATTTTTATCAACCCATTGATGGGAGCAAGCTTTGTGGCGTCAAAAATGATCCAGTACCCTCCCAAATATGCTTCAAAACAAGCGTGAAAGTCGGGTGGTTGAAGCTGATACGCATAGCACGTTAAGTAGCGGGCAGGAATGGTTAGTGCCCGGCATAAAGCAACACCAAGGTGCGCAAAATCACGGCAAACCCCGACCTGCTCCGTTATGGTATCATAAGCAGAAGTCTGCGCGTTTGTGTGGCCTCCGCTATACTCTACGTTGTCATTAATCCAGTCGCAGATGGCAATAACTTTGTGAAAGGCACTCTCCTTGTTGCCAAATTTATTCGACGCAAACTTGTATAGCCTGTCCGACTGGCAATACCGGCTTGGGTTCAGATACGATAAGGCTGCAACAGGCATCTTCTGAATAGGCACATCAACAAGATGTTCAGCAGGTATAGCCTTTATTTCATTCTCTACTGTGGCTTTATAATGGATCGAGATATTGCCAGCCTCCGCAACCTCGACAACCTGAAACCTTTTCTCTCCGGTATCGGAAAGAAGCTCCTGCATTTTTAAATCAGGATCCACATGGAAGTCTTCCTTAATTACCAGTTGCCCGTCAAACTTATAGGGTTGGACATTCAAAATAAGTGTAGAAGACGATTTTGCCTCATACGCTATATTTGCCGCTACTTCAAATTTCATATTGTCATGTTATTGGGTACGGGTATTTTATTGAAGGCTGCGTCCATCCAATCATTGGGAATATTTTTAAGAGCTTTTTTCAACTCCTCTGCCCATCCTTCCGAAATACTTTCCAGGTCCTTTTTATCGTACCGATGCTCGACCATCTGAAAGCTATTGTTACGGTACAACACCACATCAATTGGGAAATCAACATCATTGGCACTTGCCCGCGTTGAGTCAAAAGAAAGAAAACCAGTTTTTAAGGCCAGGTGCATGCTGGAGTCGCGGGTAAGCGTTCGGTTAAGTATTGCTTTTCCATGGCCGGAGTTCCCAATGACCACAAAAGGGGCTCCCTCGCCTAACTCAACCCAGTTTCCCTCGGGGTACAATAAGAAGAGCTTATGTTCCTCGTCATCCTTTAGCTGACCACCTATGATGGTGTTGAGATTAAACCTAAAACCGGCATGTTCCAGCGCTTCCCTATCCTCTTTTGCCACACGCCTCACCTGTGCACCAAAATCGTTTACTGCCTTATAAAGTTTATTGTGCTCAACGCCTTCATCTATTCGCTCCTTGAAATACAAAACAGCTTTATCCCGAATGGATCTAAGCCCACTGGTCATAATAAAGAGCGAGTAATGGTCCCGTTGCTGTATGTGTATCTTCTTTTTTTCAGTCGTGTCAGAGCCGGACGTAATCCTTGTGTCAGCTATTGCTACAAGGCCCTCTTTAACCTTTATTCCTAAACAGTACGTCATATATTGGCTTCTATTTTACTAATATAAGGATTGCTTAAATGCGAAATTTATACAAATAAAGATTATTTTTTATTAAATTGTATATCCATTAAAGCAATTATTCGTAATTTGTAAAAAATGAGTTTAACTTTAAGTTGTATTATTACATAGCGGTATTGTCAAACCGTTTCACCCTATGGTTTAAAAATGATTGAAAAAGGATACTCAAAAGATTATAACCCCCCAGCAAACACCTGGGATGAAATGTACGATCAATCAAAACAGATACGAACAGAATATAAAACCGTTATGGATTACCTAAGCCAGGAATCTATAGACGAACTCAATAAAAAAGAGGAGCTGTCAAAATCTCTTTTCATGAGTCAAGGTATCACGTTTACGGTGTATAACAGCGGGGAAGGTATAGAAAAAATTTTCCCTTTCGATATTGTTCCCAGAATCATCAAATCTGCGGAATGGGAATTCATAGAAAAGGGAATAAAGCAACGCGTAACAGCCTTAAACCTGTTCCTGAAGGATGTGTACAGCGAGCAGTTCATTATCAAAGATGGTATTGTTCCCATCGACATTATTTACTCCTGCCCTCATTTTCTCAGGGAAATGTGCCATGTCAAGGTCCCGCACGATATCTATATTCATATAGCCGGCATTGACCTGATCAGGGATAATGATGGCACTTATTATATTTTGGAGGATAATGTACGCACTCCTTCCGGTGTGAGTTATATGCTGGAAAACCGAGAAATTACGAAGCGCCTTTTTCCTGATCTTCTGCCCCAATGCAAAGTCAGGAGTGTGACAGAATACCCGGATGTGCTCTATAATAATCTGCGGGCGCTTTCGCCAAGAAAGACTCCAGACCCTACCATCGTTTTGCTAAGCCCGGGCAGCTTTAACTCTGCCTATTTTGAGCACACCACCCTTGCCCGTTTAATGGGTATCGAACTAGTGGAAGGACCAGACCTAATTGTTGATAACCAGAAAGTATACATGCGGACAACGGCTGGCCTGCAGCAGGTAGATGTGATTTACCGCAGGGTAGATGACGAATACCTTGATCCGTTAGTGTTCAACTCCAAAAGCTTACTGGGTGTAGCCGGTTTAATGAACGCCTACAGGAGCGGCAACGTGACGATTGTGAATGCCATAGGGAACGGTGTGGCAGATGACAAGGCTATTTATGTGTATGTGCCGGACATGATCAAATACTACCTGAACGAAGAGCCGCTCCTGAAGAATGTACCTACCTACCAATTAGGCAATCCGGAGGAAAGGGCCTATGTGTTTGATAATATATCCCGTATGGTAGTGAAGCAAACGAATGGCAGCGGAGGCTATGGTATGCTCATGGGGCATGCTTCCTCACCTGAGGAAATCGAAGCGTATAAACTTGAGATCATGAAGGACCCAAGGCAGTTCATCGCACAACCTACCATTAGCCTTTCTTCAGCACCATGTTATATGCAAGGCGAGCTTCAGCCCAGGAGGGTTGATTTCAGGCCCTTTGCCCTGTGCGGCCCTAACGGGATCAACATTATACCTGGCGGACTGACAAGGGTTGCCTTAAAAGAGGGATCTTTGGTTGTGAACAGTTCGCAGGGCGGCGGCAGTAAAGATACTTGGGTGCTATCTTAAGTTTTTAAATTTAGTTAGGTAAAGTAATATAACAGAAGAGATATGTTAAGCAGAGTTGCAGAAAGTTTATACTGGATCAGCCGTTACATTGAAAGAACAGACGGTATGCTGCGCATGCTTAAGATAAATTATGCTGCGTCTCAGGACGCAGTCTCCGAATTTTCCTGGAGTCCGGTCATCCGTATTTTTTGTGGTCCCAAATGGGCTGGGTTTGATGGTAGTGAGTTCAACAGCCGTGCGGTGCTGCTGTATATGGTTACCGAAAGGAAAAACCCCAATTCTATCATGAATATTGTCACTCAGGTGCGCGAGAACGCCAGAAGTGTGCAGGACCATATTACCAAAGATGTGTGGCAATGCCTGAATGAGTATTATCATACCGTTAAAGATCCAAAGTTAATTGCCATGCTCAAAAAAGAGGATCCCATCTCCGTGTTAGATATTCTTATAAAGCAAGGAATGCTTTTTTACGGCACCACAGAGATCACCATGCCCCGCAACGAGGGAAGTAGTTTTATGCGGATAGGAAAATACCTTGAGCGCAGTATCCAGTCTGTGAACATACTGGATAGTAAATTTGGCTCGGTAGACCATAACCCCGACCTTTTGACAAACGCTACCTACTGGAAGCATTTGTTGCTTTCCATAGGGGGATATGAACTGTACCTTAAAACCTATCGGCAGGGTTTTGAAGCTGAGAATGTGCTGGAACAGGTGGTGCTGAATAATGAATTTCCCCGGTCAGTAATCTATTCGCTGAACCACCTGAACAGGTATTTCGAGCGATTGAAAGAAGACGGGCAAATTTACAATGCTGCCAACCTGATTTTTCTTATAGGAAGGTTGCAAAGCAAAGTAAAATACACCTCAACGAAGGGACTGAAAAAAGGCGACCTTCATATTTATCTGGCAGAGATCAAATCCGAGCTCTACAGTATAGGTAATGCCATCAATCAAACATGTTTTAATTTGTCTTAGATATAAACCATGCCAGAATTCAACATAAAGCACATCACAAAATATACGTATGAGGCCTTGGTAAGGGATAGCGTCAACCATATCATCCTATATCCCCTGCAGGATGAGCATCAGCAGGTATTAAAGCATGACCTGAGAATCTCCGGCAATCCTAAAGTAGATACCTTTATTGATTACTACGGCAACCAAGTAGGCTTTTTCACCTATAGTGAACGCCACAAGGAGTTAGAGATATACTCTGAACTTACAGTAGCCACCTTTGCGAAGGAACTGCCGCCCGATGAAACCGCTTACCCGGAACAGCAATGGATAGAGATAAAAGAGCTCCGTTTTCAGGTGCCTTACATTGACTATTTGAAATGGGAAACGTTTGACAGCTTACCAGAGCTTCAGGAGATTGTAGGCGGCCATCTTAAACCAGATATTACCCCTTATAGGACTGCGCTCAACTGTTGTAATTTTGTTTATGAAAAGTTCAATTATATACAAGGAGTTACTACAGTGCAAACCCAGCTGAATGAAATATGGCAGCTGAAGGCAGGCGTTTGCCAGGACTTTGCTCATATTCTTGCACAAATGCTGCGTATGGCCGATATACCAGCCAAGTATGTGAGTGGCTACATCTGCCCGAATAAGAATGGAATAAGAGGCGAGGGAGCAACTCACGCCTGGGTAGAAGCTTACCTCCCATCTTATGGCTGGCTGGGACTTGACCCTACAAACAATTGCATTGCGAATGAAACTTATGTTAAGTTAGCAGTTGGCAGGAGTTTTAATGATTGCTCCCCCGTGAAAGGTGTATACAAAGGCCCATCAAAACATGAACTGACGGTACAGGTAATTGTCAGTTACGATAACGGCCTATCCGAAACAACCAAACCGGTAGTTCAGCAGAAAGAACCTGAACCTACCGCCGATTTTCAAGGAAATAGCTACCGCCGAAACCTGGAGTTAATGCAACAACAGCAGCAACAGTAATGTTTATTTACCGCTTTTTGTTATGCTGAGTTTACCAGCATCTCGCATGCATACACAGTTAAAATCTGTAGCTAACCCTGTAGTAAACCTATCCCGTCTTTTAGCTTTACACCTGTCAGCTTCTTTCTCATGGCCTCCTGGATTAGGTAGAGTATCTTTTCTGCAGCCAAAGAATATGGAAGTCCTTCGGGCCGAATATTGGAAATGCAGTTTCGTGCCTCATCGGTCAGGCCTGGTTTTGGAGCATAGGTAAAATACACCCCTAAGCTGTCTGGGGAACTTAACCCAGGGCGTTCACCGATCATGATAATAGAAAGTTTCGCATGAAGCAATTCTCCAATTTCGTCTGCAATGGCTACACGCGCCTGCTCCGCAACCGTAAGAGGAGCGAGCGTGAAGCCTGCCTGCCGCAAGGCTGGCACAAGCAACTGTAGCAACGGAATAGCATGCTCGTTAACGGCAGTCGCCGACAGGCCATCAGCCAGAACAAAGGCAATTTCAGTACTGCTGCTTCCCTCCTCCTTAAGCTGTTCAGATGAAGCCTGGTTTAACATTCTCCCTAAATCTGGCCGCTGCAAATACTCCATGCGGTCACTGGCCATGCTGTGAAGCACATGCACCGGGAGGTTAAATGCATGCAGACCCTGCAAAAGCACCTCCAAGTTGAGGCTTGAATAAACAGCGTCGCGTGCATGGGCATGCGCCATCTTGAAAGCGAAGGATTCTTTTAGCGGCACACTGGTTCCTGTCCGGCCGAGCGCAATGCGCGCAGCCGTATACATTTTCAGACCGCTCCAGGGATCAGTTTCAGTGTTTCTTCTCTTAGGTTTATCCATCTGTTTAAACAAACAATAGCATCAGGACACAGGATTACATACCCCAGATTGCCATTTATTTACTGTTCAATTACTTAATGATTTTCATGAGCAGGTGTTGCTTCTGAGCAGGCTGGAGTTGTCCCTGTCTATCTATGATATCCTGCCCCACTAGCCACTGCTCAAATTCAGGCGCCGGGCGAAGCCCAAGTACTTTCCGTATGTAAAGTGCATCATGAAAAGAGGTAGACTGGTAATGAAGCATGATATCGTCGGCCCCGGGCACTCCCATAATGTAATTACATCCAGCCACTCCCAACAGCGTCAGGAGGTTGTCCATATCATCCTGATCAGCTTCGGCATGGTTTGTATAGCAAATATCCATTCCCATGGGCAAGCCCAGGAGCTTACCGCAGAAGTGGTCCTCTAGGGCAGCCCTGATAATCTGTTTTCCGTCATACAGGTACTCAGGGCCTATAAAGCCTACCACTGAATTCACTAACAGCGGTTTATACTTCCGCGCCACGGCATAGGCCCGGGCCTCACAGGTTTGCTGATCCACGCCATGGTGTGCATTGGCTGACAGCGAACTACCCTGCCCTGTCTCGAAACACATGACATGCTTGCCTACTGTACCCCGGTTCAAAGACAAGGTGGCCTGCCACGCCTCTTCCAGTAAGGCTAAATTTACCCCGAAACTTGTATTGGTCTTCTCTGTGCCTCCGATAGACTGAAATGTCAGATCGACAGGAGCCGATTTGTTCAGTAATTCCAGTGTTGTTGTCAGGTGGCACAACACACAGGACTGCGTGGGAATGCTGAACTTTTCACGCACATCCTCCAGCATCTCCAGCAAACCTCTTACAACCGCAGGACTGTCTGTAGCCGGGTTGATACCGATAACAGCATCGCCGCTCCCATAAAGCAAGCCATCTACTATACTGGCCGCTACGCCACGGGCGTCATCTGTCGGGTGGTTCGGTTGCAACCTGGTGGAAAGATGTCCCCTTAAACCGATAGTGTTCCGGAATTGCGTCACGACTTCACATTTACGGGCCACGAATGATTCCTTTTTTCGTCTTGAGCATCTCAATTACTTATAACAATGATTTTCACCTTTCAGAAACACATGTAGGAGCGAGACGTGTGTACAAAGAAGTACAAGTCCAGAGGAGAGTTCGTATCTAAACTATTTCCCGTTTAGATAAATTTCATTATATTGCTAAATATAAAATAATAATCTATATTTATTAAAATATTCAATACTAATTAATTAATTTTTTGTTAATTAACTTAAAATATATAAATTAAATTAATAATTTTTTAATTATAAAGATTTCTTAATTTTAAAATTAAAGAAGTGCCTGTACTTCTACCTACTCTTAAACGGGGAGTCAATGCTAGTTTAATTTAGACGATGTTTGATTACATTTTAAACTCGGTAACAAAATGAAAATTTGTGTCACTAAGTCAATACCTATTTAAACAAGCACTTCCCTGAGTCATATAAGTTTCTGCGGAAGACCCGGTATACAGTCCATTGATCTACACCAAAACTCTCCGGCAGAAAACAGAAGCAAAATAATGACTATTTTATCACCCACTTATCTACCTCAAAATCGGATATCTAAACTATTTCATAGTTTCAGAAACACCTCTTATGCGTGACTTATACCAACATGCTGCTAGCTGGGCAATAATAGTTGTAGCTGTGCTTTCCTGCGGCAGCGCAACGGCTCAAACCAGAAGTAATTTAGATGTAAAAGGGCTAAAGGCACCCGTAGAAATACTTCGCGACCAATGGGGAGTAAACCATATTTATGCGGCCAACCAGCACGACCTGTTTTTTGCACAAGGCTATGCTGCCGCAAAAGACCGCCTGTTTCAGTTTGAGGTGTGGCGCAGGCAGGCGACAGGAACAGTGGCCGAAATACTGGGCCCAGACGAACTGAAAAGAGACATCGGGGCCCGGCTGTTTAAATTCAGGGGCAACATAAAAAAAGAGCTGAACCACTATCACCCGCAGGGAGAGGCCATCATAAACGCTTACGTGGAGGGTGTGAATGCCTACATCGGTGAAGTGCTCCAGCAACCGGAAAAACTGCCGGTGGAATTCAGGATTCTCCAAATAAAGCCTGCATACTGGACGCCCGAGGTAGTAATTTCACGCCATCAGGGCTTATTGGGCAATATAAATGAAGAACTAAGCCTGGGAATGGCAGTGGCCAAAGCCGGGGAAGACAAGGTAAAGGAGTTGATGTGGTTTCACCCGAAAGAACCCCAGTTACAACTTGACAGCGCCATTCGGGGCGACCTGCTCTCCAAGGATATTCTGGAAATCTATAATGCCTACCGAAGAGGAATAACCTTTGAGCCAGGTGATATCAGTGCATCGGTTAAAGATACTACCGGTATGTTAAACAGGCTGAACCTGCTGCAGCAGAATCCTTACAATCAACCTTTTGAGCATGGCCTGGAAGGCAGCAACAACTGGATTGTGAGTGGCAGCAGAACAGCCAGCGGACATGCCATGCTTGCCAATGACCCGCACCGTAGCATCGCGGTTCCGTCTTTACGCTACATGGTGCACCTGGTGGCCCCCGGTTGGAACGTGATTGGTGGCGGTGAACCCGAGATTCCGGGAGTATCCATTGGCCATAATGAGCACGGCGCCTGGGGGCTTACTATCTATGAGACTGACGGCGAAGACCTGTATGTGTATGATCTCAACCCGGCCAACCTGAAGCAGTACCGCCACAATGGGAAATGGCAAACTATGACGGAGCTACACGAGGCTGTTCCTGTAAAAGATGCCGAACCCGTAGATGTAACGCTTCGGTACACCCTCCACGGTCCGGTTACCTTTATCGATTCTGTTAACCACAAGGCTTATGCCGTAAAGGGTGCCTGGCTGGAGCCGGGCGGCGCCCCCTATCTTGCCTCCCTGCGCATGAACCAGGCGAAGAACTGGGAGGAGTTCAGGGAAGCCTGCAGCTACAGCTATATACCAGGCGAAAACATGATATGGGCCGATAAGAAAGGCAATATTGGCTGGCAGGTGGTGGGTATAATACCTGTTCGCAAACATTTTAGCGGTATGGTTCCGGTACCCGGTGATGGCAGGTATGAATGGTCCGGTTATCTGCCCATCAAAGAAAGGCCGCATATGCTCAACCCCGGGAAAGGATTCTTTGCAACGGCCAACCAAAACGTAACCCCGGACACGTACACGCGCTGGAATACCGTAGGCTATACCTGGGCCGATCCCTTCCGTGGCAACAGGATAAACGAAGTGCTGGAAAAAGATGAGAAGATAACCATGAAAGAAATGATGGCGCTTCAGACAGATTATTTTTCTATCCCCGCCAGAACGTTGGTTCCGATGCTGAATGCTGTTGCATTTGATGCCGCGTTGCCACAGCAGGCCAAAGCGCAACTGACCAACTGGAATTTTGTATTAGATAAGCAGTCTACAGCGGCAGGCATATATGCCATGTGGGAGCGCAAAATTATGCAGGAGGCCCGGAACAGGTTTATTCCTGAAGAATTGAAAGGATTGGTTGGCTTGCAGCTGACCCGGGTAATAAGCTGGCTGGAAAAACCTGAACAAAAGTTTGGCACTGAGGCAGGTAAAGATGCTTTCCTTAGGGAGACGTTTGAAATGGCTGTAAACGAGCTGAAAGAAAGGTTGGGTTATTCCGTGGAGCACTGGCAATACGGACAGGAGAAATACAAACACGTCACCCTGGTCAACCGCCTGCCCGGCCTGGTGAATGCGCAATGGAAGGAAAAAGTAGACATCGGCCCCTTACCCAGAGGAGGCAACAGCCACACACCCAACTCTACAGGTGGTTACGATAATCAATCCAGCGGTGCCAGCTTCCGGATGATAGTGGATGTAGGGGATTGGGACAAAGCGGTTATGATGAATGCGCCGGGACAGTCCGGGAATCCTGACAGCCCTTATTATAAGAACCTGTTTGAGTTGTGGGCCAACGATTCATACTTCCCTGCCTACTACTCGAAGGATAAAGTTGAAAAAGTCACAAAAGAAGAGACCATTCTGCAACCATATAAAAAGAAAGTGTCAAAGTAGTTATGTATAATTAATGCATCTCAAACGGAGCAGCATCTGCCATGCTTAAATGGTTAAAATCTATCGCTAGCCCAGTAGTAAACTCGTCTCGTCTTTTAGCTTGACACTTGTCAGCTTCCTTAACAAAACTTTTTCTCAAAATGGCTGAATTACTTAAACGACAAGGCACCGCTAAAGCGGTGCCTTGTCGTTTAAGTGTGTGGTCAGATGATTAAAAAGCACCTCATTACCTCATCGTCTGAGATGTGCCGCTGGTGGAGTAAAGCTGGTTAAAGAGCAGCTTAAAGGTACCGTGTGCCTGCCCCCGGAATGTAATCTCCGGGCCAAAGGCAAAGAGGTTACCGGCACCAACAGGTGCCACAAAGGCTGCGACGCCATTTTGTAAATACTCCTGTCCCCATGCCCAGCCACTACGGAGCGGCTTTTTTGTAGCAAACCATGCCAAAGGCTTTACGCTGCCGTTCGAGATAGCAACAGGGCTGATGTTAAACACCGGGCTATTGTCAAAGTATACGTCTCCCTCCGCTGGCATACCCCATGCTGCCGGATGAGTAGTGTCATAATTTAACCGCAGTATACTGCCTGGTATATAATATTTCGTGGCTGGGAGTGGCCGTTCCTGGCCGGTGCCGGTCATCTCCACGAGTGCATTTTGCACGGGCAGGCCAAGGTGGTAAGCCAGGTTTGTGCTCGAGCCTATTGTAACCACAGTGCCTCCCGCCTCCATGAAGCTCTTCAGCTGCGGGATAGACTTATCGGCCGTGATTTTGCCCAGGTGCGCCCGATACTCGGCCGGAACCTCATTCGGGTTTAGTTCTTTTACCTCACGCCCTCTGTTTCTGTCGCCTTCCTGCTCATTGACAGGGGGAATAGCCCTGGTGACAAACAGAATCACATCATACTTCTCCTGCAGGTTGCCTGCGTCAATGTCCTGCGGATAAATGACCTGAACCGGAAAGTGGTACTGCTCCATGAGCCAGCGCACCCATCCGGAGGGCATAGAACCGCCATAGGTATCCCAGAGAGCGATGCGCATCGGAGAGACCTTTGTAGTGGCGCCGGCAGGCTGCTGTGCCACGCCTGTTATATCAAGACCGTAGTCAGCGGCGGCTTTTGCGACCAGTGTTTTTGATTTATCTGTCGCGGGAACAAAGAAGGCTCCTTGTCCGGCTTCTGCCTGCGGCATGCGGTAAACCTCTGCCCCGGCCTGCAGCAGGTCATTGACGGCAATAAAGGAGTTGTTGGCACGGGCGTCCAGCACAAAGCCTGCCGTTGACGGGGAGGAAGCGGTTAAATGCCCTTCAGGAGATTGCAGTTTTCCGTATGGCACGCGCTGGAACGGTCCTTCGAAGCCGTCGAGCATGCGGTCGAACTGCACTCCCATTTGGTAAGCCAGCGTCCAGCCGGCCGCGTCATACGGGCGAATAGGAGGGCCTCCCTCATACTGAAAGTCATTCGGGTGCTCCTGCGGCTCGAACATGTCTATCACGTGTGGGCGGAAGGCCTGGTTTGTTTGGACAATGTAAGACCCGGCTGGATAACTCTTACCTGCCACCGTGAAATCGGAAGTGGCCTTGTGCACCAGCACCCCTGATTTGATGAGCGCGTTCACAAAGGTGACAGCAGTAGGAAAATCAGGCTGGTCGGCCGGAAGGATATAGCCCCGCGGATCACGCAGCGCTGGGTCCTTCAGTATAGCATCAAAATATTTGGCTGGAATGCCACTGCCCCGGCCATAGGAGAAATCTCCGCCGGAGCTTTCCGCATCCCCGGATTTGGCTTCCTTTGCCTTGTCCTTCTCATGCGCCGCGTTGATGGCATCAACGTGTTTAGGAGAAAGTGCCCAGTAGTCTTTGCTGCCACGCTCAATGGAGTTCCTGCCCATGCGGTAGATGTTGTAGAGCAGCTCGTCGCTGTGGCGTGCGGCGTAGTTGAGTACGGCGTAGTTGAGCGAAACAGAATAGTCGATGGACTGGCGGAAGTGCCACTTCTGCGGTGCTACGGGGTTTGGAGTAGCACCATTCGGAAGGAGTCGATGCGGCACGAGCGGCACGTCCTCCGGCGTTGGCCCGCCGATGATTTCCGTCAGCAGGCCCACCATGTTATGGAAATAAGGTGTAGTGCGCAGGCCGCCGTTCCACCAGGTGGAGAACTGCGAACCGGCGCGCTGCGTGTAACCAGGCTTGTCTTCCGCATTCAGGCGGTTATTCATGGCGGCACCCACCGCATCTATACTTGTTACCAGCAGGGGGTCATATACATAGTTGAACGGGTCGCGGTAGGGAGGCCCGGCAAGCACGGAGCCGGCAGGTCCCCGCTGGTGGTGATTGTACATAATCTGGGGAATCCACTCTACAAAAAGCTGGCGGCTTATGTTCTGGGATTCCTTCATGTTGGTCATGTAGAAGTCGCGGTTGTTGTCGTGGCCAACATACTTCTGGTAGAGCCGGGGCAGGTGGCTCAGCGAGCGCTTCTCCGGTTTGCGCGTACGCATGTACCAGTTCGACACCAGCTCCTGCCCGTCCGGGTTAGCATGCGTCAGCAGCACAACCGTCTGGTCCAGCAGGCGCTTTGTCTCCGCGTCCTGGCGGCTGGTCAGCTGCCACGCCGTTTCTATCAGCTGATGGATGCCTACTGTCTCGGTGGCATGCAGGCCCCCGTCAATCCAGATAACGGCTTTGCCCTCGGAGGCCAGCGCCTGCGCCTGCTCGTCGGTGAGGTCTTCGGCGCGGGCTAGCTTCTGTGAAATCTCCTTGTAGCGGTCAAGGCGCTGCATGTTTTCCGGAGAAGTTACTATCAGCATGTACTGGTGGCGGCCTTCCTCTGTAAGCCCAATGTCTTCTATCCTCACACGGTCGGAGGCAGCGGCCAGCTTCTTAAAGTATGCTTCTGTCTGGGTATAGGTAGCCAGCTGGTAATCATCGCCAATGTTAAAACCGAAGTGCTCTATTGGTGACGGAATCGCCTGCGCCCAACTCAGCGAGACACGCAGCAATAACAATACGGCCAGCGAGCAGTAGAATTTGTTTGATCTTATCATATTCAGGTACTTTTCATTACAATTAGATACTTTGGTTTTATACAGGCAATTCTTTTTCTGCATCTTATCCTGTACTGCCGGAACGCCTTATTGAGCGGCTACCTTACCTTTAGCTACGCCGGTTTCTGACAGCAGCAGAAGCAGTGCTCTTTGTATGGCTACATAGCCTTTGTCGTTATACCACCACTCATCCAGCGCATGGGCCCCGCCACCAGTGCCACCGCTTCCGATGGTAACAGCGGGTATGCCTTTAGAAAAGGGAATGTTAGAATTGGTTGATCCTACTCTTAAAGTAGGCTCTGTACCCATAAAACCAGTGGCAGCCATGGCACGTTGCACTAAAGCCGTAGTAGGCTCAATACCACCAGCGGGACGGTCACCTATCAGTTTCACGTCCACTTCCAGGTCTGGTCCACTTCGTTTCATCTGGTTTTCCTCTTTGAGGGCCCGCTGAACAGCAGCCTGTAAGAGTTTGTCAATGCCTTCTACTCTTTCAGGGCTCTCGGATCGCATGTCCACCTCCATCCAGGATTCAAAGGGTATAGAGTTCACCGAGGTGCCGCCGCTGATGACACCCACGTTATAGGTGGCACGGATGCCTTCCTTCGTGAATTCATCAGCATCAACGGCAAAGTAATGGATGGCCCTTCCCAGGGCATTGTGCGGGTTCACAAGTCCAAAAGCACCGGAGGAATGGCCGCCCGGGCCTTTGAAGGTGATGCGGTAGCGGTGGGAGCCCAAGCCGCGGTTCGTGATTCCGTTTACACCCCATCCATCCACAGCGATGTGAGAATCTATTTTAGGACCGTTTTCACTGAACAATTGTTTTACCCCGCGCAGGTCGCCTTGCCCTTCTTCGCCAACGGTTCCGATGAACAGCACGTCAGCCTCTGTCTCTATGCCTGCACTTTCCATTGCTTTTAATACTGTGAGCACTAAAGCCAGCCCTCTAGTGTCGTCTGCAACACCCGGGGCAAAAAGTGTGTCTCCTTTTTGCTTCACCTTCACGTCTGTGCCTTCCGGAAATACAGTGTCCAGGTGCGCCTCCAGCACAACTGTTTTCTTCCCGGACCTTCCTTTTCGTTTTCCGATGGCATTGCCTGCTTCATCAATCCAGACAGAGTCAGCACCGGCTGCTTTCAGCATTTCCGCATACTTCTTTCCGCGCACTTCCTCCTTGAAAGGAGGCGCAGGGATTTCTGTGAGCAGGATGTGGTCCTGACGCGTCTGCGGCTCCAGGTCGACGATGGTCTTAAAGGCTGATTTCACGGCCGGATTTTTTGCCAGGGCCTTTATTTCATTTTGGTACTTTTTGTCAATGGTAACTTTTTTTTCTTCTTCGGGTGCCTTAGCTGCTGCCGATTGGGCAAATGCCGGTGATGAACTGTAAAAGGCAAAGGCTGCAGGCAGAAGACCCAGTAATACTAGTTTTGTAGATTTAGTCATGAATCAAATTAAATCGGGTATTTTATTTCATAAATGGATAAGTAACAAAGAAACTTTAGCAAAAGGAGTTAGAGCATGTACAAACTTTATCCTTTTGCAAATGTGCGCTTTTAGAACCTAGTGGAACTACCTTCGCGCAATCGCGCTGCTAACAATTTTGTAATAAATACTCATTAGAATCGCCCTTGCTACAACAGCAGCCAAGGGCGATTCTAAGTTAAAAGTCACTTTGAAGCCTACTGCACTGAGCGGTTCTTAACATAGGTGTTCAGCCACTGGTCCATCTCCCAAAGCATATGCAGGATAGATTCTTTGGCGCGGTAGCCGTGGCTTTCAGCTGGCAGGAACACCAGGCGGGTTGTGACTCCATGCCCTTTCAAGGCGTTGTAGAAGCGCTCGCTCTGAATCGGGAAGGTGCCCGAGTTGTTGTCGGCCTCCCCGTGGATGAGCAGGATCGGGGCCTTCACTTTGTGGGCGTAAGAGAACGGTGACATGCGGAAATACACCTCCGGGGCCTCCCAGTACGTTCGCTCTTCCTGCTGGAAGCCAAAGGGCGTGAGTGTGCGGTTGTAGGCCCCACTGCGCGCAATGCCGGCGGCGAAAAGGTCGGAGTTCGCCAGTAGGTTGGCCGTCATAAAAGCGCCGTAAGAGTGCCCACCTACCGCTACCCGCTTCGGATCTGCCACTCCCATTTTTACAACCTCATCAATGGCGGATTTGGCACTGTTTACGAGCTGCTCCACATACGAGTCGTTGGGCTGGGCTTCGCCCTCACCTACAATCGGAATGTCCGTTCTGTCAAGCACGGCATAGCCCTGTGTTACCCAGAACAGCGGGGAACCTGAACTGATGCGGGTGAACTCATAGGGAGAACTTTTCACCTGGCCGGCCGCATCGGCATTCTTAAACTCCCGCGGGTAAGCCCACAGCAGCATCGGCAGCGGAACGTCTCCCTTCTTGTAATCTTTCGGCAGGTATAGGATGGCTGTCAGTTTCACACCGTCATTACGCTGGTACTGCAACATCTGCTTCTGCACGCCCTCCAACTGTGGTGCCGGGTGCGGAAACATGGTTACCTGCGTCAGCTGCTTTTTGTTCAGGTCGCGCACAAAGTAGTTTGGCGGGTCGTTTTCAGACTCTCTCCGGGTAATAATCTTCTTACTGCCCAGGTCAATAATATCCACCGGGCGCTCATAATAAGGCGCTTCAGATCTGAAGAGGATATCAGCTTTCTTTGTTTTCAGGTTTAACTCGCTCAGGAACGGGCGGTTGCCTTCCGGTGACCCGCCTTCGCTGATCATGTAGATGTGCTGGTTTTTCTTATCAGTGAGCAGCACGCTGCGGCCATACTTGTTTTTAGTCATTACCGGTGAGCCCGGGTCGTTGTAATTGTCTTCGTAGGAGCGCTCAATGAGCACAGTAGCCGCCTTGCCTGGCTTGGAAGGCTCTATCACAGACACACGCTCTGTGCGGGTTTTCCACCAGCGCTCATTCATGAGCGCTACGTTCTCGCCCCACTGCACGCCCCGATAGCGGTATTTGGTGGAGGCTAGTTTGGAAGGTTGGGCTGAGAAAGGGGCATCCAGGGTATAAACCGCATCCCGGAAAGCTACCTCTTTGCCCGGGTCACCTTCGTCCTGCGCCTCAGCCCAGTAGAGGGTGGCAGGCTTGTCAGGACGCCAGTTGTAACTGCGGGGGCCTTTTGCTACGGCATCGAAGGCAATAGGAATGTCCTCTGCCAGTGGAAGCTGCGCCAGCTGCTTCACCACTTTGCCATCGCGGCTCCACACTTCCACCTGATAAGGGAAATAGTAGTGGGGCACCAGGTAAGAGTAAGGCTTCTGAATGGTCTGCACCAGCATGTACTGGCCGTCCGGTGATACCTCCACACTCTTCACTATGCCGGCCTGGCCAAGGTTCTGCTGCTTGCCCTCCAGCGTCACAAGCTTCAGCTGTGATTGCATGTAGTAGTCGAACAGCTGCTCGTCGTTTCGGTTTTTAAGTAAATCCTGATAAGTGCGGGATGGGTTGGCCTTGCCGATGTTCTGCTGCACCGTTGGGCCGGCGGGTACAGTATTCGCCTTTGGTGTTTCTCCGCGTTTTTCATCCACAAACTTCACCACCAGGCTCTTGCTATCCGGCATCCATTCAAACGGACTACCTGCGTATGCATCATTCAGGACAGCATCTGTAAATTTTCTGGCCTGCCTGGTCGCCAGGTCAACCAGCCACAACTCAATGCCGTTGGCTTTGGTGTTGGTGAAGGCCAGGTGCTTTTCGTCCGGTGACCAGGTGACGTTAGCTATCTGCGCTTGCTGCGGAAGCCCCTGGAGTGTAAATTCCTGCCCTCCACTTACCTGCTTTAGCTTTATGTTTGTATAGTAGCTGCCTCGGCTCTGGCCGTTGGTAGCCGGGTTGATGCGCAAACCGGCAATACGGTTTTCAGGTGCTGACACTTCTTCTATACTCGGGTAGCCGGGACTCTCGAGCAACAGCATCCAATCGCCTTTGGCGCTGATCCGCACTGATGGCGTGGCCGGTGCCTCAATGATGGCTGCCATCGTCTCTGGCGGGCGTTGGTAGCCCGAATTCGTATCCTGCCCGCCCTGGGCAAAAGCTGCCGGCGTAACTCCCAGTAGCGACAGGCACAGAAGCCATGACGCCAGTCGTTTTTTGCTTATTTGAGTGTTAATGCTCATTTTTTGCTAGAAAAGTTTAATCAATTTAAAAACACGAAGTATCAAATTCAACCTTCAGCGACATTTTCAATGCTTAACCATGCGTTGCAGGTGCTTTTCATGACAATGAAGCTGCTCCTTGTACTTGCCTTAGAGTTTTGCAGGCTTCATAATAAAACCAATAGCAATGTTAGATTCCCAGGTTATTAAAAGTCTGCCAGTATTTATTCTTGCTTACTGGAAGTTATCGTTCCTTTGTTTTTCACATACTTCTCCAACCACCTATCCTGCTCCCAGAAAGTATGCAGCACAGACTCACGGCTTCTGTAGCCATGAAACTCTTTTGGCAGCATGACCAGTCTTACTGTTCCGCCATGTCCTTTGATAGCACTGTATAAGCGCTCGCTCTGAATAGGGAAAGTGCCTGAGTTATCATCATCAATGCCGTGCGTCATCAGCAATGGCGTTTTGATTTTATCTGCGTAGTTGAAAGGTGACATTGTGTTATACACATCCATCGCCTCCCAGTAAGTACGCGCCTCCGCCTGGAACCCGAACGGGGTTAAGGTTCTGTTATACGCTCCGCTCCTTGCAATTCCGGCTGCAAATAAATCAGTATGTGCTAACAGGTTCGCTGTCATAAACGCACCATAAGAATGACCTCCTACCGCAATACGCTCCCTGTCTGCCACGCCCATCTCCACTACATAGTCAATCAAGGCAGTGGCATTGTCTTCAATTTGCTTCAAGAAAGTATCATTAGGCTCTTCTTTTCCTTCGCCCACAACCGGCATGTCTGCCTGATCGAGAACCGCATACCCTCTGGTTACCCAATAAACCGGGGAGCGGAAAGCCAGCCTTGTGAAGCGGTAGGGAGATCCTTTCACCTGGCCAGCTGCGGCAAGTGTTTTAAATTCTCTTGGGTAGGCCCAGATTAATACCGGCAAGGGTGCATCTCCCTTTTTAAAGTCCTTTGGCAGGTATAACGTGGCAGATAACTGGATACCGTCTTTTCTTGGATAAGACAGTAAGGCTTTCTGCACACCCTTCAGCCCCGGATACGGATCTGAAAAGTTAGTCAGGGCTTTTGCTTTTCTGTTTCTGAGGTTGACGGCAAAGATATTCGGCGTTTCATCTGTCGATTCCCTGGAGATGTATACTTCTCCGGTGTTGTTAAAGAAAACCGGCTCTTCATAATAGGGAGCCCTGGATTTGAACAAGGTATCCTGCTTGTCAGAAAGCAGGTTCCATTTTAATATAAACGGACGATCGCCCTTTGGAGAAGCTCCTGCACCTTCTGTGAACACCACTGGCTGACCTGCCTTATCAAATAACAGGGTTTCGTCTTTACTATGAATAAAATTGCCCGGATCGGTATAAGTATCTTCTGAAGACCTGTCTGCTATCTGCTTTATCACCTTTCCGGTCTCCGGGTTTATCAAGGTCATTTTCATTTTGCGGTCCTTTCTCCAGCGTTCTTCCACAATGGCATAGTCCTTATCTCCCCACTCTACTCCTCTGTATCTTAAAGGCATAGAGAACAACTTTTTAGGTGCACCGTTAAATGGTGCGCTTAAAGTAAATACGGCATCGCGTACTGTTGCTTCAACATTCGGATCTCCCTTATCCTGTGCCTCTGCCCATGCCAGTGTAGCCGGAGCATCGTCACGCCATTCATAACCCCGCGGGCCGGTTAGCACCGCATCAAATCCTGTTGGGAGTTTATCTGCTAAAGGAGCCTTATATAACTCCTTTACCACTGCTCCCTTCGTATCCAGGATGGTGGTATTGAAAGGAAAGTAATATACCGGAACTAAATAAGAATAGGGCCTTTGAACAGTCTGAACCATCAGGTAGTTACCATCCGGCGAATAAGCTGCATTACGATAAATAGCAGGAGAACCGATTTTAACTGATTGCCCATCAATTGAAATCACCTGTAGTTGTGAGGTGAGGTAGTACTCCATCAGTTGCTCATCATAAGCGTTCTGCAATAAATTCTGATACGTTCTGGAGGGCGTGGTCACACCGAGGTTTTCCTGTACAACCGGTCCGGAAGGCACAATATTCTCAGCCGGTTTATTTCCGCGTTCAGCGTTCACAAACTGAGCCAGAATATGCTTCCCATCCGGGTGCCATTGCATTGTTTTGCCGAATGCATCGTTCAGGTAACCGTCCGATAGCTTCGCTGCTTTCAGTGATTTTATATCTGCCAGCCATAATTCAACACCACTAAACGTGTTGTTACTAAAAGCGAAATAGCTGCCGTCAGGGCTCCAGACAATATTTGTCATCCTTGGGTTTTCAGGAAGACCGGTGAGTTTAAGTTCTTTTCCAGTCTTAACATCTTTAATTGTCAACGTGTTATAAACGCCGGCAACTTCAGATTCCGTGGAATTATTGGCGGGATTCACTTTGATGCCAGCAATTCCAATTACAGGTTGAGCGACCTGCTCGATGGAAGCATAACCTGGTGCCTGCAGCAGCAACATCAGACTTCCATCCTTACTAAACTGAACTTTCGGACTACTTGGGGCATCTACCAGATCTACAATACTTTTCGGAGGTAGCTGGTACGTTAAACTGCTTTGCGCATACCCTGATAGGGTAAGGCCTCCAAAAAGGAACAGACCCAGATAGTATCTTTTCATGTTCTGTAAATGGTATTTGAGTGTCATATCATTACTTGTTAAGGTATAAATCATTCATAGCGTCCTAAAAGAAATATGTGGTTGAGCGCTGAAGCAAACTCACCTCATCCTTATGATAGACCACAAGCAGCTTAAATGCAGGAGAGGTGCTGATGGTAAATCATCAGCACCTCTCCTGCAAGGTTATTCCTGAGCCTCAGCAGCTGTCTCTATCAACTCAAAGCCGTACTCTTTCCCTTTTAAGATAGAAGGAACACCCTCCATCCACTTTGGAGCCGGTGCGCCTTTCAGGTAGTAGTCGAAGTACTGTGCCATGCGCACCGATAGGTCTTTGCGGTTTTTGCGCTGTACCAGGTTGTGGTCCTCGCCATTGTAAACCAGCATCCAGACAGGCTTGTTGAGGCGACGCAGCGCCATAAAGAACTCGATTCCCTGGTACCAGGGCACTGAACCGTCCTGGTCGTTGTGCATGATCAGGAGCGGCGTTTCCACTCTGTCGGCAAAGAACAGGGGAGAATTCTCAATAAACTGCAGTGGTTTCTCCCAAAGCGTACCGCCAATCCGGCTCTGCGTACGCTCGTACTGGAATTGCCGGCTCAGGCCCGTGCCCCACCGGATACCGCCATAGGCACTCGTCATGTTAGACACAGGAGCTCCCGCCATGGCAGTCTTGAACAGGTTGGTGCGCGTAATCATGTACGCAATCTGATAGCCGCCCCAACTCTGGCCCTGCAACGCCATGTTTTTCTCATCCACAAAACCTTTGTCCACTAAACTCATCACGCCCGGCACAATACAATCCATGGCACTCTCGCCTGGGTAGCCGTCTTTGTATACAATATCCGGTACAAACACGAGGTAATCGTTGCTGACAAAGTATGGGATATTGATGGTCGAGGCGCTCGGTGCAGGCACACGGTGGTTATGCATCCTGTCAGAGGAACGCTCGTAGAAATACACCAACATCGGGTATTTCTTCCCCGGGTCGAAATTTTCGGGCTTATACAACAAGCCCTGCAGCGCTATTCCGTCTGACGAGCTCCAGTTTACCAGCTCAACTGTCCCCCATAAATACTCTGCCATCTGCGGGTTGGCATTACTTAGTTTCCCGGCGCTGGCGAAGTCCAGGCCAGTGGCTGTGTATAGATTATTGTACTCCTGGAAAGAGCCTCGCCGGAAGGTATAGCGTTCGCTGTTCTTGGCTTTGCTCAGGCGGTTGTAGCTGTGTGGTGTCATCACGAGCTTTTCGGGCTGTACTGTTTTGCCCATATAGTCGCGGAAGTAACCACCGGATTTATCTTTCAGGTTGAAAGCAGATAAATGCAGCGTAGCATTGGCACCGATGAACTTCTCTTCCTCGTCGAGTTTATCGTAACGCAAACGCAGGTCATTCGCCCGCCCGTAACTATCCGTCAGGTTTACGGCTGCTTTTTTGCCCGTTGGGTCCAGTTGCCAGATATCGTAGCGGTCGTACACCAGCAGATAGCTGTCTTTCTCTACCCAGCCGGCTGAGCCGTAATCGCGCGGCAGCGAGGGCACGTCGTTGTCTTCGTTGTAAAACGGCACACCGACTTCCCTGGTCAGGTTAAGATCTGCTCCGCCTTTTGTAGACATGGCGTGCCAGCTGCTATCAGAAGGTTCGTACCAATACAGGTACCGGCCCAGCGGAGAGAGGCCTGGTGTCCCGCGTGCGCCTTTTAAAACTTGTTTGTACTTGCCGCTTTTCAGATCAATGAGGTAAGCATCTTTGCGGGTTGGTGTATCGTAGCCAATCGACTGCTTGTATTCCTCGTCGCTCACGCCTAAAGCCACATCCGCCTGCCCGTACGCATCCAGGTAAACATCCGGCACTTCCAGCGTTGCCAGTTGCTGCATGCGTTTTCCTTTGATGTCATACATCGCCAGAAAAGACCTTCTCAGGTCCCGGCTCTGCTGCTTTTGCTGCATCGGTTGAATCAGAGGGTCCTTGTAGGTCCAGATATCGAGGCTTACTTTGTCCTCCTCCAGTTTGGTAGTATCTTTTCCGTAATGCTTCGGGCGTGGCACGGTACCAAAGAACAGGCGTTTCCCATCATCAGAGAAACGCAAAGAACCATTTTCGCTCACCATCCAGGCAGCAGGCATCCCTTTGGAAACAGTATCTGCCACCAACTGTGTTTTACTGCTTTTGCTGTTCCAGAGGTGTAGGCTGAAATTGCGGATTTCTGTTCCTAAGGTATCTTCTGTTGCCATAAAAGCCAGCTGCTCCCCTGCTTTGTCGGCACCCAGGCCCTGATAGGAAACACGGCCTGTATCGATTGGAGTTGCTGTAAGAGAAGTGGTATTAAAGGCAAAAACGCCGGCGTTGTGCAGGGAATCCTGTTTCTCCCGCACAAAATAGAGCATGTTTCCTTTCTCAGAAAAACTGTAGTCTGTTACACGCTCAAAGCGGTGCTCCTTCCCCGACTGCAGGTTTCGCAACACCAATTCTGACGCTTCTTTTTTACCGCCGACCACCGGATCTGCACCGCCAGATCTGCCGCCTGCCCGCACGGGTGTGCTTGGAGCAGGCGTTTCAGGAGCCTTTTGCTCTCCTCCTGTTTTTTTAGAGCCTTCATTTTTAGCCGGCAGAGGCTTCTCAAGCTGATACGCGACCCAATCGTTTCCTATTTTGGGTAGTGCGTATGATTTAACACGTGGCACTTTTACCACAACATTCGTCTCCAGCGTAACAATTGCCAGTGAATCTTTGGGCAAATCATCCGCTTTGGTTTTCTTGAGCTTCAGCTGCCGCACTTTGGCATGCTCCGGCTTTATCTGGAAAACTGCAAAGCGGCTATCGTTGGTAAATTCGGCTTTTGTGGCACGCGCAAAGCGCATAGAGGCGTTGTTAGCGTAGTTCCTGATAATGAGCTCACCATCGCCTTCCTGCGGGTTTATTTGATACAACACAAAGTTGCCATTGTTTGAAATACGGTCACCCTCCACATCTTTCCAACTGTCATACACCTCATGTGTCAGAGACTTTTTGGTACTCTGCTGGGCATAGCCCGCTTGCATGCAGGCTCCGTAAAGCACCATTGATAGTAAAAGTGTTCTCATCGGATTCAAGGTTTAAGTTATAGTAGTTGCGGCTTTGGATTCAGAAATTATCCCTGGATTGATTGTGTACCATTTCGGAGGACCTTCGGCTGGTGCCTGGAGTTAAATTAAAGAATCGTATTTAGCTACACCCGACATGCCTCACCCTCCTCAGGTGCTTCTTCGGAAAGTTCGACAGCAGACTTATCTGTCTCTTTTCAAATTGAGATTTAGCTTTGGCCAGGCATACCGGAGGCCGTTACAGGATTTCATTCTATGCTACCACTGCGACAGTCTCAGACATTTGCCTTACGCTGCTGTTCAATGTGTAAGTAGTGCCCTGCTATAGGAGCATGTTTAAACTTTATTTCTTAAGAAGTAAACCACTACCTCATGTTTCTAAGGTAGTGGTTCATTTATTCTTATAGGCTGTAAACGATGCTGTTTATTTTTATAGCGGGTTCTGCACAATTTGTGGGTTGGAATTGACTTCCCCTTGAGGTATTAAAAACTCCCAGTCATTTACTCCTGGCTCTACTGTCATGGTCACCGCGTAAGCCGGATTGTGGTTAGCCCCCGTTCTGTCGAGCCCACTGTTTGTCCGCTTTAAATCCAGGAACCGGAAGCCCTCGCCCCATAATTCAATGCGACGCTGAAAGAGGATCTCATCCACAAGCGCTTGCCCTGTGTTGGCAGACTTTACATATTCAGGGTCTCTGTTGGATGCCAGAGTATACAGTGCCTCAGCGGCTGCATCATCCTGCTCCATACGTGCGTAAGCCTCTGCCTTTATTAAATACATTTCTGCCAGCCGCATGTGCGGAACATCCCCTATACTAAGGGCGCTGCTCTGGGACAGGAATTTCTTGGAAGCGTACGGTGCCTTGGTTCCATTTGGTGGCGCAGGAACAGACTCCCCTGTTGGATCCCACATTTCGGATCGGATATCAGTGGCAGGTATCCGGTCGTATAGCGCAGAGTTGATAAGTTTAGGGTTAACTCTGATGTTTGTAGAATTGAAGTTAGCGGACATGTAGGCGAAAAAAGAAGCAAAATAAGTTTGCTGGTCACCTATCTGCCTGCTTCCCCATATCCATTCAGGATTATCAACATTGTTGAACCCCTCCGTGTATTGCGCACGACTCATTAATGTTGCCCCAGACTCTTCTATCACCTCAGAAGCATACTGAGCGGCTGCCTCCCAATTGTGCATTGTTAAGGCAACACGTGCCTTTAGCCCCTTTGCCACATTTACATCAAAATGGGATTTATATGTTCTCTCATACCCCTCCAACAGCATCATGGCCTCGTCCAGATCTGCGTTAACCTGGGCGTAAACCTCTTCAACCGTTGCACGAGGCTGTCCGTCTGTAGTATTGCTCAACATGATAGGCACCCCAAGCTGCTCGTTGTTCGCCCCTGCATCATACCGTTTGCCATATACCTGCACAAGTTGGTAATGCGCCCAAGCCCTGTAAACCAGCGCCTGTCCTTTTATAGCTTGCTTATCTGCCTCAGGGCCATCCGCAGCATCAATGTTGTTGATGATCATGTTGGCATTCCCAATCATCCTGTAGTAAAACTCATACACATACTGGGCAACATTGCTGCTGGTGTTACGGTGATCGTTCCACCTGTAGGTATTCCGGTGCCAGCTGTTAGACGCAGAGGCAAAAGCCAGGTCTTCTCCCAGCATATCCATGTTCACTTTTACGCCACCCTCCCCAAACTCGCTTTGATCGTCCTGGCGGATCAGCATATTCCGGTGTATACCGTTTAAAGCGGCCCAGGCATTTGTAGTAGTGGTAAAAACAGCCTGCTCAGATACGAAGTCGGTAGGCTGCACCTCCAGGTAATCCTTATCGCAGGATGAAAAGACAAACAGGAAGGCTACAAGAGGAGTATATATGATTTTTTTCATTTTCTTAAAGCTTAAAGAGTAACATTCAATCCTAGTGTAAGCACACGGGCAGCGGAGTAGTAATTAGAAGTAACACCACTAAACGCCTGTGTAACATTCAGGCCTTTGCGGGCACTGATGAGTGCAAGGTTCTCTCCCGTTATGTATATGAGCGCATGCTGCATCTGCAGCTTTGAGGCAATGCTCGCAGGAAGACTATAGGAAAGGTTAACAGATCTGAAGTTTAGATAGGAGGCATCTACTAACCAGCGGTCTGAGTTTGATGCGTTAAAATTGGTGGTTTGGGAATTGTCCATTCTCGGCACATCTGTTACATCACCAGGATTTTGCCAGCGGCCTAGTGCATCCACATGCAAAGCTGTACCATAAGAGCCTGCACTCATCAAAGACGCATAGGCGGCGTCATACACTTTACCCCCTACCTGGTAGGTTAGCAAAGCAGAAAGAGAGAAGTTCTTATAAGAGAAGGTGTTTGTGATACCTCCCGCAAAATCAGGAATGGCACTACCGCTATACTGGTACCTTGCGTTGTTGATGTTTGTCGTTACAGTGTCGCTACCAATGATCATGCTGTTACTCTCATTGTATGTGTCTGCGCGGTAAAGTGCTGCACCGGTTGCCGGATCAACTCCATACCAGTCACGCAACCAGAAATCATAAATAGACTGGCCTGCCATCAGCTTTTTAGTGCCGTCAATAATCTCATCCTGTGGCAGCCTTGTTATCTGGTTTTTATATGTTGTCCAGTTCAGGTCTACGTTCCAGTTAAAGTCTGTTCCCCTGATAACATCAGCAGATACCTGAAACTCCACCCCTCTGTTATACATGGCCCCTACGTTTTCAAACCGGGTCAAGACCCCGCTGGAGATTGGGAGAGGTACTTCGAAAAGAAGGTTTTCTGACTGCCTGTTAAAGAACTCCACGCTACCTCTGGCCCTGTCGAATAAGTCAAAGTCTATGCCTACGTCAAAGCTGTTGTTCGACTCCCAAACTAACTCCCGGTTGCCCAGCGTGCTCTGGAGGTAACCAGGCTCAGAGGCATTGTTATAACCTAATTCATATAGCGCCTGCCAGGCGTAATAATCACCGACATCATCGTTTCCAACCTCTCCGTAAGAGCCTCTTACCTTCAACATATTCACCCAGTCTGGCAAGTTGATGAAGGACTCCTGGTCAAGACGCCAGGCTGCACCTAAAGACCAAAAATCGCCCCAGCGCACATCACTATAAAACCTGGACGTGCCATCGCGACGGTAGGAGGCGGAAAGCGAGTACTTATCATCGAAGCTATAGTTAACTCTGGAGAAATAGCCCTCTGTTCTGTACAAATCCTGGCGTGACTCTATGTTGTTTGTAGTCGTGAAGTTGATCAGTTCACTGTTGCCTTCCGAGATGATGCCCTGGCGGGAACCTGTAAAATAGTCATAAGTCCAGTCATAGTTTTCATGACCTAACAAGGCATCCACGGTATGTAACCCAAAGGTCTTGGAGTAATTGAGCAGCTGGTTAAAGTTATAGCTGGTGGTGTTCGTGCTGGTACGGCTCGCCCTACCTGCAGGGGCACCATCCCCTACCAATGTGTTTTGGTAAGTTTTATTGTTGTTGTTGGTTATGTCTACACTCAGGTTTGTGGTAAACTTGAAGTCTTTCAAAAAATAAACCTCTCCATACGTTCTTGCGCTTAGCACATTCCGCTTAAACCCATAGTCATTCAGGTTTGTCTCCGCTATAATATGCCTGCCCGGGCTGTTGGCGCGTGTTGGCAACCCTAAGTCACTCATACTACCTAAGTCGTATATCCTCTGACCGTTTTCATCCAGTATATATTCTCCTGTAAGCGGATCATGTGCATACACGGGGTATATCGGCCCCATGGTACGGCTCAGGAAGAAAGGATTGACAAATGTTGTACTACCGGTAGTGGCTACCTGGTTGGAGTTGGTGACAGTGCCTGCAATATTCAACCCTCCTTTAAACCAGTTCAGCGGTTGTGTGTTTACATTTACACGGCCTGTAACCCGCTCATAGTCTGTTCTGATGGCAAATCCTTTGTCATTCAGATATCCTAAGGAGACATAATAATCACTCTTCTCAGAACCGCCACTGTAACTGATGTTATAATCGGCGCGGGAGCCTGTTCGTGTGATTGGTGCTTCCCAATCCAGGTCGTCAGGGTAAAGCAGTTGCGCATCTGAATTGATAGTGCCATCGGGCAACACAATCTGGTTATCAGGAACATTGAAAGGATTATACCCAAGCAGTCCCTTGATGCCTTCTGAAGCCCTTTGGTTTGCCTGATCAAGCGATAACGGATTAGAAGCACGATAGGCTAAGCTGTTTCTGTAGGCTTCCCACATAAGAGGGTAGTACTCAAATGCATTCAGGCGCTCATACTCCGGAATGGCTCTTTCAGATACACCCTGAGATAATTTGACATTGAGTTGATTACGCCCTTTTTTACCTTTCTTGGTAGTAATGATGACCACACCATTCGCGGCACGTGCACCATACATAGAGGCTGAAGCAGCATCTTTCAGTATCGACATATTTTCAATATCATCAACATTAAGGTTTGCGATAGAGCCTGAATAAGGAACACCGTCCACAACATAGAGCGGATCATTGTTACCGTTAATAGAGCCAACACCACGAATCCGGATGGTAGGCCCTTCTCCTGGCTGGCCGCTTCCGGATGTTGTCTGAACCCCTGCTGCTTTACCAGCTATAGCATTGGTGATGTTAGTGACAGGCCTTTGCTCAAACTCCTCACTCCCTATTTGCGAGGCGGAACCTGTAAAGGAGCTTTTATCGGCTGTACCGTAAGCTACCACCACCACTTCTTCCAGCTGTCTCTGGTCTACGCCAAGCGCTACATCGATAGTGCTTGCATTGCCAATAGTGCGCTCCATAGCCTGATAACCTATAAAGCGAAACTCAAGGGTTTGGCCATCAGCAGGAACAGAAACGGTATAGGCGCCATCTGCTCCTGTAGCCGTACCCACTGTAGTTCCTTTTACAATCACCGATACTCCCGGCAATCCTTCTCCAGTTGCCCGATCTGTTACCGTACCAGATACGCTCTTACGCTGCGCCGCAACCTCGTGCGTCAGAATAAACATCAGAGCAAAACTTAGTAGTAATAGTCTTATCATAAAACTTCATTTAAGGTGAATATAAATTAACAATTAAGGTTATTATCTGCTGATCATCAGCTCTACATCTACAGAAAGCACTTAGAAAGTCGCTGCACTAAGCGTAAAAATCGCTGGCTTTTGCGCCAGCATGAATGGTAACCATAAGGGGTTTTATTACATTAAAAGTCCCATTCCTTTTATGCAATCGCATTATATAAATATAAAAAAGCACAGGAGTGATAGAGCACAGAAACAACTATACATATGACTGGATGCCACACACAGCCTGATGTCCATTCATATGTTAATAAAGAGTCGCCATCCGTTTAACAATAATATTCTATAATTGAAACAAACGCAAATATTTGTCAATTATTTTTTATAAATATCATTATAAATGCTTTAATAATAAAATATTCGCAAACAACTCACCTTTTAATTGAAACAGCAGGTGAGTAAGTACATACTATTTTTTTGCACTATTCAAACCTTTATTAGACCAGCAGAAAGAGACCCTGTGGCAAGCATTGGCACTCCAGGGATCCTATGTTGGTCAGCCGAAAAAGCTTTATAGAGACTGAGGGTATTATGTGAAGGTTAAAAGTATTGATTGGACACTTACCCTCCCTCAGCGGATGTACTTATTGAACACAGCCGTATAGGAGCAAGAAGTTTTAAACAGTATATAGCACCAGTGCCATCGGGACGCCCTGCAGGGAAATCCCAGAAGAGCTTGCCCAGCAGCCGTTGAAACGTGTGTAGCCTAGGGTGTCGAGCGTCTCTCCAGTCCGGCCTCGCCAGTGCAGGGGGAAAAGCATTGCGTTTCCTTTTTTGGAGACGCCAGGCTGGGCCGTAATGAATCCCCCCTGAAACAGCACCACATACAGGTCTGCCCAACATGTTTGGTGAGCAGCTAAAACCTGGAATTGCAATGTTTTACTGGAGACTTTTTTCAGGCAGCCACAGCTTGGCTGTACAACTGGTTTTCATATTGGCAAGGAGTCAGGTAACCCAGGGCTGAATGCCTTCTTTTCAGGTTGTAGAAACTCTCGATGTATTCAAAGACAGCCAGCCGGGCCTGCTGTCTGGTGGCAAACTTGTGGTGGTAGACCATTTCGGTCTTCATTGTCTTAAAGAAGCTCTCCGCCACCGCGTTGTCCCAACAGTTGCCCTTGCGGCTCATACTCTGCTGCACCGGCATCCCCTCCAATTGCTCCTGGAAGGCACTGCAGGCGTACTGCACGCCTCGGTCAGAGTGAAACAAAAGGGAGTGGAACAGGGGCCTGTTTTTGATGGCCATCTGCCAAGCCGCCACGGTGGTCGCTTCCGCCTCCATAGTCTCGCTCAGCGCCCAGCCCACTACTTTCCTGTCGGCCAGGTCCAGCACCACCGTCAGGTACAGCCACCCTTCACCGGTTCTGATATAGGTTAAATCGGACACCCATTTCTCTGCCGGTCCCGCCGCATGGAAGTCCCTGTTCAGGTAGTTCTCAGCCACTGTATAGGCATGGCTGGAGTCAGTGGTCTGCACCCGGTGCTTCTTCCGTACAATGCTCTGAATATGATGTTTCTGCATCACTCTGGCTACACGAGGACGGGACACGTTAATACCCCGTTCTTTGATTTCCATGGCAATCCTGGGGGAGCCATAGCGGCACTTGCTCTGCTCATAGACTTGTTGAATCTGCACCACGAGCTCCTGCTCTTTCCTCTCCCGCAGGCTTATAGGGTGTTTGAGCCAAAAGTAGTACCCGCTGACGCTCACCTTGAGCACACTGCACATCTTCTCGACGGGGAATTGGTTCCTGTGCTCCTTTATGAATCCGTATACCGCCCGTCTCCCCTGGAGAAGATGCTCACCGCCTTTTTTAGTATATCGCGCTCTAGCTGCGCCTCCTTCAGCTCCTTCTGCAGCCGCTTTATCTCCCTTTGCTCGTCTGTCAGCCCTTCCGTGGGCCGGACTGGTGAGCTGTCCTTCTGCCGCCATTTGCTCAACCGGCTGGGATCTATGCCCAGCTCATCGGCCACCTCTTTTACTGATCCCCTCGCGTAGGAGAGGTCAACGGCCATCCGTTTGAAGGAGGCGTCAAATACTCGTCTTTCCATAATAGTCAAATTTAATACTTTTATAAATCTGCCTATCGAAAGCCTCCAGTCAAATGTAGCAAGTTCATTACAGCAAAGGTAGAGCACTCCGACAGGCGGGGTGTAGTCTACCTTAACGCTGGAGGCAGGGACTTGTGGCCGCATGAACAGATAAAGAAAGCCAGAGAAGAGGAAGGCAAACCCGTAGAAGACGCTGAGTATCTCGACAAGGGTCTTAAACACCAGGATTCCGGTACCCATCGGGCCCATCTTATCAATGGGGTAAGCTCCTAATACGAACAATACATAGCTTGCTATAAACAGCATTGAACAGGAGAGGATAGCCAGCACGGGCAGCTGTTTATTTCTGTTGCTGGTCGAAATGGGGTGATAAAGTTTGGCTTTTGCAGTCGTGCTCATATATTGATTGAAGTTTTCTATATAACAACGGCTGAATATATGTATAGACATAAAACAAAAAAAGCAAACAGCTTTATTTTAGGTGATTAAAAATAAATTTATTAGATTATTTATATATACAAAGAGTTAAAGCATCATTCCACATGTTTAAAAAACATGTTCGGGCTTTGCTTCGGTTTTAGAGTATAAAAAAACAGAAGGGGCTTCCTGTTATGAGGCGCTCCTTCTGCTAAGGCAGGAGAAACTTTCACCTGTTCATCTTCCACTCCTACAGAACATAGGATGAGCAGTTTGCATGTTAACAGTAACAAAGGTGTCACTCCTGTTAAATTTAGCTTACCAGCTGATAATAAGCGTTATGCAAAGCAGCATGTAATTCAAGCAATCGGTCTTCCAAATATTCTGTTGAACATAAAAGCATTATAGAACAGAGAAGGCTCCCCGTGATGAGGAGCCTTCTCTGTTTGCGGCCGATAAGCCGCTTTATGAACTGTGTCAAAAAACAAGTGTTTTCGTCTGTTTTTTAGCAGTTACATTCAACTATTTGCACAGTAAACCTCCCCTGAATTTACGATACCAAACACCTGCTTAAGTAGTTTATTTATCACCGCTACCAAAGCCACTTTTTTTGCTTTCCCTGCCGCGACCATCCGCTCATATAGCTCTCGGCAACCTCTATTGTAAACCTTTGCTGCCATGGAACACATGTAGAGCGTGGCTCTTATATTTTTGTCACCTATCCGGCTAATCCCCCTGTAACCTCGGATTGATGTTCCTGACTCATTGATGCAGGGGCAGATCCCGATAAAAGCGCTGAACTGTTTGGCGGAGGTAAAGTTTTTGAACCCGCCGGAGACAATGATAAGCTCCATGGCTGATTTGCTGCTGATGCCGGGTATAGTTTGCAGCAGGGAAAACAGGTCCCGACAGTGTTCCTCAGCCGTTTGCTGCATCTGCTCCTCTAGTCTCTCAAGTTGCTTTTCTATGCTTGCCAAGACCGCTTTACAGGCCTTCACAGCGGCTTTATCAGCGCCAGGGCGTGTAATTGGTTCAGGAAGGAGCGCTTGCTCTTGACCAGCAGCTTTAGGGACATGCGCTGCTGCTGCAGCTTCCGCATGAAGGGGGCCGGTGGTTCGTAGAGCTTGGGTTGCATGCGTTCCCCGTACTCAGCGATCAGCGCTGCATCCACCTTATCTGTTTTCGTCCTCTTGAGCTTGGTCTGGGCAAAGCGCTTGATCTGCAAGGGATTTACCACGGATACCTTGATTCCCTTCTCATACAGAGCGATGGCCAGCTGCAAGCTGTAAACTCCTGTTGCTTCCATGATGCACCAGCTATGGCTGGATAGGCTCTTGAGGAAGCTGTTGATGCCTTTCCTGTCGTTGCTGTGCAAGGAAGTGGTGACCTTGCCTGCTAGCTTGGTAGCGGCCACAAAGCTGTCTTTGGCCACATCGATACCGGTGTAAGTTTGCTCCATCATACAATGTTTAGAGGTTATTCATGTGACAGAAAGGTAGCTTCTCTTGCGCTCAACATCCTGATGCAGGCTCCGGGCCTAATGAACTGTTCAAGGTAAAGAAGCCGGGTAGGGGGATTGTCATAAAGCGCGGGCTTATAGAACCCATGTTAAGCAGGAATCTTATTCCCTACCCAGTCTTTTTGTCTAAAGCTTATATACTCATTTCTTATGTTTCAGATAACGTCTACAAAAGGGGAAAAAGAATAGCTAAGTCACTGAGAACAAACATAGGATGTAAAGCAGTCAAGTGTCGGTTGGGCATCTTTAGGAGCAGGCATCTTCCAATCCTTTATTTCCAGTGCTAATGCTGCCAGTCCACCCATTTATCACATTCTGCCCCCTGTTTATGTCTTCTCAGTAAAAGAAATACCTTCCACACTTAAAGGTGCAGTGCTGTATCTTTGCAGAACCTAAGCCGGGAAAGCCGGAAAGGAGAACCATACAACTTGCTACAGATATGCTCTCACACAAGCACTTGATATTCATGGAAGTGGCCAGGGTGCTAAGCTTCACGAAGGCCAGTGAGACGCTTTTCATTAGCCAGTCGGCCATCAGCAAGCAGGTAAAGGGCCTGGAGGAGTTCTACAAGATCGGCCTTTTTGAGCGGAGCGGCAACAGCATCAGCCTGACAGCGGCCGGGAAGCTGCTGTACCAAAAGCTGCTGGAGGCAAAACAGCTGCAGCAAGAGCTCCATCAGGCACTCAGCGAGCTCAATGAGCAATTCTCGCCACAGGTGAGTATGGTAATCGGTGCGAGCACTACCATCTCCCTTTACATCCTGCCCCCTGTTTTGTCTGCTTTCCTTCAGCAGAACCCCAACACGCAGCTTACCCTGAAAAACCGAAACAGCGAGAACATCCTCAGAGCCCTTCTTGACCATGAAATAGACCTGGGCATTGTAGAAGGCGTAAACAAGCTGAGCAACGTGACCTACACGCCCTTCCTCACAGACGATGTGATAGCAGTCTGCTCCTCCAGAAACCCACTCAAAAAGCAACAACTGGAACTGAAGGATCTTTACAATATTCCGCTTGCCCTGCGCGAACCCGGCTCGGGCACGCTGGCCGTGCTCACGGAGGCACTCGAGAATAAAAAGATAAAACTGCTTGACCTGCCCGTCAAAATCAGGCTGGGCGGCACCGAGGCGCTGAAGAACTTTGTGCGGGTAGACACCTGCCTTGCCTTTCTACCGCGGCAGGCTGTTATAAAGGAGCTGCAGTCAGGTGAGCTGGTAGAGATGCCAATAGAGGGCCTCTCCGTAAGGAGGAACTTTAACTTTATTCAGCGCAAGGGCACCGAGAACAATGCTCCCTATAGGGACTTTATACAGTTCATGAAGCGCAGGTATTCCAAAGAAGAATAGCCTATTCCTTTTTACCCTGCTGTTGCATCATAGCAAATGCACTACTTGCCAAGGCAAAAGCGTATCTGCTAAACATGAATACCACACTCAATAGTACTACTACTAAGAGCCTAATCAGCTTTTTAGAATGCTCTTCCTGCGGCAAACACTACACTGCCTTTGAGTTTCAGAGGCTATCTGCATGCTGTCAGATGCCACTGCTGGCCGGCTATGACCTTGGAGAGTCACTCAACAAAGAAATACTGCATAATCGCCCTGGCACGATGTGGCGCTACCGGGAACTGCTGCCTGTGCTGCAGAAAGAAAACATCGTGAGCTTGGGCGAGGGGTTCACCCCTATTCTCTCACTCCATGCACTCGCCGGCAGGTACAATTTTAAGGAGGTGCTCTTAAAGGACGAAGGCCAGAACCCCACAGGCTCCTTCAAGGCGCGTGGTCTGAGCATGGCTATTTCCAAGGCTAGGGAATTTGGGGTGGAGGGTTGCATCATTCCCACTGCCGGTAACGCGGGCGTGGCACTGGCAGCCTACTGCGCGCGGGCAGGAATGAGGGCAGTGGTCGTGATGCCACGGCACACGCCGGAGGCCTTCCGGGAGGAGTGTTACTGGTACGGTGCCGAAGTACACTTAGTAGACGGGTTGATAAACGATTGTGCCGCCAAAGCAGGAGAGCTTAACGCTGACGGCTCTTTGCTGGACGTGTCCACGCTAAAGGAGCCTTACAGGCTGGAGGGCAAGAAAACCATGGGCTACGAAATTGCGGAGCAGCTTGACTGGCAGCTGCCCGATGTTATCCTTTACCCTGCAGGCGGCGGCACGGGCCTTATCGGTATATGGAAAGCCTTCCATGAATTGAAGGCCATTGGCTGGCTCCCACCGGAGGTCAGGCTCCCGAGGATGGTTGCGGTGCAGGCGGAGAACTGCATGCCCTTAGTTGAGACTTTCTTTGGGAGGCAGCAAAACGCACGGCACTACGTGGGCAAGCCCACCATCGCCAACGGGCTTGCCGTACCCCGGCCACTGGGTGAGAAGCTCATGCTGAAGACACTCTCCGAGTCAGGGGGAACAGCCACTAGTGTGACGGAGGAGGAAATGGTGCTCGGCATGCAGGAGTTGGGCAGGTCAGAGGGACTGTTTGTTGCCCCGGAGGGAGCGGCTCTTTGGATGGCCGCACGTAAGTTGCTGGCCTCTGGCTACATTCTCCCGGAAGAGCAGGTGCTGCTGCTCAACACGGGATCGGGGCAGAAGTACATGGAGAATGTTAAAGGCAAATACAAGGTCAAAAATGAGTAGCTATTAAATTATGCTGGAATACAGTAATACAAAATGAAGCGACACCTCTTTTCCTAATCTAAATTCAAGCCTATAGAAGCTGTTTCTCCCATAACAGTTGTTATAATAACCAAGCAACAAATACTACTGATGAAAAGTGGTTTACCACTCCTCTCCCACCTAAAGTACTTACTAACGGCCACTAAATCAATGTTGATAGAGTTCCATAATTCACTTCTTTGGTCTAAAGTCAGGGCCAATGGGTTCAACCTATACCCCATAAGCAAGAAAAGGGAATTAAAACAATATCCACTATATTGACAGCGAGAATGCTCAGGTAGCCACCTTGCTGATAAGCAGACAGAATATAAGTGGCTCGCAATTAAAGAAGAGTAGAATGCCCGATAGTACAAAGCAGAAAAACAGAACATCATTTTTTTATAGATCCGTTTATAGCCAGGAAAATGAAAGGTAGACGAGAATTTCTAAAAAGCTCAGGACTGGCAACCATTCCTTTGCTACTACCAGTTGGCTTAACGCCCCCTGCTGCTTTTGCCAATTATACAGGTAAAGAAGAAAACATTAACTTCTATACGGATGGTGCTTTGACCTCCCCATTAGAGTATGTAAAAGAGCTTCAGGAAATCATTGAGAAGAACAATGACACGCAGGACACTTATGCCAAGGGTGGCGCAGTTACAAAGCTGGAGCAAAAGTTCGCAGAAATAACGGGAAAGGAAAAGGCCATATATATGCCTTCAGGCACTATGGCAAATAACCTTGCATTAAAAGTATTGAGCGAAGGGAACACAAAGATTTTTGTGCAGGAAGTGAGTCACCTGTATCGGGATGAAGGAGATGCGGCACAATCTGTACACAGCAAAAGACTAATCCCCCTCGCACCAGGCAGGGCATCGTTTAGTTTTGAGGAGCTGAAAGAGGCGGTTTCGTACCTTGATAAAGGGGAAGTGTTTAAGAGTGGCATAGGCGCCGTGTCTATTGAGAACCCCGTTCGAAGAGCCGACGGGCAGGTTTTTCCGATAGAGGAAATCAGGAGAATTTCTTCTTATTGCAGAGAGCATAACATTAAACTGCACCTTGATGGCGCAAGGCTGCACCTTGCTTCCGCTTATACTGGTATACCCATCCAAGAGTATGCTTCTTACTTCGACACGGTATACATCTCCCTCTACAAATACCTTGGAAGTAAAGGAGGCGCTGTGTTATCAGGTGATGCGAAAGTAATTGACCAGATGCCGCACCTGATAAAGATTTATGGCGGGAATATGTACCAGAACTGGCCTTATGCCGCCATGGCCTTAGATAAAATCACGCATATCGAAGATACCCTCCATAAAGCGAAAACAAAAGGAGAGCAGCTCATCAGCCTGATAAACCAGTCCCCGAACATGGAAATCAGCAGGGTACCGAACGGAAGCAACGTCTTTAACCTCAAAGTTTCCGCTCCTGTAAACTATGAGAAGCTGATTGCTCACCTGAAAGACAAAGAGCGCATGCAGATAAGGACGCCCGATAGTCAGGGCATAATTAAGTTCTTCATCAACGAGACAGTTCTCAAAAGAAGCAACGACTCTATTGTTAATGCTTTGAATAAAGCTATTAGTTCTTCACTTGCCTGAGTGGCAGCTTTAAAGGAACACTCTTGATTCAACCGTACCTTATAAACACACCTCATGAACAAATCGCCTCAGCATGAAGAAAAGAGCAGTTCGCGCCGCGGATTTCTGAAAAAAACAGCCAAAGGTGGGCTTGCTGCACTTTCGTTAACCAGCGTAGCCGCCGGTGCCACCAACCTCGCTGGTATAGCAGCTAAGGAAGAATCGCAAACTGTTGGCGCTCCACGCATAAAACCGGACCATGTCATCAGGTCGGTGCCTGTGAATATGGTATGGGGATATTTTGGAGCTGATGTTCCCCCTGTCTCCCGTGTAAAGGACGGAGACGTAGTCGAGATTCACACCGTGAGCACGGCGGGTATCAGTAGCAAAGAACCTGAAGCTTTCTTTAAAGAAAATAACCTGCCTGTCGATCAGCATGCACAGGAGATTATTGACATCCTGAAAAATGTAAAGCCAGAACCGTCCGGCATCAGGGGGCATATGCTCACAGGGCCACTTTATATAGAAGGCGCTGAACCAGGAGATAGCCTTGAAATCCGCATCCTGGACCTGCCCCTGCGCAGCAGCTATGGCGTGAATAGCGTATGGCCTGGAGGAGGAGGTATACCAGATGCTGTTAAAACACGGGAGACATTCGTATACCGCTACGATAAGAAGAAAAAAACTGCCTCTTTCATAGAAGGAGTAGAAATACCACTAAGACCCTTTATGGGAGTAATGGCCTTGTCCCCTCCCCCTGAAGTAGGCCGTGTCTCTTCTATTCCGCCCGACTTCTTCGGGGGCAATTTAGACATAAAGCATTTGGTAAAAGGCACCACGCTTTATTTGCCTGTTTCGGTGCCCGGAGGCCTTTTCACTACCGGAGACTGCCACTCAGCACAGGGTAATGGCGAAGTAAGCGGTGTTGCCATAGAGGCTTCTCTTGCCTTGGTTGCAAAGTTCATTGTGCACAAAGGCAAAACCATTAAGCAGCCACGCGCCGAAACGCCTACGCACTTTATTGCCGTTGGCCTGGATCCTGACCTGGACAAAGCAATGCAAAATGCACTGACAGAAACAGTAAACTTCATCAAAGAAGAGATGGGTTTTACCTTTAACCAGGCGCTGTCAATAGCAAGTACAGGAGTTGATTTTGAAGTCAGCCAGGTAGTGGATAGAACGCTAGGCGTACATGCCATGATACCGAAGTCTATCTTCACCAAGAAGAAGTTTCCCTACTGGACTTAAAGTGGAAAACAAACGACATCGCGTATTGGCATACACTTTCTCAAAATCTAACCATCACAATAATTGTAGTTCTATGAGATTCTTTTTTACGTTGTTCATCTTCACAATATCCGTCCTGTCGGCCACTGCACAACAGACGCAAAAGCCTGTGCTGCATGGCAAGAACTGGATGGCCATTACCGGGAAACCATTGGCTGCTACAGCCGGTGCCATGACATTTCAGAGAGGCGGGAATGCCGTGGATGCGGCCTGTGCTATGCTGGCAGCTACCTGCACCATGTGGGACGTGCTGAGTTGGGGAGGGGAAACACAGGCGCTCATCTACAATCCAAAAACTAAAAAAGTAATCGCCATCAATGCCCTGGGCGTGGCTCCAACCGGTGCCACCGTAGATTTCTTTAAAAGCAAAGGATACGACTTTCCGCCAGAAAACGGCCCTTTGGCCGCCACCACCCCCGGTACACCTGGCGGCCTGCTTTACATGCTGGCCAACTATGGCACACTGAGCCTGGAGCAGGTGCTGGCACCCGCTATGGAGATGGCTGCCGGATACCCCATGGAGGCTCAAACAGCCAACAGCATAGAACGGAACAAAGAACTCATAAAGCAGTGGCCATACAGCAAAAAAGTATTTCTCACCCATCCCGGTCAGGAAAGAGAAGCACCCGAAGCAGGAGAGATCTTTGTGCAGAAAGACCTACTGCAAACACTCACGAAAATGGTAGAAGCAGAAAAGGCTGCTTTGAAAAAAGGCAAAAGTCGCAAAGATGCCATTATGGCTGCTTATGACCGCTTTTACAAAGGTGATATTGCAAAGGAGTTTGTGCGCGGCAGCCAGGAGCAAGGAGGACTCATCACAATGCAGGACCTGGCAAAATGGAAGCCTCTTGAGGAAGAGCCGCTAATGATGAACTACAAAGGGATTGATGTCTATAAATTGCAGCAGTGGACACAGGGTCCTGTTTTGCTGCAGGCGCTGAACATACTGGAAAACTTTGATCTGAAGAGCATGGGCTATAACAGCACAAAGTATATTCATACCCTTTACCAGACAATGAACCTCACTTTTGCAGATCGTGATTTCTACTATGGCGATCCCTACTTTCCTCCGCATGAACCCATTAAAGGTTTGTTGAGCAAGGAGTATGCGAAACAAAGGGCTGGCCTTATTCAGTACCAAAAGAACAACCCCACAATTGGTCCTGGCAATCCTTATCCGTTCGAAGGAAGGAAAAACCCTTACTTAAACCTCCTGAAAGAAAGAGGGTATGAACTGGATACAACCAAACGAAACTTCGCTCCTACCCATGACATCCGCAATGGTTCTTCCATGGCAGAGTATCAGGACAGGTTATGGAGGGGCACTACTACTGTTGAAGCAGCCGATAAAGAGGGTTGGGTGGTGTCCATCACGCCGAGTGGTGGCTGGATACCTGCCTGCATTGCCGGCAACACTGGTGTGGGAATGAGCCAGCGCATGCAGAGTTTTGTTCTGGACTCTGCACTGAATCCTTATAATGTGGTAGAACCGGGCAAAAGACCACGGGTAACACTTACGCCCTCTATGGCTTTAAAGGACGGCAAACCGTTTGTATCCTTTGCCGTGCAGGGCGGCGACACACAGGACCAAAACCTTTTGCAGTTCTTTCTGAACGTAGTAGAATTTGGCATGACGGTGCAGCAGGCTTCTGAAGCTGCTAACTTTAACACAAATCAACTCTGGCTATCGTTGGGCGGCACCAAAACAGATGACCGCAAGCCCAAACCAGGACACATCCTGTTGCATGAAAGCACACCGGAAGAAGTACGCAACGAACTGAAAAAGATGGGCTACACGTTGAGCTTCGACGACCGTACCAGCGGTCCCATCAACGCTATCTATTTTGACTGGAAACACGGAAGCTTCTGGGGTGGCTCGAGTAACCATGGGGAGGATTATGGGATAGGCTGGTGATGTTCCTGAAACACCGGGGGCATATTAAACTTCTCTTTATCAGGTCGTTGAAAGCTTGAACTGACTGATGAGTTTAGAAGCAAGAAGGCGCTTCCCGTGCGGAGAAGCACCTTCTTAGTTGACTGAGTTCTGAGAAATGTTACTCAGGCAGTTCTACTGTGCCTACATCCTTGATCTGGTTCTGCGTTACGCTCACGTTTTCTAAAGTCCTGTTGTGTGCGTCACCCTCTGTGTAGAACTTAACAGTGTAGATGCCTGCTGGTACGCCTTTTACCAGGAAATCGCCGTTCTCATTGGCAAAACCGCCAATAGTGTCGTTCGCAGCAGAAATCACATAGATACCCGGCATATACTCAGCTGGTGCAACACTTCCCCTGATGCCTCCGGCCACAGCATTCGTAATGGTGCGAACCACTGGTTTCAGGTTGTACTGTCCATTTCCTCTTGGCACGATGGACTTGGCTGCGTCAAAATCCAGCAGCAGGACATAGGTCACATCACTTTCCAAATCAGCATTAATCTGCAGCTTCACCCCAGACTGCTGTCCGCTCGGTGTTACAAGTGGCGTAACAGTACCGTCCTTCAGCTTTAAGGAGTTGTTCTGACCAAGGATAAGCCTGATCTGGGAAATTCTGCTAGCAGGCAGCGTGGAGCTGGCCAGAAGTGTGTCTTTGCCGTTAGCAAAGTCTAAAAGATTGTAAATACCCGGGTTTATTTCGTCCAGTGTAATCCATCCGGATTCGTCTCCGTCAGCCTCCTTGTGCACCTGCACCGACTGCACATCTACGTTAACTTCCTCGTAGTCACCTGGCGAGTCTGTCATGCGCACTTCCATTGTAGCCTCACCAGTGTTTTCACTGTCGCAGGCGCTAAACCATACAAGGCAACCCAGCATAAGGGGAATAAGATGTTTTCTTTTCATAATATTCAATTGTTTAAGTTATAAGACAAATATCTGCCGGGAAGATGGAGAATAGATGAATAAACGCTATATTTAAATATTTCAATAAAACTTCTGTACTGCCCCTGCCGTGTGAAGACCAGCAAGCGATTTTTCGCCATTGGAATACAATAATTCAACAGCTATTACTGCTCCTCTTTTTCAAGCTTCTGTACACTGGACTTACTACCTTTGACTGGAGGCTTTTACAAGATACTGGCCAATCATTCCAACGCCGTGCAGGACTTCGAACTGGTAAAAGAGCTGGTAAAGAAGATTCTGGCAGAGGTAAAGAAAAGCGCCTCCCAATCCGACTGGTACAAAAAAGACGACACCAAAGCTCAGCTGCAACTGGCCGTAAAAAAGGTGCTGCGCTTCAAAGTAAATGCTGAACTGCAGGAAATCCTGGATGAGGTAATGGAGCAGGCAGAGGCTAGGTATAAAGACTATAATATGAGTGTGGCGTAAACAGCTAAGAGCACCATCGCCACTTTATTTCAACGGTATCCAGCATGTCGCCCTTTCCAAATGACTTGCTGTTGGTGCTACTACCTCACAACAACAAATTTATCTCTTAAGCTTCTCCTTTCTCGTAAGCCCTGTTAAGAACAGCTCAAAAGACGAACTTATGAAATTCTCTATCGCCACCTTCAATGTCGAAAACCTCATTACCGCAGAGAAACCAATTTATAAGGATACCAGGCCTCGTTATACGCAGGAACAGTATACCTTAAAAGTTGCCTGGGTCAGGGAACAGTTATTAAAAATGGATGCTGAAGTTATTGGTTTTCAGGAAGTATTTGAAGAGCAGGCTTTATTAGATTGTATTGCAGGGACCCGCTATGAAAACGCGCATATTTTTGTAGCGAAGCCCAACGGCATTAGACCTGTAAATGCTATCCTAAGTACCTTCCCGATTGTGAATGCCCGGTTAGTGGAAGAAATCCCCTCTGAGTTTCTGTTTTTCGATGAAGAAAAAATAGAGCAGGTGCTGGAGAGCACGCGCATTCCTATTCCTATCAAACGATTTTCAAGGGGTGTACTAAGAGCGGAACTGCAAGTGAGTAATACGCTTTCGGTGCTGGTTTATGTCCTCCACCTAAAATCAAAGCGCCCCATCCTTCCGGAAGACCTCGACCGCGACGAGGCAACCTATACCGATATAGCCAAAGGGAGCATCCGCTCCCTGCTGCGCAGAGGGGTTGAAGCGTGCGGCGTCAGGCAGCTGCTCTCCGACGACATCAGCCTGAATGAGGACAGGCCCATTTTTGTGCTTGGTGATTTAAATGATAGCGATACTGCCGTTACCAACCAGGCTATTACCGGTGAGCCTCCATACCATAGGCTACCGGATGACGTCAGGTTTGATAAGTGGAAGTATGTATTTCATAATTGTAAATACATACAAGCAAGAAAAAGCATCGAAAATTATCATTACACCTACATTCATAACGGCCACTACGAAAGTCTCGATAACATCTTTGTAAGCAACCACTTTGCTGATTTAAACAAAAGTAAAACAGGCCGCATTATGGATGTACGCCTGTACAACGATCATATTATTGACAAAACCATTTCGATGGATAAAAAACCTTTTCATGTTTCGGACCATGGGCAGGTTGTCGCAAACATTCACCTGTTCGATAATAACATGACACCCTATTAATTTCAATATAGATTACAACCTGGTTCAGATGAACTGACTGAATTTATAGCACCAGCAGTACCCCGCTGGTGCGAGCTTGCAGCCTTCTCCTGTTTCATAATTTTTCTGTAAAGCGAGTTTATACCCTTAACAAAGCTTATCGAAAACAAACTATCCTTTCCAAATGGTCTTTTCACCGGGCAAAGGTTGTTTCTTAGAAGGAACATAACCTGCAAGGGAGGCTATAGCAATAAGCGCTTGCCTATGAGTGGGAACTCTTAGCCCCGCTTGTTTTTGCAAAACCTCCACCTGCAGTGGCTCCAAAACTTCTTCGGCAGCCGCTTACGGGTGCTGACAAGCCAGGTGCTTGCGGCAAAGTAACTGCCAAGCCACAACCGAAACCAGCGCAATGGCATTGGACAGGCGCAGGAAGCAGTGAAACTGCAACCATCGGCCTCACCGAAGAGGAAGAAGCCTTCTACGAAATACTGTCCAAGCACCCCAACGCCGTGCAGGACTTCGAACCCAAAAAAGGGCTGGTAAAAAAGTTATTGGCGGAAGTAAAGAAAAGTACCTCCAATGACTTGTACAAAAAAAGATAACACCAAAGCCCAGCTGCAACTGGCCGTAAAAAAGGTGCTTCGCTTTAAAGTAAAAGCCGAGCTGCAGGAAATTCTGGATGAGGTGATGGAGCAGGCCGAGGCGCAGTATAAGGAGTATGATTTGAGCGTGGCGTAATAGCCTGCACCCTTCCCCTACCAGCTTTCGTGACAGTAACGCAAAACAACATATGTAGTTGATGACTACATATGTTGTTTTGCAGCAGCCCAGCACAACCCCATGCCCTGCAGACCCTTTGCCTCTACCTCATTTTGCTTCTCTAAGGAGAAGTTTTTCTCCGGAACACACTTCCTATAGGCAAGCTTTGCTAACAACTTCCTTTAATTTGCTAATTCCGGCTACTCCAGTATGTTCGGTTCTCCCCCAGTTGTCAGCTCCAGAAAACGGTAGCACTGGCCTAGCCTATCGAGCATCGGCTGTATCTGCTGATTCTAGCTCCTGGGTGAAGCCATTGAGGCTTTCGCCCAAGAAGCCCTACAGTTGCAGCTGCAGCGACTTCTAGTGTAGGTGCGCTTGTCCACCAGTAAGACGTGAAAGGAGAAATCCAACTTCTGCAGCTCCGTTTGAATATCTTAATAGATCTACTTTTATAAATTTCTTGTTGCTCACCTTTGGCTATATCTTGAACTTGTCTTTAAGCAACTGCATGTCCTCGCTCACTTTCTGGTCCAGGATTTTGGCGTAGTGCTGGGTGGTCTTGATGTTGGTGTGGCCCAGCATCCGGCTCACTGACTCAATAGGCACACCATTTGAAAGTGTGACCGTAGTAGCAAAAGTATGCCTGGCAATGTGGAAGGTGAGCGGCTTGCTGATGCCGCACAAATCGGCTATCTCCTTGAGGTAAGCGTTCATCTTCTGGTTACTCAGCACCGGGAGCACCCTATCCTGGTTGAGGCACTGCGGGTGCTCGCTATACCTCTCCAGGATGGTCAGGGCCGTAGGCAGCAGGGGAATCCTGGAGACAGTGTCTGTTTTCTGGCGGCTGGTGTAAATCCACTTCCCCCCGTCCGGTCCGGTAACGATTTCAGAGCGTTTCAGCTTCTGTACATCGGCATAGGCAAGACCTGTGAAGCAGCTGAAAAGGAAGATGTCCCGCACCTGGTCCAGCCGCTCTATTTCAAATTCCCTTGCCGCCATTTTCTGCAGCTCTTCCTTCGTGAGGAAGCTCCGCACCACCTCCTTTTTGCTCATCTTGAAGCCCAGGAAAGGGTCGCGCTGCAGCCAGCCGTTCTTCAGGCAGATGTGGATTACCTTCTTGAAGTTTCCCAGGTACTTCATGGTGGTGTTGTGGGCACAGCCTCTGACGCTCTTGAGCCAGAACTCATAGTCAGAGATAAACCCGAAGTCGAGCTTCTTAACATCTATGTCCTCTGCCTTGTACTTCCACTTAATGAAATTGCAGGTATGCAAAAGGGATGTCCGGTAGCGCTCCAGCGTACCCGGCGCAAAGTCTTTCCCCACCAGCTGCTCAACCTGCTCATTGTGCTTCCGGAACACCTCCAGGAGCATGACAGGCTTCTCCTCCACGCCCAGCCACTTGTCTTTGATTGCCTCCATGGTTATCGGCTTCCCCTCCTGCAGAAGCTCCTGTTGGTAAGCATATACTTTAGACCTGAGCAGGTCCAGGTACGCGTTTACTCTCCTGGCCTCTTCAGTATTGCCCTTCACGCGGCCTGCCTCTACGGACCACTTGCCCGGGGCGATATAGCGGTGCGTGCTTGCTTCGAACCGCTTGCCGCTGACGGTGACGCGCAGGTAGATAGGCAGCAGGTTATCGGTGGTGGTCTTGGCTTTCTTGCCGTAGAACAGGATGCTGATTTTAGTGTCCATTTCGTTTCCTCCTTTTACTGTTTAAGTTAACATTCATTTGCTGGCTCCACAAGATGTACAAACCCTGTACATCTTATTGAAAAACAATTAGTTGCAGCAAATTCGGGTACCCGAGACATAGCTGGCTTTGGGTACCCGAATTGTACCCCTAAGGATGGAGAAAAACTGAATGATTTAGCTAGGGTGCGGAAACGAAAAAGCCCGTAAATCGTTGATTTACGGGCTTTTTGCTCTTTTTGGTATCGCTACCGGCAGAGAGTGAGGGATTCGAACCCCCGGACCTGTTACAGTCAACGGTTTTCAAGACCGCCGCGTTCGACCACTCCGCCAACTCTCTTTCTTAATTCGTGTACAAAAGTAGGGGCTTGCACTGAATTTTCAAAACTATACGATGAAATTTTTCAGCAGTTCCAGCACTTAAAATGTAAGCTCCTGACTGTAAAGCTGGAACACATGCCTCTTTGGGGCAAAATATCACATCTGCTGCAACAATAGAAGACTAAGATAGCTATGGCTAAATCAGGCTTTAGCTGTATGGCCCACGGAGGTAGTTCTTTTCCGGACGAGGCGCTTTGTAACAGTATCAATGCTCACGTTTATCTCAAAGCCAAGTATGAGAATCATAGACACGAAATCGAGCCAGATCATCAAACCGATAAGGGCCCCGATTGAGCCGTAGAATTTATTGTAGCTGTCGAAGGCGCTGATGTAAAAGGAGAAGATCATCGAGACCAGGAAAATTAGCCCTGTGGCCACTACCGCACCAGCAGAGAAGAAAGGCCACTTATCTTCAATAGCAGGCACAAAATAGTAAATAAGCGAGGTTGCCAGCAGGAAAAGCAGCACGATGGCAATGTACTTGAGTATCACCAGCAACGTATAGGTGTAGCTTTCTGTCACCACCTCATAGAAAACCAGCACATCCAGTATCCATTGTCCAAAGAAAATAGTAGCTACCGCCAGAAAAAGAATTAAAGCCAGCACCACTGTCAGCGCTGTAGCAATCAGCCGCTTCTTCATATACCTGCGCTTATAAAAAGTATGGTACTTCTTATCGAAGGCGTCCATCAAAGACATGATGCCATTGGTAGAGAGTATCAGCGCAAACAGGAAACCAAAAGAGAGCAGGCCACCGCGTGGCTTGTTAACAATATCCTCGATGGTGGTGTAGGCAACGGCATACATCTCCTCCGGCATTAAATCTCCAATAAAGTTGAGGATGCTCTCGCTCAGGTCTAGCGACAGCACGCTGGGGATATAAGGGATGAGCGTGAAAAGGAAGATAATGCTCGGGAAGATGGCCAGCGTAAAGTTGAACGCCATGTACGACGCCCGCTTCGTAATAGAATCCAGGCGAAGCTCTCCCAAGAGCACGTCTGCCACGTCATACACCGAAGAGCGGCCGTTGTTAAAACGCCAGCGCTTCAGGAAAACGATAAACTTGCGGTACGCCCTGCGGCGCTTCAGATATTGCTGGTTTAACCTCATTCACTAAAGTAAACGTCCATTTTCTGGTGTATTAGGTCAGGCACCGCTGTGGGCCTGCCAGTTTTCATGTCTACGAAAACCATAGTGGTTTCACCCACATTCAACATGGCTCCCTCCTCATTATACACTTCATACTCAAAAAGTATACGCGACCCGGAGGGCTTATTCTTCAACAGAAGCTTAATAGTGAGCATATCATCATACTTAGCCGGGCGAATGTACTTACACTTCAACTCCAGCACCGGCATCATCGTGCCGGTCGCTTCCATCTCCTTGTACTCAATGCCCAGCCTTCTGAAAACCTCCGTACGCGCCACCTCATAATAGGCGGCATAGTTACCATAGTAGACATAGCCCATTTGGTCGGTTTCGGCATATCGCACCCGTATCTGCACTTCTGATTCAAACATTCTTTTTAAATTGTTGAATGGTTAAATTGTTGGACTGCTGAATTACAATTCCTGAATAGTTGAGATAAATTATTTGATGTATACCTGCTTCATGTTGGCGTTTATCTTCCCGGTATAGTGCAACCAAACCAAAATCAAAAGAAGTACTACACGTATAGCAATTTAACTATTCAACAATTTAAACCATTAAGTCAAAAAATTACTTCAGGATATTGCGCTCGTTCAGGGCGCGGTGAAAACGGCGTGCATTGGCCTGATGCTCAGCCACTGTAGTGGCGAAGGCGTGGTATCCGGAGAAATCCTCCTTTGCACAGAAATAAAGGTAATCATGCTGTTCCGGGTTGAGTACTGCATCTATGCTGGAGATGTTCGGCACGTTGATAGGCCCCGGCGGCAAACCTTTGTATTTATAGGTGTTGTAGGGCGAGTCGTGGGCCAGGTGCACGTTCAACACGCGGCGGATGGTGAAGTCACGCACGGCAAACACCACGGTTGGGTCAGCTTGCAGCAGCATTCCCTTGTCCAGGCGGTTCAGGTAAACACCCGCCACTCGTGGCTTTTCATCGCTCTTCAGTGTTTCAGCCTGTACGATAGAGGCCAATGTAGACACCTCCTGCTGCGACAGCCCCAGCTTTTCTGCTTTTGCCTTGCGCTCCGGTGTCCAGAACTTTTCGTACTCTGTTTTCATGCGCTCCAGTAGTGCGGGCGCTGTGGTGGTCCAGTATACTTCGTAAGTGTTCGGAATAAACATACTGACGATGTTCGTGGTGTCGAAGCCAAGCGAGGCAAGATATGCCTCATCGTTCAGCAGGCTGTCTACCTCCTCCTCGCTTGCCTCCACGTTAGCGGCCAGCTTTTCAGCAAGCTGGTTACGCAGCCGGATGTTGGCAAAAGTCAGGTTGAGCGGTGTCTGCTGACCGAGGCGCAAAACGCCAATCAACTGGCGGTTGCTCCAGCCATGCTCGAGCTCGTAACGGCCTGGCTTCACCAGCTCATCATAATCCATGAGCTTCGACATGAAGCGCAGCGACAGCTTATCAATAATGACGCCGGTAGCCTCTATTGAGTCCATTGCCTCCTCGTAAGTGGCTCCGGTTGGGATGAGGACATAGGCCTCCCGGTTCTTCGTGTCTACGTTTGCGGTGTACACAATCTGGTAAGCGTAATATGAGAAGCTCACGAACAGGAACAGGATCAGCACAATCAGGCCGGGCACCAGCATGCTCTTCTGTTTTTTCTTTCTTCTTGCTATTGGTTTATTCACTTCTTGTCTCTTCTTGCTATTGTTTTATTCATTTACTGGCCTATAATTATGGTAAAAGGCCTAAAACAGAAGTTAAGGTTCCGCATCTGTTCATATTCAAAGGCAAAATTACTACTAATCTTGCTTAACCTGATAATTTTAGGCTAATGATTTAGTAAGTGATGTGCCATGCCGGCTGTTGCTCCTTACCACCCATCTGCAGGCGCCTCAGCAGCAAACCATGAAACGCTGACAGGAATAAATAAGTATGTTAAGTAGACCTGTTAAACTTCTCAACAGGAAATATCCATCTACAATTCACCAACCATACTATGAGCAACGCATCTTTCCTACAGATACACCCCGAAACGCCCCAGCAGCGCAAGGTTTTAGAAGCTGTTGAGATACTTCGGAACGGCGGGGTTATCATTTATCCTACGGATACCATCTATGGCCTGGGCTGCGACATACACAATGCCCGTGCTGTGGAGCGTGTCTGCCTGATAAAGGGCATAAAACCGGATAAAGCAAATCTTTCCTTCATTTGCTCCGACCTCACACATATTTCAGATTATGCCAAAATTGATACGCCTACCTACAAGGTAATGAAGAAAGCCTTACCGGGGCCGTTCACGTTTGTGTTAGATGCCAGCAGCCGTGTTCCAAAGTATGCAGGCACAAAGAAGACGGTTGGTATTCGGGTGCCCGACAATAAGATAGCGCTGCAGCTAGTAAGGGAACTAGGCAATCCCGTTCTCTCCACCTCTATCCGGGATGACGATGAAGTACTCGAGTACAGTACTGATCCGGAGCTTATTTATGAGAAATATAAGAATTTAGTAGATGCCGTAATAGATGGTGGCCCTGGCAAAAACATGGCCTCTACCGTAGTGGACGTTACTAATAACTTCGAAGTTCTGAGAGAAGGAGCAGGCGATATAGAACAGTTTTTATGAGTTTGGGAGGTAGAGAGTTTAGGAGTTAGAGAGTTATTGCTATCGGCAGAACATAGCATCCTGCCGATAGCAATAACGCATCGATTCAGCACCGTCACTTTCTAACTCTTTAACCTTTTAACTTTCTACCTCTCAAACTCTCTACCTCCCAAACTCTCTAACTCTCTACCTCGCGCCCTCCGGGCGCTTATGTTTCCAACGCTTGTGGGTCCAGAGGTAGTCGGCGGGGCTGCGGCGGATGGTGGCTTCCAGCTTTTTTGCGAATAGTTCAGTTATTGGGTATTGATCTTCCGCAGCTGGTTTTGCCTGCGTACCATCCGTTATGGTTTCAAAAGTAAGGGTATAGTGGCCGCGGCTGGTTCGTTGCACATCCAGGTAAAGCACGGGGTAACTGAACATGTTGGAGAGTTTTTCTGCGCCCACATAAAAAGGAGTGTCCTGGTGCAGGAAAGTCGTCCAATACTGGATCTCGTTTATCATAGGTGTCTGGTCCGACAGCATGGCAACGACACGGGGTACCTTCCTGTTCCTGACAAAATCGCGGCTGGTCTCTTTCATCTCTACCAGGCGAGCACCCATCTGGCTACGCGTATGCAACATATACGCTTCAAAAAAAGGGTTATTCAGCGACTTGTAGATGCCGTTGGTAGGGAAACTAAATTGCACCGCGCCTGCCGGAAGCACCCACTCCCAGTTAGCCGCGTGAGATCCCATTGTGATGACGGGTGTTCCCTGCTTTACAAAGTCATCCAGTAACTGCTGGTTTGTGAAGGTTATCCGCCGCCTCATCTCCTCCGCACGCATCGACCTTAGTTTCAGAATCTCCACCACCACATCCGCAAACTGCCTGTAAAAGTCCTTCGCAATCTGCTGTATCTCTTGCTCGCCTTTCTCCGGAAAGGCACTGCGCAGGTTTTGAAGTACCACCTTTTTACGGTAGCCGATAAGGTAGTATACCACGAAATACAAAAAATCAGCCAGCACGTACAGCACAGACAAGGGCAGCAAAGACAGGCCCTTCAGCAAAACCCAGAGCGGATAATACTGCGGGGGTATGTTAATTTTTTTATTCATAACCAGTAAGCCGCCATAAAGGTACAACCTGCTTCCTGATTATGAAATTACATTTTTAGTGCTACTTTAGCAGCAAAGCAAACACACTTTAGGTAGCACGGCTTACGTATCAGGTATCACGATTCATGTATCATGATATGAGCAAAAAGAACAACAGTTTATGTAGGTACCTCAGCAGCAAAAGCCTAACTCTTTAACTTTCTAACTCCCAAACTTTCTAACTCAAATTGGTCCTCCTTACTGAAGCACAATACAACCCACCGTTGTCCTATTTCTGGCACGCCATTCGCGCAGAAAGCCTGATGGTGGAGCGGCATGAAAATTATATAAAACAAAGTTACCGTAACCGCTGCCATGTGCTCACGGCGCAAGGGGTACAGCCGCTGAGCATACCTGTGCTACGGGGCAATAGCAAAGATAAAACCCTGATAACAGACATTGAGATAGACTACAGCCAGAAATGGTACAACGTGCATTGGCGTACCATACAGGCGGCGTATGGCCGGGCACCTTATTTTGAATTCTACAGCGATTATCTAAAAGAGGTATATGAGCGGCAGCCAAAATATTTATTTCAGCTTAATGTGGATTTGTTGCGCCTTTATCTTAAATTACTAAAACTGAACAAGTCACTAATTTTTACGGAGTCTTACCAAGCGGAACACGCTAATAACGTATTGGATTTAAGAAATAGGCTACATCCTAAAATCTATCCTGACAATTTGCACGTAAAACCCTATACACAAGTATTTGGCAAACAATTTGCATCAGAGCTTAGTATAATTGACTTGTTGTTTACACAGGGGCCCACGTCTCTTACTTACCTACAGTAAAAGGGGCCAACAAACTGAACATTTGCATTGCACGGCTTGTTTGAAATAGTAGGCTTTCCCTGTTAGCCTCAATCAGTTACAATTATTCAGATTTTAAAGATTACACGGAGTATAGTATACATGGAAGCAAAATTCTCAAACCGAGTAAAAGAGGTCATCTCGCTCAGCCGTGAGGAAGCGATTCGGCTCGGTCATGACTATATCGGGACTGAACACCTGGTATTGGGCATGATTCGGGAAGGAGAAGGCACTGCCATTGCCCTGCTTAAGAAGCTTGGCGTTTCGATAGATGAATTAAAGTACGCTTTAGAGCAGGCTACACGAAATACAGCAACCCAGAGCAGCAACATTACCGGCAGTATCCCGCTCACAAAGCAGACCGAGAAGGTGCTTAAAATTACTTACCTGGAGGCGAAGATCTTCAAGAGTGATATTATTGGCACAGAGCACCTCTTATTATCCATCCTTCGGGATGAAGACAATATATCTTCTCAAATTTTAGCGAAATTCAACGTGAACTACGAAGCGATAAGAGATTCCCTGGATTATCATAGCAATAATCCGCTTGCGTCGTCAGACACTGACGATTCTGATGATTCTGACAAGTTATTTGGCAGCTCGTCTTCACGCTCAGGCAGCACAAGCAAGAAAGCCGGCGAAAAATCGCGCACACCTGTGCTCGACAACTTTGGCCGTGACCTTACTAAGCTGGCAGAGGATGACAAGCTGGACCCGATAGTTGGTCGTGAAAAAGAAATTGAGCGCGTGGCACAGGTACTGAGCCGCCGCAAGAAAAATAACCCGATCCTGATTGGTGAGCCTGGTGTTGGTAAAACTGCTATTGCAGAAGGCCTGGCCCTGCGAATCATCCAGAAAAAGGTAAGCCGCGTGCTGTTTAACAAGCGTGTGGTTACTTTGGACCTTGCCTCACTTGTTGCCGGCACAAAATACCGTGGCCAGTTTGAGGAGCGTATGAAGGCGGTAATGAACGAGTTGGAGAAGTCTCCGGACGTTATCCTGTTCATTGATGAGCTGCATACAATTGTGGGTGCCGGTGGTGCGTCTGGTTCGCTGGATGCCTCCAACATGTTCAAGCCTGCACTTGCACGTGGCGAGATTCAATGCATCGGTGCTACTACCCTGGATGAGTACCGCCAGTACATCGAGAAAGATGGCGCTTTGGCCCGTCGTTTCCAGATTGTGATGGTAGACCCTACCACACCAGAGGAAACCATCGAGATCCTGAACAACATCAAGGACAAGTACCAGGATCACCACCACGTTAACTATACAGATAAGGCAATTGAGGCTTGTGTGAAGCTGAGTGACCGCTATATGAGCGACCGCTTCCTTCCGGACAAGGCCATCGATATTCTGGATGAGGCTGGTGCGCGCGTGCACATCAACAACATTATTGTGCCGGATGATATCCTGAAGCTTGAAGAGCAGATTGAGAACATCAAGGTAGAGAAAAACCGCGTGGTGAAGAGCCAGAAGTATGAAGAGGCTGCCCAACTACGTGATAAAGAGAAGAAGCTCATCGACCAGCTGGAGTCTGCAAAGAAAAGCTGGGAAGAAGAGACTAAGAAAAGACGCTACACAGTAAAAGAGGAAAATGTGGCAGAAGTTATTGCCATGATGACAGGCATTCCTGTGAAGCGTATCGCGCAGAAAGAAGGCATCAAGCTTCTGAACATGGGCGAAGAGCTGAAAGGCAAAGTGATTGGCCAGGACAAAGCGATTGGCCAGTTGGTGAAAGCCATCCAGCGTACGCGTGTGGGTCTGAAAGATCCGAAGAAGCCAATCGGTTCCTTTGTATTCTTAGGTCCGACAGGTGTTGGTAAAACAGAACTTGCCAAAGTGCTGGCTACTTACCTGTTCGATAAAGAAGATTCGCTGGTGCGTATCGACATGAGTGAGTACATGGAGAAATTCAGTGTATCTCGCTTAGTGGGAGCACCTCCGGGATATGTGGGCTACGAAGAAGGTGGTCAGCTGACGGAGAAAATCCGCCGCAAGCCATACTCTGTGGTATTGCTGGATGAGATTGAGAAAGCGCACCCGGATGTGTACAACCTGCTGTTACAGGTACTGGACGATGGTATTCTGACAGACGGACTGGGCCGTAAGGTTGACTTCCGTAACACGATCATCATCATGACATCGAACATCGGTGCCCGCGACTTACAGGACTTTGGTGCCGGTATCGGTTTCATGTCCAAGAGCAAGCAGGAGAACGTGGACGACATCATGCAAAGCACTATTGCCAGCGCATTGAAGAAAACGTTCTCTCCGGAGTTCCTGAACCGCCTGGACGATGTAATTGTGTTTAACTCGCTTAACCGCCAGGATATGCACAAAATCATTGAGCTGTCGCTTAGCAAATTGTTCACCCGTGTGGAAGCCTTAGGGTATACCATTGAACTGACTCAGGAGGCAAAAGACTTTGTGGCCGAGAAAGGGTATGATCCGAAGTATGGTGCCCGCCCATTGAACCGCGCTATTCAGAAGTACATCGAAGATCCGATTGCAGAAGAGATTCTGAAGGCTGAGGTAAACCAGGGCGATGTTATCATGGTAGACCACAAGGAAGGCGAAGAGAAGCTGACCTTCGTTTCAAAGAAGAGCACCGGCAAAAAAGCCAAAATGGCTAATGACGGGGAAGAGGAAACTGAGCCAACAGAGCCTAACAAGTCTTCTGACTCAGATAAAACAAAAGACAAAGAGTAATTCAACTTAAATATCTTTGATAAGGGCTGCCTGTATAGGCAGCCCTTATTTTTTTCATTAACACATTCTTAATATTCAAAATAGTATATATTTAAAAAATGATACAACTGTACAGGATTTAGCCGTAGAGTTTTTAAATTTGAATGATAATGATTTAGTAATACATCCGAGTTATAACACACATACATGGCAGGAGAAATCAGGCAAAGTCAAATAGAGACGCTGGAGCGCAAAAATGCCGAGGCACAGCTTGGCGGCGGACAAGACCGAATAGATGCACAGCATAAAAAAGGGAAACTGACAGCACGTGAGCGCATTCACCTGCTCCTTGACGAGAACTCGTTTGAAGAGATTGGCAAGTTTGTGATGCACCGCTCCAAAGATTTTGGACTGGATAAGCAGTACTACCTTGGCGATGGTGTGGTAACAGGATATGGCACCATCAATGGTCGCCCGGTTTATGTTTTCTCCCAGGATTTCACTGTGCTGGGCGGCTCCCTCTCGGAGACACACGCTGAGAAAATCGTCAAAATCATGGAGCTTGCCATGAACAACGGCGCCCCTGTTATCGGCCTGAACGACTCCGGCGGAGCCCGTATACAGGAAGGTGTGGTATCGCTGGGTGGTTATGCAGACATCTTCTACCGCAATACGCTGGCTTCCGGCGTAATTCCGCAAATATCTGCCATCATGGGGCCTTGTGCGGGTGGTGCTGTTTATTCTCCTGCCATCACCGACTTTATTATGATGGTGCAGGACACGTCGTATATGTTCGTGACCGGCCCGAATGTGGTGAAAACGGTAACGCATGAAGAAGTAACTTCTGAGGAGCTTGGCGGTGCCAGCACCCACAGCACGAAGAGTGGCGTCACGCATTTTTCCTGTGCCAACGAAGCAGAGTGTATTCAGTATATCAAGAAGTTGCTTAGCTATATTCCGCAAAACTGCGAGGACCTCCCGCCTTCCCTGCCTTACGAATCGCCTGGCGACGAGACAAGAGAAATACTCAATACCATTATCCCGGAGAACCCAAACCAGCCGTACGACATCCGTGAAGTAATAGAAGGCATTATTGATGCTGATACTTTCTTTGAAGTACACAAAAACTTTGGTGAGAACATAGTAGTTGGTTTTGCGCGTTTAGCTGGCCGCAGCATTGGTATTGTGGGCAATCAACCCGCCGTGTTGGCTGGCGTGCTGGACATAAACGCCAGCACCAAGGCAGCGCGCTTCGTGCGCTTCTGCGATAGCTTTAATGTACCCCTGCTGGTGCTGGAAGATGTACCAGGCTTTTTGCCGGGCACGGACCAGGAGTGGCGCGGAATCATCACCAACGGAGCAAAGCTGCTTTATGCCTTCTGCGAGGCTACTGTTCCGCGCATCACGGTTATCACGCGTAAAGCCTATGGCGGTGCTTATGATGTAATGAACTCGAAGCACATTGGCGCCGATATGAACTTTGCCTGGCCAACGGCTGAGATTGCCGTGATGGGTGCACAGGGTGCAGCCGAGATTATTTTTAAACGCGAGATTGCCGCAGCCGAAGACCCGAAGGCAAAGCTGGCTGAGAAAGTAGAGGAGTATAAAGAGAAGTTCGCAACGCCTTATCGTGCCGCCCACCGTGGCTTTATAGATGAAGTGATCATGCCTGCAGATACGCGCACTAAGTTAATTAAGGCTTTCAAAATGCTCGAGAACAAAGCAGTTACCCTGCCTAGAAAGAAGCACGGTAACATTCCGCTTTAAAATTCCTGATTTTACAGGAAAAATCAGAAAATGTACGTACATATATGTTTATTTTTCTGTTTACTGACAACCTAAACTGCTAACCGACACCTATGCGACAAGAATCATTCGACTTTTTAGAGAAGTACCTGAACAACTCCTCTCCTACCGGCTTTGAGGCGGAGGGGCAGAAACTGTGGCTGGAGTATGTAAAACCATACATCGACAGTTACTTTACAGACACCTACGGCACTGTGGTGGGCGTCATTAATCCGGAGGCGGAATACAAAGTTGTTATCGAGGCGCATGCCGATGAGATTTCCTGGTTCGTGAACTACATTACGGCAGAGGGCTATATTTACCTGAAGCGTAACGGTGGCTCTGATGCTCTGATAGCGCCATCGAAACGCGTGAACATCTATACCTCCAAAGGAATTGTAAAAGCAGTTTTTGGTTGGCCCGCTATTCATGTGCGCAAGGTGGAAAACGATAAAGCCCCAACCCTTGAAACGGTGTTCCTGGACTGTGGCGCTAAAAACCGTGAGGAAGTAGAAGAGATGGGCATTCATGTGGGCTGCGTTGCCACCTTCGAGGATGAGTTCATGGTAATGAATGACCGCTACTACGTGGGCCGCGCCCTGGATAACCGCATCGGTGGCTTTATGATTGCAGAGGTAGCGCGCATGCTGAAGGAAAATAACAACCAACTGCCGTTTGGTTTGTACGTTGTGAATGCGGTGCAGGAAGAAATCGGTTTACGTGGCGCTGAAATGATTGCACACCGCATTAAGCCGGATGTAGCCATCATCACTGACGTAACGCACGACACGCAATCGCCGATGTACGAAAAGAAAACCAGCGGCGACATTCATTGCGGTAAGGGCCCGGTGATTGCCTACGGGCCAGCCGTGCAGAACAACGTGCGTGACCTGATTATTAACACAGCCAAAGAGAAGGATATTCCGTTCCAGCGTTCAGCTGTTTCACGTGCCACCGGCACCGATACGGATGCCTTTGCCTACTCTAACGCAGGGGTGGCCTCGGCACTTATCTCACTTCCGCTGAAGTACATGCACACCACCGTAGAAACCGTGCATAAAGATGATGTGGACAACGTAATCAAAATGATTTATGAGACGGTACTAAAAATTCAGGATAAGCAGGATTTCCGCTACCTGAGTTAAGCCTTATAGATATATTCAAAACCTCCGGAGCCTTAAAAGTCCGGAGGTTTTTATATGTAGTAAAACTGACTTTTTGCAGCGAATGTAATTAGACTATATGCACCGATACATGTTTTGGACTTTGATGATTCTGCCGTGGATCGTGCTTGCCATCTACCTGAGCAGGCCAAAAGATGACCCTCGCGTTACAGCCTTTATACTTGTATCGCTGGTCATACACCTGGGCATCGTGATCAATATCCGTCGAAAGTCTGTTGGCATGTCGGTAAGCGAAACATTCAAGGCCTTTGTACCTCTATGGGGTACAAAGGAATACAAACGCCTGTACTTTCAGGAAGTGTAGCCTTATAGTATTCAAACGTTCATAGTTCCTCTGATATACTTCGGAATAGGTTCTCTATATAATTTCAGAATTCGCCTACATTCATAATCCATAATTCACATTTACCAGGTGATTTTTAATGACCAGATGGGCCACGTGATTTCGCTGCCGGACTTACCGCAGCGGATTATTTCGATGGTCCCTTCCCAGACAGAACTACTATTCGATTTAGGCTTAGAAGACCGCATCGTTGGCCTTACAAAGTTCTGTGCCCATCCAAAGCCACAGGTAAAGCAGAAAGCCATTATTGGCGGCACCAAAAACTTTCGGTTCGATGCTATTGATGAGCTGAAGCCAGACCTGATTATCGGCAACAAAGAAGAGAACTATAAAGAAGGCATCGAGCAACTACAGCAGAAGTATCCGGTTTGGATGAGCGACATTTATACCCTGGATGATGCTCTGCAGATGATGCAGCAGGTTGGGCAGTTAACAGGCACAGAGGCCAAAGCCAGGGAACTAACGCAAGGAATAAGCACAGGCTTCAAAAGCCTGCAGCCTGCTCAGCCCCCTATCACCACCGCCTACTTCATCTGGCGTAAACCCTATATGACCGTAGGCAGCCACAACATTATAGACCACATGCTGCAGCGCTGCGGCTTCCAAAATGCTTTCGCTGATTTGGCGCGTTACCCGGAAATTACACAAGAACAACTGCAACAGGCCAACCCGCAGTTGATACTGTTATCCTCAGAACCATACCCGTTCAAGAAAAAGCATGTAGCGGAGTTTCAGGAGATTTGCCCACAGGCAATGATAAAGATTGTAGACGGGGAAATGTTCAGCTGGTACGGCAGCAGGTTGTTGCATGCGTCTGCCTATCTGCGGCAGGTAATTGAAGAAGTAAAGCAGGAGCCATAAGAGCTCTTCCTTTCTCTTCCTGTCGCAAGTTTAGCGCAGCTTAAATGCAACTTGTACCGAATTACATCAAACCTAGTTTAGTACCTTCATTTTTTCTGATGTACCGGGTCAAACCACCCCTACCCCTCCTTGTCCAAGGATGGGAGTCTGCTTCTTCAGTTCGCTTTAGACCTTTTTTTATTGTAATTCTTGAAAGCAAATCCAGTCAGCACGAAGTAAATATGTTTCCAGTCTTTGGGTTGAGCGCCTTGTATTTGATGCGGTGCTGAGCGATAGCGAGGCAGCCCGCAGCGGAGCGAGGGCAGCTTCAAATGCACAGCGCGATGCCCGAAGACGAGGCCGCTCGGCCTAGAGAGCACAGGCAGTATCTATGAAAAGAGTTATCAATGAGTCGCTGGATAAGCTGTTGCTATGGTAGCTTGGACAAACTCCATGATAGGTATACGTTGCAGCAGGAGCTTCAAGAGAAATGTAATTGCGCTATGCCAAACCTGCGACAGCCTTTTACTCTAGCCTACTGCAACTGCGCTAACAGCCGCTGTGCTCTCTCTGCAATATCCTTAAAATAAGCTGCATCCTGCTGCACTTCGGCGGCACTTTTATGCAGCACTTCCCGCTTGTTATCCGGCTCATTTAAACCAGACAGTGTAATGACCCGCTCGATGCATTTCTGCTGCTCTAAGATAAGGTCTGGCAAAGGCAGCCGTTCCAAAGTTTCCACCAACTGCAGCCTGAAATCTTTCTTCTCAATCTTCTCCTCGTCCAGCAACCGGAACACAGCAGCTACAGCCTCATCTTCGTAGGGCGAATGCACAGCTAACTTTATAAGCTCGGCCGTGGTGGGCAAGGGTAGTTTTATCAAAATAAGGTAGCCCCCACCCTCTGCGGCGGCAGTAGCATAGCACTTCATCCAGAAGGCGCCGGAGTCTTTGTGCTTGTAAACGGCAGCCCAACCACCGGCAGCTTCTTCCATTAGCTGCATCTGGCTGAGCTGCTCTTCAATCAGCCTTGCATCTCCATATAAGCGCCTGCTATTCTTCATGCGCTATCGTAAAGCCTACCTTCTCCAGGTCTTCCCAGAAACGAGGGTACGACTTGCGGACCACGCTTGGCTCCTGTATCTGCACAGGCTCCAGAAGTGCCAGCGGTGCGAAGGCCATGGCCATGCGGTGGTCCTGGTAGGTGCGGAAACTGAGTTCGTCTTTGGTAATAATGCCTGGCTCCAGGCGGAAAACACCCGGCGATATTTCCTGCAGCGAAGAGTTCATACTTAGCACCTCAATCTGCAGCGCCTGAATACGGTCTGTTTCCTTTATCCGGAGACTCTCCAGCCCAGTCATCTCCACAGTCACACCCAGGCCTGCGCAAAGTGCCACAACTGTCTGCGCCAAATCCGGGCAGTCGGAGAAATCATAAGACACCTGGCGTTCAGGATTCTTTTTGGACAGCTTTACCCCTTCCTCCACGAAAGCAGTATAAACTCCCAGCCGATCCATAATATCCACAATGGCACGGTCGCCCTGAAAGGACTTTTCTCTCAGGCCGAGCAGCGTAATGTCTGCCTCCCTGGCCAATGCCACCAAGCTATACCAATAACTAGCCGCTGACCAGTCTGACTCTACATGAAAAGTAGCCGCTTTATACTGCTGGTGCGGCACTGTAATCGTGTTCTCTTCAAACGTAGCGGACACACCAAAATGCTGCATCAGCGAGAGCGTCATTTCAATGTAGGGCCGGGAACCAATCTTGCCCTCCAATTCCAGTTCCAACCCATCCGGCAGGAGTGGCCCCACCATCAGCAGCGCTGATATATACTGACTGCTGATATCGCTGCGCACCTTTAAATTGCGCTTGCCATTCCCGCTAAAGCCGTTCATTTTTAAAGGCGGATATCCTTCCTCCCCCATATACTCGATGCTGGCACCTAATTCTTTCAGCGCCTCTACCAGCACTTTGATGGGGCGCTGGCACATACGTTCGGTACCGGTTAATATCTTCTGCTGACCAGTAACAGCATAGTAAGCTGTCAGGAAGCGCATGACCGTGCCTGCATCTTCCGCATCAATTATTTCAGCGTCGCTTCTCAGCAGGCGCTGCAGCAATTGGGTGTCATTTGCTTCTGAGAGGTTGTGCAGTTCCGACTCCTGGCCTGACAGGGCCGCAATGATTAGGGCACGGTTTGCCTCGCTCTTTGACGCAGGCAGTTTTATACTTCCTTTAAGCGTGCCCGTTGGGTGAGACAGCATAACAGAAGTTAAGTTCTTTGATGATATCATAATGATTCGTAATAGCGTAATGATTCCTCGATGTCGTGCAGCGTAATAGGCTGGTTGTATACGGCATGGCCAATGCCCCGCAACAAGGTGCAATTGATGGAGAAGCCGGAATTCTTTTTATCCTGAAGCGCCAGTACCGCTATCTGCTCTATGTCTTCCCTTTTCAATACCACCTTCTCATACACCATCTCCAGGAATAGCTCTATCTTACCCAGGTCTTCTTCCGACAGCAGTTCCTTCTTCACCGACAGGAAAGCTTCGCATACCATGCCAACGGCAATGGCCTCTCCGTGCAATATTGCCCGGTTTGGCTGGCTCATCAGGTACGTTTCCACGGCATGGCCCACGGTGTGGCCAAAATTTAATATTTTCCTCAATCCGCCTTCTAGCGGGTCAGATTCTACTACTTTGGATTTGATGGCAACAGAATGGCGGATCAGCTCCTCCCAGTTATCCATCATCATACCGATAAGCCGCTGTTCCTCGAACTTTTCCTTATCCGCAATCAGCCAGTGCTTGATGATTTCGGCATAACCGGACTTCAACTGACGCTGCGGCAGGGTCTGCAGAAAAGCAGGATCAATGAAGACAGCCTGCGGCTCCTGGTACACGCCAATGTGGTTCTTCAAGCCATGAAAGTCGATGCCTGTTTTGCCGCCTACACTGGCATCTACCTGTGCCAGCAGTGTAGTAGGCACCTGCACAAAGTATATTCCGCGCTTGAACACAGCCGCACAGAAACCGCCCATATCCCCTATCACGCCACCGCCCAAGTTAACCAGCACCGACCAGCGGTCCAGGTGCAGCTCCGTCATGCGCTGCCAAATAATCTCGCAGGTTTGCAGGGTCTTGTGCTCTTCCCCACTCTGTATCTGGATAAGCTCATGCGCAGGCAGGTGCGGTTTCAGCTGCGGATAGCAGTGCGCTAAGGTATGCTCATCTACCAATACCACCACTTTGTTGAAAGCGCGGTTCTGAAGCAACTTTGTAAGCTCCTCCAGCGCATTATTCCCGATGTGAATCGTTTCTGTCACAGTATAATTGTGCTTTGTGTATACAACATTCAAAAGCAGCCTGCCTTTCTCAGTACATCTTTCCCCAATCAAACGGGCTGCAACCGCAATATAGTAGCTAAGCCCGAACTTTCAGTCCGAAACAACAGAATAAGTACCAGAAACAAGCCTGGCAGAGTGTTACTGATTCGCTTAGGCAGTGTGCTTCTCTCTTCTATACCATCACTTCTCATAACCTTTTCAGCAAATGGCAGAATGGTTTGAAACACTATGATCATAACGCAATGTCATAAGCCACCGTTTGGAGGCTGAAGGCAGACTGGCGGCATATTTTTTGATTGTCAACTACCGCTTGAAATGATTGTTTGTATAGCTGAACCGCTATCTTTGCAGCACTAATACTATGTACATGAACCCTAGTACCAAAGTGTCGTTTGACGACACAGCCGTTGCGTTTTCATCAAAATCAGACGCAGAGCTATACAAGTTATACCTGCTGTTTAAAATGATGAATAGCAATTTTCTTGTGAAGACAGGAGGCAGTCTATTAAACACAGCCTTAAACCTCCATCTTCCTGTAAAGTTTATTGTGAAAAAGACTGTCTTCAATCACTTCTGCGGCGGTGAAACCATTCAAGAGTCGGAGCGTGCTATCCAGGAGCTTAGCCAGTACAATATCGGCACCATTCTCGACTATTCTGTAGAGGGCGAAGGTGACGAGAAAAGCTTTAACGCGACACGCGATGAATTGCTGCGCACCGTGGAGAAAGCGCGGGGCCATAAACTCATTCCTTTTTCTGTTTTTAAAGTAACGGGGCTGGTAGACATTAGGCTGTTGGAAAAAGTGCAGGCCAGGCAGGAACTTACGGCAGAGGAACGTGCCGCCTTCGAACGTGGCCGCGACCGTATGAATGATATCTGCCAGCGCTGTTACGAAGCAAATGTACCAGTGTTTGTGGATGCTGAGGAAAGCTGGATCCAGGAAACCATTGATAACCTGACCTATGAGATGATGACCCTTTACAATAAAGAGCGGGCTATTGTGTACAATACCTATCAAATGTACCGCCACGACCGGCTGGGTGTAATACAGCGGGATTATGCCAATGCCGTGAAGGAGGGCTATTACCTAGGCGCGAAGCTTGTGCGTGGGGCATACATGGAGAAGGAGCGCAGGCGTGCACAGGCAGCAGGCTACCCGGACCCGATTAACCCGACAAAAGAAGCCTCTGACAAACTGTTTGATGATGCCCTGCACTTCTGCATAGAACATATTGACAGAATCTACTTCTGTGCCGGTACGCACAACGAACAGAGTTCTTACCTTTTGATGGAGTTGATGGCGGCACACGGCATCGCGCCGGATGATGAGCGTGTATACTTTTCACAGCTGTATGGTATGAGCGATAACCTCTCTTATAACCTGGCCAAAGCAGGCTACAATGTAGCAAAGTATGTTCCCTACGGACCTGTGGAAGCCGTGATGCCTTACCTGCTACGCCGGGCGAACGAAAACACCGCCATAGCCGGGCAGAGCAGCCGCGAGTTTAACCTCATCAGAAAAGAAATGGAACGCCGCAAACTAGCGAAGCAGCATTAAGATGATTAGCTATAGTTTCAGAAAGAGGTGGGTAATGTGTTACCATCCTTTTTGAAACTAAGGGTATAAAAGGCGCTTGCAGATATTCAGATAAAACAGAAGGGCCCCACGCTGTTGCATGGGGCCCTTCTGTGTGTTTTAGAACTATATGCTAATCGCGCTGTAGTTCCTGCTTAAATTAGTGAGCAGCTGGAGCTTCAGTAGCTGGAACATCAGTAGCAGGAGCCTCTTCAACAACAGTTGAGTCAACTACAACTTCTTCAGTAGCTGGAGCTACTTCTTCAGTAACTACTTCTTCCTCTGTTACTACTTCAGTCTCAACAGCTTCAGACTCAGTTGTTGCAGCTTCTTCGTTGCAAGCAGTGAAAGCAGTAAGGGCAAGAGCTACGAAAGCGAATTTGAATAAATTTTTCATTTTTGTGTTTGTGATTAAGTGATTTTGGCTTCGATTTTAACTTCATACTGAAACTGGATTTAGGTAACCCGGCTTTTAGAAAAAAATTAAAAATATTTTATAAAGGGCCAGATACAGAATCATGGCCATACATAAAACTCAATAAACCAATTGGTTATAGCAATAAATAAATTATCGCGGGAGGTAAAAATACTTACTGCAACAGGGGTTACTTTGTTTTTAACCTTAGCCTTCCCTTATTTTATGCAGCTGTTAATACGGCAGTTAAGTAAGGCTTCTGAAGCCATGCAGTTCCTTGCGATAAAGTTGTAGAAGGAGAACGTATGGAGGCAGAAAGGAGGCACTTCAGCAAGGGGAGAAAATACAGAGAGGCCCCACGCTGTTGCATGGGGCCTCTCTGTATGCTTTAGAACTATAAGCTATACGCTGTAGTTCTTGCTTAGATTACTGAGCAGCTGGAGTCTCAGTAGCTGGAGTTTCTTCAACTACAGTAGCAGTAGTATCTTCAACTACAGTTTCTTCAGTAACTGGAGCTACTTCTTCTTCTGTAACAACTTCAGTTTCTACAGCTTCAGTTTCAGTTGTTGCAGCTTCTTCGTTGCAAGCAGTGAAAGCAGTAAGGGCAAGAGCTACGAAAGCGAATTTAAATAGATTTTTCATTTTGTGTTTGTGATTAAGTGTTTTGGTTTCGATTTTAACTTCATACCGAAACAGGCCACAGGTAACCCGCCTTTTTAAAAAAATTAAAAAATATTTTTTCAGAGGGTTACATTGCGCCCCTAAACGTATTAAAATTGATTGGAATGAAGAAGAGTTTGTATGAGACGGATGAGGCGATTCTGGAGGGCATTCGGCGCGACGACGAAAGAGCGTTGGCTTACCTATACAAACTTTATTTCCCGATGATTTCCCATTTTATTCTGAGTAACAGCGGAACTGACGACGAGGCGAAAGACATTTACCAGGAAGGCGTCATCGTGTTCTATGAGAAAATAAAGGGGAATACACTGGAGTTGAGCTGCCAGATAAAAACTTACCTGTACTCGGTATGTCGCAGGCTATGGCTGAAACGGCTGGCAGAAAAAGGACGATACGCCGTAAAGATGGAGGATTCGGAGTCTTTTTTACCTGTAGAGGAAGACACGCAACACCACGAAGAGCAGGAAAGGCAGTTTGGCATCATGGGTGAGTCTCTTGAGCAACTGGGAGAACCCTGCCGCTCTTTACTGGAGGACTATTACATCAGGATGCAGAACATGCAGGTGATTACGGAGAAGTTTGGCTATACCAACTCCGATACAGCCAAAAACCAGAAGTATAAATGCCTGCAACGCCTGAAGAAACTATTTTTTGCCACCTATAAACCCGAGGTATAAAAGGGTTAGCTTTAAAAGGCCTGCACAAGGCCACAGAAAAAACAACAATGTTAGAGTACCGCGCTTACGAGCAAATTGAGAGCTACCTGAACAATGAGATGGCTGCCGATGAAAGGGCAGCTTTTGAAGTGCTGCTGCGTACGGATCCGCGCCTGGCAGAGCAGGTGCGTGAGCACAGGAAACTGCTGCACACCATGCGCAGCTTTGGCCAGCGCCAGTCACTAAAGCAGCAACTGAACCTCATTCATTCAGAAATGGAAGACGAAACCGCTGTGGCCACGCCGGCTCCATGGAAAGTCTTCTGGAACCGCCATGTGCAAACAGTTGCTGTTGCCGCCAGCGTATCTTTGCTTTCTGTGTTCGGCACGCTCTGGAGTGTACAACAACTGAAAGCCCCGGTGCGGCAGCAAACCGCCCATTACGTAGAACTTCGCCGCGAAGTAGAGCTCCTGAAGAAAACACAAACGGCCATCATCAACGGCATCAACGATGCCACGAAACCGGCCCCGCGTCCTGCTGCCTTCAGCGGCACAGGCTTTGCCATTAACGCGGACGGGTATCTCGTTACCAGCTCTCACGTAGTAGAAGGTGCTGATTCTGTGCTGATCGAGAACGAGGCCGGGCAGAAGTATAAAGTAGTAGAAGTGTACCGCGACCAGATTCACGACCTTTCCATCCTGAAAGTTTCTGACCCTGCGTTCACAACCTTTGGTAAGCTGCCTTACACTTTTAAAACAGCAGAATCTGACTTAGGAGAGAAAGTATATACCTTAGGTTACCCACGCGAAGACATCGTGTTTGGAGAAGGTTCGTTAAGCTCCGCCAGCGGTTTTGAGGGCGATACAACGGCTTACCAGATATCTATACCGCTTAACCCGGGCAATAGCGGAGGACCTTTGCTCGACGACAAGGGCAACCTGATAGGCGTTATCAGTGGCAAGCAAGCCGGGCAGGAAGGGGCTGCCTTCGCCATTAAATCAGCTTATCTACTGCAGATGATCAATGAGTTACCGCAAACAGATACCTCGGCGGCTATCGCATTAACTCTACCACAAAAAAATGCACTTTCAGGCCAGAACAGACCACAGCAACTTAAAAAGCTTAAAGACTACGTTTTTGTAGTGAAGGTGTATAATTAATTCGTAAAACCCTGTAACCCTTTAGCATAACTCAAAAACAAGGTGCTACAGGTGACTAAATTCAACCCCCAAGGCTTAACATTTTCTTTTAAAATCAGTTATAATAATAAGTTAATATAGATGAACGATCAATGAAGATTGTATATCTCTGAACTTAAAAACCTGATAACTATGAAAAAGAAAACGATAATACCTATGGCATTTGCCGCAGTAATGATGTTCGGTTGCGCTGGTTCTGACACGACTACTATGGATGATACCACCGCTATGGACACATCAGCAACCATGAGCGAAACGCAGTCTATGGCAGGAACCGCTGCTGACACAGAAGAAAACGCTATGCGCTCTCTGGTGATAGAAAGAGAAATAGTAGCTCCGGTCGCGACAATAGAAGTTGCCACTCTCCCTTTAGAAAACCCTGTTTCGGTTGGCGACATGTTTGATGACATCGACGATACTGAGCAGTATCAGCTTATGGACTTAGCCAGAAGAAGCCCTAACCTTACTACTTTTGTAACACTGATTGAGCAAGCTGGTATGGTACAGGATATAGAGCGTCTGGATCAAGCAACCCTTTTTGCGCCTACAAATGAAGCCTTTGCCAACATGGACAGACAACAGTTGGAAATGCTGATAGGTCCTGATAACAGAGCCAATTTAATGCGGGTATTACAGGCACATGTGCTGCCAAGCAAAGTGAGTTCAGCGCAGTTTAACACTACGCAGCGAATTCAGTTTACTGAAGACCGTTATATCCCGATAGACGTGACCATGAATGGTACTAACGTTGCTATTGGTGGTGCTAACATTGTAAAAAACAATATAGAAGCCTCTAACGGTTATATCCATGTAGTGGATAGTGTTATTTTACCAGACCAGGTTGCTGTTGAAGACACTCGTATGGGATACTAATCCTTAACAAATTGAAATTGACAGACTAAAAAGAAAAGCTCTTCCTACACAGGAAGAGCTTTTCTTTTTTACCCTCTATGTGTTTTGATTCCGGAGACGAAGCGAAACTGTAACCGTGAGAAAGCCTTTTACAAGCCACATATAACTTGTACATATTCCTTTTGCAGCTCCCTCTTCACAGCACTAAATCCAGCGGCAGAAACGGAATGAAGACAGATATGTTTGGTCATTTTATAAAACCACAATACAACAAGCTCTATGAAAATAACAGTCCAACATTCAATATTGATAGCTGCAACAGCTGTCTTTAGCTATGGTTGTGCCGGCTCAGAAACTGGCACAACCATCACAGGCACAGCAGTAGAAACCCAGGTCACAGAAGACGCGTCTGGCTCGCAGGACCCAATGGATCCGGATACAGACATGTCGGCGGAGCGCACGGGTAACAATACTGTGTCGGCTGATAACACGATTGGCCGCAATATGAACATTGTGGCGCTGGTGCAGCAAAACCCCAATCTATCTACTTTTCTGGAGCTGATACGTGCCTCCGACTTAGTTACAATCTTAGAAAGCCCTGCCCCTTATACTGTTTTTGCACCGACAAATGAGGCTTTTGACGCTCTTCCGGCAGGTACTATCGAAAGCTTGAAAGACCCTGCCAGTAAGATGGAGTTAACGCGGATAATACAGGCACACGTGCTCCCCAACAGGATAAGCTCAGCAGAGATGCAGGATAACATGCCTATGGTAACAGCACAAGGTGATGAAGTGGTTGTAACCAAAAATGGCTCTGCTATAACGGTGGGCGGTGCGAAAGTGATCACTCCCGATGTACAGGCTTCCAACGGAATCGTGCACGTGGTGGACAGAGTGCTTATTCCACCTCAGAACAGCAACGACTAGCGCAAGGCTAAACTCCAGAATGTAACCCATAGTTGTCTGGCACCGTTAAGACTAGGGGCAGGGAAAACTTATAAATAAGCCTTTGCTGCCTTACGAACTATTAAATGAACTATAAAGAAAAAGACTATGAACAGAACAGATGATGCAGGTATGATGACCGCAATGTTTCCTGACAGAGCAAGCGCGGAAACTGCCTATGAAGAATTGAGAGCACGTGGGTATGATAAAGATGATATAAATGTAGTGATGTCGGATGACGCTCGTAAGCGCCATTTCAGTGACGAAGACAGAGAAGATACCACAGAGCTTGGCAACAAGTCTCTTGAAGGTACGGGTGCTGGTTCAGCAATTGGTGGTACATTAGGTGCTATCGTAGGAGCCGTGGCCGCTATTGGTACTTCTGTGGCAATTCCAGGCTTAGGACTGGTAGTTGCTGGCCCGCTGGCAGCAGGTCTTGCCGGTGCGGGTGCGGGTGGTCTTACAGGTGGCTTGATTGGTGCCTTAGTAGGTGCTGGTATACCTGAAGAGCGTGCTAAAGTGTACGAATCGGGTGTTAAAGAAGGTAACATCGTGCTTGGTTTCAGACCTCACAACGCTGAAGATGCACGTTACTTCGAGACACACTTCCAGAAAAACAGAGGTGAACACATCTATTATTAGTAGATAAAATAAATGAAAGAAAAGCCTGCCTGTAGAAGGGCAGGCTTTTTTTATAAACCTGCGCCACCGAACGCATTGTAATTTAACTGCTAAAAGTCTTTGGGTTACAGCCCTAAATACAATCTTCGATCATCCAACTATCTGGCAGGCATAATGCAATCTAGAACAAGCGGCCAAAAAAAGAGGCACAGCATTAAGACATACGAATAGTTACTACATCAATTTTCGGTTTACTGTAGAACTTATAGCCCTAACATAAGAAAATGCATGACTTTGCTTCCTTATGTATATGTAAGGGGATATTTTATGTAAAAGTTTTCCTTTGCGCCCATTCAAGGCACCTGCCCTCTTTCATGCTATGTTGCTATGCAGAAAACAAATTTCGGTAGTTTCGTATGCAAAAGGTATATACATGTAATTCTACTTAAAGAAACGATACACTATGAAAAAGATGATACTTGCCGTCGCTTTTCTGGGAGGGGTACTCACCTTCGCCTCCTGCGACTCTGGAACAAATGATCAGCAAAATACCGCAGCCACCGGAACACCAGTAGTAGCCCCTGACACTGCGATAACCGAAGAAAAACAGGAACTGATGGTATATGCTGCCCGAAACAACATGCTACAGATGGAACTGGGCCGCCTGGCTACCGAGCATGGCAACACCGAAGGCGTGCGGGTGTACGGACAACGGCTGATGGACTGGTACAGCGACAAACAGGCACAGCTACGGGAAATGGCGCAGCAGTATAATGTTACATTGCCGCTGGAACTGAATGACGAACAGGCGGAACACGTAGAGGAATTACAGAACACTGCAGTCACTGAGTTTGATGAAAAATACTGGGAAGAACTGGCGGATGCGCAGCAGAAAGCGATAAATGAGTTTGACAATACACTGAAAGATGTCGAAGAATCAGATGCAACGGCGTTCAGCATCTGGGCGCGCGATACCCGCAAAGAACTTCAGGCACAAATGGAACAGGCAAAATCTCAGGATTTTATGCAGGGCTACGACACACCGACCGGTGTCAGAGACAGAGAGGAAGAGGGCTCCGGGGCTCGAATTGGTAACTAACAGAAACCATAATAAGAACAGCAATGGCGAGCGTAGTCTCGCCATTGCTGTTCTTAAAATACATGTTAAAGCAGATCTTTCAGCACCTTCCAGGTATGCTGTGCCAGCACCTTCTGTCCCTCTGCGTTCGGGTGTACCCCATCCGGCAGGTTCAGGTAACGGTTGCCTACCACGCCCTCCAGCAAGAAGGGAATAAAGGAAACATTCTCCTTCAGCGCCAGTTCCCGGAACAGCTTCCGGAACTCAGCCGCATACCTGCCGGGCACAATGTCCGGTATTTCCATACCTGAAAGAATAATTTTCACCTCAGGGTATTTCAGCCGCACTTTACGTATAATCTCGTGCAGGTTCTTCGTTGTTTCGCGGGTGGGAATCCCACGCAGGCCATCATTTGCTCCCAGGGCCAGCACCAGAATATCAACCGGCTCGTTCAGCCAGCGGTCTATCCGGTATACTCCCCCTGAGGAGGTATCACCACTCAAACCCGCGTTTATTACTTTATAATTATATCCTTCTTCAGTTAGCTTTGCCTGTATCAGGCTGGGGTAAGCCTGCGCAGCAGGCAGTCCATAGCCAGCTGTGAGGCTATTCCCAAAAAACAAAATATTCTTCATCTCTTTCAGTGTCTATTCATGTTAAGGCAGAGCTGCTTTCACACTGCCTGCTAAATAAAAAGGGTTACCATAGCTGGCAACCCTTTTCAACTTTATGATTAGTCTCTTAGTCTACTGTTTCTTTCATCTGACGGAGTTTCTCACAAGTAGCCAAAGAAGACTGCTTCTGCTTCTCCACCATCTGGACGATGTTCTCTGGGAGTTCGCCTTTCTGATCCAGGGCATCATTATAGGCCTTCTGCGCCCATTCTTCACCATACAGGTTAGATTCGATTATTGCCTCTTCATCACTACCTGTCACAGTTGCCTTCACATCCATCCAGCCCCTGAAGATTTTACCCTTCGTTGTAGTACTCTCTTGTCTTTCGCCACCGTATTTGCTGATGGTTCTGTTTATCTGGTTAGAGAACTGATTGCTCTCATTAATTAAATCATTATAGAAAGACTGATGCGCCGGGTTCTTTGTAGCTTCAGAGGCATGCTTGTAACCTTCGATTCTATCGTTCACAAACTGGTTAAGTTCCTGCAGTACATCTATCGTCTTTTCATTGTTGTTTTGCATAGCTTTTCTGTTTTAGTTCATCTATCCGAAACGAAAATAGGCCTTTATGAGTTATAATAACTAACGGCAGAAGCCGTATACTCTTAAAGTAAGCGCTAGTGTAAGTGGCATGTACCGGATGCGTAATGTGAACACCTGGTTTATGAAATAAAAAGTTTTCACTACATTACCATTCAAAGCTTCGCCTCTGGGCCGTTCATTATCTTCGGCATCACTTTTGCGTAACATAAATAGTACTTTCAATTTAATTAGATGCTATCATTGACAACTCGTTTCAAAATCATATTGTCTGTATTTGCAGTAATCCTGCTGACAGCTTCCTTTATCCTTTACAAAAGCGACGAGACGCCTGAAGGGAAAAATCAGATCCTGATTAAAGCCTTGATGCAAGGCTTAAATAGCGGACACTATCAACCAGAAAAAGTAGACGACGCTTTCTCTCAGAAGGTATTTGACCTTTATGTACAGCGCCTCGACTTTAACAAGAAATTTTTACTTGCCTCAGATGTGCAGAACTTGCGCAAGTATAGAACAGCCATAGACGACCAGCTCCGCGAGGGCTCGTTGGAGTTTTTTGATGTGTCTGCCGATCTCATCGCGCAGCGTACAAAAGAATCTCAGGCTTTCTACAAAGAGATTCTTTCCCAGCCTTTCGATTTTTCTGTAAATGAGACAATCGAAACGGACGGAGAGAAACTTACTTATGCAAAAGACAGAGCGGCTCTGAAAGAAGCATGGCGCAAGCAGCTGAAATACCAGACGCTGGTTCGCCTCTCTGAAATCAAAAAAGAGCAGGAAAAAGCCTTAGAAAAAGGCGATAAAACAGATACAAAGACTCCTGAGCAAATGGAGAAAGAGGCTCGTGAGAAGGTTAGAAAATCTTACGAAGGCCTGTATGAGCGTATGGAAAGAATCAATGCCGACGATCGCCGTACAACGTTTATCAATGCCATCACCAATGTATATGACCCGCATACAGGCTATTTCCCTCCTAAGGACAAGCGTAATTTCGATATTGAATTTACAGGTCGATTAGAAGGTATTGGTGCCTCCTTACAGGAGCAAGACAACCAGATTAAGGTGATGGACATTGTGCCAGGCAGCCCTTCTTATATGCAAGGCGACTTGAAGCCCGGTGATGTAATTCAGAAAGTGGCACAAGGAGATAATGACCCTGTTTTGGTTGAAGGCATGCGTCTCGACGACGCAATTCAGCTTATCCGTGGTAAAAAGGGAACAGAAGTACGCCTGACGGTGAAAAAGCCGGACGGTTCTACACAGGTTATTCCGATTGTGCGTGATATCATTGTATTAGAAGAAGGATATGCCCAGTCTGCCATCATTGATGATCAGGAGAAAATTGGCTATATTAAGTTGCCGGGCTTCTACGCTGATTTCCAGAACAAAGACGGTCGCTTTAGTGGTGCCGATGTGAAGAAGGAAGTAGAGAAGCTGAAAGCAGCAGGTATGGAAGGTCTTATTCTTGACCTGCGCAACAACGGTGGAGGTTCTCTTTCAGACGCCATAGAAATGGCTGGCCTGTTTGTAGACCAGGGACCAATCGTACAGGTAAAAACAGCTGAAGGCAAAGCCGTGGTCCTAAACGACCGCGACCCGCAGGTGCAGTATGATGGCCCGCTCGTAATTATGGTGAACGCTAACAGCGCATCAGCTTCTGAGATTCTAGCAGCAGCTATGCAGGACTATAAGCGTGCCGTGATTGTTGGTAGCCCTACATATGGCAAAGGTACTGTACAGCAGTTTTTTGAACTGGACGAAGCGCTGCCATCGCAGTTTGATGCTTTCAAGCCGTTTGGTGCGCTAAAGCTGACAACGCAAAAGTTCTACCGCATTAACGGTGGTACTACGCAGCTGCGCGGTGTGACACCTGATATCATTCTTCCGGATGCTTACCATTACATCGAATTTGGAGAAAAAGAGCAGGAGTATCCATTGCCGTTTGATGAAATTGCCCCAGCCAAATACAAGCCATGGTCTAAAGGCAATTTAAATCTTGCCAAGGTGCAGACTAACAGCAAAAACAGGATAGCCACAAACGCCAGCTTTACCCTGATTGAAGAAAGCGCGGGCCGCCTGAAAAAGCAATCTGACAATACAGAACGCTCACTTCAATTAGAGAAGTACCTGGCCGAGGAGGCTAAAGCAGAGGCAGCATCCAAGCGCTTTGAGGCAGCTCAGGAATCTGCGCCGGCACTTAATGTTAACCGCCTGCAGCAAGACCTTCAGGCGCTAGGAAGCGACACTTCTAAAGTGGCTCGTAGCAGAGAATTTGTAAAGAACCTGAAGCAGGATGTATATGTGGAAGAGGCTGTAGCCATTATTCAGAGTGATCTGAAGCCAATGTCTATCACGGGGAAACAGCAGAAGAAATAAGCTTCATTAAAATACTTTGAAAACGCCGGCTATGAATCATAGCCGGCGTTTTTTATATTACCCCTTCAAGCTATCAATACCATACATGCTAAACCAACAACTCTACCTCTCGGCTTATCTTCTAAAAGGATATACAAAAGCAAACCTAAGATCCTGGCTGCTGCTTCTCATATTATTTACCTCTTTGCTGAGTAGCTGTGCCACAGGTTCAAACCCCGAAAGCGCAGTACAGGAAAGAGGGCTGGTTACAAACAAAGCCATGGTGGTTTCAGCACACCCTGAAGCCTCCCGCGTAGGAGTAGAAATTCTGAAGAAAGGGGGCAATGCGTATGATGCCGCCATAGCCACGCAGTTTGCACTGGCCGTAGTACATCCTGCAGCAGGCAACATAGGCGGAGGCGGCTTTGTGGTTTACCGGCAAAGCAACGGCGAAACAGGCGCATTGGATTACAGGGAGAAAGCTCCAGGTGCTGCAACAGAAACAATGTACCAAGACACGGCAGGCAATGTGGTAGAAGGCCTGAGCACAGACGGGCACTTAGCAGCCGGCGTTCCGGGTACCGTAGATGGAATGGTGCAACTGCATAAAAGATTAGGCTCACTGCCCTGGGCAGAGTTGGTACAGCCTGCTATTAACCTGGCCACAAGAGGCGTAGCACTAACAGAGAAAGAAGCAAATGGGTTGAACAGGTCGAAAGAAAGCTTTCTGAGGCTTAACAAGCATATGCCTTACCTCGTGCAGGATGAGGCGTGGCAGAAGGGTGATACCTTACGCCACCCGGACCTGGCACGCACCTTAACCCGTATCCGCGACAATGGCCGCGACGGCTTTTACACCGGCGAAACCGCTGACCTGATTTTGCAGGAAATGCAGCGTGGCAACGGCATCATCTCACACCAGGATCTGGCAAACTATGCTGCCCAATGGCGGCAACCTATCATAGGAGAATATCGGAACTTTAAAGTTATCTCCATGGGGCCACCTTCCAGCGGAGGCATTGCCCTGCTGCAGTTGTTACAGATGGTAGAGTCTTACAAACTAAACCAGTATGGCTGGCAAAGCACCGAAGCCGTGCAACTGATGACAGAGGCTGAGCGCAGGGTGTATGCCGACCGTGCCACCTACCTCGGCGATCCTGACTTTGTAGAAGTACCTGTGCAGGAGCTTCTGGACCCAATTTACCTGAAAGAGCGCATGGCAAACGTAAGTCTTGCTCAGGCCACTCCTTCCGCTACTGTAAAAGCCGGAGAACTATCGGTTTATGAATCAGAGCAGACCACGCACTTTAGTATTGTTGATGAAGCCGGCAACGCCGCATCTGTCACCACCACCCTCAACGGCAGCTATGGCTCCAGGGTAGTAGTAGAAGGCGCAGGCTTTCTGCTGAACAACGAAATGGATGATTTCAGCGCAAAGCCGGGCGTGCCGAATATGTTTGGCCTGATAGGAGGCAAAGCAAACGCTATTGCTCCAGGCAAGCGCATGCTCAGCGCCATGACGCCTACCATCCTGGAGAAGGATGGAAAGCTTTATATGGTAGTAGGCACACCGGGAGGATCTACCATCATCACCTCTGTTTTCCAGGCTATCCTGAATGTAACCGCACATGATATGACGATGCAGCAGGCCGTGGCGGCTCCACGCTTCCATCACCAATGGCTGCCAGATGAGATACAACACGAGCCTGAGGCGCTTTCTACGGAGGTTAGAGACCAACTTACCAACAAGGGCTATAAACTGCGTGAGAGGGGCTATTATGGCCGCATGGACGCTATTTTAGTGCTACCTGATGGCAAGCTGGAAGGAGGAGCTGATCCGCGCGGTGACGACAAGGCAGCGGGCTATTGATCTGTTAGGGCCTGCTGCTGCTTCCTTTTCTGAATAAAGCCAGCTACATACACACTCACTGCAGCAATACCCGTGGCTGTCATCAGCCCGAAGACGGTGGCCCTGCGGTTAAGTACTTCCGGGGTGAATATTCTTTTAACTTCTCTGGATGGTGCTACCGCTTTGGCAAACATTCTTCCTGTCATGAGCGTGAGCACCGTGGTTAGCCCCACCGCTGCATGCGCCACTGTTCTGTTACCGGCCCTTACTCCTGAGCTCAGCGTAAGCAAGGCCCCTCCTACTGCCGGTGGTATCAGTGCGGTTTTTGGTCGGCTCTCGTTCAGAAAGTAACTGGTTAGCCCTGCTCCTATCAAAGTAGCAGCATGTGCGTTATTCGCGATATCTGGTCTGTCAACTATATTCATCTCTGTTTATTTTTTATCTTTTTACCAGCTGCAGCCTGCTAGGGTTATACTTAATTTTAAGTTCCAGGCAAGAATGCAAGGCTAGAGAGAGGTACCTTAAGTATAACAGCCCGCTCAAGCCTTACGTGAAGCAGCTTTGCTACATTTTATCCAGCGCCTGTTCTAAGTCTTTGATAAGGTATTCCGGCTCTTCCAGCCCTACGTAAAACCGCACCATATTAAAAGGCAGGTCCGACTTCATTTCTTCGGAGGCATAAGTGGCCGACACCGGGAAAATAAGCGACTCATGCCCGCCCCAGGATGCCGCCATCAGGAAGTGCTTAAGACTGTCGCAGAATTTATCTACCTGTTCCATACGCGCTGCTTTGAGATACAGGGAAAACTGACCGGAGTTGTCCCGCATCTGGCGCTGCGCTAGCTCATACTGCGGGTGCGTGGGCAGGAAAGGAAACAGTACCTGCTCTACCTTTGGATGCTGGGTTAAATAGCTCACTACCTTGTGAGTGGAGGCTGCTACCCGCTCCATCCGTACCGGCAGGGTGCGAAGCCCCCTGATAAACAGCCAGGCATCGTGCGGGGAAAGCACTGCCCCAAGTGTTAAGAACTCCCCTTTAAAAATCTGGTTTATATGCTCCCGCGAGCCGCATACAACACCACCCATCACATCGGAATGCCCGCCGATGTACTTGGTGCAGGAATGCACGACCAGGTCTATCCCAAAAGCAATCGGGTTTTGATGCAGGGGACTGGCAAAGCTGTTGTCGATGATGGTAACACAGTTATTCTCTTTTGCAAAGGCCGCCACTGCAGAAAGATCCTGCAGCTCAAATGTAAAGGAGGTAGGGCTCTCGAGGTACAGCAACTTTGTGTTTGGCCTCATGGCTTCTTTGAAGTTGACTATGTCTTTGCCGTCTACCATCGTGACCTCTACACCGAAGCGGGGCAGGAACTTACGCATCAGATTCTTAGCCCAGGTATAGGGCCGTTTTACACACACCACATGGTCTCCGGCTTTTACCTGCGAAAGTACGGCCGCTGCTATAGCTCCCATGCCACTACCAAAGGCGACGGCATGTTCCGCCCCTTCCAGTGCTGCCATTTTCTTCTCAAATATGGTTACCGTAGGGTTATTGCCCCGGCTATACATATACTCGTCCTCCTCATGCTTCATTTTATATCGCATGTCGGCTACGGTCTTACTCGCAAAGTTGCTGCTCTGTATAATGGGTGGCGCTACTGCCTCAAAATACTGCTCCCGCTCCTCTCCCAGTTCATTTATAATGTATGCTAAGTCCATGGTTTCAATGTGATTTTAACTCCTTTTACTCCTTCGCGGCGCTTTGCGTTCAGCAGCTACCAAACGTATCTCATGGCAAATACTAATATTATTAGCTTTTACCGCTCAATATCTAAATTATGTGCCTCTGAGGTTCAGAAACACATAATTAAATTTCACATTCGCGCGTAAAATCTTGATTATGAGCACTAATATTTTTATCTTGTGCTACAAATATTAGCATTTATTGCAACTGTTCCTGGTCCACAGATGTTGTTTATTTATGAAAGAGAAAGAAGAAGAAAATGTTGTTTCGCTGTATCCGGAGGAACAGAAAATGACGGAAAAAGAGTGGCAGAAATCCATTCCGGCCCAGGTGTTTCTAAACTACTTTTTTGCGATAAATTATCATATCCAGCACTTCAACGATAATGGCTTAGCGCATCTTACTTTTTTCAAAGAGGCAAAACCAGAATTGAACGAACAGGATATAGAGGCTGTAAAACGCTTGTTGCTGAACTGCTGGAGCACCGAGTATGCTTTGCGTGCCACTGCAGAGTTGGGAGACGAGGCTTATATGCGTAACGCGCTCCACTGGACTTTCCCGCAGGCTTACTACACAGTTTTTGCCGGGCTACAGGCTTTCCTGCGTACGCGCGGTGTCAGTTCAAATCATGAAGCGCTGATACTCCGCGAAGCAGGGCGACTGGTAGTGAAGAACGCCTATTCAAGAGCAATAGGATTCTATGCTTCCGGCCACTACGAAGACTTTAACATTAACCGGCTGCCACTGGCACACTATAAGCCGGGCCTACAGATAGCAGGAAAGGAACTGGAGGCACAGGCACAGATTGGGCAGTTTCTGCGCACCACACGCCGGCAGAAGGCGAAAACGGTAAGGCAACAGGTACAGGCAAACCCTGCTACTGCCATCCGTAGCAGCCGCACCAATGAGGTACTGCAGAAGTTCGGGCCACAGCACTGGCAGCAGCTTACCTGGCGCGTGGGCTATACCACTATCTTTGACCTGATGGCCCGCCTGCGCATCTCCTCATCGCACCGCGAAATTGAGCGCTTTGTGCAGGCAGACATAGACTTCAAGCTGTTCCATGAATCGCTGCTGGAAATCGTGAGTTACCTGAATGGCATACATGAAAGTTATGTGGCACAGGCTATGGGTATGCAGCAATATGAGGCTTTTGTACAGGAACTGCCAAAGCACCTGCAAAACTCTTTTGCAGCAGCCAGGATGCAGGAGCGAATCAAGCCGCTCTTCACAGAAGACGATTACCAACTGGGGCAGGCAGCTTAAGCTGTTTTACCCATCTATATACTTCAGGCTCCCGTGGGTTTATACCTGCGGGAGCCTTTTTTTATTTTTGAATAACTGAATTTTGAATGACTGAATAACAAAGAGGATGTGTGCAAAAGTCCCAGCGGGACGACCTGTTGATAGCCTGATGTTCCATAGGCACCTTAAGCTCCAGAGGAGCGGTCTGTTTGAGATGCATCAACAGGTCGCTCCTCTGGAGCTTAAGAAGTGCCAAGAATGATTTTCTATCAACAGGTCGTCCCGCTGGGACTATTTCTAGGTCAGTTAATGAATCACATAGCAACGCCTCTTAAAAAGTTTGCCTCTCATACTTGCGCATATTTGATAAAAGCAGCATAAAGCTTCACATACCCAACTCGCTTCCCCTTCTCTACCAGCACCAACCATTTAACAATCAAGCCATTTAACAATTAGCAGATTAACCTTTAAAAGCTGCCATTTATTTACGAATTTTGCAGATTATTTAAAACGACCACCATTACTAAAAACGCATGCAACTGAGCGAACAGGAACTACGCAGACGCCATGAGCGCGAAGAGCTGGAGAAAATGGGGATTAACCCCTATCCATCTGAGACCTTTGAAGTTACTGCCACTGCCAAAGAAATAAAACAAAATTTCGATAAGGAAAAGAACAACTACCAGGAGGTTAGCCTGGCTGGCCGCTTAATGAGTCGCCGCATCATGGGCAAAGCCTCTTTTGCGGAACTCATGGACAGCACTGGTCGCATCCAGATTTATGTATCACGCGATGATATTGCACCGGACGAAGACAAGGCCATGTACAATACCGTGTTCAAGAAGATGCTTGATATCGGCGACTTTATCGGTATAAAGGGTTATACTTTCGTGACGCAGGTGGGTGAGATTTCGGTACATGTTACCGAATTGAAAGTGCTTACAAAATCTCTGAAGCCGCTCCCCATTGTGAAGCGCGAGGTAGATGAGAACGGCGTAGAGCACGTGTACGATGCGTTCAGCGACCCGGAACTGCGTTACCGCCAGCGTTACGTTGACCTTGTGGTAAACCCTGAGGTGCGCGAAACTTTTAAAAAGCGTACGCAACTGGTAAACTCCATGCGCAGCTTCCTGACCGATAAAGGGTACCTGGAGGTGGAAACACCTGTCCTGCAGCCCTTATACGGTGGTGCGGCGGCTCGTCCGTTTAAAACACACCACAATACCCTGGACATGACGCTGTACCTGCGCATTGCCAATGAGTTGTACCTGAAGCGCCTGATTGTAGGTGGTTTCGATGGCGTGTTTGAGTTTGCGAAAGACTTCCGTAACGAAGGCATGAGCCGTTTCCATAACCCGGAATTTACGCAGGTAGAACTTTACGTTGCGTACAAAGACTATAACTGGATGATGGACCTGGTGGAGGCGATGGTAGAGAAAGTAGCCATGGATCTGCACGGTACTACGGAGGTGAAAGTGGGCGAAAACATGATTAATTTCCAGCGCCCTTGGAAGCGCTTCACCATGTTTGAGGCCATCGAGCACTTCACAAAGATTGACATTTCTGAAATGGATGAGCCGGCCCTGCGCCAGACAGCAGAAGGCTTAGGCATCAGAATTGAGCCAACACTGGGCAAAGGCAAAATTATTGATGAGATTTTCGGCGAAACTTGCGAGCCATACCTGATTCAGCCGACTTTCATTACCGACTACCCGGTAGAGATGAGCCCGCTGGCCAAGAAGCACCGCAGCAAGCCAGGATTGGTAGAACGTTTTGAGGCAATCTGTAACGGTAAAGAAATCTGTAACGCCTTCTCTGAGCTGAACGACCCGATTGACCAGCGTGCCCGCTTTGAGGAGCAACTGGAATTGGGCAAGCGTGGCGATACGGAAGCCATGGTGCTGGACGAAGATTTCCTGCGTGCCCTGGAATACGGTATGCCGCCAACAGCAGGCCTGGGTATCGGCATCGACCGCCTGAGCATGATCATGACAAACTCCCACTCTATTCAGGATGTCTTGTTCTTCCCGCAGATGAAGCCGGAAAAACAGGAGAAGAAAGAAGAAGAAAAGTAATATATACACCAGATTGATACAAAAAGAAAGCGCCTGCTACAATGTAGCAGGCGCTTTCTTTTTGACTGTATTATCGTACCCCTTATGGTCTCGGTGGAGTAGTTGGCGTTGTTGGGCCACCTGTAGTACCCGGGCCTGTAGTTCCTGTGGTTCCAGGGCCTGTGTTGCCTGTACTTCCCGGATTTCGTGGGTCGTTTATCATATTCTTCACATCCTTGTCGCTACGCTTATCGGTATCAGTGTACGGGCTGTTCTTTGTGGTGCCAGTAGTAGTCGTGCTGGTAGCCACTCTACCGGTAGTTGCAGTAGGAGGTAGATCAGGAGCTTCGTTTACATGCGCATCTGTCTGGCCTCCGCCTTTGTTCACCTTGTTCATCAGGTCATTTACCTGGCTGCTTACCTGGTCAGTGTATTTTTTAGCTGAATCTGTTACTTTTCTACGTATAGCTGTACCTCTTTCAGGAGCTAAAAGCAGCCCGGCAAGAACTCCTACACCAGCACCTGCTAACAAGCCTGCGGTAAACCCGCCAGCACCAACAGCAGCAGCTTTCTTTTTCTTCGATTTTGAAGAGGTATCTTTCTGCTTCATCTGGTGTAGTGAAGAAGAAGATGACTCCGTATTATAGTTTGATCCGCGTTCTCCTAATGATCTGCAATCCATGTCTGTTCTCATAGTTCGTATTTGTTTTAATTGGGGTATATCATTTACATAAAGTCCGTATAAAGACTTTATTTTCTACTAATAACGAGATAGGCAGTAATAGGTTAGCAAAGCTCCTAAAAAACAAGCTGCGCCTGCTCTACATCAAGAACAGGCGCACCTGAAGGTAACATTAGCTCCGTTCATGAGCATGACTCATGCGGCCTGTGCTACAGAATAATCTTATTCTGTATACCATCTATTTCACTATATCAGGTGGTTAAGCGTTACCGCCAGTAGTGCCTGTTGCGTTGCCGCCTGTTGTACCTGTGTTAGAACCGCCTTTATTAGTTTCTTCGGATTTGCCGAACGTATCACCGCTCATATTTTTGATTTCGTCTAAACCAATTTGCAGGTTCTTTTCTAAGTCTTTGCTTACTTTGCCAGCCCATTTCTTAACGCTGGTACGGGTAACTTCACCAGTATCCGGTGCCATCAGCAAACCTGCAATTACACCGGCGCTAGCGCCAGCCAACATAGCTAATAATATCTTTCCGCTATTATCTTTCATAGTCTTTGATTGGTTATTATTAAATTTAGTTATTCTGTTTTTACAATGTTCTTTGAATAACGTTCAAGTATAGCATTAAGTTATATCTATACAAAAGAATTCTATTATTGAACATTTATAGCCATAGCCAAACCTGGTTTCACAGCCACACCAAAGTGCTATTGCCCAATCTGAGAAATAAGGCGAACTACCTCATCCTTTGTCTTTCCGAGCTTACGCTGCAAGCGGTCAAGCAGCTCTCTTTCGCTTCCTTCCTGATAGTCCAGATCCTCTTCTGTTAAATCATCATAGTTATTTCTCAGTTGTCTCTTCACATCAGTCCAGGACCCCTGCATTACCAGTTGATCGTCATCACTGCCTTGTCCCTGGTTTGACATAGCCTTCACTTTGGCTGTCCAACGCTTCAACGTATTGTTAACTTCATCTCCTGCCTCATTAAGGCTTTGCATCACACTCTGGCGAGCAGCACGGCCATCTTCAGGCGCTAGCAACAAACCTGCTACTACACCAGCACCTAATCCTGCCAGGGAAGCTAAAAGTATTTTTCCGTTGTCTTTGTTCTTGTTGTTCATGGTTTTAATTTAATTAAGTAATATTCTGTACGCTTCTCGCCCTTCAGATAGGAACAGATAACAGCAGTAAAAAGCTGTTCTCCGTTTTTATTTCCATAGTTTTGCGCATCGAAAATACATACGGTTTCAGCCATATTTAGTTAATATAGGCACAACAAGTGTAACGACTGCGTATAAAATTATAAATCATCCGAAGCATAATTTATGAAAAGTATAAACACTGCTTTCCTTGCTATGATGCTGAGCAGCGTATTTTCCTGCGCAGGCACCGAAACTGCTCAGACGGCCTGCATTGATCCTGACAAAATAAACCCTGACGGTATTTGTACCATGCAGTATGACCCTGTGTGCGGCTGTGATGGCAAGACTTACAGTAATGCCTGTATGGCCGACAACGCAGGCGTTACTTCTTATACCAAGGGCACCTGCAGTGGTGATGGAGATTAGAGCATGTTTAAATTTTATTTTTGAAAGCGAAAATGGGTGACTTTAGGTTCTGACAAGGCTCGTTTTGAGGGTAATAGCAGCGCTATTGCACGAAAAACAGCCGTAGTCAGGTTCTGAAAGCGCACATTTGCAGCTCAAAGAATAAATTTTAAACATGCTCTTAACAGGCACATCCGCTTTTTACCTATAAAAACAAACTGAAATGAGCGATAAAAAATACTTTAAACAAACAAAACCTTTTCGGGTACCTACCCACGACGGGAAATTTATAGAAGAGCACTTTGGCCACGCCTCCACCCAGACCGGCGGCTTCAGCGTGGCACACATGGTAGCTCCGCCCCACTGGGGTGAACCTCATCAGAAGCCGGAATTTGATGAGATTACAATTATTACCCGGGGCCGTCAGTTAATGGAAATAGACGGAGAAGAAGTAGAAGTAAAGGCCGGAGAGTCCATCCTGATAAAAGCGGGTGCGCGTATCCGCTATTCAAATCCTTACGACGAAGAAACAGAATACTGGTCCATCTGTATTCCCGCCTTCGATATCAGCACCGTTCACCGGGAAGATGATTAGTGCCTCCGGTACTTCTTAAAAGTTGAAGCATAGTGAATGACGTGTGAATGCTTTATCTGATTATCCTATATGAAGAAGATACACTTATACCTGTTTGCCGCTGCGGTAGCCGCCACAGCCTGTACTCAGACTTCATCAGGTTCTGCAACCAGCGCTGTTGCGCCAGGCCAGCCAGCCCTTTCAGCTATCAGTACAGAAGAATTACGCGAGGACCTCTTTACCCTGGCCAGTGACGAGATGCGGGGGAAAAGAGCCGGAACAGTAGATGAACTCAGAGCAGCTGCCTGGGTAGCAGAGCAGGCACGCGAAGCCGGTTTGGAACCTGCAGGAGACGACGGTACCTATTTCCAGTTTTTCCCCATCAGCCGGACACGCGTAGCGGATAACAGCACCATTGCTATCAGCGGAAAGCCCGCCACCCTATGGCAGCAAGTGTGGCTTACATCACCCACAGAAGCACGCATAGAGGCACCTGTCGTGTGGCTAAACGCGCTGGCGGATACTGCCCGACAGAATTTGGAAGGGAAAGTAGTGGCCATGACGCTTCAGCCACCAACACGCATGCCTGCAGCGGGAATGAGCCTGTGGAACTACCGCTATGTTGCCTCGGCGCTACGCCAGCAAACCAATGCCCTGAAAAATCAGAAGGCTGCCGCCATACTGTTGGTGACGGACTCCACAGCGGAAGCGGACTTTGGTTTTATAGCCCATGTTTTTGAGGAGGGCACCTACCTGCTGGAAGGCGATGCCAACCAGCAAAACAGTGCTGCGCCTGTCATGCTGGTTCAATCTGCTTTGGCGCCCAATCTTAAACAGCCTGAGGCAAAACTGACAGCTAACATCAAAGTGGACAAGTATACTTACCCGTCGATGAACGTGGTGGCCAGGGCTCCCGGCTCAGACCCTGAACTGCGGAGGGAGCATGTGCTTTTTAGCGGCCACCACGACCATGATGGCATAGGGGCAACTGTAGACGGAGACTCTATTTATAACGGTGCCGACGACAATGCCTCTGTTACGGTGGCGCTCTTAGCCATCGGCAGGGCCTGGACCCAAAATCCCGGAAAGCGCTCCGCCCTGTTTGTATGGCATGGCGCAGAAGAGCGCGGTTTGCTTGGCTCCCGTTATTATGTAGAGCACCCTACGGTGGAAAAAGAATCGATAGTGGCAGTGCTGAACGGAGACATGATCGGGCGCAATGCACCTGACTCTGCCGCCCTGCTGGGTGCCATACCACCACATCGCAATTCCACCGCACTAGTAGAAATGGCCATGCAGGCGAATCAGCAGTTTACAAATTTCACCATTGATACATCCTGGGATGAAGCGAGCCATCCGGAGGGCTGGTACTTCCGCAGCGACCACTTGCCTTACGCCCGCGCCGGAATCCCCGCCATCTTTTTCACCACGCTCCTGCACCCGGACTACCACACCCCACGGGATGAAGCAGAACGCATTGACTTGGAGAAGCTAACAAAGATGACGCGCTGGATGTATGCAACCGGCTGGGCCGTTTCAGAAGCTCTGCAACGCCCAACCACAGATCCGGACGCAAAGTTGGAGCGCTAAGTAAAGTACAGCCAAAAAGGTACGGTAGCAGGTTGATTTATTTTTCCTCCGCCTCCGAAAGAGCCTGCTTTGCCCATGGCCACCCATCGGCAACAGGCCGTGGCGTTACCCATTCTTTTGCACCCCATGTATAAGGCACTGAAGCCAGATCAACGGAAGGATCTACAATCGGGTGCAGCGGATATCCGTTGAGGCTAAGCTTGGAGATGGCGTATACCTCCGGATTTTTCATTCCCTGCTTTTTATACTCTTCTTTTATGATCTGTGCCACCTGCCAGATAATATCAGGGTGCTTCGGGAGCTCCTTTAGCTGCTCCGTTGCCAGGTAAGTGGAAGGGCTCACAATTTCTGTTCTTTGCGTGGCTGCATCCTGCACGGTGTAATATACGGCTCCACTTTTGGTGCGCAACATCATCCGCCACGAGAACCGATGCCCTTCTTCAGTCCAGTTCACGTCGCCGGGTATAAAGAAGTGCCGCAGCGGGAACACCAGCTGCCAACTCAGGTAGATTATAAAGAACTGAATACCTAGGCGCTGCTGCCATTTCGGCTGCTTCAGAGGCATAGTTTGCAGGGCTGCAGGAGAAACTTCTTTCCTGAAAAACCAACGGGCAATCTGATCCGGGCGAAAGAAAAGCACATTGGCTGCAATCATGAAATACGGAAACACGCCTACATGAAATACTGCAGAGTTGAAGATATGGAATACAAAGGCCACCCAGAAAGCAGCCATACGTGTGCGGGGCCACAGCAAGGCAAAGCCTATCAGAAAGTCAAAAACCACACCTCCCCAGGCAACAAGCCAAATCATGGCAGGCGTGTTCAGGTAAGGGCCGATGACGTAAAAATGTGTTTTATACGACATCCAGATGCTCACCGACTTAGCCGCCAGCCAGTCAGGCTGTATTTTAGCAACGCCAGCATAAAAGTAAACGAACAGCAACTGAATCCTGAAAAGCCATAGTGTCCACTGTGGTGCCACATCGCTTTCCAGCTCTGGCTGCCGCCGCACATCCAGGGATAATTTACGGTGTGCAGGCAGTAGCACCATTAACCCGCTCATTAGAAAAATGAGGTAGTGGTGGTTAAGGTAGTGCGTCTTTTCACTGAAGAAACTATAACCAAACAGCAGAAAGAACAAAAAGGAGGTGATTTTGTAGCGCCAGCCCAGCATTATCTGGAGGCCTAGCAGCGCCATCAGCAGGTAAACATACACCATCCCATACCCTGGCAGTGGCTTTATCCACTCTAAGCCAATATAGCCAATGTGGTAAGTAGGCTCCACATAATGCTCCTGCACCCAGTTAATCAGTACCGCGCCAATTCCTTCGCAGAACATCAATAACCCAAACAGGATCCGGAAATAAACAAGCGGATAAATGGATATCGGCTTGAGAAGCTGTTGCATGACTCCTAAATTAAAGTGATTAGACCTCCTAAATATAAAGGCTGCTTTTTTAGAAAAGTAATATCACAAAAAAAGCAGAGAAGAACCTTACTTCTTTAAAAATACGTGACAAGATAAAGCCTGCAGCGGGTACGTATACATCCATCGTATCAAGGAACCCGCTGTATAACAGAATGGCCTCTGGAGCAGCTGCTCCAGAGGCCATTCTGTTATATCAAAGGAGAATCATTTTCAAATCTCCCATTTTTGAATTTACTTCTGTATCATGTTCACGATATCTTCAGAGATACCCATGTTGCTGAAGCCACCGTCGTGCATCAGGTTCTGCATGGTGACCATTTTAGTCAGGTCAGAGAACAGGGTGATGGTGTAATCTGCGCAGGCTTCGGCAGACGCGTTGCCAAGCGGTGACATCTTATCAGCATATTCGTAGAACGCATCGAAGCCGCCTACGCCTGTACCGGCAGTAGTTTTGGTCGGAGACTGCGAAATCGTGTTTACGCGCACGTTCTTGAGCTTGCCTAAGCGGTAGCCGTAGTTACGGGCAATGGACTCCAGCACTGCCTTCGCCTGCGACATGTCTGTATAGTCAGGGAACACACGCTGTGCCGCGACATAAGACAAGGCCACAATAGAAGCCCACTCATTCAGCGCGTCCTGCTTTTCTGCCACGTGCATTACCTTATGGAAAGAAAGAGCCGAAATATCCAGCGTTTTCTGAAACCAGTCGTAGTTCAGGTCGCCGTAAGATTTGCTCTTACGGATGTTCGGGCTCATACCAATAGAGTGCAGCACGAAGTCCAGTTTGCCACCCAAAATCTCCTGCGATCTGGTGAACAGGTTCTCCAGGTCTTCTACTGAAGTAGCATCAGCAGGCACAATCTCTGCGTTGCATTCCTCCGCCAGCTTCTTTATTTCTCCCATGCGCATGGCAAGTGGCGCATTCGTCAGCACGAACTCGGCACCTTCTTCGTGGGCACGCTTTGCTACCTTCCAGGCAATAGACTTCTCGTCCAGGGCTCCGAAAATAATTCCTTTCTTTCCTTTTAGCAGATTATAGGACATGTCTTTTTATGTTGTTGTTTGTGTATGACCGCGTTTAAGGCAGCAATATAAGCATAACTCTTTATAGTGAAAGCAACTCTTTCGCACTTTGATAGGCATTGGCGCTTGGGTTGGCCCCTGCAATCATATGTGCGATTTCATTCACGCGCTCCTCCTCATCCAGTTTCCGCACGCGGCTGATGGTTCGTTCTTCGGTGTCTTCTTTATACACAAAGTAATGGGAGTTGCCCTGTGCTGCAATTTGCGGGAGGTGCGAAATAGCAATAATCTGGTGCTTCTGCGCCATCTGCTGCATCATCTTCCCTACTTTCACAGCTACCTCACCGGATATACCAGTATCAATCTCGTCGAACACAATGGTTGGCAATGCAGTCTTATCTGCGAGCATATACTTAATGCTGAGCATCAGGCGCGAGAATTCACCACCGGAGGCAGCCTTACTCAACGTCTGGGGCTGTGCTCCTTTGTTGGCGCTGAACAGGATGTTGATATCATCGGTACCTGTGGCTGTTGGCGCTACTTCGTTGTGCTGAATGACAATGCGGGCGTTTGGCATACCAAGGTCAGCAACGAGTGTATACAGCTCCTGCTCAAATGTGTCGAAGGAAGCTTTGCGGCGCTCCGAAAGGATCGCTGCTTTTTCGTGCACCTCCTTCTCTGCCTGCTTCATAGCCTTTTCGGTGCTGGCAATGGCGTTGTCCAGATTCAAGACACTACCCACTTTATCTTCCAGCTCACGCTGTATTCCCAGCAACTCAGCGATGGTAAGCACCTGGTGCTTGCGCTGCAGGGTATAGATCAGGTTCAGGCGCTCCTGTACCTCTTCTGTCCGCTCCGGGTCAGCTTCGGTATTTCGATCAGCGTCCTCCAACTCCCCGGCAATATCGTTTAGCTCTATCATGCAGCTCTCCGTGCGGGTGCGCAGTTCCTCGTATTTAGAGGAGAATTGTGCCAGCTGCCCAATAAGATAGGCCGTGTCTTTCAGGGACGAGGTAATGTTAAACTCCGACTCCGTGAGGCTCTGCACCGCCTGTGCGAGCTTCAGTTTAATGTCTTCGGCATTCTCCAGTTGCTTCAGCTCTTCCTCTAATTCCTCCTGCTCTTTTTCCTGCAGGCTGGCCTCTGCCAGCTCGTTCAGGAGAAAAGCGTGGTAGTCATGTTCTTTCTGGGCCTGTGCCAGCTTTTCAGTCAGCTTTTTATAGTCACTCTCCAGCTTTTTAAACTGGCGGTAACTCTCGTTATACTTGCGCAGGTACGACAGGTTCCCCGCATATATATCGAAGGTGGTGTTACCCATGGCTGCCGTGTTACCGGCATATATGTCCAGGATGTTCAGCTGATAACTGGTATCGCCGAGCTGCAGCGTGTCGTGCTGCGAGTGGACGTCCATCAGGTTCTCACCGATTTTCCGGATCACGTCCAGCGTTACGGGTGTGTCGTTGACAAAGGCACGGCTCTTCCCGCTCGGGCTAATCTCGCGGCGCAGAATACACTGGTCATCAAAGTCCAGGTCCTCTTTCGTGAAGAGCTCCTGCAGGTTGTAGCTCGATATATCGAATACTCCCTCTATCACGCACTTCTCGTTCTGGTTAAAGAGCAGCTTTGTATCTGCGCGGTTACCCATCAGCAGGCCTATGGCCCCCAGCATAATGGATTTACCCGCACCGGTTTCACCCGTGATGATATTGAGCACCGGCGAAGGACGCATCTCCAGCTTCTCAATCAGGGCGTAATTTTTTATTTTAAGATCTATCAGCATACATCAAGACACAAGACTAAAATCCAAGATATAAGACTTTTTGCCTATGCTAAAGTTCGGAAATTCTATTGAAATACAAGATAAAATTATGGGGAGCAGGTGCTTTAAGTACAGGGCTAAAGCGAACACTTCCGCTATCAATATGGCGCTTCTATGTCGTAGATGATTTCTTCAATCTCACCGATAGCCACTTTATGCTTTCCAAAGCGATGGTCCTTCAGGTGAAGTTCTTCGTCCGTCAGCTTTGTGATGTCGCCGTTCATAACTACTTTACTGCGCAGCACCACCTGCACTGTTTGCCGCACCAACAGCTCCTGAATACGGTTCTTTATGTCATTCCTGAAAATGCGTTCCTGCCGCTTGCCCATAGGGGATATAGGTATAAACCCGACTTTGCTGCCGGGTGCGTGAAGATACGCTGTTTTAGCGAAATTCTAAAAATTTTAGCGTTTTAGCAAAATCTCGTATTTCGTATTGTTGGTGGGGTCTACCTGCGATAAGACAGTGAAAGCCTGCTGCTTCTGGACAGGCGCGGCCGTTTTAAACATATTCACCAGTTCATCAGACTTCGCATCGAAGAAAGCGCGCAGCACAGCGGCGTTTGGCTTTTGCTGCTGCAGGCGCTGCAGGTCTGCTAAGAAACCAAGCATTGTGGTCCGTGCCTTTTCAGGGTCCTGCGCCATAATGTCCAGCCCTTGCCGATGCATCTTGTACATGCCCTCGCGGTAAGGCAGAAACTGCGGGTCCTGCAGGTTGTCGATCAGCCAATAGCGGTTCCGGTTGCCGTCGAAGGCTTTCCAGCCTACATATCCGGCTCCTTGTGAGGCAGCAATGTTCAGTACGTTCCTCGCCCTGTCGAAGGCGGGTGCGCCACCCAGGCGGCCAAAGCTGTCGTTATCCATTCCCACTATCATGTAGGCATAGAAAGCCAGCATGGAGGAAAGGTTAGAGGTATAGTTGTTTTCAGAGAAGTCAAGTGGTTGAGCGGTGTTAAACTGAAAAGTCCAGTCTTTGTCGATGAACGAGAAAAGAACTGTCTCATAGCCGGTGCCATACGTTGGCCGCAGCGACACCACCTGCACATTGGCCTGGAAGGTTCCAATCTCCGGCATGGCTGTGAGGTTGATCAGCAACCTGCATTTAATGCGCTCGTCCGGCTGGTAAGGTTGGTCTGTCCAGCGGCGGTTGTTCATGAACTCAAAGATGCTGGTTTGCATATCCGAGAATAGCTGCCGGTCGGTGTATTGTACCTGCTCGCTGTTCACTACTACATCACACTGCAGTTCCTGCGCCCTGGCAGTCCAGGCCGTGCAAAACAGCAGCAGCATCACAAATACTTTTTTAACCATGTAGCCTGTCCCAGATGAGGTTTACAATATCCTGTGCCACTTCGCTCTTCGGCTTCAGCTCAAAGGCGGTGGTGGCTTCCTGTTCAATAACAGTTATTTTATTTGTATCGTGCCTGAAACCTGCCCCCGCATCGTTCAGGGAGTTCAGCACAATCATATCCAGATTTTTTTTATGCAGCTTTTCGCGGGCGTTTGTATTCTCATTGTGAGTTTCGAGGGCAAAGCCCACCGAAAACTGCCCCGGCTTTTTACGCTGTCCCAGCGCCGCTGCTATATCAACGTTCTTAACCAGTTCAATCGTCAGCTCGTTCCCTGATTTCTTGATTTTTTTCTCTGCGGTTACTTTTGGCTTGTAATCGGCCACGGCAGCGGCGAATATCAGGATATCAGCCGCATCGGCATGTTCCAGCACAGCGGCATACATTTCGTCGGCCGTTGTCACGTTTGTAACGGTAATGTTAGCATGGTGGGCATGGAGGTTAGTGGGCCCTGCCACCAGTTGCACGGTAGCCCCGCGCTGTGCAAAACATTCAGCCAGGGCATAGCCCATTTTACCTGTAGAGTGGTTTCCTATAAAGCGAACGGGATCTATAGGCTCTTGTGTCGGCCCGGCCGTTAAGAGTACTGTTTTGCCTTTAAACGATTCTTGATTCACCTCCAAAGAAGTTCTGAAGTACTTGTACAATTTCTTCCGGCTCCGCCATACGCCCCTGCCCTACCAGGCCACTTGCCAGCTCGCCGTAACCTGCCTCTATAATGCGGTTGCCGTAGCCCTGCAGCTTTGTGAAATTAGCCTGCACTGCCGGGTGCCGGTACATATCCAAATCCATGGCGGGGGCAACAAATACAGGGCAGCGTGCCGAGAGATAGGTGGCAGAAAGGAGGTTATCACAGAAGCCGTTGGCGAACTTGGCCACTGTGTTGGCACTTGCCGGGGCTACCACCAGGGCATCAGCCCAGAGCCCGAGGTCCACGTGGTTGTTCCAGGTGCCTGTTTCGTCTTTCACAAAATGGCTGAGCACGGGCCGTTTAGAGAGGGTAGCCAGTGTGAGAGGGGTTATAAACTCAGAAGCAGAAGCAGTCAGGATGACTTGTACTTCTGCTTCTGCTTTTATGAGTTGGCGGACAAGCAGCGCTGCCTTGTAGGCTGCAATACTTCCGCAAACTCCCAATATAATCTTTTTGCCCTGCAGCATACGCCTGTATTACAGGTTGATGTCCTCCTGTGTTTCCTCGTCGCTCGGGTTTCTTACGTAAACCTTCTTCTCCAGGAACTCCTCTACTGCCAGGTTGGTAGGCTTCGGAAGGCGCTCATAGTACTTAGAGATTTCGATTTGCTCGCGGTTCTCGAAAACTTCCTCCAAGTTATCTACAGTAGTAGCGAATTCAGCCAGCTTAGAGTTTAACTCCTCCTTCAGCTTCACAGAAATCTGGTTTGCTCTTTTGGAAATCACTGCCACAGACATGTATACGTTGCCGGTTTGCGCTGCAAAGTCGGCCATGTTGCGGGTAACGATAGATGATGGAACTGATGCCATATGTATATTCTTTATAGATTCGCTTGATTGTTCGTATTCTTTCTGATTCTTTCGAGTTCGCTTCTTGCCTGCTCGTAGAACTGCTCCGCATTACGCTTAAACCTGCTGTCAGGATACTGATCCACGAAACTCTGAAAATAGTCTATTGCCTCGTCGAAGCGCTCTTCCTGCTTGCTTGCCACACTTTCCATAGCATAGCGGTACTGTGACTCAAGCTTTAAGAAAGCCGCCTCCTCGCTGTAAGGAGAAGAAGCATGCTCCCGCTGGAAATTATTGAAAGCCACCACAGCAGAGTGCCAGTAACGCAACTGGTAATACAAACGCGCCTGGTTAAACTCTTTCCTGTCAAGCTTTAAGTAGAGTTGTTCAATTCTACTGTTAGCCTCCGGCACATTCTCGCTGTCAGGATAGCGCGTAACAAACTCCTCGAAAGCCATGATAGCGGTTATCGTCGGCGTCTGGTCTTCCTGGTAACTTGGCGACTGCTGATACAGCGACTGCGCCTGCATATACATTGCCTCCTCTGCTAAAGGGCTTCGCGGGTAAGTTGTATAAAAATTGCGAAAGTAGGCATCACTCAGGATGTAGTTGCTCTGCTTAAAATGCGATTGCGCCTGATAAAACAGGGCTTTCTCTGACTCCCCCGTACCAGCTAACAACGGTGTAACCTGGTCTAGCAACTGAGAGGCACGATAGTACTCCTCCTTCTCGTAATACTCGAGGGCTGCCTGGTATTTCTTTGTGACGTCGTTACTCTTCAGAAGTTTCTGAAAATTGCTGCAGCCACTGATAAGCAGTAACAGGCAAAAAAGTGTAACGGTATTTAAAAAGCCTTTATTCATGAACAGGCAAAATTATAAAATATCAGTATGATTTACAAAAATGAATTTAAGATAGGTCGGGTAAATGAATCAATACCCTATTTCTTCTTCTTAGCCGCTTTATTTTTACCGGCTGCCTGTGCTGTAGGAGCCTGCTGCTTCGGTATTTCCGGGGGCTTTACCACTACAGCGCGCTTTGCCGTTACCTCCTGCTTCGTGGGTCGCAGCTCTGCCATCCAAGTAAAGCCCGCTAATGTTTTATCTTCTTCCTTTAGTTCATGCGGCGGCACAAAGTTGGCATCTGGCTGCACCAGAAACGAAATTGTCTTCAGTTTATTTTCAGCGAACTTCAAGACCATATCGCTGCAGATGGCTTTGTTCATCCCCGTCATCAGGGTGTCGCCCTGCAAAGCATAGTACAGGCTTTCCCCGTTTCCGTTTACATTCACCCGCTTTATCTTGCCATCCTGAAAATAGGCCGTCATGTCGCGGCCTTTTACCTGGTTGTAGTTCTTCAGCGAGTCTTCTGAGGAGATAAAGGCATTGCTGTACATGTACATCCTGTCGATGGTCTTGTTGCGCAGCTCCATGTGGATAGTATCTGATACCAGCTGGCTCTCGTCGCTCCAGAGCACCGGCGCTATGTTCAGGTGCATCAAAGAGTCGGTGCGGTTATAACTCAGCGAATCAGCCTTTCCCTGCAGGTCAGACTTAAAGATTTTTACGTTCGGGTAGGCGAAGATCATACTGGCCGCCTTCGCATCCTTCGCCTCGCGGGAGTAAAGCGTGTCTGCTGACAGGTAGAGAGTATCCTGGTCCAGGAAAGTTTCCATCACCGGGTTTCCGTACACCTTGGCTTCTCCTTTCTCGCGCCAGTAGCGGCCCACCTGGCCGTATATCGTCACATCGTCCTTCAGCGACCGCAAAGTTACATTTTGCTCTGCGTATCCATACCCCGTGTTCTGGTCGTAGAACAGTTTGTCTCCGCCCAATCGGTATTCAGGCGTCAGGATATAGGCATTGCGCCCGAAATTAGAAATCTTGGTGAGTGTGTTGTAATTGCCTTCTTCGGCATACAGATCCCCCTGCTGCCCTTTAATAATTGTTGGCCCCTGAAAGAACACCACTTTTGTAAGGGTGTTATACTTCATATTTTCGGAGGTGATATTATAGTCTTTGGTGGTCACCTTCACGTTCTCCTGGAAGGTATACAACTTGTTGTTCAGGTCGTAAGAGCCTCTGCGGCTTTCCAGCCGGTTCTCCGGATCCACAATAACACCGCCCTCGGTATACACAGCGGTTTTAGTATTCAGGTCGTAGTCCAGGCTGGGCGTGGTCAGGGTCATGCGCGGGTCGCGCATCACCACGTTGCCGGTCATCTTAGCAGTTCGGTTTGTGCCATTATACACCATGTGGTTACCTGTCAGGGTAACTGTATCAGCCTGATTAATGCGGACATTGCCAAAGGCCTCCAGCATATTGGTGTCGTCACGGTACTGGTACACAGAGTCGGCATACAGCAAGGCGTCGTTCTGCTTAAACTTCACATTGCCGATAAGCTTCACGATTTCGCGGCGATTAAAAGTACCGCCTATCAGGTCATCAGCTCCTTGTAACTGTACTTTCTCTGCCTGCCCTTGCTGTGGCTGTGGCCGCTGCTGCCCGAAAACCGTTAAGGTCATCAGGGTAAAGACAAGGGAAAACAGTAGTTTTGTGCTATTCATTTAGTTTATACAAAAGATATAAAGACGCAAGTTAAAGGACGTTGGAGAAGAACAAATCTTTCATCCTTTATCATGTCATCTTTCTTCATCCTATTGATTTCAAAATTAGAAAAAATTTACCAGTCGCTGCTTTATGCTACAGAAAGTTTCAGGTTTCATACAATCCCATCAGCTCTGCCAGCCTGAGAGCAGAATATTAGCTGCCGTTAGCGGTGGTATCGACTCAGTGGTGCTCTGCGAAGTGCTGCACCAGCTGAAGTACACCTTTGCTATTGCCCACTGCAACTTCGGCTTACGTGCCGAGGATGCCGAGGCTGATCAGCTATTTGTCAAAAAGCTGGCCAAAAAGTATGATATCCCCTTTTTCACAGAGAATTTTAATACCCGCGCCTTTGCCCAGCAGGAGAAGCTATCCACACAAATGGCAGCCCGCACCCTGCGCTACCAGTGGTTCGAGACCGTCAGGCAGGAAGAGGGCTATGACTACATCGCGACAGCCCACCATAGCAACGATACAACCGAAACCATATTGCTGCACCTGACCAAGGGCACCGGTATTGCGGGGCTGCATGGCATTCCCGCAAAGAACGGCTATATCATCCGTCCGCTGCTGCCGGTCACCAAAGACGACATCTATGAATTTGTAACCAGCAACAAACTTATCTGGCGCGAAGACAGCTCGAATGAAACCACCAAGTACCAGCGCAACAAAATCAGGCATGATGTAATTCCGGTACTCAAGGAAATAAACCCCAGCCTGGAAGAAACCATGCAGCACACTGCTGAGCGGGTGAGCCATGCTGAGGCCATTGTGGCCCTTTACATAGACCAACTGCGCCAGCAATGTGTAAAAGAAGCGGAAGAAGCTGTATATGTCGCGCTGCAGCCCTTACAACAGGCAACAGGCCTGCCAGTGGTGCTGCACGAGCTGCTGCGCCCCTACAACTTCAGCTATAGCGTGGTGCTGGAACTGGTGGAGGCACTGGAGGGCATCTCAGGCAAACAGTTTGACTCCCCCACCCACACCCTCGTTAAAGACCGCGACCAGTTGGTGATTACCCCCAAGAACATCAGCAGCTTTGGGAGTATAATGATAGCAGAGGGCGACACGACTGTGGAGGCTGGCAACATGAGCTTCAGCATTCGGTATGCAGATGCCGCTAACTATAAATTGATCACCAAGCCGCACGTAGCAGCCCTTGATGTGGACCAGCTGAAATTCCCTTTAAAGTTGCGCGCATGGCAGGAAGGCGACTGGTTTGTGCCGCTGGGCATGAACGGGAAAAAGAAAATCAGTGATTTGCTGATAGATAAAAAAGTACCGGCTAACCTTAAGCCACAAACACTGGTATTAGTATCTGAGCAATCCATTGCCTGGGTTGCAGGTATCCGGCCTGACAACCGCTATAAAGTAACAGACAAAACGCAGAAGGTAGTAGAAATTACGATGCAGCGTAAACCGTAACTTTTTTCGTAACTCGATACACGTATCAAGTAGCACGACTTCCTAGGTAAGCTTTACGCACTATGATAGAAGGGTTGATACAGTTGCTCCTTTAGCACTTCATGCGCTTCAAAATTTTGTCGTGCTACGTGCTTCGTGGTGCCTGATATGAAAAGTGATACCTGATACGAAAAAGCAGATTGCCGCTTGTTAATACTTGGATTTTCTTAGATTTACAGAAGTAACCGAATCTCAAACCAAAATAAAACATATCTGAAATGAAAGTAACTGTAGTTGGAGCAGGTAACGTTGGGGCAACATGCGCCGATGTGCTGGCTTACCGCGAAATCGCAAATGAAGTAGTTTTAGTAGACATCAAAGAAGGCTTTGCTGAGGGCAAAGCGCTTGATATCTGGCAAAAATCACCTATTAACTTATATGACACCCGCACTGTTGGTGTAACAAACGATTACTCCCGCACCGCCGATTCTGATGTAGTGGTAATTACGTCCGGCTTGCCAAGAAAACCGGGCATGAGCCGCGATGACCTTATTTCGACCAACGCGGGCATCGTGAAGTCTGTAACGGAGAATGTTGTAAAGCACTCACCAAACGCCATCATCATTGTAGTGTCTAACCCACTGGACGTGATGACGTACCAGGCGCACCTTACGTCTAAACTGCCTCGCACCAAAGTAATGGGTATGGCTGGTATCCTGGACACTGCCCGCTACAGGGCTTTCCTTGCTGAGGCGCTGAATGTTTCTCCGAAAGATATACAGGCAGTGCTGATGGGTGGCCACGGCGATACAATGGTGCCGCTTCCGCGCTATACTACGGTGGGTGGTATTCCGGTAACAGAGCTGATTGAAGAAGACAAACTGAACGCTATTATAGAGCGCACCAAAACAGGTGGCGGTGAACTGGTGAAACTGATGGGTACCTCTGCCTGGTATGCTCCGGGCTCAGCAGCTGCCCAAATGGTGGAAGCCATTGTGCGTGACCAGCGCCGTGTATTCCCTGTGTGTGTGAAACTGGAAGGCGAGTACGGCATTGATGGCGTATACCTGGGCGTTCCGGTAATCCTGGGCAAGAACGGTATCGAGAAAGTGATTGAGCTGCAACTGAACGACGAGGAGAAGCAACTGCTGGAGGAATCCCGCGGACACGTGAAAGAAGTGATGGACGCGCTGGACAAAATGTCTGCCAACGCTTAAGCATTCTTTTCTTCAAACTAAAACAGCAGCGGCGCTCTCTTCGGGGAGCGCCGCTGCTGTTTTAGTTTGAACAGGTTTATGGTTCAATGATTATATTGGAAGAGACCATGGATCAGGATAATATAGCATCTTTCAACAATCCTACACTTTTGTCTTTTGTCCAAAAGGCTTTTGTTAGCATTATTAAGGTATATCTAGCCACTCATGCGGGTTCCAGGCTATAGGCCTTGCTCCTACTGGTTCATAGGTTATCTGCGGGTCGTCTACCTGCAGCAGGGTCAGCAGCCTCTCTCCTAACAGCAGGTGCCATTGCGAGGCTTTGGATAAAATATCAAGTAAAATCTGAGCCGTTTCTTTCTCAACTGTGTCGAAGTGGTGCAGCACCAGCACCATGCCTTTGCCGGTTACAGTAATCTCCTTTAAGCTTTCTTTTAAAGCACCAAAATTACTTGCGTAAGTATCCGGGAACCTCAGTTTCTGTTTCAGTTCGTCATGCATTTTCTGCTCTTCTGCCCACCTGGAGCAGTCGAACTCCATTACTCTATAGCGCTCTTTCCGGAACCAACTGATGTCTATGATCAGGAACTCCGGACGGGAGTAAAGGCAGGTGTAGCCGTTCTGCAGGATAGACCAGTCCAGCCGCTGCCATTCTTCGGGTGTGTTTTGGAAAACAGGCATAAAATAGGTCTTAAATTTCCAGGCGCTCTTTCACCTGCTGCAGTTTACTGTCTTTTAAAGTGATGATGACCACTCCGCTTTTACCTGCAGCACCATATTTGTCAACGGCTTCAGTCTCTTTCAGAACCTCAATCCGGTCAATCCAATCCGTATCAACGATTTTAAGTTGTGGCTGCGTCAGGGTAATTTCCTCCTTTACATCCTGCAACACATAAAGCGGCTGGCTTTTCGGAGCCAACCCTTGTGCGCAGTACAAACGGATTGTCACGGCCTTAGAACTATCGGCACTTTGCCCATAGCCATGAAGCGACAGTACAAGAAAAAAGGCAATGGTAGACAGGAAGTATTTCATCAGTTAAATTGCTGAGCTTAATCTTTCTGGCTTGCCTGGAAGAGCTTCTGCTTCTCATCTTTCGACAGGCTTTCGTAGCCGGAGCTGGATATCTTATCCAGGATACGGTCAATCTCGTTCTGGCTGGGCTTGCCCGGCTGGCCAAAAGCGGACTTGCTCCCGTTTGTGGGAGTAGAAGAGGCTGTTGTTGAACGGCGGTGTGTTACCTTCAGGTTCGGCCTGCGTTTGAACAAGCCAGAGAAGAAGCCAATAACAGCATGTATCGGCCGACCCATGTCATTACCACGTTGCAGTTGCTTAATAAACGCCCAACCCAGAATAGCTCCCCCGATGTGGGCAATGTTACCACCAGCATTGTCGCCAACGGCACCGGAGATAGACAACAGCACCAGGAAAGCAGCGATATACTTTATCTTGATAGGGCCTATCAGAATCAGGTTAAAGGCATAGTTAGGCAGCAGAACAGCAGCTCCTACCACAACGGCCAGAACACTTGCCGAGGCACCTATCATCATAGAATAGGCGGCGCGATCAGCAAAATAAGGTATAAAGTTGTAGCAGAGCAGGTACAGAATACCTCCCGCTAAACCTCCCAGCACATACAGGCTGAGCAGCTTTTTCTCACCCAGGTACTCGCGCACTATCTGCCCGAACCAGTACAGGTTCAGCATGTTAAAGATGATGTGCAGAAAACCCTCATGCGTAAAGAAATAGGTAATCAGCGTCCAAGGACGGGTTATGAAGGTGAGCGGATAAGAATTAAGCGCCAGGTAGCGCATTATCAGGTCGTATACCCCTGATCCGCCTGTTAAAACCAAGATCGTACGCAATACAATCAGCACCACAAACACAATCACGTTGATCAGAATAAGCTGCTTCAATGTGTTGCTGGACTGACGGAAATTGTACTTTATATCTTCAAGGATGCTCATTGTTTTTTAGAAATTATCCTGATAATCGTTTCGCTGCCACATCTTTACAAGTATATACGCGAACAGCATACCTCCAAGGTGCGCAAAGTGTGCTACGTTATCACCCGGTGTCCGGTTAAAGCCAGTATATAATTCGTAAGCGCCGTAAAACAGCACAAAGTATTTCGCTTTTATAGGTATAGGCAGAAACAGCAGCATCAACTCCAGGTTCGGGAACAGCAGGCCAAAGGCCATCAATATCCCGAAAACAGCGCCTGAGGCCCCCAGCATCGGGCTGTTGTACATACGGCTGAACACATAACGTACGGCCTGCTTGCTTTCTTCTATATAAGACTCGTTATCGGGATTGCGCCGGTATTCTACAGCAAACCCCTGCTCATAACCACCAGAAAAATGATCCTCCATATAGTTATAAAAGCGGTTGGGGTCCGGGTTAGCAATATAGCTCACTGTTTCCTCCTCCAACTGGTTTAGTTCGTAACCACGCACTCCTGAGTATAAAAGGCTGGCTCCCAAACCTGTTATCAGGTAGAAGGCCAGAAACCGCTGTGGCCCCCAGAAACGCTCCAGCATGGGTCCGAAAATAAACAAGCTGAACATGTTGCTGAAAAGGTGTCCCCAGCCGCCATGCATAAACATATGCGAAAACAGCTGGATGGGACGGAAATAATCAGAGCCAAAGTAATGTAACGCGAAAGTTTCGATACTGATTACGCCACTAAGTTGCAATAAGTAAACAACCACATTAATGATCAGGAGATTCCTGACCATTGGGGTAATATTAAACATGCGAATTTTCTTTTAGAAGTATAAATCCTGCCTCAGTCATAACCTAAAGCCGGTACCTGTTCGAAATATAGATTCGGAGATTCTGCAGGAGGTCTGAATTTTATTCTCACTGCTGCAAATAGCGCCTCCAGCATAAAATTCAGACCTTCTCTTAACCTATTCTGGCTATCCAAAATAACAATTTTGTCATCAACAATCATGCAATTAAATTCAGCCTTTCATGAAAAGATCATGCAACTGGCCAAGCTGCATGATAACCAGTGTCTTCTGCCCTCCCGGGGCATAATTCGGCACCTGGCACGCAAAAAGTTTATCTACGAGAGAATTCATCTCAAGGTCCGACATTCGGGAAAGAGACCTGGAGGCGAGGCGTTTTGCCATGGCCCGGGCCAGGTTCTCCCGTTTATCAAGCTTCAAGGAGGTCAGGTTGTTTTTATATTGCTCAATTAATTCCTCCAGCAGCTCCTTTTCATTTACAGCATGCACATCGGCAGGTATACCATTCAGGATGATGGTGTTTCCGCCAAAATCCTCGAACAGGAAGCCCATATCTTTAAATTCCGCTGCCAGTTCATGCATCAGGGTGGCATCCGCCGGAGAAAGCTGCACCGTCTGCGGAAACAGCAGCGCCTGCGAGGCACCTGTTTTCTTTTGCAGCGAGGCCATATACTTCTCGTACAGGATACGCTCCTGCGCCGCCTGCTGGTCTATGATCATCACCCCAGACTTTACCTGCACCAGCAAGTACTTCTGGTGTATCTGGATGGCTTTGTTTGAGGAAGCGGCCGGTATGTCCGTTGCTGCGAAGGCATCGTCCAGCAAGCCCATTCCAGAGGAAGCTGATGTAGTACCTTCATCCTCCAACGGTTGCTCCCGCATGGGTTCATACAGTTGCTCCCAGCCTTTGGAGGTTGCCCTTCTGGAAGAAGCAGGAGGCGTAAAGCCGGGGAAAGCTGTGCTTCCGCCGCTTCTGGGTTTATTATCCGGGTCAAACTCATTGTAGCCACCCTGCACACGTATTGGCTGCAGCGGGGCAAAATTCACATCACCCTCAAAATCCAGCGACGGAGCGATATTATAAGCACCCAGGGCTTTTTTTACAGCGGCATGCACAATGGCATACACCGTTTTCTCGTCCTCAAACTTGATTTCGGTTTTAGTAGGATGCACATTGATATCGATCTTCTCCGGGTCCAGCTCAATAAACAGCACATAGAACGGATGGTTCTCTTTCGGCACCAGGCCCTCAAAGGCCGTCATCACGGCATGGTTCAGGTAGCCGCTCTTTACAAAGCGGTTGTTCACAAAAAAGAACTGCTCGCCGCGTGTTTTCTTCGCGTGCTCCGGTTTGCCGATATACCCCCTCACCGTCAGGAAGGTGGTATCTTCCTCGCAGTAAGCCATCTGCTCTTTATAGTTGCTGCCGAAAATACTTACAATACGTTGGCTCAGTTTGCCGGCAGGCAGGTTAAACACCTCTGTATCGTTATGGTGCAGGGTGAAAGTTACCTCCGGATAGGCCAGCGCCACCCGCTGAAACTCGTCCAGGATATGGCGCATCTCCACCGCGTTGGTCTTCAGGAAATTGCGACGAGCCGGCACATTGTAAAACAGGTTCTTTACTGCAATGGAGGTTCCTCCGGGCACAGCGGCCGGCTCCTGCAACACCACCGTTGACCCTTCGACCAGCAGTTTTGTCCCGGCTTCGGCGCCTTGTGGCTTTGTTTTGAGCTCTACCTGTGCCACCGCCCCGATAGAGGCCATGGCCTCACCCCGGAAACCCATCGTCCGGATACGGAAAAGGTCTTCGGTGGTGGCGATTTTGGAGGTGGCATGGCGCTCAAAACACATCCGGGCGTCTGTCTCTGACATACCGATGCCATTATCCACCACCTGTACTAATTGTTTGCCTGCCTCCTTCACAATTACCTGAATGCTGGTCGCTTTGGCATCCACGGCATTCTCCAGCAGTTCCTTCACCACCGAGGCAGGGCGTTGCACCACTTCACCGGCAGCAATCTGGTTGGCAAGGAAATCAGGCAGTAAATGTATGATGTCGGGCATCCGGTTCTTTAACTCCTTATTGATATATATTATTTTCTCGCTTTATCAGCCAATTCAGGCATTTGCGGCAGAATTATTGCTCTTACTAAATATGTAAAAACAGAACTTATTCGGAATCAAATTTATTATTAAATTAGAGACCGATTAAAAAAATAGGCAGGAATAACAGCTAACGATTTGCTTTTATTTTCGTCTAAATATATATAGCAAAGGTGCATGTATTAATGCAGGGGCTAGTGGCGTTAGCATATGAAGCTACTCTTTGAGGCCACGTTCGCATACAGGCAGGCATTAGATTCTCTGCCTTCGATCAGAGTAGCTGAAGAAATATACATCACCTCTGAAATTTAGTCTGTTTTTCCGAGCCGCCTTTTGCAAAATTAGGCTTAATTTTGACTTGTTCCAATTATAAATAAAGTAGCACAGGATGTTGAAGAGTTTTAGTTTAGGGTTGTTGATACTTGTTTTTCTCGCAGTGGGGCCACTGATGTCGTTAAAGCCGTCAGAGGAAGTGGTCGTCAATGTAGAAGAGAAAAACTGGGTTGACAGCGTGATGACGACACTCACTCCTGAGCAGCGCATCGGCCAGCTGTTTATGGTGGCTGCCTACTCAAATAAAAACGAAAAGCATTTTCGTGGCATAGATACCCTTGTGAGCCGCTATGGCGTTGGGGGCGTCATGTTTATGCAGGGCGGCCCTATGCGCCAGGCTATTCTTACAAACCGTTACCAGCGCCAGGCGAAGGTACCCATGCTTATTGCCATGGATGCGGAGTGGGGCCTGAACATGCGCCTGGACAGCAGCATGCACTTTGCCCGTCAGATGACCCTGGGCGCCATAAGCGATGAAAAGTACGTTTACCTGATGGGCCGAGAAATAGCCCTGAAGATGAAGCGCCTGGGCGTGAACGTAAGCTTTTCGCCGGTGCTGGACGTGAATGTGAATGCCACTAACCCAGTTATCGGAAGCCGCTCCTTCGGAGAGTCTACAGAAGAGGTTACCCGCCACGGCATCGCCTATATCAAAGGCCTGCAAGACCATGGTGTGATGGCGGTAGCCAAGCACTTCCCCGGCCACGGCGATACCGACACTGACTCTCACCTTTCTCTGCCTGTTGTGCCGCACGATATAAAGCGCCTGACAGAGGTAGAACTTCATCCTTTTAAGAAATCTTTTGAAGCTGGCGTAATGGGCGTGATGGTAGCGCACCTGTATATGCCAAGCATTGACTCCACCCTCAACTTGCCCACTACACTGTCGCGCCCCTTGGTAACAGGCCTTTTAAAGGAAAAGATGAAGTACAAGGGTTTAGTGTTTACCGATGCCCTGAACATGAAGGCTGTCAGCCGCTTCTATAAGCCTGGTGTAGTAGATCTAAAGGCGCTGATGGCCGGAAATGATGTTCTGCTCTTCCCGGAGGATGTGCCAACCGCTATCACCAAAATAAAAGAAGCCATTGCCGCCAAACAGCTGACGCAGGACGAAGTTGACCAGCATGTAAGAAAAATCCTGCACGCCAAGTACTGGGTAGGGCTTAACAACTACAAGCCTGTTGCACTGGATAACCTTCAGGAAGATATAGACAGGCCTCTTAGTACCGTAGTGCAGGAGCAGCTTTATGAGCACTCTGTAACAGTTGTAGAGAACAAAAGCAGTTTAATTCCTTTCCGCAACCTCGATACTTTAAGCATTGCCTCCGTAGCTATCGGAGCCCCTGCCAACAATGTGTTCCAGGAAACGCTTGGAAACTACGCTCCGCTGAATAAATTCGCTATACCCGATCGCTTTGCACCTGACTCTGCTTTCACAAAAGTTATTCCGCAGCTAAAAGACAATGACCTGGTGGTGGTGAGTATCCATAACATGAACATCACACCTGCCAAGAATTTTGGTATTGGTGTTGGCACCAGGGCCTTTATCAAGTACCTGCAGGAGCGCACAAATAAGAAGGTAGTGGTAGTAGTAATGGGCAATGCCTATAGCCTGAAATTCTTTGAAGGCAGCAACTGGCTCGTGTGTGGGTACGAAGATAACCCGGTAGCGCAGTCACTGGTGCCACAGGCGCTGTTTGGCGCACGTGCGGCCAAGGGCAAGCTGCCTGTAACGGCCTCTGCCACTTTCAAGTCAGGTACCGGCGTTTCTACGCAGGCGCTCGGGCGCCTGAAGTATGGCACCCCTGAAAGTGTGGGCATGAGTTCTAAAGTATTGCAGCAGATTGACAATGTTGCCACTGAAGCCATTGCCTATGCCGCTACCCCGGGTGCGCAGGTGCTGGTGGTAAAAGACGGAACCGTAATCTTTGACAAATCCTACGGCCATTATACGTACGAGAAGCAAAAGCCTGTCACGAAGCATACGGTGTATGATGTTGCCTCTATCACAAAGGTGGCCGCTACCTTACAGGCCATTATGTTCCTGAAAGACCAGGGCAAAATTAATATCGACGCAAAAGTATCTACTTACCTGCCGGAACTGAAAGGAACAAACAAGGAAAGCATCGTGCTGCGCGACGTACTGACGCACCAGGCGGGTTTGCTGGCTGGTTTGCCGAACTGGCAAAAGACATCAGCCTCTTTGGAGACCAAGAAGATGTTTTATGCCAGCAACCGCTCAGACTCTTACCCGAATGAAGTGATCCCGGGCTTTTACTCCATCAAAACAATGGAAGACTCGCTCTGGACCTGGACGGTAAAATCTAGAATGCTGCCAGCTAGGAAAGGCGGAAGGGGCCATGATTACAAGTATAGCGACCTTGACTTCTACGTGCTAAAGCGTGTGGCAGAGAGAATGCTGAACCAGCCACTGGATGAGTTCATGGACCAGAACTTTTATGCCCCTCTTGGCCTCAGCACCATGACGTACAAGCCACTGCTCAAGCACTCGCGCAATGTGATTGCCCCGACAGAAGACGACAAGTATTTCCGCCACAACCTGATTTGGGGTAGTGTACACGACCAGAGTGCAGCCATGCTGGGCGGCGTGGCCGGGCATGCCGGTTTGTTCTCCAACGCCAACGACCTGGCTATTCTCATGCAGATGAACCTGAACAATGGCAACTATGGCGGGCACAAGTACTTTAACTCTAACGTGGTAACGGAATTCTCGCAGCGGAACTCTAAAGACAGCCGCCGTGGCATTGGCTGGGATAAACCAGAACCGGAAGGCCACGGCCCCACCTCAGACCTGGCTCCTATGAGTACGTTTGGCCATACAGGCTTTACTGGTACAGGTGCCTGGGTAGATCCGGAGAACAAGCTTATCTACATCTTCCTCTCTAACAGGGTATTCCCGGATGGCGGCAATAACAGGCTGCTGAAGTATAACATCCGGACCAGGATACACGATGTGGTTTATAAAGCAATGATTCCTAAAACATAAAAGATAATTGGTAGTTTAGCAGGTGCAGTCATATTAGTTGGCTGCACTTTTGTTTTTTATATATTCAGAAAATGAGAATCGGTATAGTTTGTTACCCTACATTTGGCGGTAGCGGCGTGGTGGCCACAGAGCTAGGCAAAGCACTGGCTCTGAAAGGCCATAAAGTACACTTTATTACCTATAGCCAGCCTGCCCGCCTCCACCTTTTCAGCGAGAACCTTTTTTATCACGAAGTATTTATACCTGCTTACCCCCTCTTCCAGTACCCGCCCTATGAACTGGCACTGGCCAGTAAGATGGTAGACATAGCCCGCTTCGAGAAACTGGATCTGCTGCACGTGCATTACGCTATTCCGCATGCTTCAGCAGCATTTATGGCGAAGCAGATCCTCAAGACCAAAGGCATCAATATCCCTGTTATCACAACGCTGCATGGCACAGACATCACACTGGTGGGCAAAGATGCCTCGTTTGAGCCTGTGGTTACCTTCAGTATCAATCAATCGGATGGTGTAACTGCGGTTTCTGATAGCCTGCGCGTCGAGACTTACGACTACTTCGACATTGAGAAGGATATTGAAGTGATTCCTAACTTCATTAACCTTGAGAAGTTTAAGCGCCAGCGGAAAGAGCATTTCCGTATGGCCATTGCCTCAAGCAACGAGAAGCTGCTGGTACATACTTCCAATTTCCGGGCGGTGAAGCGCGTGGAAGACGTTATCCGGATTTTTGCAAAAGTGCGCCAGCAAATACCAAGCAAACTGCTGTTGGTAGGCGACGGACCGGACCGGCCCAAGATGGAGAAGCTTTGCCGGGAGCTGCAGATCTGCCAGGATGTGCGGTTTTTAGGGAAACTGGACGCCGTGGAAGAAGTACTCTCTATAGCAGACCTGTTCCTGATGCCTTCTGAGAAAGAAAGCTTTGGCCTGGCGGCACTGGAGGCAATGGCTTGTGAGGTACCCGTAGTATCCACTAACGCAGGCGGTATACCGGAATTGAATGTTGATGGCGAAACAGGGTTCACAAGCCCGGTTGGCGCTATAGACGAAATGGTGGAGAAAGCCCTGTATATACTGGATGATGAGAACCTCCCTCGCTTCAAAGCAAACGCTTTGCGGCGTGCCAAAGATTTTGATGTTGATAAAATAGTGCCGCTGTATGAGGATTTTTATCAAAAAATCATCAATACACAACTGGCATTGCTATAAATTCAATCATCTGATAAAAACTAAAATTCAAAAAGAACTGGCAACTTATAAGTTGCCAGTTCTTTTTTTTATATTTATGCCCTCTTACCCTTGTTGTTATACCTGCGCTTTAGGTATAGCCCATATTCCTTATTACAGACATGAGCAAAGACAAATACTTCATCATTGATTTTGACAGTACTTTCACCAAAGTAGAAGCCCTGGACGAACTGGGCGAGTTATCCCTTGAGGGAGATCCTCAGAAAGAAAGCATACTGCAGCAGGTAAAAGAGCTGACAGATAGCGCCATGGCCGGGCAAAGTTCTTTTGCAGAGGGCCTTCGCAAGCGCCTGGACCTGTTAAAGGCACATCAGAAACACCTGCCCCAGCTTATTAATGTATTGCAGGATAAAGTCTCTCAATCTGTGCGCAGAAACAAAGCGTTTCTGGAGGAGTACTCGGACCAGATTTACATTGTATCAAGCGGATTTAAGGAGTTTATTACGCCTATTGTAACGCAATACGGCATCAAAGAAGAGAACATCTATGCCAACACCTTCAAGTTAGACGACAACGGAAACATCATCGGCTTTGATGAGAAGAACGTGCTTTGCCTTGATAAGGGAAAAATCAAGTTACTGGAGCAATTGGCACTATCTGGTGATGTTTACGTCATCGGTGATGGCTATACAGACTATGAGATCAAAGAAGCCGGGCTGGCGAATAAATTTTACGCCTTCACAGAAAACATATCCCGCGACAGTGTGCTGGCGAAGGCAGAACACGTCGCCCCAAGCTTAGATGAGTTCCTGTACCAGAACAAGTTGCCAATGGCTATCTCCTACCCCAAAAACAGGATAAGCGTGCTGCTGCTGGAGAACATACACCCAAGGGCAGTAGAGATGTTCCGGCACGAAGGATATCAGGTAGAAACCATAGCCGGTGCCCTGAGCGAGGAGGAACTTTGTGAGAAAATACAGAACGTATCGATACTGGGCATCCGAAGCAAAACGCACGTAACCCGCAAGGTGCTGGAGCATGCCAACCGCCTCATGAGCGTCGGGGCCTTCTGCATCGGCACCAACCAGATTGACCTGGATGCCTGCCTCGAAGCCGGTGTAACCGTGTTCAATGCCCCTTACAGCAATACCCGCAGCGTAGTGGAAATGGCTATCGGGGAGATTATTATGCTGAGCCGTGGCATTGTAGATAAGAGCAGCAAAATGCATGAAAGTACCTGGGACAAATCGGCCACGGGTAGTTACGAGGTGCGTGACAAGAAACTGGGTATTGTAGGCTACGGCAACATTGGGGCGCAGCTATCCGTGCTCGCGGAAGCGATGGGCATGGTGGTATACTATTACGATGTAGTGGAAAAACTGCAGTTGGGTAACGCGCGCAAATGCGACACCCTCCGCGAGTTACTGGAGAAGGCTGATTTTGTGACGCTGCACGTAGATGGCCGCCCGGAAAACAAAAACATATTCGGGGCACAGGAGTTTGCCGCCATGAAAGACGGTGCCATTTTCCTGAACCTGAGCCGCGGCCACGTAGTGGACATAGAGGCGCTGGTAGAGAGCCTGAAGTCAGGCAAGTTGCGCGGCGCGGCCGTGGACGTGTTCCCGCAGGAGCCCGCCACGAACAGTGAGCCCTTTGTAAGTGAACTGCGCGGCCTGCCGAATGTAATTCTGACACCACACATCGGTGGCAGTACATCTGAGGCACAGATGAACATTGCCAACTTTGTGCCCAACCGCATCATGGACTATATTAACTCAGGCAACACCTACCAAAGCGTCAACTTCCCTAACATCCAGTTGCCGGAACTGAAAAACGCGCATCGCCTGATCCACATACATCAAAACGTGCCGGGCGTGCTGGCCGACATAAACAATGTGCTGGCAAAGAACCAGGTAAACATCCTGGGCCAGTACCTCAAAACAAATGAGCATGTAGGTTATGTGATTACCGACGTGAATAAGAAGTATGACAAACAGTTGGTAAATGATATGCGCGGCGTGCCGCACACCATCAAGTTCCGCATGTTGTATTAACAAATCAGCTAGCACGTATCACGACGCACAACACATGAACAACAAAGTATACTTCACCCCCGGGCCGTCAGAACTGTACCCTACCGTGCCACAACACATGAACACGGCATTGCAGGAGAAGATTGGCAGTATTTCACACCGCAGCAAACAGTTTCAGGAGATATTCGCACATGCGGTGGCGGGGCTACGGCAGCTGTTGCAATTGCCAGAAAACTACGAGGTGCTGTTCCTGGCGTCAGCGACGGAAATATGGGAACGCGCTATTCAGAATACCGTTCAGCAGGAGAGCTTTCACCTGGTGAATGGCTCATTCTCGGCTCGCTTTTTTGAAACAACGCAGGAACTGGGACTGAAGGCGCAAAAGCACGAAGTGCCGTTCAGCGAGGGTTTCGACGTGCCAGGCATTACGGTGCCTGCATCTGCAGAATTGGTAGCGCTTATCCAGAACGAAACCAGTTCCGGTGCCGCTATGCCTGTAGCTGAAATCAACCTTTTTCGGGAAAAAGCTTCTTCGGACGCCTTGATTTATGTAGATGCTGTTTCTTCGCTGCCAAATCCTGCTTTCGATTTCTCAAAAGTGGATGCTGTTTATTTCTCTGTGCAGAAGTGCTTCGGCTTACCAGCAGGTTTAGGCGTGTGGCTCCTGAACGACCGTTGTATTGCTAAAGCAGAAGCCCTGGCTGCCCAAGGCCAGACTATCGGATCTTACCACAGCATACCGGCTATGCTGAGCAAAGCCAAAGCAAACCAGACGGTGGAAACACCCAACGTGCTGGACATTTACCTGCTGGGCAAAGTAGTAGAGGATATGAATAGCAAAGGCGTGGAGGCAATCAGAGAAGAAACAGAAGCGAAAGCCAGCCTGATTTATGAATACCTGGAACAGAGCAAGACCTTTACGCCCGCGGTAGAGAACCCCCAACACCGTTCTCCTACTACCATTGTGGCCAATACCTTAGTGCCAGCATCAGAAGTAAACAAGCGCCTGGCTGAGTTTGACATGGCAGTAGGAAGCGGCTACGGCAAGTACAAGGAAACCCAGATACGCATCGCCAATTTCCCCGCCCACAGCCCGGAACAGGTAAAAGCCTTGGTAGAGAAACTAAAAGAGCTGTTTGAGTAAACAGCATAGAATAACCCAAACAGAAAGAGGTAGAACGGTCCACGTTCTACCTCTTTTCTTTTATAACTCTCTAACTTTCTAACTCAAAACACCTGCCTTATCTCCTGCTTCACATAACTGAGAGCACGGGAGGTCGGATCCTGCTCTGTTGCCAGCACACTTTCCAGGATGCGTTTGGCCAGATCAGTGCCACGGGAGTTTTCGGGCAGTTCCTTGTAAGTTTTGTTAATTAGGTTCACCACATCTTCGCGGGCGTGCTTTACCTGTTGCCAGGCCTGCTCCGTCATGTACACCTGTTGCGACATGTTATGGTTAAATTCATTGCGGATCTCGTTGAGCAGCACCCGGTGGTATTCGGCAGCCGTCTGTCCGGAGGCGCCCACACGCAACAATAGGTTGCTTGGCGTAATACGCTCCAGCAACAGTACAATGCGCTCATAGGCCTGCAAACGAATCGGCAGCACTACCTCTGCATTTTTTTGCCGCAACTCCAGTAGCTTTATTTTATGATCCCGCTCGTAGTGCTTTTTCACGAGGTAATACATTGCCACCGCCACGATGATAGCTGGTAGTGCGATTTTTAAGAGGTCTATAATAAATATGAGAAATTCGTTCATGTTAGTTGTCTGATGAAAGCTTAAATATCGTAAAAAATTAACGGAAGATACATGAATCATTCAGCCGGTTTGGCTGTTAAATGAGTACACAAGATAGCCATGCCGCATAATTCAGAAGAATTGTGTAAGTTTGTGGCTACAAATAAAAGAGCGTACACTATGGCAACAGAAACTAAAACTGCACCTATTACTTTGACTGAAAAGGCCTTAGCGGAGGCTAGAAATATAATGCAGGAAAAAAATGTACCAGCAGAATACGGCTTGCGCGTTGGTGTGCAAGGCGGCGGATGCTCCGGTATGTCTTACCTGCTTGGCTTTGATAAGCCAAAGGATTCTGATGAGACTTATGATTTAGATGGGCTGACACTCATTATGGACAAAAAGCATGGCATGTATGTGATAGGCATGGAAGTTGACTTCCAGGATGGCCTGAACGCGCGTGGCTTTACGTTCAGCAACCCGCAGGCGAAGAGCACATGCGGTTGTGGCAGCTCTTTCTCTGCATAATCGAAACCTTCTTTCTCTTTGATAAGCAAAGCCCGGTCATTTGGCCGGGCTTTGCCGTTTTTATCCGTATAGCTCACTCAGACGCTCGCAGGAGCTGCGCACGCTGCGAGGTCTTTGAGCGTAAGGCTGAGAGCACTTAAGCTAGCAATGTGAGCAGAGCTTTAAAACGTTCGGGTCATGCTGGCGGGAACCACAATAACATAGTCGGCTTTCTCTTTGTTTTCCTCTGATAGCTTCTCCAGGTCATCTTGCAGCAAGGTGGTAATAGTAACAGTTTTTAGCTGGGGTTGTCCCTGCTTCAGGTACCAGCCAATGCCTTCAAAATTATCCGAGTGATAGGCACCGTTAATGTGGAGCAACTTGTTATCTTGCTTTACCTGCTCCAGTATGAAATGCGCCATAGTGGCATCTTTTAGCGCCTGCGCCTGCACTATATTCTCGCTTTTGGTATTGCCATGCGTACTGCCTCCGAACATACCCATCATACGCTTATACCCCGGCAGGTTCATGTCCACCTGTATCGGAAGCGGTGCGATGTACTTTTTCGCTTCCTCTGAAATACCTCCCAGCGCACTTAGGCTACCTGCTGATACCATGGCCGCATATCGCCTGGGAACATTGGTGGCAACAACAGGAATTCCATTTTCCTTAGCGTAGCGCAATATTGGTTTATAGTCTGTTTTATAATTAGGCCACGGCCGCGACTCCTGCTCAAAGTTCGCCTCCGGCGTCAGGTTCGCCAGGTACTCGTTTAGTACCAGTTGCACATCTGCCTCAAACATCTCTACTCCTATGGCAAAGTTCTGCGGGTGTGCCTGGTGTAAATCCTTCGCCAATTCTAACTGCAGCCAATGCGCAATCGGGTCGTTGTGCTGCTCACCGAAGAGCACTACATCAGCTTTCTCAAGTTCCTTCAGCATTTTACTATAGCTGATATTCTTACCCTCCTTTGTGAACAGGCGGTAAGCAGGCTTATCTTTATTCTGGGCAGAGGTAACAGCAGTAACCATTAGTAGCAACAAAATCAGGAGCGGCAGATTCTTCATTCAGTTTGTGATTATCAAGCAAATTTACAAAAAAATAGCCGGCCTTTGGTTGGGGCCAGCTATTCTTGTTTTATGCTACTATGTACGTTTATACTCTATAAAACAGCCACTTCGACAGTTCTTTATAATTAATCTTTTTGCCATACATCAGGATACCGACACGGTAAATGCGGCTTGCAATCCAGGTGGTAAATATAAAGCCAGCTATCAGTAGCGCCATCGAGAGCAGCAGTTCCCAGGCGGGCACGCCAAAGGGCACCCGTACCATCATCACAATCGGGGAAGTGAGCGGGATAATCGACATCCAGAAAGCCACCGGCCCATCCGGGTTCTTCAGCACAACAGAATACGACATGATGAACGCAATAATCAGCGGAATCGTGATAGGCATCATAAACTGCTGCGTATCTGTCTCGTTGTCTACTGCTGCTCCAATGGCTCCGAAGAGGGAACCGTAGAGCAGGTAACCTCCAAGGAAGTAGAATAAGAAGCAGCCAAAAATCAAGGCAATGTTCAGGTTAGCGAAGCCACGCTTCACATCGCTGATGGTGTTAGCAACTTCATTTTCCTGCGGTGGGTTATCCACTGTAGAAGTAGCTGTTGCTTCTTCCTCTTCCTCCCCCTGCGCAGCGGCCTGCCCTGCTGCAAACTGTGCTGCCGGCGACGGCGCTGCATCGATTCCGAAAGCAGCAGAAACGGCAGTTACGGCTACAAAGGAAAGCACAATCCAGAGCAGAAACTGTGTGAGGCCTACTGCGGCAATGCCTATAATCTTACCCATCATCAGTTGGAAAGGCTTCACAGACGAAATCATTACCTCCACAATGCGGCTCGTTTTCTCCTCAATTACACCCCGCATAATCTGGACGCCATACATAAAGATAAAGAAGTAGATGATAACGGCCCCGGCCACTCCGGCAATAGACGTAATAATGGCGTTGTTGTCTTTCTCGCCTTCACCACTTAAGTTGATGGTGCTCAGCTTCACATTGGCCTCTATTTTATCCAGCGTCTCCCGGTCCAGGCCGGATGCCAGGAAGCGCTGGTTCTCAATTTCTTTCTCCAGCGTGTTCTCCAGGCGAACCTGTGTTTGCAGACTGGTGTTTTTCTTGCCGTACAAGGTGATGCCCTGCGGATTGTCAATCGACATTTCAGGGATGTAAAGCAGGGCAGTATAATCCGTTTCCTGATAAGCCATTTTCGCCTGCTCCAGCGATCCTGCCAGCGGAATAAACTTCAGGTCCTCTCTGTCCTGCAACTTATCTTCAAACAAGCCGCTTTCGTCCAGTACCATCACCGTCTCCGTGTCTCCGGACATGGTAATAAGCAGGCCCGGCAAAATCATGAAAGCAGCCAGCAGGATGGGTGTCAGCAGCGTCATGATAATGAAGCTCTTTTTACGGACACGCGTCAGGTATTCCCGCTGTATAATCAACCAGACTTTAGACATGGTGTGTCTCCTTTACTTTTTGAATGAAAATATCATTTATACTTGGTACCAACTCTATAAAAGAGTGTATCTCCACGCGCTGAATCAGGTAACGCAGCAGGTCATTGGGAGTCGTGTTATTCAGCAGCCGGATATTAGCCCTGAAAACGCCATGGTTATCGTGCTGTTCCATCACCTGAAAGTCCGGAGACGTAATCAGTAGCCTGCCGTTCCCTATCACCTGGAAGGTATCGGTCTTATAAGTGTCCTTTACTTCCTTTACAGGCCCGTCCAGCACTTTCTGCGCCTGGTTGATAAGAGCTATATAATCACACAGTTCCTCCACCGATTCCATGCGGTGTGTGGAGAAGATAATGGTGGCGCCCCGCTCGCGCAGGCGCAGGATCTCGTCCTTTATCAGGTTGGCATTTATAGGGTCGAAGCCGGAGAAAGGCTCATCGAGGATAATGAGCGATGGCTCGTGCAACACCGTAGCAATAAACTGCACCTTCTGCTGCATGCCTTTTGAAAGGTCTTCGATGTTCTTGTTCAGCCAGTCACGGATCTCAAAGCGGTCTACCCACGTTTTAATACGCGCCTTCGCATCAGCTTTGCTCAGGCCTTTGAGTTGCGTGAGGTAGAGCAGTTGCTCCCCCACCTTCATCTTCTTATAAAGCCCACGCTCTTCCGGCAGGTATCCTATATCCTTGATGTGGTTTGGCCGCAAGCGGTCTCCTTTGAAAAATATTTTGCCACTATCAGCCCCTGTAATTTGGGTAATGATGCGGATAAGGGAGGTTTTACCGGCACCATTAGGTCCCAGCAAGCCGAAGATACAGCCTGTTGGAATTTCGAAGCTCACATTATCGAGAGCCACATGGTTGGCGTAAGTTTTGGTTACGCCTTCAATTTTCAGAATGCTCAAAGCTGATATTCTTTTAGATTTATTTAAAAATACCTTTCTAAATTGTAAGCAGCAACAATATATAATCTACCATCTATATTAATCGACAAACCTTGTTAATAATCTGATGAAACAGGTTAAAAAAGAACGAGCAACGCTTCTCACGCCTGCCCTCCTGCACTCAAACTGTTTTGCGCTGTTTTGCACTTCAACCAACAGCTTGCTGATCAAATGTACACAGTAAGGGCGGCGGTTACATGCAAATACTCATAGAACGAACGAGCCCTGCTTTTATGTAAAAGCAGGGCTCGTAATTGTTACTGTATATTCACTTCTTCTACTGAAAGTAGTCCTTCACTTTCTCAAAGAAGCCTTTTTCATTTTTACCCGGGTGCGGTGCGAAGTTATTGGAGTCACGCAAGCCTTCCAACGTCGCTCTCTCCTCGCTGCTCAGCGACTTCGGCGTCCACACATTCACGTGAATCAACTGATCACCTTTCCCGTAGCCGTTGATGTCCTGCACACCTTTGCCACGCAGCCTGAAGATTTCTCCGCTTTGCGTACCTGGCTTAATAGTGATTTTTACTTTTCCCGTAATTGTCGGTACTTCTATTTCTGCACCTAAGGCCGCATCCACAAAGCTGATATATTGGTCGAAGATAACGTTGTTGCCCTCACGCTTTAACGTTGGATGCGCCTCTTCCTCAATCTGAATAAGCAGGTCGCCTGGTACACCACCGCGCTCCGGCACGTTACCTTTACCGCTCATAGACAGCTGCATGCCATCCATTACACCGGCCGGCACATTGATAGAGATAACTTCTTCCTGGAGCTCCCGGCCGCTACCGTTGCAGGTTTCGCAGTTATGCGTTACAATGCGTCCTTCCCCGTTACAGGTAGGGCAGGTAGCGGTAGACACCATCTGGCCCAGCATGGTATTCACTACTTTGCGCACCTGGCCGGAGCCCTGGCAGGAGTTACAGGTTTGCATGTCGGTGCCGTTCTTCGCGCCGTTACCACCACAGGTGCCGCAGGCTACATAACGCTTCACCTTTATCTTCTTCTCTACGCCGTTGGCAATCTCCTCCAGGTTCAGCTTCAGCTTAATGCGTAAGTTGCTGCCCTTGCGGGTACGACGGCCACCAGCAGAGCGTCCGCCTCCAAAGAAGCTTTCAAATGGGCTGCCACCGCCGCCGCCGAAGATGTCGCCGAACTGCGAGAAGATATCCTCCATGTTCATGCCGCCGCCGCCGCCGCCGAAGCCGCCGTTCATACCCTGGTGGCCGAACTGGTCGTAACGTTGGCGCTTCTGCTGGTCGCTCAGCACCTCGTAGGCCTCCGCTGCCTCTTTGAATTTGTCCTCGGCAGTGGGGTCGTCCGGGTTCTTATCGGGGTGGAATTTGATGGCGATTTTGCGGTAAGCTTTCTTTATCTCATCCTGGCCTGCGCCCTTGCTTACACCCAAAACCTCATAATAATCTCTTTTAGCCATAGCTTACGCTCCTATTATTACTTTCGCGAAACGGATTACCTTATCATTCAGGGTATATCCTTTCTCAATTACATCTACTATTTTGCCTTTCATCTCTTCTGATGGGGCAGGAATCTGGGTTACTGCTTCGTGCATGTCGCTATCGAAGCTGTCGCCTGGTTTGATTTCCATCGGCTTAAGGCCCTTCTGCTGTGTAACGTGCTTCAGTTTATGAAACACCAGCTCAAGCCCCTGCAACATCGCATCCACGTCTTTAGTTGCTTCTATAGATTGGCGTGCACGCTCCATGTCATCAATCACCGGCAGCAAATCACTCATTAAATCCTGAGTGGCTGTTTTGGCAAGGTCAATGCGCTCTTTGGCCGTTCTGCGTCTAAAGTTTTCAAACTCAGCCATCAAACGGATATATTTATCTTTCATTTCTGCCAATTCTGCAGTTGGTCCGCCATCCTTTGCGCCTTCTGTAGTCTCAGCTTCTTCTGTGTTGTTCTCGTTTTCCTCCTGAGCTTCTGCTTCAGTAGTATTGGCAGTAGTATCTTTTACTTCTTCTTTTTCCTGCTCTTTCTTAATATCTTTATCTGACATAATGCCTTAAAAAGTTAGGTTAATAAGTCTTCTTTGTTTTGTCAATTAACTTGCCAAACCCTCATTTGTGCCATTCTGACATCTGATAATTTTGAATACCTGAATTTTGAATGACTGAATAGCTGAATGTGCTTGCAAGGCTTTATACTTAGGTTAGCTGAGCTATAGCCTCTGCCGTTGTTGTGGGTTCTCACCAACAACTATAACTGCCTTTACTCTAACTCCTGCTGTTTCGGCTTTAGCTACCTTAGCCCCCTCCTCTGCTATTTTAACATAAAACAGTTACCACTCCTTTTGCCGATTAAGTTATTGGTGAGAACACACAACAACGGCAAGGTTTTACTGCCATTTAACCATTCATTACAAAAAAATCGGTAGGCAGCTTTGCAGCTCTCTACCGATCTTGTTTTTTATAATCAGAAGCTTCAGCTTAGCTGTTAAGCGCCTCCCAAATCATGTCTTTTAGTTTAGGAATGTTTTTCCCGCTGATGCTGGAGATAAATACGGCAGGCAAATCGGCAGGCAAAGTTGCCCGCATTTCAGTTTCCAGTTCCTCATCCAGCATATCAGATTTGGTCACTGCCAGAATACGCTTTTTATCAAGCAGCTCCGGGTTAAACGTTTGCAGTTCATTCAGCAGCACTTTATACTCTTCGGCAATGTCGGCACTCTCGCAGGAAATCATAAACAGCAGCATGGAGTTCCGCTCAATATGCCGCAGGAAGCGCAGGCCCAAGCCTTTGCCCTCAGAAGCACCCTCTATTATACCTGGTATGTCAGCTATTACGAACGACTTATAATCGCGGTAAGCTACCACACCCAGGTTGGGCGCCAACGTAGTGAAGGCGTAATTCGCTATTTTAGGTTTAGCTGCAGAAACAACGGATAGCAGCGTCGATTTACCTGCATTCGGGAAACCTACCAGACCAACATCGGCCAGCAGCTTCAATTCCAGTACTACCCACTCCTCTATGCCTGGCTCTCCGGGTTGCGCGTAGCGTGGGGTCTGGTTAGTGGCAGATTTAAAATGGGCATTCCCCAGGCCGCCGCGTCCGCCTGGCGTCAGTATTATTTCCTGTCCGTCTTCGGTTATTTCGCATTTGAACTCACCGGTTTCGGCATCCCGGGCGATGGTACCAAGCGGCACCTCCAGCACGTCGTCTTTCCCCTGCGCTCCAAAAGAGTGGTTAGGGCCACCATTATGGCCGTTTTCCGCAATCACGTGCTTGCGGTACTGCAGATGCAGCAGTGTCCAGAGCTGAGCGTTGCCTCTCAGAATAATGTGTCCGCCACGGCCTCCGTCTCCCCCGTCAGGGCCGCCTTTGGATGTCATTTTATCGCGGTGAAAGTGCGCGGAGCCACCACCACCGTGACCGGAGCGTGAACAAATCTTAACGTAATCTATAAAGTTGCTTGAAGCCAAATCGGGTAAGCGTAAATGTGCTTATTTCTTATTTTGTTCTTTCAATGTATCTATCTGCTGAGACAGCTCATTGAAAATATCCTCTATCTCGCCGATGCCGTCTACTGCAAGGTACTTTCCTTGCCCGGCGTAATAGTCTGCCACCGGGGCTGTTTTGCTGTTGTACTCCATAACACGCTTGCGAATCAGCTCCTCGTTCTGGTCATCCGGGCGACCTGATGTCTGGCCACGCAGCAACAGTCGCTTTGTCAGTTCCTCATCGTCCACGCGCAAGGCTATCATGCAGGTAATTTCTGTTTCGTTTTCCCGCATCAGTTTATCCAGGCTCTGGGCCTGAGGCACTGTGCGCGGAAAGCCGTCGAAAATAAAGCCAGCCGCATTACGATGCTCTTTTACTTTACTATCAATCATGCCAATGACCACTTCGTCCGGAACCAGCAGGCCGTTGTCCATCAGTTTTTTTGCTTCCATACCCAGCTTAGTGCCAGCGGCAATCTCTGAGCGAAGCAAGTCACCGGTGGAGAGGTGAATAAGGTTGTATTTTTCTATCAGCTTTTGACTTTGGGTACCTTTACCAGCACCTGGAGGTCCAAACAAAACGATGTTGAGCATATCTTGGCTTAATAATAAAAGACAAATGTATGTATTAATTGATGTACTTTCTAATCTTCAGCATAAGGGGCTAAGCATCAGCGTCCATTACCTTTAAAGGTTTACTAACGCGGCAAACAATCTTTAGGGTTACGAAATTATCTTATAGATGTCGCGCAGGTTACGCCCCAGCCCATTATAGTCTAACCCATAGCCCACTACAAAATCATTTGGGATTGACTTGGCCACATATTTAATATCCAGTTGATGCTGCAGGCAATCGGGCTTCAGTAAGAGACTGGCTACCTCTACAGAGGCGGGCTCAAGTGCCTTCAGTTGCTGCAGCAACCCCTGCACGGTATGGCCTGTATCTACAATATCCTCCAGCACTACTACATGCCGGTTCTGCACCACTTCCGTCAGCCCCAATATCTCTTTCACCTTTCCTGTACTTTTGGTATCCTGATAACTTGAGAGGCGGATAAAGGAGATTTCACATGGAATGGTGATGCGCTTCAGCAAGTCAGAAACGAACATGAAGGAACCGTTGAGCACTCCCAGGAACAGCGGCTGTTTGCTTGCGTAATCGCGGTCAATTTGCTCCGCCAGCATCACAATACGGGCGATAATCTCGTCCTCATAAATATAAGTATCGAACTTGCAATCGTGTATTTCAATAGTGCGCGGATTCATTTGAATATTTTTGGTGCCTGTACAAAGGTACGTATAATTAAAAAATAAGCCCAACACTAAGGTTGGGCTTATCGAAACTATAGCTGGCAGTGTCTACAATCGGAGCAGGTCCTGGCCAAACACCACCGTATTTTCCAGCTCGATATTGACTTTAGCTGTTTGCGGATAAAGCTCTTTTACATCGAGGTTAATTGGCTCCAGGTCTATAGGCGGCACCGGAATAGGAGGCTCCTGCTCCAGGGCAATATGCGGTGCTATCACCAGCGATACGATTGACATGAGCTTGATGAGGATGTTCATAGATGGTCCGGAAGTATCTTTGAAAGGGTCACCCACTGTATCACCGGTAACGGAGGCTTTGTGTGGTTCTGAGCCTTTGTACTCCATCACACCATTGATCATCACCCCTTTTTCAAATGATTTCTTAGCGTTATCCCAGGCACCACCGGCATTGGACTGAAACATAGCCATCAGCACCCCGGAAACCGTTACCCCCGCCAGGGTACCGCCCAGCACCTCCGCAGAGGATGTATCCGGAAACACATCCCTGAAGCCGAACCCGATGATGATCGGAACGAGCAGGGCAATAGCGCCCGGCAGCATCATCTCACGGATAGCGGCCTCTGTGGAAATGGCCACGCATTTTTCATACTCCGGCTTGCCCGTTCCCTCCATGATACCCGGTATTTCCCGGAACTGCCGACGCACCTCCTGCACCATCGACATGGCCGCTCTGCCTACTGCCGATATACACAAGGCCGAAAAAATGAATGGTATCATGGCTCCAATAAACAAACCTGCCAGCACAGGGGCTTTGTATAGGTCTATGGTGCGTATACCGGCTATCCCTACGAAGGCGGCGAAAAGAGCCAGAGAGGTAAGTGCCGCGGAGGCAATGGCAAAACCCTTACCGGTGGCAGCAGTGGTATTTCCAACGGCATCCAGAATATCGGTGCGCTCGCGTACCTCTTTCGGCAACTCACTCATTTCAGCTATACCACCGGCATTGTCGGCAATAGGCCCAAAGGCATCTATCGCCAGCTGCATAGCTGTGGTTGCCATCATGCCTGCCGCCGCTATAGCCACCCCATAAAGGCCCGCCGCAGAGTATGACAGCACAATGCCCGCTGCCAACACAATGATGGGCAACACTGTGGAGTGCATACCCACGGCCAGACCGGCGATGATGTTAGTGGCATGCCCGGTTGATGACTGCTGTACAATGGAATTAACCGGCTTTTTACCCATGGCAGTATAATATTCTGTAATAATGCTCATCAGCGCACCTACCACCAGGCCAACGATGACCGCCATGAACACACCATTGGCAGTAAAATCGAAGTTACGCAGGTTTAGCGTTTCGGGGAGCAACCATTGAATAGAGAAGTAAGCTCCTATGGCTGTGAGTATAACTGAAATCCAGTTTCCGCGGTTAAGGGCCGCCTGCACATCACCTCCCTCTTTTACGCGCACAAATAGCATCCCAATAAGAGAAAAAACGATACCCAGGCCCGCAATAAGCATAGGAAGGATAACAGGTGAGAGTCCTCCAAAATTATCTGTTACCTCCACTTCACGCCCCAGCACCATAGTTGCCAGAATAGTGGCCACATAAGAGCCAAAAAGGTCGGCACCCATACCGGCCACGTCGCCTACGTTATCGCCTACGTTATCGGCAATAGTGGCGGGGTTGCGGGGGTCATCCTCCGGAATGCCGGCTTCTACTTTACCCACTAAGTCGGCACCTACGTCGGCCGCTTTGGTGTAGATACCGCCCCCTACACGGGCAAACAAGGCGATACTTTCAGCACCCAGCGAGAAACCCGTCAGCACCTCCAGGGCGCGCTCCATCTCTATGCCGTTTACATCGGCACCTGTGCTGTGCACAAACATATAATAGAAAACGATGAACAGCGAGCCCAGGCCCAGCACTGCCAGACCGGCCACTCCCATCCCCATCACAGAACCACCCGCAAACGAGACGGTGAGTGCTTTGGAAAGGCTGGTACGCGCTGCTTCGGCTGTCCGCACATTCGATTTGGTGGCAATCCGCATCCCTATAAATCCTGCCAGGGCCGACAGAACAGCACCTATAATAAAAGCTACTACAATAAGCGGATGCGATTTCTCACCTGTATAACCCAAGTAAAAAAGGAAAATTGAGGCGATGATCACAAAATAGCCCATCACTTTATACTCGGCTTTCAGAAAGGCCATGGCCCCTTCGGCAATGTAGCGGGCAATGGTACTCATGCGCTCGTTACCAGTCGGTTGTTTTGTTACCCAAGCCGACCTTATCCAGGTATACAGAAGCGCTGCCAGACCAAAGGCAGGAATAGCGTAGAGAACAGTTTCCATTCAGTATAGTTAAGGGTTAGGCAATATTTATATATCCCTATTAAAGAAAGAATATTTTATAGACTTTTCCAAATGTTCCACAATCATCCCCTATGCCCACTCCTCCAGGCTATGCCACTATTTTTTAAGAAGTTATAACATCAAACACACATACAATACAGCTTTTCTCTGGTAAACATCACCACGTGTTCCACAAAAGAAAAGAGGCTGCCTCTTCTGCAGGGGCAACCTCTTTGACTATGAATGAGTTATCACTCACACACTTTTCTTTGATCAATAATCATCCTCGGTAATGGATAATGTATACGTAGCGTTTGATGTGTTCTTTTTTTGGTACACCCACCGCCGGGTATCATTAAAATTTATTTTGTAGGCGTTGCCATTTTTCGAGGCCTCAACCGTAAACCAGTAAAGTTCAGTATCTCCTTTCTCCTCGTCAAACACCGACTCATTTGCAAAGCCAGAGGTGTTATAGATTGTTTCTGTACTACCAGGCGCTATAGTATAATAGAACTTCCCATCTCCCTTTATGATCGTGCTCGGATTTTGCTTCACCTGCACCGTTACCTGAACAGTTGAGGCAGTGTTGTTCTGAATCCGGTAGCTATAGTTAACATCTTCTTCAAAAACCTCCTCACAGGAAGGAAGCAGTAAGAAGAGGAGGGCACAAAGGAGCCAGAGGCGTGGTGATTTTCCTGCTTTCATGTAGAGAGGGTGTTTTGTGAAATTAAGTGGCACCTGAAAGTAATGAAGATAAATAGATTTGCTATAGTTTCTCCATCAATACCTTATAAAGCGCCACCATACTATCAATATCTTTTTTATGCACGATTTCATCCGGGGTATGCACATTATCTTCCGGGGCACCCACAAAGCACCAGTCCCATGGATAGTCGCTGCGCTGCAACTCCTTGGCATCGCTTCCGCCCGCGCCTTCTACCTCCAACTGGAAAGGTATGCCTGATTCTTTTGCTATCCGGATAATCTGCTGCACGTATGCGCGGCGCGGAATCAGGCTGTCGCGCATGGAGATAGCGACCCCTTCCCCGGCATGCACCCCCTCGGTTACCCAGGTGATGTCGGAAATCAGGCCCTGCCTTACGCCATACTGCTCATAAATGTACCTGGAGAGATAAGATACAGACCCGCCACCGTGCTCTTCCCAGCAACTAAAGGCGATAATACCGTTCTCCAGCGTCTCCGCCACTTGTAACGCGCTCCATACCCCCAGGCGATTGTCCAGGTAGCAGCTTTGCACTGTATCTTCCGTCTCCCGGAAATCGCATTTAAAGACCAACTCCGTTCCCCGCTCTATCTCCCGCTCATATTCATAAGTGATTCCGCCTTCTTCCTCATCATACTGCAGGCTGCACGCTATTTTTCCCTTAGCATCTTCGCCTACCAGTTTGTAGCCGTTTTCAACATCCGGGCCTCCTATTTTAACGAGTTGGTTGCCGTAACGCACTGTAAAACCAATAGAGTCCATGTGCGCAAAAATTGCACTCCTTGGTTTGCCAAACACCAGCAGGATACAATCCTGAAAGGCTTCGCCATGCAGTACCTGCGGCTGTGTTTTCCAGTGGTTCTTATGTTCCTGAATATAGTTCAGCAGAAATTTTGAGAGGTTTTGCTCGTTGCCGGACGGGGCATGGACTTTGCAGAGCTGCTCCAGAAGTTTCATAATTATTTTCGATTTATGGAATTCAAATTTAGGAGATATGTTGTACTTTTAGAATCTACGGAGGCTGCAAATAAAAAAGGCTCTCTTATACACTGAATATTCTGATTTATTCATGAAGAAGTTAATACTTATCATCTTCACTTTTGTTTTACCAGCTATAGCTGTAGCACAGCAGCAGGCTCCTACTGATACCACCGCGATGCGGCATATCACCTTCGACCAGATTGAGGTGATACCGGCAGCGGGTAGCGTGAAAGGGATGTTGCTGCTTAACAAAGATATTCAGTATGAGCTAGAGGGTGCCGTAGACAATATGTACAATTTCAAGTACGCGGTTGCCGAGAAGCAGTTTAAATCCATACGCCGCCGTTACCCGCAGCACCCGCTGCCCTACTTCCTGATGGGCCTGAGCCAGTGGTGGAAAATTGTACCTACCAACATACAGACACTGCAGTACGATGACCTCTTCTTCGCCTACATGGACACGACCATACAGAAAGCAGAGGCGATGTATGATAATGATGAGAAGAACTTTGAGGCATCGTTCTTTCTGGCGGCAGCTTATGGTTTTACAGCCCGCCTGCACTCGGAGCGCAGCAACTGGCGCAAAGCTACTGTGGCGAGCAAGCACGCCCTTGATTTCATGGAAAAGGCTAAAGCAGGTAACGGTTTGAGTCCGGAGTTCCTTTTTGGCGAGGCGCTGTTCAATTACTACTCCATCTGGATTCATGAAAATTACCCGATGCTCCGGCCTGTGCTGATCTTCTTTCCGGACGGAGACAAACGGCTTGGTCTAAAACAGTTGGCCTATGTGGCGAACACGGGCTTTTATACCGGCACAGAGTCTAAGTTCTTCCTGATGAAGATTTATGCGAATGAGGAGAAGAAAATGGACGAGGCACTGCGGCTGTCGGAGCAGCTGACAATGAAGTACCCTGACAATGCTTATTTTCAGCGTTTTTACGCCCGGTTGCTGTTCGTACAGGGGCACTTCACAAAAGCAGAGAGGGTGTCGCTTGACATTCTGAATAAGCTGGAGCAGCAGATGCCGGGTTATGAGGCTGTAAGCGGGCGCTATGCCTCTTACATTCTGGCTTATGTTAACCAGCACAAGTACCGCAATTTTGATAAAGCAGAGCAGTACTACAAAAACTCCATTATGTTTGCTGAGATGTCGGACGAGCGTGATTCCGGGTACTTTATCAACTCTTATCTCAATCTAGCCCGTATTGCGAATCAAGAAAACGATCTGCCTGCTGCTAAGAATTACTATGAGATAGTGCTGCAAATCAGCGAAAAGAAGTCAGAAAATTATAAAGAAGCTAAAAAGTACCTGAAAGAGCTTAAAAAGAAAAAGCCTAAGAAGAAAAGAGGCTAAGAAAGGTCTGACTGTGTGCCTGCAGGGAATAATGCTTTCTTACCCAAACCTGCCCTTCTGCTCCCATACTGGTGCGCAACTCCGGCTTCAGCAGCAAAGCCTCCAGACGCTCATACCACTCCTGCTCCGTAGCACAGGGATACCCCGTGCAGCCGTTTGCCACTGCCTCTATATTGGCCCCTACACCTGAAACTACGGCTGGTATGCCCAGGGCCATATATTGCAGTGCTTTAAACGCACACTTCCCTTTTGCCCATTCGGTATCAGGCAAAGGCATCAATCCAATATTTAGCTGCAGCAAATCCTGCACCTCTGTTTCCCTTTGCCATGCTTTGAATTCGAGTGACCGCAGTTGTAGTTGAGGCGCTTTATCAGCTATAACAAGCAATCGGAACGAATACTTACGCTCCAGCCGCTGCAATACCGGCTCAACCAGTTGCAGGTAAGGCAGGGTAGAGTGTGACCCAATCCAGCCCATGACCACCTCCTGCGTATGCTGTTCTTTATGTTCATTATAGCGATGTTCCGTATCCAGCACGCTGGGTAGCAGCACCGCTGCTGCGTTATATTTCAACGCATAGTTTCGGAGATAGCCATTTCCGCAGCTCACTTTATAGCTCCACCGGCATATTTGAGCAGTCTTATGGTGCCATTTAAGCTTTGCAGCCCACCTGTTTTCTGCTGTGGTATTCGGCAGCCAGATCGCATCATCAAAATCGAAGATGATTCTTTTCCGGAAAACCTTTGCCGCCACCCACTCAAACCAAGGAGGCCCCAGCGGCGTAGCCTCTCTATGCACAAAGACAAAGTCGTATACAGGCAGATGACGCAATAACAGCATGCGATTCATAAAACCCGTTAGCAGCCCCGTAATTTTCCGCCAGGTATGCTGCGGCTTGTAAAGCACATTCCAGGCGCTCTGGCTCCAGAATGGCGCTAACCTATACTTTATATCCTGCTCCTGCAATAGCGGTAGCCACTGCTCTACCCTATAACGTTGCGAGGCGGCCTGCCCTTCCGGGTATGGTACCACAAACAGTACCTTCACGGCTGCTCCTCCTGCTTTTGGCCAAAGAAGTATTCGTAAGCCTCCCGTATCCGCTCCGGTGATCTGTACTTTTGTGCCAGCTTTAGTATTTCCTGCCGATGGTTTGGGTCCTGCAGTATCTGCTGTATCTGCTGCAATGCTCTTTCCACACTTCCCTCTTCCCTTAGGTTAAAAATAGCGCCTCCACCTTCGTTCTTGATGATGTCACTATCGTCGCCTACTCCTTCTGTCAAAAGCACCGGCAGGCCGTTTGCCCAGTACTCGCCGATTTTCACAGGGGAAAGATATTTTTTTGATGGTCCGGGTTTATAGGTGGCAAAGGCAAAATCAGCAGCAGAAAGATATTGTGGCACTTCCTGGTGAGGGACGGAAGTAACATTTACTAGAGCTGTGTCAATCTGATGCTGTTGCAGCAGGCTCAGAATTTCTTCCTGCGGCTGTGGTGAGAGAACGATAAGCCTGAAATCAGGGATGCTTTCAAAGCATTGTTTGTAGATGGCAAAAGCATCTTCCTGATAGTACAGGCCGCCATACTTGCCTGCATACACACCAATTACAGCATGCTGCCAGGCCAACTGCAGGCGCATATCACTTCTCTTCCGTTCATTAAAACTAAAGGTATCCATATCAACAGAACAGGGAACTACAAAGATTTTTTCTGCAGCCACTCCTTCTCCTACTAAAGCTCTTTTGTACCTATAAGCAACAGGCATAATGCCAGCCGCATTTTTCTTTTGAAGATGTTCCCAATACTTCTGAAATCTATACTTCAGGCTATACCTTGTCCAAACTTTTGATTCCAGCATGTAATCGGCGTGAGGCTCGAAAGAACTGACGTAAAAAGGCAATTTGCTTCGCTTCCACACTTTATATGCCAAAGCCCCCGCTGGTGCGCCATGTGCCAGCAGAACATGTGTATTGTACTTCTGCGCAAACTTTATTAGCTGCCCTGGGAATAGAAGAAAGTCACTTATTTTGGTGGCAATATTGACAGCTAAACTTTTAGGAGTGAGAGGCATATGCACTACTTTGTTTAAGTGTTGTGTTAATGGGTCCTCATTTACATCCGCGTTTCGTTCTATGGTTACCAGTATAATCTTTTCGATAAAAGGGAAACGCTGTAACACCTCAAGCCGTGGTAGAACAGTAGAAGTTGTAAGATCATCTCTCAGACCCCAGTAACAGACAAATAGTACAGATCTGCCCATTTTAACCTACTTCACAGCTATTTATTACTTGAATTAGCTGCGCCATGTGCTGCTCAAAGGAAAACTTATACTCCACTTGCTGCGCGACCTCATCTAAATCTACTAAGCCAGTATCACGGTTGTCATAGATAAACTGCAGCTTTTCCAGGCAATCATTCACAACACCTGCTCTAAACATAAACCCATTCCGGCCGTGCTCGATAATTTCTTTCAAACCACCTGCGTCTGATGACAGAACTAATCTCTTGTTTTGCAACGCCTCAAGCACCACTAAACCAAATCCTTCGTAATGTGACGGTACAGCAACAAGATCCACTAAGGTCATTACCTTCATCAACGCAGCATTCTGTACCGCCGGCGAAAAATAGCAGTAGCCTTTAATGCCTTTTTTATTAATTAACTCTTTTATTACTTCTTTATCTGGGCCATCTCCTACTATCAAAACAGCTAAATCCTGTGGTTCAAATAAGTTATTTTTAATAAAGATGCTCAGTACTTGTAAGAAAAAAAGCTGCCCCTTCATATAACTTAATCTACCAGGTATAAGAATTTTAAAGCTACCGCTTCTAGTCCTCAACCAAGCTTCAACACGTTGCACCTCTTCTATGCTATACCCGTTCTGTACAATTGCTTCTCTGGGTAAGGCATTGACTATTACTAAATGTCGCTTATGCTTAAACAAATTTGATTCTATATCGCTTTTAACTGCCTCGGTAACAGATACATGACTGTCATCAAAATATTTACCCAACACTCTATTTAATTGATTAACAGCGCGCCTCTTTGCTGAATTAAGCGGGAACTGTACATATTGGGTTATGTGGAAGTACTGTACCAGCTTTATATTGAAACTATCAAACTGCAACCTTAGCTTTACTAATCGCATTACAAAGTGAGCGTAAGGCGCATGAGCTATCACCAACTTTGCATTATGGTACCTTAAGAATTTTGTAATTGGAGTTAAAAGCAGAGATGAGTTAAATAAGCTTCTTACAGAAAGATAAGCATCTTGCTGCTTTAGCACCAGTAACTCGTCAGCAGAAAGTTGAACACCGGCTTCCTCGAACACATCTTTAGCAACATTCGCAAGCACTATCATTACTATACGATACCGTTCATCCTGAAAGCTCTTTATTTGACTTAACACAAGTTTGGTGATACCTTCACGGGCAACAGCAGGTATAACTATAGCAATAGTGCCATAAATTTCTTGCTCATTTTGTTTCAACGCAATATTTATAGGATGTTTATACTCTGTACTGTTGCTTAAGTACATCTTGCATTTAAGGTAGTGCTTAGCAACAAACGCATAATATTTAATTTATTTTTGATTAGAAATAAATTAAATACTATAATAATAGCCTTACTTCTTAATGTCGATTATGCCAAATATACTTATTGTTGGATACTATAACCGAAAAGATTATTTGGATTTGTTTAAAGGTTGCCTTGGATACTGTAAATTTTACTTTATTGACTATGCTTCTAAAAAAGAAATCTCTAATGATTTTTATAAGACATATGGGGAAGCTGTTTTTTGGGGAGACTTCAAAAATGCCACTGAATTGCTCCTTCATGTTAAACCTCACAAAGTAGTGTTCTTCTTTATAGAATCATATTATCATGTTTTAATGAATTTAGCTTGTCAAGAACATGGAATTCCTACCTATTTGATAGATCATGGCATCAGGGATATTAATATTAACATCAGGTTTGAGACTCATCTTATTACCCAAGCCAGTACAACTTCACCTTCTAGCTATATCAAAAAGCTATTACAGTTCAAAGAACGTCTTAAGGCAAGATACTTTCTTAGAAACTCTGTTAATGCGCTTTCTAAGGCTAATTCAGACTTTTTCTGGATCTTCTATAGAATAAGGAAAAACAACGGTGTTATAGCTACTCTTAATAAGATTGCATCTCCTCTTAGAGTAGCAAATGCATATATTTCTTTTAGCCCTAAAGTTTATGAGGTGCATAAACTTCATGATCACCTGCCAAACGACAAGCGTGTTCATTATATAGGTATACCTAGCTTTGATCACTTAGCAGGACAGAAACCTGCCTTCGTAAAGAAACCACAAATAGTCTTTCTAGATCAGGGACTTGCGGTTCGACGCTTCTTTAACTGGAACAAGGAAAATTACAGGCAATTCCTAGAGGCATTCGCCAATATTTGTACCAATGCAGGATACCAGCTTCTTGTAAAGCTCCATCCCATACAACCCCACACAGATGTACAATTATGGAATTCATTTCAGAACGTAAAAGTTATAGACAATGAAGAGTTAACATTGCAATTACCTTATACACAGCTTATAATCGGTTTCTTTTCTACCTATCTACTACCTCTGATGGCTTTGCCATTCACAACTGTTCTTACTTTAGAAAATCACCCCATTGGTAAAATTAATGTATCGAAATCTTTCATTGAAGCCGGTGTAGCACACCCTATCTATAACCTGGAGGAACTGCATGGAATTTTACAGGACGTGGAAGCATTACATCAGAAACAGCTCCCTAATAAGGCAAAATTCACTGAAGAATGGATGTATAAATTTGACGGCAAAGCTGGCGAACGCCTTCGGGACATTCTTCTAAGTGATGACCTATAAAAGCAGAAGAGGCAGTCCTTACAGACTGCCTCTTTTGCCTCTTTGCTTTTAATAACACTTAAGCCTCCTGCTCAGCGGGAGTTTGAATCTTCTCTTTAAAGTATTCCAGTGTTCTCTTCAGGCCTTCGGCCCTATCCACCTTCGGTTCCCAGCCTAAGACCTCTCTGGCCTTGGTGATGTCTGGCTGGCGCTTCTGGGGATCATCTTTCGGCAGTGGCTGGTATTCCACCTTTAGCTCTACACCGGTGAGCTTGCAGATTTCCTCTGCGAACTCCTTGATGGTGATCTCGGATGGGTTACCTACGTTAATTGGCATGTGGTAATCACTCAGCAGCAAACGGTAGATACCTTCCACCAGATCATCCACGTAGCAGAAAGAGCGGGTTTGGCTACCGTCACCGAAAATACTGAGAGGTTCTCCCCGTAAGGCCTGGCTCAGGAAGGCAGGCAGCACACGGCCATCATCCAGGCGCATGCGTGGACCGTAGGTGTTAAAGATACGCACAATGCGCGTCTCCAGCCCGTGGTGCATATGGTAGGCCATTGTCATAGCCTCCTGGAAGCGCTTTGCCTCATCATAGCAGCCGCGTGGGCCAACTGGGTTCACATTACCCCAATAATCTTCCTGCTGTGGGTGCACCTGTGGATCACCGTATACTTCTGAGGTAGAGGCAATGAGCATGCGTGCGCCTTTCGCTTTGGCCAGGCCAAGCAGGTTGTGCGTGCCCAGAGATCCTACCTTCAGCGTCTGGATCGGAATCTTCAGGTAATCGATTGGGCTGGCTGGCGATGCAAAGTGCAGGATATAGTCCAGTTCGCCTGCTACATGCACAAACTTTGACACATCGTGGTGATAAAACTCAAAGTTCGGCAGCTTAAAAAGGTGCTCTATGTTATCCATGCTACCTGTAATCAGGTTATCCATGGCTACAACACGATAGCCCTCCTTAATAAACCTATCGCAAAGGTGGGAGCCCAGAAACCCGGCTGCACCTGTTATAAGTACTCTTTTCCCTGCCATATTTTCTATATAGAGGCGTCTAACTGCTGCGGCACCTGCTGCTTTATACCTATGCCGTAGTAGATAAAGCCTTTTTCGTTAAGGTCATTGGCATCGTAGATATTCCTACCGTCAAATACCACCTTGTCCTTCATGAGCTTGCTTACCACATTGAAGTTCGGGGAGCGGAACTCAGGCCACTCTGTTACCAGCAGCAGCGCATCCGCATCAATTAGTGTTTCATACTCATCCTTGCCATACTCAATAGAGTCGCCCAGGGAGTGCTGCGCCTCCTTCATAGCCACAGGGTCATAGGCACGTACTTTGGCGCCCTGCTCCAGCAACTTCTGTATTATCACCAACGACGGAGCCTCACGCATGTCATCTGTTTTGGGTTTAAAAGACAAGCCCCAGATTGCAAACGTTCTGCCTGCCAGGTCACCGTTGAAGTGGTTGTGTATCTTATTGTAAAGTACTGACTTCTGGTTCTCGTTCACGGCTTCCACAGACTGGAGCACCTTCATGTCATAACCGTTTTCAGAAGCGGTTCTGATAAGCGCCTTCACGTCTTTCGGGAAGCAGGAGCCGCCGTAGCCGATGCCCGGATAGATGAACTTGTTGCCGATGCGCACATCGCTGCCGATGCCTTTACGCACCATGTTTACGTCGGCACCCATGATTTCGCACAAGTTGGCGATGTCATTCATAAAGCTGATCTTGGTGGCCAGCATCGCGTTGGCGGCATATTTGGTCATCTCGGCAGACGGTACGTCCATGAAGATAAGCGGGTGCCCGTTCATCAGGAACGGCTTGTAAAGCTTCTTCATCACCTCCTGCGCTCTTTCAGAGCACACGCCCACCACAATGCGGTCTGGCTTCAGGAAGTCTTCTATGGCGGCACCCTCTTTGAGGAACTCCGGGTTGGAGGCCACATCAAACGGAATGTCCACACCACGGGCTTCCAATTCCTCCTCTATCACCTTGCGTACTTTGTTGGCTGTGCCCACCGGCACTGTGCTCTTCGTCACTACTACGATGTAGGAGTTCATGTTCTGGCCAATGCTGCGAGCAACCGCCAGCACATACTTCAGGTCGGCGCTACCGTCCTCGCCCGGAGGCGTTCCCACAGCGATGAAAGCCACATCGCAGCCCTGGATACTGGAGGCAAGGTCGGTGGAGAAAGAAAGGCGCTCTTTCTGCGCGTTGCGCGCAACCATCTCCTCCAGGCCCGGCTCGTAAATAGGCAGGATGTTCTTTTTAAGATTTTCAATCTTTTTCTGGTCAATATCAATGCAGGTTACATCGATACCAACTTCTGCAAAACATGTTCCCGTAACCAGGCCAACATATCCAGTACCAACAACGGCTATTCTCATAGATTAATCATATTTAATAATATCACAAATATAGATATATTCTTTTATTGTGCAATTTCTAATAAAACTAAATTAGTAAATTTATTTAACTATAAAAGTATTTAATTAAATTTTTCCTATGCCATATATCTTCTCCACCAATACTGAAAGACCAACAGCATCCAGGCTTTCGTTTGCACAAGGGCTGCTTTGTCAGAATTCAGGAGTTGCCGGATGCGCTGCACTTGCTGCACATCGAAAATACCCTGCGATGCGATAAAAGCATCCGAAAGGTAATCGTTTGCCAGACCTTGCCCCTCCGTTTGCAGAAAGGCCTTCAGCGGAATTTCAAACCCCTGCTTTGGGCGCCTGTAAAGCTCAGGAGGCAATAAGCCCCGGAAGGTATCCCGCAGAATCTTTTTCTGTAAACCTTCCTCTACCTTGGTAGAAGCCGGTAGTGAAAAGGCAAACTTCACCAACCTGTGGTCCAGGTAAGGGCTGCGTATTTCCAGGCTATTCGCCATTCCCATTAAGTCAATCTTCGTCAGCATGTCGTTTGGCAGCACTAAACGCCAATCGGCACACAATACGTGGTTAAGGTCATAATGTTTTCTGCTAACACATTCCAACACCCTGCCTTTGCGTGCACGGTACAACCTGTTCTGCACCGCCGCCTGGCTTTCCGGTGTCAGCAATGCCAGCGCATCCTCTTCCTGCTGCCACGTCGCCCACAGCCAATAACGGTCCTGGGGGAGCAATCCGGCCCCTGTAGCAAAGCGTTGCAGTTGCCTTACTTTGTTTCCTGCAAAAGAGTTTCTGGACATAGGCAATACATCCCATAAGAACTTCATTTTTTTTACAGCTTCAACTTTAGCACCACCAGATAGCACCCTATACTCTGCCAGGTGTTTATTGTAGCCACCAAAAAGCTCGTCAGCACCATCGCCGCTCAGCACCGCCTTCATTTCCTGCCCTACGTGCTTACTTAGCGTGTATACAGCCAGCGCAGATGAATCGGCAAAAGGCTCGCTCAGGCTGTCTAATGTTCCAAAGAGATTGTTAAAGAGATCAGCGTTTGAAAGGCGCAGTTCAGTGTGTTCTGTTTTATACTTGTCAGCCACAAGGCGGGCGTAACGGGTTTCGTCAAAAAAGGGCTGATCAGGGAAACCGACGGAAAACGTCTTCAGCTTATCCACCTCCCGGGCCGCCAGGGCAACCACCACCGAAGAATCAATACCGCCACTTAGAAAGGCACCAACGGGCACGTCGGCGACAAGCCGGTCTGTGACGACTTGCTGTAGGAGATGCTTTAGCTTGGCTTGCTGCTGTGTATAAGTTAAGGGGTTGTGTATCGCCTTTTCTCCATCAAATGGCAGCCTGTACCACACATTCTCCTGCACTCTGCTGCCCCGCACGTACAACGACTGCCCGGGCAAAAGTTTTTTCACTCCTTTCAGCATAGTGGCCGGCGCAGGCACATAGGTTAGCTGCAGGTACTGGTAAAGCGAAGTATAATCTAATTCACGTGGAACACCCAGGCTTATCAGGGCAGACAGCTCTGATCCGAACAGGAACTTGTCTGCGTCTTTGTAGAAGAGCAGGGGCTTTTCACCGTAGCGGTCACGCGCCAGAAAAAGGCTCTCTTCCTCGGCATCGTAAATAGCCAGCGAGAAGAAACCTGTCAGCTTCTTCAGGCACTCCTGCCTCTCCCGCGCATATAAGTGCAGCAGCACTTCTGTGTCGGAATCGCTGCGGAACGTGACGCCTTTAGCCTCCAGCTCCTTCCGCAGCTTTTTATAGTTGAAGATTTCACCGTTGAAGACAAGGGTATAACGGCCGCCCTCACTGCTGAAAGGCTGGTTAGCGGCAGCAGTAGGCGCAATAAGGGAAAGCCTGCGGTGGCCAAGCCCGATGTGACCCTCTGAAAACACCCCACCGGCATCCGGACCACGGTGCTGCAGTGCAGCCACGGCTGCCGGCAATCGCTCTAATGCCTTTTGGCCTTTCTCTGTAAATGCAAATACTCCTGTTATACCACACATACCTGGCTGTAAAGTTAAACTTTATTTTTAGCCCCATCGCCTGCCCAATGGCTTACCTAAATATTTATTCCGAAGGAGTACCTTTTTTTGTATATGGAGCAACTTGCTTTCGATTTAAAAGTATATTTATAAGACAGAGCACCCTTAGAAATTATGACACCAGATTGGCTGGATAAAAAAGAATATCCTTTTGAATCCAAATACATACAATTAGAGGCGGGTAAGATGCATTACGTGGACGAGGGGGAAGGGCCGCCGATTGTAATGATCCATGGCACTCCCGTCTGGTCTTTTCTGTACCGCAACCTGATAAAGATACTGCGCAAGAAGTACCGGTGCATTGCTATGGACATGATTGGCTTTGGCCTCTCTGACAAACCGGAGGGTTGGAGTTACAAGCCACGGGCCCACGCCGTTAATTTTGAGCAGCTGATGGAGCATCTTCAGTTAACGGACGTGACACTGCTGGTGCATGATTTTGGGGCGCCTATTGGTTTTGCTTATGCTATAAACCATCCGGAGAAAGTAAAGAATATTGTGATGCTCAACTCCTGGACCTGGTCTTTGTCGAAGCATCAGACTTTTACAGGCACCAGCAAATACCTGGTGGGGCCATTGGGAAAGTTCCTGCATTCAAAGCTAAACGTATCGGCCCTTACGCTTATAAACGAGTTGTTTGAAGGCGAGGAGAAGATGCCTGAACCCATTCGCCAGCATTACGTGAATGCACTGGGTAACCCTGACGACCAGGTTGGCAAGCTTGCCTGCGCACGGGAGTTGATTGGCATAACACGCTGGTACGATGAACTCTGGAAGGAACGAAACAAAATACAAAACATTCCGACGCTCATACTTTGGGGGGAGCGGGATAAACTCATAAAGATTGAGGCGCTGCAGTGCTGGAAGAAATTCTTCCACGAATGCTACGTCATTCCTTTTGAAGACAGTGGCCACTTTTTGCAGGAAGAGAACGCGGAAGAGATTGCCAGCTATGTGAGCAACTTTGTAAAAGAAGAAAATAAAAAGAGAGAATTAATGCACCACTAATTAATACACTAATAACCAATTAAGAAACAAATGTTATGAAACCTAAAAAATCAATGGATGAGGCTATATTGAGAGCACACCAATCTACAGAAAAAGAAAACCAGCCGCAAGACAAGCTTTTTTCTATGAAAAACCCGGATCAGTCGTCTTACATGAACAACACGCACCAGGCACCACTTAATGAGTCACATATTAACCTGATGCATTCCTGGATGAACCTACGCGGCATGGACAATCAGTTGGCTGAGACTAAATACAGCGACCTGAATCAAAAAAATGCATCATGAGAACGGAAGCGTGTTTCCACAGTCTATGGCGTGGCACCACCATAACAGCTGACTGTAAGACAAAACAGGCGCAGAACCCGAGTTCTGCGCCTGTTTTGTCTTACAGTGTTTTGCACGGGTTCAGGATACCATAAGGGGCAAGTAAATTTTCATATTCCGTCCCGGCCGCTACTTCAGCCCTTTTAGCGCAAGAGTGATCAAGAGCTTCTGCATCGGCCGATAATAATTTACCTGACATAACACCTCCCGACTGCACACAACTAACACCTTCTTTTATTTCTTCCGGCAACTGATTGTGCCCGTCATCATCGCGCATGTCTCTTTTCAAGATAGCATGTGCAGATAAGATTTCTTTTTTTAACCTCCCAATAGAGAGTATAATGTCTTTTATACTGCAAAAGCTCCGCTACCATGGTCCACATCGGCACCACAAAGAGGTATTGGCAACAAATTTTCGTGGCGAAACGCCATAATAAGGCCTCTCCCCGAGGCGTTAGCAGTTCTAAGAACCCTCTCCGGCTTATAGCGCAGCCCTCTGTCATCATGCGTGGCAGGAAAGCTGCCAGCAGCCGCCTGTAACAACACATGTGCTGCGCCTACTATGGCTGAGAGGTCGTCTACTAATTTTGGAGTAGCAGCGTTAAATTTCATTTTTAAAAAGCGAGGTTAATCAGTACTTTAGCCATCAGTTAAAATCACCTTTTGCACTTTAAACTGCTTGAATACGCTTTGAAAACTCATTACACCACTTCTGCCCTTTTCATCTGCTTTCTGCTGCTGATAGCTTCCTGCCAATCCACAAAGCCCACTTTCAGCAAGCGTGGCGAGACATATAAATCAGCCCGCGAAATAGCGGCTGAAAAGAGACTGGCAAAAAAAGGTGGCAGGACCAGGACAGGCGGCAACACCGTCGCCTCCTCTAAAGACCGCACCAGCCGCACCCGAACCCGCAATTTAGATAAAGATGTAGCCACGGTTATTCAGGCAGCCCGCTCTTATACCGGCACTCCTTATAAGTGGGGTGGCACCACCCGTATAGGCATGGATTGCTCCGGACTGCTCTGCACCTCCTTTCAAACCATCGACGTGGCCTTACCACGCACCTCCAACGAGCAGAGCCGCTACGGCAAAAAAGTAAAACCCAAAAACATAAAAGAAGGTGATTTGGTGTTCTTCGGTGCCAACCGCTTTAGCCGTGATATAACACATGTGGGCATGGTAACGGAAGTAATCAGCAAAAAGGAGGTCAGGTTCATTCACGCCTCCAGCTCTGTGGGCGTTATAGAGACCAACCTTTATGCCGACCATTTCCAGAAAATTTTCATTAAAGCCGTTAGACCGCCGGTATTTTAACTAAAGCTTAGCACCCAATTGCTTATACCCAAAAATTGTAACGTTTTTTAAATTTCACTTAAAGTTAACATAACAAAATTTTTAACTCACGTACTTAATAGCTCAGACAAACAATTGTTGTTCAACCTGTTATTACGTGCTATGAAATTTCTTTACAAACGATTACTCTTTTGCTTTGCACTTTTCCTGATGGCGCAGACGGTCTGGGCGCAGGGATCAACGACAGCCGCGCTAAATGGTACTGTAGAAGATCAGGCTGGCACAGCATTGCCTGGAGCCACCGTCATCGCCGTTCACACGCCTACCAACGCACAATATGTAGCCAACACGGATGTTAATGGCTATTATACCATTCAAAATATGCGTGTGGGAGGCCCCTACACAGTTGCCACTACTTATATAGGATACCAGGATCAGCGCGTAGAAGGAGTAACGCTACCTCTTGGCCAAACTGTAAGAGTTGATTTTGAACTGACTGAAAATACACTCCAGTTGGGTGAGGTCGAGGTTATTGGGGAAAGAAATGACATTTTTAACCAGGACCGTACCGGTGCAGCCACCAACGTTTCCCGTGCACAACTGGAAAACTTGCCAACGCTAAGCAGAAGCCTCCAGGATTTCACACGCCTTACGCCTCAGGCATCCGGCAACTCTATAGCCGGCACTAATAACCGCTTCAATAATATTACCATAGACGGTGCCGTAAACAATGACGTGTTCGGATTATCAGGCAGCGGCACCCCTGGTGGGCAGGCAGGCACACAACCAATCTCGCTGGACGCGATACAGGAGATTCAGGTTGTTGTAGCCCCTTACGACGTAAAGCTGGGAAACTTTACCGGAGGTGGCATAAACGCCATCACCCGCTCTGGCTCAAATGATTTTACAGGATCAGTGTATGGCTTCGGACGTAACCAAAACACCATCGGCAGATCTGTGGAGGGAGAAAGGGAAAGAGCCGAGGAATTCCAGAACTACCAGTACGGCGCTCGCCTTGGAGGACCTATTGTGCGTGACAAGCTTTTCTTTTTTGTGAACTACGATGCAAACAGAATCACAGAACCGGTTCGTTTTGCCCCTGGCTCTGCTGAGTCCCAAATTCCGCTGAGTGAGGCACAGCAGCTTGCTGACTTTGTGCAGAACACTTATGGGTATGATGTGGGCTCCTTTGGTGGTTATGACAGGTCTACTGAAAGTGATAAGTTCTTTGCCCGCCTCGACTGGAATATTTCAGACATTCACCAGCTGACACTTCGCCACAATTTAGTAGATGCTTTTTCTGAAAACTTTTCCAGAAGCCGCAGCTACCTGCGTTATGGCAATAATGCTTACCGGTTCAGCAGTAGTACCAACACCTCGGTTCTGGAGCTGAACAGCCGCTTTTCAAACAGTATATCCAATAACCTGATCGTGGGTTATAACCGCATCAGGGAAAGCCGGGATATTCCGGGAGGGTTGTTCCCTCAGGTAACAATAGACGACCCTATCGGTACCTTTGAGTTTGGCGCTCAGCGTTCCTCTACAGCAAACGAACTGGACCAGGATATTTTCGAGTTTACAGACAACTTCACTTACCTTTTAGGCCGGCATAACTTCACCATCGGTACCCACAACGAGTTCTTTAATTTCCGCAACCTGTTTATCAACAATGCAAACGGCTACTGGGACTTTAGCAGCCTGGAAGATTTCTATGCCGGCAATCCAAGCCGGGTACAGGCTACTTACTCCCTGACAGACAACCCGAGACCTGCAGCTGAATTTAACGCAATGCAGCTTGGCTTGTATATACAGGATGAATACACCGCCTCTGAAAAGCTGAGGATAACTCTCGGACTGCGTGCTGACCTTCCCGTGTTTCCTGATGCACCACCGCGTAATGTTGAGTTCGAGAACGATTTTGCGAACATCGCCCCTGGCTTAAGAACCGATCGCACACCAAGTGAAAGCATCCTGTGGGCTCCCAGGTTTGGTTTCAACTATACGCCAACAGATGAACGCGACTTCCAGATTCGTGGCGGTACCGGCATCTTCACGGGCCGCGTGCCTTTTGTGTGGTTATCTAACCAGTTTACAAACACAGGTACCATCTTCGGAACTGTGTTTGACACCAACCCTGAAGAGTTTATTGCAGACGTAGATGAGCAGCGCAACGCAGGGGCCGTTAGTAACACTGTGGAGGTGAATGTTGTGACGCCTGACTTTAAATTACCCCAGGTATGGAGAAGCAACCTGGCATTTGACTATACCCTGCCAGGCGAGGTCTTTGCCACTTTAGAAGGTATATACACCAAAACGTTGAATGATGTCGTTTACCGAAACCTGAACCTGGCTGACCCGATAGGAACTTTGGCAGGTCCTGATAACCGTAATGTGTATCCAGGCAGTACAAGTGAGCGCCGCAGAGTCAATGACTACACAAATGTTATTCTTCTGGACAACACGAACAGGGGATACCGTTACAACATTACAGCTCAGCTCCGGAAGGATTTCACCAATGGCTTACAAACATCGGTTGCTTATACCTATGGCAAGTCCATGGATGTGAACAGCGGCACAAGCTCAACCGCTCTTTCAAACTGGCAGTTTAATCAGATCGTAAACGACCCAAACAACCCTCCCCTCAGCTACTCCAACTTTGATATACGACACAGAATAATAGGCACCGGTGGTTACACCTTTCGTTATGCTGATAATTTTGCTACAGGCATTTCGCTCTTCTACCAGGGTCAGTCAGGCCGGCCTTTTACCTATCTGTATGCGCAGGACCTGAACAACGATGCAAACCGAAGCAATGACCTGCTCTACGTTCCACGTGACAGAAGTGAAATAAACTTAGTAGATATAGAAAGAGACGGAATTGTTACTACATCAGCTGATGAGCAGTGGGAAGCGCTTGATGCTTTTATAGCAGACGATGATTACCTGAACGAGCGTCGCGGCCAATATGCAGAACGCAACGCCGCACGCATGCCCTGGACCCATCAGTTTGACCTGCGCCTGCTTCAGGACTTTTATATAAATACGGGAGAGAAGCGACATACCCTGCAGATTACATTCGACATCATTAATGTCGGAAACCTCATTAACAGGGACTGGGGCCGTCAGTATTTTGTAAGAAACAACGCCAACGAGATTATCCGCTATGCTGGCCGCAACGATGCAGGTGAGCCTACTTTCACCTTTAACCCTAACAGTGCAGCCTACAACATCGCACCTTTCGACTCAAGATGGCAGGGACAGTTGGGCTTAAGGTATATATTTGAGTAAAAAATATTCTTTGATTTTTATCAGTAAAAAGGCGGGGCTCAGGTCCTGCCTTTTTATTTATATGCCTTCCTGCTCCTGATTGGCCATATTAACATTTGCCTATGCGGTTACTAAAATATAAGATCCTAAAGTAACAATTAAATAATATAACATAGGGTTGATAGTGAAGATTTAGCGACTTACTTTTGCGCCAAAATCAACCTACCTTTTATGAAAAATTTTTATAGTACACTGTGTCTCATCCTCGTGATGATACTGACTGCCCAACACAGCTGGGCACAGGTAACGACAAGTAGCATTAATGGTTCCGTTCAAGGTGTAACCGGTGAGCCTCTGATTGGCGCAACTGTTAGAGCTACTCACCAGCCTTCCGGAACCAACTACGGTACCACCACCAACACGGAGGGTCGCTTCAATATTCCGAACGCACGTATTGGAGGCCCTTACCAGATTGAAGTAAGCTACCTGGGTTTTGCCCCGAAAACTTACAATGGTATTGACCTGAAACTGGGCCAGCCATACATCCTGAACGCCACGCTTGCTGAGGCAGGCACAGAATTACAGGAAGTGGTTGTGAATGCAGACAGAACTTCTGTATTTAACTCCAGCAAAACCGGTGCTGCTACCAACATCAGCACACGCCAGTTGGAGACGCTGCCTACTATCTCCAGAAGTATCCAGGACTTTACCCGTACTACTCCTCAGGCAAACGGCAACAGCTTTGGTGGCCGCGATGCACGATTCAACAGCATACAGGTAGACGGTGCCAACCTGAATAACAACTTCGGACTAAGCAGCAGCCCTATGCCTGGCGGTGGAGCCCAGCCAATTTCACTGGATGCCTATGACGAAATCTCTGTGAACATTGCTCCTTTTGATGTTAGACAGTCTGGATTTACTGGTGCCGGCATCAATGCCGTTACAAAGAGCGGTACCAACACATTCAAAGGAACTGCTTATACCTTCTTCAGAGACCAGAGCTTTATAGGTACAAAAGTAGGTGACAATGACATCAGCCAGAATATCCAGGATTCTAAAAGCCAGATTTATGGTATGAGCCTGGGTGGCCCGATTATCAAAAACAAACTGTTCTTCTTCGTAAACGGTGAGTTTGAGAAAGAATCAAGACCAGGTGTTGCCTTCTCTCCAACAGGTGGTTCAGGCCTTGGTACTGTTTCTACAACTCCTGCAGCTGACCTGCAGTCCGTTTCTGATTACCTGAGAAACAACTTCGGTTACGAGACAGGTGGTTATGACAACTTCCCGAACTTCGCAAACGATAACCGCAAGTTTTTAGCTAAACTTGACTGGAACATCAGCAATGTACACAAGCTTACGTTAAAGTATACTGATTTCCAGAACACAAACGACCAGATTGTAAACGCCACCAGTATTCCAAACGGCGGCGGATTCTCTGTTACAGGCCGTTCAGGTTCACTAAGCCGTTTGCCATATTCCCGCTTCAGCAACAATGCCATGGGATTTGCCAACTCGAAGTATATTTTTAAAGACGTTGTGAAAACAGCTACTGCTGAGTTGAACAGTAACTTCGGAGGCAGACTTTCTAACCAGTTCCTGGCAACAGCCAGTAAGATACAGACCACACGTGACTACCCAGGCGGTGTGTTCCCAACTATCGATATCTTCGACGGTAACGGCAACAACTACATCCACGCCGGTATGGACCCGTTCACTTACAACAATGATGTCATCAACGATGTTTACAGCATCACGAACAACCTCTCTTACTACGCTGGCAAGCATACCATTACAGCTGGTATCAACTACGAATACCAGAAAGTAGGTAATATGTTCATGGCTGGTTCTAACAGCTACTATGCTTTCAACTCATTGGATGACTTCCTGAATAACGAAGCTCCAGCTTATTATGCCTATACTTATTCCCTGGTACCTGGTGTTAAAAGCCCTTACTCAGCTGAACTGAAAGTAGGTCAACTGGGACTTTATGTTCAGGATGAGATGCAGGTGAGCACTGGCTTAACCGTTACAGCCGGCTTACGTGCCGACAAAGCGATTTACCATGAAGACCCGATTGAAAACCCGGCCGTTTCTGAGCTGCAGTTCTTTGATGAGAATGGTAACTTAACCAACTACACTACCGGCTCATGGGCAAAGAGTAAAGTACTTCTGTCTCCAAGAGTAGGTTTCAGATGGGATGTTGCAAATGATGCCTCTCTGGTGCTGCGCGGTGGTACAGGTCTGTTTACAGGCAAGTTCCCATTTGTTTGGTTAACCAACATGCCAACTAACTCTGGTATGTACCAGTTCGGCTCTGGTGTTACAAACCCTGAAACTCTGGAAACCATCAGATTGAGTGGCAACCCGGATGCACATGAAGCTTTGTTCCCAAGAACAGCTGGCACTTCGGTTCCATCTAACCTTGTTTTCATGAACGAAGACTTCCAGTTCCCTCAGGTATTCAGAACGAACCTGGCAGCAGATAAGGATTTAGGCAGTGGGTTTATGCTGACACTTGAAGGCATGTTTACAAAAGAGCTGAACGGCATTAAAATGCGCAATGCCAATCTTTATGAGCCAAACGGCACCTTTACAGAAGGTGGCAACACAAGAGAGCGCTACTTAGACAGAACTGGCGATGACAAAGTAACTAATGACGACAGAAGGCTGAATGACGTTAACACAGCTATTGTGTTAGAAAACACCAACAAAGGCTATTCAAGCTCTTTAACTGCACAACTGAGCAAGTCATTTGCCAGCGGCTTCTATGGCTCTGTGGCTTATAACTATACAGTGGCGAAGGGCATCACAGCAAACCCAGGCTCTCAGGCAGGTTCCGTATGGTCTCAGAATCCAAATGTAGGCACAGCCAACGCTGAGGAGCTAGGTTACCAGTCATTTGCTATTCCTCACCGAGTTGTGGCAAACCTGTCTTACAGAAAAGAATACCTGAACCACTTTGCCTCTACCATCTCTATCTTCTACGAAGGTGCTAACCAGAGCAACTACAGCTTCATCATCAACGGTGACCTGAACGGTGACGGCAACTCTTCTTCTGACCTGATGTACATTCCTGCAGATCGTTCTGAAATGAACTTTGCACCTTATGTTGTTAAGAACAGAGACGGAGAAGTAGTTAACTCTTTCTCTGCAGAACAGCAGGAAGATGCGTTTGAGCAGTTTATCAACAACTCTCCTTACCTGAGCAAAAACAGAGGTGAATATGCAGAAAGAAGCGGTGCTCTGCTTCCTTGGTACAATAGAATGGACATGCGTTTCTTACAGGACTTCTACATTGTAACCGGCAAGAAAGACACCAAACACACACTGCAATTCAGCGCTGACGTTCTGAACTTACCTAACATGATAAACAAGAACTGGGGTATTGAGAAGAGATTTGTAACTGCTAATCCGCTTCAGTTTAAGTCGATTGATAGCGAGAACAATCCTGTTTATAACTTCCAAAACCGCAATGGTGAATTAGTGACTCAGCCATTCGAAGATGTAATTACTACAAGCAGCACTTGGAGACTACAGTTAGGTCTTCGCTACAGCTTTAACTAAGCAACATTTGGTTTTATACATAAAAAGGGGCAGTAAAAGCTGCCCCTTTTTCTTTTGCACATTTTTTTACCAGGATGTTTTACATCTAAAATATTTATCCTATTTTTGTGCCACACAAGGGGGATTAGCTCAGCTGGCTAGAGCGCTTGCATGGCATGCAAGAGGTCATCGGTTCGACTCCGATATTCTCCACCTGATAATCAAGCACTTACGAGGTAAAACTGGTAAGTGCTTTTTTGTTGGGTCACACAATAGTACACACAACTCCCTTCTTCTGTTCTTCCCAACTCACCCATATCCATATCTGATGCTGTTCGACAAGAGAAGACCTTCTACCAATCAACATTGTTGCGTTCGGAAGAAAATAGAATGCGACGAACTCACCGTTAGATAGTTTCAAATTTATTCTGGTTCAATTAGAAGTGAAGTTAAGATGCCTGACTCAGACTCGCAGAGGCAAGTTGACTTCAATACTATATTAGTGCGACTATTATCATTCCTGATACCCCTCCGGCAATGGCGTAGGCTGCATAGCCCGTTGCATCCCACGTTCTACGAACTCACTGACTGCTCTGTGCGCATGCTGCTGGATCAGCAAGACGACCTGCGGGTCCTCTGATGTTTCTATTACCTCCACTCCCCCTTCAATATCCTTTATTTGCAGGTCGATCTTTTCGGCGTTCTCAAAAAGCTCCCGGAAGACCGGGTCCATCTGGCGGATGGGCTTCTTTTCTTCCATTCTATCCTTCATTTGCCTTACATGCGCACGAATGGCCGTTGCAATCTGAGGGTCATCAGATACAGTTCTGGTTCTAACGCCATTCTCCAGGTTTTCTACGCGTCTATCTATTTTCTCGTGCTGCATCAGCAACTGGCGAATAGGCCTCATATCCTCCATCATCTCCGGCCCCATTCCCCTGGACATCATTGCTTTTCGCATTTCCTCACTCATCATACCGTCCTGCATCATGCCTCCTTCTCCCATCATACTCATACCTTGGCCCATGCCGTCTTCACGCATGACGCTGTCCTGCATCATCTCTCCGTCCATCATGCCGCCCTCGCCCGTCATTCCATGCTGCATCATTGCATCTTCACTTTCTCTTGTTTCCTGGCTGTCGCTATTGCAGCTAGTAAGCGACAGGTTAAGGAAAAACAGCAACAGTAGAATGGTTGCTTTCACTGAATAGGCTAAGGCAGACTGATCTTTCATAAGCTTTCTTGCTTGACAGGTTTGAACGTCATATAAATATACCTACCTGCAGTCACAATAGTTTTCAAGGAGTCAGCAGCCTATCTACCATAAGATAAGCTACCCAGAGAGAAACAACATCAATGAGCTTCCTATCTTCTCAAATCAAGAGGTGTTACATATGAGTGACAGAAAATAACAGAACTTATTACCTACATCCCAGGCTTACTGTTGTAGACTACCTTATTTTTCCAGCCACTTACACGGGAAATATCCCGGATGTTATCTTCGCTCTCCTCATCTACAATAATTACTTTGATGCCTTTTCGGACCTGCCCTTGCAGGTCAAACTCATCGCTCCCACCCAGGCCGTGCAACTCTATCTCTTTCGTCTCACCGCGATAAAAGACCCGATGATAGGTTAAGTTGCCATCTGCTTTCCGGCGCACCGTTACCTCCGTCTCCTCATCATTTAGCCGCACCACCTCAAACCGTTCCGACTCATCTGTGCCTATCACCAGCACCTCCTTTGCCAGCACTTCGTAAAATTCACGGGCAGCTTTGTCCAGATTATTTCTTCTGCTTTTGATTTTACCTGCAAGGCTTTCTCCTTCCAGCCTGTAAACAGCGTCCGGAAGCCTTTGTACGGCTTGTTCAATTATCTCATCTGTGAGAGAACGTTGCATGTCGCGGGCCAGGGAGTCGAACTGCTGTGCCGTTACCTGCGGCAGCGCACGTGCATCTAAATCTTCTGATTTTATCATCAGCGCTTTCACATCCTTATACTTCCCGCTGAAAGAATGATACTTGCGGAAAGCCCACCTGCGGCTAACAACCCAGGAGAAAAGGCCATTGCCAAATAAGTAGAAAGCGTTGTCCCTATCTTTGGGGATAGGGCGGTAAACATGGTCTCCGCTCTCTTCATAAACTGCCCACTCCCACTGCCCCTCATGCCTGTCCCGGTCACCTATCAGCAGGTCCAGTAGTCGGGCTTTAGCGAAAGCCAACTGGTCGATAGCGTAGTTGTTGTGGCCGTAGCGATGTTTAAGCATCTTCTTAGTGCCTACTATGTCATAGGCCTCTTGCAAGTCCCCGACCAGGGCGCGTTTGTCATTGTACTTTTCCTCCAGCATGTATAGCTTATCACTCAGCAGCTCTTTGTGCTCTCCCAACTTCTCTTCGTTGGGCTTCACGTATACCAGCATCGGACTTGCCTGCGGAATTTTCGCTGCTATGGCCAGCGGAGCCACTACCAAATCGGCGTAGGGATGAAGCGCCGAAGTCTGGTCAAGTACAAGGTCGGAGATGAATGTTTTGCGGAGCGGAAACGGTAAATCAATCTCCGGTCTTTTGTCAACGGTGCGCAGGGAGTATGTCATCTTATCGCTGCCCACCATGGTAACATTGATGGTCTGCATACCACCACCTATCTTCTCAATCTCAAGGCCTCCCTTCACTGTATCCACCCGCAGCACAGGCACTGTAACAGGTATTATCCAGGACTTGCGGTGGCGTGCCCCCCAAAGCACCTTATACAAAAAGCCGCGGGCATAATGACTGCCAGCCTGCACCGTTACGCTGTCGATGGTGGTAGGTGCCTGTTGCAACTGTCGATGTATAGCAGGATCAGCAACGGGAGTCTCTACATAGAAATTTTTCCTGGCACATCCAGAATAAAGGAATAAAAACAGGAGCGTGATTAGACCCAATAAAGGATTAAGTCTATATATGGCAAATTGTGTATGCATGGTGTAAGTACTTCTGTTGCCAGATAAATGTTCAGAGCCTTACCTCTAAACGGGCAAAAAACTGAGGCAGGGTTGGCCACATAGCTTAATAAGAAGCCGAAACAAAACGAGTCACACCAGAAAAGAACCCGCTTAAACAGCAGAAAAGATGACCAGACCATAAATTTTAACTACAAACAAGGAGAAGTGACACCTTATTTATGTTACTTTCTACACATTTTTACCAAAAATCAATCTGTAATATATATAAGTATGAATATATTATCATACTTAAAACAGGGTTTATTTAACTCTACCCTGTACTCGGCCTTGATGCTTTATTGTGCCCTTAGCTGCTTTTCCCTCAGAATTGATGTTACTTTACCCCTGCAATATTACTGTTAGCAAATATATTATGTTCGTATTGTTGTAATGTATTAGAACCTAAAACCTCTGACTTATGAACACTTTAGCAAAATCTACACTCGCTTACGCTTCAGAAAGCTTTGGAAGCAACGTTTCGGTGTTTTCCTTCCCGGTTAAGGCAGGGTCTTCCCTAAACGAAGACATTATTGGTTTTTCTACCACAGACGGTCACGTGGTTACTTTTAATGCCGGTACAAATGCTATCAGCAATGGTGCGGGTATCTTCATCGGGGACTATTTTGTCGGCTTCGCAGATGGTCCTTTTAGTGATACAGCCATGCCGTTTATAAAGTACTAATTAATTTTTATTACTGTAACATCAAGCTTAACATAGCCTGTATGAAGCTATACCTTGATTATAGCTTTACCCTTTTATACTTTACAGAGGAAGAACACAGCGCCTGGCCAGGCTAAGAGTAATGAAAAAGCTTATCTTTAGTATAAAAAACTTATACTAAGATGGACCATAACTCTTTTAATCCTCAGAACCCCAAAGTAACCTTAGACAGGTTTATTGCCGATTACTATGTAAAGCAGTCGGCTATGGACGCCAGAATAGGCTCTATTCTATCAAACCAGGCAAGAATTATCGCTCACCTCGAAGGCAGGGACCTGGAAGAGGTAAGAAAAGAAGTTTATGACCGGGTAGCACTCAACGTGAAAGACAATGCCAAATTAACATTGGAAGACCTGGGTTTTAGCTCCGAAGATCCTGGAGAAGATATGTAAAGCGCTTCTGCTAATAACGGGTCATTCAATTGTTACTTTTAAGCAATTTCGCTTCCTGCTTTTTTTCCCTTTCTTCCAAAAGGAAAAGGCATTTTCTTGCCTGCCGTCTAAGTAAGAGCTGGTGTGCTAGCTGCAGGTATTTACAAGAGTCCTTCAGGATTGTTGAACAAAAACGCTTTACCCATTTTTAAGTGCACCTTCCAGAAAAGGAAGTGAGCTAAAGGCTCAGATATACTTCACTTATAACACTATAAGCAGGCAGGCCTATATACGAAAGCGCCTCCTGCTATAAAACAGGAGGCGCTTGAAACTCAGGATGGAATGTTCGTGCTATACAAACAGGCCTTCAACCGACAAATAACGTTCGCCGGTATCGTAGCAGAATGTCAGCACTTTGGAGCCTTCCGGGATTTCTTCTATTTTTTTCCCAACAGCAGCAAGGGATGCTCCCGAGGATATGCCTATAAACAAGCCTTCTTCGCGGGCAGCACGGCGGGTATAGTCAAATGCTTCGTCGGCATCCACCTGCACCACGCCATCCAGAAGCGTTGTGTCCATGATGCTTGGTATAAAACCTGCGCCCACTCCCTGGATAGGGTGTGGCCCGGGCTGTCCGCCGCTCAACACAGGCGAGGCTGAAGGCTCTACCGCGTAAACTTTCAGGTTAGGGAAGCGGCCTTTCAGCACTTTTGCCACGGCCGTAATGTGCCCACCGGTACCAACCCCGGTAATGATATAGTCCAGCCCATCAGGAAAGTCCTCCAGTATCTCCTGCGCTGTGGTGTCGATGTGAATCTGTGTATTGGCTTCGTTGTCGAACTGCATCGGCATCCAGGCGTTATTGTTTTCCTCCACCATCTCACGGGCGCGTTCAATGGCACCTTTCATGCCCTTTTCGCGCGGTGTCAGTTCTAGTTTGGCACCATAGGCAGCCATCAGGCGGCGGCGCTCAATAGACATCGACTCCGGCATTACAAGAAAGATCTGGTATCCTTTTACGGCAGCCACCATCGCCAGACCTACGCCTGTGTTGCCAGAGGTAGGCTCCACAATAACACTATCCTTGTTCAGTAAGCCTTTGCGCTCGGCATCTTCAATCATAGCCAGGGCGATGCGGTCTTTAATGCTGCCGCCGGGGTTGCTGCGCTCCTGCTTCATCCACACCTCTACATTTTTGTTGTAAAGCTTATTAATGCGCACATGCGGTGTATTACCAATTACTTCTAATATCGATTTCGCTTTCATGTTTTATCTTGATTTGTGTTTTAAGTACTCCGATAAATTAAATAAGGCAAGCCATCTTCTAATATACAATTTAAGCTACTTAAGACCACCATCACATTCTAAAGAAAGTATTGCGATATCTGTGCCTCTTACAGAGCCTAAATAGAAAAGTTTACCACATCAGTCGGGTCAGCGGAGCGGCGCACATTTATCTGCGGCCTGTGGTATACCCTGGAGTAGGCCGGCACACTCTCCGTCAGCCACACATTGCCCCCGATGGTGCTGTATGCGCCCACCACCGTATTGCCGCCAAGTATGGTAGCCCCGGCATATATCACCACGTGGTGCTCAATAGTAGGGTGGCGCTTGATGTTCGCCATGGTTTTATCAACACTTAAGGCTCCCAGCGTTACACCCTGATACAGTTTCACATAATTGCCGATATGACAAGTCTCCCCAATAACAATCCCGGTGCCATGGTCGATGCAGAAGTGCGTGCCAATCTGCGCACCGGGGTGAATGTCGATGCCGGTCTGGCCGTGGGCGTATTCTGACAGCACCCGCGGAAGCAGCGGCACCTGCAAACGGTACAGCTCGTGGGCCAGCCGGTGAATGGCCACTGCCTTAAAGCCCGGGTATGTTCTGATTACTTCCTGCACACTCTGCGCGGCAGGGTCACCGGCGGCAATAGCCTCAGCATCGAGCAGCAGGAGCTGGTGAATCTGGGGCAGGTGCTGCATCATCTGCTGTACTACCTCCTCCGATGGCATGGGCAACTGCTGCTCCATACCCGATAGAACCCGCATCAGGTTCTGCTGTAAGCTGCTGGCATATTCCTCCAGTTCCCTCACTGTTTCAAAACGTTCATCGGCCAGGGCCGGGAAGAGCAAATGGAGTACCCCCTCTACCAGGTGGCAAATGGCTGAAGCCGGTACCTGATGCTTTGCCTGTTGGTGATGCTGGAAGAGTGTATTTATAAACTGACTGTTCATTATGATTTTATCAACGTATCCCGTAGAATATTGTGTTGCAATTAACAAAAAAAGAGGATACTTGTTTAAGCGCTTTTTATAAGCGCTGTCTAATCTGCAAGTTCTAAACTATTTCTGGCGCTGTATTATACATCAGCAATAACACTAAAAGTCTTTTGTCCTTCTTCTTACTTCATCCCCTACTCCTTCTTTACAAAAAGAATAAGATACAAAAAGGATATGAGAGCAAAAGCGGCCGAGAGCCAGAAAACCAGTGTAAAGTTACTGGCGTCGTTGTTGTAGAGCCATCCTGAGCAGAAAGCGCCTATACCAATACCCGCCTCAAGGGCAATATACATGGTTGCCATCGCCCGCCCCCGGCGTGCCTCATGACTGAGGTCAATTGTCCAGGCGTAAATGGTGGGTGAGTTCATGCCCTGCGCCACGCCGAACAGAACACCTGCCAGCAATAACTCTGTCGGCGACGATACCAGCCCAATAAAAACCATGGCCACCGTGAGCAGGCTTGTGCTGATACGGAGCACGTTTATCCGCCCATACTTATCAGAGGCGCGGCCGGCAAGAAACCGGATAGCCAGGGAGGCCAGCGTGAAACTGGTGAAGAAGAGCCCTTTGTTCCGGATGCCCAGGTGTTCACTGAAATCCGGGATGATAGTGAGAATGGTACCGTAGGCGAAAGTAGAAAACAGCATGACAACAGACGGCGCCAGTACGCGCGGTTCAAAAATCTCGCTTCGGGATATTTTGAGCAACCCCATTCGGAAGGGGTGCGGGTTGTCCAGTGTTTCGTGCATCCGCACCAGCACCCCAACTGACAGAAAGGCCGCCAGCGAAGAAGCATAAAACATGGTATCCACGGAAAAATGGTTCGCGATAGCGCCGCCCGCTGCAGGCCCCGCTGCCATTCCCAAACTGCCGGAAAGACCAATAAGCCCCATTGCCTCGCCACGCCGCCCTACCGGTATCACATCGGCTACATAGGCTGCTGTGCCTGTAGGTGTAAAACCAGTAGAAAAGCCATGCATAAAACGCAGGAACAGGAAAGCCGCCACGGTGCCCGTAAGCGGGTACATGAAACCGGCCACCACGCAGACGGCCCCGCCCACTATCATCACGGGTATGCGTCCTATCTTGTCTGCCAGTTTTCCGCTAAAAGGCCTTGAAAGGCCTGCTGTCAGCGTGAAGAGGGATATTATTAAGCCTTTGTACTCGGCACCACCCAGACTGCTCAGGTAGTCGGGCAGTTCCGGTATAATCATGTTAAAACTCGCGAAGAAGAGAAAGGAGCTCAGGCAAAGCAAGCCAAACTGCACCCCATACACCCGCGTAAGCTGTTCTGCCATACGTTATGTTTCAGGCTGCAAAGTTGGCAAACCTTCTGCTGCCACACCACCCCGGCCGCAAAAAACATCTGTAGTGTAAGAAGGGGATTACTGCAGCATGATTTCTTTCTGCTGCACCATCTCTCTGATTTGCTCTTTCACCTGCTGCAGTACTTCATCATTCTGGATGCGCCCCAGGTTTATATCATGCTCCTCCTCATTTTTCAGCAGGAACTTCACTCTATACTTCTCTATCTGCACGGTATCAACCTCCTCCCAGTCAAACTCGTGCTCCTTTTGCCGAAACTTGGCACGGTAACACACTCCTTTCTCTGTCAGGGTAAGGTGCCGGCGGTATTTTGGCTTATGGTCGAGCCAGAGGTTAAAGAAGTAATAGGCAGGTATAAACAGGTTGACCAGGAAAACAAGCACCAGCTCTACGGTATACATCTCTGACAGAGCAAGATGCACCAAAAAGCCTAACTGCACAGCTACAGCAGCAAAAGCCAGCAGCATCAGGCGTTGTTCTGCTTTCGGCTTCAGTGTGTAAGCACCTTTAAATAATCTGACACTTATTTCCTGCATGAGCAACAGCGGGTAGTTTTGTGTAAAATAGATAATTCCCATCAAATATCAAAATTGTACTCTGCACATAAGCTTCAGGCCCTCTTCTATATTTTCTTTATCTTGAGGGCGTATTATGAACAGAAAAATGAAACTACGCTATACCTGGGCGCTTGCCCTTGGTGCACTCTCTGCTTGCCAGTACCTGCCTTCAAAACAAACAGACACTCCGGTGGCTATAAATAAGTTTGAGGATAAAACCCTGCAGCAAATCTATACCTTACAGGACGAGCGCAACACGATTGAATTACTGCCTTACCTGAGCCACACCTCACCGCAATACCGCACCGAAGCAGCCCTGGCCTTTGCCTCTGTGCAGGACACACTGGCGGTGCCTCCCCTATTGCAACTGCTTACAGACACTGCCGTGGCTGCACGAATAGCCGCGGCTTATGCCCTGGGCCAGATTGGCCATACAAGGGCAGAAAACGACATCATACAACACCTGCAGCAAGAGCAAAACCCTGGGGTGCAGGCCGAGTTGTTAGAAGCCTTAGGCAAAGTATCCACACCTGCCGGTGCGGTATTTCTGAACCGCTATACACCCGAAAATGAAACAGCAATGGCAGGCCAGTCGTGGGGCCTGTACCGTGCTGGCCAGCGCCAGCAGGTAACGCAGCAGGGCACAGCAGAGGCGGTGCAGTTAATAACGGCAGACAACCCCTACGAAGCCCGGCTGGCAGCGGCACATTACCTGGCCCGCACCCCTAAAATAGACCTGACACCTTACCGCCGGCAACTGCTTACCTCCGCCACATCCGACACGGCACCCGAGGTGCGCATGGCTGTGGTACAATCGCTGGCAAAGGTGAGAGCCAACGACAAGGCACAGTTTTTATCTACCCTTGCACAAAGCGACCCGGATTACCGTGTGCGCCTGAGTGCTATAAGAGCTATGGGTGGTTTGGAGTTCAGAGAAATAAAGCCTGCCGTGCTGGCTGCCGTGCAGGATGAAAACATTAACACGGCGGTAGCCACTTCTGAGTTCCTGGTGGCGAACCCTGCCGGAGTAGAAGTAGATGCCCTGCTGCAAGTCATGTCGCAGTTGCAGGATGCCCGGGTGCGCGGCAATATCATCTGGGTGATTCTCCGCAACAGCCAGCCGCAGAGCAAAGCGTACCTCAACAACCGCTACAAACAACAGTACCAGCACGCACGTGGCCCTTACGACAAAGCGCACCTGCTGAAGGGGCTCTCCGGCTATTACGACAACTACAGCTTTATTGCAGATGAAATGTTCTCCGCGCAGGACCCTGTTATAGCCACCACTGCCATGGATGCGCTCATCCTGATGCGCCAGCAGCCCGATTTCCCCAGAAGCCTAGAAAGCGAGTTTGCAGAGATATTCAGAAAAGCTGTCGGAACCGGTGATGTGGCGCTGGTGGGAATGGCCGCTGCCGCCATACGCGACCCGAAGCTGAACCTGCGGGACCACTACCGTAGCTTTGGCTTTCTGGTGGAGGCGAAGCAAAAACTGCAGCTGCCCCGCGACATGGAAACAAACATTGAGCTGCAGAAGACTCTTGACTATCTGAATAACCGGGAGGAGAGCACTACACCACAAAACCCTTTCACGCACCCCATCGATTGGGCACTGGTGAAGAGCATACCTGCAGACCAGCAGGTAGTACTGCATACAGAGAAAGGAGCTATTACCCTGCAATTGTTTGTGGAAGATGCCCCCGGATCTGTCGCTAATTTTGTAGCGCTAGCCAGGCAAAACTTCTTTGACAGCCTCTACTTCCATCGGGTGGTACCCAACTTTGTGGCCCAGGGCGGCGACAAGCGCGGCGATGGCTGGGGAAGCTCTGATTACTCTATCCGGTCAGAATTTGCGCCGCTGCGCTATGGCGAGGGCTATGTAGGCATGGCCTCGGCAGGGAAAGACACCGAGAGCAACCAATGGTTTATCACCCACTCCCCCACACCGCACCTCGACGGCCGCTATACTATTTTCGCGAAAGTAGTAGATGGCATGCAGGTAGTGCACCAGTTGGAAGTCGGAGACAGGATTCTGGATGTGGAGTTAAAAAAAGCAATAACAAACCAGGTAAGCGCAAGATGAAGACTGATTGGCCGGGCAGCCTGCCGGTAACACAGGTACGAATCGCCCGCCCCACTGATAAACTGCCCGAAGTGGAACGGTTCTACTGCGAGGGCATTGGCCTGAGAAAGCTGGGTTCTTTTGAAGGTCATAATGGGTATAATGGCATCATGATTGGCCTGCCCGGTTTCCCCTACCACCTGGAGTTTACGCAACATATAGCAGGCAGCCCCTGCCCTGCCCCCACTCTTGATAACCTGCTGGTTCTATACATACCGGATGAAGCTCGTATCAGACAGCTAGTCCAGCAGTTGGAACAAATGGGATACCCGGAGGTAGCGCCGGAGAACCCGTACTGGAAAGAAAAAGGCGCAGTAACTGTGGAAGATCCGGATGGGTGGCGGTTGGTGCTAATGCCTACTGCGGGTATAGAATAGATAAGCCATCTTTTCTACTGTCGCCCTTGCTGCGAGTTTTCACCACCAAGCAAAAAACCATGGATAAACCTGGCGAAACCTGGCGCGGGAATCCATCCCGTGTCTTGCAGTGGGTACGAGTCTCCAGACTCGCCTGAGCAAAATATGTATATGGTAATTACAGGAACTAAGCATTTTCAGAAACAACAAAGGCGACACTGCGGTGTCGCCTTTGTTGTTTCTGAAAAATTTGAAGTCTATGAGCAGCGCTCAATCAACCGGTTCTCCGGGGAAGTAAGCTGAGCCCAGTTACGGAGCAGGCATTTAAACTCCTGCTGCAAAGAGCGGCTACGGTCTTTGCCATACCAGCCGTGCAGCTTTTCTGCCATTTCTTTGAAAGGAAGGTTGTTATCTTTTGCTTCCTGCACTACTTGCTGCGCCGGCTCGGGGCGTGGCCCCCATGTCCCCAGTACTTCCAGCGTACCTGTGTCAAACGCAATCAGTTTTGGGATAGAGCGGGTATTGTTTGTCAGGAAAGCATCCATCACTTCCGGGTGCTCATCGCGCAGCAACAGCTTTACCTCAATAAGTGGGGAAGCATCCGCTATTTTTACAATAGCCGGTATGTTCTGAGCAGCATCCCCGCACCAGGCTTCCGTTAGAACCACCCACGTCATCTTATTATCCACACTCAAAAGCAGCTGCACTATCTCATCATCCAGCACAACACTCTTTTCCATGCGGTACATACGGTGCATGTTCATGCGCGTGTATTCTACCATTTCCTCTGAATGATTCTCGCCGGTGGTTTTGCCTTCTGCCAGCAGCCGGTCAATCATCTCGAGGTACTGCATGTAAGAGATAGCTTTTGAAAGGTGTTCGTGTGTGATAGGTGTTTTTGCTATAAGTGTATCAGCCATATTTTACTTTTATTGGTTTTTTGTTTTACAATATTCTACTAACTATATATTACAATTGTTTCTATAGAAATAGTTCCTGCTGCCTTAGCCTCTGCAGTAATCACTTTGTGGCTAAAAGCTAATTGTTTGTTGTTTTGCGCAATTAGTCAAGTTGTTTGCGGCATCTGTCAAGCACAAAACGTGCTGGTGCACATACCTTTGTCCTATAACCTTTAACCACAGAGACATGGCAACAAACACCTTCAGATTTTTAATTCTCGGCGGAACAGGCAGTATAGGATATGCCTTTACACAAGAGCTTTTGCGACACCAGGAGCAGGTCACCCTGCTCGTACGTAACAAGCAGAAGGCTGCAAAGTTATTTGGCCAATGGCCGACGTTACAGCTGATAGAAGGAGACGCGCAAGACGGTGAACTGCTGAAGAAACTCGGAGCAGAGGCAACGCACATCTTCCATGGGCTTAACTACCCTTATGATAAGTGGCAAAACAACATGGAGCGTGTAACGCAAAATGTAATTGAGGCCGCAGCCATAAACAAATCTACCATTTTTTTCCCGGGAAACATATATAATTTTGGATTGGTTGCTGCCATTACCGAGGAAACTCCTCCTAAACCCACTACTAAAAAAGGGGCAATCCGCGTTCGGCTAGAGCAGATGCTGCAGCAGGCGGCACAGCAGGGCAAGTGCCGTGTCATCAACCTCCGCATGCCCGATTTCTGGGGCCCAAACGTGATGAATGAAGGTATAGCGCCTATATTCAAGGGTGCCCTGAATGGCAAGCCCATGCCCTGGCTCTACCGCAACGACATCCCGCACCAGCTGGTGTACACACCCGACGCCGCTTATGCCTACTACGAACTGGCGAAGCTGCAGCCGAAAGAATCTTACACCGAATATAACTATGCCGGGGAGGTCGTACCCAGCATTAAACAGTGGCAGACCCGGATTGCCACTGAGGCCGGCACCGAGCCGAAGCACAAAGTATATCCGGGCTGGCTGTTTAAGCTGATGGGGCTGTTCTCTCCGGGCATGCGCGAGATAAGCGAAATGGGCTACCTCTTGCAGAACACCATCCTGCTCAAGGACGACAAATTGCGCCAAACCCTCCCAAACCTGCGCCACACGCCCATGCAGCAGGCGATAGCCGAGACACTGGAATGGCACAGGGGAGTTGGGGAGTTAGAGGGTTGAGGAGTTAAAAGGTTAAAAAGTGGAAAAGAAGGTGTTCTGGAAGTGAGACTTTGATTTTTGGCGCATTTCTTCTATTCGTACGGACAGGTCGCGACCTGTCCCGCATCGGCTTATGGATGGAACAAAGGCATTTGAGGTAGTCATGTATGTTCATCCTGAAAATTCTACTAATCCTGAAAATCCTGATTCAGACAGATTGGCTCGGGAACAATTGGACAGGTCCCGACCTGTCCGTACGAAGTAATATGGCAACATAAAGTGCTGCTGCAAATTACAGCCATAGCACCTTCAGAAGTTCTTTTTCTTTTATCCATCATCCTTTGTCCGAAACAACCTACGCTGCCGCCATACTTTGGCGGTAAGCAGCGGGGGGCATACCGGTCCATTTCTTGAAGGAGCGGGAGAAAACGCTGGGTTCGGCAAAGCCCAGCAGATAGGCAATGTCGGAGATGGTGCTTTGGTTGTCCTGCAGGTGCTTTATGGCAATCTCTTTGCGCACCTCGTCCAGCAGCGCCTGGTAAGTTACACCTTCTTCCTTCAGCTTTAATTGAAGGCTGCGCACGCTCATGGCCAGGTTCCGCGACACCATGTTGATGCCTGGCTCCTCGCCCTTGAGCAGCCGGGCAATTTCGCGCTGCACCCGCTCCTGCATTGTTTTCGGCTCATGCAGCTTTTGCAGGTACTCGTCTGCATACTTCTCGAACAACTGATTCAGTTCCGGGTTAGCTGATACCACCGGCAGCTTCAGGTAAGCCGCATCAAAAACAAGACCGCTAAAGGCAGCGCCAAATACCAGTTCGGCTCCGGCAAAAATCCGCTCATACTCTTTTATACTGTCCGGCCGGAAATAAGCAAACAACACCTGCTGAAACTGTACCGGCTGCCCCACTAACGCTGCAAACGCATTTTTATAGATGACCACCTCAGAATCCACAGCATTGCGCGGGTCTTGCAGCGCCGGGCTTACCACCTGCAGCTTCACGATAGCCCTCTGCCCTTGCACTTCCAGGCTCGTTTGGATGGCGCCGCACACAATGTCCTGGTATTTGCACAGCTTCTGCAGCGACTCGTGCAGGGTGGCTGCATTCATCATCACGTAAGCAATAGTGCCCATGGCGGTTGGGTTGATGGTCTCGGCAACATGCAGCGCCAGGTCCGGGTCCTGGGTGGCGGCAATGGAGGCATTCCAGAGTTCCTGCACCAGTTCCACCGAGATGCGGGCATTCACGTCCTGCACCAGCCGTTGGTTCAAACCTATCTGCTGGCAAATAGCGTCCACGTCCTGCCCCTGCTGGCGCAGCACATGCAGCAGTAGCCCCACCGACGGCGCACTTAGAGAATGAGCTTCCTGGTTCATAGGATGAGAAGAATGATGTATGTAAAAATAAGAATTGCTTAAACAGATACCACCATAGTGAGGTAAAGTAAAAAGCCATACCTTAGAATTCCATGGAAAATACAGTAGACTTAGACGCTCTGACCGGAAAAGAAGTAACGCATGCTTATGCACTGCACGACCTGGAGACGGGCTGGCTGCAGCAGGTGGTGTTTCAGGTGGAGGATATGTACCTGTTCGTTGCTGTAGATACGGATGATGATGAAATCATACTTTCTCTGCTGCCGGAGCTTAATTTTACCGCACTGGAACAGCAGTTCAGCAGAACCCAAATTTCCAACCAGCGCAAGAAAATCAGCTGGATGTGGCGCATGACCAACCAACGCGGCTATGAGGATGGCTTTCAATTGGAGTTTGATGACATGGAGGGAACAACTGTACAGTTGGTGGCAGAGGCGGCGCAGTTAAAGCTTTACATCTTTCAAAGGTATCGCTAACAACGCAAGAGCTCTGCTGGCATGAGCCCGAACCCTTGTCCTGTCCCATAACTTTTCAGCTTGCATTACTTCAGAAACTGGCCAGCAGTAGCGCCCCCTTGTGAATATGATTTTCGCAGTTTATACCAGCACAATTCAACCTCAAGCACAAAAACGGCAGCACCTACACTGTAAAGTAAGTCTCCAGCTCACTGAGCGTGTTCTCGTTCGTCTGCATGTCCTGCACCAGTTGCCCTTTTTCCATCACCACAATGCGCTCGCATACTTCAATTACGTGGCTCAGGTCGTGGCTGGAGATAAGCAGCGTGATGCGCTTCTGCTCCCGCAGGCTCCTTAGCAGGTTCTTCAGGCGGATTTGGGAACTGGGGTCCAGGTTGGCGAAGGGTTCATCCAGAATCAACAGTTCCGGGTCAGACAGTGCAGCAGCGGCAACGCCAATCTTCTTCTGATTGCCCTTTGAGAAATCGCGGATGTATTTGCGCTGATTCAGGATTTCATCATTAAAAAAATCCATAAAAGGCAGCAAGCGTTCTGTAATGTCTCCGTCTGAGAGGCCGTGCAGGTCGCCTATAAACTTAAAGTACTCCTCTGCTGTCAGGTAATCAATCAGGAAGCCTTCGTCCAGGTGCGAACCAGTATAGTCCTTCCATTCTTCGGATTTTGCTACGTTCGTGCCTTTGCTATATACCTCACCTTTGCTTGGCCGAATCAGGTCCAGCACCATCCGGAAAAGCGTGGTTTTGCCTGCTCCGTTGTTACCCACCACCCCTACTGCCTCACCGGTTGCAATGGTCAGCTCGGGTATGTTCACGACTACAGTGCCGTTATAGCTTTTCTCAATATTCCTTACCTCTATCATGGTCTGGGGCGTTGTGTTTTCTTTAACAAGTCTTTAAAGTGGATTTCTACTTCGTCTGGAGAGCCTTTAGGCCTGGCGGAAACCGGCTGCCAGCTTATACTTATGTTTTACAAAGCGGTTGGCTGTCCACTGCAGCAGGGGCTTATGGAAGGTAATCCCTACCAGGCCCAGCAGCCCGATGGTAGCAATGCCTATATAAGGCACTCCCATAAAACCAAAAGGAGCATAAATAAGCGAAGGCAGCACCAACAGGGGCAGCGTCATCAGGAACTTAGAGGCGCCTACTCCCTGCCAGTTAAAAGCAGAGCTTTTGCTCAGGTCCAGCCGGCTTTTGTTATAGACTGAGAAGTAGAAAACAACGAATAAGTTGACACCAATATTAAAAAGCATGGCCGCTGTGTTGATGAGAATGATTTTGTAGCCAAAGACACCGTAAGGCAGCGTAAGAATGTATACCAGTACGACGGTAGGTACAAAAATCCAGAACTTGGCAGCATAAAACTGGTAAGGAGAAATGCGCCTGGTCAGCAAGGCATCGAAGTGCGCGCTCTGCCAGCCCGGCACAAACTGCCCATAGTTAAATACCGGCATGCCCGTCATGGCAATTCCCACAAAAATAAGCATGGCAAAGCCGTCCATGTACGTGTCTTTGCCATAGAAGATAAAGCCGTAAAACAGGAAGATAACGGACATGGTCACAACTGACTTGGAGCGCTTGTGCCGCCAGATAAGCTTTAGTTCCAGCTCTATCAGCTTCCCTAATTCGCCAAAGCGGTTCAGGAAAACAATGCCTTTCCCCTCTACCTGTTTATTTTCGCGCACCCTTAGCTCCTCAGGATAAGTATGGGCTTTCAGGAAATTATAGTTAAGCACATATACTCCTGCCAGCAGGAGCACCGGCACCGCTACCAGCCAGGGCTGTAGTAACAGAGCTCCAAAAACAACTCTTGAAACAGCATACAGCGAAAATGCCCCGGCATAGTCCAGCAGCATTAAACCAGCCACTCCTACACCGAACAGCAGCGTGAGCATCGGTTTATTGCTGAGTTGCCGCTTAAAATAAATCAGCAGAAAGTTATTAAAAAGTGTGAGGGCGATAGCGGCAAAGAGCCAGGCCAGCGCCGTGCCTGTTCCATATTCCGGTATTATCGCCGAAAGCATAAAAGGCACAAAAATCAGCAGGAACAGCAGGTTAAAAATGCCCGGCACCGACTTCAGCAGCACAAAGTGAATGAGCTTTTGCTTCGGGATGGGCAGGTGCAGGTAGGGCTGCACCGCCAGCACTGGCAACTCCTGCATAACAAACCGGAAGAACAGGTCGATCAGGAAGTAAAACAGCAATGCTCCGTTAAAAATGTCTATCGGCGACTGCTTCGGATACGCTTTGGCTAGAATTGTATCCAGGTTAAACCCCAGGAACAAAAATATCGCACCGAAGTAGAGGATCAGCAGCGCCAGAATGATGTTTAGCACAAGGCTTTTTTGAAATACCGGCGAACGGCTGTTTGCTTTCCACTGGTGCGCGAGTAGTGTTAGGAGCATATTAATTTGGGGGAGGTATATCGTTTTCTAAATATGCTTAGAAATACCTAAAAACCCAAACCTAGCTCGCTGTCTTTAGACAAATCAAAGGAAAATTAATACTTGCAGGCAATATCAACTTTATAAAAGAACTGCAGCTTTGCCAACGGACAAGAAATAATGTGCAGTAGAAGCAGAAGATCTGAACGTGATGAAGGACCTATCATGATTACTTCACCGGGTCATGTCCGCTCCCGCCCCAGGGATGGCAGCGGCCAATGCGCCTGAGCGCCATCCAGCCCCCTGTGAATGGGCCATACTTCCCTATCGCCTCCACAGCATACTGCGAACAGGTGGGGGTGTAGCGGCAGGCCGAGGGTGTGAGCGGCGATATCATGTGCTGGTACACCCATATCAGAGCCAGCATCATCTTTTTCAAAATCCAGGTCATGGTTTGATTCTTGCTTCGGCTAGAAAGCCTAACAGTTGTTAGGAGCCGCAATTTTTTATTAAATTTGCAATACTTTAATCTACCTAAACAAATTTCAATGCTAAAAAGAATCCTTTCACTCTTACTTTTAGTCTCGCTGAGTGCGCCATTCGCGGCCAAAGCAGACGAAGGTATGTGGCTGCCCATGCTGATTCAGCGTCTGAACCACACAGACATGCAGAAGCAGGGCCTGCAGCTGACTGCCGAAGAAATTTATTCTGTAAACAACTCCAGCTTGAAAGATGCCATCGTGCAGTTTGGCGGTTTCTGTACCGGGGAGTTTATCTCACCAGAGGGCTTACTCCTTACGAACCACCACTGTGGCTTTGGCGCTATCCAGTCACATTCTACTACAGAGCACGATTACCTCTCCGATGGCTTCTGGGCGACTTCCAAAGACCAGGAGCTTCCGAACGAAGGGCTTTTCGTGGACATTCTGGTACGCATGGATGATGTAACCGGCAAAGTGCTGGAAGGCATCGACAATAGTACACCAGAAGAGCAGCGCAGCCAGCTGGTAGCACAACGTGTGCAGGCCCTGGCAAAAGAGGCCAGCAACAACGGCGAGTATGTAACCTATGTGCGCGACTTCTTTAACGGCAACGAATTTTATCTGTTCGTATATAACCGATACTCCGATGTGCGCCTGGTAGGGGCGCCGCCATCCTCTATCGGTAAATTCGGTGGCGACACCGACAACTGGATGTGGCCACGCCACACCGGCGACTTCTCCATGTTCCGTGTATACATGAGCCCGGATGGTAAGCCTGCCGCTTACTCTCAGAACAATGTGCCTTACCAGCCAAAGCACCACCTGCCCATTAACATTGCAGACAAAGAGCCGGGAGATTTCTCCATGGTATTCGGTTTCCCTGGCCGCACCAAGCGCTTTATGACCTCGCACGGCCTGAAACTGGAAGTGAACCAGCTGAACAAATCGCGCATTAAGTTGCGTGAGCAAAAGCTTGGCCTCTGGAAAGAGGATATGGACAAAGACCCGGCTACGCGTATCAAGTATGCCTCTAAGTACGCTTCTACAGCCAACTACTATAAATACTCTATCGGCCAGAACGAAGGCATCAAGCGCATGCGCACCATCGAAGGCAAAATTGTAGACGAGGATAAATTCCAGAACTGGGCCAATGCCGATGCTACGCGCAAAGCTACTTTCGGTAATGTGCTAAGCGAGATAAACGATGCTTACACCAACATCGAGAAGTATAACCTGGGCACCGTTTACCTGAACGAGGCGGTGCTGGGCGTTGAATCGCTGCTGATGGCTTACCGTTTGTCACCGCTCTATAATACCCTGAACTCCGGCAACCCTGCTGCTGTACAGAAAGCAGTGGAGGATGTAATGCCTCGCGTGGAGTCTCACTTCAAAGACTACAATGCTCCTTCTGACAAGAAGGTATTTGCTGCCCTGATGAAGAATTACTACGAGGACATCCCGAAGGAACAGCAACCGGAGGAATTCAGGAAGCTTGTAAGCAAGCACAACGGCGATTTTCAGAAGCTGGCTGATGAAGTGTACAATAACTCAATTGTAGTATCAGAGCAGAAAACGAGGGAGTTCCTGAACAACCCAACGCAGAAGAAACTGGAGAACGACCCAGCCTTCCAGATTGTGAACACCATCATCAATAACTACAGAAGCAACATCGCCCCTGCTCTGGCTGAAAGCAATGCCAAACTGGACAGAGCGAACCGCCTATATGTAGCTGGTCTGCGCCAGATGAACCCTGACAAGGTGTTTTATCCGGATGCTAACTCTACCATTCGCCTGAGCTACGGTACAGTAAAAGACTATAGCCCGCAGGATGGCGTGCTGTATAACTACTACACGACGCTGGATGGTATGATGGCCAAAGAAGACCCGAACAACGAGGAATTCGTGGTGCCAGCTAAACTGAAGCAGTTGTACCAGGCGAAAGACTACGGCCGCTATGCGAACTCTAAAGGCGAACTGGTAACCGACTTTATCACTGATAATGATATTACAGGCGGTAACTCCGGTTCTCCGGTAATTAACGGGCGCGGTGAGCTGATTGGCCTTGCCTTTGACGGTAACTGGGAAGCCATGACCGGTGACCTGGTATATGACCCGGACTACAAGCGCTGCATTAACATGGACTCCCGTTACCTGTTGTTCCTGATCGATAAATATGCGGGTGCTACCAACCTGATAAATGAAATGACGATTGTGGACAATGAGAACCCTGGTGCCGGCGACGCTGCCACTGCCGAGGCGAAGACACCGCAAGGCGAACTGCTGCAGGCAACCATAGAAGAGGCAAACCAAAAGCTTCGCAACGGCAATACAGATTTCAAGATTCAAAAGAAGAATGGCAAAGCGAAGGTGAAGCTACAAGTGAAAGACTAAACATTCGTCTTATAAAAAGCGAAAGGCGCTGGGGGTATCCTCAGCGCCTTTTTGCTATTTGTTTGCTTCAAAAGTTAAACTTCCTCTTCGCCATCCATCCACCAAATCGGGTTGGTAAAGATTTCAATACCCCTGATATCTGGCACATTTGCTTCGTTTGCATCAATCTCTGCCTGTGGATAAGGGAAGCGTACAGGGGGTGGAGAGATTGGGTGCTCGTCCACAAATTCGGGAATACCTGTTCTTCTCCAGTCATTATAAGCTTCAAATGGCTGAAAGTAGAAGAAAGCAATCCACTTCTGCCGGATGATGTTTTCCAGTGATAGCGCAGTAGCCGTCTGGGGCAAAGCCGGGTTTGACAGGTAATCCTCAATGGCCTCATCAGAGGGGTTTATCTGGCGCATCATGGCTGCCCGGATGCCCTCCTGGTATGCCTCAAAAGCCTCAGCTGTGTTGCCTAGCCGCAGGTGTGCCTCTGCCCGGATAAACTGTAGCTCATCATACGTCATCATAGGCATAGGAGACGTAGGACTAAGCACATAGGGTCCGGTGGCGGTATTGTTAGGATTCGTGACATCAGAAAACGAAACGTTTGCCTGATCGTTTGTTTGCGTTCCGCTCGGTGCCCCGACAATTCTGCCCGAATCAGGAACGATGGCTACCATTGCTTCCAGGCGAGGGTCATTCAGGGTCTGCAGTGTCTCTACAAAAGATTCGCTGACTGCATGGTGACTTCGGTCGTTCGCTTCCTGCCACCATGGGTGCTCACCGATGGCAGATGCCACATACTGGTTAAATGTAAAATTATCTGCGGCACTCTCAAAGCCGTTTTCAGCTGCATCAAGTGCATTTTGAGCTGCAGCAGTATTTACATTAGACAATCTCATCCAATATCTAGCTTTAAGCGAATAAGCCGCCTTTGTCCATAACTCGGCATTCCCTCCATATATAAAGTCCTGCCCCCCTGGGTTGGTCGCCGCTGGCTTGGCCAGGTCAGCAATTGCTTCGTCCAGCAGCGCATGAATTTGGTTATACACTTCCTGTTGTGCATCAAAGGCCGGCCGCCGGTTCTCTATACCCTGGCCAGCCTCGCTTGCAGGCACCGGCCCCCAGGCATCAGTGGCTGTTGATAGCGTATAGGCTTTTAGTACCTTTGCAATGCCCACATGGGTCCAGTTTCCAGCTTCATCCCCGCCCTCAGATCCTTTTCTGATGATAGCATCCAGGTCAGGAAGCACAACGAAATAGATAGTGTTCCATATGTTGTTTAGCAGCGTAGCATCTTCAAGGCCAGAGCGACGGTCAGCATCCTGCATCTGGCCGTGCACACCGGTTGTATGCTGCACCAAAACAGAAGAATACCAGGCCAGGTCTACCCCGGTTACCGCTGTAGGCACAGCCATGGTTACCTGCGGCATCAGCAGGCTCACCGACACATCTTCCGGGCTGTTCGGGTTGGTGTCTACTTCGTCTAATGTATCTTCGTCGCAGGCAGCGCTCCCCAGTACAAGGCCCACTGCCAGAAGCAGGTGTAAGAATCTATATTTTTTCATATCCGTAGTCTCTTTCATTTAAAATGTTAGTCTTAAACCGGCACCAAAGCTTCTGGTCTGTGGCAGCGTCACATACTCCAGGCCCTGAAAGTTACTGCCCCCTCCCACACTCGTTTCCGGGTCAAAGTTCGGGTAATCTGTTATCAGAAACAGGTTTCTGCCTGTTAAAACTACAGAAGCGCTCCTTATAAAGGTGCCTCCCAGAAGCGTTGTTGGCAGTGTATAATTTAAAGCTACTTCTCTCAGCCGTACAAAGCTTGTGGAGTACACATTGGATTCCGTAATGGCATCCATTCTGTTAGACCAGAAGGTCTGGCCCTGTACTACTGCAATGTCATTGGGCCCCTCTACCACCAGGTTGCCGTCGTTGTCGAAATAACCCTGGGAGCCGCCGAATACCTGTGGCGTCTCGCGGTCTTCTGTTATCTCGGCCATACCATATAGCTTCAGCAACCTGGTATTACCTGCATACATGTTTCCGCCTTTTCTCCAATCCACCTGCGCTGCCAAGGTAAAGCCTCCATAGGTGATGTTATTGGTGAAAGACATCTCGAAATCAGGCTGCACGTTGCCAATGTTCTGGGCTGGCCCCACTAATGGCATGCCATAAAATGGATTGGGGTTGTTGTTAACAGTCTCACGACTGTCTACTACAATGTTTCCGGCATCGTCTCTCACATAAGAGGTACCAAAGATAATCGGGTAACGGGCACCGGCCTCCGCTCTGATGTTAGGCGTCACGAAACCACCCAGGAAGATGTTCTCCACGCCTTCCGCCAACTCTATTACCTCGTTTCTATAAGAGGTGAAGTTAGTTGTTATTGCCCATTCAAAACCCTCGTTCCGGAGAGGCACAACTGTTGCAACCAACTCATGCCCTGTTGTTTCCAGTTCACCTGCGTTTCTAAATTCAAACTGAAAGCCTGTGGCTGGTGACACTGGTACGCTGAAAATCTGGTCTTCTGTGGTCTGTATGTAGTAGGTATAATCAAAAGAAAGGCGGTTGTCAAAGAACCTGAAATCACCACCAAACTCAATGGTTCTGGTGTTTTGCGGACGAAGGTCTTCTGTGCGGAAAGTATTACTCAGGGTATACCCAATGGTGCTATTAAAAGGAAACTGTATGTCATCGGTTAGGAAACCGGAACCAGCACCACCCTGTACAAACACATTCCTGGTAATGTAAGCCTGGTCTGGCGCCTGCCCAGCCTCCGCATAAGAAGCCCTAATCTTACCGAAGTTCAGAATCTCGCTATCCATCTCAAGCGCATCCGTAAAAGCCAGACTTGCTCCAATAGAAGGATAGAAGAAACTACGGTTGCCCCTGGCGAGGTTAGATACCCAGTCCTGCCGGGCAGAACCATTGATAAACAGGTAATTCCTAAAGCCTACCTCTGCATTGGCATAAACACCCGCTACCATTCTTTCCGTTATTGTCTCAGATGTTGTCTGTACGGTTGTGTTGCTTATATTATGGAAACCGCCTTGAGCGATGCCATAACCGGTATTATTAATCAGGCGGTTGTAGATATTGTATACCTCGTTACCAATAAGCAGGGTAGCAGTCAAATCTTCTGAAAAATCACGGTTAAAGGTTACCGAGAGGTTGGAGTTAACCTGATTTTGTATAAAACTATAATCATTTATCTGGCCACCTGCCGGCGGACTTCTAAAGCCTCCGGTCTGACCAGAGCCTAGTTCATATACTTCTTTACCGTCCGTCACAAAGAAGTCATTACCCAAACGGTAATTCAGTGTAATCCATTCAAGCGGCTGATAATTGATACTGGCGGAACTGATCACACGGCGGGTATCTTCATAAAACCTGTTATTTGCCAGCGACCACCTTGGGTTATCTATGGCACCACGGTAATTGATTTGTTCGAACTGGTTATTTGGGTTTGCGAAAGGCAAGCCCCACAGGTCGAATGTTCGGGGCGCGGCATAAAGCGTGAAGAGCGGGTTAGACAAGTTAGAGCCTCCCGGAACTTTGTCGATGTGCGTGTCTGAGTAGTTAACGGATGCTCCGATGTTCACTTTCGGGCCCGCCTTAAAATCACCAGCCACCTTCCCGTTGAATCGCTCCATACCAGTTGTTGGAATAATACCTTCCTGATCAGTATAGCCCACTGATACGGCATAGTTTCCGATTTCACCATTGTTGGCCACTGTTACGTTGTTTGTAAAGGTATGCCCTGTCTGAAAGAATGGCTCCACGTTTTCATACACCTGAGCTTCCTCCTGCTCCCCGATGGCGTTTGTTATAGTTCCTAAGTCTTCTATCCGAGGACCCCATGAAAGCGATGTTGTGCGGTTATAAGTACCACCAGAGCCTTGGGCATACGTGCTCTGGAGGTCCGGAAGCCTTGATACTCTATCGAAAGTATAATCGGAAGTGAATGTGATGGTAGCTCCCTCTCTGGTAGCCAGTCCTCGTCCTTTTTTTGTTGTAATGAGCACTACGCCATTTGCTGCCCGAACACCATACAAGGCAGCAGCGGCACCGCCTTTCAGCACCGAAATGGACTCTATATCGTTCGGGTTTATGTCGAGGGCACGGGCAGAGGCATCTGTACCACTCACCCCTCCAATTCCTATACCACCGGCTGGTGCCTGTTGGATAGCGTTACTTTCGATGGGCATACCATCTATCACATACAGCGGCTGGTTATTGCCTGTAAAAGAGCGGTTGCCCCGAATAGTAATGGAAGAAGAGGAGCCAGGCATACCACTGGACTGGCGCACAATCACACCGGCTACTTTACCCTGCAGCGCATTTGTTACGTTCGGCTGGTTTGCCCTGTTAACCTCTTCGCCTGTTACCTGCTGTACAGAATAGCTCAATGCCTTTTCATCTCTCTCTATTCCAAATGCAGTTACAACAACCTCGCTTAGCTGCTCTGAATCAATACCTAGTTGTACATCTATAGTTGTCGTGTTTCCTATGGCACGCTCCACATTCTCATAGCCAACATATCTGAACTGAATAACTTTAGTGTTTATCGGCATAGGTACATTGATAGCATATTCTCCATCTGCTCCTGTTGTTGTACCTATAGTGGTTCCTTTTACAAGAACAGCAACACCTGGCAAAGGCTGCCCCGTTCCCTGGTCAATAACTGTACCTTTCACAGTCTCGGTGTCTTGTGAATAGCCTGACAGTGGCAAGAGTAAAGCCAGCATCAGACTAAGAAGTAAAACCTTTTTCATAAGCATGTATTTAACTGTTAAACCATTGATTAATTTACTCCTAAACCACTAAATAAATGTACAGTTACATACGAAGTAAATACACCGGCTGTCTCTTGGTTTAATACAATTGCTATTCAATTATGCTCCAACAATCTTTTTCTAAGTGCAAACAAACATTTTTATTGAGTATATAATGCAAATAAAGAAGGAAAGAGTTTTAATATTATCTCACTATATACCAATGCTTTAGACTCAAAAAAACACTATAGTTATAATTAAATGTATTGATGTTTTATATAAAAAAATCTCTAGTTCGTATAAGTATACCCGCAGTTAGTATAGATAAACTCACGTGCACATGTGCTTTTAAAGAGCCTTGTCACGATACTTTTTAACCTAATGAAGCTTAATCTGCTATCTATAGTTATAGTTGCCGGAATACTGCTATCTCCTGAGGTACATGCGCAGGCAGATGAGCCAATGGGGGCACGTGCCGCTGCCTTAGGCAATGCTTCTGTTACACTGCCGGGGCTGTGGGCACTGCATAACAACGTGGCAGGCATCGCAAATATGGTTCAACCCGAGGCAGGTGCCTATGTGCATAACAGGTTCGGTGTGCGTGCTTTTACAACGGCGGCCTTGCAGGCAGTGTATCCTACCGTCAAGTACGGTACTTACGGCCTGAGTATAAGCCGGTTTGGAGATGAACTGTACAGTCAGCAGGCAATCGGTATTGGTGTAGCTCATAAATTGGGGCAGTTTAGTTTAGGTGCCAAAGCAGATGTCTGGCAGATAGCTGTGGAAGGCTATGGCAGCAGGAAAGCTTTGGCGCTGTCGGTAGGTGGGCAGGGCGAAATTATCCCGAACCTCTACTTTGGTGCCTATGCCTATAACCTGAACCAGGCAAGGCTTTCTTCTTTTGAGGATGAGCGCCTTGCCACCATCATGAAAGCAGGACTTTCTTACAGGCCCTACCAGCGGCTGCTGCTAGCCATCGAGACAGAGAAGAACATAGACTATGAGGCAGATTTTAAAGCAGGCGTTGAATACCAGGTGCTGCAGGAGAAGTTTATACTTCGTACAGGCTTCAGCACCCTCACCCGCAAAGCGACCTTCGGCGCTGGATTCCGGGCAAGGCAGTTACAGGTAGATTATGCCCTTGGCTCCACTACCCTCCTCGGCCTCGGCCATTACCTCTCCATCTCATACCAGTTTGCTGCCACCCGGAGCAGATAGAACAACACTGCGCACTATTTTAAGCGAAAGCTGCCCCCTGAACGGCACTGCGTAACTATTAGCCGCTGATAGATAGTAGTCTTATTATTTGTTGCAAACGGACACTTTGGGCATGGTGGAGGATACCCTATTGCGCCGGGAGCCTGTCAACAGGTATTTATAAATCGCTGGAAATTGCCTATGGTACGAAGGTTACTGCTGTGCTGGTTTACTTTGTGTTTGATATTACCGCTGCAGGCGCAGGAATATGCGCGCCAGAACATAGACCTTGACCTGCTGGTGCAGGAGCTTTTTGCTGAACAGAATGATGAAAACATCAACTACGAGGACTTTTATGAGACGCTTTTCCAGTACTACCAGCGCCCCATCGACCTGAACCATACCACGTCCGAGGAACTTGCTTCACTCTACCTACTTTCGCGCCCGCAGATAGCTTCCTTTTTTGATTACCTGGAGCAGAATGGAAGACTGCTCAGTATTTATGAACTACAGGCCATTCCAGACTTCGACCTGCTCACTATTTACCAGTTGCTTCCGTTTGTGCGGGTGCAGGATGCGGGGTTGCAGGCAGACCAGAGGCCGCTGTGGCAACGCATAGTCGGGGAAGACAACAACGCACTGACCCTGCGCTATGAGCGCACGCTGCAACAACGCCGTGGCTATTCACCAGTAGACACGAGCAGCCGATCCACCACCCGCTACCTTGGCTCCCCTCATAAACTGCTCTTACGCTACCGCGTAAGCCATGCCCGCGATTACAGCTTTGGCATTACGGCAGAGAAGGACGCCGGAGAGGAATTCACCTGGTCACCCGATACCCGCCGCTATGGATTCGATTATTACACGGCGCACCTGCAACTCTACAACAGGGGCAGGTTTAAAACAATCGCGCTCGGTGATTACCAGTTGCAGCTTGGGCAGGGCCTGTTACTTTCTTCAGGCTACAGCGTGGGCAAAGGCAGCGAAACCATTACCACGGTAAGCAGAGCAAACCTGGGCATCAGGCCCTATAACTCAGTGCTGGAATATGCTTTTCTGAGAGGAGCAGCGGTTACGTATACAGCAGGCAAAATAGATGTCACCGGCTTTTACTCCAACAAACGGGTAGATGCCAACCTGCAGGCGCAACTTGACACACTGAGCACCTTTAACAACTACTTCACAGGCATCCAGACCACCGGCTTCCACCGCACCCCTACCGAGTTGGCAAACAAGCACCAGGCACGGGAGCAGGTGTACGGCGCAAACGCCTACTACAAATCTGATAACAGAGCCTTTTCAGCGGGCATTACCGCCATGGGCACCCACTACAGCTCGCCTATTCAGAAGGCGGGAGCACCTTATCAGCGTTTCGAGTTTAACGGCACCAGCAACTATAACATCGGCGCCAACTACAGCTATACCTGGCAGAATGTGTACCTGTTCGGGGAAACAGCTATGAGTAAGAGCAGTGGCATTGGCAGCGTAAACGGCCTCATCGCCAACCTATCCAATAACATAGAGTTGTCGATGCTTTACCGCTACTATGCCCGTAACTTCCACACCTTCTACGGAAGCGCCTTTGGCGAGGGCACCCGAAACATCAATGAGCAGGGCTTTTACACAGGCATTAAAATCAGGCCTATGCCCAAATGGGAAATCACGGCGTACTACGATCGTTTCCGGTTTCCGTGGCTCCGCTACCTGGTAGATGCACCTTCTTATGGTCATGAATACCTGGTCCGGCTATACTTCAGGCCCAACCGCCAAAGCAGCCTTTACGCCCAGATGCGCTATGAGAGCAAGGGGCGTAACATAGTGAACAACAGCACTAACATAGACTATATAGCACAGACGGATCGCCGGAATTACCTGGTCTACTTCGAAACCACCCCTACCCGCACGCTCAATCTAAAGTCGCGGGTGCAGTTTAGCACCTACAGCCACGAATCGCCGCAAACCACGGGCTACCTGATTGCGCAGGATGTGAATTTTACCTTTGACAAGATTCGCCTCAGCACCCGCTACGCCCTCTTCGACACCGACAGCTATGACACCCGCCAATATGCCTATGAGCGCGACGTGTTAGGAGCCTTCTCTATACCGGCATTCAGCGGGAAAGGTACCCGCCTCTACGCGCTGCTGCAGTTCCGGCCCCTCCGCGACCTGGATATCTGGATTAAGTATGGCATAACACACTACCGCAACCAGGACACCATCGGCTCTTCCCTAGAAACCATTGAAGGCCCCAGAAGATCAGATGTAAAGGCGCAGGTGCGGTATAAGTTTTAGTTGCTCGTTACTCGTTGTTCGTAACTCGAAAATTTGCCGTTAGCTGCACCTGGAAGCCCCAGGCTCACCTAAGGCAGTGGGGGCGCCTGCTCAAAGTCACATCTGGCTACCTAATACGCGATACGTGCTACGAAAAAATGAACAACAATTAACGAGCATCAGATAACGAACCACTACAGCTGGCTTTCACTTGTGCGCTGATCACTTGCCCGTTGTGGCTAAATTCGAGATGGCAGCACTCCAGGAACAGCTGCTTCAGCTTCTCGCGGCCGCGTTGGATGCGGGATTTGGCGCCAGAGTAGGAAATACCCAACCGTTCCGCGATTTCTTTCTGGCTGATGCCTTCCAGTTCGCTCATGCGGAGCGGTTCTGCGTACTCCAGTGGCAACAAATTTATCAGCGGTTCCACCAGGGCCTCCACCTCATGGCGGGCCTGCTCGGGCAGTTCCTCCTCTGGCAATTCTGCTTCGGCGCCCAAGGGTTGGCGGCGACTACTTTCCCGAAAGAAGTCATAGACCGTGTTGCGGGTAATCTGGTATAGCCAGGCCTTTAGGTTATGCACTTCCTGCAGCTGTTCGCAGTTCTTGTACAGTTTCAGGTAGAGCTGCTGCAGAATATCGTTTGCCTCTTCCTTGTCCTGTACCCGCTTCTGCACGAAGCCTCTCAGTTGTGCTTCGTAAGCCAGAAATACAGGCGCCACGGCAGCACAGGAGCCTGTGGCAGCAGCTTTGTTTAACTCGGGATTAGTACAACATTTTTCCATGTTCCGCTATCTGCTTTGATGTATGATTAAGGCACTCGGTGTAAAACTTTCCCATTATTAAATTCATAAAAACCAACCAGAATAGCAACAGCTTATTCCCTATCTGAAGAAAGGCAGAGCAAGTGCAGAAGCAGCCATATCTTTGTTCAGGTACGGCTGCTTCTGCACCTGCTCTGTCTTGCACTAATGGGCAATTGCTGCTTCTGGCTCTTTGGTGCGGGCGTTAGCGCCCTCTCCATAAACGGTTGCCTCACCAAACGTATAGAATGCTTCCCAGTCCACACCCTGCGGGTCGGTTATCCACGACTTTTCTGATTTTGCATAGCAGCAGGTGCATTTTCCTTCTTCCCGGATAGCACCTTTCGCGCTTTTCAGGTTGCCGTATACTTCTGCCAGTTCTTCCTCACTTTCTACCTGAATACCCAGGTGTTCGATGCCGGCGTTTTCCGGGTGCAGCGATATGGCGAAGTTGATGCGCGGGTCTTCCAGCATCCATTTGGCATAGTCTTCTTTTAAAACAGTAGGCGGTGTAGCAAATAAGGCGGTGTAAAAAGCTGCTGACTCTTGCAGGTTCTTTACGCGTACGTTTACATGGAATCTTTTCATGGCTATTATTCTTTTAGGTGTTTTTTTTCATTTACACCCTGATGACGGAGCCACCTCTGAAAAGACGCAGGCCTTTGAAAGAATTATTTAAAATTCTTTCAAAGGCCTGCGTTCTACTTATGACTTATGTGTTACATAGGTTTTAGTTACTACCTGGTTAAGACGTTCAGATTTATATTGCGGCTTTACGGAATGTTCTTCACAAAGACCACCTGCTGGCTATCAAATTTAATCACATTGTTCAGGAATGTTATCAACTGTGCATAAGACTCCGGTTTGAAGCGGCCTTTGCCCATTTGCATGCTACGCATGTAGATAACCCGCTGTCCGTCTACTTTTACAGAGGCTTTGTACTCCCCGAAAACAGACTGATGCACTACTTCCTGGGGCAGATACTCTACCGTATAGCCAACCGGCAGTTCAAACTCCACCGTATCCACATCCAGAAATGCCATGCCACGCACGACCTCCGTTAGCCGCTTTTCCTTTTGGTTAGGCACATACGTCCACTTGCTCATCAGGTTAGGCGAGACAAACATACGTTTGCCGCTGATAGTGGCACATTGGCGAAGACTAAGCTCCAGTTGCTCTGTTACAACTGGCAACCTGTCCTTCTGTTGCGCAAAAGCATATTTCTCTATCTCAAAGGCAGGAATCTTCACCTGCTGGTACAGCCATTTGCGCTGCTCTTCAGGCTCCAGGTTCTGAATAGCATTGTCACGCGCCTCCTGCTGCATGCCGGTGTAGCGGGTTGTCACGCTGGCGCTGCCGCTGCCCTTCTCATCCAGCTTTACTTTGATATGACGTAGCTGGGCATTATCAACGGCTGCGTAATCAGGTGTTTTTACCAGTTTGCCTCCTTCAGGTGTTATCAGCAGCGCATGGCGGCCACCGGTAGAGCTACCCGAATAACCGGCCGCCTCTGTCTGGCTGGTGCACTCCAGCCAGAGCGTATCGCTAGCCATTGGCACACACAGCACCACGTGGTTAAACTGGCTACTCGGAAAATCAGTCTTTATATCCGGCACACCGCCTCCGGCGCGAATCAGGGCGTGGTACGAGTTTATACCAACCGTTTTCAGCATAGCTTGTGTATAGTTGGTGAGGGCTTTGCAGTCGCCGTAGCCTTTGCTGTCCACGAAGTTGGCTTCGAATGGCTGCCAGCCGCCAATACCCAGTTGTATGGACACATAGCGTGTTTTACCCTGCAGGTAGTCATATACAATCCGCACCTTTTCTTCCGGTGTCTTCGCTTTGGCTGTCATTTCCACAAGCTTTTGCTTCGTTGCCTCCGGCAGCACATCACGGCCTTTGTTCAGTTGCTCCACCCATAAACCATAGCTTTTCCAACTCTCCATGTTGCCTTTGTAGCCTTCTACCTCAAAATCAGTTGGCGCTGTGCGCACAACAGGCACGAGTTCTTCCAGTTCAGGGCCATAAGGCTCTGTTTCTACCGGCTCCAAGTTTTGCACCTGCCAGGTATATACTTCGTGTGTGGCAGTGGTTGTTTTCTTCACCGGTTGCGGCATATTGCTTTCGAGGTAACGCAGTCTCATTCCTACCGGCATCTGCACCTCGTAGCTTGCCTTCTCCACTTTCAGGTGCTCTTCGTCCTGTGGATTAAAAATGGGGTAAAACAGCAGATTTTCTGATGTGAGCGCATATTCGAATTCAACGGTGTACGGGTACACTGTATGGGTCAGGTCTGCAATCTTCACCCGGTTATCTTCATATAACGAGAAGTCGCTGATGGCACTTACATCTGTGATATCCTTATTCTTGAGAGCTTTTATTTTCTTGCCTGACCGGTCATAAGAGGCACCTTTGATATACTGCACCTTCCGCAACTTGTCGTAGTGCACATATTGCTTTGCCCGGTGGTTGCCATTGCTGTTCAGGATGGTGATGGACACCTTATATTTTGTTGTACCACTTTTAAGCGATTCAACGGTAAACACGGTTTCCTCTGAGTGAATAATAATATTGGTATCCTCTGAAGGTTCGCTAACACTGTTTTGGCTACCTGCCTTTGTTTGTAACTGCAGGAGCAGCAGGCTAACCACAACCCAGAGAAAGATATAGTTCTTGCACATAAAAAATTTACATAAGTTTATTATCAGATAAAAAGGTGGCTGTGGCGGCCGGGCTTAGTTTGCTGCGATTCTTTTCAGCACAATCTGCTCCGCCTGCTTCGCAATTATCTGGTTGTAGAACTCTTTGAGATAGGCATATTCCGGTGCAAAGAAAACGGGTCTGCTGATGTTTACCTTGCTCATCACCTGCAGGCTGTTTCCCTCCTGCTGCACCACATACATGAAGCGGCCGCCTTTCTCAGGCAGGTTCACAACCAGACTTTTGGGAACTTCATCTAATTCATAACCGGCTGGTATAGTAAAGCGGCAGATATAAGTCTCATCTATCGGGGTACCAAAGTCAACAGGATACAGGCGCTCATTTAGCTTGAAAGGGTTCTCCTTCTCTGCCTGCCCCAGCATGGGGTTCAGGTAAATGATGTGATTGGCCTGACCACTGCCACTGGCGCTGATGTTATAAATAATATCCAGCGCATTATTAATGTCACGCAGATTTTTGATTTCAGGCTTACTCATTTTAAAATCACCTATTTCTTTGGTTATGCGCTCGGCATATTTGCTCTCCCCTTCCTCTAAAATAGTTTTGCGCAGGTAAAGGGCACGGTAACCGCCAGCAGACTCGTGACCAGTACCTGTTAACTCCCCCTGTTCGTTGATGGTGATTGTGGCGTTGAATAGTTTAGTAAGGGAGGTAGTCGCTGTCAGTTCTACCCAACGCTGGTCCGCTTTCTTTATGAGGCGGCCATTTCCGTTCAGGCAGCGAAACGGCAGCATGCCTACAGGCAAAAGCGGATCTGTGGCATCCAGCAGATACTCCTTGCCGCCCACCTGTACATGCGCTATCACATAATTGAATTTATTTAGCATCGGAGAGTAAGACGTTATAACACGGCCGTGCTCCCGGGTGCTCACCAGCACCGGCCCTGCATCCAGCCCTGCCTCCAGCAGCATAGAAGTAAGCAGCAGGTTAATTTCTGCAGCACTTCCCTGCCGCAGGTCATATGCTTTCCGGATTGGGTTGCTAGTATAAATGCCGTACTTCTCATTCCATTTCATCCGCGACTTCACCAACTCAAAAATAGCCTGCATCTGCTGCTCCGGTTCCTTATACTTTGCACTGATAGCGGCAAGATCCTCCTTAAAGAAACCACTGCGGTTTAGCTGTATGCCAAAGGAGTGATCCCCGAGCAGGTCATCTGTTACTTTGCTCCAGCTTCCGGTCATAACCTCAGTGCCTCTTCCGGGTATGTTCACTTGCTGCAGCTCAAATTCTATTTTAGACTGGTAATCACTGAGCGATGTGATGTACTTCTCTTCCTTTAGGGCCGGCACATCTTTCATCGCCCACACATAGGAGTTGTTGATCATTTCATTGCCACTCTGCTTCTGATTATCGCTTTTGTGCAATGGATGGTATCCCTGCATCTGGAACTTATAATCGAAGTATTGTGGAATTCGTGCACGGTACTCGCTCCATACCGTTGGGATAGTTGACTGAAACTCCCACTCACGCATATTGTACACCCTGTCAGACGTAATAACGTAGCTCACATCAATCACGGACCCTTCTTTTACATTGGGCATCGTGAACTTCTTCATGTACCAATACTCACTTCGTTGCTCGTCGAAAACAGTTTTAGAATCCAGCTTCTCTTTCTGCACTTTACCGTTTTCGAGGTTATAGGTAAACCCTTTAATGCTACCTACTCTATCTCTTGTAGAACCGTGCTGATAATAAGGTACTGTTATATTTGCCCAATCATAACCTGATTTCTTCAGAATCTTAATGCGGATATGGCGCTCCGTTACTACCTGTAGCTCATTTATCAGGTTGAAATGAGTATAACCGTAGTCTGACAAAATAACTGCGGCTGCGCTGGTATCTTTTTCATAAGTGCGCATGGTAAGTTCTGCCTCATCAATTTTGCCGAATTTAGCAGCCTGTGCCCGCACCTGCGACCAGGAGCAGCATACCAGGAAAAATAAAAGAATAAGTTTAGTAGAAATTTTTGCTTTCATAGATAAGCTGTTGTAAAGTGAATGAATTAGGTATAGATGTATAAAGCGCCTCTGTAGCATAAAGAAAGGACCTGAACGTAAGCGGCAATGACTCGCCTCCCTCTAAGCATCGTATAAATAAAATAATATTCCTTTATATATTCAAATAAAATATATAATATCTGATCTATTTCACTCGAAACTCAGTAATAGGTATCTTTGAGCCACCTGCCTGCCGGTTTTTTTTCAGGTCCTGATGAAGCACTCATACAACGGCATGAATAAGTTCAAAATAGCACTTGGCTTAAATTACTTCCTCATTGCGGTAAAAGAATTCTCTAAGTCAGCATGTTCACTATACTTCTGGAGTCGTTTTTTAAGAAGCAGTTGTTATTAAACTGCTAAGGCAGGATTATTTTTTTCGATGATGCCACGCTTTTTAAATAAGAAAGAGAGTTCTCACCAGTTGGATTTCAATTGCACTAATGAAAGCAGCAGTAAGAATTTTGGAGCTTGCTGTTTGATACCACAGGAGGAGGAGTATGTGGTGTTTAAGAGATGTTTAGATGCACAAAAAAGGTAGAGTGGCAGCCTGGATGTTCCCTTGCTACCACTCTACCTTTTAAACTCACTGTTTTTCTTTCGGAGGCTCTACCTCATGTTATGCTACAGATAGGACTTAAAATTTTTACCGTCCTGCCAGAATTCGCGGCAAGCTTCCCGCTGCTCCTGGATAAACTTATGATTTCGTTTCAGATCTTTCCAACTGCCATAGCCGAGACGCTCACAAAGCCTGAAAAAGTTGTCGCCTTGGTTTTTTTGTCCTTTCACCCGCACCAACGCGCTGAGCAAAGGTCTGCCAGCAGCATGCTCTTTTTCTGAAATCTCGTCGATTACCTCAGTCAGCATCGACTTCTCATAGGTGTTTTCTAAATTCAGGCCGAGTTCAGCCTCGTAGATTAGATTTTGGAAGGACATCAGGTGCGCCCGACCTCGGGCTACTTGAATTAATTTCTTTCGTACCCTTGTGTTCATAGTGCATAATATGTTTTACGCAGCGTAAAGAACAAAGCGATTTTCTCCCCTAATCCTTTACCTGCAGATACAACTTAAAAGTAATATATATCATATTGAACGTATTTTAGGGAAAATGGTTGCAACATAAGTGCAGTTATTTTCCATTTTTAGTACAAAATATGATTTGATGCACAAGAAGCTGCTACCGCAGCACCTGAGGCTGCTTCTCTGACAGGTATTTCCAGTAGCGCCGGGGGATGTGGCGCAGGTGCAGTTTCGGGTTCTTCCGCTCCGGTATATTCACGTGGTCGAAGTATACCTGCCACAGCTGCCTGTATTTGTCTTCTTCCGCATCCATGGCCGCAGCGGGTACACTGGCACGCTGCTGTGGCGGCAACTCTAACTTCATGAAAGTGATGGCATGCAGGTCATAATAAGCACCATAGCGGCGGCGGGTGTCATAGATAGCCCAACGCTGATCAGCATACCGCTTCCCGAAGTGATTCAGAATAAGGGGCAACACATTAAAATCAGGGGAAATAGTGGCATAAAACAGCTCATCCGCCGTTTTCTGGAAACGCACAAAAGCTTCCATGCGGTGCTTCTCGCGGTGCACCTGCTTTGCCGCCTGTTGCACCTGCAGCACACAGGGCGCGGCAAAATTGCCTTCAATGTTTTCCTTTGTTTCGAAAACTAAGCGAACGTAGTCAAAAATGATGCGCTCAAACCCCGGTTGCTCCCAAAGGTAGGTATAATAAAGCTCCTGCAAGGCTCCCGCTGACAGCTTTTTCTGTAGCCCCTGCCACACGCGCTGTGCCTTCTGCTCGTTTGCTATTACCGCAATAGTTTCGCCGAACATACTGGGCTGCGCCACTTGCTCCTGCTCAATGCTGGCAGGCCAGCTTTTTCGCTCATAGGCCTCAAACACCACCGTCAGCAGCCCTTCAAAAGTACCATCGTAGGTGTATAGGTGCATGGGCGTACAGGCTATGTTATTTATTCCCGTTATAGCTGTTGCGGTTTTTGTCTCCGGACTCAGACTGCATTCTGGCGGACAGGCTTTGCAGCTGCGGCACCAGCATATTCAGTTTACAGCAAAGAGACACACGGGCAACCTTCTGATTTTTTCTCATGACAGTAACTTCTTTAGTTTGAACAGAATTAGAGGTATGATTTGACTTGACTGTTTTCTTTTTTGCTGCGGCCATCGCTCTCAAAGTCATATGATGCTGAACACAAGGCTTTCCCTTCTTTTTTCCTCTCACATGCAGGAACATATGCCCGGTATTAGCCAACCTGGCGGAACAAATCCAGCTGCTGCGTTAGCAGCGCGCTGCGCACAGAACCATCACCAAACAGAATCTTGTTGCGAATCTGCTGCGAGTCGAGTTCTTGCCTTTGCAGGCTTTTGGTCTGGCAGGTGATAAAATATTTTGCCCGTTTCAGCACCACGCCCATTTGGCGCAGGTGCTCGAAGTTTAGCTGTGTAAACCTTCTGGCCGACACAATCTTTTTAGCTGATTTCACCCCGATGCCCGGCACCCGCAAAATCATTTCATAGTCGGCTGTGTTTATCTCCACCGGAAAAGTAAACCGGTTACGCAGCGCCCAGGCCAGTTTCGGGTCAATATCCAGTTCCAGGTTCGGGTGCAGCTCGTCTACAATCTCTTTCGCATCAAACCCATAGAAGCGCATCAGCCAGTCGGCCTGGTAAATGCGGTTCTCCCGGATAATGGGTGGCTCCGTGATAATAGGCAGCCGGTTATCGCTGCTCACCGGCACATAGCCGGAATAGTACACGCGCTTCAGGCTATAGGACTTGTACAACTGGCTGGAGAGTTGCAGAATCTGGTGGTCGTTTTCAGCCGAGGCACCCACAATCAGCTGCGTGCTCTGGCCGGCAGGCGCAAAGGCAGGCGCCGACCTGAACAGCTTCTTCTCTTCCTTTGCCTGTAGCAGTTGCTGACTGATGGAACCCATCGGCAGCAGGATTTCAGTATAGTTTTTCTCCGGTGCCAGCTGCTGCAGGCTTGCCTCCGATGGCAGCTCAATGTTTACGCTCAGCCTGTCGGCATACAGCCCCGCCTCTTTTATCAGCTCTTCACTGGCTCCTGGTATTGTCTTCAGGTGAATGTAGCCATTAAACTTGTGCTCCTGCCGCAGCTTTTTAGCCACCCGCACAAGGCGCTCCATGGTATAGTCCGCATTCTTGAAAATGCCGGAACTAAGGAACAGCCCCTCAATATAATTGCGGCGGTAGAAGTTAATGGTGAGGTCCACTACCTCCTGCACCGTAAAGGCAGCCCGTTCCACGTCATTGCTTTTGCGTGTAACACAGTAAGCACAGTCGTAAATGCAGAAGTTGGTGAGCAGAATCTTGAGCAACGATACACAGCGTCCATCTTCTGTATAGCTGTGGCAGATTCCCATCCCCTCGGCATTTCCTAAACCTTTGTTCTCATTTTTGCGCTTCCCGCCGCTGGAAGAGCAGGAAACATCGTACTTTGCAGCATCTGCTAATATCTTTAGTTTCTCAGTTATCCTACTGTCCATACACTTGACCTTCTGTACTTTTGATGTTTTAAAGGTACAGCCAAGCAGGCATATAAACCAATATTTTTAGCAAATTTTATTCACAATGTTATCAACACCTGTTGATAAACTAAAAATATTAGTATAGCTGATACACTATGCAGCTATTCAGTTAAGCTCCCATGGTTCAGACGCTATATTATGAACAGGAGGAAACACTATTGGCATAATAAAGCGTTATATTAGTAGCCACAAAAATCTATACCCGAGCACGGTTAACTTCTGTTCATGTTTTGTTCACACCATTTCTTCCGCTGTTTACCATTAGCATGCCTTATCGGCTTGCTCTTGCTGCTGGTGGAGGTGTGCCAGGCACAGCAGGCAACTCCCCCACTCCAACAAGACTCCACTCTCACCGATACCACAAAACAGAAGTTCGATGACCGTGTAATGGAGAACCTGCGGCAGATGTCGGAGCGAAAGACCATCATGGGTAAACTACTGAAGGCCGTGCTGGTGTTTGACCGGGGAGGTGAGGAAGTGTATGGTTTGGATGCCGAGCTGATTGAGAAAGAGTATGAGAAGCACACATACAAGATTGTGCGCCGCATCGATTTTATGGGAATGAAGCCCTTTGGCTACTCCGTCCACGATACCACCAAAGCACCCAAAAATTTCTTTGAAAAGGCTGGCAACTCCCTGCACATGAGAACGGGGCGCGGCCTTATTCGTAATAAATTGCTCTTCGAGAAGGATGCTCCCCTAGAGCCACTGGCACTTGTAGAGTCTGAGCGTTTACTACGCCAGACAAGGTACATTCTAGATGCCCGCATTATAGTGAATGAGGAAACTACTACCGAAGACAGCGTGGATGTGTTCGTCATCACAAGAGACATTTTTAGCCTGGGCGGTTCCGGCTCTCTTGATCCCTCCTCCGGCCGGGGACGCATTACGCTGCGTGAGTTAAATTTCCTGGGCCAGGGCCACCAGGTGGAAGGCTCCTACCGCTTTGGTATAACCACCAGGCCCCGCCCCTGGGAAGCAGCCGGCTACTATACCATCGAGAACATCGGGCGCACCTATATTACCGCCGACATGGCCTACGTAGACAAAAACTTCTATAAAGAGAAAAGTGTGTTGCTGCGTCGCGAATTCTTCTCTACCAACACCAGGTATGCCGGTGCTTTAGGAGTAAACTGGATAGAACAACGCATCATGTTAGCCCCTACTTCTGAAGACACCATAGCCCGTTATGCCAATTTAGGCTATAACCAGCAGGATGTCTGGCTGGGCCGCTCTTTCAGGTTTAAATCTTATAACCTGGGGTATGAGCCCCGCAGCCGGCTCATACTCGGGCTCCGCTTTACCCGCACAGACTACTCTATCAAACCATCTGACAGCTTTCAGGACAACACGCTGGTGATGGGAAGCCTGGGTTACAGCATCCGGAAATATTATAAAGACCGCTACCTTTTCGGATTTGGTAGAACGGAGGATATTCCGACAGGCACCCTCCTCTCCCTGACCACAGGCTATGAAGAAGGCGACCTCCGGGACCGGAAATACTTTGGCGCTTCAGTGTCCATGGCGAAATACCAAACTGACTTCGGCTACCTGTATGGCAAAGCTTCTTACGGCTCTTTTGTGCGGGATAGCCAATGGGAACAGGGTGTACTGCAACTGGAAACGTTATACTTCACAAAGCTGTCGGAGTGGGGCAACTGGAAACTGCGCCAGTTTTTCTGGGGCCGGGGCACGTGGGGCATCAACCGTAACCCGGAAGAACTGCTTTCCATTAATGACGAGAGCGGGTTGCGGGGCTTTCGCTCCACCCTTTTGCGAGGTTCCCGCCGTGTCGCGTTAAACTATGAAGCGAACCTCTATACTCCGTTCTCTCTCTTTGGATTTAAGCTGGCCACAGTCGTTTTTGCAGATTTCGCATGGCTATCTTCCCAAAGCGAAAGCTCCCCTTTCAAAGGAGCACCATACCGCGGCTATGGCGTCGGGCTCCGCTTCCGGAACGAGTACCTGTCTTTCAGCACCATACAGTTCTCCCTGAGCTATTATCCGCAGCTTCCAATCAACGAGGAAATCAAAGCCTTCCGGATTTTCAACACCTCGCGGCCCTACTACGACTTCCAGGACTTCCAGTTTACGCGCCCGGGCGTAGCTGACTTTTATTAAATTCCTACGTATCTTTTTGAAAGCTTTACCTGTTTAAGAGGTATAGAAAGCATTAAGAATACAAGAAAATACTATGGAAAAAGTTAGAGAAAAATCAGAATACGAAGGAAATCCGGTTGGCTTAACAAAAGACACGGCCACTAAAATGGCAAAAGAACTTGACCGCCACCTTTCCTCCTTCATTATCTTATATAACCAGTACCACAAGCACCACTGGCTCGTTGAAGGCCCACAGTTCCGCGACCTGCACCTGTTTTTTGAAGAACACTATACTGAGATTCATGAGCAGTACGATGCAATTGCAGAGCGACTGACCGTGATGGGCGTTGTACCAACCTGCCACCCGGCAAAGCAGATAGAGCTTTCTTACATTGAGCATGAGGAGGAAGGAGAGTTCCGTATTCGGGAGATGCTGCAGAAGGACATGGAAGACGAGAAAACCATTGCCGTAGAACTGCGCAAGTCTATTAAGCTGGCCATGGAACACAGTGACTTCGGCACAAAGACGCTATTGGAAGGCATTCTGTTCAAAACAGAAGACCGTTGCCACCACATTGAGCACTTCCTGGGCGAAGACGGCCTTACAATTGGTTTACTGCACAAACCAGGAGATATTCTGGAGGAAGATGACAAAGCCTCAACGGGCACAAAAGGCCTGAGAACGACTGCTAAAAAGTCTACTTCTAAAGAAAAGGCTTAAGCCAAAACACAACTGAAACAAAGAAGGCAGCCTGACAACGGGCTGCCTTCTTTGTTTCCAGAGCAACAGAAAAGCCTGTACATTTTAACACACTATCCGGAATATATAACACGCTCCTTCTATATCCTTTGCCATATCTTTTAACCGGGGCAGGATTTCATTAAATTTGTAAAGGCATTCCCGTATAACAGCAAACACACAGAAGATAAAACTATGGTAGAACTTGGCAATTACAATGAACTGGAGATAGCACGTGAAGTGGATTTTGGGGTATACCTTACCTCTGAGGACGGGGACATCCTGCTACCGGCCAAATATATTCCCAAAGGAGCACAGGTGGGCGACACGGTACGCGTGTTCGTGTACCGCGACTCGGAAGACCGTATTATCGCCACCGACCTGGAGCCTTATGCCACAGTGGGCGAGTTTGCCTGCCTCACCTGTACCGATACCGCTCCTTTCGGTGCTTTCCTGGAATGGGGACTGGAGAAGGACCTGTTGGTGCCCCTCACCAACCAGAAAGACAAAATGCAGGTGGGCCGCAAGTACTGTGTATACCTCTATTTAGATGAAACCTCAGACCGCGTGGTGGCGACCACTAAACTGGGGAAGTACCTGCAGAACGAGGACATGCAGCTGACAGAAGGCGAAGAAGTACAGCTATTGGTGGCAGGCTTTACAGACATCGGCATAAAGGTGATTATTAACAACGCCTACATGGGCATGCTTTACCAGAATGAGGTATTCCAGGACCTGCAGCTAGGCGACAAAACCACCGGCTACATCAAAGCCATCCGCCCGGACAACAAGGTTGACGTAACGCTGCGCAAGCCTAATGCCACCATTCTCAGTGAGGCTGACGAGGCATCTGAAAAAATAATAGGCTTGCTAAAGCAGGGCAACGGCTGGCTACCCCTCTCCGACAGCAGCACTCCGGAAGATATTTACAAGACTTTGGGCATGAGCAAGAAAACCTTTAAGCGCGCTATTGGAGGGCTTTATAAAGCAGGCAAAATACAACTGGAGGAGGGCAGCATCCGCTTGAAATAGTTCTGAACGTTACACCTTTTGGTTTGGAGTAAAATCGGGCTATAAGAGCATGTTTAAAATTCATCCTTTGCGCTGCAAACTGCCCATAAAGGAACCTGACTTCACAGTTTTCTCGCTCCATAGCGCTGCTATGAAGCTCCAAAACCGTTTCGCCAGAACCCTTCATGGACAATTTTCGCATCCAAAAACGAAATTTAAACATGCTCTAAGGCAGGGCCTGCAAAACAATGTGAGGCGCAATTTGACAATGTAGTCACAATACTCCAGGTACTCCAAAACAACAATTTTGGGTTAATCTACTACACTTTTCAGACTATACAGCCCTAAAGAACGTACTGTCTGCGTAAGAGAACAACCCTATGCAAAAAGTGAGGACTGCCCTTATTGCAGGAGGCAGCGGACTTGTAGGCGGCCACCTGCTGAACCTGCTCCTGAGGAGCCAGCGTTACAGCGAAGTAATTTCGATTGGCCGCCGCGAACTGCCCCTGATACACCCTAACCTGGAACAGCGGGTGATGGACTTTGACAACTTTAAAAATCACGCCTCCGCATTGGTGGCCGATGATGTATTCTGCTGCCTCGGCACTACTATTAAGAAAGCAGGCTCCAAAGATGCTTTTTATAAAGTAGACCACACCTACGTAGTGCAATTAGCGGAAATCACGGCTAACAAAGGCGCGGCTCAATTCATCGTAGTTTCTGCTATGGGTGCCGATGTCGGCTCCATGATATTTTATAACAAAGTGAAGGGCGAGATGGAACAGCATGTGCAACAACAGCCTTTTACAGCCACGCACTTTTTCCGGCCATCGCTGCTGCTGGGTGAGCGGGAAGATCAGCGCACTGGCGAGGAACTGGCGTCTAAAATCATGAAGCCCCTGAGCGGGTTGATGATTGGACCGCTGGAAAAGTACAAGCCCATAGAAGCCGAAACAGTGGCCAAAGGCATGCTCTACGCTGCTTCTCAGGACAAACCGGGCGTGCACATCCACCCATCAGACGACATTGCCGGACTGGGCGCCAAACTTTAGCGCCTCCCTACCGTACAGTTGCAGGCAGACACATTTTCATTTTTATGCCCTCCCAACCACTACAGCACGTTTTTCCGAAGGTTTCAAACTATGATCCGGAATGGGTGCGCCAGCACTCCATGGGGGAGAATGTGCTCTTCAACCTCGAGAGCCTAACGAAGTCGCTGGAACTGAAGCCGGGCATGCGGGTATTGGATTTAGGTTGCGGCAAAGCCATCAGCTCCATTTTCCTGGCAAAAGAGTTCGGCGTAGACGTCTGGGCCGTAGACAATGCCATATCGGCCAGCGACAATTACCAGCGCATACTGGATGCAGGCTGCGAGGGAAAAGTTACTCCGCTGGAGGCTGATGCACGTGCTCTGCCCTTTGCTGAAGAGTATTTTGATGTAGTAATTGTAGTAGACTCCTATACCTACTTCGGCACCGACGAAAAGTACCTCCCTTACATTGCCCGTTTCCTTAAGCCGGAAGGCTATCTGGCGATAGTAGATGTCTGTTTTACAAAAGAAATAGACTCGCTGGAGCAGGTACCGGACTTCCTGCGCGAGGACTACCAGAAGTACTGGTACTTTATCCACACTGTAGACTGGTGGCGCAAACTATGGGAGAAAACGGGGCTGGTGCACATAGAGGCGGCGCAGGAACTGGAAGAAGCACAGCACGTGCGGGAACAGTATGTAAAGGACTTTGAGAAGGAAGGCCAGCCAGACCCTTTTGCAAAAGCACTACATCTTGATAATCAGAATTTTGTATCTTTCTTTAAACTGATTGGGCGGCGCACCCAAAAGACCGCTTACCTGCAGAACTACAAAAAGGAAACTAAAAAGTAGCGCCTCCTCACACAATAGTCACTTTCTGCTTCGTTAGAATTTCTATATTTGCAGCCGCTGCGGCATGCTGCACAGCAACGTCTATTGCTTATTTATCAATTCTTAACGATTTCATGAAGACTACTATTTACCGCTTTTCATTCGCTCTTGCTCTCATGCTCTGCATGAGCTTTGGCGCCCAGGCACAGGAATACCAGACAGGTATTGGTTTTAGGGGTGGTGCCGCATCCGGCCTCACAGTGAAGCATTTCATCCAGAGTGATGCCGCAATAGAAGGCATCCTGAGCACCAGCTTTAAGTACAGAGGCACTGTTATAACGGTACTGTACGAGAAGCATGCGCAGGCATTTAACGCCAGTGGCCTGCAGTGGTACTATGGCTTAGGTGGCCATGTGGGCTTCTACAACGGCCACGACTACTATGACCGTAACCACAGAAACTATGACGACAATGTTGTTGGTTTAGGCGTAGACGGCATTCTTGGTCTTGAGTACTATATCCGTGATATTCCCTTCACCATCGGTGCCGATGTAAAGCCATACTTCAACATCCCACGCGGCGGCGGCTTTTGGGACACAGCACTGCATGTGCGTTATGTGTTTTAAGTGTTGATTGTTGAAACTCAGCCCTAAAGATTTTTAGAATAGAACAGGCCTCGCTAGAAGTATAGCAAGGCCTGTTTTGTTTATAGCTCTTTTTGGCTGCTATTATAATCAGATAATATTTTATAATACAACCTGCACTATAAACTCCTCTTTCGCGTCCATTTTATCTGTATTCAGGCCACCTCTAGAAATAGGAGGAATCGCCAGAAAAATATCTTTATTGCTATCCTCTAAATCAAACTTATAGTAGATTCTGGAATAAGAAGCTTGTGTTATGCAATTTGAGAAGTAGTTTTGGTCACTTATACGCAAAGAGTATATTCCGGGCGTTAGCAGCACAAGCCCAACTTTAAACTTATAGTCAGGTTGATTACAGGCATAGTAGAAGAACAGGTATGGGTCTTGTTTCTCGACCAAATCAGGATGTATAGCCTTTACAAAACCACCTGTTGTACTCGAAGGATTTTTATAAAGATCGTGGTAAAATAACTTCAGAGGCAAGGACACAGAATCTATAAGAACTCTCTGAAAAATCTTTGTGTCATATAGGTATTTACCCGTTAGGTTTGTTTCAACCCAATTAGTGTCGCCTACATTATAAGTTTTTTTGTAAGGTGTTAAGCTTAGCGTCTCCTGAATAATATGGCTATATTCAGGTTCAACATATTCATCACACTGCAAGCCCATCGTTAAACAAGAAAAAACAGCCAGAACCAGGTATCTGAACTTACTTATAAAAGGCTTCCGCTTCTTCATACTCTTATAGCTTTGATACGCAATTCATCAGGAATAACTCCTACATGCTTTACTCCTAAAACCCTATATAGTTGAGAAGAGCCGCTGCAAATTTTTACAGCGGCTCTTCTCAACTATATGCTCTTCAACTAATATCTTACATCTAACCTTTACTAGAAAGAAATATGCATCAGCGCATCGCCCTGGTTTACAACGGGCATATTATTAAGGCCAACGATGTAGCCGGATGCGGGAGCATTCAGCCGTACTTCCATCTCCCCGTACGGATCCGTGATACTGCCGATGTTCTGGTTTTTCTTTATGTACTCGCCTAATCTGACATAGCTGCGCCACAAGCCTGCATTCTTTGCCCGTAGCCAGATGTCTTTCATACATACGACGCTTTCTTCATGTGGGGGCGTGAAATTAGTCATCATGCCCAGGTGGTGCAGCACGCGGCAGGTACCTTCTATACCCAAACTTATTCCCTTCTCATCAAACCGCAGCGACTCACCTGTTTCGTACACCATAATGGATTTCCCCAGTTTTGCAGCCTCTTTACGCAGTGAGCCCTGGCGGTAAGGGGAGTTCAGTATAAATGGCGCTCCAAAAGCCCTGGCCAGTTCTTCGTTTCGTGAGTCAGCCAGCACACAGCGTAGCTGGGGGTAATTGGCGCGGCTGGAGCCACCCGTATGGAAATCCAGGCCATAGTCTACGTACGGTATTATCTCTTTCATGAAGCGGTACGCCACGCGGCTGGCCAGTGAGCCGTCGCGGTTGCCCGGAAAACTGCGGTTCACGTCTTTGCCATCGGGCACCTCCCTCGAAAAATTAAGGAAACCGTAAATGTTCAGCACCGGCACGGCAATGATGGTTCCTTTCAGCGGGTACAGCATTTTCTTGCTGAGCATGCGCCGGACAATCTCTGTTCCGTTCACTTCGTCGCCGTGCATACCGGCCATCAACAGCACCACAGGGCCATCATGCACGGAGCGGAATACATAAATGGGGATTTCAATAACGGTACCGCTGGGCAGTTTGCTGATGGCCAGTTTGGTCAGCACCTTTTCTCCACGGTCTATGCTTTTACCGTTTATAACAATGGTTTCAGGCATCTATTCTTTTACTTTTTTCTTCTGCTGCCTGTCCGGAAGCCCTTCTATATACTCGATTATTCTTCCTGCAATATCTTTTTGCGTGGCGCGCTCTATCCCCTCTAACCCTGGTGATGAGTTTACCTCCAGAATCAATGGTCCGCGCTTGGACTGCAGCATGTCTACACCGGCAATGCCTAAGCCTAGCGACTTAGCGGCCAGCAACGCTGCTGCTTTTTCCTGGCGCGACAACTTAATCAGCATGGCTTTGCCGCCGCGGTGCAGGTTAGATCGAAACTCCCCTTCCTTGCCCTGCCGCTTCATAGCGCCTACCACCTCGCCGTTCACTATAAACGCACGGATGTCGGCACCACCGGCCTCAGATATAAACTCCTGCACAATAATGCGGGCTTTCAGGTTATGGAATGCCTCAATCACCGATTCAGCAGCTTTTCTTGTCTCGGCCAATACCACGCCCAGCCCTTGTGTGCCCTCCAGTAATTTAATCACGAGCGGGGCGCCACCCACCTCTTTCACCAGTTCGGATGTTTGTTTCGAGTAATTGGTAAAAGCTGTTTTAGGCATACCCAGCCCGGCACGCGAAAGGATTTGAAGGCTGCGCAGTTTGTCCCGGGAGCGCACAATAGCCTGTGAGTCTACGGCACTTCTCACTTTCATCATCTCGAACTGGCGCACCACTGCGGTGCCATAGAAGGTAACAGAAGCACCAATACGCGGAATAACGGCATCTATGTCGGTTAAGCGCTCGCCCTTGTAGAGAATATGGGGGTCGCCCTGCTCAATTACAAGGTCACAGCGCAGGTGGTCTAATACAACAGCCTGGTGCCCCCGCTGCTCGGCTGCCTCTACTAAGCGGCGGGTAGAATACAGTTTCTGGTCACGGGAGAGAATAGCAATTTTCATAAATGCTTTATTTCTTGTTTTGTTTGATCTTTAGTTTGTGTGCGAGGTTTTTACGGGATACATCCACTATAAACCTGCCTTTCAGCAATTTTCGCCCAATAAGAACGGGGTACTTCATATCACTACGGTCCGACAACGAAAACTCGGCTTCAATTGTCTCATCGAAGAATTTTATTTTTGTACGGATGATGTACCGCTCCTGCACCTCCCCGAAGGAACTTTTAATCTCGCGCAGTTCGTACTCTGTAAACCTGAGCTTCTTGTGGTTATACTGTGGGTGCGAGGGGTCCAGCAGGTCCAGGGCAATTACCATCGTTCCATCTGACCTTGTCTCTTCGTGTATATTAGAACAGTGAATGGCGGATGTATAAGCCCCGGTATCTATCTTCGCCTCTATCTCATGGATGTCCAGTTCTGGAAGCGAGACGAGTTCGCGCCTCCCGATGATTCTTTTCTCAGAATTGGAATTGACTTGTTTTCCCTCTTTCATAGACCTTTCTGAATTATGAGTTATGAATGCTGAATTATAAATGAGATTGAGAGGGTAACGGTTATATATAAGCTTTTACCACTTCAAGTTGCAGCAACCTTAACTCAAGCTACTACTACACCTTACCAACTCATAACTCAGCATTCTACTTACGGTATGTGATGCGGTAAATGGCATCGTTCTTATCATCCGACACCAGCATAGAGCCATCCGGCATCAGGAGCACATCTACCGGGCGCCCCCAGTCCTCCTGCCCTTGCAGCCAGCCTTCGGCAAATGGTTGATGAGAAGCCTGCCCGTTGGCATCCATCGTAACGGTTGCCACACTGTAGCCTATTTTCTCAGAGCGGTTCCAGGAGCCATGCTCTGCTATGAAAATCTGGTTCCGATACTCCTCCGGGAACATGTTACCGGTGTAGAACTTCATACCCAGCGAGCCACCGTGCGGGTGCAGCTTTTGCACCGGTTGCACAAACTCGCTGCAGTTGCGCTGTGTACCAAACTCAGGGTCCGGCACATCACCTGCATGGCAAAAAGGATAGCCGAAGTGCTGCCCTTTCTCTGTCGCGCGGTTCAACTCGTCTGCCGGCGTGTTATCATCCATTAGGTCGCGGCCATTGTCTGTAAAGTACAGGTTGTTTGTTTCCGGGTGCCAGTCGAAACCGACGCTATTGCGCACGCCCTCCGCATAAATCTCCAGGTTTGAACCGTCCGGATCCATACGGTTGATGGTGGCATAAATAGGATTCTCAGACTTACAGATGTTGCAAGGTGCGCCCACAGGCACATACAGCTTGTCATCAGGACCAAAGGCAATGTACTTCCAGCCATGGTGCGCATCGCTCGGGAACTGGTCGTTCACCACCTCATGTGTTGGGTTATTGCGGAAAGTCTGCTCTATGTTATCAAACCGGATAACACGGTTCACCTCGGCCACGTACAGGGCTCCGTTTCGGATGGCGACACCATTGGGCATCGTTAAACCGGAGGCAACTACCACTACTTCGTCAGCCTTTCCGTCCTTGTCTTCATCCACCACAGCATATACCCTATCTTCCTCCCGGGTGCCCACGAAAAGGATTCCAGACTCACTTAGAGCCATCGAACGGGCATTGTCCACATCCTTGGCGTAATAGTCTATGCGGAAGCCCTCCGGCAGCGTAATTCTTTCCAGATCTGGATCAATGGGGCCTGTTGGCATACCAGTCTCTGATTCACCGAGCGCCTGCTGCGTTTCAGTTGGTCCTGTTTTGGTGATTTCCTCGTTCTCAGCATTTTCATTGGAAGAGCAGCCAACACTAATAGTGGCAACGGCAAAAACTGAAAGGATAAAGCTTAGTGGTTTTTTCATTATGAAAGGCTTCGTAAAGATTTTAGGGTTTAAAATTGCGCATACTCCCTTTAAGTAGCAATAGCCAGGGCAGCATCACCCCTGAATCCAAACTAGGTATACTCGTACAAAGGTACAATGTTTAAAGGGGAATACGGGTTTGTTCCAGACAGAACCACAAAAGGATGGCTATGTTTTACGGTGGTCCTTTTAGCGACCGCCTTGCATGCGCTTCCGGTGCAGTAGTGCCGCCACATCCTGCAACAGGTAGGAGTGCCCGGTTTTCAGGACAACCAACTCCCCCTTATCCAGCGCATCTACAAACACCCCCACCCGCTTAGGGGCTATTATCTGGTCATACTCCCCCAGGAACATGGTAACGGCCACGTGGTGCTTGTTCAGCAGGCGCACTATTTTCCGGATATCAAAGTTTAACTCCCTGAACCCAACCCAACTGCGGTAAACGCGCAGACGCTTAGAGGTGCTGTCCATTTGGTAATGGGCGAAGCGCAGCAGGCTTTTATGCACCATGTTGTATTTGTCCAGCATGCGAAGCAGCCCGAAGAACATATCCGGCTTTACCACCGTGCGCTTAAACAACTGCTGCAACCATCCGGGGTAGGTGGCAATGTTGTACCAGAAGCTTGTTCTGATACCGTCTGGTGCAATCAGAAACAGCTCCTCGATTTTCTCCGGCATGCATTCTACCAACGTGAGAGCAAACTTACCGCCCATGCTGAAGCCCATTAAGGAAAAGCGCTGAACCTGCTCTTTTTCCAGAAAATGCTCTATAAGTTGCTGAAGAAACTTTTTGGACAGCGGCATGCTGCGCTTGTGCAGGTGGCTGCGACCATGAAAGAAAAGGTCGAAAGCGTAAATGGTATAGTCGTTGCCAAGCGCCTGCTCCATGGGGTGGTAATAGGCGCTGTTCTGTCCGTAGCCATGAAAAGCCAGCATCACGCGGCTGCCGTGCCCAATGACCCGGTAGTGCAGTTTAGAGCTATTTATGATGACGTAGGGCAAAGCTTAATTGCTGAATGGTTTAATTGTTAAATGGCGTTAAAGTTAACACCTGCTGTTACGCGAAAAGTCCCAGCGGGACTTAGAACATGTAGCGTGGTGCTTCTTATCACCTGTTGTTACCCAATTATACGCTAGCGTATTAGCCTTTTGCAGGATTTGGATTAAGATTCTTCCGGAATGGGCAACGAACAAACAACCATTCAATAACTAAATAATAAACAATTAAAGTTTAGAGACTCCGCCTGATACGACGAATTTCATCACCTCGCTGCTCGGAATGTCTAAGAAAGTGACATTGCGTTTCGGCACGAGGAAGAGCTCTCCGGAAAAGTTATAGGAGTGCGGAAAGTATACGGCCACTTTGTCTTCTATATTAATGGTATCCAGGGTGTCCTGTGTCAAAAAGCCCAGTTTATAGTTATCAGAGTCTTCTGTCATCTTTACCATTACTGGTTGGTTAAACTTCTGGTTGTCGCCCACGAAGGCATCAAAAAGGTCTTTAATGCTGGAGTAGATAATACTCACGAGCGGCACTTTGTGCAGGAAGCCTTCTGTTACAGAAATAAAGGGCTTGATGAAGAAAGAGGAGCCGATAAAGCCAACCAGCGTCAACAGCAGTACCATTAGCAGAATACCCAGCCCCGGCACACCTAAATCGAACAGGCTGTCTAACCAGTCAATTATTCCCACCACGATGAACACGGTAAGCGCAAGAGGTGCTATGATTAAGAGTCCGTTAACGAAGTAACGGAAAATGTTTCTCATAAAAATAATGTTCAGAAAGCGGAAGTATCGGTTCATGTGCTTATGTTAACAAAAAAAAGGCCTTGCCGAAGCAAAGCCTAAATGTAGCAAAAAAGCCAATATATTATATCGGTAATATTTTACACCGGCTCTGCCTCAATGGCAGCTATACTGTTAGCCACCTGCTCCATCAGCCACATAGGGGTAGACGTTGCACCACAAATTCCTACACTGGCAGCATTGGCAAACCAGGCTTCCTCCAGTTCCTCTTCGTTTTCTACAAAATAGCTGTTTGAGTTGTGCTGCTTACATACGTTGTAAAGCGCTTTCCCGTTCGAGCTTTTCTTGCCGCTCACAAATACAATCACATCATGCTCCGTTGAAAACTTAGCCAGTTGCGGTTCGCGGTTAGACACCTGCCGGCAAATGCTGTCGTTGGCGTCGAAAACAGGTTGGGTACTGTCCTGGTTTGCCTGCTTTAAACGTTCCTCGATCAGGGCCTTAATATGGTAGAAGCCTTTCGTGCTTTTGGTTGTCTGGCTGAAAAGGGTAACCGGGCGGGTAAAATCGATTTTATGTAAATCATCCTCCGTTGTTACGATAATAGCTTCGTCGCCAGTCTGGCCCGCCAAACCAATAACCTCTGCGTGACCCATCTGGCCATAGATGACAATCTGCCCGTTTTCGGCTTTGCCTCCGTCATAAGCGTGCTTCACGCGGTTCTGCAGTTTCAGCACCACCGGGCAGGAGGCATCTATTAATTCAATGTTATTCTCAAGCGCCAGTTTATAAGTTTCCGGCGGCTCGCCGTGCGCTCTGATGAGCACTTTGCAATCTCGCAGTTCCTGCAGCTGCTCACGGTCTATGATGCGGAGGCCTTTGTTGTAAAGGCGTTTCACTTCCATGCCGTTGTGTACTATATCTCCGAGGCAGTAGAGTTCTTCACAGTGCTCCATCTCATCCTCAGCCATCTGTATCGCAAATTCCACCCCGAAACAATAGCCGGAGTTTTTATCTATGGTTACGTTCATCTTTTCTGCTTCAGTTCTGCTGCAAAGAAATTTCGTTTGTTAATATTTTTGAAGTTACCTTATTCATCACAAATTCCACCTGCTCATCAATCGTCATGTGCGAGGTGTCCAGCAGGTGCGCATCATCGGCACGGCGCAAGGGACTCTCTTTTCTGGTAGAGTCTATGTGGTCGCGCTTTTTCAGGTTCTCCCTTATCTCGTCGAGGTTCACCAACTGCTTTTTCTCCAGCAGTTCCTCCTGCCGGCGCCTGGCGCGGGTGTCTACATCGGCGGTCATAAAAACCTTTACCTCCGCATCCGGGAAAACGGCTGTTCCTATGTCACGGCCATCCATCACTACCCCGCGTTTTTTCCCCATCTTCTGTTGCTGTGCCACCATAGCATGGCGCACCTCCGGCACTACGCTTACTTCGCTTACCTGGTTTGAAATATACATTTTACGTATCTCATCCTCCACATTAAGGCCATTTAGATAAACTTCGTTGCGCGCTGTTTTTGGGTTGTAGTGAAACTCAACCTCTATCTGATCCAGTGCGTCCTTCACTTCCTTGGGATTGGTAAGCGACACGTGGTGCTGCAGAAAATATAATGTAACCGCTCTGTACATGGCACCGGTATCTATATAAGCGTATCCAAGTTCTGCGGCTACTAATTTTGCCGTGGTGCTCTTGCCGCATGAGGAATACCCGTCGAGTGCAATTACTATTTTCTTCATAGGGGAGAAAAAATGGAGAATTTAATTAGAGTCGCAGGGGCAAGGCAGATTGCCCAGCTTGCTTTTTCTTTTGAGAGATGCCGTCTTTTTTTGCTGAGGTGTTTTGGCGGTGCAGCCAGCCAGTGGGCCCGTTGCCAGAAAACTCGCTAATATCAGGTATGAAATTATCTTTCTCAAATCAACTGAATTTAATGCAAATATAAAGTAATTTACCGTTTCTCGCCCACAAAAAGGGCAATTTTCAAAACAAACACCTGTTACCATGCCTACCAGTTTTTCCATTAGCGGACATATCGTCGACATACATAACCAAGAAATCTACGAAGGCACTGTTCATGTCTCAAACGGCCGCATTTCTAAAATAGTTCGTGAGGCCACAGCGGCTACCAATTATATATTACCCGGATTTGTGGATGCCCATGTGCACATCGAAAGCTCCATGCTGGTGCCCAGCGAGTTTGCCCGCCTGGCCGTGCCGCATGGCACTGTAGCCACCGTCTCGGACCCGCACGAGATCGGAAACGTGCTCGGCCTGAAAGGCGTGGAGTATATGATAGAGAACGGGAACAAGGTGCCATTCAAGTTTTATTTTGGCGCTCCGTCCTGTATTCCGGCCACGCCTTTCGAAACGGCCGGCGCAGAGATTACGGCCGCTGATATTGAGAAGCTGTTTCAGCGCGGTGAGATAAAGTACCTGGCAGAAATGATGAACTGGCCCGGCACGCTGCAACGCGCCCCGGACGTGATGGAGAAGATAGCACTAGCCCAAAAGTACGGCAAAGCCGTAGATGGCCACGCCCCCGGCCTGCGGGGTGAGCAGGCCCGGCAGTATGCCTCCGCCGGTATCAGCACCGACCATGAGTGTTTTACTGCAGCCGAAGCCCTGGACAAACTGGCTGCAGGCATGAAGATTCTGATAAGAGAAGGCAGCGCGGCCAAGAACTTTGAAGCCCTGATTCCGCTGCTGCCGGAGCACTACCAACACATTATGTTCTGCTCTGATGATAAGCACCCAGACAACCTGGTGGAGGGGCACATCAACCTATTGGTAAAGCGTGCGCTGGCAGCTGGCAACGACCTGTTTCATGTGTTACAGGCTGCCTGCGTGAACCCGGTGGAGCATTATAAACTGGAGGTTGGCTTGCTGCGGGAAGGTGATGCCGCCGATTTTATAACGGTAGACAACCTCGATAACTTTAATGTGCAGGCGACTTACCTGGACGGGCAATTGGTAGCCGAGCACGGCAAAACGAAGATTGCCTTCTCGGAGAGCGAAGATATCAACAACTTTAACACAGACCTTAAATCGCCGGAGGAGTTCGCCGTGCTGGCCGGGAACGCCACCAGAATCCGCGTGATGGAGGCTTTTGACGGGCAGCTCATTACAAAACAACAATGGGCCGTGCCTAAGATAGAAGGCGGCTTTATTGTGCCAGACCTGGCGCAGGACGTGCTGAAACTGACAGTGGTGAACCGGTACGAGAATGCGGCGCCATCCGTCGCGTTCATCAAAAACATAGGCCTGAAGGAAGGGGCCATCGCCTCTTCCGTGGGCCACGATTCCCATAACATTGTGGCCGTGGGTGTGGATGATGAAAGTATAGCTAAGGCTGTGAACCTGATAATACAGTCTAAGGGAGGCGTGGCGGCCGTAGGCATGGGCGTACAGCAACTGCTGCCGCTGCCAGTGGCGGGCATTATGTCGGCGGAGGATGGCTACAGCGTGGCAGCACACTACTCGGCCATAGACCGTATGAGCAAAGACATGGGCAGCAAACTGGAGTCACCGTTCATGACGCTTTCCTTTATGGCACTGCTTGTTATCCCGTCGTTAAAGCTCAGCGACAAAGGCCTTTTCAACGGAGATGAATTTAAATTCGTATCTGTGGCGGAAATAGACTAACCACATATTCATCCCCCAAACGGGAGCCGTAGCAGATGCAGGAGCTTGTGCTTTTTATAGTAGGTGTTATAGTGAGTGCGTTTGGGACAACCGTGGGTTTCGGAGGAGGTGTGTTTCTCGTACCCATCCTGATTATCTTCTTTGGCTATAACATGGAGATTGCCATCGGCTCCGCCATGTCGGCGATGATGCCAGGCGCTATCATTGCCTCGCTCTTTAACCTCCGTGACCGAAGTATCGATTACCTGGTGGGCATACTGATTCAGCTGCCTGCTATGGCCGGAACCGTGTTAGGGGCTTTCATGGTTGCATTTCTTCCTGTGCAGGAGCTTCAGCTGATTTTTGTGGTGTTTGTGCTGGGTATCGGGGTAATCATGATCCTGCCTAAAAAGAAGGAAGTGCCCCGCCACGCAGGCATGATGTACCGCATCCGGCGGGCTCCTACCTCTTTTATCCGGAAAAACAGAGAGAAGAAGCTGGCTTACCGGCTAAATGGCGGCGTAGTGTCTCTCTTTGGTTTTGTATCAGGCACCGTGGCGGGCTTATTCGGCATTGGGGGCGGGTTTCTACAGACGCCTATGATGATAAAACTCTTCCGGATGCCCGCCCAGATTGCCACTTCTACTTCCCTGTTTATACTGGTGGTAACTAGCTTCACAGGCTTTATCAGCCATTTCCTGCTGGGCAACGTGCTCTGGAACCGTAGCCTGCCCCTGATGATTGCCTTTTCCGTAGGCTCTTTAATCGGCAACCTGCTCAAGAAAAGAACCCCACGGGGCAAGAAACTGGAGCGACTTATTGCCATTGGGTTACTGTTGGCTGGAACTGGCGTACTCCTCAACCTGCTGATGAAGACTGGCGGAGGTTTTTCTTTTTAAAAGGTCTTAAAGCTTGTTCAAGAAAAGGACTTAGAACTTGTTTAAGCTTTATCCTTTGAGGTGCAAGTGTACGCTGTCAAAAACAAAATTTAAACAAGCTCTTAAAACACAGCGCGGGCCCTGCATTATTTGCAAGGTCCGCGCTGTGTTAAATGCGAAGCATAAAAATTGTTCCAATAAAGGCTTTATTTATACTACTAACTCATTTATAATTAACAAGTTACTTTATAAAGGCAAAGTCTTGTGACCTGGTACCTGTGTTGATTTAAGCTTCTTTCTGTTCGGAGAGTTTCTGCAGCAGTGCATTTACCTTTTCGGCGGTCAGTGGCTTGGTCAGGTACTCGGCATTATATCTTTTGAAGTTAGCTGTATCCTGTGGGTGTGTGGAGGTGGTGAGTACTGCCATCACAATATTGCTCCTAAAATCGGCATTGAGGCGCTCATACAGTTCCAGCATCTCAAACCCGTCCATTACCGGCATGTTAATATCAAGAAAAATCAGCTCCGGCTTAAAATAGTTACTGCTCTCTGTCTCGTAATTGTTATTGCTAACATTGTACAGGTAGTCAAAAGCCTGCTTACCGTTCACGAACGTGCGTACATTGTCCGTCACCTTCATCCTGTCGAGCAGGCGCTGGTTCAGAAAATTTGTGGTATCGTCGTCATCGATAAGTAAAACGCCTGATAGCTTCTCTTTCATTTCTATGTTAAAAACCCTATGCGTACTTGTATACGGTGAAATCTAATGAAGTAGTTTTTACAAACTCACCAAATAGCTTTCACACTCCTCTTCCCCTGCCTCTGGCTGTTCTTTTTTACAAGGCCAATCTTCTCCTTCAGGTGGCTTATCTACTCAAGAAGCCTAATTCTTTTCTTCTTATCACCTGTAAATTATACCTGATGCAGTGGCGGATAGTGTAAAATTATATAATACAATCCAACTTAAAAAATAAAAGCAGGTCAGGCAGTGGTAATGTTATATTAAAACAGAAAAAGGGGAGCCCGGATTTTATAGTCCGGGCTTCCCTTTTTCTGTTTTTCTCAAAAAATACTTAGTCAATATATCCCTGAGAGCGCATCCAGTCGTCGTTGTAGAGTTTGGCCAGGTAACGGGACCCATGGTCAGGCAGTATTACCACCATCATATCATCCTCGGTCAGGTTGTTTTCTCTGGCGTACTCTAAAGCACCAAACACAGCCGTTCCGCCGGACCAGCCCACGAACAGGCCTTCTTCTTTGGCAAGCCTTCTGGTCATCACAGCCCCGTCTTTATCCGATACTTTAATAAAAGTATCAATAAGGTCGAAGTTCACATTCTTTGGCAAAATATCTTCACCTATACCCTCAGTGGCGTAAGGGTAAATCTCCTTCTCATCGAAAATACCAGTCTCCTTGTACTTCTTAAAAACAGAGCCATAGGTATCAATGCCAACCGTGATGATACCAGACTTCTGCTCTTTGAGGTACTGCGATGTACCGGAAACAGTACCTCCCGTGCCTACGCCAGTCACAAAATGAGTAATATCCCCATTCGTCTGGTCCCATAGTTCAGGGCCCGTTGTCTCGTAATGCGCCACAGTGTTCGACATGTTATCGTACTGGTTCGGGTAAAACGAGTTCGGAATTTCCTGGTTCAGCCGCCTTGCCACGGAGTAGTAAGAATCCGGATGGTCGGGTGCCACGTTGGTAGGACACACAATCACCTCGGCACCTACAGCCTTCAGCACGTCAATCTTCTCCTTGCTCTGCTTATCTGAAAGGGTAAAAATACATTTATATCCTTTTGCAATGGCAGTTAACGCCAGCCCCATACCCGTATTGCCGGACGTTCCTTCGATAATGGTTCCGCCTGGCTTAATGATGCCCGCAGCTTCCGCATCCTCAATCATTTTAACGGCCATGCGGTCTTTGATAGAGTTACCCGGGTTCAGGTACTCTACCTTAGCGAGCACAGTGGGCTTAATGCCTTTGGTTACATTGTTGAGCTTCACCAGCGGGGTATTACCGATTGCCTCGGTTATATGGTTCAGATACTTCATCTGTTTTGTTTTTTGTTGCAAAGGTAAGAAATTAAATCATTTCAAATTTTGAACAGGAACAGCCTCTGCAGGCTGGTTCTGTACAGCAGAGAAACAGCAAATGACAAAATTGCGTTGCCAACGGTTCTGGCAAAAAATGCGTTTACGAGAACAGCAGGGCATACGTTCAGGCCACTTAACCAACAGCATAACAGACATAAGTCGTTCCGTTGGCCGCATTACCAAACACTATATTAGGGACAACTATTTTTTGCAGGGGCCACAAAAAAGCCTATTTTTGCACAAGCTTATAGTTCGACCGTCAATACACAAACTAAATAAGATACACATGAGTGTTTTAGTAAATAAAGATTCGAAAGTGATCGTGCAGGGCTTCACAGGCTCGGAAGGATCTTTCCATGCACAGCAAATGATCGAGTACGGCACTAACGTTGTTGGTGGTGTAACCCCAGGCAAAGGTGGTTCTACGCACCTCGACCGTCCGGTTTTCAATACAGTTGAAGAGGCTGTTGAAAAGGCTGGTGCCAACGTATCTATCATTTTCGTACCACCAGCTTTCGCCGCTGACGCTATTATGGAAGCTGCTGATGCTGGTATCAGCGTTATCGTGGCAATTACAGAGGGGATTCCTGTAAAAGACATGGTGCAGGCTAAAAACTACCTTAAAAATAAGAATGTAACCTTGATCGGTCCTAACTGCCCGGGTGTTATAACGCCAGGCGAAGCAAAAGTGGGCATCATGCCAGGCTTCGTTTTCAAGCCAGGCCGTATCGGTATTGTTTCCAAGTCAGGTACTTTAACGTATGAGGCTGCTGACCAGATTGTGAAAGCGGGACTGGGTATTTCTACAGCTATCGGTATTGGTGGTGACCCTATCATTGGCACGCCTACCAAAGATGCTGTTCAGTTGCTGATGGAAGACCCTGAGACAGATGCCATCGTGATGATTGGTGAGATTGGTGGTAACTATGAGGCCATGGCTTCTAAGTATGTAAGCGAGACAGGTAACAAAAAGCCGGTTGTTGGTTTCATCGCTGGCCAGACAGCGCCTGCAGGACGCCGCATGGGCCACGCTGGTGCCATTGTAGGTGGTGCTGAAGATACAGCAGCCGCTAAAATGAAAATCATGCGTGAGAACGGTATCCATGTAGTGGAGTCTCCGGCTGAAATCGGCGATGCCATGGTAAAAGCTTTGAAAGAAGCCGGTATCAACGCTTAATTTGATTCATACATACTTTTAGTAGGTATAACGAAAAAGAAAGGCTGCCCTGCAAAGGCAGCCTTTCTTTTTTGCCACTACCCTCCCCCGCACAACCGGCCGCTGTTAACTTCGTTTGGTATACTTCAGCACAAACAGTTGAAGTTTAAAACCCTCACATCAATGCCAGAAGAACAGCAGCACTACGACACCATCATTATCGGAACAGGCCAGGGCGGTATTCCTTTAGCCAAAGTCCTGGCCGAAGCGGGGCAGAAAGTAGCCATTATTGAAAAAGATGATGTGGGAGGCTCCTGTGTGAACTATGGCTGCACGCCTACTAAAACCCTGCTGGCAAGTGCCCAAACGGCGCACATGGCGCGTCGGGCGGCAGAGTACGGAGTTCATGTACCGGAGGTGCAGGTGAACATGCAGGAAGTAAAACAGCGCCGCGATAAGATGGTGCTGCAGTCCAGAAAAAACAATGAGGTAGGCTTAGAGGACTCAAAGGCAGTATTGCTGCGCGGTACTGCTTCGTTTCTAGACAAAAAGAAAATTGAGGTGAAGTCAGATGGAAGTGCCACTCAAGCCCTGACTGCCGACAGAATCATCATCAACACCGGCGCCGCCCCTTCTGTGCCTGCTATAGAAGGCATAGACAGTATAGAACACCTCAACCACAAAACCATACAGGACTTAACTGTTGCGCCAGAGCACCTGCTGATACTGGGCGGCGGCTATATTGGGCTGGAGTTTGGGCAGATGTTCCGGAGGTTCGGCAGTAAGGTTACTATTGTACAGCACGGGGCACAGCTGCTGAGCCGCGAAGATGAGGATGTGGCAACAGAGCTGAAAAAGATACTCGAAGAAGAAGGCATCAACATTCTCCTTGACACGGAGCCGCAACAAATAACGAAGGAAGGTAACAGCATTAAGTTGAAAGTAAAATCAAAAGGCAGTCAGCAGCAGGAAATAACCGCTAGCCATTTGCTCCTTGCCACCGGCGTAAAAGCAAATACAGCGGACCTGGACTTAGAGAAAGCAGGTATTGAAACGGATAAGAAAGGCAACATTAAAACAGACAAGCACCTGCACACTTCTGCGGAGAATGTGTATGCGATTGGTGATGTGAAAGGCGGGCCGCAGTTTACACACATCTCCTATGATGATTACCGCATTCTGCGCGACAGCCTGCTGCATGGCAAGCACCGCTCCACCGACGACCGGCCTATACCTTACTGCGTCTTCACGGATCCGCAACTGGGACGCGTAGGGCTAAGTGAGAAGCAGGCGAAAGAGCAAGAAATAAAATACAAAATAGCGAAGCTGGAGATGTCGAAAGTAGCCCGGGGCGAAGAAACCGGGCATACTAAGGGCTTTATGAAAGTGCTTGTGAACGAGGAGAACGAGCAGATATTAGGCGCCGCCATCCTTGCTGCGGAGGGAGGCGAAATAATGACGGCGCTTCAAATTGCCATGATGGGCAAGCTCAGCTATAAACAGCTAAAAGAAGGTGTGTTTGCGCATCCAACCTACCTGGAGGCGCTGAACAACCTGTTCATGAAAATGGACGGTTAGTACCACTTTAAGCTCTTTTCATAGCTTTTTGCCTAAGCTACCGTAGCTACAGTTTATCCAGCGGCTCATTAGCAGCCTTTTCCATCTTGCCTTCCTGTGCTCTCTGGGCCGAGTGGCCTCGTCGTGGGGGTAGGGGCCCTCTTAAGGGCATCGCGCTGTGCATTTGAAGCTGCCGGGGGAAGGGGCCCTCTTTAGCTCTGCTCCGGCTGCCTCGCTGTCGCTCAGCACCGCAACAAATACAAGGCGCTCAACCCAAAGACTGGAAACACATTCACTTCGTGCTGCAGATTTCAGCAGTAAAGCATCAGCAATGGAAAAAGTCCTTCGACCTGAAGCAGCAGGCTCCCATCCTTGGACAAGGAGGGGTAGGGGTGGTTTGACCCGGCACTTCAGAAAAGGTGATTGTACATTACTTTCCCTACTTTTAGAACTTCACAGAAAAGGAAGTAACTAATAGCAGGTTGTTGCCCTCCGTTTCCTCTTCCCCATAAAAGATTCTGTCTTTGGAGTCATAGCCCCGGGCCTCAAACCGCCACAGGAAATTGTTTGCCGGAATGTAGTCGAAGTTAAGCGAGGCGCTGGATGTCTGGAAACCGGCGGGAGTACCTGTTACAACGATAATCTGGTCTTCATCATTATAATGCTCCACCCTACCGGCCAGGGCGAAGTGGTTGCTTAGTCTATAGCGGGCCAGCAACATAGCGGCGTACCAGCTCCCTTTCTCGTTGCTGCCAAACAATTCCTGGCGGCCATAGTCGGCACTGGCTCCCATCGAAAACCTGTCAGAGAAGGTGTAGCCAGCATTAAAATTGTTAAAGAACCGTCGCTTTGCCTCTACACCTTCCGGTGCTTCATTGCCATAGTAGTTGTTGTAGCTTAGTTCCAGTTGCGCTGTAGGGGTATAGCTGATGCCAAAGCCCAGAGACTTGGCATCATTCGTTTCCTGGATGTTCTGCCAGCCGTTGAGTACCAGAAAGGTCAGGGTTACTTGGTCAGACACGGCTGCCGTTAGCTGTGCCCCGGTCTCAAAATAGGGCGAATTTTCCGCCATCAGCGCCCGGGTGTAAATCTCATTATCGCCGGAGAAAGTAGACTCATAACCAATATGCGACGGCAGAATACCTACGTCCAGCCAAAGATCCTCAGCCAGCCGTACTCCTGCGTTTGCCTGCGCTATCAGCCGGGTTAGTTCGTTTGGCTCATCTGCATAGTTTGCCTGCACATAGGTACCCGTATGCAGTGCCAGCGTGGCCCGCACCCGGTCTGTGGCATAATCTGCCTGTAAGAAGCCCCAGTTCAGATTAAACTCATTGTGCCGGTATGCCTGCGTGGTGTAGAGGCGGTCCTGCCCGACAGGTTTCGAAAAATCATACCCATAGTATACATCCACTGCCCCGCTTAGCTGAAAAGGCGTTGCAGCGGCTTCTATGCTTAATGAGTCTATAGACTGTGCGTTTAAAAAAACAGGAGCAATGAATAATAGAAGGGAAAGTATGGTGGTAAAAAATCGCATAGTACTGTTTTAACCTTTTACTGGCCTCTTAGTGCGTAAAAAGGTACCGTGTTTCATTATTTCTTTTATGCCATTTACCTTATTTCAGGCTGATGGGTTGTCTCTGCTACAGGGCAGAATCAAAATCAGGAATCATGTTCAGGTTTGTAACGCAGGAGGACGCTCAAAGAAAAAAGAGTCAGATACCGCTAACAGCGCCTATGCCTTCCATCTCGTTTGCCGCTGTTGAATGCTTTCATGAATAATCTTGCTGTTCAAAAGAAGCAGCAAGAGCGAAATTGCATCAGTGCCGGTACTTATTTTATCGCCACTACCTGCTCCTTTTTTCTTTCACGGATACTTGCCGGAACAGCGGCTACAATTTCTTTTTGTAGCGCCTCTATCAGCTTTTTCTTCAGGAAGCTGCGGTGCACGACCAGACTTACCTCCCGCAGCGGCAGCGGCTCCTGGAAAGGGCGCACTAACCGGAGCTTTTCCTCAGGCATTTCCAGCACCGATAATTCTGGTAAAAGCGTGAGGCCGTGCTGTGTCTCTACAATACGTTTGAGTGTTTCCAAAGACCCGCTTCTGTAATCGAGGTGCCCCTTGCCCTCGGCGCCTACATGCACGCCCCTGTTGCAAATGTTGAGCACCTGGCTCCTGAAGCAGTGGCCCTCATTCAGCACCCACAGCTCTTCCAGGTCCAACTGCCCGGGATCTATAGCCTCTGACTTCGCCAGTGCATGGTCCGGGTTTACGTAAGCTACAAAGGCCTCATAAAAGAGTGGCAGCTCCCTAATGGATTTATTCTCCAGCGGTGTTACCAGCAGGCCTACATCCAGTAACTCATGATTCAGCTTTTCTACAATCTGCTCTGTCAGCAACTCCTGCACTACTACCCGCACATGGGGGTACTTCTCTAAAAAGCTGGTAATGAACAGGGGGATCAGGTAAGGGGCCAACGTAGGAATAACTCCGACACGCAGTTCCCCGCTAAGCTCCTGCTTTTGGTTCAGCACAATCTCCTGCACCTTCTTCGCCTCCGCCAGTACAATCCGGGCCTGCGCAATAATGTCTTTGCCCACTTCTGTCGGGCGCACCGGCACACGGCTTCTGTCAAAAAGTTGCACGCCAAGGTCCTCCTCCAGCTTTTGAAGCTGCATACTGAGTGTAGGCTGCGTTACAAAACAATGTTCTGCTGCGGTGGCAAAGTGCCGGTAGGTATCTACTGCCACCAGGTATTCTAACTGCACAAGCGTCATCGGTTGTGTAAATTAAATTTTAAGTATTGATTTGCCCTGAGTATTTGCGGGCACCAGCAAAGGTAACAAATAGACAAAGTTTATACTAGCATAAATATTATCGATTTGATTTATGAACATACTTGCACAATCTTTGTACATAAGCTTATAAATAACCAAAGAAGAAACGACTATGGAAAAGCTTACGAATATCGGATTACAGAAAGAGGATAGCCTGCAGATTGCCGAAAAACTGAATGAGTTGCTGGCAAACTATCATCTATATTATCAGAACCTGCGCGGATTCCACTGGAATATTAAGGGTATCCACTTCTTTCAGTTGCACGCAAAGTTTGAAGAACTATACACGGTGTCGCTTACAAAAATTGATGCCATTGCAGAGCGCATTTTAACTATCGGGCAGCAGCCTTTACATACTTTCTCTGATTATGTGCGGGTTTCCAGCATAAAGGAAGCGGGTAATCTGAGTGGCGATAAAGAAACAATATCAGTAACACATGAGAACCTAAGCACATTGCTGGACCTGGAGCGCGAGATTCTGAAGTTAGCCGCTGACACCGGCGATGAAGGTACTGTTAGCCTTATCAGCGAAGACATAAATGAAAATGAGAAAACGCTCTGGATGCTAAACGCCTTCCTGAGCTAGTTTCCTGAGGAAACTACGACTACCCAATTATATATCTAAAGCGCCTGCAGTTTCTGCCGGCGCTTTTTTGTTTACGAGGCCTCTTAAAGTTCCTTTAAAGTCCTTAAGCTTCTAGTCCCGGCGGGACGGCCTGTCAATAGAAAACCTATCATTAACTCCTAGCTCCAGAGGAGTGACCTGTTTGGTATGTATGAACAGGTTGCTCCTCTGGAGCTAGGGGTGCTTGCAGACTATCAGCTACCAACAGGTCGTCCCGCTGGGACTGGTTGAAAAGAAAGGCAGTTTCCCCGTCCCTGTCTGCCTAAGAAGGATGGAATGGTAAATAGAGGAACTCACAGTAATAAAAAGCGGCTGGCTCTTTTCAGAACCAGCCGCTTTTATTTTATAGCTTGAGGTAAGCCCTAGGACAGGACAAAGAATCAAAAGTCATTTGTCCTTCTTTAAAAAGTCCTTTGTCCCTCTTACCTCGCTTCTTCTAAACTAACCTTTGCCCATTGGCAGATGCCCCCGAGGGGTGGGTTAAATTTATATACGTTTACTTTAACAGAAGCTACAAAAGGGAATCTTTCATATACTTTATCAATGATGCGGTGCCCCAGGTGCTCAAGCAAACGGGCAGGAGACTTCATTTCGGTCAGCACCAGTTTATACAGTACCTCGTAGTTTACCGTCTCGTGCAGGTCGTCGCTTTCGGCGGCGCGGCGCAGGTCAGCATCTATAATCAGATCAATACCGTACTTGTTGCCGATTTTCTGCTCCTCATCATAATAGCCATGGAAAGCAAAAAACTCCATACCCTCCAGCGCAATCTGTCCCATACGTATGGCGGCTTAGCCTATCTCATCAAAGAATGAACCGGCAGTTGCAGTTTGCTTTACAGCACCAGCACCACTGGTAGCATAGTTGCGGGACGGCTCCGTAAGCGGCGGCTGAATTTCAGGCTTCTCTGGTTGCACTGGTTCAATATCCGGTATAGGTTGCTCAATGTCCGGAGCGGGCACACGTCCCGGATAATCCGGCTGCACTGGCTCAATTTCCGGAGAAGGCACGTTGGGTACCGTTGGCTCTATTGGGCTTGGCACCTCTGGTTGCGGCTGCGTTACGTCTGGCGCAGGGTCACCCAGTGGGTGGTACCCGTTGCTGTTGCTAATGGCTACAGGCGCGTTAGCTGCCGTAGATTCTGCCAGTTGGTATGGCCTCGTTTCAGTAGTTGTTTTCATTTCTTTCAAGGTTTTCAGTAGCTCGGCGCTTTCAACTTTCACGTTGTCGGCTCTTGAAAGAATACTCTGTGTATTGGTTTTAGGTTTTGCCTTTGTCTTTTCAGCTCTTTCCAGGGCTTCGTTGGCCAGGTTCTTCAGCTCACGAACCATCGTGTCCAGGTGGCCTTCCATGCGCTGGTAGTCCTGCTCCAGCACTTTCACTTCCTGCTTCATCTCGGTTATCAGTTTTTCTGACTGCCTTGTCGCTTCCTCGAGCACCTGGCGTGCCTGGTTGCGTGCCTGGTTCAGCAGTTCATTTGCCTGCAGTTCCGCTTCGCGGGCTCTCAGTTCTGCTGATTTGGTTGCCTGCTCCACAATGCTGCTACCAGTATCTTCGGCCGTTTTAAGTGTCTTGTAAAGTGAAGACTCCACCTCACGCAATTTCTGGGTCTCGCGGTGCGAAGCGTCCAGCTTCATGCGCAAGTCCTTATTCTCATCCAGTAACTTTTCCCACTGTTGCGAGAGCGTCATCAAAAAGGCATTTACCTCATCCTTGTCTAACCCTCTGAAAGCCTTTTCAAACGTTTTTTGTCTGATCTCTAATGGTGTAATCTTCATAACTCAACCTGTTTAATATCCCAAACCGAAATGGTGCGATCGTCACTACACGAAACTAACTGATTCTGATGAGCCGACCAAAATAATTTATTCACCGATGTGCCGTGGCTGGCATTCCGCACTTTATCGATCACCTTCAGCAGTTTAAAGGTCTCGGCATCCCAAACTTTGATGGACTTGTCCATGCTGCAGGTGGCAAAATGACGTCCGTCGGGGCTATAGGTAATATGATTGATGGTATACATATGCGCAATAGTATAGCCGCGCTCTTTGTAATTCTGCTCTACCTCCCACACCCGCAGGTGGGCATCGCGGCTTCCGGAAAGCAACAGCTTGCTATCCGGTGAATAAGCCACGGTAAACACGGAATTGGCGTGGGAGGCCATCTCGTGCTTCAGCTCCATCGTAGCAGCATCGAATATGCGTATGACGTTGTCGCTGTAGCCGATGGCCAGGTCCTGCGTTTGCGGGTTATAGGCCAGGCTGCGGGCGCTTTGGTCTGTTTTTCGAACAGTAGTCTGCAGCTTAAACGTGTCGCTGTGAAGCACGCAAACGGCACCGTTACCCATGGCTACAAATATTTTCTGCAGCTCCGGAATATAGGCAATATCAAAGATGGCTACCTTCGGGAGCGGCACCGACTTCAGTATTTTCTTATCCTTTAAATCAATTACCTGCAGCCCTTCCTGGTTTTGCCCTATGAGCAGCAGGTTCCGGTCTGCCACATAGCGGAGTGCATACACAGAGGTGCTTACCTTCGCAATAAGCTCCCCGTTCTCCGGGTTGTTCAGATCCCAGGCTGCCACCATGCCATCGCCGGCAGCCGAGAAAAAGACATGCTCCTCCCCCGACCGCTCCAGGGTGTACACACAGTCGCGGTGACCGGTGAGGGTGCTTAGTTTTTGAACTTGTACTTTACTGGTCATATTGCTGTAATGCCATATTACTGTAATACAGTATTACCGTAATTCAGTATGATATCTAATTTTAGCTAAATTTACAATAAATACGGCGAACCTGCGGTGCCCGCCAGTATAAAACCACCGCCAACGTGCCTTTTCAGCTATGCCCCTTCTGCTTACCCGACAATTAAACCCAAACACCTGGCTTGGTATCTGGCAACTACAGGAGTCCGTGCAGGATTTACGCGCCCTACTGCCACTACATGCCGATGTCAGCGCTATGGCAGGCAAGGTACACCCCAGGCGGCAACAGGAGTGGCTGGCCAGCAGGGTGCTGGTGTATCAGTTGCTGCCCCACTTCACATCGGAGCCACTGGTGCTGGCGCGGGATGAGAACGGCAGGCCCTACTTTCAGGACCAGCCTCTGCACGTGTCTATTACGCACTCGCCACACCTGGCCGCCGTTATACTTTCAGGGCAGCATCAGGTTGGCATAGATATTGAACTAATAACCCCGAAGGCACTGCGCGTAGCAGATAAGTTTTTGACAGAAGCAGAGAAGCGCTGTACCGCATCCGATGAAAAAGCTACCTGCCTATACTGGAGTGCCAAAGAAACATTGTACAAATTGTACAGCCGTAAAAAGCTGGTATTGAAGGATAATTTGTTGATAAGTCCGGGTTTGGAGCCAAATATGCTGCTGGGTCGTGTGCAAATCGAAAATTTTTCTAAATTGTACCAGATTCATCACGACACCATACAGGAACACGTGCTTACCTACTGCATCGACAGTGAATCAAAGACTACAACCTAAACCCTGTTATATGAAATACTTAGCCTCTCTTGCTACAGCCTTGTTCCTTTCAGTTGGTGCTTTTGCTCAGTCTGGAGGCTATCAACTGGGCGATAAAGTAACAAATTTCACTCTGAAGAGCAGTAATAACCAAACTGCTTCCCTGTCTGATTTCACCAATGCCAAAACTGTGGTACTGGTGTTTACAAACAGCCAATGCCCCTATGCAAAATTGTACGAAAACCGGCTGGTTACTTTGTCCAGCACCTATGCCAACCAGGGCGTGCAGTTTGTTTTCGTGAACCCGGGTGTAGGTGACGGAAGTGAGACACTGGAGGCAATGGCCGCCAAAAACTATAGTTTTCCTTACTTAGCCGATGAAGGCCAGAAGGTGAGCAGGCAGTTTGGTGCCACCAAAACACCGGAAGTATTCGTGCTGCACAACACGGGTGATGGCTTTGTGCTGAAATACAAGGGGGCGATAGACGATAACCCACAGGTGGAAAGCGGCGTGAAGAACTACTACCTCAGAAGCGTGATTGATTCGGTACTGGCAAATAAAGCAGTAGCAACACCTGACAAGCGCGCCACGGGCTGTTTAATCAAGAAGTATTAGTAACTGAAAATATAAACAAACCAAAGAAGGCAACCGCATGCGGTTGCCTTCTTTGGTTTAGCTAATGCCTGTTCTATTTACATACCACTTTCATCGTCTGTGATGGCTGCAAGCAGTTTGGTTACTTCAGTCGCCTTTTCCAGGTCATCCATCTTCTCGAACGAGAAGGCCAGGTTACGCAGCGCCCGCTTTACAATATCTAGGTTAGAGCAGGGCTCATAAAAGATATCAATCGGGTTCAGGTTAAGCTGCAGGATATAATTGTCTATGTCTGCCTTAGAAAGGATAAGCCCTTTGTTGTACACGTTGATGTAAAACTGCACCCCATCCATCTTATAAGTCAGAATAAATAGGTTTGGCAGGTTTACACCATATACCGGCATTCCGAGTCGCTGCGCCAGCGTCATGTAAATAACGCACAACGTCAGCGGATTTCCACGCTTTGACTCCAGCACCAGGTGCAGCATGGAGTTTGCCGGCGAATGAAAGTTTTTGGTGTTTGCCGAAAAGCGCTTTTCCCGGAACAGCACATTGTTCAGCGACTTTACCTGGTCATACGGATGCATCTCGTCCTTCATGTGTGTCCAGGCATCAAAGTAAAGCTGGTCCATTGTTTTGGTAATGTCGCTGAATTCCACATCCGGGTACATGTAAGAATTTACGAGCCACATGCCCTCCAGCAGATTCTCTGCTCCGCTTTCTTTCCACGCTTTCAGCCTGGCATGCAATCCTTCAAACTGCAGGTTGTGTATCAGGTCCTCTATCTTTTTCTGAAGGTCCGAGTCAAGCGTCTCTTCCCACTCTTCCTCCAAAAAGGGTATTATCCCCTCTCCCAACGCCACAATCCGCTGTTCTACGTGCTGCGCCACCTCGTTGTCATGATCTTCCAACAACGAGATCATCGCCTTTATTTCTTTCTTCGTCACTATACTCTCCTATATAAAAATTCAATATCTAAATCCGGAATTTAAACTGCCTGAGGCAAGCGCACATATTGGCGTATGATTTCTCTTGATAAAAATCTCAAACATGAGCCAGGCATACAAGGCGCAACGATGTTTCTGCTATAACCATGCCTTTTGCAGGGAGCAGATAGCTGCTTCGCAGCATTAATCACCTGTTTTTGACGCCTGCCTTTAGACTGTTAGCGCTTTCCTTAACTTCATTTAAGGTGTACGATAGGTTACCCGACGCTTCCGAATTTTAATCTATAATTTTAAGTTATTTGCTAACTTATCACGTCTGTATTACGCCCACATTGTATTGTTTCTCAATCGGGGCGTGATTGGCAGCCTCAATTCCCATGGAGATTACTTTTCGTGTTTCCAGTGGTTCTATGATGCCGTCCACCCACAGACGGGCGGCCGCGTAGTACGGCGACAATTCTTCGTTATACTTGTTTGTGATGCGCTCTAATAGCTCTGCCTCGGCTTCAGGAGTTATCTCCTCCCCTTTGGCTTTCAGCGATGATACCTGTATCTGCAGCAGTGTTTTAGCAGCTGCGGCCCCACTCATTACGGCTAACTGGGCCGTTGGCCAGGAATAGATCAGGCGCGGGTCGTATGCTTTTCCGCACATGGCGTAATTGCCGGCCCCGTAGCTGTTGCCCACCAGAATGGTGAATTTCGGCACCACCGAGTTGGACATGGCACTCACCATTTTGGCACCGTCTTTAATAATACCGCCATGCTCTGATTTGCTGCCCACCATAAACCCGGACACGTCCTGCAGGAACACCAGCGGAATCTTCTTCTGGTTGCAGTTCATGATAAAGCGGGCAGCTTTATCGGCAGAATCGGAGTAGATAACGCCTCCCATCTGCATCTCACCCTTTTTGCTCTTCACAATCTTGCGCTGGTTTGCCACAATGCCCACCGACCAGCCATCGATGCGGGCCAGGCCACAAATCAGCGTCTGCCCATATAATTCTTTGTAGGGCTCAAACTCAGAGTTATCAATCAGGCGATAGATGATATCCATCATATCGTAGGGCTTCACGCGGTCTGATGGCAGCAGGCCGTAGATCTCCTGCTCATCCAGCCTTGGAGCAGCAGGGGCAGCGCGGTTGAAGCCCGCTTTCGGATTATCGCCCATCTTGTCGAAGATGTTGCGGATATGGTTCAGGGCCTCTTGATCGTCTTTGCACTTATAATCGGTAACACCGGATATCTCGGAATGGGTGGTTGCACCGCCCAGTGTTTCGTTGTCGATGGTCTCGCCAATGGCAGATTTCACTAAGTAGGAACCCGCCAGGAAAACAGAGCCTGTGCCTTCCACAATTAATGCCTCATCGCTCATGATGGGCAGGTAAGCACCACCTGCCACGCAACTGCCCATGATAGCGGCAATCTGTACGATGCCCATCGAGCTCATCACGGCATTGTTGCGGAACATGCGGCCAAAGTGTTCTTTATCCGGGAAAATCTCGTTCTGCATGGGCAGGAAAACGCCGGCACTATCCACCAGATATACAATCGGGAGCTTGTTCTCGATAGAGATTTCCTGTGCCCGCAGGTTTTTCTTGGCTGTGATAGGGAACCAGGCGCCTGCTTTTACAGTGGCATCGTTGGCCACCACCACACACTGCCGGCCCTTGATGTACCCGATGCCTGTTACCACGCCACCACTTGGACAGCCGCCTACTTCCTCATACATGCCCTCCCCGGCAAAGGCACCTATTTCCAGAAACTCAGCGTCCTCATCGAGCAGATAGCTGACACGCTCGCGTGCGGTCATCTTGCCTTTTTCGTGCTCTTTCCGGATTCGCTTCTCTCCTCCTCCCTGGTGTACTTTGTTCAGTTTTGTTTTCAGCTGGTATACCAACTGCTTTAATGCATCTTCGTTTTTGTTGAATTCGATATCCATGCAGACTTTTTTGTGGTGTAGAACTGACAGCGTAAAAAGAAAAATCCGCCCTTAGAAGCGGATTTTACAAATATACAATTTTTAGTCCTGAAGGTTTAGTTAGCTTTCACCGAATCGGCTTTAGCAGGCTGCACAGCGGCCCCGGTTCCAGTAACAGGTGCCGCAGGTACCGGCACATACACTGTGTCAGGCACTGTCCGGAATTCTTCCGGGTTCTGCTCCTGTATCTCTTTTACTTCTTCCAGAGACACCACACGGCCTGTTTCATCTACTTTATACCTGTCTTTGCGGCCAAACACAGAGAAGTTTACATAACGCTTCGGATAGGCCTGAATATCGCGCAGCAGCGCATTGAGTGCTGCCGTAGAGTTGTTCAGGTTTTCATACAGTGCCTCGTCGTTCATCAGCTTTCCTGCGGTGCCCTGGCTGGTGTTGAGCTTTGTAGCGGCTGCCTGCAGTTCTGCCACGGCTTCGTTAGTGTTCTTCACCAGTTGGGTAATCTCCACCTGCTTCAGCGTATCCGTGATATCAGCCATGTTAAGGGCCAGCCTGTTAATGTTGCGTTCTGTCTGCTGCAAAGAAGCCGTCAGCGCATTAATATTGGAAGTAATCTGGTTGATATTGGCTTGATTAGATCGGAGAATCTCGTTTATGGCTGCGGTGGTAGCCTTTGTGTTGGCCAATATATCCTCCACATTACCCTTTGCTTCGCTTTCCAGCATCCTGTTCACACGGGCAAGTGTGGTATCTACTTTATCTATCACCGGCACCGTTTTAGTAGATATGATGTCTGCAATGCTGCTTTCTTCATAGGCTATCAGCCTTTCGCCGCCGTCGTATTGTGTGGTGCTATTACCCAGGTAAAGCCTGATGGTCTTTCCTCCTAAAAGGTCAGAGTTACCAAGGGCCGCAATGGTAGAGTCCCCTACATTCAATTCCTTGAGTACATCTAGCCGTACCTGTATGTGGTTTCCCTGGTCTGTCAGCAAAACCATTTCCTGCACCGTTCCCACCTTAATACCGTTCAGCATCACGGGGTTAGACGTTGTCAGACCATCCACATTGTCATACACCACATAGTAGGAATGGGTGTCTGAGAATATGTCAGAGCCTTTTAAAAACATAAAGCCAAAGTACAGGACAACGATGGCTACTATAGCTAATAAGGCTACTTTTACTTCTTTAGAAATCTTCACGTAAGAGCGTTTAGTATTAATTCATGATTTCCAGTTCCTTCTTGTATTCTTTGAAGGCCCGGTATATCCCTGATGCCATATACGTTTGCCCGGTTTTATCGTTAAGGAATTTCTCTTCTGCAGGATTTGTAAGGAACCCGCACTCAATGAGAACACTCGGCATATAAGACTTCCAGAGCACTAAAAAGGGAGCCTGCTTCACGCCCCGGCTCTTGCGCCCCACTCTGGTACGAAACTCGCTCTCCACCTTATCGGCAAAGCGCAGGCTGTTGTCGATATAGGCGCTCTGGTGCAACGTGAACAGGATGTGACTTTGTGGCGAGTTAGGGTCAAAGCCGTTGTAGTTTTCCTTGTAGTTATCCTCCTGCAAAACCACCGCGTTCTCACGCTTGGCTACCAAAAGGTTGCCTTCAGACTTCTGAATACCCATGGTATAGGTTTCTGTTCCGTAGGCTGTGGCAGGCCCGGAGTTAAGGTGAATGGAAATAAACAGGTCGGCGTTGTTTTTATTTGCGATGCCGGCGCGGTCTATCAACTCAACAAAGTTGTCATCCTTGCGGGTATAGACTACCTTTACATCAGGCAGGTTCTGCTCAATGAGCGCGCCTACCTGTAGGGCGAGTTTAAGGGCAACATCAGCTTCATGCGACATTTTTCCGTTACACCCCACATCTTTCCCTCCATGCCCTGCATCAATTACTACCGTGCGCAGTTTATAATTTCTCTTAAATTCCAGTGTATTGGAAGAACAGAGCAGCAAAACGATAGCCAGAAACGAAACAACAACAATATTTTTCACAACTTTCGTTAGTTAAAAGTTAAACAATAACTTTGTACAAAATAAGTAAACTTTTAGGGAACTCTGAAGATTTGCGCCACTTTTTAATTTTTTTACTGCTGCTGCCTTTTGCCTTGCTCACGCCTTTGCTGGTGGAGGGCCAGGTATTGCAGCAAACGCCTGCCGCAGGGCAGGATACTACGCTTGCCGCACCAGATTCTGTAGCACTCTCCGCACCAAGTGGCGATATCGCAACAACAATCAAATATGCTGCCAGAGACTCCATTCTCTTTGACGTAGAGCGCGAGGTGGTATACCTCTACGGTGATGCTAAGATTAACTATGGTACCATGTCGATGGAGGCCGCCTACATTGAGATAGACTACGAAACCAATATGCTGACGGCCACCACCCTCACCGACTCAACCGGAAAAGAGGTGGGGGTACCTGTGTTTACAGACGGAGGCGAAACCTACGCAGCTAAACGCATCGCCTACAACTATAAAAGCAGGCGGGGGCGCATTTCTGAAGTAGTAACGCAGCAGGGTGAGGGATATATACACGCGGAGGTGGTAAAAAGAAACGAAAACAACGAGTTCTTCGGACTGCACTCCCGCTATACCACCTGTAACCTGGAGCACCCGCACTTCTACATCGGGTCCCAGAAGTTTAAAGTGATTCCGAACGACAAGGTAATGTCGGGTCCGTTCAACCTCGTTATCGGGGACATACCTACACCACTAGGCTTCCTGTTCGGGCTCTTCCCAACACCCAAAGCACAAAAGAGGTCGTCGGGCATACAGGTGCCCAGTTTCGGGGAAAACACACGGGGCTTTTACCTGCAGGACCTCGGCTACTACTTTGCCTGGAACGACTACATCGGCACGCTGGTGCAGGCAGACATTTACTCGCTGGGAGGGTACAACATAGACGCCAAAACAGACTACGTAAAGCGCTACAGCTACAGAGGGTCATTTGGCTTACAGTACAATTTCTTAAAGAATGATGAGGCTGACATAGCCTATAGCGCCAGGTCAACAAACGAGAATTTGCTGCCGCCAACACAGCGCAGCATTTGGATTGACTGGTCACACACACCAGTGCAGAAGCCGGGGCGCGGCCGCTTCTCAGCTAACGTACGGGCAGGAACCCCAGGCCACCAGCGTGTAAACTATAACAGCGCATCAAATTACCTTGCAGCACAGTTTAACTCTTCTATATCCTATCAGAAAACAATCCCGAACTCCCCGTTCAGCTATACTATAAACGCGCGCCAGTCACAGAGTAACTCGCCTCAGCGAAGCCGTGCTGCCGGTGACGGAAGCACGGTTCCCGGTGCAGGAAATATGTCTTTTGTGCTTCCTGACCTGAGTTTGAGCATGACTACTGTGAGTATTTATGAGCTTTTCAGTGATGCACCTTCTACCGGCGCCTGGTATGAGAATTTCACGATTGGCTACAACGTGCGGGCACGTAACGAGGTATCGAATAATATACCTGCACGCAGTTTTCCGGGTTTAACCAATTTCATTGGTCAAACCCGTGCCGACACAACGCTGCCTATCAGCTTTAACAATATTCAGGAGCTTTGGGAAAATGGCAAAAGGGAAGCAAACCACAACCTGAGCATCGGCCTTGGTAACTATAAAGTTTTCCGCTTCTTTAACTTCTCTCCGAGCGTGAGCTATGGCGAAACATGGCTTGACGAGAAGTACACGTTCAGCTTTGACCCGGACTCTCAGAAAGTAGATATTGACACCACAAACTTTGGCCGGGTGTATCAGTATGCCGCAGGCGCCTCGCTCAATACCACTATTTACGGTACCGCTTATATCAAAGGCAAGCGTGTAGAGGCTATCCGCCACCTTATCAGGCCAAGTATCAGCTACAACTATCGCCCCGACTTTGGCGATGAACGCTTTGGCTTTTACCAGGAGGTTATGACGGGTATAGCCTCGGATAATACGGCGCGGGTTCAGACACTGTCACGTTTTCGTTCGGGAGCACCGGGCTCTTCCATGAGCAGTGCAATGGGCTTTTCGATAGACAATAACATTGAGATGAAGGTGCGCTCCAAAACCGACACTGCCGCGACCAAGTTCGAGAAGGTGACACTCATCAACAACCTAAGGTTAAGCTCCGGCTACGACTTTGCCGCAGACTCTTTTAAACTGGCTCCTATCCGCCTCACGATGAACACCCGCTTGTTTAAAATGGTGGATGTCACCCTGGCTTCCGCCTTCGATCCTTATAGAATCAGCACGAATGATGCAGGAGTTGCCAGAAGAGTAGACGAGTATTACCTGGATTTAAGAAGGCTCAGGCTGGCTAGAGTAACCACTGCAAACCTGAACCTGCGCACCAACCTGAACCCGGCAGCAAGAAAAACGGAGACCACCTCTCCTACTAACCTGCCTGCCCTGCAGCAGGACATGGACCCTTTGCTGCCAGATTATATCGACTTTAAGATTCCATGGACACTTGCCCTGGACTACACCCTGTCTTACAACCGTAGCCTTTCAAATGTCGTGGACATCAGACAGACATTTGGCATGAACGGCACCCTGGGCATTACGGAGATGTGGCAGGTGTCTTACAACGCCAACTACGACTTTGTAAACAATAACATTGCGCACGCCAACGTAAACATTCACCGCGACCTGCACTGCTGGGACATGAGCATCGGCTGGGTGCCGTTCGGTATCATGCGGGGCTACAACATCACCATCAATGCCCGCTCAGCCTTGCTGCGTGACCTCAAGCTCACAAAAAGAAGCAGAGGCAACGCCCTCTACCAGTAAAAACAAAAGCAGCCACTCTAATTTGGCTGCTTTTGTTTTTAGATTTTATAGCTTTACAGCCTAAACCTGTATCAACTATGTCTGTTCATAAAAGCGACGTAAAGAAAATAACTACGCACCAGCTGCAGAACATGAAGGAACGCAGCGAGAAGATATCGATGCTCACCGCGTATGATTTCTCGATGGCAACCATACTGGATGCTGCCGGCACAGACGTGCTGTTGGTGGGCGACTCTGCCTCTAACGTAATGGCGGGTCATGAAACCACGCTTCCTATCACACTGGACCAGATGATATACCATGCCTCCTCCGTGGTGCGGGGGGTGAGCAGAGCCTTTGTAGTGGTGGATCTGCCCTTCGGTTCTTACCAGGGCAATTCCTCCGAGGCCTTGCGTTCCGCCATCCGCATCATGAAGGAGTCCGGCGCGCACGGCATTAAACTGGAAGGCGGTGCCGAAATTAAAGAATCTGTTACCCGCATCCTGAGTGCAGGCGTGCCGGTGATGGGGCATTTGGGCCTGACGCCACAGTCTATCTACAAATTCGGCACGTACTCTGTCCGCGCTAAAGAAGACGCCGAGGCACAAAAACTGATTGAGGATGCGCAGTTGCTACAGGAGTTAGGTTGCTTTGCCATTGTACTGGAGAAAATACCTTCTGAACTGGCCAAGCGCGTGGCGGAAACGCTGACCATTCCCATCATCGGCATCGGTGCCGGCCCACATGTAGACGGGCAGGTACTGGTAGTGCACGACATGCTGGGCATCAACAAAGAATTCAAGCCCCGCTTCCTGCGCCGCTACGCCGACCTGCACACCATCATGACGGATGCTGTAACCAACTACATTAAAGACGTGAAGAGCCTCGACTTCCCAAATGAGAAGGAAGCCTACTAAACTGAATTATGAATGATGAATTAGAAATTATGAATGGGAGCGGCAGCTTAAATGTTACTCCCTCACCGCTAATTCATAATTCATAATTTCTAATTCATCATTCAAATGTTAGAAGTTCTTTTTGAGGATAACCATGTGCTGGCGGTGAATAAACCTGCGGGGTTGCTGGTGCACGGTGATGAAACCGGAGATACCACGCTGGCTGACCTGGCCAAGGAGTACATCAGGGAGAAGTATAACAAGCCGGGCAATGTATTTATAGGCGTGGTGCACCGTCTCGACCGACCGGTTAGCGGTGTTATACTACTCGCCAAAACCTCAAAAGCCCTGGCACGCCTGAACGAACTCTTCAGGAGCAAGAAAACAAAAAAGACATACTGGGCCGTGGTGCAGAACAGGCCAGTGCAGGAAGAGGGAACACTGGTGCACTGGCTGATAAAAGACAGCGCTAAGAACATCACCAAAGCCTACGCCAAAGAAAATAAAAGCGGCCAGCGCTCAGAACTCAACTACAAACTCCTGAGCGCACAGCAGAACAAATACCTGTTAGAGGTCAATCCCATCACGGGCAGGTCGCACCAGATACGAGTGCAACTTGCTTCTATGCGCTGCCCTATTCTGGGTGACCTCAAGTATGGGGCTCCACAGCCCCTTCCAGATAAAAGTATTGCCCTGCATGCGCGCCAGCTACAGTTTGAGCACCCTACGCTCAAAACAACTGTAACAGTGAGCGCTCTGCCGCCACAGAATGCCGCCTGGGCACCGTTCCGGCAATTATAATCATTGCCCAAAAGATGATTTTAATCATTTTTCTGAACTTTTACCCCCTCTTCTCTATTTTACATTAAATTCGTGTTGTAGATTTGCGTAAATGCATGGCACGGTTATCGCAACCAGAGCCCTACAACAGACTCAAACTATCATCATTCCATAAATTAATGGCCGTACTCATTTTCCTAGTAGTGCATTGGTATCTGTCGCTTTTCGCACAGACGTTTTACCTGCACCGTTATGCCGCTCACAAAATGTTCACGATGAACCCATTTTGGGAGAAGGCTTTTTACCTGCTGACTTACCTCGCGCAGGGCTCGTCTTTCCTTTCGCCGCGTGCCTATGCTATTTTGCACCGCATGCACCACGCTTTCTCTGACACGGAGCGCGACCCACACTCGCCGCATTTTTCTAACAATGCGTTCACGATGATGTGGAAGACAAAAGAAATTTACAACAACGTACTGCATAACCGTGTGGAGGCAGAACGTCGCTTCGAAGGCGATTACCCGGTGTGGCCTGCACTAGAGAAAGTAGGTGACTCTTACTACTCCAGAATAGGATGGGGCGTATTTTACGTGGTATTCTATATTGCCTTCGCTACACAGTGGTGGATGTTCCTGCTGCTGCCCATCCACTTCCTGATGGGGCCTATACACGGCGCTATCGTAAACTGGAGCGGCCACAAGTATGGCTATCAGAACTTCGACAACAACGATAAATCAAGAAACTCGCTTTTCTTCGACTTCCTGACAGGCGGTGAACTGTTCCAGAACAACCACCACAAGCTGCCTAACCGCGTAAACTTCGGAGTGAAGTGGTGGGAAGTAGACCCAACCTGGCCGGTTATCTGGACGCTGAACAAGCTCCACGTCATCAAGCTGAAGCCAGCGAAGGTAAAAGCAGCAACAAGAACAAAAAGCAAAGACCGCAGCTTAACTATATAAATTGCATAAAAGAAGCCCTCCCGCAACGGAGGGCTTCTTTTATATAGGAATAGGTGGTTTGTAGGTTCAACGCTCAAGCTTTGCCACTGGTATTGCTCCTTTTGCTACGTAACTGAAATTCTGGTGCATACGCCGCACTAATTTCAGATAAGTTTGTAATTATTAACATATAAATTCTTACCTTTGCGGTTCTAAAAACTGGCGGACGGGCTCCGCCGACATAAATTTTATATATAAAATGGCAGTAAAAATCAGACTGGCCCGCAGAGGCCGCAAAAAATCAGCTATCTATGATATCGTAGTAGCAGATGCAAGATCACCACGTGATGGTAAGTTCATTGAGAAACTGGGTACTTACAACCCTAACACTAACCCTGCGTCTATTGACTTCAGCGAAGACAAGGCGTTTCAGTGGTTAATGAACGGTGCACAGCCTACTGACACTGTAAAAGCAATGCTTTCTTACACTGGCGTACTTTACAGAAGACACCTGCAAATTGGTGTTATCAAAGGTGCTATTTCTCAGGAAACTGCTGATTCTCGTCTGGCAGAGTGGAAAGAAGCGAAGCAATCTAAAATTGAGGACAAGCGCCAGACTGTTGGTTCTGCTAAAGAAGCTGCCAGAAAAGCTGCTTTCGATGCTGAAACTAAAGTGAAAGAAGCGCGTGCCGAGGCTATCCGTCAGCGTGAAGCTGAGAAAGCTGCAGCAAACGCTCCTGCTCCTGCTGCTGAAGAAGCTACTGAGGCACCTGCCGAAGGCGAAGCTACCACAGAAGAGCAAGCATAAATTAAACTGCCATGAATATTGATGACTGCTTCCAGTTAGGCTTTATCGTCAAAACCCATGGCACCAAGGGGCAAGTAGTCGCGTTTTTTGATGTAGACTACCCCGAAGATTATGAAGATTTGGAATCAGTTTTCCTTGAGCAAAAAGGAAGACTGGTTCCTTTTTTTATAGACACCATGGAGCCGGTGCAGAAAGGCCGCTTCATCATCCGGTTCGAGGATGTTAAAACCATCGAGCAGGCCGAAGCACTACGCAACACAGCTATTTACCTGCCCCTCGATGAGCTGCCGGAACTGGAAGATGACCAGTTTTACTTCCATGATGTTATCGGATACCAGGTGGTAGACCAGAACTACGGCCCGCTGGGTATTGTAAAAGAGTTTTACGACCTGCCCCAGCAGCAGCTGATGGCCATGGAATACCTGAACCAGGAGATGCTGGTGCCGGTGATTGACGAAGTCTTTCTGCGCGCTGACCACGAGACAAAGCAACTGCATGTGAACATGCCGGAAGGCCTGCTGGAAGTATACACCCAGCCGGGTGGCCCTGACGAAGCCGACGACGAAGACGATTCGGAAGAACAACAATAATGCGTTTTGACATCATCAGCTGCCAGCCTGACCTGCTGGACAGCCCCTTCAGCCATTCTATCTTAAAACGTGCGCAGCAAAAAGGACTTGTGGAAATCCATATCCACGACCTGCGCAAGTATGCTGTGAACAAACACGGCCAGATAGATGACTATGCCTTTGGAGGCGGTGCCGGCATGGTGATGATGATTGAACCCATTGACAAGCTCTTATCGGAACTAAAAGCGGAGCGGACGTATGACGCCATCATCTACATGACGCCGGACGGACAGACGCTGAACCAGAGAACCGTGAATCAGTTTTCGCTGCTGCAGAATGTTATTATCCTGTGCGGGCATTATAAGGGCGTGGATGAGCGCGTGCGGCAACACTTTGTGACCCACGAAATCAGCATAGGCGACTATGTGCTGTCAGGTGGTGAACTGGGAGCGGCTGTGCTGGCAGATGCCATTATCCGCATTATACCTGGTGTGCTGAATGATGAGTCTTCGGCGCTGACGGATTCTTTTCAGGATGGACTACTGGCTCCGCCTGTTTATACCCGGCCAGCGGAATATAAAGGCATGCAGGTGCCGGAGATACTGCTTTCTGGCAACAACCCGAAGATTGAGGAGTGGCGTTTTGAGCAAGCGGTGGAGCGCACAAAACAGCGCCGCCCCGACCTGCTGGACGATTAAAGTAGCTAAATAACACTGCTGCGGGGCTTTTAAAGCTACGAGCCTCACAGTCATAGAGAAAAGGTAGCTAAAAATTATATTTTTTTTCTGCAGATATTCTTATGTAAGAAATAATTACATATCTTTGCAGTCCGAAATTTGAAGAAGATACTTTAAGAACATAGCCATCATGAGCGAATTAATTAAATTTTTTGAGCAGGAATCTACAGATAAGCGTGCCTCTTTCCCAACCTTCCAGGCGGGCGATACTGTAAACGTACACGTAAGAATCCGTGAGGGTAACAAAGAGCGTATCCAGCAGTTCCAGGGCGTAGTCATACAGCGTAAGAACGTAAACACAAACGGCGAGACTTTCACTGTAAGAAAAGTATCTAACCAAATCGGATTAGAGCGTATTTTCCCTTTGCTTTCTCCATCTATCGAGCAAATCGACTTAGTGAGAAGAGGTAAAGTTAGAAGAGCAAGACTGTACTACCTGAGAGGTTTACAGGGTAAAGCTGCTCGTATCAAAGAAAGAAGATAAAAATACCTGTTTTCATAAATTACAATAGTTTTAGTGAGAGAGGAGCCGACCAACATCGGCTCCTTTTTTGTTGTTATGAGTTTGTCATAGGCTATACCTTTTCTTTCCTCTCCGGCCCAGGCTCCTTATCTTTGTAATACCCTGAACCCATAAAGCGAATGATGAGACTGTACCTATACCTGTGCCTGCCCCTGCTCGCACTGCTGCTTTTCTCCTGCCAGACAGATTATGCAGAACTGCCTGCCTACAATGGCAAAAAGCAGCTACAGGCCGTAATAGAGACACCTGCCGGCAGCAACCATAAATTAGTGTACAGCCGCGAAAAAAAGGAGTTTGTCAATGATAAGGATGCGGACATGGACCGCGTGATCGGTTTTCTGCCCTACCCTGCAAACTTCGGTTTTATTCCATCCACAGAAATAGACCGCGGCGGCAAAGGTTTGGAAATATTGATACTCTCAGAGCGGCTGGAGACAGGCACTGTGGCAGAAGTGATACCGGTGGGGCTGATACAACTGGAAACAGCAGGCGAACTGCAGCACATTGTAGTGGCCGTACCGGCAAGGCCCAGCGAACGCCGCATTAACGCTACCAACTACGTCGCCCTCAGCAAAGAGTATCCCGCTGTTAAAACCATCTTACAGAACTGGTTCGCCAACTACAACCCCGCCGCCCGAACAAGCTTTGTAGGCTGGCGCGACGAAAAATTCGCAGACAAAGAAATTCAACGCTGGATGAAGTTATAACGCTACCTGATGTGGTAACAACTAATACATAAAAGGCCAGGCAATATATTGCCTGGCCTTTTAATTTTTGTATACTCCTGTCTTCATGCCTGGTCTCAGCACAAAGAGCAGAACAGTTATAGCACTTCCTGTTAAAGCTTTATAGTAGCGCGTTCTCTATTCGTTAGCATGTTTCTTCTGTAGTTACTATAGTCATTCAGATAGAATAATTACCATTTTACTAAATAAAATTCAAATAATACAACCCTGCTTTAAGTAAAAAAGTAAAATTACTTATAGTTATACTCAGATATAGTTCATGACCTATGAAAACAACACTACTAATTTCTGCTGGGCTCATGTTTACAGCAGCCACAACAACAGCACAGAGTAGCCTATCGGAAGTAATTCAGGAGGGCAATAGAAATGAGGCAGCAATACTGCAGCGGGGCAGTAACAACAGTGCTTCTATACAGCAGTTAGAGGGCTACGGCAGACCTACAGAAGACAACAAAGCAACTGTCATACAAATCGGAAATGGCAATACCGCCAGCCAAGTACAGTCTGCCGATGTTATCAATAACGTTGCAAGCATTACCCAATCAGGTAACGGCAACAGTGCCTCTCAGTTTCAGGCGCTATCAGCGTATGATCATACTGCTGTTATAGAACAGTCTGGTTATAATAACACGGCCTATCAAAATCAGACAGAAGTTTTTGGCACCACCTCCAATAACACCGCCTTGCTCTATCAGTCAGGCAATGAGAATGAAGCATCGCAGTTGCAGAGAGGTTTAAGCAACAACCTAGCTCATATCAGCCAGTACGGCGGCCGCAACAGCGCTACACAAGATCAAAACGGCTTTAACAACTTTGCAGTTATTGAGCAGATCGGAGCGCATAACGTAGCAGTGCAGCTGCAGCGGACAGGAGAAAATAACGCCTATATAGCCCAAATGGGAAACGGCAATGAGCATATACAGGACCAGGATACCAGAAGCATCTACAATGGTGCAACTGCCGTTGCCGAAGGAAATGACAACTACGGCTACCAGTTGCAGATAAGCGTGGGGAACACCTCAGAGATATACCAGACCGGGGACGGCAACGCTGCCACTTCTATACAGAGCGGCGGCAGTTGGGTTTACAGGAGCAACCACTCTAACCTAACGACACAGACCGGAAACTATAACGTAGCTGAGACAAGGCAGTATGGCAACAGTGGGGTTGGCCATATAAGCACCATCAGGCAAACCGGCAGCTACAATACTGCTATTATCAGGCAAGACAACCTAAGGTAAGAGGTACATAATAAACAAAGCGCCCGCTACACTTCCAAGTATAGCGGGCGCGCTGTTTTAACCCTGAATAGAATTTACTTTATTGCCTTCAGTTTCTCTCTTACTGCTTCGACTGACTTCTCCATATCCTGCACCTGCTGGCGGCTTATTTCCTGCTGCTTTACGTTATGCTCCACATTCAGTTCCAGTTGTTTCAGTTCCTCGGCGTTGCGTGCCAATTCGGCCTTAAGATCCTGCTTCCGCTGCCTGTTTTTATCAATCTGGTTCTGAATGCTGTTCGCATCCTTCACTACCCGGTCCTGCTCCGATTTGGTGGCGCGCAGCACTTCCTCCGCCTCATTTATCTGGCGCAGCACGTCCTCGCGGTACAACTTGCGGGCAAAGCCACGCATAAAGCTTTCGGCAGCGGCATGCTCCTTTGGTGTGGCATCTTTGTCCACATACGCCACGCCCATATCCAGGGTCCACCAAATATTACTGCCCTGTGCGTTGCTGCCAACCAGTGAAATAACGCGTAGCGGAGTACTTGAAATTGTATCAATAACAGCGCCCTCCACTGTTAAAACACCCTTACTGCTTTTTACTCTTCCAGCTTTTTTGCTCAGGTAGTCTTTCCAGGCTTTCTCGGTTGTTTTAGGGTCTATCTGCACCGAAAGCTGCTGTCCACGCCTGATTACCCCATTTACCTCCTGCTCTTTTTCTACAACCTGCACCATTTGTGCCTGGCAAACACCCGAAATCAGTAAAAGCACTGCAAGTATAATTCTTCTCATCAGCTACGGCTTAATTGTACTATTTATCTTTAATCCCACCCCTAAAATAAGTAATCAGGTGGAGAAAGTGTATGTGCAGGCGAAATTAATTTCACCTGGAATTGGTTTGGGTTTCGAGGTAGGTACATTAACTTTGTAAACTTATAGCTCCCGCAGTCTAAAATGGTTTTGCCCTGCCGCCGAACAAACATACAGCTGTTGTTGTTGGAAACACTATGAAAGTAACCATTTGCCGAAAGGAACATTTTAATGCTGCCCACAGGCTCCACAACCCTGCCTGGACCGATGAAAAAAACGCGAAAGTATTCGGCCTGTGCAACAACCCTAACTACCATGGCCATAACTATGAGCTTTATGTGAAGCTGACTGGTGCCGTGAATCCTGAAACAGGCTATGTGTACGACCTCAAAAAGCTGAGTGATCTCGTAAAACAGGAAGTGGTGGATAAGTTTGACCACAAGAACCTGAACCTTGACACAGAGGAATTCAGGGACCTGAACCCAACCGCAGAGAATATAGCAGTGGTGATATGGGAAAAGCTTCGCACGAACATCAGCACCGAGTATGAATTAGCCGTAACACTTTATGAAACAGAAAGAAACTTTGTGGAATACAATGGATAACCACAACAACGATATAGATATAGACAGAGACGAGGAGGCAATGGATGACCATGTGATGAGTTCGCTGGATACTCCCCTGCGGGCTGATGCATTTAAACTCTCTAACGCAGAGAAAGTCGAGATTATCAAAGGGCACTTCCACGAGATCATGCACACGTTGGGCCTCGACTTAACAGACGACAGCTTGAAAGGTACACCGCTCCGAGTAGCCAAAATGTACGTAAATGAAATCTTCAGCGGTTTGCATCCGGATAATAAGCCGGTGGCGCGCCGCTTCGAGAACAAGTACAAGTATCACAAAATGCTGGTGGAACGTGACATCACGGTTTACTCTTCCTGCGAACATCACTTTGTGCCGATCATCGGGAAAGCACACGTTGCCTATATACCGAATGAACACGTCATCGGCCTTTCCAAGCTGAACCGCATCGTACATTATTATGCCCGTCGCCCGCAGGTGCAGGAGCGTATGACGATGCAGATAGCCAATGAACTGAAGCAGGCACTGCAGACAGAGAATGTGGCCGTAATGATAGAGGCAGACCACCTGTGCGTGATGAGCCGTGGTGTAGGCGATGTGAGCAGCAGCACGATAACCGCTGAGTATTCCGGCCTTTTTGACCAGCAGGAATACCGCTCTGAATTCTTAAGCCATATACGCAGCAAGCACTAATACCTCCCACTGCACCACTGGCTTTGCCAATTAAGCTGCTTATTTAACTCCTAAGCAATATTAGAAAACTTAAATATACCTGTATTGCGTATAGGGGAAACAATGCCTAAACATGCTCAAGAATTATTATGTCTGGTAAAATATTAATTACAGGTGGTTCGGGATTAGTCGGGATGCGTCTGTCAGAGATGCTCATCGACCAGGGCTATGAAGTAGCCCACCTGAGCCGAAACCCTGACAAGGTCTCCAACTATAAAACCTTTAAGTGGGATGTGAAGGAAGGCACTATCGATGAGAGCGCCATCACCTACGCAGATTATATTGTTCACCTGACAGGAGCCAGTCTGGCATCTGAAAAATGGACAGAAGACCGTAAGAGAGAAATCATCAATAGCCGTGTAAAAAGTGCTAACCTGCTTTACAACGCCATGAAAAGTTCGGAGCACCACGTAAAAGGGTTCATCTCTGCTTCGGGAGTCGGCATTTACGGCAACTCCGGCGATCAGTTAGTGTCTGAGGAAAGCACTCTTGGCGACGATTTTCTGGCTGATGTTTGTCAATCCTGGGAAGGCGCCGCCTGGCAGATGCATGAGCTCGGTTTGCGCACCGTTATCATGCGGTTAGGCATTGTGTTAAGCACCAAAGGTGGCGCTTTACCGCAGATGGCACGACCTGTTAAGATGATGGCTGGCGCTCCGTTAGGCTCCGGCAAACAGTACATGTCCTGGATACATCTCGACGACGCCTGCCGCCTGTTTATAAGCGCAATAGAAGACCCTCAGTTTACAGGCGTATACAATGCTGTGGCACCGCACCCTGTCACGAATAAACAGTTTATGACAGAATTGGCAGAGGCCATGAAGAAGCCGCTCGTGCTGCCCAAGGTGCCTGCCTTTGCCATTAACCTGATGATGGGCGAAATGAGCGATGTAGTACTGACGGGGCAGCGTGTTAGTGCCAACAAGGTATTACAAACCGGTTTTACCTTTGAGTATAACTATTTAGAAGAGGCGCTCGAATCTTTTTATGAAAAGAATGCGAATGAGTAAACATCTACTAAAGGACAAAAGTATTAAGATAAAAGATGAAGGAGTTTCTCCTGATTCAAAACGGTTGAAGAATTTACGAAATAGAAGATGCGACAGATTTTGCACTTCATAATATAAAAGGGAAGGGCCAGCTAAAAGTAGCTGGCCCTTCCCTTTTATATTATTCCGCTCAGGCGGTGCTATAGAATATTGCCTCCAACGTTCAGCATCTCCAGCACCTCGTCCAGTGCAGTTGAATCTGGCTCTACCCGCTTTGGCAGCACCGTGGTGCAGTTGTACTTTTTGCTTACATCAACAGTTGGCCCCGGGAAGCGGCCCTTGGTATAGCCCAATGCTTGGTCTTTATAAACTTTCTCCATATACAGGCCAAACACAGGCAACGCCGTTTTGGATCCTTCCCCCAGTTGCGATGTACGGAAGTGAATGCTTCTGTCTTCACCGCCTACCCATACACCGGTTACTAAGTCTTTCGTCACACCCATAAACCACCCGTCAGAGTGGTTGGAAGTGGTACCGGTTTTACCGCCGATCTCATTGCCATTCCAAAGGTCATACTCCCACAGCGCCTGCGAAGTGCCTCCTGGCTCCTCAATACCGCCTTTCAGCATATGCATCATCAGGAAAGCGGTTTCTTCGCTCAGTACTTTCTTCTGCTTTGGCACAAACTGATGTATCAGGTTGCCGTTCCGGTCTTCGATGCGGGTGATAAACATGGGCTCTGTATGAAAGCCCTGATTCGGAAAAGTGCTGTAGGCGCCTACCATATCGAAAACAGATACATCGCTTGGGCCAAGGCCAATAGAGGGCACCTCCTGCAGCGGGCTTGTAATACCCAGGCGGTGCGCATACTTCACTACCGTCTCCCATCCTACCCGCTCTGTGAGCTGCGCTGTTACCGAATTCACTGATTTACCCATAGCACGGCGTAATGTCATGGGCGCACCAGTATACTCCCAGTCTGCATTGGTAGGCGACCAGTTCATCTTCTTCCCGTTCTCCACATAGTTGATAGTGATACGCTGGTCCACGATTTTATCGCAGGGGGAATAGCCGTTATCAATGGCGGCCACATACACGAACGGTTTAAAGGTAGAGCCGGGCTGGCGACGCGCCTGCTTTACGTGGTCATACTTAAAGTACTTGAAATTAATCCCCCCTACCCAGGCTTTGATATGGCCGGAGAAAGGATCCATCGTCATCATACCACCATGCAGGAAATGCTTGTAATACGCCAGTGAGTCCAGCGGGCTCATTGTCACCTTCTTTTCCAGAGAGTCATTGTCCCAGGTGAATACCATCATCTCGCGCGGGGTGTTCAGTTCCTTGTTAATGGCAGCCGCATCATTTCCATGCTTTTCCTTCAGACGCTTATAATAATCAGTACGCTTGATAGTTTCTTCTATGAAGCCTGGTATTTCACGGTCTTTGGCATCTACCCAAGGATTCTTGCCCTTCCAATGGCTATCGAAACGGCGCTGCAGTGTACGCATATGCTCTTCCATCGCCGCCTCAGCATGTGCCTGCATCCTGGAGTCAATGGTGGTGTATACTTTCAGGCCGTCGCGGTACAGGTCATACCCATTCTCCTTCGTCCACTGCTTCAGGTAGTCTGCCACGGCCCCTCTGAAGTAGGTGGCAGGGCCATCGTAGTGGTTCTCTACCTTGTACTCCAGCACCAAGGGCAACTGGCTCAGCGAGTCTGCCTGGGCAGGCGTGAGGTAATCGTACTTGGCCAGCTGCCCCAGCACGGTGTTGCGGCGGCGTGTGGCGTTCTCCGGGTTGTACCTGGGGCTGTAAAAGGTAGGGGCTTTCAGCAGCCCTACGAGTACGGCCGCCTGCTCCGTCTTCAGGCTGTCGGGTGAGGTATTGAAAAAAGTCTTGGAGGCTACCTTTATACCAAAAGAGTTTGAGCCGAAATCTACGGTATTCAGGTACATCGCCAGGATTTCTTCTTTGGTATAACGCTGCTCCAGCTTAATAGCCGTCAGCCACTCCTTTGTCTTTGAGATGACAAGGCTTACCCCCGGAACATGCCCCAGCACACCCTTTGTATCCGCAGTACGGGTCTTGTAGAGGTTCTTGGCCAGCTGCTGCGTAATAGTGCTGGCGCCGCGGGCATCGCCTTGTAAGCTGCCGTAAACAGCCGACATGATGGCGGCAGGGTCAATGCCGGAGTGCTCGTAAAATCGGATGTCTTCTGTGGAAACTAAAGCCTTGATAAGCATTGGCGACAGACTGTCGTAGCCTACCGGGCTGCGGTTTTCCTTAAAGTACTTCCCAATCAGTTTCCCGTCTGAGGTATAGAGCTCAGAGGCCATATCAGACCGGGGATTCTCTAACCTGTCGAGGCTTGGCGAGGACCCAAACAGGTAGAACAGGTTATTGTCCACACTCAGCAGGTATCCCAGCACAAAGGCAAAACCCAGAAAAAAAACTTTCCAGACAAAGCCTATCACGCTTTTATATACTGGCCTCTTCGGCTTTTCTATCTTTTCTTGCTCTTTCAGCATTGTCATCAAACAGAGGGCACCCTCTTTAAATTCCCGTTCACGCTCTTACAAACGACTGCAAATATACCTTTTGTACATAACAACTAAGATTATGCAGTCCAAAACTTAGTGAAGCTGCAGCAAAACACCTGTTCTTTTGTGGCGGCTGCCTATCTTTGTGTTATACGCTATTCCCAAAAATGTACCGCCTCATGCAACAAACACTACAGCAGGCTTTAGACAAAATGAAAGGGCTGCCACTCACAAAGACCACCCGAAATGAGTTAGTGCAGTATTTCCACTTTGGCAGCACGCATTACACCACGTCGCAGGGCCTGGTGCTGGACATTGGAGAACTCACGCTGGCGGTAAGCTGCCCCTGGCAACTGCAGCAACCAGAGGGTGCTGCCATTAAGCATAGCGAGGTTTTCATGCGCAAGCGCGAAGCCGGCCTCCCCTCCCCAAATTTTGACTGGAAAGTACCAGGCGCTAACCTGCGCGACCAGCGCCTGCTGGAGCTTGTGAAGGAAAGCAAAAGCTTGGTAGTGGAGCGCGTAGAGCTACTGGAAGACTTTGGATTGGCAGTACACTTTGCCAGTGGCGCTACGCTCACTGTCTCCCCTGATGCTGAGAAACCAGCAGAGGAGTACTGGCAGCTGTTCAGCAATACCGGCGATAGCCTGAAAGTCGGGGCTGGCAAAGACGGATATATCGTATAAGTTTAGGTGTAACTTTGGATAGCCATCGCCACTTTCAGCGGCCATAGCAACCTTTCCGGTGGCTGCATAGTATGGTTTTACAAAGCATCCGCCTTGAACGTACGCCTTCAACTTATCGAACTGGAAGACCAAAAGTGGTTTCCGCACGTCATCCGACAGGGGATGCTGGATTTCCTGCGCTTCATGATTTCAAAACTGGGAGCCTATAAGCCTGCCTTACCTTTGTTGCAGGAGCTCTTAGAGCGCACCAGCCAGCGTCACATCACTGACCTGTGTTCTGGTGCCGGGGGCGGCATAGAAGGCGTTCAGCAGGCTCTTAGCCAGCGCATAGGCACCACCGTCCGCGTCACCCTAACCGACCTCTACCCCAATTTAGGCGCATACAGGTACCTGCAGCAAACCTCAGGAGGTGCACTTGACTTTATACCGGAGCCCATTGATGCAACGGCTGTGCCTGAAAGCATTACCGGCGTGCGTACTATATTTTCGTCTTTCCATCACTTTCCTCCTCCCGTTGCAAAGGCCATACTGCAGGATGCAGCCAACAACCGATCGGCCATCGGTGTTTTTGAAGGGGCGAGCAAAAGCTGGCTGGAAGTACTGGTGCTGTGGCTGTTCTTTCCGGTGGTGATAGTGGTGGTGACACCCTTTATCCGGCCATTTAAGTTCAGCAGGCTCTTTTTTACTTATATTATTCCGCTTATTCCGTTGGGCATTCTCTGGGATGGTACTGTGTCGCTTCTCCGGATATACACGCCGCAAATGCTGCACCGCATGACAAAAGAAATAAACTCCCCCGACTATAACTGGCGTACCGGTAAAGTAGGCGCCCGACTTGGCAAGCACGTCATTTATCTTATAGGGTATCCGGTCGAATAATTTTGAATTACTGAGTTTTGAATAACTGAATGCAAAATAAAGTTAGAAGCCTGTAAAAACTTAATAACAAGCCTTCCATCTCTCTTTCCTGTTTAAAGTGGAACAAAAAAACTATTGCATAATATCATCAATTATTGCTAAGTGATACATGAATAGCTACCGAAGTGCCCTCACGCTGATGCGTATTCCTTTTTCTATTTACCTGATGCCAATCTTCTGGTTCGCATTGAGTACGGTGGTGGGCTATGAGGTTTGGCGGGCAGTGGCTGTTTTCATAATCCTGCACCTGCTGGTATACCCGGCCAGCAACGGCTACAACTCTTACTACGACCGGGACGAGGGCAGCATTGGAGGGCTTAAACACCCACCCAAGGTAACACAGCAACTGATGCACCTTGTATTGCTCTTTGATTTATTGGCTGTCGTGTTGGGCATTATTCTGTCGCCGTTGTTTGGGGCTCTGGTCGCCTTGTACCTGCTTATTTCTAAAGCTTATTCTTACGAAGGTATTCGCCTGAAAAAGTATCCGGTTCTCAGCACCTTTGTCGTCACTTTTTTTCAAGGGGCTTTTACGTATGTGATGGTGCAGGTAGGCATTGGCCTTTCCCTGGCAGAAGTGCTGCAGACACCAAATGTATGGTTCGCCCTTGTCAGCACCCTCTTTCTCTGTGGCTCCTATCCTCTTACTCAAATCTACCAGCACAAGGAAGACAGCGAGCGCGGAGACCGGACGCTGAGTTTGATTCTGGGTGTAAAAGGAACTTACCTCTTCGCAGCCATTAGCCTTGCCCTTGGCTCAGCGCTGCTGCTTTACCTGTACTTTACAACGGATCAGGTACGGAACATCTTTATCTTCTTAATCTTTACTGCTCCTATTCTATACTTCTTTACAGGTTGGATGCTGAAGGCACAGAAAGACCTGCGGGTGGTAAATTATGAAAACACCATGCAGATGAACAAGATATCTTCTCTCTGCATCAGTTTAGCCTTTATCTCCATTATTGTGGCAAGGGTGTATCTGTAGTATGGTAAAACTTCTGTTTGCGGTATCGTATACAGGTAAAACTATGTTGTACCTATGAAGTTTCTCTACGCTGTAATTGCTGGCCTTGCCGCCACTGCTGCCATGACGGCATTTTTATACCTGCTTTCCTACGCCACGCACCGGGTTATGAAAGTAACAAAGATATTAGGCACAATGCTGCTGTCCCGGACACAGCCGGACGGGAGCCTTTCGGATGCTGGAAGCACCAGAGCAATCGGAAACCTTGCGCATTATGCCGTAGGTGTTTTCTTTGCCCTGATGTACCTGGCGGCATGGAATTCCGGTGTTGGTCTTCTCACCGCTTCCTGGGGTTTGTTTCTGGGCCTGGGCCACGGCATTATCGCGATGGTGGTCTGGTATTTCTTTTTTATGGTACACCCTAAGCCGCCGCTACTGAAGCTAAGGACCTACCTCTCCACGCTTATTCTTGCCCATGTTATTTTCGGCTTTGTCGTTACCTACACCTTTTACCTGCTCACGGAGCCTGGGTATAGCTTTTGGCAGTAGAATCTGTTGAGCAAGCAATGTTCGTTCACTTGCTAATTTACTGTTATTTATAAGAGCCTCGCTTTGACTTTGCATAAAAGCACAACAGCCCGCTTACCTTTCGGCAAGCGGGCTGCTTTATGTTGAATGCTGTAATACGAATTAGCCGTTCATCGAAATCAGGAACTCCTCGTTGCTCTTGGTTCCGACCATTCTGTCTTTCAGGAACTCCATAGCTTCTATAGAATTCATGTCGGACATAAACTTGCGCAGGATCCAGATACGGTTCAACTCGTCTTTGTCCATGAGCAGGTCTTCGCGGCGTGTACCAGAAGCAGGCACATCGATAGCAGGGTACGTACGTCTGTTCGCCAGTTTGCGATCCAGCTGAAGTTCCATGTTACCGGTACCTTTAAATTCTTCGAAGATTACCTCATCCATTTTAGAACCAGTGTCTATCAGGGCAGTAGCAATAATGGTAAGTGAGCCGCCATTCTCCACGTTACGGGCAGCACCGAAGAAGCGCTTCGGCTTGTGCAGCGCATTGGCATCCACACCACCAGACAGGATTTTACCAGAAGAAGGAACTACCGTGTTATAAGCACGGGCCAGGCGGGTAATAGAGTCCAGCAGGATAACCACGTCATGGCCGCACTCTACCATGCGCTTGGCTTTGTCTAGCACAATGCTAGAAACTTTCACGTGGCGCTCGGCAGTTTCATCGAAAGTAGAAGCAATCACCTCTGCGTTCACGCTGCGTGCCATGTCAGTTACTTCTTCCGGACGTTCGTCGATCAACAGGATCATCAGGTATACTTCCGGGTGGTTTTCAGAGATAGCGTTCGCTATTTCCTTTAACAACACCGTTTTACCTGTCTTTGGCTGCGCCACAATCATACCACGCTGGCCTTTACCAATTGGGGCAAAAAGGTCCAGCACACGGGTAGAAATCTGGCTTGGTCTTGTTGTCAGTTTCAGGCGCTCCTCAGGGAAGAGTGGCGTCAGGTGCTGGAACGGAATACGGTCACGAATCTCCTCTGTGGTGCGGCCATTTACCGTCTCCACCTTTAGCAGTGCAAAATATTTCTCGCCTTCTTTCGGCGGGCGAATCTGTCCTTTTACTGTATCACCTGTTTTAAGGCCAAACAGCTTTATCTGTGACGGCGATACATAAATATCATCTGGGGAGGCAAGGTAGTTATAGTGCGTAGAGCGCAGGAAGCCATACCCATCCTGCATCAGTTCCAGCACACCTTCGTTTAGAATGATGCCATCAAACTCTTTAAAGTTAGTGCTGCTGGCTGCCTGCTGTTGCGTGTTACGGCGCGGAGCAGGTTCATTCCGGTCGCTGCGGCTATCATTCCCACGGTTATCATTGCGGGAGTCTCTGTCGCCTCGATCACTGCGGCTGTCATTGCCACGGCTATCGCTGCGGGAGTCTCTGTCGCTGCGATCGTTGCGGCTGTCGTTGCCACGGCTATCGCTGCGGCTTTCCCTGTCGGTGCGGGTGTCTCTGCTATCGTTGTTGCCTCTGTCTTTGTTATCATCACGATGCACACGCTCGCGATGGTTCTGAGAACCATGGTCTTTGGCCGGAGCCGGGGCCGGTACTGCAGCGGTGGCTGTAACAGCTTCGCTGCGTGCTGCTGTCTGCTCACGGGTAGGGCGTTTTTCTCTTTTAGCAGGAGCAGGCCTTGCAGGTGCTTCTGCTACTGCTTCTGCTGGCGCTTCCTCTACAGCAATTGCACTTTCAGGCGCTTCATCTTGCTTAGGCGAGGCACTACCAGCGGCAGACTTGTATTTCTTTGGTAATTTTTCAGTAGGGGTAACGGCTTGCTGATCAAGGATCTTATACACAAGGTCTTGCTTGCTTAGCTTCTTAAAGTTCTTAACACCTAAGTCCTCAGCAATTTCCTTGAGTTCTGAAAGAAGTCTATCTTTCAATTCATCAATATTATACATAAATAATGGTATGGTAGTTTATTAACCTGCCAGGCCGCACTAGAGCGAACGCAGCGAGAAATCTGTTATCAATCAGGAAAATAGAATAGGTTGCGAAAGAGTCAGAGAGGCACAGGGAAGAGCCTTCATCAATTGTAACGCAATGTTATTGCAATGCCTTATAATTAACAAATATTACGGAGTATTTAATAAAAAAAGTTTCAGTTTTATGCGAAAAGATTTCGTAAATGCCTCTAACTCCTCAAAAAAGTATATTTTTGTGCGTATACATAACACCCAACTATGCTACAGTTAACAGTTTTAAGAGAGCAGACGGCACAAGTAATTGAAGGTCTGAACAAGAAAAACTACAAAAATGCGGCCGAAGAAGTGAATACTTTGCTGGAACTTGACCAGCAACGGCGCCAGGTACAAAGCAAGCACGACGAGCTTCAGAGCAGAGCAAATTCCATCTCCAAAGAAATCGGCGTGCTGATGAAGAACGGGGAACGCGAGAAAGCGGAAGCCTACAAATCCGAGACATCCGAACTGAAGCAGAAAACAAAATCGCTGGCAGAGCAGCTGTCTTCTTTAGAGGAGCAAATGCAACAAGCTTTATACAAACTGCCGAACCTGCCGCACGAGAGTGTGCCTGAAGGTAGAACAGCAGAAGACAATGAAGTAGTTCTCCAGCACGGAGAAATTCCTGAATTGTTCGAGGGCGCACTCCCGCATTGGGAGCTGATACAGAAGTATGACATCATCGATTTTGAACTCGGCAATAAAATTTCCGGGGCAGGTTTTCCTGTTTATAAAAGGCAGGGAGCACGGTTGCAGCGTGCCCTTATCAATTTCTTTTTGGATGAGGCCATTAAGGCGGGTTATATGGAGGTGCAGCCTCCTATCCTCGTGAACGAGGCCTCAGGCTATGGCACCGGTCAGCTTCCGGACAAAGACGGCCAGATGTACCATGCCACGGCTGATAACCTTTACCTGATCCCGACGGCAGAAGTACCGATCACCAACATCTACCGCGATGTGATTCTGCCCACAGACCAGCTGCCTGTTAAGAACACCGGCCACACACCCTGCTTCCGCCGGGAGGCAGGGTCATGGGGTGCCGATGTGCGCGGCCTGAACCGCCTGCACCAGTTCGATAAGGTAGAGATTGTGCAGGTAACGCTGCCGGAGAAGTCTTATGAGGCGCTGGAAGAGATGAGCCAGCACATACAGGGCCTGCTGCAAAAGCTGGAGCTACCTTACCGGGTGCTGCGCCTGTGCGGTGGCGATATGAGCTTTACCGCTGCCCTTACCTTTGATATGGAAGTATATTCTGCCGCCCAGGGCCGCTGGCTGGAGGTAAGCTCTGCCTCTAACTTTGAGACCTACCAGGCAAACCGCTTAAAGCTGCGTTACAAAAACGAATCAGGCAAAACACAACTGCTGCACACACTCAATGGTAGCGCTCTGGCTCTGCCACGCATTGTTGCCGCTTTACTGGAAAACAACCAGACACCGGATGGTATCAACATGCCAAAAGTGCTGCATCCTTACCTTGGGTTTGAGAAGATTGGCTAATTGGTAAATTTGAAGATTTGAAAATGTGGGGATTTAAAAATCATTCTTCACAAGCATAAAGCAGAACAGCCGCTGAATTTGTACTTCAGCGGCTGTTCTGCTTTATGCTATTCTATCAATGTCAGAAGAGAGATAGAACTACTAATGCCGTTGTTGGTGTTTTTTTTCACTAACAACCAACCTGCATAAGCCTTAGCGTTTTTGTTGTTGGTGAAAAACACCAACAACGGCGGAGTTTCTTCCAGACCTATCCGTATCCAGGTACAAGTGAGTCTGGAGACTCACTCTCACTGCACGTCACCGGATAGATTCCGGCGCCAGGAATATTTTTCTTCGCTCTAGCCACCAAATTGCTCCTGGTACTGCTGATAGTAGTTTTTTAGCTTATACTTTTTCAGTGCGCTTCTGGCCTCCTCTATGCTTTGCTCTGTCAGTTCCTGCGCCTGTAAACTTTGCAGCAGTTGCTCCTGGTCCGCAGTGCTTTCCTCTACCTGCGCATTCGCCTCATGGAATGTTGGCGATAGCGAGAGCTTGTTTTTTAGCACACTGACATAATCTATAGCTACCAATTTCTCCAGGGCCTGTTCTACCTCTTCCAGCGTAAATACCGTTCCATCTATGGCGTCGGCCATCAGCAGCACATCCTGCAGAGTGGCTCCTCCTTCTCCACCAGTAGCCAGTAGTAGCGCCTCGAGGAATTGCGCATCCGCTTCTTCCCAGGTTAATTTATACTTCGGCATTTTCTTTTCTGTTTGTATGGGGTGTCGCTAAAGGTGAAAATCTTTATAACAATATATTATTTTATCTTTATATTGTCTGTTAATAACAGCCTCTACTGCCGTGTTACCAAACAGAAAACAAACAACCAGGCTTCTCCTATCCCTCATCTTAGTCTTTGTTGCTCTACAAGGCTTTAGCCAGTCAAAAGGGTTCATTCAGGATAAAAGCACTTACCGAGGGGGATTCATACACTTCGACCACCGCAAACCCGGGGAAGTAAAATTCAGCTACATGAGAGGGGGCACCCCCCGCACCTATTCTGTGGATGAACTCACAGGGTTTGGCTTCCAAGACAGCACCACGTTTGCCCCCAAAACAGTACAACTGGAAGGTAAGCCCCAGCGCCTGTTTGTTGAAATTATCGGTGATAGTACTTTCTTTTACCTTCAGCGAGACAAGGCCTTCTTTAAAACTACGAAAACAGTTGAACAGATAAACAAAAAAGACCTGCTTCCCTACCTTCAGTCACTTACAAGCGCCTCAGCTAAATGGAATTCTGATCTGCATTTGTTCAGGCTAAAGCGCAACTCGCTCCGATATTTTGCAGGTAACAACGCGGCAGGCAAAACACCCACCGTCCTGTTTGTCAGTGGTGGCTTGTTCACAAGCTTCAATCGCTCTACCCTGTCCACTGAAATCACCTTATTGAACAAAGGACAGTCTGGTCCGGTAGCTGCTACATCAGCAAACATCAGTGCTGGTATTTTTGCGGACTTACCTATTTGGCCGGTGAACAACCTGTCGCTGCACGCGCAGGGTAACTACGGCAAAATGAGGTTCAACGAAACCAGGACCTTTCCAGATACACGCTATGACTTCAAGGTAGACCTGGACTTCGCCCGGCTTTCTTTGATGCCACAGTATACCCTCAGCTTCTCAAAGTTACGCTTGTTTGCACAGGCAGGCCCCAGTGTTTTGTGCTTTTTGAAAACTGACAGCCAGGCATTGGAGACAATAACGGAGGGAGATAATATCTGGCCTGCCCTGGTCAAGGGTGTGCCTGTAAGCAAAGGTTTTATGTTCGGTTTAGAGGCTGGGGCAGGCATTGGTTTCTTTTACCTCCCAAAGCACTACTTCTCATTGAGTATAAGCCAGGCCAACTCTTTTGGCAAGCATTTCAATATCAGCAACCAGTCTGTTACAGTTAGCACGAACTTATGAAAACCAGCTTTTCCCGCTATGCTCTGTACCTGCTCTTCTTTTGCCTGTGCTGCTGTGCAAAGGAAGAGGAGTTCCCAAAGGGGCTTAAATACCCATACCTCGAAATACAGCAAGCCACTGCCGACGACACAGGCATAAAAGTGTCCGCAAGCGTTAAAATTCAAGGCACAGCCAATGTCAAGGAGTATGGGTTTATGTATCATCTTATTTCCGAAAAAAAGCAAAACGAGAAGAGGGTACAGGTTACTTTAACCAACAAGAAACTGGAGTCCGTTCTGAGCGAAGGTCTGGTTGCAAGAGGCAACTTCCAGATAAGGGCCTACGCCATTGTGGATGACAAAACAGTGTACAGCCCTCCCGTGAGCGCGGTCAGCCTTATTTCAAGCCGGCCTGCTATTATGGACTTTTCTCCCAAGGAGGGACCCGCTTTTACTGAAATTACGATAACAGGCTCCAGTTTCACAACCGACCCTTATCGGATCGAAGTTTATATTGGCCCCATAAGGCTTCAGGTTATGGCAGCAGATTTCGATAAAGTTGTGGCCAGGGTTCCTGATGGTAAACACTTTGGCTCTTATCCAATACGGGTGGTTTTCAATGGCCAGGAAGGTGAGTCCGAAGAATCATTTAAGGTGTGGGGACCGGAGCTGGTCAGCATGTCGAGGTATGAAGGAATTCCCGGAGACACTGTTACACTATTTGGGAAGCACTTTAGTGGCGGCAGGTGGGGGCCTTATGCACGGCTCAACGGGCTTGACTTTAAGGTGCTCTCCAGCACTGATACAAAACTGAAGATGGAGGTGCCTTTTGGGAAGCCGGAACAGTTCGACACCCCTTACCCCGTGTCTTTAACCGCTGGTGAAAAAAGCGCTGCCTCTCCTTTCACCTTTACCATACATTCTAATTTTGGCGCCGCAACGGCTACAAGCCCGAACATGCAGTATGACTATGTTGCTTCCTTTGAAGCAGATGGCAAAGGATACTTTTTTGACTTCAACCGGGTGGTAAGCTACTCCACCACTACCGGCCAGTGGCGTGAGGAAAGTCAGTTTCCGGGAGTACCCCGCAACTTTCCTATATGGAGGCGCATTGGGGACAAAGGCTATTTGATTGGTGGCATGGATGGGAACCGCTATTATGGCGATGTGTGGGAGTATGACTTCAGAACCGCAACCTGGCTGAAAAAACAGAGTCCTTCTTTTTCTATGTATTATGTAGCCAGCTTTGTGCTGGATGGTAAAATATATTTTGCCGGAGGCACAAACAGCCGGAGCAGCTATACACTTTGGCAATATAACCCTCAAACAGAGCAGTTCACGGAACTTAACAGAGTGCCGGGTTACGTTTCATATGGCAGAGCGTTTACACGAAATGGTAAAGCCTTTCTGTTAATACAGGGGAACGTGATGGTCTATAACCAGGCCGCCGACTCATGGGAAGTAGATAGCCCGTTCAGCGCAACCGACAGCTACGCACTTACAATAGGCGATTCTGAAGTTTACTTGCTGCCTCTAAAGGAGAAAGCGGTGCTGTACCATTACCAGGCTTCTACTAAAACATGGGAGAAGGCGGCGTTTTACCCAGGCTGCACCACAGATTACTATTATACTTTGAGATTTTCAGGGTTTGCCACAAGCAATGCTTTGTATGTGGGCGCATTTTCTTCAAACTCAACCAGCAGTTGCTATAACAGGCTGTACCCTTTTGAACCTTAATTAAAACTCTCCAAACGGAATATCCCGCATGCATTTAAAGTGACCTTTGGGACATTTGCTGTAGCCTATTTTGGAGCAGGGACGACAGCTGAGGCCATGCACCTCCAGCACTTTATAACTTGTACGGAACGGGTACATGCCAAACTCTGGAATGGTATTGCCCCAAATACTGATGATGTCTTTCTGGAAAGCTGCCGCAATATGCATTAAACCAGTATCATGGCTGACCACCTTCTCTGCCTGCCGCACCAGCGAAGCGGATCCGCTCAGGTTATACTTGCCACATGCGTTGTAGATCGTCGTTTGTTGTGCGTTGTTCACTGGTCGGGTTTTGAAATAGGCCACAATTTCTTCTCCGGTGGCGGCGTCTTCCTTTCCACCCAAAAGAACAACAGGTTGCTGCAGGCGCTCACACAGCTCTATGATGCGTTCGGTGGGCAGGCGCTTGGTATAGTGCTGTGCCCCAATGGCAAATGCCACATAGCCCTGCCGGAAAGATGCTGGCAATGCTTGCAGGTCTACCTCGTCTTTGGCTGGTATAAAGTAGTCCAGGCCTTTGCCATCATCTTTCACACCTAAAGCGGCAGCGGCATCTAAATAACGCTGCACAATATGTATGTCGGGAAGGCGGTTGCGCTTAAAGTTCACCATAAGCCACTTTTCATAATTGAGCTTATTAAAGCTTTTGCCTGGCTTTCCCAATCGTGCCCGAATAATGCGCGTGCGCAGGTTGTTATGCAAATCCACTACATAATCAAAATTTTCTGCCTTCAGCTGTCGCACCAGCTCTTTCAGGCTGCCACCCAGCAGGTGCATTTTGTCAATGTATGGGTTGTTCTCCAAAATGCTTTTGAACCCCTGCTTTGTGCAGTAATGCACTTCCGCATCGGGCACCTGCTGCTTAATGCAGCGCACCACTGGCGTCGTCAGCACAATATCGCCGATAGAGGAAAAACGTAGTATGAGGATTTTAGGCATCTTATTTAAAACGCGTCCAGCCGCAAACTTTCAATTTGTAGCAATATCTGATGCAATCTTTCTGCTTGCGTATCATTTTTTATAAACTCAGGCTTTGCAAGTAGAAAAACCTGTCTCGTTTGTGCTCCAGATTAATACCTATAGCAGCAAAAATTGCACAGTATTTCCCTACTTTATCTTCTCCTTCCGCTCCCTGAAATACTGCTCCACCTCTTCGGCAGACTTTGTATTGAAGGTCATCTCTTTTGTAAGGCCTCCTTTTCTGCCAACCAGCACGCCATAGCGCATATCGTCGTAACCGCTGGTGTGGTGGGCATCCGGGTTGATACTGAGCATCACGCCTTTCTCTATCGCATACTGTACCCAGCGCCAGTCTATGTCCAGGCGCCAGGGGTTTGAGTTGATCTCGATGATGACATTATTGGCAGCACAGGCATCTATCACCATTTTATGGTTAATCGGGTATCCTTCGCGGCGCAACAGCAGGCGGCCTGTTGGGTGGCCCAGCATGGTGGTGTAGGGATTTTCGATGGCGGTGATGAGGCGCGTGGTGGCTTTCTTCTCATCCATGTTCAGGCTGCTGTGGATAGAGGCTACAATGAAGTCAAATGTCTTTAAGATGTCTTCGCTGTAGTCCAGGGATCCATCACCCAGAATATCTGACTCTATGCCTTTGAAGATTTTGAACGGGGCTAGTTTCTTATTCAGCTCATCTACTTCCTTTTGCTGGCGCAGCACGTCTCCCTCCCGCAGGCCACCGGCATACGAGGCTGTTTTGGAGTGGTCGGAGATGCCCAGATAGCCGTAGCCCATGTCGCGGCAGAAGGTAGCCATTTGCTCTAAAGTGTGGGCGCCATCGGAGTAGGTGCTGTGGTTGTGCAAGCTACCTTTCAGGTCTGATAACTCCAGCAGTTTCGGCAGCTTGTTCTCCATGGCCAGCTGCAGTTCATTTGTGCCTTCGCGCAGTTCCGGCAACACATAGGCCATACCCGCTGCAGCATAGATGTCCTCCTCAGTGGCGTGGTTCTCCTGCCGTACGACAGCCATCATACACTTGCCAGCTGCGAAAATCTGTGTCAGGTGCGCTGCGGAAGCAGAGCGCGTCAGCAGCTCGTTGGCAAAGCTTGCCTCCGGTACAAGAAAAACTTCTGTGCTCAGGCCACTCACCGTATGCTGCCCGCGCCACACCAGTGGTCCGGAAGCTTTCTCGTCCTGCTCCAACACCTGTAGTTTGTTGAGCGCATCTGTTGCCTCGGCAGAGGCATCTGTTGCCACCACCAGCTGCAGGTGCTCCACTATCTCCATGCGTCGGCGCACATCACCTGCAAAACTTACCTGCGCTTCTGGAAAAACCTCCTGTATACTTTCCAGCAGTTCCTGGGCAGCAGACTCGGCTTCGGCATATAACAGCTTGCCACGGTTTTGCTGCGTGAAGAGCAGTGCCTGCCTGATGTTTTCCTGTGTTTTGGCACCAAAGCCCTTTAGCTTGCTTACTTTGTCCTGTTCGCATGCCTCCAGCAACTCTTCTACGGTTTCAGCACCAAGCTCTTTCCAGAGATTGCGCACTTTTTTCGGGCCAATGCCTTTAATACGCAGCATCTCCACCACACCGGGTGGTGTGGCTGCCAGCATCTGGTCCAGCTCTTCAAAAGAACCTGTGGTGTTTATTTCTACAATCTTAGCGGCAATGCCTTTGCCTACCCCGCCGATTTCCTCCAACTGTGACTGGCTCATGCCAGCCAGAGGTGCCTCTACCAACTCCAGTGCTCCCACCGCATTCGCGTAAGAGCGAATCTTAAAGGGGTTCTCATCGTGTAGCTCCAGCAGCTCAGCCGACAGCTTAAACAGTTTTATGATATTCTTATTTTCCAAAGCTCCGTTTTGTATACTTACAAAGATAGAAAATGCCGCTGAACCTTGCCTGCCATATCCCTTTTATTCACCCGCGGCCTCCATACCTTTGGTTTGTGGTAATGGTAACACAGCGCGCTTTTAAATTAGCAGGCTTCTATATAAAAGAAGAAATGCCTAAATTGCCCTATAAACTTTCACTGAAGTATGAAAAACGCATCATTGCTCTGCCTGCTGTGCCTTGTGCTGGTAGCTGTTACCTGCAAAAAGAGCGACAAGCTAGCGGCAGCGCTGATAGATAGAACCTGGCTGCATTCTTTTGAAGAAGACTCCGGCGATACGCTCGTTTACCGCCCGAATACCTACGAATTTCCGCCATCCCGCGGCCGCACCGGCTTCACACTGGAGTCTGGCGGCGTGATTAAGCGCTACGAAATCGCTCCTACTGACGGGCTGGAGGAAAAGCTAGGGGAATGGGAGAAGAAAGGCAGACGCAGTGTGCAGATCCGGATGAGCCCTGACAGCAGTCCGCCGCAGCATTACGAGGTGCAGATTATCTCGCTTGAAGATGACGTGCTGAAAATAAGAAGACAGCCTATACCTGGAAATGAGTAATCGCATGCATGGATATAAAGGTGTCTTTCAACATATCAGCAACCTGAAAAAAAATTGAACAACCTTAACTGCTCCAATGTACACCAAGCTCTCACTAAAAGTCAGGATAGCAATTATAGCAGCCCTAACGGTTCTGCTTATTTTAACCATGGCATTGACCAATATTGAGAACCTGCTGGGAGGTTTGATCGGAGGCGTAATAATTGGGCTGTTAATCTCTGAGTATGGTATGTACCTGCAGCGTCGTAGAGCAGAATAATATTTCCATCCGTTCCTCCTGTTTCCGAAAATCAATAATTTACCTATATAAATACCAATGCAACACTGGCTTGTAAAATCAGAACCTGAAAAATATGCCTGGGCCGATTTAGTAAAAGACGGCCGCACGATGTGGGATGGCGTGCGCAACTACCAGGCGCGCAACAACATGCAGCAGATGCAACCCGGCGACTTAGTATTATACTACCACAGCGTATCAGAAAAGGCTATAGTAGGTATTGCCAAAGTAGAGAAAGCCGCTTACCCGGACCCAACTACAGACGACGACAAGTGGGTAGTAGTGGATTTGGCGCCCTTCCGCGATTTTAAAGACCCCGTAACACTGGAGCAGATAAAAAAAGACAAGCGATTGGAGAATATCGCCCTCCTGCGCCAATCGCGCTTGTCGGTTATGCCACTTACCGCCGAAGAATTTGATGTGCTGCTTGCGCTGGGCAATTAAACCGGCTTTTTTCAGAAATCGGCCAGCCATAACAACGAACAGCAGCTAAATTCAGTACAATGAATTAGCTGCTGTTTTATATTTACCCGTACCTGATAGCATTAACACCCTGTTATTTATGGTTCTTTTTCGTTACCTGCTCACCTGCATTTTCATACTTCTGCTGTTCCCTGTGCTCGCCCAGGGGCCAGCGCAACCTGTGCGTGTCGAGTTGCCATTCGACCTGGAGACAACCGATGTGGAAGTAATTGCCCTCCCTGACAGCAGTTTGCTCGTGTACTACACCACCGGCAACCTCTGGAAAACAGAGGCTACCTTTAACTTTACGAAGTTTAATCACCAGCTCGAGCAACTATGGTCTGATACCGTTAACATGCCTGCCGATAGCTACTATATCCGGCACTATACAGAAGCACCCTATACCTATCTTGTTTTTGGGCAGGATGACCTACAGGAGTACACGTTTGTGAAGCTAAACCACAGCACAGGGCAACTGCAGCAAAAACATTATGAGCTGGAGCCGATTGATGCAATATATGAGTACAATGTGCTTGACGACAATTACTTTGTTATCGGCCGAAACAAAAAAGACCAGAAGCCAGTGCTCCTGCACCTGAATACCCGCACAAACGAGATACAGCTGCTGCCATCGGTATATGGGGAGGAGTCCACTTTTTCTGATCTTTTAGCAGACCCCGATCATGGCCGCGTAGATGCCGTATTGTCAGAATCTAACGGGCGTATATCCCGGCTGCAGGTAAAAAGCTTTGATGCCCGTGGCAAACTACTCAGGAGCCACTTTATTCTGCAACAGGAAGATAAAAGCCTGCTAAACGCAGAAATTACCCCTGGCGACAGCACCCAAAAGATGCTCTTTGGCACATATGGCACCCGCGATCTACGCTATAACCAAGGCTTTTTCACAACACCGATCACCACTACCGTTGTGGATGAGGAAGGCAGGTTTTACAGCATGCTGCAGCTAAAGAACTTCTTTAAATACCTCAAGCCCCGCCAGGAGGAGCGCACCCGCCGCAGGGAGGCAGCCCGTCTGAAATCGGGCAAGAGCCCCCGGTACCGGTACCGCCTGCTGCTTCACGACCTCATTGACACTCCAAACGGATACATATTGGCAGCAGAGGTATACTACCCGCAGTACCGCAGTTCTAACACCAACTGGGGCATTGACCGCAGCTTTTCCATAGGGCGCCAGGAAGAAGGGTACAAACGCACGCACGCTGTAGCGCTGGGCTTCGATAAACAAGGCAGGCTGCTTTGGGATAATGCCTTCCCGCTTAAGGACGTAGTCAGCTATGATCTGGTGTACACTGTTGAAGTAGGTCGCTTACCGGATGGCCGGGTGGTGATGGCCTACCCAAGAGAAGAGCAAATTATTTACCACGTAATGGACCACAACAAGTTCGACGAAGAGGAAACCGAACTGGACATACTCACTTACGAGGAAGATGAAAAAATACAGGACACTATTGAGCCAGGTATTATACGCTGGTACGGCAACAGTTTTGCTGCATTTGGCTTCCAGCGCATAAAGCCTAAGTCCAAAAGCTCCCGCACCGTCTTCTATATCAACAGGATTGACTTTTGACAGATTTAATTGCCTGATGACTGTATTTTCAAATTGTTGAATTCAAAGAGGCTTTCACAATAGCTTCTGCCGCTTCGTACAAGCTCTTTTCAAGAGAAATATGTGCCAGTGGCATTAGCCTTTCAACAATGCAGCCATTTAACAATTAAACCATTTAACCTTCCAACATTTATTTCCCTATCTTAATCAGACACGCTATATTTGCAGTCAATACTTCCGGCTATGCAGAAAAGACTCATCGTAAACCACCAACTGCTCGATATAATGGTGCTGCGCCTTTGCCACCAGCTCATCGAGAACCACGGCGACTTTTCTGATTCTGTTATACTGGGTCTGCAGCCACGCGGCAGGTTTGTAGCGCAACGCATCCAGCATACCCTGGCTTCCATACTGGGCAGGCAAGTACCAACCGGCTACCTCGACACCACATTTCACCGCGATGATTTTCGCCGCCGTGAAACACCGCTTACCGCCAACGCCACCAAAGTTGATTTCCTGATTGAAGGCAAAAATGTGATTCTGGTGGATGATGTGCTGTATACCGGCCGCTCTGTACGGGCTGCGCTGGATGCGATGATAGCCTACGGCCGCCCTGCCAATGTGGAACTGCTGGTGCTGATTGACCGCCTTTACTCGCGCCACCTGCCTATACAACCAACCTATGTGGGTCGCCACGTAAACTCGTTGCAAAGCCAAAGGGTGCTGGTAGAGTGGAAAGAACAGCAGGCCCCGGAAGATAATATATGGCTCATTACCAAAAACGAAGAATAAACTCTCCCCATGCAAGAGCTCAGCGTCCGGCACCTTTTAGGCATCAAAGACATTACCCCGCAAGACATCCAGCTCATTTTTGAGACCGCGGATAATTTTAAAGATGTGCTGAACAGGCCGATCAAGAAAGTCCCTTCGCTGCGCGATATTACCATTGCCAACGTTTTCTTCGAGAACTCCACGCGCACCCGCCTCTCCTTCGAGCTAGCCGAAAAAAGGCTTTCTGCCGATGTCATCAACTTCAGCAGCAGCAGCAGCTCCGTAAAGAAAGGCGAAACCCTGCTGGATACGGTGAATAACATCCTGGCCATGAAAGTGGATATGATTGTGATGCGCCACTCCAGCCCGGGCGCCCCTCACTTTCTGAGCAACCACATCAAAGCCAATATAGTGAACGCCGGCGACGGCACCCACGAGCACCCGACGCAAGCACTGTTAGACTCCTTCTCCATTAGAGAAAGGCTTGGCGATGTAGCGGGTAAGAAAGTCGTAATTATCGGGGATATCCTGCACTCACGGGTGGCCCTGTCCAATATCTTCGCGCTTCAGAAGCTGGGAGCCGAGGTAATGGTGTGCGGCCCTACCACACTGCTGCCAAAGCACATCAGGCAACTGGGCGTAAAAGTGGAGCTGGATGTACGGAAGGCCCTGGCATGGTGCGATGTAGCAAATGTGCTGCGCATACAGTTAGAGCGCCAGCAGATGAAGTACTTCCCGTCGCTACGCGAGTATACCCTGTACTATGGCATCGACAAAAAGATGCTCGACAGCCTCGACAAAGAAATCACGCTCATGCACCCCGGCCCGATTAACCGAGGTGTGGAATTGAGCAGCGATGCAGCAGACTCTCACCACTCCATTATCCTGAACCAGGTAGAGAATGGTGTGGCTATTCGTATGGCTGTGCTGTTCCTGCTGGCTCAAAAGCAGTAGCATATTTCAAAACTTATTTCTCCTGATACAAAGAGGCCTGTTCCGGATAGCGGAGCAGGCCTCTTTTGTGTCATTAAATTTGAATGCTGCATTTTATTGCACCTTCCCTGCGGCTGTTTCTCTCAAACAAAAACCTACTGCAAACAAAAAGGCCGCAGGAAAACCTGCGGCCTTTTTGTCAAATAATTTGTGCTTAATGCATTTCTAATCGAGGTCGAGTTGCATGTCAGGTGTGTTCATTTCAAAACCTACCCTTCTGTTTTGTGCTCGCTGAGATTCAGTTCTGCGACGTGGCAGACGCTCATTCACCTCAACCAAAGGTTGGGACTCGCCATAACCTCTCGTTACTAAACGGTCTGGGTTCTGAACACCTTGCTCGATTAAGTACTCTTTCACGGCTTCCGCTCTCTGCTCAGACAGCGCCTGGTTGTACTCTTCAGAACCAATATAGTCAGCATGTCCTTTAATCAGGAGTACGTGGTCAGGGTAGTTTGTCAGTGCTACTGTAATGCTATCCAGTAATTGCTTGTAGCTTTCCTGAACACGGGCACGGTCAAACTCAAAACGAACCTTCTCTTCCATCAGTCGCTGAGTTGCTTCATCAAGCTCAGGGCATCCGTTTGCTGTGCCTGGGCCTGCAGAGTTAGGGCAAGCATCCTGGTAATCCGGAACACCGTCACCGTCAGCGTCTAGCGGGCAACCATCAGGACCTACCTGTACGCCAGCTGGTGTGTCAGGGCATTGGTCATTCGGGTCAGCTACGCCGTCACCGTCAGTATCAGGGCAACCTTGCATGGCAGCAGTACCAGGCTGGTCAGGGCACTGATCATCTCTGTCAGCCACACCATCACCGTCACGGTCAGGGCAACCTTGTGTTGCAGCTGTACCGGCTTCTGTAGGGCACTGATCCTGGTAATCCGGCACACCGTCAGCGTCAGCGTCTAATGGGCAACCATTTCTATCAACTTCCACACCTGCTGGTGTGTCAGGGCACTGGTCTCTTCTGTCTGGCACACCATCACCGTCAGCATCCGCGGCTCTGCCTAAGTTAAAGCCAAGGCCCACATTGTGCATAAAGAAGCGGTCATTGTTGCCGCCAAACTGGCCATCAAACTTATCCTGACCAGTAATCATGTAATTTGTTTCAATGAAAGCACTTACGGCATCAGAAAAACGGAAACGAATACCGGCACCACCTTTTGCAGCGGATGTGATGAACTTATCATCTTCTTGTCTCATTCCGTCAGCATACGCATCTGTTTTTACCCAGGCTCCACCACCGGCTATTTGCAGGTATGGTCCTATAAAGGCATCTTCTTTTAAAAGGCTACCATACAGTTTCAGGCGCAGGGCCAGCATAGCAGTACCTAACTGAGCATCGAACTGATTCTGATCCGAAATGTAAGACTCAGCACTACCATAAGTCAGGTGCAAACCTGCGTCTATACCAGATGTAATATAACGGTTCAGGTTTAATCCCCCGCCCCATTCGAGCCTGTTACTTTCGAAGAACTGATTTTCCAGTTCGCCATTGTACTGCAGGGCACTTCCGTATATCTGGAGGTTAGTTCTCTGATCAGAGCTTTGGGCAAACAACCCGTTACTTGCTAACAGCAAGAATACGAGCGCCATAGCTAATTTACTAAGTTGTGTAAGTTGTGTTTGCATGATTTTACAAAGTATATTTTGATATGACAATACGTGCATGTTTGGGAAGGAGTTTCTGTTATACCCAAAAAAGAGTCCGGCACCAGGAAACTGGGAGGTTTTCGTTGCACGCAATTTTAGAAGGAGGAAAAATTTATCCATAGGCTTTAAATAAAATTAAACATTTACACTACCTTGAATACCACCGCAGTTACGTAAAGCCGCACACATATTACCGCTAGTGCATTCCTCTACTTCAACTGATACAGTAGTACAAGGTTGTTCCAGAAAAAATATTTTGATGCAAGGGCATTAATTTAAGAGTAAGTACAGTAAAACCGGTTGTCAGCACATGCCCCGAAGTTTTTTATATTTCACTCTTTTACAATAGAACAGACTTATTTCTGCATCAGGCGTTCAATATCGTCTGCTTCAATAGGGATAGCCTGCATCAGATCACGCGGCCCGTTCTTCGTGATAAGAATATCGTTCTCCAGCCGGATACCTATCCCCTCTTCCCGAATGTAGATGCCCGGTTCGCAGGTAAACACCATGCCTGCCTCAAATGGTCTGAACTTATTGCCGACATCATGCACATCCAGCCCCAGGTGGTGTGAGGTGCCATGCATAAAATACTTCTTGTACATAGGTTTGGCAGGATCCTGATTCCTAACATCGTTCTCGTTCAGCAGCCCCAACCTGATAAGCTCATTTTCCATCACGATACCGACAAATTTGTGGTATTGGTCCAGGGTATTGCCCGGCACCAGCATCTGTGTGGCAGCCTTCATTACCGTGAGCACCGAGTGATAGACATCGCGCTGACGCGCTGTGAACTTGCCGTTTACCGGCACCGTGCGCGTCAGGTCTGCGGCATAATTGGCATATTCTGCCCCAAAATCCATCAGCACCAGTTCCCCGTCTTCGCATTCCTGGTTATTATCTACATAGTGCAGAACGCAGGCATTGCCGCCGGAAGCAATAATGGGTTGATAAGCTGGCCCTTTAGAACGGTTGCGCAGAAACTCATGATAAAGCTCTGCCTCAACCTCATACTCCTTTACGCCGGGTTTTATAAACCCAAGCAGACGACGGAAGCCCTTCTCCGTTATATCGCAGGCCTGCTGAATCAGCGCCACCTCCTGCTCCGATTTTATAGCACGCAACTGGTGCATGATGCGCGCGCTACGCTCATACCTGTGCAAGGGGTAGTGCTGCTGGCACCACTTTATAAAGCGGGCATCGCGGGTCTCCACCTCTATTACGGCACGCAGATGCTCGTTTGTGTTCAGGTAAATATGCTCCGCCTCAAAAAGCTGGGTTTTCAGTATCTGCTCAAACTCATGCGTCCATAGCACAGTGCCAATACCAGACACCTCCCGGGCCTGCTGCTTCGATAGCTTATACCCTTCCCATGTGAGGATGTGGTCGTTTGTTTCGCGCACAAAAAGCACCTCTTTCATGCGCTCGTCTTTCGCATCCGGGAAAAGCATCAGGATACTTTCCTCCTGATCTACACCGCTTAGGTAAAAAAGGTCACTGCTTTGCCGGAAGGGCATGGTGGCGTCTGCGTTAGCAGGCATCACGTCATTGGAATGGAAGATAGCAACGGAGGATGGTTTAAGTTGCTTTATAAAGTGGCGGCGGTTTTGCACAAACAGCTCCTGCCCAATTGGGTGGTATTTCATAGTTTGTAGATTATTGTTCGGCCCATAAAGCTACTAAATTTTACAGAGATGGCAACTGAGGCTCCTTCTGCTCCGGCTATTACGGCACTCATATGAGCAGGGCCCGGACTAAAAATTATTTTTTAAGGAGGTACAAGCCAGCACATTTGGAAGTTGTCACAAACTTTGTTTACCTTTAGCACAACACTTTAGGGGTGTCCTGTCGCCAAACAGAAAGGCAGGACTGAGAAATACCCTCTGAACCTGATACAGTTAGCACTGACGAAGGGAAAAGTCATGACGAGAAACACACCTGTCCTCCTACTTCTTCTTGATTCCGCTCGGCCGGTAAGCGCCGGTGCTACCTGCATCCCAAACCGGGCAACCAATGACTATTTTCTTAAACAACCAAGCTAAGGAGCTCTCTGAGCCTTCCTCCGTATCCGCTTTGCTTCAGCTTTTAGCTTTGGAGCACATGCGTGGCATTGCCGTGGCCATCAACGACCAGGTAGTGCCCCGCAGCAACTGGGACTCTTATCAGTTGCAGGAAAACGACCGGCTCACCCTCATCCGCGCCACTCAGGGCGGATAACACTCCTTTCCCATCTACAGAAAACTATCAGGAAGAAAAATATGAGACAAGACAAAACACCTACGGCCAGCACGATTACGCGCACGCCTTTCCCGTCATCCCGCAAAGTATACGTGCCGGGCCAGCTCTATAATATACGTGTCGCCATGCGCGAAATTTCCCTGGAGGATACCGTGCACAAGTTTCTGGGTGTGGAAGAGCGCCAGCAAAACCCTGCGGTAACAGTGTATGACACCAGCGGCCCCTATACCGACGAGGATGTCACGATTGACGTGCGCCAGGGCCTGGGCCGCCTCCGCGAAGAATGGATACTGAACCGCGGGGATGTGGAACAATTGCCGGGCATTACATCGGAGTATGGGCAGGAGCGTCTGAACGACGCAACTCTGGACGAGCTGCGCTTTAGGTACCTGAGCAAACCATACCGTGCCAAAGCAGGGCAAAATGTCACGCAGTTGCACTACGCCCGCAAAGGCATTATTACTCCGGAGATGGAATACATCGCCATCCGCGAAAATCAGCGGCTAGCAGAGTTAGAAGGCATCGGGCATCAACACGAAGGCAACAGCTTTGGCGCGAACACACCAAAAGGCTTTATTACGCCGGAGTTCGTTCGCCAGGAAGTAGCCGCTGGCCGTGCGGTTATACCTTCCAACATCAATCACCCGGAAAGCGAACCCATGATTATAGGGCGTAACTTCCTGGTGAAAATAAACGCCAACATCGGCAATTCTGCGGTTACCTCCAGTATAGAGGAGGAAGTGGAAAAAGCTGTGTGGGCCTGCCGCTGGGGTGCTGACACCATTATGGATCTTTCCACGGGCAAGAATATCCACGAAACCCGCGAGTGGATTATCCGCAATTCTCCTGTTCCGATTGGCACCGTGCCGATTTATCAGGCGCTGGAGAAAGTGAATGGCAAAGCTGAAGACCTGACTTGGGAGATTTTCCGTGACACGCTTATTGAGCAGGCCGAACAGGGAGTGGATTACTTTACCATACATGCCGGTGTGCTGCTGCGTTACGTACCGCTTACAGCAAACCGCCTGACAGGCATCGTTTCAAGAGGCGGCTCCATTATGGCGAAGTGGTGCCTGGCACATCACCAGGAAAGCTTCCTGTACACGCACTTTGAGGAAATCTGCGAAATCATGAAGGCGTACGATGTGGCTTTCTCCTTAGGAGATGGTTTGCGCCCCGGCTCTATTGCCGATGCCAACGACGCCGCCCAATTTGCAGAACTGGAAACGCTGGGCGAACTGACGAAGATTGCCTGGAAGCACGATGTGCAGGTAATCATTGAAGGGCCTGGACACATCCCCATGCACCTCATCAAAGAGAACATGGACAAGCAGCTGGAAGTATGCGGCGAAGCACCTTTTTATACCTTAGGCCCTCTCACCACCGATATTGCCCCCGGCTACGACCATATTACGTCTGCCATTGGCGCTGCTATGATTGGCTGGTACGGCACGGCCATGCTTTGCTATGTAACGCCAAAAGAGCACCTCGGGCTGCCAAACAAAAAAGACGTAAAGGACGGCGTGATTACCTATAAACTCGCCGCCCATGCCGCCGATTTAGCCAAAGGCCACCCGGGCGCGCAGTACCGCGACAACGCCCTGAGCAAAGCCCGCTTCGAGTTCCGCTGGCAGGATCAGTTCAACCTGTCGCTTGATCCTGATACAGCCCGCGAATACCATGACGAGACGCTGCCTGCCGAGGGTGCCAAAGTAGCACACTTCTGCTCCATGTGCGGCCCTCATTTCTGCTCCATGAAAATTACGCAGGAGGTACGGGAATATGCTAAGAAAAAGGGAGCATCTGAGGAAGAAGCACTGCAGCAGGGCATGCAGGAGCAGGCGGAGGTTTTCAAAGCGAAGGGGTCGGAGATATACTCGTAGGCAGACGCTCGCAGGAGCTGCGAGGTCTTTTAAAACGAAGAGCTAATGAAGATAAAGTGCTGGTGCGAGCTACAAGTTCGCACCAGCATCAGGCTCTGGCAGTCTATTTTCTCTGAAGCAGCTATAGCTTATCATCTTAAATTATGATTTCGAGACTACACTATATTACACAGGAAACAGCAGCATTTACCCATGCCATGGCCGCGGAGGCTGCCTGCATGGCTGGTGCTGACTGGGTGCAGCTGCGGGTAAAAACCCAACCCTATGAGGTTTGGAAAGAGCTGGCGCTGCAAACCAAATCCATCTGCCGGTGCTATGGCTGCACGTTCATCATCAACGACAATGTTGCGCTGGCCGCTGAAGTAGATGCCGATGGCGTGCACCTTGGCCAGCTGGACATGTCACCCCGGGAAGCGCGGGAGTTGCTGGGCTCGGAGAAGATAATTGGTTGCACGGCCAATACTTTTGCCGATGTGCAGCGGCTGGTGGAGCAGGGCGTGGATTATATAGGCCTCGGCCCCTATCGCTTTACCAGCACCAAAAGTAACCTCAGCCCCATTCTAGGCCTGGAGGGATACACCGATCTGTTGCAGCAGTGCCGCCAGGCAGGCATCAGCATTCCCATCATAGCCATTGGCGGTATCACAGCAGCAGATATGCCACTGCTGCTACAAACAGGTATACATGGCATTGCCGTTTCCTCGGCCATCACGCTGGCCCCGGATAGAGCCGCTGCTATGGCCGAATTCAATCAGCATTTCAGTTTATCAACAGAGAAACAGGTATGAAAAACTTAACCATAGCCGACAAAACCTTTACCTCCCGCCTCTTTACCGGCACCGGCAAATTCGGTTCGGGAAAGCAGATGGAGGAAGCACTGCTGGCCTCCGGCTCCGAGTTGGTAACCGTGGCCCTGAAGCGTATGAATGTGCAGCACGGGCAGGACGATATCCTCCCGCACCTGTCGCACCCGCAGTTTAACCTGCTGCCCAACACTTCTGGTGTTCGGAATGCCAAAGAGGCCGTATTTGCAGCACAGCTGGCCCGCGAGGCGCTAGAGACGAACTGGCTCAAGCTGGAAATCCACCCCGACCCGAAATACCTCCTCCCCGACCCTGTCGAGACACTAAAAGCTGCCGAAGAACTGGTAAAATTAGGTTTTGTGGTGATGCCTTACATCCACGCTGATCCGGTGCTGTGCAAGCGCCTCGAAGAAGTAGGTGTGGCTGTTGTCATGCCGTTGGGCTCCCCAATAGGGAGCAATAACGGTTTGCAGACCCGTGCTTTTCTGGAAATTATAATTCAGCAAAGCAAAGTGCCGGTGGTGGTAGATGCTGGTATAGGCGCGCCTTCGCATGCTGCAGAGGCAATGGAGATAGGAGCCGATGCAGTGCTCGTGAATACAGCCATTGCCGTGTCGCAAAACCCGGTCATGATGGCCAGGGCATTTAAAATGGCAGTAGAGGCCGGGCGAATGGCCTATGAGGCGAAACTGGCTCCAACTGGCCAAACAGCGCAGGCCAGCAGCCCACTCACGGCTTTTCTGGATGAGCTGTAAGTTGGTTGACTCTTTCGGACACCTACAATTCATTAGTAGATAGAGAAATAGCTCAAGTTGCGATTATTTTTTTGTAGCTGAAATGCCCCCCCTAACCCCTCCGAGGAGGGAAATCTTTTTTCTAGACTGAAATTCCCCTCTTGGGAGGGGTAGGGGTGGGTCTTCAACGGTAGCAAAACAGTGAAATGAGCACATCGCAACCTGAATTAATTAGCTCTATACCTACTGTCATTCTGAAAGAATTTTGTTAGCAAACTTTCATAACGCTTCATCAACTTGTTTACTGGCTTTCCTACAGAATCTTTTCAGAATGACAAAAGTGAGAAGGCAAGCACATTCTTTTTAAGCAGCATTTAAATAACCCTATGTCTTTCCAAGCTATATTTGAACAACAGAACTGGGACGAGGTAAAGCAAAGCATCTACGCTAAAACGGCAGTAGATGTAGCGCATGCACTGGCAAAGCCCATACGAACTTTAGAGGATTTCAAGGCGCTAATCTCACCTGCCGCTGCTCCTTACCTGGAACAGATGGCGGCGCTGAGCCAGCAGCTCACACAGAAGCGCTTTGGAAAAACGCTGCAGATGTATCTGCCCCTATACCTGTCCAACGAGTGCCAGAATATTTGCACCTACTGCGGCTTCAGCCTCGATAACCCCATGCCCCGCACCACCCTCACACCAGAGCAGATTCTGAAGGAGGTAGAGGTGATTAAAAGCTACGGTTACGACCATGTGCTGCTGGTAACTGGCGAAGCAAACAGAACAGTGGGCGTGGGATACTTCAAAGAAGCACTGCAGTTGCTGCGCCCCCACTTCTCCCACATCTCCATGGAAGTACAGCCGCTGGACCAAGAGGAGTATGAACAGCTTATTCCGCTGGGCTTGAACACCGTACTGGTCTACCAGGAAACGTATCACCAGGAGGATTATAAAAAGCATCACCCCAAGGGTAAAAAATCGAACTTCCAGTACCGTCTCGAAACGCCGGACAGGTTGGGTAAAGCAGGCATACATAAGGTTGGACTGGGTGTGCTGATTGGGCTTGAAGACTGGCGCACCGACAGCTTTTACACAGCATTGCACCTGCAGTACATGGAGCGCACCTACTGGCAAACCAAGTATAGCATCTCCTTCCCAAGGCTCCGCCCCTTCTCCGGTGGGCTCCCACCGAAAGTAGACATGAACGACAGGGAGCTGGTACAGTTAATTTGTGCCTACCGTATCTGGAACGAAGAGGTAGAACTGTCACTGTCAACGCGTGAGAGCCAGCATTTTCGCAACAATGTTATAAAATTAGGAATTACGTCTATTAGTGCGGGTTCCAAAACAGATCCGGGAGGCTATGCATCTGGCGTAAATGCGCTGGAACAGTTCGAGATAAGCGACGAACGAACTCCAGCTGAGATGGTGCAGATGATTCGTCACCAGGGCTACGACGCGATATGGAAAGACTGGGACAGCGGGTTGAGTTAGAGAAGAGAGTTTAGGAGTTAGAGGGTTAGAAAGTTAAGAAATTAGAGCGTTTTCAGATGCTCGCAGGAGCTGCGAGGTCTTTGTCGGGATTTATAAAGCGTTTAATAGATTCCTGAATGCCTCCACCGGCTCTGGCTGGTCCCAAATGGCGCCTAACACGGCGGCTCCTGCGAAACCAAGTTCCTGCACCTGCGGCAATTTATCTGACTTTATACCTCCTAAGGCAATTATAGGCAGCGTAGCCTTTGGCAAAGTTTCTTCCAACTCATCTAAGGTAAAGGCAGCTGGATAATCTTTTTTTGAGATACTATGGAAAATTGGGCTTAGAAAAGCGTAGTCGAAGTATGACCGAGGCTTTTGTATGTCTTCTAAAGTATGGAAGGACGTGGAAAAAGTGAGGTCAAGCTTAGCTGTTGTGGCTGCAGCGGCTCTGTTAGCTTCTCTGAAGTGCAGGCCCTTTACCGCAAACTCCTGCGCCAGCGCGTGGTGCGTGTGCAGCATCAGCCGGCTATGATACTGCTCCGGCAGCTGCTGTAGCCAGTTTCGCAGCTCATTAATACCTGCCTCCGGCTTGCGCAGGTGCAGCGTCTGCAAGCCTAACTCAAAAAGTCTGAAACAGATCTCATGCTCCCGCTCAACCCGCTCCGGTGATGTAATCACAATCAGTTGCATCAAAAATGATTCATAACTTATACATCACCACATTTTAACTTTCTAACACTCTAACTTTCTAACTTCTTTCCATCTCTCTAACTTCCAGAACTTCCAGCAGCTGCTCATTCCGTATCTCGCGGGCACATTTGAAATGGCCTTCCGGGCAGGCTTTGTAGCCATGCAGGCCGCAGGGGCGACAGTAAAGCGGCTCCTCCCGCTCCACCACATGGGCAAAATCCGAGAGTGGACCGAAGCCAAAGCGCGGCACTGTAGAGCAATAGATGGCACAGGTAGGGGCATTCAGCGCAGAGGCCAGGTGCATGGGGCCGGAGTCGTTCACGTAATTGAGTACGGCATCCCGCATAAGCGCTGCCGACTGCAGCAGGTTCAACTGCCCGCAGAGGTTCTGAACGCGCTGGCTAGTGCTTTGGCTGATGATGGCGGCACAATGTGCTTTATCAGCAGGTGAACCCAGCAGGTAAATTCTGTAAGCAGGATCAAGGCTGTTGATGAGTTGTACCCACTGCTCTGCCGGATACTGCTTTGTGAACCACACCGAAGTGGGGGCCATACAGATAAACGGCACCTCCTTCAGCTCCTGCACCTTTGCGAAATCAGCCTGCGAGGGGTACAGCTTTGGTTTGGAAGGAATGGCATTTGTGAGGCTTTGGATGAGCATGTCGTTGCGTTCCACCTCGTGCGTGCCCGACTTTACATCGTGCACATAGCGGCGGGTGAAGAGGCGGGAGAAGGGGTTCTTCTCAAACCCTACTGTTTCCTTCGCTCCCGAAAAAGCAGTCAGAATGCCTGTGGCCCCGAAGCGCTGCACGTTCACCACCAGGTCATACTGTTCTGCCCTGATTTGCTTCAGTAATTTCAGCAGACTTTTATACTTGCCCTGCTGCTTGTCCCACACAAGCACTTCCCGTAACAGAGGATGCCCTTTCAGCAGTGCTTCGTTTCCTTTGCGCAGCAGAAAGTCCAGTTTCGCCTCCGGGTAAAAAGCATGCAGCTTCTCCACCAAAGCCGTGGCGAGTACCACATCCCCCAAAAAAGCTGTTTGTATAATAAGGATTTTCTTCATGCTGATAATAAGCTTCCGGTAAAGCTACACCAAAGCGCGCTGGGTTAAAAAATATAGCCTGAAAGGGAGCAACCGGCAGGGAATGAACAGTTGAGAAATCGTTGCCGGTTATGCTAAAAAGCAATATATAGTATATTGCTCATTTCTGCAAAGTGAAGGCTGTTTTTAAACTAAACATTAAACTACTTTAACTCAATAGTTCTGATATTCTTATAAAATATCGATTTGAGTATTGATATTTGTAATGGGTTGCTTTGGTGATGCAGGCAAGTCGCCTTTCCGAACATGGATTGGCAACCCCTCATGCAGCTGCCGCTGCCTATTTGGAGTGCACCTGCCTTAGCGGGTACAAAGATACATCATCGACAGGGGAGGAAAGTCAGCAGACATCTTTTCCGCCTGTTATCATTACCTTTTACTATTATATGAAAAGAACTTTATTCCTTCCTGGCTTATTAGGCCTTCTGCTTTCCATGTCCGGCTGCGTTTCTACGTATATGCCCAACGTGCCCAACGTACCCATGTTTACTCAAAAGGGGGAATTGAGCACAGGAGGCCACATAACACCGAAGGGTAACTTCACATTTAACACAGCCTATGCCGTTACCGACCACTTTGCGGTGTTGGTAAATGGCTCTATGCTCAACAGCGAGCGCAAAAAGAGAGACCTTCAACATAACCTGATTGAAGCAGGCGGTGGTTATTTCACCTCCTTTGGGCCAGAAAATAACCGTGTTTTAGAGGTGTATGGTGGTTTTGGCAGCGGCAGCAGCGACCGTACTGAAAGAGAAGAGAATGACGAGGGCGTTATTACCTCTGAACGGCGCGAGGCAAGCTTCAGCAAGTATTTTGTTCAGGTAAATTTCAGCTCTAAAAGGAAAAAGTCGCTGCGCCTGTTTGGCAACGAATACCCACTGAACTATGGTACTGCCTTACGGGCCAGTTACATAAACATGAACAAGCACTTGTTTAACGGTTTGCCGGCGGCAGAAGAAGACAATATCTTTCTGGAGCCTATCTTCTACACCCGCCTGACCCTGAACCCATCCGTGCAGCTTCAGTATTCCAGCGGCTCAAACTTCGGTCTGAAGAACCGCAAATCCCTGACCGCCGGTTACTCTGTTTTCTCGCTTGGCTTTGTAATCAATGTAGGAGGCCGCAACACAACCCAGAATAAACCTGCTACCAGTAAGAAAGCTGCACGCTAGAATTTAAGCTTTTAGGTACGCATATTGGCATATAGCACGCAAAGCCGCGTTTTAATCCCTGCGGGACGTTCTGTTAATAGAAATAAGATTCATTCCTTCTTTAGCTCCGTAGGAGCGGCCTGTAAGCTTACCCTAACATGCCGCTCCTACGGAGCTAATTTGCTTTTAGACCATCAGGCTATCAACAGGGCGTCCCGCTGGGACTGTTGCGAACATCTTGATGAATTGCCTTCAGTACTTCTGGAAGCATGCCTCTTTTTAAAAGCACAGTCTTGCAGGCACAGCCACCGTTCGGAATTTGAAGCACTAAAAGGATTCTGCGACTTTTTCCGTACCTTTGCAAGCCTAAAATCGATATTGAATGCCTGATTATCATATTCATACTTTACCCAACGGGATAAGAATTGTACACAAGCAGGTGCAGCATACCAAAATAGCCCACAGCGGGTTTATAATGGATATCGGCAGCCGCGACGAACTTCCCAACGAAACAGGAATAGCTCACTTCTGGGAGCACATGGCCTTTAAAGGCACAGAAAAAAGAAAGTCGTTTCACATCCTCAACAGGCTTGAGTCTGTGGGTGGTGAGTTGAACGCCTATACTACAAAGGAGAAAATCTGCTTTTACTCCTCCGTGCTGGACAAGCATTTTGATAAGTCATTTGAGCTGCTGACGGATATTACCTTCCGTTCCATATTCCCGGAGCGGGAGATTGAGAAAGAGCGGGGCGTGATTCTGGAAGAGATGGCCATGTACCTAGACACACCGGAAGAAGCCATTGTAGACGAGTTTGACGCCGTTGTGTATGACCACCATCCTTTGGGAAACAACATCCTCGGCACGAAAGAAAGTGTTTCCAGCTTTGAGAAGCAGGATTTCCTGAATTTCCTGGACCGCAACCTGAGTACTGATTCGCTCATATTCTGCTCTGTCAGTAACCTGCCTTTCGAGAAGGTGCTGAAACTGGCGGAGAAGTACCTGGGCGATATTCCGGAGATGAAAAAGCACCGGGAGCGCATTCCGTTCAGCCACTACACGCCGAAGTCCATTACCCTTGAAAAGCCGATTTCGCAGGCGCATTGTGTGGTGGGCACTCCTGCCTACGCCCTCTCCGATGAGCGCCGCATCCCGTTTTTCATGCTTGTGAACATACTGGGTGGCCCTGGCATGAACTCGCGCCTGAACCTGGCAGTGCGCGAAAAGCATGGCTTGGTGTATACCATAGACGCCAACTACGCAACCTACCTCGACACAGGTCTGCTCACCATCTACTTCGGCACAGAGAAAAAGCAACTGAAACGCACTACCTCGCTGGTGCTGAAGGAACTGAAAAAGCTGCGGGAGAAGCCGCTTGGCTCCCTGCAACTGCATACTGCCAAAGAGCAGCTGATGGGGCAGTTGGCTATGGCCGAGGAAAGCAACATGGGCCTGATGATGATGATCGGCAAGAGCCTTCTGGACCAAGGCCGGGTAGACTCGCTAAACGAAATCTTCAGCCAAATCAAAAACATCACCGCCACCGACCTCCTGGACATCGCCAACGACGCCCTCCGCGAAGACCAGCTTAGCATCCTGAATTATGTGCCGAATTAGTCATTGATTGTTGATTGTTGTTCGTTTTAACAGTATGAGATTCTATAAAGTCTTACCGTTCAGCAATTAAACCACCCAACAATCAGCAATAAATGATAAACAATCAAACAAAATGGAATTCATAGACGAAGAACTGCTGCAGTACTCAGAGGAGCATACCTCACCGGAAAATGAATTGCTGCATAAGATAAACCGCCAGACGCACCTGAGTGTGCTGCGACCGCGCATGCTCTCGGGGCATCAGCAGGGTCGCTTGCTGTCGATGTTCTCGAAAATGATACAGCCAAAGCAGATTCTGGAGATTGGCACCTATACCGGCTACTCCGCACTATGTATGGCCGAGGGGCTGCAACTAGGTGGCACCCTGCACACCATTGATATAAACGAAGAGCTGGAAGAGCGGGTGCGGGGCTATTTTGAGGAAGCAGGACTATCAGAAAGTATCAGGTTCTACATAGGCAATGCTTTGGAGATTATTCCGGCCATTGATGCGCAGTATGACCTGGTGTTTATTGATGCTGACAAAATTAATTACGCCACCTACTATGACTTGGTCATTGACAAGGTGCGAGCGGGTGGCTACATTATTGCTGACAACGTGCTGTGGAGCGGCAAAGTGCTGGAGAAATACCGCCGGAAGCTGGATGAGGACACCAAAGCAGTGATTGACTTCAATAAGAAAGTGCAGGATGACGAGCGGGTAGAAAACATACTGCTCCCCATACGCGACGGCCTGATGGTGGCACGCAAAAAATAAGATATAAGAGCGGGAGGACGAGCAAAACGTTCTCCCGCTTTTCTTTTTAGCCCACCCGCTGCCCTTCCATTAGCTAATACCCTAACCTACTGCACTTTACTTTTCTCAACTCCATTATTCCCTTTCCGGGGCTGTTCTTAGCCCAAAAATATAATGTAAGAACTTGGCGAAGCGTTTTAAAAAGCGAGGCAAATTGCGTTATTTTTGCGATGCTAGATATTACCTTTCGAACATATTAGCCCTTAGCTATTTAACAAGCTTTAACTCAACAGAAAGTAGAGCAACAAATTCAACGTTTAGCCAACATTGTAAAGTACCAAGCCATGAAAAAGTCCTTCAGCAGCCTTATAGCCTTGTTGTTCCTGCCCTTGCTGGCCCTGGCACAACTCGTTACTGTGCCTAAAAACGTGTACTTCGCCGACATCCAACTCCAGATATCTGACGGGGCACAGGAGGAAATCCAGAAAAAGGTAGACGCGCTGCACCGCAATCAGACTTACTTTAAAATGAAGGTAGATCTGGCAGATACTTATTTCCCTGTTATTGAGCGCGTTTTCAAGGAGGAAGGTGTGCCGGATGACTATAAGTACCTTGCTCTGCAGGAAAGCGGCCTACTCGGCGACGCCGTTTCTACCTCTAACGCAGTTGGCTACTGGCAATTTAAGCGGGAGGCTGCCCTGGATTTTAACCTGCGCATGGACAATAAAATAGATGAACGCCGCCATATTATTGAGGCTAGTCGTGGCGCCGCTAAATATTTCCTGCGCAGCAATAAGTACTACAACAACTGGTTTAACTCGCTGCTTTCGTACTACCTGGGCTATACAGGGGCGAAGCCTTATACCAGCCCTTCGGATAATGGTGCCCGCAAAATGGATGTTACCGAAAAGTCGCACCCGTACGTAATTACCTTCCTGGCGCACAAAATCGCTTACGACGCTTTTGTTGGCAAAGCCAATCCACCTGCACTGTCGTTGCGCGAGATGCGCGGCACTCCGGGTCAGAGTTTAGCCGATATCGCCATGTCTACTCAAACAGACTATGCTGAATTAGAGAAGTATAACAAATGGCTGTTAGGCAGCTCTATTCCGTCTGATAAGGATTATTATGTGATGGTACCAGTGCGCAACGGCAACAGCGATGGAGGCCTCTTAGCGTCAAAAGACATGGCTACTCCTGCAACTACAAGAAAAGGCTTAAGCGCAAGAATTTCGAAACGGAACGGATTGAGCACTGTTACCGCGCAACCTGGCGACACGAAAGACAAGCTCGCCATGAAAGCGGGCCTTTCTACCCGTAAATTCCTGAAGTATAACGACCTGCACAATTTCGATGACATTGTACCTGGTGCAGCATATTACACTGAGAAGAAAAACATGACCGCCGATGCGGAATACCATGTGGTGCAGCCAGGGGAAACGATGCAGCTGATTTCGCAACATTATGGTATCAGGCTGAACTACCTGCTTTTCAAAAACCGCATGAACCGCAGAGAGGTACCCGTGCCCGGCCGCGTACTGTGGCTTCAGAAACGCAGACCAGCCCACACGCCCGTGGAGGTACGCGACCTGAACAAGGCACAGGCAAAAACGGCTACCGCGCCTAGTTCTAATCAACCAGCAGCGGCCGCAACTCCATCAAGGCAGGATGACAGACAGCAGGATAAAGAGAAAGCTTCTCAGTCAAAGCCAGCTTCTGAGGGCAATATTTTCAAGCGATTCATCAACAGCTTTAAGCGCTTCAAAAATCCACAGCCTGAACAGCAGGAACAAGTAGAGGAGGAAGAGGAAATTGTAGTAGCCGAAAAACCAGTAGTTGTTGAAACGAAGACAAAGGCACCAGATCCTGCCCCGGCTGTAGCTACTGAAGCAGCTGTAGCCGTAAAAGCTGAACCAACGGAGGAAGAATGGTTAGAGGCCGTAAAGGAGGAAAGAATACAAGCAGAGAAGACAGAAGCGATGAAGACTGCGGAAGCACCTGTCACTAAGGTGCCGGCAACGGAATCTCAGAAAAAGCAGCCGGCGCTGTATCCACAAACAGGTTCCATAGAGCCTGTACAAGAGCCTGCGCAGCAAGCACCCGTTGATACGCTGCCTGCCACAGGTGAAATGTCGCCAACTGAAGTTGACACACTCAACACCAGCCCTTTACCTGTGGAAGAAGAGGAACAGGTGCAGCAGGAAGAAGAGCTGGTAGAGAAGCAGACAGAAGAATGGAACATTGGGGCAAAAGACGGAACGGCGAGAGAACCAGAGGATATTTTCAGAGAGCCAGCCGCCACGCCTGCTACGGAGCCAGCCACTACTGTTAAGAAAGAGGAAGCAGCTCCTGTGGCGGCACCACAGCCAGCCCCTAAACCGACAAAACATGTGGTAAAGCAGGGAGAAACGCTTTACAGCATCTCCAGAATGTATGCCGTAACAGTGAATGACCTGACTGCCTGGAATAAACTGGGTGATGCCCCGATACAAATGGGCCAGGAGTTATTGATAGCAGAACCCCTGGTACAACCGGAGCTGGAGGAAACAGCAGAAGATGATGTACCTGCCACTATGCTTTCCACCACCAGCGACTATCATACGGTAGTAGCCGGTGAAACACTCTACCAGATATCGAAAAAGTATAATGTCTCGCTGGAAGATATGCGTAACTGGAATAATCTGACAGACAACAATATTCGTTTAGGTCAGGAATTGCGCGTGAAGGCACCTGCAGGCGCTACGGCAACAGCCACTGAGTCCGGCTCAGCAGAAACCAGTGCTGTACCAAGCACCGGGTACCATACCGTGGCCGGTGGCGAAAGTATGTACCAGATTTCCCGCCAGTATGGTGTCACCATTAAAGACATTATGGAGTGGAACAACAAGTCAGACTTTGCTGTGAGTGTTGGTGAGAAGCTGCTGATTAAGAAGAAGTAGTTGTTGGTTGTTACTTTCTGGTTGTTAGTTGATAGTAAATAGTTATTGGATATATACTTAAAGCAGAAAGCCGGCTATAGAATATCGGCTTTCTGCTTTTATGTAGTGTAGTATCAGCAAACCTGTCTTTGTAAGAATTCACCACTAACACCCATAACCTAATAACTAACAACCAACAACCAACAACCAAACCTACCTTTCCTCCGGCGGTGCCGTCAGGTTGGAGGCTGACTGGAGGCCTGTGGCAATCTCCGGCACAATGCCGAGGCGTTCATAGATGGGCCACACCATCTGCCGGAGGCGTGGCAGACTTACAGCAAAAGGCACAATACTCACCGCGCACAGCAGGCCGCATCCGGCCAGCGTATACCCAACGCCTATATGCTCTGCCACGGCACCTGCCAACATACTTCCGATGGGAGCCATGCCCATAAACGCTGTCGCATAGAGGCTCATCACGCGTCCACGCTTGTCATCGTCTACAATAGTCTGCAGCAGGGTGTTGCAGGAGGCCATCGACACAATCATGCCGAAGCCGGAAAACAGCATCAGCAAAAGAGACAGCACCAGCATGGTTGAAAAGGAAAAGGCAATCAATGAGGAGCCAAACAGGATCATCATCCCCACAATTATCTTCCCCAGCCCCACCACTGATTTCCGCTGCGCCAGAAACATGGCTCCGGCTAAAGCCCCGAAGCCAGAGGCCCCCATCAAGTAGCCCAACGTGTTGGCCCCGCCGTGCAGAATATCGCGGGCAAAAACAGGCAGCAGCACACTAAACGGCATCCCGAAAAGGCTCAGCAGCGCCACAATCGTAATCAGTGCCCGGATAGGTGGAAATCCGAATGCGTACTGAAAACCGTCTTTCAACGACTGCCAGGCCTTGCGTTGCTGCGTTGCCCGCTCAAAAGGCTTCAGTTGCATCATCAGCAGCGAGGCCAGCACGGCAATATAACTGACTGCATTAATGAGAATACAGATACCCTCTCCCACCACCGCTATGATCAGTCCCGCTATAGTTGGCCCGACAAGGCGCGCCATGTTAAACATGGAGGAGTTCAGGGCAATAGCGTTACTGATGTCTTCCCGCTTCTCCACCAGCTCAAAAACAAAGGCCTGCCGGGTAGAAATATCAAAGGCGTTGATAACGCCCAGTACGGCACTTAACGCCAGTATATGCCATATCTCAATAGTATCGGTCAGAACCAGAACAGCCAGCGTGGAAGCCTGCAGCATAGAAAGCGATTGCGTAACGACTAGTACCTTGTGGCGGTCAAATTTATCGGCGGCCACACCCGCGAAGGGTCCGAGCAGGAAAGAGGGAATCTGGCTGGAGAAGGTAACAGCTCCTAGCAGGAACACCGAATCGGTGAGGCGGTAAACGAGCCAGCTCAGCGCAATCTGCTGCATCCAGGTACCAATAAGCGAAATCCCCTGCCCCACAAAAAACAACCTGTAGTTGCGCGATTGCAGCGCCCTGAACATCCCGCTTAGCTTTCCTTCTGATTTCGCTTCTCCCATATAGTAGTTTTCTCCTTCCCTGGCACAGCTTTTTACTTACGTAGTGATACCGCTCCGGAGTTATAGATTAAACAGCAGTATGTTACGACCAAGGTGAAAGCAAGTGCTGTAACTGGGACTATTTATACCTCCTATTTGTTATCGTTCCAGCTACTGTTTGGTTTGGGCAGCCGCTCTATTTTTCGTACTTTTAACATCCCGGAAATGACAAATATGTTTAGACTTCCTCTAATATAAAGGTCATTCGTAATTCATAATTTGTAATTCATAATTCCCCCTAAATGCCAGTTTTTTCGCATTTACATACCCATACGCAGTACTCGCTGCTTGATGGCCAGGCCAGCATCAGCGCGCTCATGAAAAAGGCGCAGGCCGATGGCATGCCCGCCGTAGCCATGACGGACCACGGTAATATGTTTGCCGCCTTTAATTTTGTGGCCGAGGCGAATAAGTATAACGTGAAGCCAATCGTGGGCTGCGAGTTTTACCTCGTGAAGGACCGCCATCAGAAAACCTTCACCAAAGAGCTGAAGGATGTGCGCCACCACCAGTTGCTGCTAGCCAAAGATCAGGAGGGCTATCAGAACCTGGCGAAGCTGTGCTCGCTCTCTTATATAGAAGGTGTGTATAGCAAGTGGCCGCGTATGGACAAAGAGCTCCTTTTAAAATATAGCAAAGGCCTGATTGCCACGAGCTGCTGCATCGGTGCCGAAGTGCCGCAGGCCATCCTCTGGAAAACAGAGGAAGAGGCGGAAGAGATCTTTAAGTGGTGGCTGGATGTGTTTGGTGAGGACTACTATATAGAGATACAGCGCCACGGCCTGCAGAATATTGATGGCACAGGCAAGAGCCAGGAAGACATCAACCAGGTGCTGCTGAAGTGGGCTAAGAAGTATGACGTAAAGGTTATCTGCACCAACGACACCCATTATGTAGACCAGGACGACTGGAACGCGCATGATATCCTGCTCTGCGTGAATACCGGCGAGGATCAGTCTACACCAGTGGGTGACTTTGCCACGCGCTATTACCGCTTTCTGACAGATGACCAGAAGGTGATTTACGATACAGTAGACAACGTCCGGAACAAGTATAGCAACAACGCCAGCGTAAGGCAGATGCTGCAGCGTATTGATGAGGCTGGTCCGAAAACACGCTTCGGCTTCCCCAACGACCAGTTCTACTTCAAGACGCAGGCGGAGATGAACGAGCTGTTCAAGGACGTGCCGCAGGCGGTGGATAACACCAACGAGATTGTAGACAAGATTACGCCTCCGAAGCTGAAGCGCGACATCCTGCTGCCTAACTTCCCGATACCGCCGGAACATGCGGGTGCCGATGCTTACCTGCGCCACCTTACCTATGAAGGAGCTAAAAAACGCTATACCGATATCACGCCTGAAATAGAAGAACGCCTGGATTACGAGCTGCGCATTGTGGAGACCATGGGCTTTGCCGGTTATTTCCTCATTGTGCAGGACTTTATTAACCGTGGCCGCGATATGGGTGTGTTTGTGGGGCCGGGCCGTGGTTCGGCGGCTGGCTCTGCCGTAGCCTACTGCATCGGTATCACCAACATCGACCCTATTAAATATAACCTGCTGTTTGAGCGATTCCTGAACCCGGAACGTGTGTCGATGCCCGATATTGATATTGACTTTGACGACGTGAACCGCCAGCGCGTGATCGACTACGTGGTGGACAAGTATGGCAAAACGCAGGTAGCCCAGATTATTACCTTTGGTACCATGGCCGCGAAATCATCTATCAAAGACGTGGCGCGTTCTACTTCTCTGCCGCTTGCCGAAGCCAACGAGATGGCGAAGATGGTGCCGGATACGCCGGGTACTACGCTGGCAAAGGCCTTTATGGAGAACCTCGACCTGGCCGCCATCCGTGAAGGAACCGACGCGCGTGCCGCTGTACTGAAGCTGGCCGAGAAGCTGGAGGGCTCTATTCGTAACACCGGTATACACGCGGCGGGTGTTATCATCGCCCCGGATGACATCACGAATTACATCCCGGTTTCTACCTCAAAGGATTCTGACCTGCTCGTGACGCAGTTCGACGGTAAAGTGATTGAGAGTGCGGGCATGCTGAAGATGGACTTCCTGGGCTTAAAGACGCTGACCATCATCAAAGATGCTATGGAGCTGATAAAAAAGAACCACGGCGTTGAAATTGACATCGATAATATTCCGATAGACGACGAGAAGACGTACCAGCTGTACCAGCGCGGTGACACCATCGGTACGTTCCAGTTCGAGTCGGAGGGTATGCGCATGTACCTCAAGGACCTGCAGCCGACCAACATTGAAGACCTGATTGCCATGAACGCCCTTTACCGCCCGGGCCCGATGCAGTTCATCCCGAACTTCATTAACCGGAAGCACGGCAAAGAGGAAGTAGAGTATCCGCATGAGCTGCTGGAGCCTATTCTGAACTACTCATACGGTATCATGGTGTACCAGGAGCAGATTATGCAGACAGCCCAGATTTTGGCCGGCTACTCCCTGGGAGGTGCCGACTTGCTGCGCCGCGCCATGGGTAAGAAGGACATGAAGAAGATGGCCGAGGAGCGTGAGAAGTTTATTGCCGGTGCCGCTGAAATTCACAAGATTCCGGCAAAGAAAGCCTCCGAGGTGTTCGACGTGATGGAGAAGTTTGCCCAGTACGGCTTCAACCGCTCCCACTCCGCTGCCTACTCCGTGGTGGCCTACCAGACAGGTTACCTGAAGGCCCATTACCCTGCCGAATACATGGCTGCCGTGCTCACCAACAACATGAACGACATCAAAAAGGTGACGTTCTTTATTGAGGAGGCACGCAAGCAGGGCGTACAGGTGCTGGGTCCGGACGTAAACGAATCCTTACTTAAGTTCAACGTGAACGAGCAGGGCAACATCCGTTTTGGTTTGGCTGCGATAAAAGGAACCGGCGAATCTGCGGTGGATGCTATTATAGCGGAGCGTGAGAACGGACTGTATCGCGATATCTTCGATTTCGCGAAGCGGGTGAACCTGCGTGCCGTGAACAAGAAAACCTTTGAAAGCCTGGCGCTGGCTGGCGGTTTTGATTCGTGGGACCTATACCACCGTGCCCAACTTGTAGAGGTGCCGGAAAGCGAAAGCATGAGCTTGCTGGAGAAAGCGGTGCGGTATGGCAACAACTACCAGGCTGAACTGCAGGCTGCCCAGCAGTCGTTGTTTGGCGGTGGTGCTGCTGTGGCTGCACCCATGCCTAAAATACCGGAAGTAGCCCCCTGGACACAGGCCGAGATGCTCCGCCGCGAGAAAGAGGTAGTTGGTTTCTATATGTCCGGGCACCCGCTCGACCAGTTTAAGCTGGAAATAGACTCCTACTGTACCTGTCCGCTGAATAAAATAGAAGAATACAAAAACCGCGACGTGAACGTGGCCGGTATGGTAACGGATATAGTTATCCGCACAGCCCGAAACGGCAATCCATTTGCACTCTTTACGGTGGAGGACTACGACACTTCCATGCAGATGGCGCTGTTCGGAGAGGATTACGTCAAGTTCTCGCCTTACCTGAAGATGGGTTTATACCTGTTTATCCGGGGTAAAGTGCAGCTGCGTTATAAATCCGAAGACCAGTGGGAGCTGAAACCGCAGAACATCCAGCTCTTAGGTGATATCATGGAAAAAATGGCGCAGGGCGTACAGATAAACATCAACCTGCAGCACTTTACACCCAACCTGGCCGAGGCACTGGAAAATGCTATTGTGGAGAGCTCTGGTCAAAAGCGCCTGGAGATAACCCTGCACGTGCCGGAGGAAAAACTGGCCCTGCCGATGTACTCCCGCAAGTATAGAATTGACCCAAAGCTGTTCCTGGCAACTATTAAGGATATGGGCGTGGGGGAATGTAAGCTGATTTGATTAGAAGATTCGAAGCTGGGAGATTTAAAAATCTCCGCAGCTTCGAAAAGTATAGAAAGAGGTATGCTGCGGCGGTATACCTCTTTTTTTATTGCTCTTATTGCTCTTTCGGACTTCTTAGTCCGAAAGTTTTCTGCCGGGGATTTCCTAATCCCCGTACTGGTGTTCCTGCTAACGCGGATTAGGAAATCCGCTTCAGGCTTAGTTCTGGATTAAGAAATCCAGAACAGCAATTGCTCATAGTGGGTATAGAGTAACATGGGACTCAAAAACAAAATAGTACCCGGTGGATTGTACTTTCTAACTATGACGGTGGTAGACTGAGTGGATATCTTCACGCGTCCCATCTACAAACATATTATCGTGGATGCATTGAGGTTTTGTCAGGAGAAGAAAGGTTTACGCCTTCATGCCTGGTGCCTGATGAGCAACCACCTGCACCTGATCACTTCGGCAGCAGACGACAAAAACCTTTCAGACATCCTCCGGGACTTTAAGCAGTTTACCAGCCGTAAAATTATCACCGCCATACAGGAGGAGCCGGAAAGCCGAAAGCAATGGCTGTTGCACCGCTTTGAATTTGCAGCCAGACAAAACCCAAAGGTGCGGCACTACAAATTGTGGCAGGACGGAAACGAGGCGAAGGAACTGCATAGCAACGCCTTTCTGGAGCAGAAGCTGGACTACATTCACCAGAACCCGGTGCGGGCAGAATGGGTAAATGAGCCGGAACATTACCGCTACAGCTCAGCCAGTTGCTATGCAGGCGAAAGCAAGCTACTGGAGATAGAGCTGCTTCAATAAAAAATATCCATGATAAAAGGATAAAATGCACCTCCTCTCTCCTTCTTCCCCGGCTGCTTAAACATTTTTCAATTATACTTGTTGGTACAAATTAAATAATACCCTGATAGGCTCCGATACCGTAAGTATATACAGTAACGATTGCGAATGGCAGCCCCAAAGGCAAATAGCAGGACAGCTTGTCAGGTAATTTGATTTTGGGCGGATATTTGCCAAACTTATAATTGTTACTATATTTAAACATAGAACTTAACACAACAAACCGTTAAAATTATGGCTAACAAAGCAATAGAAATCACAGACGCGAATTTTGATGAGATCATCAATTCAGATAAACCCGTATTAGTAGACTTTTGGGCAGAGTGGTGCGGACCGTGCCGCATGGTAGGCCCGATTGTAGAAGAACTGGCCGGCGAATACGAAGGCAAAGCCGTTATCGGCAAAGTAGACGTGGATGCCAACCCGCAGACTTCTGCTAAATTCGGTATCCGCAGCATCCCAACCCTTCTTGTTTTCAAGAATGGTGAAGTAGTAGACAAGCAGGTAGGCGCTGTGCCTAAGAACGTATTGTCTCAGAAACTAGAGTCACAAATGGCGTAAGCTGAAGAATACATACCTATTCTAACAAACAAAGAGAGGCTCTCCCGCTATGCAGGAGAGCCTCTTTTATTTATACATGACTGCTCTTAATCGTTGTCATCTTTCATGATAACGCTGATTTTACCGCTTCGCTCTAAATAGGCCGATTTGATTTTACTTAAATCGGCTTCGGTACCTGATTTGCGAAGCGCCTCTTCTAAGTCATTTTCCGTTACACTGTTTTTCTTCAGAGCATCCCGCATCAAATCACCATCTTCTATTAGCTTCACCCGCTCCCCCTTTATAAAGTCGCCGAAGCCGAAACTAGAATGATAGGCTACGATAGCTAGGCCTTTATGCAGTAGCACCAATACTAAAGCAGCAACTAAGGTGGGGATAAAAGGAGAGTTTCCGGTTATGGCTCTGCTGAGAATGGAACCGTAAATAATACCCAGCACAATATCAAAAGCAGAGTTTTTTCCAAAAATGCGGTGGTTGCCGATGCGCAGAATTATCAAGGCGACAAAAAATACGACGACCGCCCGCACTGACATCTGCCACCAGGTTAATTCCTCCCCATGTATGCCAAAAGCTATGTTAAAAAAATCTCCCATACATCCCCATCAAACGGAAACTCTGCGGGGAACGTTTTTCTCTGCCTTAGCCCGCATCAGCGCAGTCGCAGAGGTTCTTGTCCAGGTTGTAGAGCATCTCGCACGATCTCTCCACCTCCTGCGTCAGGTGCCTCAGCCTTGTGTTGTATTCCTGCACTTTCTGCAGCTTCCCCTCGTCAGGCTCCTGCTTGTTTAATTGTTCTAATGTTTGGATGCCGACGCCAAAGGACTCATTCTTTTCATGCATGCGGCTGATGTACTGATCGGGGCTTTCGTTAGCAGAGGCAAAGGTCTGCAGGTTATTCTGGATGCACAGTTGGCGCTTCAGGCATTTAAACACTATTTGCTCTGCTACCTGGTTCAGCTCGTTCTTTTGCATCAGGGCCTGCTTCAGCTTAAAGCTTTCGTAGCGCCTGTTGTAATCTGTCACTGCTTCACGCACTTTGTCACGGCACGTCTGGCATTTGCTATTCGTCGCTTTGTCTGACAGGATATTGCGCTTTGGCAGAGTTTCGTCTGTCGCCTCTACTGCACCTAGCTGCGCCACATCCCTGGCGAATACCTCGTTGTACTGCTGGTCCTCCAGCTTTGTGATCAGCCGCACAATGGCCTCACCCTCTACCGAGGCAGACAGGAACTCCGGTTTTGGCAGCTCTACTGCATAAAGCCGGGTGAGGGCCGCTTCCCGCTTCTCCGGGGAGTTCCAGGTATTTGGTTCGTTCTCCAGGTCTCGGAGCGTGTTCACCAGCAGTTTACCGTTCTTCAGGTTATGGTCTGCCTCCAGGTACAAATCTGCATTGTTCAGTATAGACTGATACTCTGTTCTAAAGATGTTCTGATAGGTGCTGCTTTCTTCAAACTCCTTTTCGCGCACATCAAATGTACCTTTCAGGCGCTTGTACTCCTGAATAATGGCAAACAGATTCTTTGCGTTTACGTCCGGGCTGTTATTGCGGTAGTTCAGGCGGTAAGCGTTCAGATTCTGCCGCATCTCAGCAAAAATCTTCAGAAACTCCACATAGAGCTTTTCGTGGCGGTATGTTTCATCGTTCACCAGCTTTTGCTCATAGGCATTCTGTATTTTCTGCTTCCGCTTTTCAATCAGGTCCAGCGTTACCTCGTCGCCGGTGAGCACGTCCATTTTGTAGAGCGATTTATAATTGGCCACCACCATAAAAGGATAGTCTTTGTAGCCAATCACGTCCTCCAGCTGCTTCCGGTCCAGCTTGTTGGGGTTTTTCTGCAGGTAATCTGCCAGCTTCACCGATTTGATCGTAACCGTTTTTACTTCGCCGGGCACAAACACATAGATACGCACCGAGTGCAGGCGCGTATCGAAGTTCTGGCCCTCATACAGCCGGATGGTGGAACTGAACTTATACTCTTTGCGATTGGCGCGGGCATTCAGCAAATTGCCAAACTCACCTATCAGCGACAAAACCGCTGTAGAGGGATTGGTGAGCCTGGAGATATTCACCAACTGGTTGGCTACAAGATTGAACACCTGATCACCGTCGTTGTTCGTAACTGCCTTGGCATTTATGACCGCGTCGATACTGGAATTGGTGGAGGTTAAAGGCATTTTATCGATGATGCGCACCACCTCCTGGTGGTCGCTTACCTGCGTTTTATATTCTTTACCGTCTTCGCTGATGGAGAAGTTATAGAGCGGGTATACAATTTCATCGTTCCCAAAGAGCTTCATGTTCTTGAGCTGCGCCGTGATGAAAAGGTTCTCCAGCCCCGTGTCATACTTCTTCTTCGGTTTGCGCACCCCACGCTCCAACTCGTTCAGCACCCGGCTAAAACGGCTGCCATTGTAGAGGTAGATGTCGGTGGAGAGGTACTGCCACTCATCTGAAAACTGGTAATCCTCGCTGTAGGTATACCCAAGGCGGGTCTCGATGTTGCGCTGAGCGAAGGCCTGCTGGCAAAGCAGCAGCATCAGGAGAATATAAGATATGCTTCTCATAATTGAGTTGTTTGACTTGTACTGTAGCTGCGATGATGGAGATTTAGCGTTCGAGATGCCAAACGCTAAAATAGGAATATAAGTGCGCGAAAGAAGCGAAACATCAGGTAATATTTTCGGCGGGAAATTTACCTGGTGTACCAGGACATGCGGTGTTAAGAGCGGTGTGCTACCTGCCGCCAAAAACAAAGCAGCAGGCCAATTCACTCTTAAAATCTGCTTCTAAACGCATCAGCTTGCTGCCACGTATTAAAAGTAAAGTTCGTATAAAGCTTTTATTGCTATGCTACAAATTCTAGAAGAATCTCAAGGTGATCTGGTTGCATTCCGTATTTCCGGTAATGTAGACAAAAACGACTATGACGTTATGCTTCCGGTACTGGAAGACAAAATTCAGAAACACGGCAAAATCAAAGTCTATGCTGAGGTGCAGGATGTGGAGGCCTATTCATTGCGTGCCCTGTATGAAGATATAAAGTTCGACCTGAAGCATGCCTCCGACTTCAGTAAAGCGGCCATTGTAGGCGACCAGGACTGGATGGATTGGCTAGCAAAAGCAGCACGACCTTTTACAACCGCCGAAGTAAAGTACTTTAACTTTAGCCAGCGCAAGGAAGCCTGGCTATGGATACATGAAGGAAATCCACCCGCAGGCGACAGAGCACCAAGTCCAAAATCCCCTGCCTGAGCATAAACTTCTTTAAAAAAATCAATCACAACTACAGGTTAGCGATAATTCGCTTGCTGGTGAAAACTCGCAGCAAGGGCGACGGTTGAACGCCAACTCTTACCAGCCTTGTCCAGTAGCAAAGCTGGTATACTGCATTGCCTCCATCTCAATGTTGCAGGCACTCGTTTGGCCAGATAACCTGTATCAGCACCAAAAACCTGCGCCTGCACCAGCCTGGCTTACTCCTTCAGGCTTTTCAGATAAGCCATCGTTCTGGGTACCTGCGTATTCACCCGCGGGCTTTCGTCCTCGATAAAGTAATGCTTGATTCCCACTTTCTTCGCAGCCTTTAGTATAGCCGGAATATCCAGCTGCCCCTCTCCCAGTGCCACGTCGTTCTCAACCGGTGTAAGCCCGGTAAAGTCTCCTTTCACGCCCTTTTTCAGGTCTTTCAGGTGCATGGTCGTCCAGCGGTCAGGGTACTTTAGCAGTAAATTGGCAGGGTTCTGCCCGCCATGGTAGGTCCACAGCATGTCCATGGTAAAAGATACGTATTTCGGATTTGTGTTCTCAGCGATATAATCGAAGAGGGTGCCGTTTTGGTAGGGCTTCATTTCATAGCCGTGGGTGTGGTAGTTGAACGTGAGGCCGTTTTCCTGCAGCACCTTGCCCACCCGGTTAAAATCAGCCACTGCCTTCTGAGCGTCTTCCAGCTTAAAGTTATCCTTCTCATGCGGTATCCAGGCTACCTGCACATACTTCGCTCCCAGCACCTTCGCTTTACGGGCGATTTCCTGCGGGTCTTCCATTAGCTGCTCATACCCTACACCAACCGAGGGAGCTGTCATGCCACGCGTATCCAGCATCCGGCGGAAAGCCTCCGGTTCCAGATCATACGTGTTCACCCCCACCTCAATTTCTGTTATACCTAACTCCCGTATTGTATCTAGCGTAGCCTCCACTCCTTTTGGGAAACTGAAGCGATAGGTATAGGCAGCCATACCGGGTGTTTGAGGAAATAGAGGCTTAGGTTCCTGGGCAAACGCGCTGTCATAGCCAACAAGCAGGAGGCACAACAAGCCTATTATAAAGTGCAGTTTTTTCATATGGATACTTTGGATAGATGCTCTATTAGGTCTATGCTTTGTTCTGTCTATTGATTGATGCTAGGCAAACTTATGCTTAATGTTTCTAGTCCCAGCGGGACGATCTGTTGATAGAAATTTGCACGAATACTTATTTAGCTCCAGCGGAGCGGCCTGTTTGGGTACGATTACAGATTGCTCCGCTGGATCTCAGGTAACTCAATGCTTATCAGGCCATTAACAGGTCGTTCCACTGGGACTGTTGCGCAACTTATGCTAGCAAACTGAAATTCAAACAGCTATATCAAGTATACAGAATCTACTTTTAACCAGCAACTAATCAGAAGCTTTCTATGCCTTTTACTTCATTCTTTTCTATCTTGTAATTGCGTACTCACACAAAACTGAATTTTACTTTTATATTCATGATACAACTGCCACAGGTCTCTAAGCACTTGCTTCGTTTACTTTGCTTTTCAGGTATAACCCTTGGGGCATACGCCTGCCTCAGCCCGAAACAACAAGCTTCACAGGAGGCGGCTACGCCACGCGTGCTGGTCTTTTCAAAAACAAAAGGATGGAAGCATACCTCTATTCCCCATGGCATTGCCGCCTTTCAGAAGATGGCGCAGGAAAATGGCTTCCGGGTCGACACAACCATAAACGCCTCTTACTTTGTGGATGACAGCTTACGGAATTATCAGGCTGTTGTCTTCCTGAGTACAACCGGCAACGTGCTGAACCCGGAGCAGGAAGCCGCTTTTGAGCGCTACATACAGGCAGGCGGTGGCTACATGGGCATCCATGCGGCGGCAGACACGGAGTACGACTGGCCCTGGTACGACAAGCTGATGGGCGCACACTTCTCCAGTCACCCGCTGAACCCGGGCGAACGCAAAGCGACTGTAGAAATCCTGGACAAGAACCATCCGGCCACGGCAGGCTTGCCAGACCGTTGGGAGCGCACCGATGAATGGTACAGTTACAAGTCCTTCTACCCTGGCCTTAAGGTGCTGGCTAACCTCGACGAAAACACCTATGAGGGTGGCACAAACGGGGCAAACCACCCGATTGCCTGGTACCACGAGTTTGATGGCGGTCGTGCTTTCTATACCGGCGGCGGCCATATGGATGAGAGCTATAGCGACTCTTTGTTTGTAAATCACTTACTGGGTGGCCTTCAGTATGCAATCGGTGATGGCAAGCTATTGGATTACAGCAAGTCTTATGCGAAGGTGGTGCCGGAGCAAAACCGCTTTATGAAAACGGTGCTGGTAAACGACCTGAATGTGCCCATGGAACTGGCCGTTTCCGACGATGGAAGGATTTTCTACTCAGAGTTGAGTGGCAGTCTCTTCATGTACAACACTAAAACAGGTCAGAACAAGCTCCTGCACCAGTTTCCGGTGGTAAGAAAGGGTGGTACCGGTTTGATAGGAGTGACACTCGACCCGAACTTTGCTGAGAACAATTTCATTTACCTGTATTACTCCCCGCCAAAAGCAGAAGAACCTTATTTATTCAACCTCTCCCGCTTCAAGGTAAGTGCGGATAATACCTTAGACCTGGCTTCGGAAAAGGTACTACTGCAGGTTCCGGTTCAGGAGAACAGCGGCTCCCACCACGGCGGCTCGCTGGCCTGGGACAAAGACGGCAACCTATACCTATCCACCGGCGACAGTACGACGCCTTTCCCGTCGGAGGGCTATGCGCCGATAGATGAAAGGCCAGGCAAGGAATACTATAGCATGGATGCGCAACGGGCTGCCGCCAACACTAACGATCTCAAAGGAAAAATCCTGCGCATTCACCCGGAGCCGGACGGCACCTATACCATTCCGGAAGGCAACCTTTTCCCCAAAGGAACGGAGAAAACCCTGCCTGAAATTTATGTGATGGGCACGCGTAACCCTTACCGTATTGCTGTGAACCCGAAAACATCTGTGCTGTACTGGGGAGAGATAGGTCCAGATGCCGGCAAAGACAGTATCCAGGGCCCGAGAGGGTATGATGAGTTTAACCAGGCGAAGCAACCGGGTAATTACGGCTGGCCTTATTTTGTAGGCAATAACTACGCCTATGCCGAATGGGATTTCGCTACCAAAACAGCTGGTCCTCTTTACGACCCCGAAGCGCCGGTGAATAACTCCCCTAATAACACAGGACTCACTAACTTACCACCCGCCACGCCAGCCATGATCTGGTACCCGTACGCTGCTTCGAAGGAGTTTCCGGAACTGGGTGTGGGCGGAAGAAGCGCCATGGCTGGCGCCTTCTACACTTTTGATCCTAATTCCACCTCACCCAGCAAATTCCCGGAATACTACGACGGCAGTTTGTTCCTGATGGAGTGGATGCGCAACTGGGTAATGGCCGCACGCTTTGATGAGAATGAAAATTACCTGCGCAGCGAACCCTTTATGACGGCTAATGGTGACTTCAGGCGCCCCATAGACATGGCGTTTGGCAAAGATGGCGTGATGTATATGCTGGAGTATGGTTCTGTTTACGGAGCGGACAACGATGACGCGCGTTTGGTTAAAATCGAATACAACAGAGGCAACCGCGCACCCATCGCCAAAGCTACTTTGACGGATTCGGCTGCCGTGGCCGATGTCAACAAGCGCGTGTTCCTGACCTCCGAAAGAGACCTGCCGGAAATACGCGAAGCAATAGGACAGGCGCCGCTACGGGTACTGTTCAGCAGCCGTGGCACCCGCGACCTTGACGAAGATGACAAGCTAACGTATGAGTGGCTGTTTGATGGCAAAACGGTTGGCTCCACCAAGCCAAACCCGGTACATACCTATACCCAAAACGGCATCTACAATGCTATCCTGAGGGTTACTGACACAAAGGGGCTGGTGAATACTGATACTATCAGGGTAAGCGTAGGCAATGCTATGCCCGTTGTCAACATCAGCACCCCTGGTAACAAATCCTTCTTTTGGGAGAACAAGCCTTTGCCATACACTGTGGCAGTATCAGATAAAGAAGATACCAAGATCGACCCGAAGCAACTCAAGGTATACTTTAACTACAATCCACAGCAGGGTAACAAATCTGCAGCACCTGTTATGGGGCACCAGGACGTGGCCACTGTCGAGTCACTTTCACTTGGTGAAAGCCTGATTGCCAGCAGCGATTGCAAGGCCTGTCATACAATTGACAAGGTTTCGGTGGGCCCGTCTTACACAGCGGTAGCGCAACGTTATAAAGGCCAGGAGGACGCAGTAGCGACTTTGGCAAAAAAGGTAATTGATGGCGGCGGCGGTAACTGGGGCAAGACCTATGTGATGAGTGCACACCCACAATTAGCGCAGCAGGATGCGCAGGAAATGGTGAAATACATTTTATCTCTGAGCGATAAAAAGAAAGAACAGACTATATTACCGGCACAAGGCACTCTCACCCTGAAAGACCATAAAGCAGACGAGCCAGCAGGCAGGTATACACTCATGGCTGTTTATACTGATAAGGGCGGCAAGGAAGTTGGTCCGCTAACGAATTCAGATGTTATCACCCTCCGTAATGCTAAGGTAAAAACAGCGTTTGCCGATGCACACGTTGGTTTCCCGAGGTGGGGCAACAGCCTGAGTCAGGGCGACCACAAATCCTATATCCTGCTCCGCAATGTCGACCTTACGGGTATTCAGCAGTTCACGTATGAGTATGCCTCTCAGGACAAGGATGGTGAAATCGAGGTACGAATCGACTCGCAGGGTGGGCCCGTTATCAGCAGAACGCCCTATAAAGCCACCGGCTCCTGGGATGAGGCACAAAAAGTGACAGGCGATGTTACCACCCCCACCACCGGAAAACACGATGTGTATTTTATCGTCGTGAAGCCTGACAAGCCAAACAATGACATCATTTCCCTGAGCACGATTGAGTTTAAAGAGGGGACTTCTGCCGTGCAGAATCCATAGAGTTCTACAAGCTGCTATTGTCGGTGAAAAAGCCAACAATGGCAGCTTGTGTTATTTGATAGGCAAGTTTGATGTTGTTCCCCTTTGAAGGGGGTGAGGGGGATGACAGGCGGCTGGAGCACCAGGACCTTCGCTATTATCTTTGAACTACTGCGGAGAAATGTTTGCCTAAATGATTTGTCTGCAGGTGTAATCATCCCCCTACCCCCTTCAAAGGGGTAAGGCCGTTAAGTTCTACTTAACGTAAACTAAATGGTTTGGCAAAAGGAGGGAAAAATGGAAACGAGCGGAGTTAGTTTACTGTCATGTTTGCGGGAAGTACCAGATTTTCGTCGTGCACAAGGTCGACGCTACCCTTTGGCCGAGACGCTGTGTATGATTGTGATGAGCATCATGAGCGGTTACTGCGCCTACCGGGAGATAGGGCGCTTCATAGGCCACAACCAGCAGGAGCTAGTCTCTTGCCTGGGGCTTAGCCGTAAGCAGTTGCCCAGCCATGTGACCATTCGCCAAGTGCTCATCAACCTTGACTTCAAAGCATTGGCAGATGCCTTCCGCCGCTGGGCAGGCGCACAAGGCCAGGCCTCTGGCCGGAGCGTGAGCATAGACGGCAAAAGCCTCAGGTCGACAGTGAGCGAGCATGACAACCAGCAGCAGAACTTTGTGGTGCTGGTCAGTGCCTTCTGCCAGCAAACAGGCCTGATAGAAGAGGTGGAGCGATTCGAGAACGGCAAACAGAGCGAGATAGGGAGCGTGCGGGACTTGTTAAGCAGGATGCAGCAACGGGGCCTGCTGCTGACGCTGGATGCACTGCACTGTCAAAAAAAACAGTTGCGCTCATTGCCTCCCAGCGGCAGCACTATCTGATAAAGGTCAAGGGCAACCAGCGAAAGCTGCTGACAGCCATGCAGCAGGCAGCCGCTGAGGGGGCAGCGGCCGGGCATTGGCAGGAGAGTGAGCACAACCGGGGACGAGAGGTGCAGCGTGTTCTGGACTTCTTCCCAGCCAGTGCGCAAGCAAGAGCCGAGTGGCCGGGGCTGGTGTGGTTTGTTCGCCTGGTGCGCCAGGGCAGGCGGCAGGGAAAGGCTTATGAGCGGAGCAGCTATTACATCTGCAGCTGTGAAAAAGCAGATGCAGCTATGCTGGCCGAGGCCATCCGGGGGCATTGGGGAATCGAGAACCGGGTGCATTGGGAGAAGGATGTGACCTTAAAGGAGGATAGCAACGGCATCAGCAAGGGGCAGGCTCCGGAGAACCTGTCGCTATTGAAAAGCATGGCCCTAAACATCGCTCGAAGAAGCGGGTTTCTTTCGATGAAAGACGCTACCATGGCCTTTGCGAATAAAATCACGCTGATGACTAAGTACATTAGAACTTAACGGCCCTGCCCTCAAGGGGACAGTTCCTAGTGTAAATTCCAGAATAAAACGGCCCTACTTCAAGAGGGGACATTCGCAGACACTGGCAATAATCCCTGTAAAACAATAAGAGGACCTGCGCAAACAGGTCCTCTTATTGTTTTACAGGGATATCCAGGCTTAGTCTTTATAAATCGCTACTTCTGATTTGCCTTTTTTCATATAGCCGCGGTACATGCCAGCTGAGTTGAAGGGCATGGCTACGTTGCCGTCTTTGTCTACGGCAATCACGCCGCCTTCTCCGCCACGTTCTACCAGCTTCTTCATCACCACTTCATCGGCAGCTTTCTTTAGCGACAAGCCTTTGTAGTCCATCAGGGAAGCAATGTCGTGGGCTACTACCGAACGGATAAAGTATTCGCCATGACCGGTTGCGGACACAGCACAGGTGTTGTTATCGGCATAAGTACCCGCCCCGATGATCGGCACATCGCCTACGCGGCCGTAGCGTTTGTTGGTCATGCCGCCCGTAGAGGTTGCCGCTGCCAGGTTACCGTAGGCATCCAGAGCTACAGCGCCCACGGTGCCGAACTTCTGGCCTTCGATAAAGATATTTTCCGTGCTGCCTGTGCCGCCATTGTGGTTCAGTTGCGTTTTCTCTTTATCTTTTATTTGCTGCAGTTGGTTAAAGCGGGTTTCAGTGTGGAAGTACGACGGATCTACAATTACCTGTCCTTTCTCTTTCGCGAATTTCTCTGCTCCGTTGCCAATCATCATCACGTGCTCCGACTGCTCCATTACCGCACGGGCGGTGCTGATAGGGTTTCGGATGGTCGTAACACTCGCAATGGCACCCGCATTAAGTGTTTTACCGTCCATGATGGCGGCATCCATTTCGTTTTTACCTTCGTTTGTGAACACAGCACCTTTACCGGCATTAAACAATGGCGAATCTTCCATTACACGCACGGTGGCTTCTACGGCATCCAGGCTGCTGCCTCCTTTTTCCAGAATTGCATAGCCTGTTTTGAGCGCCTCGTTCAGCTTTTCCTTGTAGGCTTTTTCCTTTTCAGGCGTCATGTTGGCACGCGTAATGGTACCGGCGCCGCCATGTATCACCAGCGTTATTTTATTGTAGTCGGGCTTAGACTGTGCCAGGCCCATGTATCCGGCCAGCAGGAACAGGCACAGGAAGTATAGTTTCTTGCTCATAATTTGTATTGATGTAGGGGTAATGTAAACCACAGCAGTTTAGAAGCTGCTCTTAAAGTTATGCCATTTGATTGAGAAAGTAAAAACGTGATGCGGTGCGGTAAAATTCCTCTTTTGTAAAAACAACAAGTATATGATTTCCCTCCTCCCTCCTATCTTCGCACCATGACAGTGATAGACAAGCTGGCCTGGTTAGAGATTCAGGACAGGAAAATACTGAGCACCCGCAGCAAAGGCAAAGACACCTACTACATACCTGGTGGAAAACGCGAAGCCGGTGAAACAGATCACCAGACGCTAATAAGGGAAATTGAGGAGGAACTGACGGTGCAGCTTTCCCCGGATACGCTGGAGTTTATGCAGGCTTTCCAGGCCCAGGCCCATGGGCACGCTGCTGGCATAGAAGTAAAGATGCAGTGCTACAAAGGCAGGTACAGCGGCACGATTACGGCCAGTTCCGAAATAGAGGAAGTTATTTGGCTCACTTACCAGGACCGGGACAAGGTGTCGCCTGTAGATAAGCTTATCTTCGATTGGTTAAAGCAACAGGACCTTATTGATTGAATAAAGCACTAGATGCCCTTCCTTCTCCGCTGAAACAGTGGCAGGCTTTTCTGTTGTCTGCCCCATACCCTGCCGGCCAATGGACCACTACTCTTTCATTGTCAGAACATTAAAATAATTTAATTAAAAAATATTCTCTGCATAAAATATTCTATATAAGGCGCCGTTAATAAGCGAGAAAAGAGGGATAAATATATATCTTTGCATAGATTGTTTAGCCTGAAGCTTGTTATTTTGCCATATTTGCAACGCTATTATTCAATACCAACCAAACAACAATTAACTATTTAACATGAAATTCAATTTCTTCAAAGCGTCCCTTTCATTGGTGCTGTGCTCCTCGCTAATGGCATCTTGTGTATCATCCAAGAAGTACGAAGACCTTCAGGCAAGCAAAGAAGCGCTCGAGCGTGAGCAGGCGGCTTCTAAGCAAAAAGTGGACGAGTTGTCTACTTCCCTGAAAGACCGTGAGCAAAAGCTTGCCGAGATGGAGCGTGCCATGAACGAGCAGCAAAAAATCTTAGACAACCTGAAAAATGAGGTAAACTCTGCGCTGCAAGGCTTTAACCAGGGCGACCTGAGCGTAAGCGTAAAAGACGGTAAAGTGTACGTGTCTATGTCCGACAAACTTCTGTTTGCTACTGGTAGCACCAAAGTGAACACTGGCGGTCAGAAAGCAATTAACCAGCTGGTGGATGTGCTGAAGAAAAACCAGGAGGTTGGTGTGATGGTAGAAGGCCATACAGATGACGTGAGTGTAGCAGGCGGCATGAAATACATGTCTGACAACTGGGACCTGAGCGTACTGCGTGCCACTGAAATTACCCGTATGATGACACAGAAAGGACTGTCTCCTGACAGAGTAACACCAGCAGGACGTTCTTACTACATGCCGGTAGACACTGGCCGTACGCCAGAGGCAAAAGCGAAGAACCGTCGTACAGAAATCATCCTGACGCCAGACTTCTCTGAAGTTTACAAAATCATAGGTCTTCAGTCTTAATCTGAACCCATAAACGATAGAAAAGCCGATACCTCTCTTAAGGGTGTCGGCTTTTTTTGTGCTGGATGTTTGATAGTTGTAGGTTGATGGCTAGTTGCTGTTAGTTATTGGATGATTGATGTTGGCATATAGTACCGGAACTCATTCTCTCTACTGCGAAATAACATCAGATATCGGTACAAACGTTTACCCACCCCTACCCCTCCCAAGAGGGGATTTTTTCGTCGTGTGTAATTCCCCTCCTCGGAGGAGCAGGGGTGGGTGCTTTCAATGCACATCAACCTCAAACCCCGCCCTGGCGCGGGAATCTATCCCGTGACTTTTAGTGGGTGCGAGTCTCCAGACTCGCTTGTGCATACTAAAGCAGACGATCTTACCCTTGACTATCCTTGCTTTATCCTTGACTATTCTTGTCATGCTTGACGGGGTTTGCAATCCCGTCTTTCCCGAGAAGTAGGATTTGTAATCCTACACCCGTAAACAACAAGAGCAAAACAAAAAATTCAACAATTATTACCCTTTCATTTCCTTCGCCTGTCGGATGGCTTCGAACAGTTTCTCCGCATTCTGAGAGCCGATAAGCAGCGGCTTTCGGTTATAGAAGTGTAGCTGCACCCCCTCGTTGCCCGACATATTATAGGCCTTACCTCTGAAGCCCCACCGGATGCCCCAGCCGCCGTACTCCCGGATAGGATGATAGGTGATGCGCTCATAGTCGCGGACGGAATGCAGCGGAATGCGCTTCGGCCGCAGATGAAAAGGCCAGAACCGCACCTGCAGTTCCCCCGGCTGCACCACCGTGGTAAGCTTCATACTGTAAAAAAAGATGGGAAAGCCCAGACCCATCAGCACAAAAAGCAGAACCACCTGCACACTATATACCGGATTGTTACCAAAGCCACCGCCGAGCAATACCTGCGACACAAAACCTCCCCAGAAAATGCTGGCTACGCCCAGCACCACCACCCACAGCCAAAACTGCTTAAAGCGCTGCCGCTCCCAGAAAAGTATATTCTGCTCTGCCATTTTAAGATGTTAGACGTTAGATATTAGACGCTAGACTTGGCCTTTGTTTCAGTTTCTACGGTTTAATGCCGGTAGTAAGTTTTTATGGCAAATACTACACAGCTTAAAACAAAACCGCCCGCTGTAGCAGCAGGCGGCTTAGGATATATTTAAAAGAAGGAGTCTAACATCTAATATCTAGCGTCTAACGTCTAGAAACACTAACGAAGCGCCCGCTCCAGGTCACTCAGCAGGTCCTCTATGTCTTCCACGCCTACACTCAGGCGAATCAGGGATTCACTTAAGCCGGCTTTCATACGCTCCTCGGCCGGAATGCTGGCGTGCGTCATACTGGCCGGGTGTCCGCACAGTGACTCTACGCCACCCAAAGACTCCGCCAAAGTAAAGATTTTCAACTTCTCCAGTACGCTTATCGCGTCCTCTACCTTGTCGCCTTTCAACACAAACGACACCATGCCGCCGAAGTCGCGCATTTGCTCCTGTGCTACCTTGTGGTTCTTGTGCTCCTCAAAACCAGGCCAGAACACCTTCTCTACCTTCACATGACCTTTCAGAAACTCCGCCACCTGGCGACCGTTCTGGCAATGGCGTTCCATGCGCAGGTGCAGGGTTTTAAGACCACGCAGCACCAGGAAACAGTCCTGAGGCCCTGGCGTGGCGCCGCAGGAGTTCTGGATAAAGGCGAGCTGCTGGTGCAGGTCATCATCCTTTACCACTATCGCACCCATCACTACATCAGAGTGGCCGCCCATGTACTTTGTCAGGGAGTGCATCACAATGTCAGCGCCCAGGTCCAGCGGCGTTTGCAGGTATGGGGTGGCAAAGGTATTGTCGGCCACCACCAATAGCTTGTGCTTTTTAGCAATCTCAGCGCAGCCTTTTATATCAATGATATTCAGCAAAGGGTTTGTCGGTGTCTCCACCCATATCATCCGTGTATTCTCATTCACCAGCGACTCCACCTTGGTCAGGTCGCCCATGTCAGTGAAGTGGAATTTGATGCCGTAGTTCTGGAAAATCTTCGTGAAGATGCGGTAGCTGCCGCCGTAAAGGTCGTTGGTGGAAATCACCTCATCACCCGGCTTCAGCATTTTGATGATGGCATCCACGGCCGCCATGCCCGAAGAAAAGCAAAGGCCGTGCTTGCCGTTCTCCAGCGCCGCCAGTGCATTCTGCAGCTGTGTGCGGGTAGGGTTGTGGGTGCGGGAGTATTCGTATCCTTTGTGGTCGCCGGGCGAGCGTTGCACATAGGTAGATGTCTGGTAAATAGGCGTCATGATGGCGCCGGTGGTCGGGTCTGGCTCTATGCCAGCGTGTATGGCTTTTGTTCCGAATTTCATATTCATAGTTTCTGTTTAAGAATGCGGTAGGATGCAAGTTAAAAAAATTACCGCAGAAGAAAGAATGTGTCCCACAGCCTCCTTTTCTCCTACGGCAAATAGCACTTTCAAAGCCGCTAAAATCTTTTGTCCTTTGTATTTCGTCTATTAGAGCATGTTTAAATTTTATTTTTGAAAGCGAAAATGGGTGATTTTAGGTTCTGACAAGGCTCGTTTTGAGGGTAATAGCAGCGCTATTGCACGAAAAACAGCCTTGTCAGGTTCTGAAAGCGCACATTTGCAGCTCAAAGAATAAATTTTAAACATGCTCTTAACTAACAAAACCAACACAAAAACCGCCTCATGAAGGGATTCCCTGTGCTGCGTACATTTATACGCGAAAACGCCTCTACGTTTATTTCCATGCTGCTGCTGGTGGTGGTGCCGGTGGTGGTGAGTTCTACGCTGGCGGTGGTACTGTACAATTACCAGGACCTGCTCGCGGGCCTGTCGTGGTCGGAGATGCTGCTGTATTTTGCCGTTATCTCCGTGACGATGGCGATGGCCCTCACACCAACTACCTTTGTGGCGCTGGTGAGCGGCTTTTACCTGGGCTGGAGCGGTTTTGCGGGCATTGTGGTTTCCTATGGCATCGCTGCGCTGATTGGCTACAGCCTCGCCAGGATAATAGACCACGGCAAGATGATGGGCTTTCTGAACCGCTTCGAGAAGGCGCGCATCCTCATGCAGGAGTTGCGCAACCAGAGCTGGAGCCTCATCATCCTTACGCGTATTTCGCCGGTACTGCCCTTCGCCCTGATGAATTTCGTACTCTCGCTGCTGCAGGTAGACAGAACGCGGTTCTTTATCGCCAGCATCATTGGCATGTTGCCGCGCACCCTTTTCTTTTTCTGGATAGGCACCCAGGCCCGCGACATCGTTTCGGTGCTGCAGGACCCGAATGCCGGTGCCGGCGGGCAGATCCTATTGATATCCCTGGTTATCATTTCGATAGGCGGTTTATACTTCCTCTTCGACAGGGCTTTGAAGCGCACCCTGCGGAAAGCCTCCGAAAAAAGTTAGTGAAATCTTGCCCCAGGACTTGCGTATAAGGGAAAAAGGCCTTTACTTTGCACCATAATCACAGAACAAAACGGTCACGTAGCTCAACTGGATAGAGCATCTGACTACGAATCAGAAGGTTAGGGGTTCGACTCCCTTCGCGACCACAGAAAAGCCACTTACAGGTAAAACTGCTAAGTGGCTTTTTTCTTTTCCATACTAGGCCAATATTGTCCTGAGCTCAGGATTTTGATTAGGATGCTTAACTTTTAAATTACCTCCTGCTCATTATATAGTCCTAACGGCCGCTTCTACGGCGCCGCCTCATAATGCCTGCTTTTCCTGCTATAAGCGCATCCACCTGTAGTATAGCAAAGATCCTTTATGGCAGATTTCTACGCAAAGGCGAGCGCCACAGGGAAATAAAGCAAGGCACGAGCAAAGCTTTATATTGTATTTTCCTGAGTTTAAAATTTCGCAATCATAGAGTTAACTTATTTAACTTTAGCAGACCCTACTATTTCGTAGACGACATTTAAACAGCGTAAAATTGTTTTTTATAAACATATATACTATCATATATAAAACACTTAACTTTGAATTTATCACAGACAATTCACCTAATTTTAAAAGGTAACAAATGAAAAAATTCTACTTATTATTCACGCTATTTGCTGTTTCTGTAACATTGAGCAGTTGTGACAAGTGTGACGGGGAACAGCCACGTGCCAGGATAATTAATAAAGGCACGAATGAGGCAAGCGTGCAGATAAAAACAACTGGTGGCAACACAGAGAACCTCAACAACGTGCCTGCAGGAACAACTTCAGATTTTAGAAACTATGCCGCAGGTGCGATAACTTTCACTATCACAGCAGACAAAGTTGTACGCGAGGAGACCGTTCAGATGAGTGAATGCTATGAGTATGACATTACTGTTGACAGCAATAACAATATAACCACTACTCCAAGAGACAGAAACGACTAAAAAAGGCCGAGCAGTTCGTCGAGCCTGACCAGGAAAGAGGAGACACGCCTCGGAGTGGCAGGAGCAAAAGCGAGCCAGCGAGCAAATAAAGTTTTCTACTGAATGAACTTCCGTCCAGGACTTAATAGAAGAACCTCCTGCTAATGGTACAGTGACTATACCACTAAAGCAGGAGGTTTTTTTGTATTTCCAGGCCGTTGTAAAGTAGAGAAAATGGTCCGGTTCTTCGGGGGAGATCAATTAGGGGTGAGCCTAAGCTATCCAGGGTAACGGTATTAGAGATTTTCTGAGAACCCTACGCCATTGCTCGCGCTGGAACAGGTTGGAAGGAAGCTGCTACTTAACAATTGGTACGTGCAGAAATAGAGCTTGTCAGCGGTTTACGGTGAGGCTCCCTCTATAAGAAAAACTATCAAAGGAAAGCAGGTAAAAATATACCCCGGCTGCCTGCCCTTCCGCATGCCAGCTAAAGTCTGCTTTTGTGCTGTCGTACACGGATTGGCCCCAGCGGTTGAGGATGGTGATGCGCTTGAAGTTGCCGATACAGCTGCCCTCCGTCAGGAAAGGCATGCGGAAGGTATCGTTCAGCCCGTCATGGTTAGGTGTGATGATGTTGGCCAGTTTCTCCTTCAGGAAATCTGTATTACCCGCCTTTATTTCGGCTATGGCGGCCACACTCTCGCAGCCGTTCAGGCGTTGGGTTACATACACCAGCCCGGCGGCGGCCCTGGCAGGCGCGTAAGTGGGGCCTTGCCCTATCTCTTGCGTGAGCGCCGCGTCTGCGTACCAGCTTATGTCGCTGCCCCGGGCCAGGAGGGGCTCCTGCAAGGTGCCATCGCACACATAAACGCTGTTTACTTCGGGTGCGGGAGGGGCTGCCTGGTACCGCACCGCCATGACCGCTGTGGCCTCACTCTCGCACCCCTCTACTGTTTGGGTTACATAGAAGGAGGCACTTTCGGAAAGTATCGGCTCAAAGGCAGGCCCGGTGGCTACACGCGTGCTTAAGCTGGCATTCTGGTACCATTGCAGGTCCTGGCCCTGCGCGATCAGCACCGCCGCCTCGCCAGCGCAAACAGCAATGCCCGGGGCAATGGGCTTAGAAGGTTTTTCCTTTACCTCCACCGCTACTACGCGTGGACGGCTCTGGCAGCCCTGCACTGTTTGGGTAACATAAAGGGAGGCGGTAGTAGTGTGCGCGGGCTGAAATTCGCTTCCCTCGGCCAGCAGGTCGGTCAGGGAGGCGTTGCCGTACCAGCGGATGCCTTCGCCTGCGGCAGACAGGCGCGGGGGAGGCGTGCCGAAGCAACGGGCGACAGGTACCTGCACCTGCGGCATAAGCGGGCATACCACGTCGTCTTTCAGAAAGGCAAAGAAGAAGGTATGGCTTCCGGCTTCTTTTGTGACGGTGTGCCCGTCCAGGTTGAGTTCGTTTACGGCCAGCGTTTCATGCAGTGCCCCTGAAAGAAGCAAGCCATTGGGATAGGCATGGAGCCCGAGTTGAACAAGCGGCTGACTGCTTTCAAAGTTACGCAGCCACAGTATTTCCCCGTCCTCGGTGAGGCGGGCGATGTAGAGGCCAGGCTGAACGGGTGTATCCAACAAGGAGAGGTTGGTGGTGTTGATGCCGGGCAGGTACAAGCCGCCATCCGGGCGGGGCAGCAGCCGGATCAGGCCTCCCATGTAATACTCGCCCAAGCCTTTCACCCATTGCGTCTGGCCGTTTTTATCAAACTTGGCAAGGAAAACACTTTGCCCTGCTCCCTGGGAACTGCAGGTGCCTGTCAGCACCCACTGATCTATCGTTACCTGGCCGCAATAAGTGCCGGTTACATAGCTGTTGCCTTCCGGGTCTACCTCCAGGTTGCTTATAAAAGTGGTGCCCGTGCTCACAATGTCCTTCTGCCAAAGTACCTGGCCCGCAGCGTCCTGTTTCTGCACGATAGGCGCGTGGTGCTTGCCCGTTTTATAAAAAAATCCCTCCCCATCGATGCGGAAGTTCGTGTACGGCTCGCTTTGGGATTCGGAGACCAGTTCGCCGGTTTGGGTGTTCAGCTGCAGCAGCCTGGCATCCCCGTTTTCTGCCGGCACCAGTTGATCGCTATACCGCAGTTCCCCCTCTACGTTCACCGAAAAAGTTAACGCGTCGGAAGCATTCAGAAACAGCCGGACAGGGTACGGGAAGCCCCCTTCCATGAATTTAATCCATTGGCGCACACCAGCGGGTGAGTACTTGGTGAGGTAGGCGGTTGTGCCGTTAGGTTGCAGGATGGTGTTATCGAAAACGCCGTTGGTGTGGCCCGACAGCTCATAGTAATTGCCTTGCCCGTCGGTGAGGCCGACCGTTAAAATTCCGTTTCCCATGCCCCGGTTCTTTTTGTACCACAAAGCCTCTCTGCCTGGCCCGTACTTTAGCAGCACTTTGTCGTAGGTGGCGGGGTAGGCGCCAGGCAGAGAGGTGGCACCGTGGCGGACAGTGCCGGTGTATTCGCCCTGCACAAAAACATTGCCCTCTGAATCGGTGGCTGTCACATTAAAATTGCCGGTATAGTTGCCGTGGAGCGTTTGCGCCCACTGCACCGTTTGGGCGAACAGGGGAGCCGGGATAAACAGGAGGCAAAGGAATAGGCAGCACCAGTAGCGGCGGATGGGGTAAGTTTGTTTCATCTAAAATCAAGCTTGATCTGAAGTATGGTCTATTTACGCTCTGCTAACATCTGCTACACTAAGCACCCTTCCACTGCTTTCACCTCTTTCAGTTGCAGCGCATCCTTAGAAGCTTTTTGAAAAAAGGTCAGGAAAAGTTCTTCAGAAGGGGTACTGCTTTTCGTTACCATTAGCCTTCGTTCTTCAAATATTGCTATAATTTCAGAATACCTGTTTTGCATCTAAAGTAGTGGAAGAATGACTTTTACAACTTTAATGTCGTCGAAATTTAACCAGCCATAACTTCTCTTTTATCTGCTTTCAGCAGCTGTCTCTTCCCTCCCTCTGATGAAATCAATTCTGACACACACACAGAGGGTTAACTACTTCTTTTAACCTCACTAGAGCTAGATGTCGATTAATTCTACTTGCACTGATAGGAGCGGATGGCCACGCCCCCATCATAGCGTACGCCTTCAGGCTCTGTATATTTGACGCTGGTTCTTATTTGGGAGGGGTATCCTTGGCTATTAAGTTCGTAGGTATAATCTATGACAGTGCTAAAATCCTGATCAGGTCTGGAAGGGCGCGTCAAAGTCCTCTTCTTCACCAGATTCTTCGATGGCAATCCATCTCCCCATAGCATTCTAATAACCCTGTCATACTGATCGTCCAGTGCCAGCTTGTCAAGATAGTACTCATACTCAGTTATCTCTACAAGGCCTCCCTGCGTCATAGTCACTTTAGTGAGGTTCCCATTTGTATACTCATAGGAGTAATTGTTTACGTACGTATAGTCACCGAAATTCATAGTTCTTGTAGTTTTGGCCACTCTGTTCTGGCTATCGTATTCCACCTCAAACATTTTGCTGTTGTCGCTTTCAATGGTTTTCACCCATCTTCCCTGTGCATCGTAAACTAAGGTTGTATGACCTGTCACCTCAGTTCCTCGGGTATATGTAACTTTGTCGATTTTACCGGCACTGTTGCGATGATATGTGGAGAGTACTTTAGAACCGTCATGATTTGTCACGGTACTGGAAATGATTCGCTTTTGGGCATCATACGCCAGATCATACTCGAAGTGCATCCCGTGGCTGTCCTTTACATCTTTAACTAATAAACAGGATGCTTCAGTAGCAGGCACAGGGTCGCCTTTATCCTTTTTCTCGCATGAAGTGGAAAAAAGCAATAGGAAGGAAAGCACTGCGGTAAGGCAGAATGAACGGGAAGAAGGAAGTGGTTTCATGAATTTAGTTTATACATACATGCCATTAAACATATATAAATAAATTTATAAAATCAGCGGCAAGACCAACTTTATTTTACCGCTGCTTTACTTGCGAACGCACAACTCAAAATGCACTCTGAACCAAATTTTTATCTTCGGATTTTACACTGCCGCAGCCACAACTTCCAGGGCAAGGTGCATTGTAAACTATATTAATATTATGATGACACTCTACTCATCATAGTCAAAAAAAATCTGACAGGCCAGATATATCTAACCTGTCAGATTCAAGCCTTCTTTTTCAAAACCAATACCAGCTGCCGAAGAGCCTAATACTGCCCCCCAATCCTCAGCAAATCAGAATAAACGCCTCTTGCCGTTACCTCAGCGCCTGCACCTGCACCTTGTATAACAATAGGTTGAGTGCCGTAGCTTTCTGTGAATATCTCAAAAATGGAGTCGGCATTTTTGATGCTGCCCAGGGGAGAATTCTTGTCTGCTTTCACGAGCGACACCGTCAGTTTATTTTCATCTACCTCCAGGTCACCGGTGAAGCGCAATACCTCGTTTTCTTTGAGGCTGCTTTTGATTTGGGCAAAGTAAGCATCTATTTCATCTATCTTAGACAAGAATTCTGAGTAGTCTTTTGCGTCGGAAGCGAACTCCGGCACGAGGCTTTCGATGGAAACATCCTCCAGCTCTGACTGCAAGCCTATTTCCCGGGCAAGAATAATCAGCTTCCGGGCCACGTCTGTTCCACTCAGGTCTTCTCTTGGGTCTGGCTCCGTCAGTCCTTTTTCTTTTGCTTCCGCGAGGACCGCAGAAAAAGCTTTATCCTGCACCGAATAGTTATTGAAAATATAGCTGAGGGAGCCGCTGAACACGCCTCGTATCCGCTTTATCTTGTCTGCGGAGTTGTGCAGATGCTTTATCGTGTCTATCAGGGGCAGGCCGGCGCCTACGTTGGTTTCATAGTAAAACAGTTTCCCTCTTCGCTTCAGGGTATTGCGGAGGTTCTGGTAAAAATCGTAGGAGATAGAATTAGCCTTTTTGTTGGACGCCACAATGTCAAAGCCACTGTTCACTATTTCAGGATACTGCTCTGTGAGTTCCTGCGACGAGGTGTTGTCTGCTATCACGATGTTCTCTAGCCCGGATTCCTTCAAACGATGGATGATGGCGCCAAAATCGCGCTCCTCCTGGCTGTGTGCAAGCTCCTGCTTCCAGTTGCTGCCCAAGCCGTCCTCGTTGAAAATCATCTTCTTTGAGTCAGACACGCCTACAATGTTGATTTTCAGGTTCCGGCGTTTTACCACCTCGTCCCCTGTTTCGATAATCTGGTCCAGCAGTTTGCCTCCTACCGTGCCTTTTCCGAAGGCAAACAAATTGAGGGTTTTGATCGCACCGAACACCTGGTTGTGCACCACGTTCACCGCTTTCTTCAGCGACTTGTTATCTACTACTAAAGAGATGTGTTCCCCGTTGATGCTGTTGCTGATGAGGTACATCCATATCCTGTTTCTTCTCAGGCCATAGATGGCTTTCTCGAGGGCGTAATTATGCCGGCCAACAATGGCGATAATGGCCTTGTCGCTGGCGATCTGGATGCGGGAAATGTTGCCGCTTACCAGTTCATCGTGAAATTCTGCGCTGAGCACTTCCTGTGCTGCGGCGGCATCTTCTTTGTTGACCACGAAGCCGATTCCTCTCTCAGAAGATGCCTGTGAGATAAGCCGCACGCTGATGCTCCTGCTGCTCAGGGCACTGAAAATCCGGGCGTCTATGCCCACCTTACCCAGAAGCCCGCGGCCTTCCAGGCTTACCAGCGATACCTCTTCAATGGTAGACACCGCTTTGATTCCCTTGCCTGCCCCCTTCTCATCAATCAGCGTACCCTCCGAGTCTGGTGCGAAGCTGTTGAAAACCCTTAGCGGTATGCCGCTTTCCATCAGTGGCAGAATGGTTTTGGAATGAAGCACGTTTGCCCCGAAATTAGCCAGTTCGTTGGCCTCCCGGTAACTCAGATGCGGAATCCGCTGTGCGCCCTTCACATACTTTGGGCTGGCCGTGTACACGCCATCCACGTCCGTCCAGTTCTGCACCTCTGTCGCCTTAATGAAACTGGCAATCAGAGTAGCGGTGTAGTTGCTCCCGTTTCTCCCCAAGGTAACGGTTTTGCCTTCCGGATCAGACGCGATGAATCCTGTAATCACTGGTATCTGGTTTGGCTCCAGTGACTGAAAGAACGCCTTTGTATTTTTCTCTGAGCTTAAGAAATCAACAGTTGTTTCATTCGAATCAACTGTAACATTAATCAGCTTCCGTGCATCAACAAAAACGGCTTCCAGGCCTTCTTCCCTTAAAATGCCAGCTACTGTTTGAGCGCTTATGACCTCCCCAAAGGCAAGTACCTTGTCTCTTGTCCGCACGCTTTCCTCACCGATTAGCCGGAGCGCCTGGAGCACGACTTTCAACTCCTCATAATACAGGCCCAGATCTATGTCGTGGATGTGCTGCAAATTCATAAACCCGCTTAGCTCCTTCTCGTAGTCCTCGCCTTTTACAGCCTTCGCGTAAAGGTCCAGCAGCATATCGGTGCTTTGGCCTCTTGCAGAAACAACTACTGCAATAGCCGCTGCACTGGCCTCTTTCTTTATGATGTTGATAACACTTTCGATTGGCCCGCCATTGCTCAACGACTTGCCCCCAAATTTTAACACCTTCATTCTTCCAATCCTTTTTTCAGTCGGTTCTCTGGCTCAATGCCCTTCTTAAAAACCTGTTGTCATATTCTACATGGCAAATTCCCATTGTTTTACCGGTAAAACAAGAAGAAAGTATGTTAAATTGAGCCGTTGCAAGTTCTCATCCTACAGAACAAGAAGCGTCCGGCATTTTATGCATTCAGGCTTTATTTCTCCACCTTTCATATCCTCCAAGGAACAATAGTTTTGAAAGTCAATTTGAAGTTTAAGTTTTTAGGTGCCATCTTAACGGTATGAAATCAAAACTAACACTTATAGTATTATCATGGGTGCTTTTGCTGGCTCCCGGTCTGTTTTTAAACACAGCGCAGGCGCAAAGCGAGCAGCGCATTAAAGATTATAACAACAATGGCTGGTACATGTATTTCGGAGACCACAAGTTTTCTGATAAATGGGGCATTCATGCAGAGGTTCAGTTACGAAGGCACAACATCATCAAAGACCCGCAGCAACTGCTCATCCGGACAGGTATAAACTATGACCTGACGCCGAATGCCATGTTTACGTTAGGCTACGGATTTATAGAAACACACCCTTACGGTGATTATCCAGCGGCAGGCACCTTCCCGGAGCAGCGTATTTATCAGCAGCTACAGCACAAAAGCAATATTGCCCGGGTTGGGTTGATACACCGCTACCGCCTGGAGCAACGCTGGATACGTGGCGCAGAAACAACTGACTATACGTACCTGAACCGCGCCCGCTATTTTCTGAAGGCCACACTGCCGCTCATCGGACCAACTACTGAAGCAAAGGAGCCCTTTCTGGCAGTATATGATGAAGTATTTGTTGGCTTCGGCGAAAACGCCAGGAAGAACATTTTCGACCAGAACAGGGCTTACGCAGCGATAGGCTATAAAATAAGCGATTCCGCAGCGTTGGAATTCGGTTACCTGAACCAGATTGTGCAAAAGGCTGACGGAGTGGTTTTCGAGCATAACCATACCTTGCAGGTCAGCTTTTTCCACACCCTGAACTTCGCCCGGCAGTAGTAGCTATAGTATAGCATAGTTAACGCTATCCGGCATAACCACAAGCTTTCTTTAAAGTCCCAGCGGGACGACCTGTTGATAGCCTCATCATTCTCAGGCACCCTTAGCTCCAGCGGAGCGACCTGTTACATATATTACAGATCGCTCCGCTGGAGCTCTAAAAATACTGGAATGGATTTCTATTGACAGGTCGTCCCGCTGGGACTCGTTGCGTAAAAGCGGAGTATAATGTTTTGTCTTGCCTGCTTGTCCTGTGCCGCATTGAAGGCATTGGGCTTCAGGAAAATTTAAAAGCAAAGCCTGTTTTGAATTCTAACCCTACACTTCTGATCCTGGCGGCAGGAATGGCAACCCGGTATGGCAGCTTAAAACAGCTGGAGCCTTTCGGGCCTTACGGCGAAACGATACTGGATTACTCGGTATACGACGCTGCAAAAGCTGGCTTTGGAAAGGTGGTATTTGTTATCCGGAAATCCATTGCCGCAGAATTCACAAAAGCGACTGCTCAGAAGTACGCCGGCAGTATGGCAGTGGAGTATGTGTTACAGGATTTGCACGCACTTCCTTCAGGCTTCACCTTACCTGACAACCGGGAAAAACCATGGGGAACTGGTCACGCAGTCTGGACAGCAGCCTCCACTATAAAGGAGCCCTTCGCGGTTATAAACGGGGACGATTTTTATGGAAGGCAGTCTTTCCAACTGATGGCCGATTTCCTGAAAGCCACACCGCCGGAACGGCAGTACGGGCTGGTAGGGTTTCAGCTGAAAAACACCTTATCGCCGCATGGAGCTGTTTCAAGGGGCATCTGCGAAATAGATGACAGGGATAATCTGGTTAGTGTGACTGAGCAAACGCATCTTGTTCAATCAGGCAAAGGCATAGTAGCCCGCACTACGGAGGAGCAGGATGTGCTGTTTACAGGAGAAGAGATGGTCTCTATGAACTTGATGGGTTTTACACCAGCTGTGTTCCCCTATTTTGAAATGTGCTTTAAGGAGTTCCTGGCAAAGCACCCCCACGACCTGAAAGCAGAGTTTTACCTTCCGGATGTTCTGAACCGCCTGGTGCAGTCGGGTGAGGCACAGGTAAAAGTGCTGCCCTCTTCTGAGAAATGGTTTGGTGTTACCTATCCCGATGATAAAGCGGTAGTTATCCGGAATATTCATAACTTAATAGCTGCCGGAATTTATCCGGAAAACTTATGGCCACAACCATAGCATAACCTCCAAAACAAGATGGCACCAGGAAACAAGGCCGCATATAATTTACCCCTGATTGCAGAACAGTTTGCGATAAAAGGAGCGGCAGCCGATATAAAACCGCACGGTTCCGGGTACATCCACGACACCTTCCATGTAGTTAACAAACAGCCCACCTGTCCTGACTACCTATTGCAGCGCGTGAACCACCAGGTTTTCAAAAACGTGCCTGCCCTGATGGAAAACATACAGTTGGTCACCACTCACCTCCGCAAAAAGCTGGTAGCTATACCCGGTGCCAACCCTGATACAGAAGTGCTTCGCCTGGTCCCGCTGAAAGATGGCCAACTCTACTACCAGGATGCCGCCGGAAACTACTGGCGTCTATATAAATTCCTGCCGCATACCCGCAGCTATGATATTGTACACACAGCGCAGCAAGCTTATGAAGGAGGCAAAGCCTTTGGTACGTTTCAGGCGCTGCTGGCGGATATGGATGCAAGCCTGCTGCACGAAACCATTCCCGACTTTCACAACATTGCTTACCGGCTCCGGCTCTTCCGGGAAGCCATTGCCCGCAACCCGGTAAACAGAGTAAAAGAAGTCTCCGATGAAATTGCCTTTGTAGAGGCACGTACAGAAGAGATGGCCTCTATCCTGAAACTAGGACAGGCGGGGAAACTTCCGCTCCGGATAACCCACAACGACACGAAGTTCAACAACGTACTGCTCAACGAACAGGACGAGGCGCAGTGCGTGATTGACCTGGACACCGTAATGCCGGGCTATGTAGCCTATGATTTTGGCGATGCCATCCGCACTACTGTGAACACCGCCTCTGAAGACGAAAAAGACATTGAAAAGATAAGCGTGGACATGGACCTGTTCAAAGCCTTCACGAGGGGCTTTCTGAAAGAAACGGCAGGCTTCTTAACTCCTACTGAAATCCGCTCTCTTGCCATGGGTTGCCTGCTGCTGCCTTTTATTATGGGCCTGCGCTTCCTGACGGACTACATCGACGGGGACACCTACTATAAAATTAATTTCCCGGGGCACAACATCCAGCGATCGCGTGCGCAGTTCAGGCTAGTACAAAAGTTAGAAGCGCAGTATGAGCTGCTCCAAAGCACCATTCAGGATATCGCCACCGCCAGTAAGCAGGAAACAAGGAGATAACGCGCCATCGTATGAAGCAAATCAGAGTTCCCTACACAGCAGCAATAAACAATCACAGTTCGCTAAAAGATATTTCAGGTTTACTTGATACGCTTGAGAAAAACGCTGTTGACCACCACCTGTGGCCTGCCTCTGCTATTAAACCGGATGTTACGTTTGCTATCGCCCATCACTCAGACTGCCTCTTCCTGAAATACTATGTAAGGGAAAATGCGCTCCGTGCAGTTTGCCTGAGGCCAAATGACCCTGTTTATACAGACAGCTGCGTCGAGTTCTTTGTCGCCTTCGATGGGGGCAGCCACTACTATAATCTTGAGTTCAACTGCCTCGGCACCTGCCTGCTGGGCTACGGCACCGGGCGTGATGACCGGCAGCTACTGCCAGCGGATGTTATTACACAGATAAAACACCTGGCTGTTATACAGAGCAACTCATCTACAACGGCATCCCCCTCCTATACCTGGCAGCTCACGCTCATGATACCGGTTGAGGTTTTCACCAACCACAGGTTCTCTTCTCTGCAGGGCGTAAAAAGCCGTGTAAACTTCTACAAATGCGGTGACGAATTACCGGAGCCTCATTTTTTAGCCTGGAGTGAGATTGACGCCCCAGCACCGGACTTTCATTTACCAGAGTTCTTCGGGCAGCTGAATTTCGAGTAAGGATTTTCAGGTTGTACGGTAGTACTACAGCTGATAAATAATCTACCGCTTTCCCCTACCTCTCAACGCCGTAAAGTGGCGAAGACCAGAGCTATGCTGTCATTTCGAACAGGGTGAGAAATCTGAGACATTGCGGGAGTATGAAATAACACAGAATTCTCACCCTGTTTGAAATGACAGAAAGAGGATATCAGCAACCTCTTTTATTATCCCGCAACTTAAGCTATATTAACAGAAGGAACAGCAAAAGCCGAATCCTGCAAAGCCTTCATCCAAACGCATCTACAAAAAGCCCCGATAGAGCCCATGAGTACGAACCGTAGAGAATTCCTGAAACGAACGGGCCTGGCTGGCCTCAGTGTGGCCGGAGCCGGTCTGGTGAGCGGCTGCGCCACTTCAAACAACCCGTCAAATCTGGACCAGATACGGGTAGCTTCGCAAAAGCAGCACCGGCAGCAGTTTAACATGAGCGGCTATGCTGCTCCAAAACTAGATACTGTCAGGATAGGTTTTATTGGCCTTGGGATGCGGGGACCGGGAGCGGTGTCCAGGATGAGCCATATTGCCAATGTAGACATAAAAACCCTGTGTGATTTAAGGCCAGAGCAGGTAGAGGCCGTGCAGCAAAAGCTGGCAGGCTCCTCGCATCAACCTGCTACCTACTCCGGAAGCGAAGAAGCATGGAAGGCCCTTTGCGAAAGGGAAGACATTGACCTGGTATACATTGCCACGCCCTGGCACCTGCACACGCCCATGGCTGTGTATGCCATGGAACAGGGCAAACATGTGGCGGTAGAAGTACCGGCTGCTACTACGCTGGAAGAGTGCTGGCAACTGGTGGAGACTTCTGAGCGCACCCGCAAGCACTGTATGATGCTGGAGAACTGCTGCTACGACTTCTTTGAGCTGCTGACGCTGAACATGGCCCGGCAGGGCTTCTTCGGAGATATCGTGCACGGGGAAGGGGCTTACATCCATAATCTTGTAGACCTCAATTTCTCGAAGGACGGTTACCAGGATATGTGGCGTCTGAAGGAAAACACCCGGAACGGAAACCTCTACCCCACCCACGGCCTCGGACCAATATGCCAGGTGATGAACATTAACCGGGGCGACCAGATGGATTATCTCGTTTCTGTTTCCAGTAATGATTTTACAATGGAGGACACAGCCCGTGAACTGGCAGCCAAAGACAGCTTTTACAATCAGTTCGCCACCAATTCATACCGTGGCAACATGAACACGACCACCATCCGCACAAAAAAAGGCAGGACGATTATGGTGCAGCATGATGTGTCGTCACCAAGGCCCTACTCCAGAATACACCTGGTAAGCGGCACAAAAGCCACTGCCAGAAAATGGCCTTCACCAGCCAGAATCGCCACCTCCCACGAAGGCTGGGTATCGGCGGAAGAACTGAAAGCACTGGAAGAAAAATATACGCCCGAAATCACAAGGAAGCTGGGGAACATGGCCAAACAAATCGGTGGACATGGCGGCATGGACTTCCTGATGGACTGGCGGCTCATCGACATTTTGCGTAATGGCCTGCCCCTGGATCAGGACGTGTATGATGCCGCTTTGTGGAGTGCTGTTGCTCCTCTGAGTGAGTGGTCTGTTGCCAACCGTTCTACTTCTATTGATGTGCCTGATTTCACCTCCGGTGCCTGGGAAGGCAACACACCTGTAGACATATCCCTGCGAGGAGGAGGCACTACAACGGTAAAAGCATAAGCCGGCAAAGCAGTATTTTTTCCAATCCCTGTTAGGGGTGGTCGCAACCTGCCCTTAACAGGCAGTCATGCATCAGATTTAGCTAACTCCTTCAAATAAAGTTCATGAGACAAGGCGAGGTAGCGCACACCATAAAATAAAAAAGCACCCTATAAGATAGAGTGCCTTTCCAAGCTATGAAAACAAACTTAATGCTCTAAGTTAAGATTGTAAACTTGATAAACAAAATTTACAATATAAATATTTACATATATTTGAATTTATACCTTCCCAGTACTGTTTTTACTTCTTATAATTCCAAAAATGGCAGGCGTTAAACAGCACCACTTCCTGACGAACAGAATTGTTGTTACGACTTACATCAGCAGCAATCAACTCATGAAAGCTCCTCCATCGTTACCACCGGTATGTCTTTGCTTGCTACCTGCTTCAGTTCGCGAAAATCTTTCACGTTGTACTGATAACCTGCTTCGGTAAGTTCCCACAGCATAGGCGCCAGGTTTAAAGTAGTGGCTTTGAAGCCCTGCATGATGGCACCCATATTACCGGTACCTTTCGACAAAGCCGCCTCATTCTCGATTTCAAAAGGACCGGTAAAGTTTTGCTCCTTCAGTGTGTTCACAAAAGCACGCCAGTCCATGCTGTCGGAGCCGCCGAAGCCGGGCAGCATGGCTTCGTAGTTATGGCGGTCCCACTCATTGCTGCAGGTAGGCACGCCGGCACGTTTCGCCAAATCGGTATCCACCAACTGCATCGGGTACATGTTGCCCCAGTGCACGTTGTTGCCCCTGCGGGTCGCTTTTACATGAATGCGGTGCAGGCGCGCTATGTCTGTGTGTTGGATTACCTCGCCGGGATCCACATGCTGCCACACATCATGCGAGGGGTCATAGATTTCGCCGTGGGCTTTGCTCGGTATCAGCTCGTACATCAGCTTGCGGGCCGCCAGCACACCGGTCAGGTTATTGAAGGTGCCGGTATAACCTGCCGAGCGCCAGCCTTCCATCGGGCAGTTCTCATACAGCACGGTCACGCCCAGGTCCTCGGCATACTTGATGATGGGAGCAAAAATGCGGGCGTACTCCTCCAGGTTCTTCTGAAAACCCTGCTCCTGGTTGCCTAGTTCATGGTTATAGCCTACAAAGGTGCCTACTTTCACGTCGTTAGCGTCGCCGCCCAGCAGGTGCGCCATGCGGATGAGCCGCAGCAGGTGGTTCTGGTTTTTCACGCGCTGCGCCGGGTCGCCCCCTATCAGGTTATCAAAAGCGCCTATGGAAAGTTGCAGGCGGGCGCCGTTAAACCTGTCCAGCAGTTCTTTGGCGTCATCAAGGCCGAAGTTCTCATAATCGAGGTGTGTCGCCACAAAGTCGTCGCGGGTGCCATCTCTGCGGAACACGCACACATCCAACCCCTGCACACCTGCCTCCTGCGCCTTTACAATTACATCGTCCAGGCTCAGCTTATCAAAGGCTGAGGTCATTATCCAGATCTGGTTATTCATTTGTCGGAATGGGTTTAAGTATTTGCTATATGGTTTCTGAGGCGGCGGACATCTTCAGGAAAATTACCCTGCATACATGTCACCTCTTCCCTCAAATTAGCAGATTCTTCTCCTTCCTCCAAATTGGGAGTGGCCATGTTCAGAACAGAATTCATTACGCATGAGCATCATGAGAAAACGAGCTGCTCCCACTGTTTTAGACAAAGGATGTGTAGATATATTCCTCTGCTTCTTTCTGTCATCCTGGTAAGATCTTGTGAGTTGTACCACCTCTCCCTAGCCATGCTCCATAAAATCATGTTGATTTTATGAGTGAGTATTCTTTGTATGTGCTTGATTCTGTCTAACCTGTCGTGGCTCCGGCTTTTCCAGCGACTCATTAACGGCCTTTTTGCATAGTATTAGGGTATGCTCTCTAGGCCGAGAGGCCTCGTCTTTGGGCATCGCGCTGTGTATTTGAAGCTGCCCTCGCTCTGCTGCGGGCTGCCTCGCTACCGCTCAGCACCGCAACAAATACAAGGCGCTCAACCCAAAGACTGGAATCACCTTCACTCCGTGCTGACAAATTGAGAATGCAAGAGCTTTGTGGAAGGTGCTTTACCTCATATGCTATTACCTGCAGGTAACTCACAAGATTCTTTCATGATGACGGGGATAAAAGGCTGTACCTTTACACTTGAACAATATACTAAGAATTGACAATCGCCAAAGCACAATCAACAATCAACCACCATCCTAAAGTTGAAACTGCAGCGTTACATAGTAGTTGCGGGCATCAGATGGGATAATACCCGGCCCCGGATAACCTGTAGCGCGGCGCGTAAAGTAGCGGTTGTCGGTGAGGTTGTTGATGCCGGTCTCCAGGGTAAAGCGCTTGTAGGTATAGCTACCGGAGAGGTCCATCACCCAGTAGGCAGGTATAACTCCTACTACAGCCGTTGGCTCCAGCAAAGAGTTTGGTGCGTCGGTGTACTGCTCTGCAGTATAAGCGTACTGGTAGGCCAGCTTAAAATTGTTGCGCTTGAAGGAGAGACCTAGTTTGGCAATTACCGGCGGTGCCAGTTCTACTTCATTGCCATCTATATCTGTCAGCGGACTGCTATATTTTGTATTTACCAGCGTGATATTAGAAAAGGCAGAAAGACTGTTCGGATGGTCTTTGCCATAGTATAGCTTCAGGAGGTCGGCCTCCACAAAAGTCTCAAGGCCCAGGTTGCGCGAGTCTCCCACATTGGTGCGGATACGGTTGGTGGTGCCCGGGATATTCTGAAAGTTGATGCGGTTTTTATAAGCCAGGTAAAAAAGACTCGCATCGTAATTCAGAATGCCGCTGATGTTGCCCCTGAAGCCCAGGTCAGTGCTGTAACCGGACTCGTCTTTCAGGTTCTGGTCCACGAACTGGTTTGGGTTAATCACGCGCATGTCGTTGAAGTTGATGGCGCGGTAGTTCTGCGAGAAGTTGGCGTATACCTCCATCTGCTCGCTTGGTTTGTAGCTCAGCCCGAGGCCCAGCAGCAGCACGTTGCGTGAGCTCTCCCTATCTTCCGGCACCACCTCATCCCGGATAATATTACCTGCCTGGTCGGCCATTACAGCACGGTAGCTGCCATCGGCGTTAGTGTTAATCCATTCGTAACGCACACCCGGAGTCAAACTCAACTTTGGTGTAATGTTGAAGATGTTCTCGGCAAAGAAAGCGACGTTGCGGCTCAGGTAATCGTAACTGGAGGCATTGGGCGCGCCCGTTTCAGAGTAAAACCGGAAGTCGGCGTCTGCGGCAGCGGAGCCATCGCCCTGTTGCTGATCAGTGAAGCCACGGTAGTAGCGGGCACCTACCAGCAAAGTGGAGAAGGAGTTGCCCAGGTCGTAGCGGTGAATGAGGCGTGTTTCGTTGCCGAAGTTGTTAAACTGGTCCTGTAGTAAAGTACGAGGTTGCGTAATATCGTCCGGGCGGCTGATCTTGCCCATGAAGCCCAGGGCATCGCGCTGGGCCAGCAGCCCGAAATTACGGATGTTCAGCTTTGTGCGCTCGCCCAGGCGGTAATCCAGCGTGAGGGCCATCAGGTTCCAGTTTACTTTAAACCAGTTGCGGTCGCGGATGGATTGCTGTGCGTCCTGCCCGAAAGCCATGTCTGTGAGCCCGCCTGGCTGCTGCGCCAGGTAATCCATGTAAGTATAGTTAAAGCCTATCTCCAGCTTCTCGTTTGGCTTATAGTGCAGCGAGCCAAAGGCGGTGTGGGCATTAAATTCAGAATTCTCGCGCCAGCCATCGCCGCGCTTGTACTGGTAAAAGCCATAGTAGTGCAGTTTGCCTTTGGTGCCGCCAATGCTGTTAAAGGTATTCAGCAGGCCCCAGGAGCCTGCTGTCTGGCGGGTTGTCAACTCGAACGGCTTGTCCTCCGGCCCTTCCTTCATCACAAAATTGATCATGCCGCCGAACTGCGTGCCATACTGCAGCGAGGCCGCTCCGCGAACCACCTCAATCCGGTCCAGTGCCTCAACAGGCGGGGTATAGTAGCTTTCAGGGTAGCCGAGGGCATCAGCCGAAATATCGTAGCCGTTCTGGCGGGTGTTAAAGTTGGAAGTGCGGTTCGGGCTGAGGCCACGGCCCCCGATACCGAGCTGTAAACCTGCTCCATCGCTCTCCCAGATGTTAAGGCCGGCTACCTTGGCAAATACCTGGCGGCTGTTGTTGGTGGCCTTGTTCGCGGTAATGTCGCTGATCACCACCACTTCGCTCTTTTTACCTTCATAAATGGCGGCACCCTCCACAGAGTTCAGGCGGGTGATGCCAAATGTTTTCTCGCGCTCCCCCTTTACGTTTACCTCCCGCAACTGCCCCTCCAGCGGCTTCAGCGAAAAGTGGAGGGATATATTGCTGTTGCTGATGATGACCTGCTGCGTAGCGGCACCCCAGCCTTCGCCATAGGCTGTAAGGGTATAGGTGCCGGGTGCCAGATTAGGAATGGTATAATTTCCTTTGGCATCGGCCTTGAACAAAGTTCCGGTATTCGCTAGCAGCACCTCGGCCTGTGGCACGGCTTGTTGCGAGGCAGTACTGGTTACCTTACCAGTAACCGAATATGTTTGTGCCAGTGCAGCCAGACAGCTGCAAAGCACCAGAGCGATAGTTAGCGTGATGCGCATGTTCATCTATTTCTGCCCCACCGCCTGTTGCGGAAGAGCCACTTCGTCTAAAGGTAAAATCCAGGGCTTCGGCAGGAAGCTCTCTTTTTCGGCCGCCAAATTAACAGTCGGGTCGATATAAAGCCGGCTGCCACGGCCATTCATACTCACATACACCTCGGCACGCACCTGCGTGCCGGATATACCGCGGGCGGCAAAATCCTGCTGCAGCATGTGGGCGTACTGCAGCAGCATGTCGGGCTGCATGGCCATCTGCTTCTCCTGGGTAATGGTCAGGTAATCGCGGTTGTTGATTTCTATTTCATAGCCCGTCTTAGGGTCGCGCACATAAAAAAAGGCTGTTCCGGCTTTCTCCATCAGCATCACGCGCCAGGAGAAGCGGTAACCCTGCTCGGTCCAGAAAAGCGGGCCGGGGTACAGCACAAAGCGCCAGGGCACCAGCACCTGCACGACAAAGTATACCGCCAGCAGGTTTAAAAGCAGTGGCTGCGCCGCCACCCTCGCATAGGCAGGAGCGGCAGGCATCCGTACTTTAGCCAGCCCCCGGAACCAACCCAGCAGGCGCTCATGAAAGCCTTCGGAGAAGAAAATGAGTGTGCTCACCATCATGATGTAAGGGAACATACCTATCTGGAACAGCACCGCCGTAAGCACATGAAACACCACCACCGTGAGGTAAGCCAGCACCCTGCTTTTGCGCCAGCTCAGGAAGAGAGGAATAGTCAGGTCGTAGAATGCGCCGAACCAGCAGAAAACAAAAGCCACCCACACTTCATCAAGCAGCGGACCAATGAGCGGCAGGTGTGTGTGGGCGGGCAGCCAGTAGCGCAGCGGCATGGCCTCCAGCAACCAATCGGGGTTTAGCTTGGCGATGCCGGCGTAGAAGTACACCAGTCCCAACTGCAGCTTAAAAATCAGCACAGCCCAGCGCGGCACATGACTTACCCAGCTATGCGGTCTGCGCAGCACATCCAGCGAGAAATGCCGGTGCGCCGGTACCAGCACCAATAGCAGCGCCACGATGCTCACAAAGTAATAGTGGTTGAGGTAGTTGGTTTTGTCGATAAGCTCGACGTACGTAAAGCTAAGGAAGAACAGCAGCGCTGACAGGCGATAGAACAGCCCCAGCATGATACCCAGGGCAGCCACCGCCATCACAAAAAAGAGGGCGTACATGCCTGCTTCGCCCAGTGGCTGCACCCACTCAAAGCCGTAGTAAGGAAAGTATACCTTCGGCAGCACATACAGCTCCGTCACCCATCCTTTCCATATAAATCGCAGGATGCTGGCCAGCATCATTCCGCCAAAAATAACGCGGAATACTGCCAGCGGTGCTGCGGATACTGGTGCGGTGAGGTACGGCTTTAGCTTCTGGAGCATGTAAACTGTCGCTTTCTAAATTTTTCCTTTTTTTAAGGCTTTTCCAATTAGTTAATCAGCTCTTAAGGTTGTCGTCGGTACCAGAGGGAGAAATCTGAGATATTTCATTCTGCTCTCTTCTTCTGGTAGAGATGACAACAAGTAATTATTTAATCACCGTCGCTGTCGGTGTAGTTGATGGCAACACCCAGTGCGGAGGGCATATCGGTTTTGGTGAGCACGATGAGCTTCTGCAGCTCGTCATATACCTTCGTCACGGCCTGCGGCTGCGTGGTAACAGCTTCTGCCAATGGCCCCTGCACAGCGTTTGCGGCAGCGAGGGCAGCATCAAACTGCGCCTCAATGGCGTCAGACAGCATGCCTTCTCCATAAGGAGCCTCCACATGGTCCAGGTAATCGTCCAGTCCCGGCCCGTTGGTACCGTTTGCGGTCATTCCCAAAAAAGCGGCCTTCTCTGCGCGGATAGCCTGCTTCAGTAAGTCCAGCGATGTCTGGCTGTAGTAGGCTTCCACCTTCTCCGGAAGCGCTTCTCCCACTGAAAACCTGCCGCTTGGGAATCCTACTTTGGCGCGCTTGGTCACGTCGATGTCAAAGTTCAGCTGGTTCACGAGGTTACCCACTGCGCTTCCCACGGCTGTACCTTGTGCATTTTTAAAGGTATCCACATAGTTGCCGCTAGTCCAGCCGGTATAAGCAGCGTTGGCACGCTGGTGAACCAGGCTGCTGACGTCCTGCAGGTACTTTTTACGATTTGCAGCATGGGCACCGGAGGTATATTGTTCCACTACGGCAGCCTCAGAACCGGCACCGTACAGGAGATAATCCAGGGCAGGAAAGCCTTTGGCATCGAGATTGGCAGCAGCCTGCAAGTCGTAGGTACCTGACGTGACATTGTTTTCTATCTCAGCAGCAGAAGTAGGGTAAATATTGAGGTTCGCGCGCAGCAACTGCTCCTCCGCTGGGCCGAACTCATACACACTCACGTCCTGCAAGGCCAGGTAGGCCTCCTGGTAAGCAGTGCGGGCAGTGGCCAGTGTGCCGGCTGTGGGCGTTGCCACAAAAGCATTGACAGCGGCATCCATGGCTTCTGTCTTGTTTTCGAACACCGTAAAGGCGGGCACAAGCAGGTTATCGGCATAGTGGGCCACCATCGTCTGGCGGTCGTATTCTGTTGTGGGGCCACCTTCATTATCGGAGCCGCAGCTGCTCAGCACAGCGAGGCAGGCAATAGCCATTACAGTATATTTCTTAAACACTATCATGTGGTGTATTTTTAAATGCGAAAGGCAGCAGCTGAGGATTGGCATTTCCGCAGCTGCTGCACTTTCAAAAACTAACAATAATACTTTAAGGTGCTATAGCTGCCCTTTGATGTTATCCATGCCATAAGCTGTGCTCAGGATGTTAATGGCTGCGTTGATATCGTCGGCAGTTGTCTCGTAAAGGTTATGACCAATGGCGTGCATTACCTCCTGGTATTGGGCAGCTGATAATTTTGATGCTGTTATGTATTGCAGGCCCATCGCAAACCCGATGGCCTCAGACAGGTAATGACTCTTCTTAGCTTGGTCGGCGATGTTAGTCTTGGCTGCATTCAGTTCATGAATGGTAGAAGCGGCTACTAAACGCTCCCACTCAGTGCGTATGGTGGCGGCTGCTTCGTCTTTACCCTCCATGTCTTTTGCTGAGATGGCGGCGCGTCCTTTAATGAAGGCATCCATCAGGGCTTTGTTGCTGCCCAGTGCAGCGTCTACCTGGTTGCTGTAGTTGGCCCAGTACTTCAGGCCTGTGGTATTTGCCGGGAAATCAGCCGGTGCACCGAAGTAGCCGAAAGCCTCATCCCAATGGTGTTCCATTTTCGTACCTTCGCCTGGCGTTACGTTCGTGTTATCCACAGCAGGACCTATTTTCTCGGCAGACAGGTAACCTTCTACCGCCTGGTTAAAGAATACAGCGCCCATCAGACCTTTCTGGATCACTTGTGCATACTCCAGGCCATTCTCATCTACCAGATAGCCTCTGGTGCCGTCGTTTGTTCTAAGTATACCGGCAGTACCCTCTGCGGCAGCGGTACCGTTGCTTTGGCTGGCAGCGGCCACGGCATCAAAGTATCCTTCAAAATCATCCTGAGCTGTAACTATCGTTTTGTTCTTGAGCTGTTTGGAGGTAGCGGCATTCAGACTGGCATCAGAAAAGGCGTTGTTGGTATTCGCATACATGTCTTTCATTTTCTGTGCATCCAGCTCAACACCGTTATGGCCTGTTTTGATATAAGCATCCAGTTCATCCAGCATCTGTATGCGCTGCGTCTGGCCGGTGTAGCTTACATTCTCGAAATTGTAAGTTTGCGGAACATTATAGGAAGGATCATCTTCTTTTTCGTCGGAGCAGGAAGAAAAAGCAACACAGGCTGCAACTGCAAGCGTGAAGGTTCGGAATGTAGAGATACGCAACATCTTTTCTTTATTTGGTCAGTTTTTATTTAGACTTATTATAAATAGATGTGCAAATCTAACTGCAACAGGTATAAGAGGCAAGGCTTATTTAAAATAATTTTAAATAAGCGGGAACTTTTAATTAAGTGTGACAACAGGGACTAGAAACAGGAGCTAACACCTTTCAAGTGCTATCATACTAGCAACCAAACTGTTGTCGTATTGCCAGAGAGAAGACAACTGTAAAGAGGAAATACATCAGGAAGGAAATGAGCATAAGTTATTTCCGGTTACCGTTCTAAACAAGAACCTGTTATAAACCCGTATCCCTTTTTGATTATATTTGACAAAAATCATATAATAATTATAAGCACTATGAAAAGCGTAAAACTAATTGCACTCCTCTTTTTGTTCATGGTTCCTTTCCTGTATTCCTGCGAGGAAAGCACGGATGTGGTAGATTCAGGCACCTATCAGGGGACCGTGGATGAGGTAGAGGCGGAGAAAACAGAGATTTATGTAAAAACAGCCGATGACAAGCGCCTGGAGCTGTATTTCAATGAAAACACCTCCTTGACAAGAAACGGTGAGACCGTGGCGTTCGACCAATTGCAGGAAGGCCAGCAGGTAGAGGTTGAAGTAGAAAAGGTAGGACAAAGACTGGAGCCAATCGCGGTAAGAATCCTGGAGTAACATGTTTGACACCACCTTCTGGCGAACGGAGATGTGGCACCCGCTTACCCTGCATTTCCCTATCTCCCTTCTGCTGCTGGCAACTTTATCCAAGTTGGTGGCTCTTTTTCTGAAGGGCAGCCAGGCGGCTTTCTGGCACAGGGCCGGCGCTTATTTACTCTATGCCGGTTGCCTGATGGCCTGGGTTAGCATTTACACAGGTGATATGGCCGATGGACTTGTAGCCAGAAAGCTGTGCGACCCGACGGTGCTGAAAAGACACGAGATTGCAGCATACAACCTTGCCTATCTCTTTTCCGCAGCCACCGCCTTGGAACTGAGCCTGCGCTTTAACCTGGTAAAAGTAAAAGTGAAATGGCTGCAGGCAGTAGTTTTGCTGCTGATGGTGGTGGGGGCAGGTTTCCTGATATACACCAGCCATTTGGGTGCTACTGTAGTATATGAGCAGGCTGGTGGCGTAAATGTACCGTCAAGCGATTGCGCTGGTTTCTGAGCCAGAAGACAAATTTAGTTTACACCACAGAAAAGCCCCTGCTATTCAGACAGGGGCTTTTCTGTGGTGATTTCAATTGGCTGCAGCACTACGTATCAAGCATACATGACATCAACAACATAGTGGCTGAGCTGCCGTGGCAAGTGCGCTTTAGGATACTTAGCCAGCCATTCACCCGCTTTACTTTTTCACAAACATGTAGTTCCGGAGACTTTCGGTCGGTTTCCGGTAAGGGTGTTTATCGAACTCCTTGTAATTAATCTTCTTTCCATCGATGATGAAAAAGCCTTTGTAGCCCATGTTCGTTAAGAACGAGAATATCTCTCCGGCCTGCGCTTCCTCATGGCCACATTCAAACAGTATAGTGGGCATGTGCTTTCTCAGGGTCTTCTCTCCCCCTTTGAAAACTGATAGTTCATGGCCTTCCACATCACACTTTATAAACGCCAGGTTTTCCAAATCTTTGCCTTGAAAAAAAGTATCGAGGGTTGTGACTTCTACTTCTACTTTGTGAAGATCACTGTTCTCCGGGAGCTCTTCTCCTTTCTGTGCAAGCCTGGCGCCTCCTGACCCAACGAATCCTCTGAAAATATCAAACTTGCCTTCTTTATCAGATAATCCCTTGTTTTCGATTACTACATTTTCCAGCTTAAACGACTTTTTAAGGTCCAACAGAAAATCGCCTAACTCAGGCTGGGGCTCAAAGGAGATAACACGCCCACGGTCGCCCACTTTTTTAGACATCCAATACGTATAGATGCCCCTGTTCGCACCAATATCCAGAACGGTGGTGCCTGCTAAATCCTGATCCAATAAAAACCTCACGGACTCTTTCTCGGTTCTGCGACGATAACGCCAGAAACGGGAAACCATGCGTATTTTTCCTAAAATGTTCATTTATGATGGGTAAAGGCAAAAAATATATTAAAAACTTGTGCTTCCGGTGCTATTACATGAGCGATTGACGCCTATAATCAACCAATATAGTAAAATATATTTACGAACTTAGAGAAGTTACTGCGCTTCTTGTGCCCGACTTCCGTTCCTGTATTTTTTATAATAAGAAAATATAATAAGAAAAAAGGCTTTATTTAGGCAGGAGTAGTATAAAGCACACCGGTAATAGTGGTAGGTTATTATCTTTTGGCATAAAGTCCTGAACATGCGTTAACCCCTATAGATTACGCAGCTGGCTAGCTGCCATTAGCGCCTGAACTTTGATACATGGAACAAATTCTCGTCTTTCTTACCCTTGGGATAGCCCTGGTACTTTTTGTCTGGGAGAAACTACGCTATGATATAGTAGCACTGCTTGCCTTGTTCGTATTGATTATTGCGGGTATCATACCGGCTGAAGATGCATTTACAGGTTTCAGCCATCCGGCTGTTATTACGGTTGCAGCAGTACTTGTTATCAGCCAGGCGCTGCAGCACTCAGGGCTGATTGATGTGATTGGGCGCATTCTGGCCAAACTCGGCACAAACCTCATGCTTCAGATTGTGGCCCTCTCCTTCATTGTCGCCGTTGCCTCTGCGTTTATGAATAACATCGGGGCCCTGGCTATCCTCATGCCGGTGGCGCTGCACATGGCCAGAAAACATGGCAACCCGCCCTCCTATATTCTGATGCCTATTGCCTTCGCCTCTATTCTGGGCGGTATGGTAACTCTTATTGGCACTCCTCCTAATATTATCATTGCCACGTTCAGGGCTAATGTTGCAGGGGAGCGTTTCGGCATGTTCGATTTTGCCCCGGTAGGGCTTTCCCTGGCTTTGGTGGGCCTCCTGTTCATCACGCTGCTGGGTTGGAGGCTGCTGCCCAAAAGAAAAACCCAGACTTCCTCCAATAACCTGTTTCATATAGAGAACTACATTACGGAGGTAAAAGTACCGGAGGACTCTAAACTCAACGGCAGGACGATTGCTGAAATGAACCGGGTGGCAGACACGGAGGTACTGGCTTTGGGCCTGGTCAGGAAAGGCATCAGGATACACGCGCCATCACCTTCCGAGGAAATAAAACCGGACGATATCCTGATACTGGAGGCAGACACGGATGACCTCCGGGTATTTATAGATAACACAGGCACAGAGCTTACCGGCGGGAAGCAAATCAGAAAAGAAGCAAAAGGGTCGGAGGATATTCATACCGTAGAGGCCATTGTCATGGCAGATTCCCCGCTTATCGGCCAGACAGCGGCCAGCCTTAACATGCGTACCCGTTACAGAATAAACCTTCTGGCCGTTGCAAGGCGTGAAAAACAAATCTGGCAGCGAATCGGGAAAATCCATTTCAAGACAGGTGATGTGCTACTGCTCCAGGGAAGAACAGTAAACATCAACGATGCCATTACCACCATGCAATGCCTCCCGCTTGCTGAAAGAGGCCTGACGATAGGCAAGCCCCGTAAGATGCTCTACGCTCTTAGTATTTTCGTGGCGGCCATTGCTGCGGTAGTTTTAGGTGTGCTGCCAGTACAGATAGCTTTCACTTTTGCCGCAGTTGCCATGGTACTGTCCGGTATACTCCCTTTGCGGGACATGTATACCAGCATAGACTGGCCTGTGATTGTTTTGCTCGCCGCCATGATACCGGTAGGCGTTGCCTTTGAGACAAGCGGAAGTGCCGATATGGTCACAAATCAGATCCTGAGCCTGGGCGATCGCCACCCGATCTGGTTGCTGCTGGGTATTATCATGACAATTACCATCCTACTTTCCAATGTTATCAACAACGCCGCCACTGTTGTGCTGATGGCTCCCATCGGCATCAATATAGCGAGTGAACTGGGAGTTTCGGCAGATCCTTTCCTGATGGCTATTGCCATAGCTGCTTCCTGTGCCTTTCTCACACCTATTGGTCACCAGTCTAACACGCTCGTGATGGGGCCGGGAGGATACAAATTCAGCGATTACTGGAAAATGGGTTTACCTATTACGATTGGCATGGTGCTGCTGGGCGTTCCGCTTATTATGTATTTCTGGCCACCATGAGCAACAGCTTCGGGTATTTTTATCAGAAACCAACCTATCGGTGACATCTTTGTCCTCGTTTCTGCACTACCGGGTCCAACCACCCCTAACCCCTCCTTTTCTAAGGCGGGGAATCGGCTTATTTAATGAGTTAAGGCACAGTTGCATTGTAATGACTTAATAGTTGATCTTTAAAATAGCTAAGCGTTCGCCATCGCTCTGTCTAAATGCACGTAGCCGCCGTCTACATGTATGAGCTGGCCGGTGGTGTGGCTGGTGCGCTCCGATAGTAGGAAAGCAGTGGTGTTTGCGATTTCCTCTGGTGTCGTCATTCTGTTTCCCAGCGGTATCCGGCTTTTGATTTCTGTTAGTTTCTCTTCCGGGTTCGGCAGGGTCTTTATCCATTTCTCGTACGCGGAGGTCCAGCTTTCGGCTACAATAATGGCATTTACCCGGATGCTGTACTTGGCCAGCTCTACCGCCCACTCCCGGGTAAGGGCGTTGCGCCCTCCGTTAGCTGCTGCGTAAGCGGAAGTGCCTCCCTGCCCTGTTTCCGCTGTTTTGGAACTGATGTTCACGATAGCCCCCTTCGACTCCTTCAGAGCTGGCAGGACGTAGTGGGCCAGCAGGTAATAGTGCGTCAGGTTGTTGTGCAGCGAGGCCATAAACTTTTCGTAACTGCCGTTCTCAAGGCCAACACCGTCATTGAAGCCGGCGTTGTTCACCAACCCCTCTACCCTACCAAACTGCTCCATGGTTAACCTGACTGCCTTCTCGCACTCCTCCGGCTGCGACAGCTCTGCCACTACCTGAAAAGCTTTTCCTCCCTGCGCTTCTATTTCGGCTATTACACTTTTGTTATCCTGTTCGTCTCTGCCTATTATCACGGGTATGGCTCCCTCTGCGGCCAGCACAGAAACAATGCCGTGGCCAATGCCTTTCGCGCCACCCGACACAATAATTACTTTATCTTTCAGTCCTAAGTCCATGCTACTATTTTCTGTTAAGAAAGCTTATAAAAACGGCTGGCGTTCCCGCCGAAAAAGGCAGCCTGTTCCGCCTGGCTGAATGCCGAGAAATAATCTTCTACAATACTCAGCACCTCCTCATAGCTTGCCGCCACCAGGCAAACCGGCCAATCAGAGCCGTACATGATTCTGTTCGTGCCGAAGGCCTGAACTACCACATCCAGGTAAGGTATAAAGTCCTCCTTCTTCCAGTGCTGCCAATCGGCCTCCGTTACCATACCGGACAGTTTGCAGTACACGTTTTCATATTGCGCTATAGCCTTCATATCTCTTGCCCATGCCTCTATCTCCTGTCCGCTGATGTTGGGTTTAGCCAGGTGGTCTACCACAAAAGGCTGCTCAGGGAAGGCTGCTACCAGTTCCTTAGCATACCGGAGCTGGTCCGGGAAAATGAGGATGTCATACGTAAAGCCATACCCGCTGAGCTGGCTGATGCCTCTTTTAAACTCCGGCTGCAGCATCAGCGCCCTGTCCGGCTCCCCCTGCAGCACATGCCGGAACCCTTTCATCTTCCCGAATCCGGCGTAATGGTTAAGCCTTTCCTGTATATTCTCTGCTCTTAAGTCCACCCAACCCACGACGCCTTTTATGAAGTCATACCTATCAGCATAGGTTAGCAGAAAGTCATTTTCTGCCTCCGACTGGTCCGCCTGCACGGCTACGCAACCGTCAAAGCCGTGCTGCCGCAGAACAGGCTGCAGGTCTTCCGGGCCAAAGTCGCGGCGGATGCTGGCCATATCGTCGGTAATCCAGCTGTCCCTTACCGGATCAAACTTCCAGAAATGCTGGTGGGCATCAACCTTTTGCATAGGCCTTTACCTGCTGCTTTGATGTTCCGAGGCCGTCTATGCCCAACTCCACCACATCCCCCGGCTTCAGGTACACCGGCGGATTGAAACCCAGGCCTACGCCAGCAGGTGTACCGGTTGAAATCACATCACCTGGAAGCAGTGTCATAAACTGGCTCAGGTATGAGACCAGTTTTGGGATACGGAAGATGAAGTTGGCGGTGGTGCCGTCCTGCATGGTCTCTCCGTTCACCTTCAGCCACAGGCGCAGGTTGTCTACATCTTCTATTTCGTCTTTGGTAGCCAGGAAAGGGCCGATGGGCGCGAAAGTGTCACAGCCCTTGCCTTTGTCCCAGGTGCCGCCGCGCTCCAGTTGGAAGGCCCGCTCCGATACATCGTTGTGCAGGCAGTAACCTGCTACATAGTCCATGGCCTCGGCTTCGTCTACATAGCTGGCTTTTTTGCCCATCACAAACGCCAGTTCCACTTCCCAGTCTGTCTTCTCAGAGTTCTTTGGGATGATGATGTCATCGTTAGGCCCTACTACCGCTGTCGTGGACTTCATGAAAAGGATGGGCTCCTCGGGTATCTTTGCCTTTGTCTCTGCAGCATGGTCGGCGTAGTTCAGGCCGATGCAAACAATCTTGGACGGGCGGGCAATCGGGCTGCCCAGGCGGCTGTTCTCCGGTATGCGCTCCAGCTTTCCTTTGTTGTTTTGAACGAATTCCTTCAGGCGGGCAAGGCCGTCTGATTCGAAAAACTGCTCATTATAATCTTCCCCAAAAGCGGATGTGTCATAATAAGCATCCTCCAGTATAACGCCGGTTTTTTCCTTGTTCGGCTCTCCGTATCGTATCAGTTTCATATGGTATATCTTTCGGCTTCAAGGTGAAGCCTGTTCATTTTCTTATTGTACATCAGGTAACTCATTTGCATTGGAGTGGGTTTATTCCTGATGATAAAAACCCACCCCTGCCCCTCCGAGGAGGGGAATCCCTGCAAGAGTAAAAATTCCCCTCCTCGGAGGGGCAGGGGTGGGTTTCATTTCCATAGCAATTATGTTACACTCTTGTGCCCTCCTCAGCTATTCAGCTTGACAAAACCACCGTCAATAGGGTAATCGGTGCCGGTGATGAAGGAGGCCTCGTCGGAGCAGAGGTAGAGGATGAGATTTGCTATTTCGTCCGGCTTCGCCATCCTGCCGATGGGCTGCGTTTTCGACAGCTTCTGGAACATCTCCTCTTCCTGGCCGGGATAGTTCTTCGCCAGGAAACCGTCCACAAAAGGAGTATGCACCCGTGCTGGCGAGATGCTGTTGCAGCGGATGTTGTCGTGCAGGTAATCCTTGGCAACAGACAATGTCATGGCCTGCACCGCACCTTTACTCATGGTGTAGGCGAAGCGGTCGTTGAGGCCGACAATAGCCGCAATAGAGCCCAGATTAAGAATAACGCCGCCTCCGTTCGTCTTCATCAGGGGTATAGCCGCAAAAAGGCAGTTATAAACGCCTTTCACGTTCACCTGGAACACCCGGTCAAAGTCCTCTTCCTTGGTGGTGTCGGCTTTTCCGATGTTGGAGATGCCGGCGTTGTTGACCAGTATATCCAGCCTGCCGATGCCCTGAAACACCTGCACCACTTCCTGCTGATTGGTGACGTCGCAGGCGCGGAAAGATGCTTTGCCTCCTGCCGCTTCTATTTCCTCTACCGTTTTATCCCCGTTCTCCGGGCTAACATCCAGCACATGCACCGTGGCTCCCTGGCGGGCAAAAGTCAGCGCTACCGCCTTCCCGATGCCGCTTCCGCCCCCCGTGACAAGGGCTATCTTGTTATCTAATCGAAACATAGTTTTATCTGTAAATCTGCGTATTGTCTTCTACAATGAGAACATCTTCTCCATCAGCACCCACTTTTCTCCCTGCCCGGCTCCCGGAATCCCCTGCTGGTATTTCCACATCAGTTGTTCCCACTCCTGTACTTTAGGATTTGCCTCATCCATCGCTGCCTTTCTTTCAAAGCTGAAGGAGCTGTCTGTCTCCATTATCATAAAAAGCCGGTTGTTGAACCGGTAAATATCCATGACCACTACTCCAGCGTCCAGGATGCTCTGCCTGATTTCCGGCCATATACCCTTGTGCCAGTGCTCATACTCCGCTATCAGCCTTGGGTCGTCTTTCAGATCCAGCGCCAGACAATACCTGTTCATGCTTTTGCTGTTATATAGATGAGGTCATAAGTTATCAAAAAAGACCATCTATGAAAAGCTATTTTATCGCTTCACCATATTTTCAAAGTGACATGAAGAAGTTGCTTTGTGTACTTCGCATTATTCACATCACCCAAATAAAAAAATCAAAAGGGGTAAGCAGAATTTTACTTATTCCAACTCACCCCTCTAATTATTTCTAAGCCAACTCCTTAACACACGACAGCGTAATGTTTGCTGGTGAAAACACCATAGCCGTCAGGCTAAGGATAAAGTATATCATTTGGTGATGGTTTTAGTAGCCCGTTCTTGTCTCTTCTTTTTTCTTTCCTGCCTATCCTGATTACCCTTCT
>NZ_QRGR01000022.1 GCF_003367245.1 Pontibacter diazotrophicus | reverse complement strand
TCGCCGAAACTTTAACCGTAACATGATGCCATGTCATGGTGTTATGCGGTATTAATCCACCTTTCGGTGGGCTATCCCCCAATAGAAGGTAGGTTGCATACGCGTTACGCACCCGTGCGCCACTAACCCAGGGACCGAAGCCCCTGAGTCCGTTCGACTTGCATGTATTAGGCCTGCCGCTAGCGTTCATCCTGAGCCAGGATCAAACTCTCCATTGTAATAGTTACTTCAGGCAGTATCGCTACTGCCAATATGTTCGTCCGACCCCGGCTTCCCTAAAATTTCTCACTCCCTCATAAGAGGAAGGAATTGACGCAGCTGATTTCTCAATCACCCGCGCGGATTACCTTAAATTTCTGTCTCAATCAATCTCTCAAAGAACGTAGTGAAAAGAACATCTTTCTTTTCCTTGTGGCAGTAACAACTGCCGGTGTTTTTTCTCTCTTTTCCGCAAGGCCTGTTGCCTTGTTTTGAGGAAGCGGATGCAAAGGTAAGAATATTTTCTGAATCCGCAATGAAAAGAAGAAAATTTTATTTTCTGTCTCTTTTTCTTTTCATCACTCCCGGCTTCCTTCTGAAGCGGGTTGCAAAGGTACGAAACTCTTCTCTTTCCGCAATGCCCGGAGAGAAGTTTTTTCTTTCTTTCTCCCGACCTTCTTTAGTTCGTAGAGCCTGTGTTAGCAGCCCTCTCACTGACCGCCTCCTGCTGAAACGGGATGCAAAGGTAAGAAGCTTTTCCCGCTTTGCAAGCAGTGAGGGAAAGTTTCTCTCTCAGGCTCCACTGCTCTTGTGCAAATCCGATACGATAGTTGGACGCAAAGTTTTCTGCACCAAGAAAGTTTTCTGCACCAAGATGGTAAGCCCTCAAGATCAATCGGATTTATTTTACCTTCACAAGATGGTAAGCCCTCAAGATCAATCGGATTTATTTTACCTTCACGAGATGTATAACACATCTCCTAATGGGCGGAGTTCCCTAGGAGAAGAGTTTTTGGGTACTGTTTTCGGTAAAAGAAGACGAAACTGAAGTTTATCTGTGGATGTTCCCGCGTCGATCTACTTCTATATGTATCGCCTTCATCTCAAAGCCGACGCAGGGTATTGATATCTAAAGTTCTCAAGGAGGCTTATTTTTTATAGAAATGTATCTTCCTACAGTGTTTGCGCACTGAGGAAGATACATGAGTTTTTCACAGAAGTCCCGGTGTGGGAGAATCCTGGAGATTTAGACTTTCTGTTGCTATGTAACTCCTTACGCTTAATGCAAATTGTTGCAAAACTTCTGAAAGTTTCAATCTTGTTTCTGCAGTGCAAATATTATGTTAAATATTGTTTCATCAACTATTCAATAGCTTGATGCTTGCTTAGCATTTTTGGCTCCAGATGTAGGGACTTATGAATTTATGACTGAATCATAAATAGGGTGTTCCGCTGGAGTCAAATAAACAATGTTGTTGCTTTCTATAAAGAGGTTGTCCTGGTGAGGCTTTTGTGCGTCATTTCTTTTTATATTATAAGTGACTCTGGGTGAATTGGGAGCACTGATGATGACTGAAATGCGATGTGGAGGGTTATTACAAAGTATATGTCTCTGCTTTACAGTTATTGTTTTCTCTTTGCTGGAGAACATTTATAGAAGATATTAAGAGCGTTTATTTAATTTGCGTGTTCATTGCCCCTTAAAATAGAAATCAAGCCCTTTCGATGAACTTAGTCAATCGTTTAAAAATTAGGAATAAATTATTACTACTACTATCCCTGCTGCTGCTTCCTCTTATTTACTTTGTTACTATCACAGTTCAGCGTGAACTGGAGGAGAATAACAAATTGAAGCAGGAAATGGTCCAACTAACGGAATCTGAAAAAATTTCTAATCTTATACATGCATTCCAGAAGGAGCGGGCGCGTATTCTGGCAGCTTCAGGAGGGGAATCTACTTTTTTACTTGAAGCAAAAGCACAAAGAGCCGCAACAGATGCAGCAGTAAGAAACCTGAACGATTTTCTGGAAGACTCCGGCCGTTCGTTTCCTGAACTGGCATTGCTGAACGACCTTAACAGGTATCGTAATGACCTGGATAGAGACGAACTGGATGTTATGGAGTTCAGGAGGTATTCAACTGATTTAATCTTTACTTTCCTGGACCGATTGGATGCCAATGCAACAGGTATCAGTGATGTGGAGATAGGAAGGCAATTAATAAGTTTCAGAAACCTGGCAGAGGCGAAAATACAGTTAGGCAGAATCAGAAGTCTGTTGATGCGGGTTATTCAGAACGGCATTTTTTCTTATAATGATTATGCGCTGGTTAAATCTCAAATCAGTTTTTACAACAGCGCTCTGAGAAATTTTAACCGCTATGCTAATAGCGCGTCATTAAATGAGGTCCAGGGTATCCGCTCATCTGATAATTATGAACAGATAGCTGCCATCCTGCAGGCAATAGAAAACAATCCGTCGCTTGATGTGTCAGGTTTCGAAACAACCACGACTTTCAATGTATTCACGCAAAGCATTGAAGAATATAGGAGAGCGGAGGGGGTATTGATAAACAGGATCGTGGAACAGGTAAGTGCAGAGAGCAGCCAGAAGCAGCAATACCTGACATTCCTGATCATGGTTGTGCTTTTGCTTTTAGGTATGGCGGTTGTGCTTTGTATCTACATTATCAATACCATCTCTAAATCGCTCGCTACCTTAAAAATAGCTGCCGACCGGATAAAGCTGGGTGCTACTGATGTGGTGATTAATGTTGACAGCGATGATGAAATTGGCAGTGTGGCAGCGTCTTTCAGAGGTGTGCTGGAAAAGAACATTGCGCTGTCGCGGGTAGCGCAGGCTATCGGGAATGGCAGATACGATGTAGAAGTAGCTGTACAGAGTAAGGAGGATGTGCTGAGTTATGCTATCAAAGACATGAAGGAAAGCCTTCAGGTCTTTACCTCTGAAAACTCAAACAGGAGTTGGGTTCTGACGGGGGTATCAGAACTGAACAACCTGCTTGGCGGAGAAACAGCGTTGAATAGCATAGCTGACAAAGCCATTTCCTTTTTGTGTGATTATTCCGGTTCTGAGGCAGGGATCCTGTACTTACACAACAACAGCGGCAAACTGGAGCCTGCAGCCAGTTACGGCATACAGTACAGCAGAGATCAACTTCCATCTTTTGAGGTAGGTACAGGCAAAGTAGGGCAGGTGGTAAGCGAAAGAAAAGTGAAAGTGCTGGAGGATGTGCCGGAGGAGTACATGAAGATTAAAACAGGACTTTCTGATATTGAACCGGCTTCCATCATTATCATACCGCTTTATTTTTCATCCAGTCTGGTGGGAGCCTTGGAGCTTTGCGCCCGCCAGCCATACAGTGCGCTGCAGCAGAAGTTCTTTAATGCCGTTTCTGAAAGAATCTCTGTGGTAGTGCATACGCTAAAAGTACACCTTCAAACGCAGGAGCTACTCTACGAAACACAGAACCAGGCCGAGGAACTGGAAACACAGCAGGAAGAACTGCGCCAGCTGAATGCGGAGCTAAAGGCATCGGAAGAAGAACTGCGCGTGAACCAGGAGGAGCTACAGGAGAAGAACTCGGAACTGGAAGAAAAGGCGCAGTTGCTGGAAGAGCAGTACGAAGCCCTCAATACTAAAAACAAGGCATTGGAAGGCGCGCGGGAAGCCATTGAGCTGAAGATACAACAGGTGGAAACCGTGAGTAAGTATAAGAGCGACTTTCTTGCAAACATGTCGCATGAGCTGCGCACGCCTCTGAACAGCATCCTGATCCTTTCCAGGCTGCTGGCCGATAACGTGGAGAACACTTTATCAACAAAGCAGATTGACCATGCCAGCATCATCCATAAGTCGGGCAACGACCTGCTGAAACTCATCAATGAGATTCTGGATCTATCGAAGATAGAGTCAGGTATGATCAGGCTGGAGACGGATGAGATAAAGCTGGAGGAGATATCGCTGGAGCCTTTGTTCGGAGAAATGGCTGCCAGAAAGAAAGTCCGCTTCAGCGAGCACTTTACCCCAGGCAGCTTCGACACCATTGTGACGGACCATTTCCGCTTAGAGCAAATCCTGAAGAACTTTATCGGGAATGCTATAAAATTCACAGGAGAGGGAGGCGAGGTAGAGCTTTCCATTTATCCGGTCCATAAGAAACCGGCGTTTAAGTCAGAGCAGCTCCGGGAGCAAGCAGATATTATTGCTTTTTCTGTGCGAGACACGGGTATTGGTATATCCAAAGAGAAGCAGGAGGTAATTTTTGAGGCATTCCAGCAGGAGGATACCTCCACTACCCGCAAGTATGGGGGCACCGGGCTTGGGCTCACCATCAGCAAAGAACTGGCAACGCTCTTAGGTGGTGAGCTAATGCTGGAAAGCGAGCCGGGCAAGGGAAGCACCTTTACACTGTACCTGCCAAGGGCACCATTTGCAGAGGCACGAAGAACAGAGCCGGCGAAGGAGACAGCAGCCCCTTCTGTAACAAAATCAGAATCGGTGCGGCATATTTTCAATAAGATAGAGCCAAAGGATAAAAGGGCTGTCAATGTGCTGATAGTGGAAGACGACAAAGGGTTCAGCGACATACTGGCTGATTTCGCCGCTGCCAAGAACTTTAAAATTTACCAGGCCTATACCGGAGAAGAGGGGCTTCGGCTGGCCAGGGAAGAGAAGCCCGATGCTATCCTGCTTGATATCCACCTGCCGGATACCACCGGCTGGGAGGTGCTGAAGCAGATAAGGGAAGATAAGGACTTGCGCCATACCAGCGTGCACGTGATGTCGGCTTACGACCAAGAGGTGATTGGAGAGGCTGCAGATAAAGAAGAGTATCTGCCCAAGCCGGTAACACTTGAAATGCTGAACAACGCATTTAACACTATCTCCGAATTATCAGACGCCTCCATCGAGAACATCCTGATTGTGGAGGATAATGAGGTTGAGAACAAGGCGGTGGCGGAGCTGCTGCTGGCGCATGGCCTTAAGTCAACATCCGCATACTCTGCCGAGGAGGCGGAGCGTATACTGGCCAGGCAGAAAGTGGATTGCATTATCCTAGACCTGAACCTGCCGGGCATGAAAGGGTATGAGTGGATGAAAAACCTCAGGTCTCAGAAAGGCCTTGCGGCTATTCCGATTATCATCTATTCGGGAAAGGACCTGACCGAGGAGGAAGAGAATGCGCTGAAAGAGTTTGCCAACACTATTATTATCAAAAATGAATACTCTTATTTGCGCCTGCTCGATGAGGTGCAGTTGTTCCTGCACAAGGTAAACCAGAAGCTTCCGACGGGGAATGAGTTTAAAATGAAGCTTCACGTGCCGGAAGAGATTTTACTAGGTAAGAAAGTGCTGGTGGCAGATGACGATGTTCGTAACATTTATTCCTTAAGTAGCTTGCTTGAACTGCATGGTATGGAGGTGATAGCTGCATACAATGGTAAAGAGGCGCTTCAGAAGCTGGAAACGGAAAAGGGAATCCATATCGTGCTAATGGATGTGATGATGCCGGAAATGGACGGCATTGAGGCAACAAAACGAATCCGGGAAAATCTACGTTTTAAGCAACTTCCTATTATTGCCCTTACGGCCAAAGCTATGAAAGAAGATAAAGAGAAGTGTATGGAAGCAGGTGCCTCAGACTATGTGCCTAAACCAGTAGACACAGACAAGTTGTTAACCTTAATGCGGGTTTGGCTTTATGAAGTTTAGTGATGATGCTCATTTTGAGCAGGATGTTGAGGCGCTGATCAAAGAGCTGCACACCCAGTACGGGTATGACTTTAATGGCTATGCGCGGGCATCGGTTTACAGGAGGATTAAGCGGTTTTTGACGCACAGGCAACTGAGTTCTTTAGAAGATCTGCGGAAAGCACTGATGGGCGACAGTTATTTCTTTGAGAATTTCCTGCAGGAAATTACCGTGAATGTGACGGAGATGTTCCGCGATCCTTCTTTCTTTCTGTCGCTGCGCAATAATGTGCTGCCTATCCTTTCCACTTACCCTTTTATTAAAATATGGGACGCCGGTTGCTCCACTGGCGAAGAGCTTTTCTCGCTGGCTATACTTTTACAGGAGGCAGACCTGTTGGGCAGAACAAAGATTTATGCCACAGACATAAACCAGAAAGTGCTGAAGCAGGCGAAAGAAGGCATTTTTTCAGCTGCTAACATGGCGGGCTATACGGCCGGTTATTATGCTTCAGGAGGTACTCAGGAGTTTTCACGCTATTATAACAGCAACTACGGCAGTGTAATATTCGATTCGTCCCTGATAAAGAATGTGGTGTTCTACCCGCATAACCTGGCGAGTGATACTTCTTTTAATGAGTTTCACCTGATTTTATGCCGAAATGTGCTCATCTACTTTAACCGGGAGCTCCAGGAGCGGGTTTTCAAGCTATTTGATGAAAGCCTGGTGAGCCTGGGTTACCTGGCCCTTGGGAAGAAAGAAACCTTGTCTATGTCGCAAATCAGCAGCAGCTATAATCCCGCAGATAAGGTGAACAGGATATACCGCAAAACAGGCTGATGGAAACATCAACAAAGTTGATAGTAATGGGAGGCTCCTGGGGAGGGATTCATGCCTCGCTGTCTATATTAAAGGATCTGCCGGCAACGTATCCCATCCCTATCATACTGGTGCTGCACAGGCTGCGCACCGTAGAGGGGAACCTGCAGGAGCTGTTTGTGAAGCGACTGGCTTTGAAGGCTGTGGAGATAGAGGAGAAGGAAAAGCTGGCGCCGGGACATATTTACCTGGCACCATCCAACTATCATGTGCTGCTGGAGAAAGACTTTACTTTTTCATTAGATGTTTCAGAGTTAGAGAATTATTCACGGCCTTCCATCGATGTGACCTTCACGAGTGCTGCGGATGTTTTTGGTAAAAATACTATCGGAATTCTCTTGAGTGGGGCCAGTAAAGATGGAAGTTCAGGATTAAGTTATATCTTTGGTAAAGGAGGCATGGCCATCGTACAGGATCCTGAAGAGGCTGAAGTAAACACCATGCCTTTATCGGCTATAGATATTATCCCTGACTGCAGGATAATGAAATTAGAGCGTATTCAATCATTTTTACTCTCTTTACATGACCACTGACCCATATACTCAACCAGCTGCCTTAGCTTCCGGGATACACCCGGTAAAAATTCTTTTGGTTGATGACAAGACTGAAAACCTGGTCAGCCTTGAAAGCTTACTTACAAAGGAAGATGAAAATATCACTTACCTTTTTGCCAGTTCCGGGGAGGAGGCTTTAAAAATTGCCTTACAGGAAGAGCTTGCCCTGATTTTGCTGGATGTGCAGATGCCTGGCATGAACGGTTACGAGGTAGCACGCTACCTCCGGGACATCTCCAAAACCAGGAACATCCCCATCATTTTTGTTACCGCTATAGACGAGCAGGATGCACACGTAATAGAGGGCTTCGAAGCCGGAGCTGTGGATTTCCTGTTTAAACCCCTTCACCCTTACATCACCAAGGCAAAAGTATCTACGTTTGTTCGGTTTTACCTGCAGAAGAAAGAGCTTGAGAAGGTGAACAAGCTAACAGCTGAAATAAACCAGCAACTGGAGGAACGGGTGAAAGAGCGCACCAGGGAACTCACCATGGTAAATAAAGACCTGGATAATTTTGTATATACTGCGTCGCATGATCTGAAAGCGCCTATCAACAACATTGAGGGACTGATGACAGCGCTGCACGAAACCTTACAGGACAAGGGGCCTCATCCGGAGGGGGTGGCGCCCATCATGGAAATGATGCACAGTTCTATCAGCCGCTTTAAGAACATACTGCTGGATTTAACAGAAGTAGCGAAAGTGCAATATGAGGCTGCAGCAGAAAAAGATAAGGTTAGTTTTAAAGAGTTACTGGAAGAAGTAAAACTCAACATCAAAGACATGATGGAGGAACACGATGCGGTGATAACGGATGATTTCTCGCAGGCACCGGAGATTTCTTTTTCCAGAAAGAACCTGCGGAGTATCCTCTATAACTTGGTCTCCAATTCCATTAAATACAGTTCCCCCGACAGAAAGCCTGAAATAATGGTGACTACAACTGCCGTAAATGATTTTACGCTTCTTACCGTACGGGATAACGGCCTTGGCCTGAGAAAGCAGGACCAGCAAAAAGTATTTGGTATGTTTAAGCGGCTGCATACGCACGTGGAGGGTACAGGCGTGGGGCTGGCAATCGTGAAGAGAATCGTTGAAAACTGCGGCGGGAAAATCGAATTTGACAGTGAGGTAGGGAAGGGATCAGTTTTTAATGTCTACCTTAAGTAAGACCCGCTAAACCATTCCTGCACATGCATCCGCCTATGCTTTAAAGTTATTGCAACAGCGCCACCACACTTCCAACTCTTTGGAGGCAGTACAATTTTTGCTTTTCAAGCAAGTTTCTGGTAAAAGGTTATACCAGGGGGCGTTTCTCCTTCTGTATAACACAGTATGCGTTATATACCCGTATAAGTGCTTACGCCTGTCTGAAATAAGTACTACGCGCTATCCCTAGAAACACTTATTTTAAATAGTTATACCAAAATAATCTATTTTTTTTTTTTTTGATTTTCGTACAATTGCTTAAATAGTAGACTTACCAGTGATTAGGATGGAAAACCAAGGCTCTCAGGAAGCAGTAATGCAAAGGTTGGGGATCAGCCTGAGTAAAGGGCAGTCAGCAGAACTCTACCATAAGTTGTGTAATTTTTTAGTAGCCAAAGATACGTATGCTTACATCGATTTGCTCAGAATCAAGAACGAGCTCCTAGTAAGTGGTGTAAGCCATCGGAAGTGTGATTATATGACCATGGGAATTCTTTTGGAGAAACTTGAAAGTGAATATCCTTTGATTATAAGTGCTGTTACTTACGTGGTAAAATACAAGTCGTAAAAAATACACCAGTCAGAACGCCTGTTTTTGGTGTTTGCAGCCACTGTTGAGAGACAGATGCAGACCTGATGGGTTTTGTTAAAAAATGGGTCTAATGAAATACAACTATATAGAGAATCAAGAACAATACGAGGAAGTTACACTTCGGGTAGAGCAGTTTAAAGACGCTGAACCAGGCACAAATGAGGCAAAAGAACTAAAAGTGCTGGTGAAAATGCTCGTTAATTTTGAAAAGAAACAGGTTCAGGATCATAATAAAATAAAGAGATAACTTCTAACCATTCTTTATTGGCAACAACATTGTATTTGTTGAAACTACAAATACCAGTGCCTATCCTGCCCGTAGTTTGTGGGCATGTGCTTACTGAGCATAAAAGGAGAGAAGACAACCCAGCGGTAAACTTAAGCCTATACCCCCTATAAAAAGAGAACCCCTGGCTCATAAAGCCAGGGGTTCTCTTTTTATAGTATGCTTAGCTAATGAACAGCTATTGCATTGTACTGATAGGGGCTGGTATGGCTTCCCATCCGACTATCGCTGCACCACTAGCTTCACAGTCTGCACTTTGTCGCTGGTAGTCAGCCGGGCCAGGTAGAGCCCTGCGCCCATTCCTTCTACTGAAATCTCCTGCTCATACTGTATGCCAGCCTCGGCTGCCCCAGCGGCTATGCGCTTTACGAGCGCCCCCTTCATGTCGTAAAGCGCCAGCGCGTAATCACCCGGATGCTCCAGCGAGAAACTCACTATGGCTCTGTCAGAAACGGCTGTAGGGTATACCTCTAACTCCTGAGCTACACCCACTATACTGGCGGGGAAGAAAGGTTTTCCAGCTATTCTGTTAACTCTAGGCTTATGGATAGTAATGTTGCCCCTGCCTATTACCGTGCAGGCTTCGGCGTTGTCGTCGAGGCTGGCTGATGGGCAGCCGGCCTGGTTGTCGTAGACAACAGCACCCTGGGAGCCGTCTTCGTTGATGACATAGATTTGGAGGCGGAACCTGTCTTGTCCTGCCCCTGCCCCGAAATCACCGTCGGTGGCTGCCACTAAAAAGCCAAACTCGCGCTCATCCTTGACAGGACGACCCGCACTTTTCCTGTAGGTGACGGTGCCGCGCCCGCTGTAGTAGGCCCTGTTAGCTGTGACAACCAGCGACCCGGTATTATAGGAAGTGCTTCTGAAGGTGAAGGAGCCGGCCTGCAGCAGGAGCATGGTAGAGCCCTGTACCTCTTCTTTATTTCTCTGGCTGTACCTGGCCAGCAGACTCCAGAGGGCCCTTCTGCTCTCCTGCATAAACTCGTAGTCAGGGTTGGCGGGGGAGTCTATCCTGCCGCCACCGGTTACAAATCCTGCATCAGGGTTGTAGACGTGAACATACATGTCAGACGTACTGGAGGGGCAGTCTGTTCCGCCGCCATAGGTGACGCTCACCTTGAACATATCGGGCTCTGAGGGCCAGTCAACAGAAATAGAGCCTGTGCCCTGGCCGGTAAAATTGGTATAAAGCATTCCTTCACTATCCGTGATGCGCCAGTCAAAAGTGCTGGCTCTGGATACAGAAAGAGCGTAGACGGAGCCCGCGGTGCCAGCGGAAGCCGTGGGGGCGCCTGCGATAGAAGCCTCTGTTAATTCCGGGCAAGGGATCTCTTGGCTGTACTTGGCGGTCAGGATGCCCATGAAGTCTCCCTCTTTACCAAATCTAAAGCCTTCACCGGTAACAATTACGTTTCCAGCTGCATCAAGGGCTATATCATTTCCGCTAGTATATCTTTGGTTTCCAGAAATTTCAGTATACCAGAGCCGTTCCCCATCTATGGCCGCATACTTCGCAGTACTGAAAGCGCTTTCCCCGCCAGGTCTTACATTTACCCCAGTGACATAGACACCGCCAATATTATCGACGGTGACAGCTGTGCCTGCGCTCGATTGGTGACTGAACCTATGATAGTCGGTGGCCCAGCTATATGCTCCATCAGAAGCCTCGTAGCGTATGGTGGTGCCTCCACTGGAGCCTGTAACGTATACGCCGCCCCTGGTATCCACGGCGAGGGCAAGGCCATATTCATTTCTGAAGCTTTCTGATCCGTAGCGGCTGAACCACATTTCTTCGCCGTCGGAGGCGTTGTAGCGTAGGGTCGCATAGTCACCGCCGCTGTAGCCAGTTACAAAAACGCCACCCTGATTATCAACAACGATAGCATTTCCTGCACTTCTGTCGTCTCCTGCTTCGTAGCGGCTGGCCCATATTTCTTCGCCGTCGGAGGCATTATAGCGTAGTGTGGCAATGTCTCCACCACCTCTACCTGTAACGTATACACTTCCTGCGCTGTCAACGGCTATGGCTCTGGCTTCGTGGTTGAGGTTTATTGGCCTGTAGCGGCTCACCCAGCTTTCCTCGCCGGTGGCAGCATCATAGCGGACGGTGGCATATTCCTGGTGTGTGTCCAGGAGATGACTGTAGCCTGTGACGTAGACACCACCTGCATTGTCTACGGCGATGGCATTGGCCCAGTCTTCATAACCTGCATCCCCGTTGTAACGGCTGACCCAGGTCTCTTCGCCGTCAGAGGCCTCGTAGCGTAGCGTGATATAGTCGTAATGCGTTTCTTCTGTGTAGCGGATGCCCGTGACATATACTCCGCCATCATGATCGACAGCGATGTCCGAGGCTTCAATGAAGCCCTCAGAAACGTTGTATTCATTTACCCATAGCGCTTCACCTTCCGGGGAGTATTTTATCGTCACAATACCAAGACTGAATGCTCCTAAACGCGCGGAGCTGAGAGTGCCGGTGACATAACTGTTTCCGGCAGCATCCACAGCCACAGCCACGCCAACATCATTGGTCCCGCCGACCTCAGCATCATAGCGCTGTATCCAATCCGTGGTGGGCTCTTCCTGGGCGAGTGCCGGTAAAAGAATGAACAATAGAATTAACTGAAGCCCTGAAAGTAGTATGCTTTTCTTCATAGCTTTTAAAATTTTAGAATTGATCTGCTCAAAAATTGAGTTACATTCTCCTGTCGGAGCGGCAGGCTAAAGTGGGACCGAGTGGGTAGTCAGGGTGAAAGGATGACTGAAATGCTACTGGAGAGCCTATATAGATCTACGTAGCTTAAGTGATGATAACTATATAATTTATTAGTAAAATAACACCTTCTGCTTCTTCAAGTGGTTGCTAGTTAGTGATTTGTGTGTTCAAAGCATTTCAAGGTACATATTTGATAGTCCTTTCCTTATAAATTATGGTTTCAAAGGAAAGAGTAGCTAAAACGGCTGGTGGCGTCAACAAAACAAAGGGGCCTGGCGCGTTTTACGTGCCAAGCCCCTTTGTTTTCCAAATTATACTTTCTGCAAAAACAGCTGAAGCTAATCACCAGGATAAAGCGAATAATTATCGCTGCACAATCAGTTTCACAGTCTGCACTTTTGTGCCGGTGGTGAGGCGAGCCAGGTAGAGTCCTGCACCCATTCCTTCTACCGAAATCTCCTGTTCATATTGTCTGCCAGCCTCGGCTGCCCCAGCGGCTATGCGCTTTACGAGTGCGCCCTTCATGTCATAAAGCTCCAGAGTGTAATTGCCGTCATGCTCAAGTGAGAAACTCACCATGGCTCTGTCAGAAACGGCTGTAGGGTATACCTCTAGCTCCTGTTTGTCCAGAGACATTCCGGCAGATAGAGATTGCTTTTTGGTGATACGATTTGTGTTCTTTTTGTGTATGGTGATGTTCCCCCCGCCTATTACCGTGCAAGCTTCGGCGTTGTCGTCGAGGCTGGCTGAGGGGCAGCCGGCCTGGTTGTCGTAAACAACAGCACCCTGGGAGCCGTCTTCGTTGATGACATAGATTTGGAGGCGGAACCTGTCTTGTCCTGCCCCTGCCCCGAAATCACCGTCGGTGGCTGCCACTAAAAAGCCAAACTCACGCTCATCGTTGACAGGGCGGCCCCGACCCTCCCTGTAGGTGACGGTGCCAAGCCCTCTAACAAAGGCGGAATTATCAGTTATGACCAGTGTGCCAGCCTCATAAGACGTGCTCCTAAAGGTGAAGGAGCCAGCCTGCAGCAGGAGCCTGGTAGAGCCCTGCACCTCTTTTTCATTTCTCTGGCTGTACCTGGCCACCAGACTCAAATGAGCCCTTCTGCTCTCCTGCATAAACTCGTAGTCGGGGTTGGCGGGAGACTCATACCAGCCTCCTCCGGTTACAAAGCCCGCCTCGGGGTCGAAAACGTGCACGTATAGAACGGAGGTAGTAGAGGGGCAGCCGCTGCCTGCACGGTAGGTGAGGCTTATTTTGAACAGGTCAGGTCTGGAGGGCCAGTCAACGGAAATGGAATTCGTGCCCTGGCCTGTGAAGTCAGTATACATGTTGCCGTCGCTGTCTGTGATGTTCCAGGTAAAGGAGGTAGCGCCAGTGCCGGAGAGGGAGTAAACAGAACCACTAGTGCCAGCCGCTGCGGTGGTACTACCTGTAATGGCGGCCTCAGCCAATTTCGGGCACTGGCTGTACTTGATGGTAACAAAGTCACCATTACTTATACCCGTGACGTAGACGCTGCCCGCATTATCAACAGCGATGTCTCTGCCCCAGGCAGAACTGTTGTCGGTCCCGGTGTAACTCTCAACCCAAACCTGCTCTCCCGTAGTGGCGTCATACCGGATGGTGGCGATGAGGTGAGCGGGATCTTTAACGCCGGAGCCGGTTCCGGTGACGTAGACGCCACCGGTGTTATCAACCGCAATGGCTGTGGCACTATAACCGCCGAAGGGGTGTCCGTAGCGCTGAACCCAGTCTTGATCTCCTGTGGAAGCATCATACCGGATGGTGGCGTATTCATATTCAAGGTAGGGGCCTATGCTGCGGCCTGTCACGTAGACGCCGCCAGCGTCATCAACCGCAATGTCTGTGGCTCTGTCTTCGTTGCCGGTCCCATCATAGTGTTGGGACCAGGTCTGCTCTCCGGTTGCGGCGGCGTAACGGGTAGTGAAGAAATTGTCATCTCCGGTACCGCTACCGTAGCTGAAGTCATTGCTGTAGCCTGTAACGTAAACACCCCCAGCCTTGTCTACTGCAATGGCTGAGGCCTCACTATGGAAGCCTCCCTGATACTGCTGCACCCAGGTCTGCTCTCCCGTTGCGGCGTCGTAGCGAACAGTGGCGGCTACGGCAACGGGCCTTGCGCCGTAGCTAGAACCGGTAACGTATACGCCACCCATGTTGTCAACCGCGATAGCGGTGGCATAATCATTTCCGAGTTCGTTTCCGTATCGCTGCACCCAGGTCTGCTGCCCCGTTGCGGCATCATATCGGATAGTAGCGTATTGGTAGTCGAGGTATATGTCGTCCAGGCTGCGGCCGGTGACGTAGACGCCGCCAGCGTCATCAACGGTGATGGCTGTGGCTTCGTCTGCACGTCCGGTTCCATCATAGTGCTGAACCCATGTTTGCTTACCTGTTGTAGCGTCATACCGGATGGTAAGGTAGTCGCCATTGCTGTAGCCGGTAACGAAAACTCCACCGTCACTATCGAGGGCAATATCAACAATGGTGAAGTTGCCTTCAGGTTGAACAGCCCATAGTTGCTGCCCCGATGGGCTATATTTGATGGTTGTACTCCTCACAGGTTCTTCTGCCTGGCTCACACCTGCCACATAACTGTTACCCTCAGCATCCACAGCGATGGACAACGGTGAGTCTTCATCATCGGCAGACGCCTTATAATGCTGCGCCCATTCCAGCGTCGGTTGCTGGGCAAATGTTGGTAAATAGAATAAAAATAGAAATAATAGAGTCACTGCATGCTGTACATTTCTCTTCATAGCTTTAAGGTTTATGGTGTAAATATTAATTCATAATGGCAGTATCTCCTGCCTTCTCATGAGGCTAAAGAGGTGTCATCAAAATATAGGTGGGTGCAAGTTGATTGTTGATAGGCTGTTAAAGCGACTTATATAGTTTACGTAGATTATTTAAGGATTGTATAAGGCTTTACTAAGAATAGGAGCGGCTTTATCCCTTTATTAAGTTAGCATACTATATGTTTGCTTAGCGAACAGGCAGGAAGTAGAACAGAAGCAGTTAGTCTGAAGCTTATCGGATGACGAAATTTAAAAGCCCGGCAGTTGTTGTTGCTTTTTAAGCAGTTGAAAAGTATGGGAAGAATCAGAAGAGCAGGAGACGTTTTATTTCACTGTCTAATATAAATTTCTATTTTCTTGAAGCGAGGCCTTATATGTGCTCCAGGTAGCGTCCATAAACTGGATAGCAGTTAATAGGGTATCATGCTATATTTGCGTTCATGAACTCCATCAAACTGAGCTCTTATTACCGCCTCTATGCTTTCTCGGATTACAGGAGTATGAAATCCGCCCTGCCTTATATGCGGCGCGTGGTGCTGGCAAAAGGATTGGTGGAGGTGGAGGAATCAGAAGTCAGAAGCTACGTATGGCGTATCAGCGGGAAAGGATACAAGAACTACCTGGAGCCACTCAATAGCCAGAACACGCGCACCTCAGCGCTCAAGTCACTTATCACAGCGCTGCAGGTACTTTATAAAAGCAATGGCTATTCGGCCAGGTATGTTGTAATAGAGCGGGGGTAGGGCAGTTTCGTTTAGCTGTTTAATGCAGCAGTGAAAGACCGTTTCATTTTTTGCTGATTTTATTCATAACCGTCTTTTTACTGTTAGGTACCGCTAGATTTTTTAGGGGGCAACCCGGCATTAGGTAAGTCAGAAAAGGAAAACCCTGCTGTACATAACCTTCCCAAACAGGATGATTGCGTACAACGGGGTCTTATGATACATCAATGCTACTTAATGATTTCGCTCCACAGTCTGCCTCCGGAGTTATTCATTCCTGCTCCTTCTCATTAATAATTCCTCAACCATTCCATTCCACCTTTTCTTCCAGTGGAACAGTGCGCTTGCCTGCTGGAATTGGCTTATCGGTGTAGCCGAGGTACAGAATTCCCAGCACAAGGTCTTCCTCCCGTAGCTGTAGCATTTCCTTCATGGCTGGGTGGTAGGCCATGCCACCGGAGCCCCAATAGCTGGCGATGCCTAAAGCGGTTGCACCTAACAGCAGGTTTTGCACAGCACAGGAGGTAGCCGCGATTTCTTCTAAAGCCGGAATCTTCGGCAGTGCGCCACGCTGCATAATGGCTACAATCAGGTGCGACGCCTGATCACCCATGTGCAGCAGTTTTTCATAATTTACCTCCAGGAATTTGTCTGAAGCTGTGTTCTTTTTATAAAGCTCGGCATGTGCCAGGCAAAACTCCCGCACTTTGTCCCGGGCATATACCTTGAAGCGCCAGGGTTCAGTTAGACCGTGGGTCGGGGCCCAGTCAGCCAGGGCTAAAAGCTGCTTTACCTGCTCGTCGGGTACAGGCATCCCGTTCATTTGTGGAGGCTTTACAGTTCTCCTGTTTTGTATAACTTGCTGTATAATTGAAAATGTGTTGTTCATGTGAAAATAGTATCTGGTTAAGCCCGCTGTTGCCAACCACCAAATGAGGGCGGAAGAGCTATGGGGAATTTAAGTGGCAAAATTAGTAATGTTTCGGAAATCAGTTTTATAAAACAAATGCAGCCATTTAGAGTATAGAATCAGTTGCTCTACCTTTACACCAACAATACATTGTCTGAAGACTGTCTGTTCAATGACAGGTGAAAGACAGGACAATATTTGGTTTCCTGAGATTTTGATTGTTTAAACTTTGTTTTGTTCCTTACAGCGTAATGGATTATACTAAACTGTTCCGACACATACCTGAAGCAATGGTGGTACTTTCACCGGAATATAAAATTCTGGACGCTACCGATGCGTACCTGAAGATTACCAGGCGCTCAGCAAGTCAAATCATAGGCAAGCATTTTCTGCTGGAGGCTTTTCCTAACAAAGAGCTTTCTTATGAGGAAAACCCGGTGCGAGCGTCGCTGGATAAGGCTTTGCAAAGTAAGAAAGTAGATTATCTGGAAGTAATACGATACGATTTACCTAAACCCGAAGCAGAAGGAGGGGAGTATGATGTGCGCTTCTGGGAAGCTTCTCATACGCCAGTGCTGGACGAGGAAGGAAACGTAGCGTATCTGATTCAGCACACTTCAGATGTAACAGAGAGAGAGTTGGCCAAGATGGCCCTTACAGAGAGTGAGGAAAAATTCAGGTTCATGGCGGAGGCAATGCCGCAATTGATTTTTACGACTAATGCCGCAGGTGAGCTAAACTACCTGAATAAGCGCTGGGAGCGCTATACCGATGTCCCACTGGAAGAGCTCCGGCAGGAAAACTGGCAAAAAGTGATACATCCGGATGATTTGCCTGCTGTAATGGCTAAGTGGGAGGAGGCATTCCGGAACGGAGTCGGGATGCAGGTTGAATTGAGAATGCGCGATAAAGACGGCTTATTCCGCTGGCACCTCTGCCGCACCCAGCCGATGGAGGATGAAGAAGGCAACATCATTATGTGGGTAGGAAGCTCCACAGATATACACGATACCAGAATGATGGTGCAGGAGCTGTTGGCAACAAATGAGCAGATGTCACTATTATCAGACCAGGTGCAGCAAGCTTATGAGAAAGCAGAGTCTGAGCGCAAAATGCTGGAAACCCTTATTCTGCAGGCTCCCGCCATGTTCTGCATTTTGAAAGGACCGGAGCATCGGTTTGAGCTGATAAACGAAAAATACCACCAGATCTATCCTACGAGGGAGCTGCTGCACAAACCATTGGCAGAGGCTGTGCCTGAAATAGTGGAACAAGGGTTTATAGAATTACTGGATGGTGTTTATAATACTGGCAAACCTTATATAGCAGAAGAAGTACCTATAATGCTGGACAAAAATAATAACGGTAACTTAGAAGAAACTTACTTCACATTCTCGTATCACCCTATTTTTGAATCTGACAAAGTATCGGGTATTCTAGCCTTTGGCTACGAGGTGACTGAGCAGGTTAAGTTCAGGGAAAAAGTACAGGAGTTGGGCAAATCGTAGGAGGATGAGGACTGATAGATATAATAGTAAAAAGGAGACAGGCTGCAAATGAATCTGGCTCAGGTAGATTTTCAACAGCTCCGGATAAAGCACATCCTCTACAAATCGAAGGTGCGCTCTATGCTCTATGGCGGAGCTTTTGATGAAGCTTTTTTCTCCAGGTCGGGTCCGGTTAGTATCTGGTTTACTACAATAGGGCTGGTGCGTTATATAGATGAGTCCGAAGTAAAAGAGCTTGCCAAAGTACACCAGGAGATGGACATTATTACGTTAGACTTATATCGGCTATACAGGAACGGTAAGATTGATGAAGCGCACGAGGGGCTGAGAAATGTTGAAAAGCAGTCTGAACGGTTTCTGGCTTTGCTTTTACTGCTGGAGAACCGTTTGAAGGAAGTTTAAGAAGGCCAGCCACTTTTAATGGATCAGTGAGAGTGGAGGTAAATTGAGAAGACATAACTATAGATAATCGCGCTGCTGAATAAACCCAGTTGAAGCCACAAAAGGGAAAGCAGCAACAAAAATGGCTAAACTGCCGGCGGTGAACACCATCAATTTAGCCATTTAACAATCAAGCAATCTAATGCTACTTCAGTTTCAAATCTTTCAGCGTCTGCTCAATCTTCTGATTCAGTTGCTGCGCCGTAGCATCGAAATCCTCTTTAGAAGTTAACGGCTCATTTACGCTGACATAGAACTTGATTTTCGGTTCCGTTCCGGACGGACGGGCGGATATCTTGCTGCCGTCTTCGGTCATGTACTGCAGTACGTTGGAGCTCTCCATGTCAAGCTTACTTTCATCCCCTGTTGCCACGTTTTTCCTTGTACCTGACTTATAGTCGCTTATCTCTACTACTTTAGAGCCTGCAATGGTCTGTGGTGGGTTGCTGCGCATGTCGGCCATCATCTGCTGAATTTCTTCTGCACCACGCATTCCTTTTTTAGTGATGGAAACTAAGTCTTCCTTATAGAAGCCATACCTGGTGTACATCTCCACCATCATCTCGAACAGGCTTTGCCCGTTGTCCTTGGCCACCGCTGCCATTTCGGCTATCAGGGCGCAGGACGAGATGGCGTCTTTGTCGCGGACGAAGTCGCCGGCCAGGTAGCCGTAGCTTTCCTCACCACCGGCAATATAAGTTTCTTTGCCTTCGAGGTTGCGGATGATTTCAGCAATGTACTTAAAGCCAGTCAGTGTTTCGTACATCGTTACGTCATAGCTGTCGGCAATTTTCTTAATAAGGTCAGTTGTTACAATGGTTTTTACCACGTACTCCTTGCCTGTCAGTTTCCCGGCTTTTTGCCATGCCTGCAGCAGGTAGTTGATGAGGAGCGCACCTGTCTGGTTACCGTTTAATAGCACAAACTCGCCCTTCAGGTTTTTTACGGCTATACCTACACGGTCAGCATCAGGGTCAGTGGCCAGTACCAGGTCTGCATCCAATTCCTCCGCTTTCTTCATGGCCAGGGTCATGGCCTCTTTCTCCTCCGGGTTCGGGTAAACTACCGTCGGGAAGTTGCCGTTTGGCTCCGACTGCTCTTCTACTACATGCACATTCGTGAAACCGAAGCGCTTCAGTATTTCCGGCACAAGCGTAATTCCGGTACCATGGATTGGCGTGAATACGATCTTGAGGTCATGCTGGCGCTTAATGGCATCCTGCGAAATGGAAAGTCCGAGTACTTCTTTGATGTAGGCTTCATCAACCTCCGCGCTAATCATTTCGATGTTCTCCGACTTTGGCTCAAATTTCACATCATCTATGGACGTGATTTTATTTACCTCTGCAATAATGTTCTTATCGTGCGGTGCTGTTACCTGTGCACCATCATTCCAATATGCTTTGTAGCCGTTGTATTCTTTCGGGTTGTGCGAGGCTGTGATTACCACACCACTCTGGCAACCCAGGTGGCGTATTGCAAAGGAAAGTTCAGGCGTAGGGCGCAGCGCCTCGAAGAGGTATACCTTTATGTCGTTGGCAGAGAAAATATCTGCTGCTATGCGGGCAAACTTATCAGAGTTGTTACGGCTGTCGTGGGCAATGGCCACTTTAATCTGCTGATCAGGAAAATTCTGCTTCAGGTAATTGCAGAGGCCTTGTGTGGCCATGCCCAGAGTATAACGATTCATCCGGTTGCTGCCTGCCCCCATGATGCCGCGCAAACCGCCGGTGCCAAATTCCAGGTCCTTATAAAAGGCATCCGAAAGCGTATCATGCTCGTTGCGCTCCAGTAAGTCGTTTATTTCTGATTTAGTGGCCGCATCATAGTTTCCGGACAACCAGGAGTCAATTTTTGTTCTTATAGCATTATCAATCATAGTCTTTGTACGTAAAGATTTTCTTCGTTTATATCTGGACAAAAAATCACACCAGCCCTTTTTGCACCTGAAGCACGTTCAAAAGAACTGGTGTGATGTATATAAATATCAAAATAAAGCAATTTAAGTGAATCTACACGGCATTTACCTTATTTCCTTATCAAAGGTTACCTCGTAGCTCCTGCTCCCGCTCAATAGATTCGAATAGCGCCTTAAAGTTTCCTTTACCAAAAGACCTCGCTCCTTTGCGCTGAATAATCTCATAAAAAACTGTCGGTCTGTCTTCTACAGGCTTCGTGAAAATCTGCAGCAGATAACCCTCCTCATCCCGGTCTACCAGGATATTCAGCGCCTTCAGGGCCTCCATATCCTCGTCAATTTTACCCACACGCTCAAACAGGTCCTCGTAATACGTTTCCGGCACATAAAGGAACTCCACACCACGGCGTCGTAACTCTGCCACTGTATGCAGTATATCATCGGTAGCGATGGCAATGTGCTGCACACCGGCCCCTCGGTAAAACTCCAGGTACTCATCGATCTGAGATTTTTTCTTACCCTTTGCCGGTTCGTTTATAGGGAACTTCACGTAACCGTTGCCATTGGATACTACCTTTGACATAAGGGCGGTGTATTCTGTGCTGATGTCTTTATCGTCAAACGTAATCAGCAGTTTAAAGCCCATCACCTTTTCGTAAAACTCCACCCATTCATTCATGCGGCCCAATTCCACGTTGCCAACGCAGTGGTCTACATACTGCAGCCCTACCGGTTCGACCTCCAACTCCGTAGATTTAGCTTTGAACCCCGGCATAAAAGGGCCATTGTAGTTTTTGCGTTCTACAAAAGTATGGATGGTTTCACCATAGGTATGGATACCGGCAAGCCTCACCTCACCATGCTCATCCTGCAGCGTTTTGGGTTCTATCGCTGGTTTTGCCCCTCGCGCCACGGTGTCGTTGAATGACTTCTCCGCATCATCTACCCATAAGGCAAGCACTTTTACGCCGTCTCCATGCTGCAGCACATGCTTCGAGATGTCAGAATTCGGGTCGAGCGACGTAGTGAGCACAAACCGGATTTTGTCCTGTACCAGCACATAGGAGGCGCGGTCGCGGACGCCTGTCTCGGGGCCGGCATACGCTACCAGTTTAAAGCCGAAGGCTGTCTGGTAGAAATGAGCCGCCTGTTTGGCATTGCCCACATAAAATTCAATATGATCGGTGCCGTTCAGGGGCAGGAGGTCTGTTGTCATAGTTTTCAGAGGTTATCAGGTGATTATTGTAAAAATACAGATTTTATGGATTTATCAAAATCTAAGCGGCTTTGGGTTAAATTATCATCTGATTACTTGCAATTGCTACGGCATGTTTCCAACTTTGTAAAAAACACGATCACATGAATGTAAATGCTTTGAACGATGCTATCGTTGCGATCCTGGCAAAAAAGCAAGAGCTGAATACCATGGATTACAATGATAAGCGCTATGATGATATTGAAGAGGAACTGCACGACCTGGAAGACGACTTCAATGAGGAGTATGGCGACTACCTGGAAGATGTGCTGGAAGATGTGCACGGCAAGCTGAAATCAGACGCTGATATTCTTTTGCCAACCGCTTACCTGGCCAGTACGCTTGACCCGGAGGCCGCCCTCGAAGAGGATGAGAAAGAAGGCGTGTGGGTAGAGTCTGATTCCTTTCCGGGAGTAGAGATGCGCCTGGTAATCGTGGCTAACCCCCCGCGGATACTGTTGATTCTGGCTGACCAGGAGCGTGTGCTCTGGACGGCAGAGTAAGCTTTAACAAACCTATAAAAACAGCACCTCTCTAATGACAGCTGTTATTTCTGCCGCATGTACCGTTGCTCTTGAGCAATGGTACATGCGGCAATTTTTTGGCCATACATGGTTTCCTGAAGCTGTAGATAAGGTTATACATACTCAAAGAGCAACACCTGATAAGGCTGTTGTTTGGAGAAGCGTATATTATCCAGATATTAAATCGGGAAGGCCTTATGTTTTACTTCTTGATACTTCTGTCGCTTTGCTTATCTTCGCTCTAATGTAAACTAAAAAGCCGACGCTTCATGTACTGAAGCCCACGTGCAGAAACTTAAAATTGAAATTATGACAACAATTGCTTTAGTAGCGCATAACAACAAGAAAACGGACCTGCTGAACTGGGTGAAAGAGAACCACAAGGCACTGGAAGGGCATACGCTGATTGGCACCACCAATACATCGCGGCTGATTAACGACCTGCTGGACCTGAACGTGCAGCCCTTTGGTCATGGCCCAAGTGGAGGAGACATCCTGTTGGCAGCACGCATTCTGCAGGGCGAAGTACATAAGATTATTTTCTTCATTGATGTTGAAACCCCGCATGGCCACGAGCACGACATACAGACGCTTATCCGCACTGCTGTGTTAAACAACATCCCCATCGCCCTAAACCGCGCCTCTGCTGACTTGATAGTACTGGAGCGGAATTAGGAAAAGATAATTCCTGTTCTTGGATTTTTACTTGATGCACTTGCCAGAGCAGAAGCTAAGGTAGGTGCTTTTTTATGCTCTATAATTAGTTGTGTAGAAACTAGATACAGGCTTAAAAAAGAAGTAAGTGTTCTGATTTACAGGGTGTATAGCCTTTTTAACTTACTCTGGGGTAGCATATACTAATAAGAAAGAGGCTTTCGCTTTTCTTTAGAGCTGTATTTGGTTATGCGTTCATATTCATTCGTAAAATAGCATATAAAATATACTCAGCTGTTTAACTATAAAATAAGACTATGAAAACGAATAAAATAAGAATTCCGAAAATAATGAGTACCGGTTTATGTTTTGCTTTACTGGCAGGTTCTGTTGCCTGTACTACTGACAACGCTGAAACAACAAACGATGAGGTAGTTGCAACAACAGACACTGAAGCAGACAACATGGCCGTCTGGGACAATAACCGTTTCAACACCACCTTCGCTTCTAACAATAATTTTACAGATTGGGATGAGGATGAGGATAACATGCTGAACGAAAATGAATTTAACAGGAGCATGTACAGCACCTGGGACACAAACAATGACAATAATTTAGACCAGAATGAGTGGGATACCGCAACAAGAGACTTTGGCATGACGGGCAGAAACTATACTGATATGGACACGAATGCGGACAATAACATAGATGAGGAGGAGTTCCGTACCGGTATGGCAAATGACACCGATAATAACTTTTACAGAAACTGGGATAGAAACCAGGATAATAATATTGATCAGCAGGAGTACTCTGAAGGTGTTTTTGGACAGTGGGACAATAGCGGTACTGGCACTATGACGGACACTGATATAAACGACCGTTATAACCGTTACTATGGAGGTACCACTACAGGAACCACAACCGGCACTACAACGGGCACAACAGCAGGCACTACGGATGGTACCACAACGGGTACAACAGCAGGCACTACGGATGGTACCACAACGGGTACCACTACAGGAACAACAACAGGTGGCACAACTGGTACTACTACTGGCGGGGGCGCACAATAAGTAAAACATAATTAAATGAGTGACAGGGAGAGCTATTTTTCCTTTCTCACCCTCATTGAAACAGGAAAGGGGCAGCTGATTTTTCAGCTGCCCCTTTCCTGTTTCAATAAAATATAATGCGTTAGTAGCCTAACTTCTGGCGTACACGCTGTAGCACTGGCCCGGCAATTGCCTTGGCTTTCTCAGCACCCTCATGCAGCTTCTTGTCTATTTCCGCCAGGTTGTTCATGTAATAGTTAAACAGCTCGCGCTCTTTAGCATATTTCCGGATAATGAGCTCATACAGCGCCTGCTTGGCATGGCCATACCCATAGCCTCCGGCACTGTAGTTCTGGCGCATGGTTTCTATTTCCTCTGGTGTGGCTAATAAGCTAAAGAGTTTAAAAACGGTGTCGTTTTCTGTGTCTTTTGGCTCTTCCAGTGGAGTGCTGTCTGTAATGATACTCATGATGGTCTTGCGCAGTGGCTTATCAGCTTCGAAAATATCGATGATGTTGCCGTACGATTTGCTCATCTTCTCGCCGTTCAGACCAGGCACTGTCATCACTGTTTCGTCTATCTTCGCTTCCGGAAGCACAAACGTTTCGCCGTATACATGGTTAAAAGCACTGGCGATGTCGCGGGTTATTTCCAGGTGCTGTATCTGATCTTTTCCCACCGGTACGAAGTTGGCTTCATACATTAAAATGTCTGCTGCCATCAGCACAGGGTAGGTGAACAAACCGGCATTTACATCTGCAAGTCCTCTTCTGTTTGACTTATCCTTGAAAGAATGCGCATTGGCCAGCATTGGGAACGGTGCATAGCAATTCAGGTACCACGTGAGTTCAGTTACCATCGGCACATCAGACTGGCGGTAAAATATGTGCTTTTCTGTATCGAAACCAAAAGCAAGCCAGGCGGCGGCCACCGAATAGGTATTGTGTCGCAGTACCTCTGCATCCCGGATAGAGGTAAGCGAGTGCATGTCTGCTATAAAATACAACGACTCATGGTCAGAGGCTTTCGAAAACTCCACAGCAGGAATAATAGCGCCCAGCAGGTTGCCTAAATGCGGGCGGCCTGTGCTTTGGATTCCTGTAAGATAACGTGCCATATGTAAGGGTGTAATTGTTCCGGCTGCAAATTACGGGAAAAAGCCGGTAATAGCCCAGCCAAACTTTATACATCCAGGCTTTAGGGCTACCGCTTCTTCAGTGAGTAACGCTGCTGGCCCTGCATCTCTGCTTGCTGCCGGTCTAGCAGTTTTACCTCCGAGTCACTTACCTGCAGAAAGTACATCGGGTCAATGTTGCCTTCCGTTGGGATAAGTTGTAGCACTACCGCATCCGGGTTCTGCTTGTTGCCTTTGGCTAGAAACCATTTGCCCGAACTTGTTACTATACTTTTGTCGGCTGGTTTTCCCAGGTAAGTCTGCTTCATCGTGAAGGAGCGGCTGGAGCCGTCGGCGCCACCATTTAACACGAGTTCTGTGTTGATGCCCTGACAATCGGTGCAGGGGAAGGTGCCGGAAAAGGTTCCTGTTGGTGCTGCCATGGCTGCCGGCGCAGCTGTCTTTTCTTCAGCCTTAGCTGTTGTTTTGGCCTTGGTTGCCTTAGCAGGCTTAGTGGCTGTTTTGCTTCTTTTTTTGGGTGTTGACTTCTTCCACTCTTCATATGTCTTAGCTGACTGCGCCTTTACTTGTTGCTGGCCCAGAGCCACTGAAAATAGGACGAGTAAGGCAAACATTGTTTTCATGAATCGCTCCATAGAATAAATAAATTATGTGTTAAGTTTAATAGGTTTACTGCTTACAAGCAGGTGTGTCTGGCAACAGATGTTGGATAGAATCCTTGACCACGCTGCTGTAGTGGTCCGCAAACTTCTTATTTAACTGAAGTTGACACATATTATTGTGCTTTGTTACCAGCAGTAATTCGCCTGCTGCTCCGGTTAGGTTTGCATTAGTTGTAACTGGCAAATGAAGCACAATGCTTCCTTAAAGGCTTCTTTCTATAGCATTGTTTTAAAACAGGTGATGCGTAACCCTGGCATAAAAAAAGGCTAGGCTACTACCCGAAGGTGTTCGCCTAACCAATTTTCAATCAACCAATTTATCTTGAGCAAAAGCTACTTGATGAAGTTAGAAGCCGTTATGCCAATGTTATTTCTTTGCTTCTTTTTTTGCGAAGCGAGTGGATGTTAGAAAGTACAATTGCAACCAAAATCAGAGCCACTCCAAGCCACTGCACGGCCCAAACTTCTTCCCCTAATATGATATTCGACATCAACACGGCCACAGGAAGCTCGGCTGCACTCAGAATTGCACCTAGTCCCAAGCCCGTTTCAGGCAGACCGTAGGCATAAAAAAGCGGAGGAATAACAGTGCCGAACAAGGCTAATATTAGTCCCCATTTAAACAGCCCGCTTGTTAAAGCACCATTGACTAAAAACACGGGAGGGAAAACCGTTAAGATGAGCACGCAGGCACCTGTTAAGATAAGGGCACTCTTTGTGGCTGGATGAAGGTGGTTGCCTACAGCGCCATTTATCATCAGGAAGATACTATAGCAAAAAGCTGCCAGTAATCCGTAGCCTATACCTATAAGGTCAAAATCAGGTAAGTCGGCAGAGAATAAACGCCCTGCCAATGCGGTACCTAACAATATGAGAGTTACTGTGCCCAATTGCGTTCGTGTTGGTAATCTGCGCTTCATGATGGCCTCTATCACCAGGCTCATCCAGGTAAACTGCATCAGCAGCAGAATGGCAATGGAGGCGGGCACTGTTTGTACTGATTTGTAATAGAAAATGCTAACCAGGCCTGTGCTGGTACCCATCACAACCAGTTTAATTTTTTCCCTGAACGATGTGCTGTTGCTCTTGCTGCTAAACAGCTTTCGCAACAACACAATAGTCCAAAGAACAATCAACCCAAATAATACCTGGGTGCCCGTTACATCACCCAAAGTAAAGCCTTCGTTATATGCTAATTTTACGAACGTAGATAAAACGCCAAAACTACACGCGCCAAGAAAAACCAAAACGATTCCTCTGAACATGATCGTCTCCCTCAAAAAAGTAAAAACTGGAAAAATAAATATGATGAGGCGGCTGCCCCTGATTCAGAAGGTGCGTGCAGGATTACAGGTCGTGTAGAACGTAGCCTGTAATAAAGATTTGTGTATGTGCTAAGTGGTGTGGCATTTTCTTTTGCAAGGCTGCAAATTTAAGCACAACAAACCTTTATTACCAATATAATGTATCGGTTTTTTGAAGAATAAAGGTCGTTTATTGTTCAACTTGCGCTTCCTCCATCATTTTCTCGGCTTCTCTTTCTCCTAAATAACTGTCGATGAGGTAATGGGCTACGTAGAGAAGCGGTGTGAGCAGGATAGCAACCGCGAATTTATAGATGTAGTTGATAAGAGCAACAGATAATACCTGCTCCATGGGCCAGTTGCCGAAGAGAAAGAAAGCCACAAACAGAACCACAAAGCTATCTATGAGCTGCGACACCAGTGTGGAGCCTGTCGCGCGGAGCCAGATTTTTTTGCTGCCCGTGAATTGGCGCAGCCAATGGAATACGGTGGCATCCAGGAACTGCGAAATCAGGAACGCCACCACAGAGCCGATGATAATGCCCAGCCCCTGACGGTATACGCTGTTAAAAGCGATGTTGATATTAAAAGGGTTGCCCTGGGCATCGGTGCTGTTCACATCTAACCAAAAGGGAGCTGGCGGCAGGCCTGTTACAATGGTGATAACAAGGAAGGCATACAGGATGAGCAGCACTGTCAGGACACTTACTTTTTTTACCCCTGCTTTCCCGAAATACTCATTTATGATGTCGGTGGTAATGAATACAACCGGCCAGATGATAACGCCTGCTGTCAGGTTAAAGTCCAGTTTAGAACCACCTAATACAGGTATTTGTGCGCCAGGAAGTCCAAAAAGAGCTTCTCCTGAAAATATCTTCACCCCAATCAGTTCCGCCAGCAAGGCATTGGATATAAAGATGCCGCTAAGCACGAGGAACAGGTATGTGCGCCTTTTCTCAGAAGTAGAAGTATGCTGCTGCATGAAATAGATGGCTTTCAAACAATAAGGTATTCAACCTGCAAGTTACTATTATTCAGTAAATCTGTACCTCCGAATATATAGCATGTACAGCACAACATTTAGGAGAAATGCATTAGAATGAGCTTAAATCAGCATCTCTGAAGAGGCTGAACTCATGAAGTACTCCAATTTTTACAGCCTAATTCTATTCCCGGATACAGAAGATGCTACCTTCAGTAGCTAAATCCGCTTGTGGAAACACTTCCTGTGCTTCCGTTAAGAGCGGAGTGAGGTCCTTGTAACGAACAGAGAAGTGTCCTATGAGCAAACGGCGTACTTGTGCTGCAGCTGCAAGTTCGGCAGCCTGTCGGGCTGTGCTATGGAAAGTATAGTAAGCACGTTCACGTAACTCATCTGTAAAGGTAGCCTCATGGTAAAGCAGGTCCACGTAGTGAAGGTAGGGGAGAAGCGTGGGCTTAAAACGGCTATCGGAGCAGTAAGCATAGCTTCTGCTGCGCTTCGGCTCCATGGTTACATCCCGGTTATACACCAGCACATTCCCATGCTCATCTGTAACATCCTCGCCCCACTTGAGACTCACCAGTTGCGGGGGTGTTAAGAAAGGGGGAAGCTTCTCTTTTATGAGCGGTCGCGCCTTCTGCTTTTCCCGGAACAGGAAGCCGCAACAGGGTACACGGTGCTCCATCGGAATGGTATGTACCGTAATCTGCTTGTTTTCAAAAATCTTTTTATGGCTGGTAGTATCCAGCTCATGAAAAATGAGCGGATAACAAAGGTTCGTACCAGAATATTTGAACTGTAAGCTTAGAATCTCTATGAGGCCGGGAGGGCCAAAGAGGTAAAGCGGTGTGTGACGGCCCTGCAGGTGCATGGAGGACAGGAGACCTGCCAATCCAAAATAGTGATCGCCGTGGAGGTGGCTGATGTAAATATTGCAGATGCGCTGATGCTTTATCTTGTATTGCATCAGCTGCATCTGCGTTCCTTCACCGCAATCAATCAGGTGGTACTGATTGTCTATGGTAAGTACCTGTGCGGTATGGTGTCTGTTTGCCGATGGTGTGGCCGACGAACTGCCCAGTATCCTGAGTTCGAAATCCACAACGGGCAGTATACTTAGTCTTCTTTGTTAGTCAGGTCCTGCTCAATCTCGTGCAGGAACACACGGTCAATTGCTTCTTCCACTGTAGGCAGAATGTTAAGCACAGACTCTAACTTTGAAATAGTTATCAATTTCATAACATGATCCTGCAAGCCCGTCAGAATCAGCAAGCCGCTTGATGAGTTGCACAGGCGGTTAGCTATTAAAATGGAGCTAAGGCCAGAAGAATCAGTGTATTTTACATTACTCAGGTCAAGAATCAGATTGGTGATGCCCTCTGCGTTCAACTTCACGAACTCAGATTTCAGGTCCGGCGCTATCGAAGTGTCCAGCTTCTTCTCATCTATCGTGATAATTGTATAGTTTTCTTTCTTATCAATCGTGTACTTCATAGATCTACCAATAAGGATTTATATGCGAATGTACCAAAATCTACTTTAATTTTCTTAATTTTTGGTGCTAAAATTATTGTTAACAATTTTCTGTTCTATGCGGGATAGCACATTTTCATATGGCTTTTTCTCAAACCGCTGCCCTGTAAACACCTCATACAGCTCAATATAGCGCTCCGAAATGCCACGTACTACCTCGTCTGTCATTTCCGGCACTGTTTGTCCTTCTTTTCCCTGGAAGCCGTTTTCAATCAGCCACTGCCGCACAAATTCTTTTGAAAGCTGTCGCTGTGGCTCTCCCTGCTGCTGCCGATCTTCGTAACCTTCGCTGTAAAAGTAGCGGGAAGAGTCAGGGGTATGAATCTCGTCAATCAGGTATACCTCTCCCTTATATTTGCCAAACTCATATTTAGTGTCAACCAGAATAAGGCCCTGTTGTTTCGCTAATTCTGTGCCACGGGCAAAAAGCGCGCGTGTATATTGCTCTAAGATAAGGTAATCCTGTTCTAATACAAGGTTTTGCGCTAAAATTTCTTCTCTTGAAATATCTTCATCGTGGCCTTCATCGGCTTTGGTCGTTGGTGTAATAATCGGCTCCGGCAGCTTGTCGTTTTCACGTAATCCTTCCGGTAGTGCCACGCCACACAACATACGTTTTCCTGCTTTATACTCACGCCAGGCATGCCCTGCCAGATACCCTCTTATCACCATTTCTACCTTAAATGGCTCACACTTGTAGCCGATGGTTACATTTGGGTCTGGTGTAGAAACCACCCAGTTGGGTACAATATCGGAGGTTGCCTTCAGGTTAAGGCTGGCAATCTGGTTCAGCACCTGTCCCTTGTAAGGAATCGCACGGGGAAGTACCACATCAAATGCAGAAATACGGTCAGTGGCAACAATGGCCAACTGGTCTTCAAAATAATATACATCCCGGACCTTGCCTCTGTAAAAGCCAGTTTGGCCGGCAAAGGAGAAGTTAGTTTCTTTTATGGCCTCCATTAATTCGGTGTCGTTATAGGCGAGCAAAGTTAACTATATTTTATAGGTCCGGAAATAATTCTGAATGAAGTTGCCAATTGTTGTGCACTTGTAAAATATAGGCAGCAAATAATATTGTATTATACTGTGATAGGTAAAGGGGGTTTTATACTATACAACCTATATGTTGCATGTTATGCTGAATATGATATTTTGCATCTGCTGTGTCTGTTGTACATAGTTGATGCTATTCTTAGATGTACCTTATTAATAAATCATAATGTTAAGTAGCGTTAAGTCCCGGTAATGAGCCTAAACAGCATTATAAGAAGGGATGTGGCAATCTGGTGATGTTTGATTTAAATCAGCTTTTGAGCGCTGAGTAGCTTACTTTCAGGGTTTTGTACAACAAAAAACTTGTGCTGTCGTAGGAGTTGAAAGAAGCCGCTGGTGGAAGCAAAGAACCAAAATAAATCTATATTTTTATTTGGAATTGCTTTATTAGCGCTTTATCATTGCAATATCAAGTCAACTATCCCTTCGGGATTTGATTTATAAAGAAGAGTGGAGAGACAGGCTCTGTGAAACTCTAGCAACCTAACTAACGAGGTTAAGGTGCTAATTCCTGATTTCGGAACATCCGGAAGAATATAAATTGATACGAACATGAAAAAGGGAATCAATTCAGCACAGCACAGTTTATTATTTTCGACGCCAGCAGCAGTCCTGTTGCGGCGGCATATTTTAGCACAGGCTACAAAATACATGCGCACGCCCATGTGCGCCATGCGTTGCTGTTGTTGCTAAGCAAATCCCCCGTTTTACAGCATCGGGCACACACATGCTTTCTGCTGCACATCTTACGCTTTCGGGCGCTTTCCCATTAGATCAATCAGCCATTCCTAACCCATAAACCGAACAACCATGTCAGAGACACTACACTTCGAAACATTACAGCTACACGCCGGCCAGGAAATTGACCCTACTACACAGTCCCGTGCCGTACCTGTTTACCAGACTACCTCTTACGCTTTCAAAAATGCGGAGCATGGGGCCAATCTGTTTGCCCTGAAGGAGTTTGGGAATATCTATACCCGCATCATGAACCCGACTACGGATGTGTTCGAGAAGCGCATAGCAGCCCTGGAAGGTGGTGCAGCAGCCGTGGCGGTGGCATCCGGGCAGGCAGCACAGTTTATAGCGCTGAGCAACATCCTGGAATCCGGAGACAATTTTGTGTCCACGAAGTTTCTGTATGGTGGTACTTATAACCAGTTTAAGGTATCGTTCAAGCGGTTGGGGATAGAGTCGCGTTTTGCGGAGAACGATGAGGTGGAAAGCTATGAGAAGCTGATTGATGAAAATACAAAGGCCATTTATTTAGAGACCATCGGCAACCCACGCTTTAATGTTCCTGATTTTGAGGCCATTGCAGCGCTGGCCCGCAAGTATGACATTCCGCTGATAGTGGATAACACCTTTGGGGCAGGTGGTTACCTTTTCCGCCCGCTGGAGCACGGCGCCAATATAGTAGTGGAATCGGCCACCAAATGGATTGGCGGACATGGTACCAGCATTGGCGGTGTGATAGTGGACGGCGGTAATTTTAACTGGGGCAACGGCAAGTTTCCCCAGTTCTCTGAGCCATCCGAAGGCTACCATGGTATGAAGTTCTGGGAGGTGTTTGGAACTGACGGGCCATTCGGAAACATCGCTTTCGCGATACGTGCCCGTGTGGAAGGCCTGCGCGATTTTGGCCCTGCCCTTAGCCCGTTCAACTCCTTTCTGTTGCTGCAAGGCCTTGAAACACTTTCGCTTCGCCTGGACAGAACAGTGCAGAACGCGCTGGAGCTGGCAAAGTGGCTGGAGCAACATGAGCAGGTAGCGTCTGTGAATTACCCGGGCCTTGAAAGCAGCAACTACCACGAACTGGCAAAAAAATACCTGAAGCGCGGTTTCGGTGGCGTGCTTTCCTTTAAGTTGAAAGTAGGAGACAAACAGCAGGCAGAGCGTTTTGTAGACAGCCTGAAACTCGTGAGCCATTTAGCCAACGTGGGCGATGCCAAAACACTTATCATACACCCGGCTTCTACCACACACCAACAGCTCTCTGATGCCGAACAGCTTAATGCAGGAGTAGAGCCAACGTTGCTGCGCGTATCGGCCGGTATCGAACATATAGAAGACATAAAAGCCGATTTTGAGCAGGCTTTTGCTAAAGTAAAGGAGGGGCAACCGGAGCCCGCATAATAAGAAGAGAATATGCCAACACATCACGTTTTTGAATACAAGAATACTTTTACACTGGAGTCGGGTGCTACGCTGCCCGGCTTCCAGCTTGCCTATACCACCTTTGGCACGCTTAACGCACAGCGCAGTAATGTGGTGTGGGTGTGCCATGCCTTAACCGGCAGCGCTGACTTTACCGATTGGTGGTGCGAGTTGTTTGGGGAGGGCAAGCTGTATGACCCACGCGAGTGGTTCGTGATCTGCGCCAACACCTTGGGTGGTTGCTATGGTTCCACCGGGCCGCTCAGCGTTAACCCGGAGACGCAACAGCCTTATTATCATGCTTTCCCGCAATTGACCAACCGTGATGTGGTGGCTGCTTTTGATCTGCTGCGGAAGGACCTGGAACTGGAGCGTGTACATACGTTAATAGGAGGGTCTTTAGGTGGGCAGCAGGCACTGGAGTGGGCACTGCTTCAGCCTGATGTGTTTGAACGGTTAATCCATGTGGCCTCCAATGCACGCCACTCACCCTGGGGCATTGCTTTTAACGAAACCCAGCGCATGGCTATCCGCCAGGATCCGAGTTGGGCAACAGACACTGAAACTGCCGGTTCAGAAGGTCTGAAAACAGCCAGGGCCATTGCCATGCTTTCGTACCGGCATTACAACACTTATGCGGCAACTCAGCAGGAACCCGGCAACAGCATCACAGACAATTTCCGGGCTTCCAGTTACCAGGTGCACCAGGGCGAAAAGCTGGCAAAACGTTTTAATGCCTATACCTATTGGCTGCTTTCCAAAGCGATGGACTCCCACCACGCGGGCCGCGACAGAGGTGGACTCGAAAAGGCGCTGGCGCAACTCAAGGCAAAAAGCCTTTTTGTAGGAGTAAATTCAGATGTGCTGTTTCCGGTGGAGGAGCAGCGCTTCCTGCACGAGCACGTGGCGCATTCATCCTTTTACCTTATTCAGTCCGACTACGGGCATGATGGTTTTCTGGTGGAGTTTCCGCAACTGACAGAGGCTATTACGAATTTCTATGAGGAAGAAGAAAGGTTAGAGGAACTTAGCTTTGAGCGGGAAGAGCGGTAAAAGCATGAGGATATTTGGGTTTGACCAAGGAGGGAAGTGGTGTGTATGTAGGGTTGCAGGATGACCGGAAACTGTCAGAAAATGGAAATCAGCAGAATTTGCGCACATGGCAAAAATTAACTTCTGAAGTATCAGTGTTAGCTTAAAGCGGCTGGTGCATTTATTGTGCAAGTCACTGTGAGTTTGGGTTTTGAAAAGGAAAAAAAGCTTCCATAATTACAACATTAAACCTCCTATAGTTACAACAGAAAACCTTCTATAAACAGCAAATTAAGGTTTTTAGGTCTATATATTAGTAGAATGCAATAAATTAGATAAATGTTAGCACGTAAAATGTGACTACTAAGAAATATTTATATTCGCACACTTTTTTTTAGCTTTAAAATAAGTTTGGCCGTACTAATAAATATCAGATGGCGATATAATTTGTACGGATATGAAAAGAACCCTAATTCCTGTTTTAGCAACTCTCACTCTACTCTTTGCATTCACTTCCTGCAGGCAAGATGGCCCTGCTCCAATACGTAATATTAAAGCTGGTCCCAACCTTTTAAAGGCTCAGGCAGGACAGTCTTCTACAAACTATACCTACTTTACAGGGCAGAATCAGAAAGCTTTAGGCAATGTGTATACGAAAGACGTACTGGTATCTTTCGTGGGCGGCCTGACCGCAGATCAGGAGCAGCGTATCTTAACGCAGTATGTATTTGTAAAGAAAACAACAGAGCAGGTGGCAACAGATGCAGCGTTGTTGCACAGAGTTGCGTTGGTAGACGGATTGAACAGCAATCAGGTGGAACAGGCCTTGCAGGAATTAGCAAAAGATCCTAACATAAGCTATGCTTCCCCTTATTTCAGGGATGGCAACAGCTTGCTCGGTGTCAGTAATCAGGTTATTGTAACACTGGAAAATGGCGAAACGGAAGTGCTACAGCAACTTGCGAAGGAATATAATGCAGAAGTGCTGAAATCAATTGGCGAAGGTACGTATGTAGTAAAAGTTGACAATGCATCGAAAGGCAATGCATTAGCTTTTGCAAATTACCTGCATGGGCAAAAAGGAATAGCACAGGCAGAACCTGACTTTATCATAACGCCGGATTAGTAACAGGCTAACATACGGAGGCGAATAGCCTTCTTTTTATCAGAAAAGCAAACAGGTGAAAAACAAAACCCGGCTTCTTTAAGAAGCCGGGTTTTGTTTTTATGTCATTTTTAGCTCTTACAGGTATACCGCTTTTGCTTTATCGCGCAGGTTATAAGCCGAGGCCATCACCTCACCATAAGCCCCTGCCGACCAGATAGCAATCAGGTCACCTCTTTGGGTTTCAGGAAGGATGACAGCCTTGCCAAAGCAGTCAGACGATTCACAGATAGGGCCTACCACATCATAACGGGCTTCTGCTTTTTCACTTGTCAGATTCTCAATTTTATGATACGACTGGTACAGGGCCGGGCGAATCAGTTCCGTCATGCCGGCATCCAGAATAGCGAAATTCGTATTCTGGCCATTTTTGATGTACAGCACCTTTGATATAAGTGTACCGCATTGTGCCACCAGCGCACGGCCCAGCTCAAAATGCACTTCCTGCCCCGGACGCAATTCCAGGAACTGGTTGAAAAGCCCGAAATAAGCTTCGAAATCAGGAATAGGCTGTTGCTCCGGGTGATAATAATCCACGCCCAAGCCTCCGCCTACGTTTATATGCTGCAACTGTATGTTACGCGCCAAGAACCACTCCTGAAATTCATTCACCCGCGTGCACAGGTTTTTGAAAACCGTAAGGTCTGTAATTTGGGAACCGATGTGGAAGTGAATGCCAATCAACTCGAGATGCTTTAGCTCCTTTAGCTGCTCCAGCACACTTTCCAGTTCCCATGCGTTAATACCGAATTTATTCTCCTCAAGGCCAGTAGTGATGTACTTGTGCGTATTGGCGTTCACGTTCGGGTTAATGCGCAGCGCTATCCGCGCCACTCGCCCTTTCTTCTCCGCCAGCTCATTCAGCACCTCTAACTCGTGGCTCGACTCGCAGTTAAAGCAGAAGATATCCTGTTCTAAGGCATAGTTTATTTCAGCATCGGATTTGCCTACTCCTGCAAAAACGACATCCTGGGGTGCAAAGCCATTTTCAATGGCTGCTTTAATCTCATTTCCACTCACGCAGTCTGCTCCAAAGCCGAATTCGCGCATTGCATCCAGCACGGGAGCGTTTGCGTTCGCTTTCAGGGCATAATGTACGTGATAATTATACTTGTCGGCTTCCTGCTTTGATGCTTGCAGCGTCTGGCGCAGCAGGTTTAAGTTATAGGCATAAAAAGGAGTTTGCTGCTGTTGCAACTCCTCTAAGTTTAGGTTAAGCATTTGATGTGTTTCTCTCAAAAAATTCCTTCGTTCAGTTTTGTCAGAGCCTCTACTTTGTTGCTGGTGTCAATCAGCAGGCTGATGTTGTTCTTGCTGCCGCCATAAGATATCATGCGTACCGGAACCTCTTCCAGGGATGTGAATATCTTCAAGGCAGATCCGCTGCGCGCAGAGATAAAATCACCTACAACACAAATGATCGTTTGCGCTGTGTCCACTTCAACCTGGCCGAAAGCCTCCAGCTCTGAAACGATTTCATTCAGAGACTTGTCATTGTCGATAGTCAGAGAAACAGCTACCTCAGAGGTAGTAATCATGTCGATTGGTGTCTTGTAGCGCTCAAATACCTCGAAAACACTGCGCAGGAAACCATATGCCAACAACATCCGCCCTGACTTTATCTTGATAGCAGTGATGCCATCCTTCGCAGCTACGGCTTTGATGCTGCCACCAGTGCTCTCAGCGGAGATGGTAGTACCTTGCGCCTCGGGTTCCATGGTGTTAAGCAGGCGTACCGGTATATTCTTTTTCTTGGCAGGTGTTACGCTGCTTGGGTGCAGAATTTTAGCACCGAAATAGGCCAGCTCTGCCGCCTCATCAAAAGACAGTTCCGCGATAGGGTAGGTGTTTTTGACGATACGCGGGTCGTTGTTATGCATGCCACTGATGTCGGTCCAGATCTGGATTTCGTCGGCATCGGCAGCAGCACCTATCAGGGAAGCAGAATAGTCAGAGCCCCCACGCTTCAGGTTATCTATTTCGCCAAACGCATTGCGGCAGATGTAGCCCTGGGTAATGAAAAGCTTTGCATCCGGGTACTGCTCCAGTTCTGTTTTCAGTTGCTTCGCGATGTATGGTGCGTCCGGCTCTTCGTTCTCATCAATTTTCATGAAGTTCAGGGCCGGCAGCAACACCGACGGAATGCCATTCTCCTCAAGGAAGAACTGGAACAATGCCGTCGAAAGCAACTCACCCTGCGCCAGCACCGCCCGCTCTTCATGAATCGTGAACAGGTCCTGCGTAAATGCGCGGAGGTAATCGAAATGAGTTGTCAGCAGGTCGTTCGCCTGTTTTCTTTTTTCGGTGGAGGTGTAGAGTTCCTCTACCACCTGTTTATATTTATCATGCAGCGCATCAATCAGCGCATTCGCTTCCTGGTTCTTGTTCTGGTACAGCGTCTCAGCTATTTGTACCAACGCATTTGTGGTGCCCGACATAGCAGACAACACCACAATTCTAGGCTCATCGCTTTGGATGAGCGAGGCAACCGCCCTCATTCTCTCAGCAGAACCTACAGAGGTGCCACCGAATTTCAGAATTCTCATTTATGTAATTGAAAAATGAAAGATTGTTATGCCGTAAAATTAGCAAAAAAGGAGCATAATATCGTAGGTTATCAAAACTATAGCTACAAAAAACGCGCTCTGTAAAATCCTAGCCTCCTTGTTTAATAGTATAGCTGAGTTTTTATGCTAGTAGAAGCTATACTGTAACAATGAAAATGACAGGCGATAACTGCTGAAGTACAGGCTTCTTCCCAAGAGCTATTAACGGTTGCAGTACACAATTATACTTGCCGCATTGCCACCAAACCCTGCGGCATTAATCATAATGCGGGTAAAGCGAGAGACGCTGAAGGAAGGAAGCAGGGTAGGAAAAGGAATGGCCGCAAACTGTTGGTGCTGCAAAACATAAAGGGCATATTGGAGACTAAGGGCACCGGAGGCACCGAGGGTATGGCCGATCAGCCATTTGTTTGTGGTGATAGCAGGCGACTTTTCTCCAAAAACAGCTTCTATAGCGGCAAGTTCTGCTCTGTCGCCGGCGCGGGTGCCGGGGGTGTGCGTAATAATGAGATCTACCTGGCGATCGTGCTCCGGTAATTGCGCAAGCGCATGCCGCATCGACTTCTGAAAGTTGATACCTTCCGCAGAAATGCCCGTTTTACTCATTATCTTCTCAAATCCTAAACCAACGGCTTCCACCACCACATCGCCTGCTGCAAGCCGATCTGATGCTACCTGCTCCAGGGCAAAAACAGCTGCACCCTCGCCTAAAACAAAGGTATTCTGCTTTTCTACCGCATAAGGCTGGCAGGGGTAAGGCTGAACAGCTAGTTTAGAGTAAATACCCACAGCCTTCATCTGCGACAATGTAAAAGGCGTAAGGGGTGCCTCGGTGCCTCCTGCCAGAAAGCGTTGTGCCATACCTGCCTTCAGCCAGGCCACGCCATTGGCCACAGCCATCAATGCGGTGCTGCATGTAATCGAATGGCTGATTTGTGCGCCACCCGCATTTACGGCATGCGCCACCCAACTGGAGAGGTTGCCTAAGGTGGTGGTAGGAGAGGCGCTGGAAGAAAGCGCACCTTCGGGGCTTTGCTGATAGCCACTGAAATGCTGCTCAAACAGGCCTGTGGCACCTCGCGAAGAACCAATGTTCACCCCTAAATCGTCTGCAGTAGCTGTGCCTTCCTGCAGCCAGCCTGCTTCTGCAGCAGCCTGTCGTGCGGCATAGATAGCCAGCAGCACAGAGCGGTCAAGTTGCCGGTAGTTTGGGTCTGAATGGGTTAGACGCTGCAGTTCAGCCTCGGCTGTGGTGGGAAGTGCGGCAACCGGAACGGCCTGCCCATGATGCATAACCGTAGAAAAGGAAGGAATGCCTGCAGTATAGGCGGCGGCAACTGACGCTGCATCATACCCTTGCGGCGAGATAAGGCCTGTTCCTCTAATGATGATATGTGATTTCTCTGCTTCCAAATCCCGGTAAAGGTATAAGATTAATCGCAGACTATGCGGCTAAGATCAGAAAAGGGAATGAGGTTTGAAGGGAGGCAGAAAGGTTAGTCGTGCAGCATTGTTAGGTCCGGGCGGGGGTAATGCCTGTTACCGGAAACCACCTCCTGCATCCCTGAAATGGTCTGATATACCTGGTTAAGCTGCTCATCAGTGATGCAATAGGGCGCAATAACATAGATGATATTACCGAGCGGCCGAAGGATAACGCCATGATATAATGCAAAGCTGTAGAGCGTATCCCGCAGGTCGCTAAAGTAGGAGGTGGTGCTGTCCTCAAATTCTACAGCCAGTATGGTGCCCTGCTGACGCACTTCCTTTATATATGGCATTTGCTTTATGCGCGCTGCGAATGCGTTGTGCTGGCTGCAGATGCGGCGGATGTTGTCCTGTGTCTCAGATTGCAGCAGTAGGTCGAGGCTGGCTAAACCGGCGGCGCAGGCTACGGGATTGGCCGTGTAGCTGTGGCCATGGAAGAGCGTTTTGCTTTTGTCTTCGTGCAGAAAGGCTTCGTAGATTTTTTCGTTGCAGGAAGTTGCTCCAAGCGCCATGGTGCCGCCTGTGAGCCCTTTCGAAAGGCAAACCATATCCGGCTGATGCTGCAGGTAGTCGGTGGCAAAGGTACGGCCGGTACGTCCAAAGCCCGTCATTACTTCATCGGCAATGGTCAGGATGTTGTGCTGCTGGCAGAGTTGCATGAGTTTGTTTAGTACCTCCGGCGTATACATGACCATGCCCGCTGTGCCCAACACCAGCGGCTCGTAAATAAATGCGGCCACATCACCACCTGAGGCATAAGCTTCCAGCTGCTTTACTGTCTCTTCCTCTTTACCAGGAACGGGCACATCCACGAACTCTACCTCGAACAGGTAAGACCAAAAGGGGGCGGTAAAGGCGCTACGTGCGCTAACAGCCATGGCACCAAAGGTGTCGCCGTGGTAGCTGTCTCGGAAAGCGATGATTTTCTTTTTAGGAGTACCGAGGTTGTTCCAGTATTGGATGGCCATTTTCAGCGCCACTTCCACAGCAGTAGAGCCATTGTCGGAGTAGAACATACGGCTCTGGCCCTGCGGCAGGATTTGCAGCAGGCGCTCAGCTAATTCCACAGCTGGGGCGTGTGTGAAGCCGGCAAAAATAACATGCTCCAGCGTTTGCAACTGCTCTGCAACCTTCTGGGCAATGTAGGGGTGTGCGTGCCCGTGCAGGTTCACCCACCACGACGAAACAGCATCAACATAACCCGTACCATCTTCCGCGTATAACATGGCTCCTTCTCCCCGAACGATCGGGATTGGAAGGGCAGCTGTTTTCATCTGTGTGTACGGATGCCAGATGACGTTCTGGTCGCGTTGGGATAAAGACATTTTACTGTTGTAGGTTTAATTCAAAAATCAAAGTGTAGAAGTTCTTCCAAATTCTGAGTCTTTTTTTCTATAATATGGATTTAAACTCTTGCGCGTATGCTGCTACGGCTTCTTTACAAAACTCAGCCTCCTGCCGAATAGAAGGTAGTTTGCGCAGGCCGGTGTAGTTCACGATAAAATCTTCGGAGGCAGTGTTTTCTTCACCGTTAAAGATAATGCCGGCCACCGGCACTTTGCGGTAGCGTAATACCTCGGCTGTGAGTAAGGTGTGGTTGATGCTACCCAAGTAATTGCGGGAGACTAGTACTACCTCCAGCCCCAGTTGTTGCACCAGGTCCAGCATCAGGAAGCGTTTGTTGAGGGGCACCATCAATCCTCCGGCACCTTCCACCACCATTTTATTCTCTGTTTGCGGCAGCTTCATGCCGTGCACGTCAATCTCTACGCCTTCGGCAGCGGCGGCGCGGTGTGGGGAGGCAGCCATCTTCAGGCGGTATGCTTCTTGGTGAAATACGGACACGGTGTTAGAAACCAGGCTCTTAACAGTATCGGTATCCGTAAAATCCAGGCCACCTGCCTGCACAGGTTTCCAGTAGTCGGCCTGAAGGGCTTCGGTCAGGATGGCGGCAGCAACTGTTTTGCCCACGTCTGTTCCGATGCCGGTGATAAAATAGCTTTTCATATTCCTTTGGCTATGGCCTTCACGAGGCCTTCAATTTCCTGTAATGTATTATATGCATGCACGATCACCCGCAGGCGCTCCTGGCCTTTCGGCACGGTAGGGCTTAGCACGGGGCGCACATCAAACTTCTCTGCCTGTAAAAACGAAGCCAGTGCTTTTAGCTTCGCAGTGCCGCCTTCTTCAACAAAAACAGAAAGTATCACACTTTCTGCAGGAGTACAGCGGATGCCGTTTATCTTATTCAGTTGCTCAGATAAATGGCTGGATAGCATTTTTACCTGCTGGCGCTCTTTTTCCAGTTCCGGCAGCAGATCATAGACACATTTTAGCGTAACCAATGCATGCGTCGGTAAACCGGTGGTATAGATAAAGGCACGGCTGTAGTTGATTAGGAAATCGCGCAGCACCTGTGGCCCTACTACAGCGGCCCCATGTGCTCCCATTGCTTTGCCATAGGTAATCACCTGCGCGAATACCTGGTTCTCTAAGCCCAGTGCCACGGTTAATCCTTCACCTTTTTCTCCGTAAAGGCCCACGGCATGTGCCTCGTCTACAATTAGTGCTGCATTCACACTTTTGCACAGCTGCGCCAATTCCTGCAGCGGCGCTTTATCGCCTTCCATGGAGTAGACAGACTCCACTACCACATATACCTGCCCTGTAGCAAGCTTCAGCTTCTGCTGCAGGTCCTGCAGGTTGTTGTGCCGGAAACTGTAGCTTTTTGCGAAGCTCAGGCGCAGGCCGTCTTTCATAGAGGCGTGGCTTGCCTCGTCGTAAAAAACGGTGTCGCCCCGCTGTGGCAAGGCAGACAGGAGCCCGACGTTAGCCGCATACCCGGAATTGTACAGCAAGGCTGCCTCTCCATGGTGGTACTTGGCTATCGTTTCCTCCAGTTCCTCAAATAAAGTGTGGTTGCCAGATAATAGTCGCGAGCCGGTAGCTCCCAACGGTAGATGGCTGTACTGCTGCTCTGTTGCCTGAATGTGTGCCCGCAGTTTTTCGGAACGGGCCAGTCCGAGGTAATCATTTGAGCAGAAGTCGGTGAGGCCGGTGGCAGTTTTGAGCTGGCGCAAGTTGCCTTGCGCCGCCCGTTCCGCCAGCTTTTGCTGTAATCGTTTATGTATTTCCATAGGCGGCTGTTACACCGTCTGTGGCAATGTTTCTTCTTTAAATGATTTGCGTGGGGAGAGGCCCAGCAGGTCGAACATCGCTTTGTCCTGGTCAAAGTCAGGGTTTGGCGTCGTTAGCAGTTTCTCTCCTGTGAAGATGGAGTTCGCACCAGCCAAAAAGCAAAGTGCCTGCTCCGTTACGTCCATCTGCTCACGGCCAGCTGAGAGGCGAACCATTGTTTTAGGCATTAGGATGCGGGCAGTGGCAATCATGCGCACCATTTCCCATACAGATACGCGCGGCTGGTTCTCCAGTGGTGTGCCTTTTACCGGCACCAGCGCGTTTACCGGCACAGACTCCGGATGCTGCTCCAGCGTGGACAGGGTATAGAGCATGCCAATGCGGTCTTCGTCCGTTTCGCCCAGTCCGATGATACCACCTGAGCAAACAGAGATTCCTGCTTTGCGTACGTTGTTAATCGTTCCTAAGCGGTCATCATAGGTGCGGGTGGTGATAATTTTGTCGTAGTGCTCTTCGGAGGTGTCCAGGTTGTGGTTGTAGGCATACAGTCCGGCTTCCTTCAGCCGTTCTGCCTGGTACTCGTTCACCATACCTAAAGTGCAGCAAACTTCCAGTCCCAAATCATTCACGCCTTTTACCATGTCCAGCACCTTGTCGAAGTCGCGGTTGTCGCGCACTTCGCGCCAGGCAGCGCCCATGCAGAAACGGGTAGAGCCGCCTTCCTTTGCGCGGCGGGCTGATGCCAGCACCTGCTCCTGTTGCAGCAGTTTATGCACGTCAACACCTGTATTGTACCGGGCTGCCTGCGGGCAGTAGGCGCAGTCTTCAGAACAGCCACCTGTTTTCACGGATAATAAAGTACAAACCTGCACCTCGCCGGTAGCCTGGTATTGCTTATGCACATTAGCCGCTTCTACTATCAGCTCCAGCACTGGCTTATTATAAATCGCTTTTATCTCCTCCAGACTCCAGTCGGTTCGGATGTCTGTGTTCAGTCCGTTTTGGGTCATGCTACTCGTGTTTAGGTTACGAAGGTAATTTGAAGATTTAGGAATTAAAAATCAAAGATATGGGTAGGTTTAGTGGATAATTAGCTAAGTAGTTCAGCAATTGAAGGTTTTCTGTGGAAAAATTGGTTTGTTATTTTGTTGGCATTTTTTGAGACGGGGCTAGTTGTAGTTTTTTTATACCCTTACCTGTGTGGCTGAACCATTTGGGAAAGTGAGTTTCAGTTTAAATGAAGTGTTAGTCATAAATTTTCATAAACACCCCTCTTATTAGCATAAGATTTCAGCCCCGGTTTGTGGTCTGATTTAAGTAATTGTATTTTTTTGTAACTATAGAGGCATATTCAAAGTTTTAGGTGTAATATATTTTACATTGATAGAGTAGATGAAACCTGATTTGCTTATGCTTAACACTCCTCCAAACCAACCCACAGCCAAGCATTCTCACGTGATAAAGCTGTTTCCGATGATCGTAGCAAAGGCGCTTGCAGCAGTGGTGCTCGTTTTAATGTTGGCATACATAGCAGGTATGGTTTACGAAAAAATGTATTACCCTGAACCTTCTACACTTGCTTACCGACTTATTCGGGGTTTTGATATGAACTGGGAAGAGAATGTTCCTGCCTTCTTTTCCACTGCTATATTGCTCCTGGCTTCATTACTTCTTTTCGCTGTATATCACCTGAAAAGTAGTTACAAAGCAGAGCGAAGAAAATGGGGTATCCTGAGCATCGTTTTTCTTTTTATGGCTGTTGATGAGAGTCTTCAGATACATGAGTATGTAAGTGAGGTTGTAAGGCCTATGCTGGTAAGTGACCTTTCAGGCTTGCTGTATTGGGCGTGGGTGGTGCCTTATGGAGTACTGGTGTTAGCTGCAGTGGCTTTTTTTCTGCCTTTTGTGTGGAGTCTCCCTTTAAAAACCAGAACGCTGTTCATAACCTCAGGTGCTATGTTTGTGGCAGGCGCACTTGGACTAGAGCTTTTTGAGGGATATTTCTATGTGAGATACGGATACGATCATATCTATAACCTGGTGCTGTACTGTATGGAAGAGGTACTGGAAATGAGCGGTGTGGTGCTTTTTATTTATGCGCTGCTGGATTACATGGTGTTGCTAAAGGCGCAGGTACTGTTTGTTCCCGGTAAGCACAAGGAGGGGCTGGTGGAGCAACTATTCCATTCACAAGAAACTGATGTAGCTGCAAGGCCAAAAGTATAGCATTTAATTATTTGTTTTTAAAATAGTTTAATAGCTGTATCAGAAAGAGACTATAAAACAGAAAAGCACCCATTTCTGGATGCTTTTCTGTTTTATAGTTTACCTATTTCGTCTTCTCTTCCAATACCTGACCGTTCCGGAAAACCACCGTTTTCAAAAGCTTTCCTTCTTCATCAAAGTATTTCCAGTTGCCTGTTTCCCTGTTGTTGCGGAACTGGCCTGTTACTTCTGTTTTGCCGCTCTCGAAGAACTGCTTATAGGGGCCAAAACGAAGGCCGTCTTTATGGTTAGTTTCAGATTTTAACTTTCCGGATGGATAAAACTCATTTAGTACGCCGACGATTTTAGTCTTCTCATACTTCACCTTCGTTTTAACTGCTCCGTTTTCATGATAGGTCAGGCGGTCGCCGGTAAGCTGGTCGTTGGTAAAGTTTTCGCTTACCTGAACTTTTTTGCCGGGTACATCAAAATAGATTTTCCAATTCCCGCTGCGTTTTTTATCCTTAAACTGCTCCTCCGCTTTTATATTGCCGGAGGCATAGTAGGTTGTCATTTTAATATCGCTGCCGTTGTTGCTGTAGTTGGCTTCTTCGCGCAGGCTTCCGTCTTCATAAAAGAATTGGGTTAGTCCTGCCGGATTACCGTTTTTATAGTTAATCACGCTGCGGGGCTTGCCGTTTTCAAAGTATGCTTTCGACGGGCCGTGCATTTTGCCAGCCAGAAAACCGCCTTCCGTGCTTAGCTTTCCGGATTTATAGTAGCTCCTGAAAGTGCCGTTCTTCTGGCCCGCTACATTGTTTACCTCTGTCTGCAGTTGTCCATTGTCGAAATATGTCTTGTAGGAGCCCTCCAACATACCGTTTCGGTACACAGCATCTGTTTCTATGTTGCCGCTCGGGTAGTAGGTTTTGGCAGGCCCATTCTGTTGGCTGTCTTTATATGTTATCTCCGACTTAGGTTTACCTGTGGGGTAATACTCGCGCACCAGACCCTCCGGAAAACCATTTGCAAAGGTGGTTTCTGTTTTGAGGGTGCCATCGGCATAGTAAGTTTTGAGCACATTGCTCTGCTTGTCATTGTCATAACTGCCTTCCTGCAGCAGGCGTCCATCTGGCTGGAAAGCCTTGAAAGGACCCTGCTTAATGTCCATGGCATAGGTTAGCTGGATCTTTGGATTACCATTAGGGTAAAATTCCGTGTATACACTGTCCTTTTTACCTTCTACAAACTTCATCAGTGCCTCGCGCTCCCCGGTAGGGTAGTAGCGGTTGTAGTAACCAACAATAGCAGAGTCCGGTGTGATATAATATTCTTCTTTAACAGAAGTGCGGGCTTCGTCGTGGAAGGTGGTGACCTTTGTTTGCGCTGTGGCAAGAGTTTGCAGCAAGCACAGCGAAGCAGATAACAGCAATAATTTATACATGTATATTCTTAGCGGTTTTGATTTTGATGTAGCATATAAACCGGCTTTTGTGCCTGCTCTTTGCTTCATGAAAGTAAGAAACAACAATCATGCGACAAGGATTCATTTAGGAGCAGTTCCGTAAATCTTCCCCTTTATATGAATCTAACTGCGGATAAAACAAATAAATTATTTTCTTCGGGGACTATTTCTTGTACACAAATAAAAAAGCCTTTATTGCTGATTTAAGGCTCAGAAAAGAAAAGTGATGTAAAAGCACATAGGTGGCAGGAAGGGGTCGGCTGAGGTATTCACAAATAAACAGTTAGAAGGAAGAAACTGCAGGATTTTGGAGAAAACCAGCAGCGGCAGCTTTTTACTGGCTGAAACTTCGCCTGGCTAAGATGCTGTTCCGCCTAGGTATTCTTATCCCTTTCTGACGCTGGCCGTCTGGTACTGAATTGTACAACAAATGTGAGGTTGATATACGCTGCCAGACTATTGCTTTTGTGGGTGGTGCTTTCAAAAAATTATTCATCCGGATAAGTATCCAGCTTAATCTTTTCGATCAGGAGGTAATTTTTGAACTGGTGAATAAGTTTGCCCATTTCTTTTTCCTTTTGCTCCAGTGCCGCTACTTCTTCGTCAGAAGTTTGCAGCACCGGGCGCAGTCTGAAAAGACTGTCCTGTAGTTGCGGAATTGCGCCTTCTATATGCTGTTGCATTTCTTCGGGCTGCTCAGTTTGTAACTGCTGCTCCAGTTCCTGGATGTAACGCTCCAGAAACTCCACCATATGCCAGGGATTATTCGGGCGGTTCCAGGTGAACGTGGTATTGCAGCGGCGGCAACGGTACGTGTTGCTCTTCCAGCCGTACTCATTTGTAGCCACTCCGGTCTTTTTCAGCATGTCCGCCTGATGACATTTCGGACATTGCGCCTTATCTTCAATAATTCTCTCGAGGCGCTGGCGCTTGTCTAATATGGCGGCGCGGTTTTCAGCATGTCTGTAAAGCTGCGTCTCTAAATTCTGACACGCCTTTGTCAACTGCTCATGCTCTTCATTGAGCTTACCTGTAGCCACCAGCTGGTCACCGCGTTTGCTAAAGAAGCGAATCAGTTTTATCAGTTCTCTCTCGTTAGGCTTCAGTTCTGCTTGGTTCATACGACAAAAATAGGGCTAATTAAAGAGTTAAAAAGTTAGAAACTTAGAATGTTAGAAAGTTACAGTTAAAAAACTTACTACCTGCCCTATATGGAGTAGGATAAGATATACCTACGCATAAAATTTTATCAGATGGCTTGAAGTTGGATTGGTATGTATAAGTTTTAATGCCATAATGAGCCAGATTCACTACTAATTCAACTTTCTAACTCTTTAACATTCTAACTTTTAGAACTTTCTCTGACTCTTTTATAGATACGAATGGCGAGCATGAGAATCGCGGAAAAGAGAATCAGCCCCAGGATGCCCCAGAGCATGCTGAGGGAGCTTTTCAGCACCACCAGAAAAACGATGCTGATGAGGAACAGCGTGGCCACTTCGTTCCAGATGCGGAGTTGAGTTGGGGTATACTTCAGGATGCCGTGTTGCTGTTGCCTGAAAATACGATGACAGAGGAAATGATAAATATAGAGCCCCACAACAAAACACAGCTTCCAAATGAGCCAGCCGGGGATGGAGCCGTAGAGGTACAACATCGTTAGGCCGAAGATTAGCGTGAGCACAGCAGAGGGCCAGGTGATGCCGTACCACAGTCTTTTCTGCATCAGGGCCAGTTGCTGTTGTAAGATCGATTTTTCCGGCTCCGGCTTCTCATCCGCTTCTGCATAGTATATAAACAGACGCACAATGTAGAACAACCCGGCAAACCAGGTAACAACAAAAATAATGTGCAGCGCCTTAACGTAGAAAAAGCTCATGACTGTGATGCTTGTTTCTACAAAGGTAAGGGTTCTGAGACAGAATTCAGGCTTTGCTGGTTTTTCTGAGATGCTGTGTCATGCAATCAGCTATTTCCAAGTGTGGACATTTTAGAATTCTCGTTACCGGGTCAAACCACCCCTGCCCCTCCATGTCTAAGGATGGGAACCTGCTGTTCAGGCTCTACTTTGCTACTTCTATAGCAAGTTGGCAGATGATAAATTTATACTCTACTGCAATGACATAAACTCTGAAAGCGGCAAAATAAAGCTTCCCTCGTTGGACTCTAAAGAGGGCCTCTGCACCCCCAGGAGGAGCAGTGGTAATTAGATATATAACCGGCAGCTTACACTGATCTGCTAAATTCTGGCGTTGTTGGCTTTGCCTCCCACAGCCGTGCATCGAGGCACATGGCGATGTTGCGCAGGAAAGGTCTTCCAGCCGGAAGCACCTGTATATAACCATTGCGGTATTCCACTAAGCCATCGGCGGCTAATGGCTGAAGGCGAACGAGTGCATCCACGAAATAAGGTTCCTCGTCCTTGCTCCAGGAAGTGTGCAGGCGGCACATCAGGTTCAGGATGTGCTGCCTGATGTGGATATCTTCCTGTGTTAATTCATGGCCTTTGAAAATTGGCAGTTGACCTGTGGCAACAGCTGCTTCGTAGGCTTCTACCTCTTTAATGTTCTGCATAAAGGCAGTGCCGGTGTCAGAGATGCTGGAGGCACCCAAGCCAATCAGAAGTTCAGTGTGTCGGGGTGTGTAGCCCATGAAATTGCGGTGCAGTTTGCCCTGTTGCGCGGCAATATACAGTTCGTCCTCCGGCAGCGCGAAATGATCCAGGCCTATTTCTACATATCCAGCTTCTTCCAAAAGGTTTCTTCCTAATTCATATAAGCCACGCTTCTCGGCTGGCTCCGGCAGGTCGGCTTCAGAATAGCGGCGTTGTGCTTTGCTTTTCCAGGGTACGTGGGCATAACTGTAAAAGGCAATGCGTTCCGGACGCAGTTCTTTTACTTTCCCAATGGTGTGGCGCACGCTGTCAGCTGTCTGGTGGGGCAGGCCATAAATAATGTCGCCGTTGATAGAAGTATAGCCGATAGCGCGAGCGGTGTCGAACAAATCTTTTGTCTGCTCAAAGCTTTGGATGCGGTTAATGACAAACTGCACGCGCGGGTCAAAGTCCTGAATGCCTACACTTAGTCTTCTGAAGCCGATGTCATACAGCACCTGAAGCTGCGCTGCGTTGGTGGCGTTCGGGTGCACCTCCACGCTAAATTCCGCCTCAGGAGTTACTTCTGCCTTGCTGAGCAGGGACTCCAGCAGCTTTTTCAGGTTTTCGGCGCTGAAGAAGGTGGGCGTGCCACCGCCAAGATGCAATTCCGTAATACGTGGCTTTTCTCCAAATGCCGCCAGGTACTGGTCCCACTCCTGTAGCAGGGCCTGCATATAGGGCTCCTCTACCCCGTGGTTTTTGGTGATGCGTTTGTTGCAACCACAGTAGGTGCAGAGTTGCTCGCAAAAGGGCAGGTGCAGGTATAAGCTGATGCCTTCGGAAGTGTTAGTTTTCCGGAAAGCCTTTTTTACATGCTGCAACCAGCGCTCCTGTGTGAGCGGGGCATCGTCCCAGTAAGGCACAGTGGGGTAGCTGGTATAGCGTGGCGACGGCACATCATACTTAGCCAGCAGCGCAGCAGGGGTGGTATATATAGGGGCACTATTCATATTTTCTCTCCTCATTCTTGAATTTCTATGTGCAAAGTTCGGTTGTGCAAGGGAGGCAGGAAATGATTATTGTCAGCTAAAAGCCCTCTTTTTCGTGACTTTTAGCATAAACCTGTGTAATTTCACAAGATTTGCTACAAAAACTGTGTTTTTGATATATGAGATTAACCACACCAACACTACTACTGGATAAGAAGAAAAGCTTGAACAACATCAGGAGGATGGTGCAGAAGGCTAAGGAGAACGGCATCCGGTTGCGTCCGCATTTCAAAACGCATCAGTCGGCGCAGGTGGGCGCGTGGTTCCGGGAATATAACATTGATGCCATTACAGTATCGTCCTTAAAAATGGCTCGCTATTTTGCCAACCAGGGCTGGAAAGACATCATGGTGGCTTTTCCGGCCAATGTGCTGGAGATGGACACTATGAATGAACTGGCCGCCCACATAAAGCTACATGTGCTGGCTGTAAACGTGGAGACGGTGGAGGCGCTGGCCATTGGCCTGAAGCACCCGGTACAGATATGGGTAAAAATAGATACAGGCTATCGCCGCACAGGGGTGTTGGCGAATAACCACACAGCCCTTGATACTATAATACAGAAGATAAAGGAAAGCGATAAACTACAGTTTGCCGGTTTTGTGGTGCACGATGGACATACCTACAAGCAAACGGATGTTTATGCCATTCAAACCATACATAATACTTCCGTATACCTTCTGCAACTGCTCCGGGAACGCTATATCGGGCAGTTTCCGAACCTGCAGCTCTCTATCGGTGATACGCCTTCGTGCAGCATTCTGGATTCACTGACAGGAGTAGATGAAATCAGGCCGGGTAACTTTGTATTTTATGATGTGATGCAACAGCGCATCGGCTCCTGCAGCTTTGATGATGTTGCCGTATGCATGGCCTGCCCCGTGGTGGCCAAACATCCTAACCGTGGGGAAATTATTATTTATGGAGGCAGCGTACATTTCTCCAAAGATGCACTACCGCTGGAAGACAGTTCTGTGATATATGGCCGTGTGGTGGAGTTCACGAACGATGGCTGGACGACTCCGGTCAATGGCATTGACCTCGTGTCGCTGTCGCAGGAGCATGGCGTTATCAAAGCCTCCCCTGAGCAATTTGAGAAATACCACATTGGAGACATGATCGGGATCCTGCCGGTGCATTCGTGCCTGACAGCAGACTTGATGAGAGGCTATATGACAACTGACGGAGAGATACTGGAGCATCTGTCGGGTGTGCCGCAACGGGAACTGGAAATACTGTAAGCATTGAGCCGGAAGGGAAAATCTACAGCAGACGATGGCTGGGGTGCTATTCCAAAGCAGCCTCCCAAACGCGTTGTTCGCGCTAAGGCAACAGCTAAAACTGCCGTTAAGCCCGTCGCTAAGCCCAGGGCCAAACCAAAAAAGAATTCGCGGCCGCCGTCGCCCTACAAGTTCTGGGTAGGGGTGGCAGTGCTGGTAACGCTGGCGCTGGTAGTGCTCTATGTGGAGTTTTTTGTTGAGAAACCCAAGCCTGCCTGGCCCGAGGGCTATAGTGTGTATGGCATTGATGTGTCGCATTATCAGCGGGAGATAGACTGGCAGCAGGTGCGGGAAAACGAAGTTGCCTTTGCTTTTGTAAAAGCGACGGAAGGCAGGAGCTTAAAGGACAAGCACTTTCAGAATAACTGGGAAGGTGCCGGTGCAGCAGGTATTATGCGTGGAGCTTATCATTTTTACCTGCCTTACCTCAAGCCGGAACTGCAGGCTGAAAACTTTACTTCCATGGTTACACTTGCGCCGGGAGACCTGCCTCCTGTGCTGGATGTGGAAGTACGGGGCAGGCAACCTGTGGCGCAACTGCGCAAGGACCTGAAGGTATGGCTGACGCAGGTGGAAAAGGTGTATGGCGTGAAGCCTATCATCTATACCGGCTATAATTTTTACAAGGATTACCTGGCCGGTCATTTTGATGAGTATCCTCTCTGGATTGCACATTATAAGGTGCCGAAACTAAAGCTTGAGAAGAGCGATACGCTAAAGCTGGCTTTCTGGCAGCATACCGATGAGGGAGCCATCAAAGGCATCACCGGAAAAGTAGATTGCAATGTGTTTAACGGCAGCATGCGGGAGTTACGCAGTCTGCGGATAAAGCAACCACCCCTATAACAGAAAGAGGCGCTACATGATAGCGCCTCTTTCTGTTATAGGGGTGTAGGTGTAAGGCTTACAGCAGAGTTAAATGAGTTATAAAAGCTGCTATCAATTTGCCCTTCTTAATCCTACTGGTATTCAAATTTTAGTATCTGCCTCCAAAGCCCCGGTCGCGGTCGTCGCCACGGTCACGGTCAAAGGTGCGTCCACGGTTGCGGCTCGCCAGGTAGTTATTGTCAGAGCTGACAAAGCCTCTGTTGAAATTTCTGTCGCCATAGGCCCCGTCGCGGTTGCTGGTGCCGTACTCGTTTTCTGAGGTGCGGTTATAGCCGCTACCCATGTAGCTGCCTTCAGCCCCGCCAAAGTTAGCCGAGTTATACCTGTCGGAGCCATAGCTGCCTCTTTTGTTGCTGCTGCCGTAGTTGCTGTTGCCTCTAGACGATCCACTGCCGGAGTTGTAATCGTCTTGGTCAAAGTTATAGCGTCCCTGATTTGAGCCCTCGAACCTTCTGGAAGTGTCAGAGCCGTAAAGGTCATGGCTTCCTGAAGAGGAGGACTCATTTCTGTCGTAGCCCCGGCTTCCACGACGGTTATGGCCGAGGAATCCTCTGTTCTGATCATTGTCAGAACTGTTGTCCCTGTCCGGGCTATAGTTAATGCCGCGGCTTGGGCTGTTCAGGTTACTCTGCCTGGCCTGGTCTGGTGAGCCCATGCCTCCATAGTAGTTGTAGTCACTCTGATTAGAGCCATAGTTTCCGCTATTGTTATCCTGAAACCCTCTGGTGCTGCCAGCGCCATACCGGTCATTGCCTGAGCTACGGCTGCTGTAGTCGCTCTCGTAAGCATAAGCACGTCGGCCGGCTGGGCTATAGTCACTACCACGGGCTTCTCCAGGGTTGCCCATGCCGCTCTCAAAGTTGTAGTCGGTATCTGCAGATCCATAGTGGCGCTGACCTATAGTGCCTCCTCTGGAAGTGCCGAACCCTTGTGCGCCGCCATAGCTACCCATGTTGCCGTAATTTCTGGAGGTGCTATAGGTGCCATATGTATCCTGGTTAGCAGTGTTGCGGGAGCCTGCCATTTCGTTGCCCTGGTTGCCCCAGGTGCCGGAGTGTCCCTCGTTGCCATAGCCACCGCGTGCCGAAGAGCCATAGTCGTCGAAGCGGTAATTGTTGTCGTTCTCAGGATGGCGGTATCGTTCAGAACGGTGTGTCTGGAAGCCACGGGAATTGTCCTGGCGATCATTTTGGTTTCTGTTCATAGCTTTTTGGTTTAGTTACGGTTAAAATGAACTGTATCATTTCTAACGAAGAGAAACATGAGTGGTTTTAAGCGAGAGGTACTAATCATAAAATTCCGCAGTTTTGAACGCTGCATAACCTTAGCTGCCGAAAAGATGAATGAACCTGGGAAATGATTGAACATTTTTTCTGCATCTCATGAAGGCCTTGGATCAGTATGTTCAGAACGAAAGAGTCTTGGTTTGTGGAGGGGCAACAGGCATACTGCACTACCTCAATTATAGAAGGCTAAGGGGTGCAAAAACATCCTAATACTAAATTCAAACGGAGTAGTTTCCATACTCATTTGCACGAAGGCTAGTTATAGGGTATTTGCTATATAACCTCCTTTAACTGTACCCGTATTAGTTTTGAACCTGTAGAAAATCAGGTCACAGCTGTTTTTGAGTTCAACGTACTGGTGTGGTATAATCTAAGCTTTTAAGAATAATGTACAAATCAGATTATACAGAAGTTTTTGAAACTTAGGGAAGAAATTTGGACAGGGAAGCAGGAGTAATAGGAGTGAAGCTTTTGTAGCTAACTTATTTTGATTGATTTATATACTTGCCCTGTGTCTAAAGAGTTTAATTTCTATGATTGGAAAGCCGTGACGGCTCAGTTATATTGTACCAGCAGATTAAATTTCATTTTGCACTACTAATTTGCGTGTAAATAAAGACTGAGAGCATGTTTAAATTTAGTTTTTGGATGCGAAAATTGTCCATGAAGGGTTCTGGCGAAACGGTTTTGGAGCTTCATAGCAGCGCTATGGAGCGAGAAAACTGTGAAGTCAGGTTCCTTTATGGGCAGTTTGCAGCGCAAAGGATGAATTTTAAACATGCTCTGATATAATTCTTTTCCACGGGTAGTTGAGCTCCATATAAAATTAACATAATGGTAAATACTGAATTTATAGAAACACTTCAGCAGCGTGAGCAATTCAGGGAGTTTTACTGGAAAAAAAGAGACCCTATTGTTAAAGACAGGTTGTTATGGAGAGCTCAGACGTTCCGGCATCTGACACATCTTCTGCCGGGACAGTCCATTTTAGAATTAGGGTGTGGTAGTGGCCTCTTTACAAAGCAACTTTACAGGGTGTCAAAAGGCGAAAACCCTATAACTGCAGCTACCTTTTTAGAGCATGTCTCGGAACAAGATAAATCATTGCCAGTAGAATTTGTATCTCTTTCCTCTTTTCCTGGCCAGCTTTCCAACCGAAAGTACGCAAACATAATAGTGATGGACTTGCATGACAGGAAAAATAGCTCTTGGTTTTTGGAGTGTATCCATACGCTCTTAGAGCCGGGTGGCCAGGTCATCTTTTATGAAAGCAATCCAAATAATCCTTTCCTGAATGCCCGTAAGGTATTTAATAAATTTACCGGTAAAACAGATTTCCGGACACTCCTCAACCGTTCAGATCTTAAAAGCTCTCTGGAAAATTCAGGATTCATCAACATTTCTGCGGTTTATAATGATTTTGTATATGCTCCGCTTACTCCGAAGGGTGTGTGGGTGCTACGTAACCTGTCCATCCTGCTGGAGAACCTTTCTCTTGTAAAATCTCTTGCCGGTGCCATTCTGATTCATGCCCAGAAACCCCCACAAGAGGTGGTATTGCCTAACATGTGCTTGTGTAACCATAAGGAATTGATAGGGGCGATATCTGTTGTGGTTCCCTGCCATAACGAAGAAATGAATTTACAGCCACTCGTTACAAGGCTTCTAGGCTTCTACGGCGATTACCTGCATGAGATTGTACTTGTAGACGATAACAGCAAGGACAATACAAAAGCAGTGATAGCGCAGTTGGCAGCGGAATATCCGTTAGTCAAGCCTGTGTACCGCACTCCCCCCAACGGTGTTGGCAGAGCCATCAGGGATGGGTACAAAGCGGCTACAGGCGAGTATATCTTGTCAATGGACTGCGATTTCCAGCATCTGTTGCCGGAACTACGGGATATGTTTGATGCGGCCGTAAAAGGCTACGATGTGGTGATTGGCAGTCGCTTTTCCCGTCGAAGCGTTTTGCTCAACTACCCGTTCCAGAAGATTATGGCGAACAGGGGCTTTCACTTCCTTGCCCGCTTTATCTTAAGAAGAAAATTCAGAGATTTAACAAACAACCTTAAACTGATACGCAAGGAGGTTTTGGACAATCTTCAGCTTACCCAGAACGATTTTGCCATCAACGCAGAAACAGGACTGATGCCCATGCTCATGGGGTATAAGGTAAGGGAGGTGCCTATATCCTGGATAAACAGAACCCCTGATATGGGCGTGTCTTCTTTCAGGCTATTCAAGGTTGGGGGAGGGTACTGGAAGGTGCTATACCAGCTTTGGCTGAAAAAGAATTTTCATAGTAAATCATATTATCCGAATATAAAATTAAAAGAGATAGACAAAGTTCGTCTGCCTTAGTGTAATAAGCTCCTGATTAACCCTCTTTTGTCTAAAGATATAAAGATTTAGCCCTAGAATTATGTCTAAAGAAAGTCAACTTCCAGTGCGTCCTTACTGGGAGTATGTGTTGCCTGCCCTGGCAATAATATCATTGTTAGTATCATGTATTTATGTTTCTGGTAATAAGTTTTTCTGGAATGATGAGCTTTACTCCTATTACTTTACCTCAGATCCTTCCTTCACCGGAATGTTGTCTGCCTTTCATGATAAGATAAATAACACACCACTTCTTTACTTTTTGCTCGGATGGATTTGGGATAAAGCCTTTGGGTCCTCCGAATTATCGCTACGCCTGTTTTCTTCATTGGGCATGTGCGTTGCTTTAGTGGTAACGTGGGTGGTTGTGCGCCGGCACTTTGGTTTGTGGTCAACGACTGTTGGTGTGTTGGGCGTTTTCTGTACCTCAGAAGTTATTCTGCTTCAAAACGCTGAAGCCAGGATGTATGGATTGTTTCTGGCTCTCAGCGCCTTCGCCCTTTTGCTGTATGATCAGTTCTATAGAAATTTTAAGCCATCAAATAAACAGTTAATCCTAAACTCTTGTGTTCACATCGCTATCGTGCATACGCATCTGTTCGGAGGGTTTTACAGTGGCGCTATACTGCTTGCCATGCTTGTGGCAGATTGGTTCTTTAACATTTTCAGGCTGAGAGTTTATTTGTCTATTATCCTTAGCTGGGTTACCATCTTATTCTACATACCATCATTTTTGAACCAGGCAGATGCCGGAAATCCCAGGACATGGCTCCCAGAACCAATATTCCGGGATCTGCTGGATATGTTTCATTTCCATGCGTCTACATTCCTGCATCAGTCCCTACCGTTGCTGTTGCTGGTTATTTCGGTTTTTATAATATTTGGAAGAGAGTTAAAGGGTACCACATTACAAAGAGAGCCAGCACCAACGACGAATACTCAGTCAATAATACCGCTTATGGTGTTAACTGTTGCTTTTCTGGTACTGCCTGTTTTTATATGGGTGATATCTAAAACCATCAAGCCTATTTTCTGGGAGAGGTATATGATACCAAGCGCACTGGGGTGGGTTATTGTGTTGGCTTATTTTTCTTCATACATCTTTCATTTATCTGTTTTTAAAAAGCAGGTGCATTCAAAGGCAGTAAAGTTTAGGCATCTACCATCTTTTATGATAGGCATTTCAGCTTTCGTACTGCTAGCTTTTTTCCTGTGCCGCCCCCTTATGTATGCTAACACAGTAAAAAAATATGATCAGCCTGGAACCACAGATGCAACAGGTGGCTATAACGACTTGCCTGTGGTATTACAAATGGCCGGGCCATTTCTGGAGCGCATCCATTATGCACCTAACCCGGAAAGGTACTATTATATATTAGACTGGGAAGCGGCGGTTGATGAAAACAGCGGCTTATTTACTCCGCAAGAGTACAAACATATGGAGGCTATAAAACGGAACTACCCTCATTTGTTCCAGAATAATGTACTGACAACGGAGGAGTTTCTGCAGCGTTTTGATCGCTTTTTAGTACTAGATCATCCGGATTATTTAAGAGAATGCCCTTTGGAACCACAGGGGTTAGAGACCGCACGAGAATGGGATGATATACAGTGTCCACAGTGGGTAGAAATGAGACTACTAAACAACGATGCTTATAATGTAACCTTTTTGAATGATGACAACTGGTTTTCCGTGCTGTTAGTTGAAAAGCAGGAAGACCTGAGACCTGAAGAATAAACATAAATCTATTTCTAAGCAAGCATTATATAGGAGCTTCCGCACTCATTTCACCATAAATTTCCTGGTCTATTTTATTCAGGCACTTACAGCTAACCTGTTTTCCCAACTCGCATATATCTCCTGAAAGATATCATCCAGGGATTTGGTAATATCCCAGTTCGGGTAGTGTGATTTGATTTTAGTTAAATCGCTGTAGTAGCAGATATGGTCTCCAATTCGGTTTTCATCAACATAAGTATACTTCATGGGGAAACCAGACAGACGCTCTATCATCTGGAAAGCTTCTAAAATGGAGATGGAGTTTTGCTTGCCGCCTCCTATATTATAAACTTCTCCTTTTCGGGGCTTATTGATGAACTCAGCGCAGAAGCGGGCAACATCGTAAGAGTGAATGTTATCGCGCACTTGTTTTCCTTTATACCCATATACAGTGTATTCTTTTTTCTCCAGGTTGCATTTAATCAGATAGCTCAAAAATCCATGCAATTCTACCCCGGAATGGTTCGGACCTGTCAGGCAGCCCCCTCTCAGGCAACAGGTAGGCATGCCGAAATACCTGCCATACTCCTGCACCATCACATCTGCAGCTGTTTTGGAGGCACCAAAAAGAGAGTGTTTGCTTTGGTCTATTGCCAGAGTTTCCGGAATTCCGTTCAGGTACTTGGGATCATCATACTGCCAGCGGGTTTCTTCTTGTTTTAAAGCAATGGAGTTCGGTCGGTCACCGTATACTTTGTTTGTAGATAAGTGCACAAAAGGAACAGTCGTACTATAGCGCCTCAGGCTTTCCAGCAGATTAAGAGTGCCTACAGCATTAATGTCAAAGTCATCAAAAGGAATAGACAATGCCTTGTCGTGGCTGGGTTGCGCGGCTGTGTGTACGATAGCGTCCGGCTTTATTTCACCTATTTTACTTAATACATGCTGCCGGTCACGTATATCCAACTCATGATGCGTAAACTTTGGCAGGCTTTTTTGAAGTCTCTGCTGGCTCCAGCGTGTATCGCCGGAAGGGCCAAAAAAGTAAGCCCTCATGTTATTATCTACTCCATGCACATCCCACCCCAGATTTCCAAAAAATGTACATACCTCTGATCCGATTAAGCCAGAGGAGCCCGTTACTAATATTCTGTTCATAGTTTTCACTGGTACTTACCAAATATGTAATCTGTATAGCAAGAAGTAATTGCTCCAATAGAAGCCTCATTCTGGTTAACTCATCCTGCCTAAACTATTCGTAGGGCCGGGACCAACCGGGTCCTTAGGTCTAAATAAAGAGCAAGGGGAAGGGCTTCTGGTTATACAGTTGTTTTGTTGCATAATATGTAGTTGGTTATGTACTATGGTTTTTTTTAATAGTTTCAGGTGAAGAGGGAAACAGGTGTTTGCTTTCTCTGGAGATAGATTTTTTTTGTGCTTAGGTGTAGTTAGCAGGCAGAGCAAAAAAGGGGTTGGTTGAAAGCATTATTCATTGTGAGGTTCGGCTGGTTCTAATTTCTGCATCACTCTATCCCACCAATGAGCAGTTTGTGTGGTCTTTTGTTCCTTCAGGTTAGCTTTTTCATCAGGCCTCACTAAATAGACAAAGGCCTGATCTCCTAGCAAGATAAAACTGATGGATACGATAGCTGCAACAATGGTAATAGCCATCGCTACCCTTCGGATACCACTATAAAAGCCGTGTCTTGTGCGTCCAAACCTCTTCCTGACAGGTTTCAAAACAGGTTGTAGCGAAGGCGCTTCCAGAATCTTTCTATTAAGGGAGGCTAACAGCTGTTCCTGCCCAATAAGCACCACACTGCCAAGAATAAAGAAGTTTACCAAGGCAAACATAGCCATCATCTGCACATAAGGGTTATAGAGCAAATATCCATAAGTGCTCTGGTAATAGTAGATGGCCCATAGGGTCAGGACGCAAACGATTATGTTTGGCAAACTGAGTATGAAATTGTTTTTTGGCTTGTCATCCTTGGGAGTAGGAATGTAAGGTACTTTTATTCTTAAGATAGAATATATAAGGCCGAGGCAGAAGACCCACCAGGTGCCGGTGCGAAGAATCCCCCCGAATAAATGAAACCCGTTTTCCTTTTTTTCCAGCAGCCACCGTTGGGCATAGTGCCTGATACAAATAGAAATACAGAAGAAAGGACCAAACATGACCAGGAACTCTCCCAGGGAAACATACCAGGGAAACTCCGCCAGCACCAATGATAAAACAGGTATCAGGAAGTCGATTAAGTTGAAGACACCGAAAAGGTAGTAGAGTGGTAGCGTCAGGTAGTGTAACCTCTGATTCCAGGTGAAGCTGCTGAATAATTTAGGGTACACTGTGAAGAGCAACTCAAAAGTACCACGCGCCCATTTTATTTGTTGTTTGTAATAAGATGCCAGTGTGGCAGGCACAAGCCCGCGTGTGAGAATTTTTGGAACGTATACAGACTTCCACCCTTTGGCGTGCATTTGCATGGCAGTGTGCATGTCCTCTGCCAGTCCGGCGGCGTGTCCTCCGATGGAATCCAGTGCTTCCCGCCGGAAGGTGCAGTTAGCTCCGATGGCCTGTACGGTACCATAGCTGTTCATGCCCATCATGATAGGGCCATAGAAACTGTAAGTCTGCTCAGCGGCACCGTAGGCAACAAGGCTTTCCTTGTTGTTGCTGTATGCCTGTACTACCTGTACAAAACCTATCGCCGGATCTTCAAAGTAAGGCAGCACCTCATCCATAAATTCAGGCGCAGGTACATGGTCAGGGTCCAGAATCAGGCATATATCGCCGGTGGCGTGCTGGAGTGCATTATTTATGTTGCCGGCTTTGGCGTCTACTTTTACAGTACGTGTAACATGAATTACTCCAAGGCGCCTGCAGGCTTCTTTTAATATTGGGTCGTCTCCCTCATCGCACAGGTAAGTCGTGTGTGGGTAATGAATTTGCTGTATGGCCTCCAGTGTATTGATAATCATGCTGTGAGGCTCTCCCGGGTAGGAGGTGGTAAATATATCCACCGTGAAGTCGGTTTTTAAATTGGGCTTCAGGGGTTTGCTTACATTAAAGTAATGATACCACTCATGCAATGTACGCAGTAGCTTGAACCCGAGGGCGGTCGTCAGCATCCAGTATAGGGGCGCATATCCCACATGATTTTCATCAAAAAACCAGTATAGGAATATAAGCAGCGTAACAAGCCCCAATACGATCATGGTGCGTATGGTCGTTATCTCTTTGCGCTTAAGAGGTTTATCAGGGCCAGTTGTGTTTTTTTCCTTCTGGTATTTTGTATACATATACACCATGTAGATGTAAAGATAAAGATCTAGGTTGTAAGGTGTCACATTTTACCTCACGCAGCATACAGTGGAGGTGAAGAATCCTTTTAAAAGGAACATGCTTCACGATATACTCGTACCATGCTTCAAATGTTTTAATTGTAAAACGTTGGCTGGATTAGTGTGTTCGTGTTTAGTTCTATTTTTTCTCCTTATTTTGTATTTATTCTAAAAGAGTTACATGCCCATTCTTTATAAAAACGCTTCTATACTTTATAAATGTGTTTTTTTATTTGCCATAGGTTGGTTCCTGACCAGTTGTGGAGAGCGTACAGACGTGACAGAAAAGTATGTACGTAAGGGAAGAAAAGTTGAAATTGTTAAACAAGATGATCAGTTTGTACTGCTGCGCAATGGAGAGCCCTACTTCATTAAGGGAGCGGGAGGTTATACAAACTTTGATAAAATAAAAGAAAACGGCGGCAACTCAGTCAGAGTGTGGCATGCGAAAAATGCCCAGCAGGTTCTGGACGAGGCCCACAAGCATGGCCTCACCGTGACGCTGGGCCTTTGGATGGCACGAGAAAGAGAAGGCTTTAACTACTACGATAAGAAGCTGGTAGCACAACAATTAAAGGAGTTTCGGGAGGTTGTGCACCGTTACAAAGATCACCCGGCCTTGTTGATGTGGGGAGTAGGCAACGAAGTGAACATGGACGCTACCAACTCGAAGGTTTGGGACGCTGTGAATGAGGTTGCTGAAATGATTCATGAGGTAGATCCGGATCATCCTACCACTACCATGCTGATAGGCCTGCGGATTAAAACCATTAACCTTGTTACAAAAGAGTGTCCCGCCATTGATGTTATTTCCTTCAACATGTTTGCCAACATGAAGGATGTGGAGAAAAGGATAAAATTGTCAAACTGGAAGGGGCCTTACCTTGTCTCTGAGTTTGGCGCCCGGGGTGCCTGGGAAACCTACACCACCTTGTGGGATGCACCGCTGGAGCAAACAAGCTCTGAAAAAGCAAGCTTTGTAAGAGAACGTTATTTGCAAAACATAAGCCCTGATATTGGCCGGTGTATCGGGGGATATGTATTTTTTTGGGGGCATAAGCAAGAGTATACCCCTACCTGGTTTAGCCTGATGTCAAAAACAGGTGAAGAAACAGAAACAGTAGATGTAATGCGTGAACTGTGGACCGGCGACACAAGCGGAAACAAAGCTCCTTATGTCGCTTATATTCAACTCAAGGGTTCTTTTGATTTCCAAAGCGTATTTCTTGAGCCTGGGCAGGAATACGGTGCCAGCGTTTATGCCTTTGATCCAGACGGGGATTCTCTCCGGGTAGAGTGGGAGGTGTTGCCGGAAACTTACCGCAAGTTAGACAGCAACAGTAAAGATATCCTGCCGAACCCTGTACCGAACGTGATTGGCGAAGCGTCAGGAAAGAGTGTAAGAGTGCATGCCCCTAAAAAAGAAGGGCCTTACCGGCTATATGCCTATATCTACGACGGCCATAACAATGTGGCTACTGCGAATTTCCCATTCTACGTGTCGAGTAACCCTCCGTACTAATTATAACTACAGTTCAACTAAAGCTTAAAAAGTATATAAACTGCAAATGGCTATATCTTTTAAAGGTAACGCTATTCCTCCGATAATATACAACCATTCCTATCACAACGAAGTAAATGTGGAGTATGCACATCGGTTAGAGTAGTACAAAAAGCAACAGTATTTTGTAAACGCTGCCTATGGCGGGGCCGCTATCTTGTGGCCATTGTTTAAAAATAGAAAGAATAGAAGCAGATGGCAAAAGTAATAGAAATTAACGATGGACTGCAGCGTCAGGCGGCCCACGACTTTTATAAAGAGGTTCTTACCCTGCTGACAGAAAGCAGCGCTGATTTTTTAGTAGGCGGAGGCTTCGCCTTGCGCTTGTATACTGATTTGATGCGCGACACCAAGGACCTTGATATCTTTTGTAAGTCCGGGGATACCCCGCGCATACTCAAGCACTTTAAAGACAACGGATTTGAGACAGAACTGACAGATGCCCGCTGGCTGGCCAAGGCCATCAAGGGGGATCATTTCATGGACATTATCTTTAACAATCCAGGCAACCATTGTCACGTGGATGACGGATGGTTTGAGCGGTCGGTGCAGAGCGAGATGCTGGGAATACAGGTGCGTGTTATCCCGGCGGAGGCACTTATCTGGTCTAAACTGTATGTGCAGAACCGCGAGCGCTATGATGGCGGTGATATCAACCACCTCATTCTGCGCTATGGTCAGAACATCGACTGGAAATGGCTGTGGCAGCACATTGAAGTGCACTGGCAGCTGCTGCTGGCACAGTTCCTCTCCTTTCAGTTTGTTTACCCTTCGGAGCGCGACCTGATACCAAAATGGCTTTTTGATGAACTGCTGGTGCGGGCGCAGGAACAGTACGATATGCCGCCTCCAAAGGAAAAAATCTGTCGGGGCCCGCTGATAGATCAGACACAATATGCAACCGATGTGACCGAATGGGACTATAAAGTAGTAACCATCAGATCAGTTTAAGAAATGGCGAACACGAAAAAGAACAAAACAAGAATTGCAGCAGTAGGTGACATTCACGTGCGGGAAACCGATAGCGGGAAATGGAAGGATTTTTTTACGCAAGTATCGGAGAAGGCAGATGTGCTGCTGCTATGCGGAGACCTGACGGATACAGGCCGTGTGTCAGAAGCTGAAGTTTTAGTTGAAGAACTAAGAGCCTGCAGTATACCCGTTGTCGGAGTGCTCGGCAACCACGATTATGAGCGGGAGAACCACAAAAGTATTCGCAAAACGCTGGTGAAAGCCAATGTGCACATGCTGGACGGTGACAGTGTAGTATTGGGTGAGGTAGGCTTTGCCGGTGTGAAAGGCTTTGGCGGCGGCTTTGACAAAGGCATGCTCGGGATGTTCGGAGAGCAGATGATAAAAGATTTTGTGCAGGAGGCCGTTGATGAGTCCCTGAAACTGGACGGAGCCTTAGCCCGCCTTGATAGCGACTATACGGATATAAAAAAAATAGCAGTACTCCATTATTCCCCGATTAGGGCCACTGTAGAAGGGGAGCCGGAGCAGATTTTTCCATTCCTGGGTTCTTCCCGGCTTGCAGAACCGCTTAACCGCCGGGGCGTGGTGGCCGCTTTTCATGGCCATGCACATATCGGTACCTTAGAAGGCGAAACAACAAAGGGAGTGAAGATTTTCAACGTGTCCAAGCCCATCCTGATAAAGGAGGGGTATGAGCCACCTTTTTATATTCTGGAGGTATAGTCTTGAGCAACCATAAAAGAGAGAAGCCGCGGGTATACCCACGGCTTCTCTCTTTTATGGTTTGGAGCTACTTGCTTCATCTCACATCTCTACCTATACTTCATTATAAACACCCCGGCATTTTAGCGCAAAAGGTCTTCTTAAATTCATTTCTGCGCCTGCACATAGCAAGCTCCTCATAGAAATACTTCAACTGCCCTTAACCTGACTTTGCATCTCTGCCTCCTCATTCGAGAAAAGACGGTAGGTATAAGTTCGTAATTTTATAGATGGTTCCGTTAATCCTGAACCTGAAAACAAAGTTATCAGTAGAAGACCCATGAACAATATTTCTTTTGCGCATGGCTCTTCCTCCCAAGCAAGCTACACAGGTTGAACGTATCGGTATTCATTTCGAGAAAATACAGTTCCCCCCACTATCGGCCCGCATTATGGCCTTATTGCTTATTGCCGAGCCTCCCTATTGTTCCTTCGATGAGATAATCGAAAATCTGCAGTCGAGCAAAAGCTCTGTCAGTTCTGCCCTTAATATGCTGTTACGCGATGGACTGATTGACTATATGACTTTTCCCGGAGATAAGAAGCGCTACTTCTATATCAATTCTGAAACCTGGATAGAAATGGCGAAAAGACGGGTAGAGCAGTTGGCACCATTCAGGGAAATCTTGGTGGAGGTGGCGCATACCCGTACTCATAAACACCCGGACTTCAACCAGATGCTTCTGGAAATGAATCAATTTTATGGAGAGATAGAGGAAGCCTTAACAGCAATCATCAGGCGCTGGGCGAAAAAGCCAGAATAAATTCACTTTACGAGAAAACAATTGCCTCATCAGAGAAAAAAGAAGCTACCTGATGCAACTCACTTTAGCAAGCCTCAGCACATGAATGGAAGCCGACAAAACAGATGAAGCCTAACAGAATGAAAACAAAGCAATGGGTATGATCAAAATCAAAAGAGAGCGGGAGACAGGCTTTATGTTGATGACCTCTCCTGGTTTTTCCTGTCTCCCTCCGGAGAGCAAACCTAGGGCGTTGCGCGTCCTGTTAAAATTTTTACCGGTTCTAACCCTGTGTTTAATCACTGTCTTTCAAGTAAAAGCACAGGCCAACGATACCTTACGCCTGACACTGGATGAAGCTCTGAACAGTGCGGTTACGGGTAACGCAGACATCCTGATTGCAGAGTTGGAAATTCAGCGTGCCCAGAGCCAGCGGAGAGCCGTAACAGGAGGCTTTCTGCCACAGATAGGAGTGGATGGGCAATACACCCGCAACCTAAAGAGACCTGTGTTCTTCCTGCCTGCAGGCAGCAACTTCCCCGGTGGTGGTGGAGGAGGAGGCGGCGGCACTCAGGAGGGTTCTGTTATTGAAGCAGGATTTGATAACTCTTATACCTTAACAGGGCAGGCTACTTTGCCTTTATATAGCAGGGAACTGATCGCAAACGCCAGAGCGGCTAAAACGGCTGTTTCCATTAGCGAAAGAGGCCTGGATATTAACATGAATGATGCCACCGCGCAGGTCAGGAAAGCCTATTACGATGCCTTGCTGGCCAGGGAGTCGCTTGAAGTACTGGAAATCAGCCTGGAAAATGCGCAGCAGAACTTTATTAATACGCAGAACCAGTTTGCCCAGGAGCTTGTGCCGGAATATGATGTGATACGTGCTCAGGTTCAGGTAGAAAATGTACGGCCTGACATTTTGCAGGGTGAGAATGACTATGAAGCTGCCATCAGTAATCTAAAGCTGCTGGCTAATATACCGGACGAGGTCCCGGTTGTGCTGGCGCAAACCCTGGAGGGATTAATGCAGGGTGATAATGCTGAGCTGTTAGCGCAATATACAATTCAGAGTAACCCGAACCTGCTGCAACTGAATGCCCAGGCAGTTTATCAGCAGGAGCAAATTAAAGTACAGCAATCCACTTTCTTTCCATCCCTGGCAGCATTCGGAAACTATGCTTACCAGACGCAGGCGAACGACTTTAATTTTGGTGAATATCTCTGGGTAAACACTTCAGCAGTGGGCCTGCAGCTCAGTATTCCGGTTTTTCAGGGGCTCACCCGCCTGCGGCAGGTAGAACAGGCCAGAATTGATTTGAAACAGACGGAGATTCAACGGAAATACCTTACCAAATCGCTGACCATCCAAGCCAGAAACGCGCTTAACAGAGTCCAGAGAGCCAGGGCCAGTATGGAGGCGCAGCAGGTAAATATTGCCCAGGCCCAAAGGGGCTTCGAAATAGCGCAGGTAAGTTACAGAAGCGGGTACGGTACATTAATAGAAGTGAATGACGCAGAGCTGGCGCTTACGCAGGCAAGGCTGGGTTATATCCAGGTAATTTATGAGTACCTGAATGCCTTAGCCGATTTCAAACAACTTACCGGCAACGAAAGCAATGAATAAATATCGAAAACTAGCTATGAAAAAGGCAACTATCCTCTTATATACTTTGCTATTCTGTGGTATAGGACTATCCTCCTGTGGAGGCGAAGAGCAGGAGGAGGAAGTACAGACAGAGGAGGCAGTAGCTGTAGAAGCACAGGTGGTAGAAGAGCAGACACTGCCGCAGCAGGTAAGCTACACAGGCAACATAGAAGCCTGGGAGCAAGCCTTTATTACCGGCCCGACAGGCGTACGCATAGATCGCATACTGGTGGACGAAGGAGACAGGGTAAGCAGAGGCCAGTTGCTCGTAACTATGAACTCCACGCAGCTGAACCAGGCCCAGACGCAGCTCGAATTGGCCAGGCGGCAGGTCGAGCGCCTGGATACGTTGTACAGGATTGGCTCAGTTTCAGGGCAGCAGTTTGACCAGGCGCAGACCGAGTATCAGAATGCGTTGAGCAATTACCAGAACCTGGCTGAAAATACCCGCCTTACCGCTAATTTCAGTGGTGTAATAACAGAGAAGCATTTTACAGCCGGCGAAGTTTTTTCTCCCTCTGCCGATGCCCCCGCTATACTGACTATGATGCAGCTGGAGCCGGTAAAGGTGACTATCAGCGTAGCGGAAAATTACTTTAACAGGATACGGGAGGGCATGCAGGCCACCGTGCGCACCGATGTATACCCCGACAGAGAATTCACAGGTACTGTATACCGGAAATCTCCTACCATTAACAGGGCCAGCCGCTCATTCGAGACAGAGATACGGATAGAAAATGAAGAGAGAATGCTTCGACCGGGGATGTTTGCCCGGGTTAACCTGGACCTGGGGGAAATAGAAGGTGTTTACGTTCCGGCCTCGGCCGTGATTAACCAGCCCGGTACCACCAACCAATATGTTTTTGTGAAGAGCGGCGACCGCGTAGAGCGCACACCAGTGGAAACAGGCAATCGGTACCAGGACCTTGTCAGGATATTGTCAGGGCTGGAACCAGGACAAACCATTATAACGGAGGGCATGGCGAAGCTAAATGAAGGCTCCCTGGTAAGAGTAGTGAACAATACCTCACAGGTATCTGAACAGTAAGCATCATGAACATCTTTAAAACGGCTATTTTCCGTCCTGTTGCCACCACCATGGTCTTTATGGCCCTGATGGTTTTCGGGATATACTCAACTATAAACTTACCTGTCGATCTCTTTCCTGAAATTGATCCACCGGTTATCACCGTAGTCGCCACTTACCAGGGAGCTGGTGCCCTGGAAGTAGAACAGAACGTAACGACACAGCTCGAGGATCAGCTAAGTACCATCAATGACCTGGATGAGATTACCTCTACTTCAGTTGACAACATGGCTATTATCACCCTGGAGTTTGACTGGGGTTCGAATCTTGATGAGGCTACGAACGACATACGGGACGTCATCAGCAGGACGCAGCCGCTTCTGCCTGACGATGTGGAAGACCCCGTGATCTATCGCTTTAATGCCAGCAGCATACCGGTGGTTACGCTGGCAGCTACCGCCGAAGAAAATTATCCAAACCTGAGGCAAATTCTGGATGATCAACTGGTTACTCCGCTTAACAGAATTCCTGGAGTGGGCGCCGTAAACATTCAGGGTGGGCCGGTAAGGGAAATACAAATCAACATCGACCCGGAAAGGATGAGCGCCTATGCCATCGATATTGGCCAGATCTCGCAGGCACTCAGCAATGAGAATGTCATCATCCCTGCGGGTGATATTGAGGTTGGCAGGCAGGAGTACAACGTCCGGATCGATACAGAATTTAAGTCAATCGATGAGATTCGGCAGATCGTAGTGAAGAATACACCGCAGGGAGGCATTGTTTACGTGGGAGATGTTGCCGAAGTACAGGATGCCGTAAGCGATGAAAATCGTGTGTCTATCGTGAATGGCGGAAGAGCCATTACCATCTCTGTACAGAAGCAAAACAACGCCAACACGGTGGCAGTGGCCAGAGAGGTGCTGGCAAGGATTCCTGCACTCGCCAGAACACTGCCCCCGGATGTAGAGATACGGACGGTGGTAGATACCTCCAGGTACATCATAAATTCTGTGAATAACCTGTCGGAGGTGCTCATCTACGCTGTTGTGTTCGTGGTACTGGTGGTGTTTATTTTCCTCAGGAAGTGGCGGGCCACTTTTATTGTGGGCTTAACCATTCCCTTCTCGCTCATCGCAGCTTTCATTTACCTGTCCTTAACCGACAATACCCTCAACCTAATCTCGCTTTCTTCGCTGTCCATTGCCCTGGGTATGGTGGTGGACGATGCGATTGTAGTGCTGGAAAACATATCCACCTACATTGAAAAAGGTACCAAGCCAAGGGAAGCTGCCCTATACGGCACAAACGAAGTAGGGGTGGCAGTAGTAGCCACCACATTAACGGTAGTGGCTGTGTTCTTGCCCCTTACTTTTCTCACGGGTATGACCGGAATCTGGTTCGGCCAGTTAGGGGCTATTGTGGTGGTCACAATTGTGGTGTCTACCCTGGCTGCCCTTACACTTATCCCAATGATGTCTTCCCAGCTGTTTAAGGAAAAGAGTAAGGAAAAGAAGAAACGTACATTCAGTAGGAAGCTCAGCGGCGGCGTTGAAAAAGGGTTGACCTGGTTAGACAACGGCTATAAAAACCTGTTGGGCTGGGCTTTGAACCATAAACTAGCGGTGGTGATTACTGCTCTGGTGCTCTTTGTGGGTTCTTTATTATTAGTGCCCAGTGTTGGAACTGAATTTATGCCGCAGGCAGACAATGCCAGGCTGATGATTTCAATTGAGCTGCCTACCGGTAGAAATCCACAGAGCGCCATCCCGACTATCCGGAAGGTAGAAAGTATTTTCGCACAACACGTGCCCGAGCTGGAAATCATTTCCTCCGGTGTGGGCTCAACTGCCCAGGGCGGCGGCGGCGGAGGTATTACCGGTGGCGGTAGTACCAGCCCCAATGTGATAGATATTACCGCCTCGCTGGTGCCTGTAAGCGAACGCGAAAGAAATGTATTTGAGATAGCGGAAGTAGTGCGGGAGCAGCTGCGGGATATTCCGGAAGCCATCCAGTATTCTGTGTCCACACAGGGAGGAGCCAGTGCCGGACCGCCGGTTGCCATCAATGTAATCGGGAATGATTTGGAACAGACAGCAGCTGTTGCGAACAGCATAGTAGCGAGACTGGAGCAGATACAAGGGGTGCGTAACGCAGACATAAGCCGTGGAGATCCGCAACCAGCCTTGCAGATTGACCTGGATCGGGACAGGCTGGCACCTCTAGGCCTGAATTCCGGAACAGTAGGCCAAAGTATACGCAACATGATTGCCGGACTAACTGCTACCGAATACCGCGAGGCGGGTGAGGAGTATGATGTGGTGGTCCGGTACGCGCAGCCTTTCAGGCAAAGTGTGGAAGACATCAGGCGAATAACCGTTCCTACACCGGATGGGAACCTGGTAGAGATCGGCTCGCTGGGAGACATAAGAGAGATTTACACGCCGCCTAATATAGAACGCACCGGCAGGGAAAGATCCATCCAGGTGACGGCTGATCTGGTTGGAACACCACTGAACGTTGTGACAGAACAGATAGAAGCGTTTATCGCCAATGATCTGGACATGCCACAAGGAATAGAAATCGAATTCGGAGGGGATATTGAAGAACAGCAGGAGGCTTTCGGAGACCTGTTCCTGTTGCTGGGTCTGAGCATTTTGCTCGTGTACATTGTCATGGCTGCCCAGTTTGAGTCGCTGAAAGATCCGTTCATCATCATGTTTTCATTGCCTTTTGCCTTTACTGGGGTGTTGCTGGCCCTGGTGATGACGAATACCAAACTAAGTGTAATCGCCTTTGTCGGCGGAATTATCTTGGTGGGCATTGTGGTGAAAAATGCCATCGTACTGGTGGATTATATCCAGCTGCTGCGTGGGAGAGGGCTGCCCCTCTTTCAGGCTATTGTGGAGTCAGGGGCCTCCAGGCTGCGCCCGGTTCTCATGACAACCCTAACCACACTGCTGGCTATGTTCCCCTTAGCTATAAGCCAGGGCGAGGGCTCTGAAACCTGGAAGCCGATGGCCATCGCCGTGTTGGGCGGTTTAACTTTTTCAACGCTTATAACGCTGGTATTTGTACCGGTGATGTATGCCATCTTCCATCGCAAACGGAAGCATAAAGTAAGCCTGTTGTCCTGACAGGAAACGCTTTATGACAGCACAATTTTACCTGTAAAATGTATTGACCATTGATATAGTATGAAAGGAATCATGATAGTGTTCAACCAGGCTTTGTCTGAAGAAATTGTGGAGCTTCTGGATGAGCTGGAAATTAGGGGCTTCACTAAATTAAACGATTTGCAGGGGCGCGGATCGAACAGGGGAGAACCGCGCATGGGTACCCATACCTGGCCAGCCCTGAATAATGCTATCATGTCGGTTGTTACTCCGGATAAAGCAGAAAAGCTTAATTCCAGGTTAAATGAAATGAACAAAGTGTCGGAAGAGCAGGGGCTGAAGGCTTTTTCCTGGGATGTAGCAGTGGCGGTGGAATAGGCGAAGATCTGTATTTAGATGAACGGCAATTAACTGCGCTTAGCTAAGCAGCTGCGCAATAAATGCGGCGGCAAGTAACAGGATCAGATAACGCATTTTATACAGCTGCATTGAACATGAATTATACTTTAAAAGCATTACCAGAAAAGCCTAGAAAGAAGAAGCGCTTTCTTCATTTGGAGAAAGAAAGCGCTACATAATTTACAAAATCATCTATGGTATAAACCGGTACTTCGTCTGGAATAACGATACTGTACTTCTTTTCAACGGCCAGTATAATGTCGACCACATCTACAATATCTATGTCATATTCCCATAAGCCTTTATTAGGGGACAAAACACTGGGGTTAATATGCTTTAGCCTACCTATTATGTTAGAAACAGTTTTAAGGATAGTATCACGCGTTATGGAATTACTTGATACACTTATCATAATTATAAAGTTTAAAGCTATTGTTAGCCTGATATAGTAGTCATAATTTACCTTCTACACCTGAAATGCTTCTCCAGCAGATAGGCTGTTCCAGGTGTAGAAGGGTTATTATTTAGATTAGAAGCGGCGCATTACACATGTGCCATCTTCTGCTCTTCCAGCATCGCTGTTTCATGCTCCAGTTGTTCCATCGTCTTGTCTTCCAGCTCAATCTTGGTGGTCTTATCCCAGCCGAATTTAGCCAGAATACGGTCGAAGATGTAGTAGATAACCGGCACCACAATCAGCGTCAGGAACATGGAACTGGTCAGGCCACCGATCAGCGCCCAGGCCAGTCCGTTTTTCCACTCGGCACCAGCGCCACTTGCCAGGGCAATCGGCATCATACCAATCACCATCGCCAGCGTCGTCATCAGGATAGGGCGGAATCGGATTCGGATAGCTTCAATCAGCGCCTCTTTCACTTCCACACCCTCAGCTTTCAGGTTGTTCGTGAAGTCGACCACCAGGATGGCGTTCTTCGCTACCAGACCAATCAACATGATTATACCCAGGATAGAGAAGATACTCAGCGTCTGGGCAGAAAGGGCCAGGGCCAGCAAGGCACCGATAATGGCCAGCGGAATAGAGAACAATACCACCAGCGGATACACGTAGCTGTCGTACAAGCCCACCATAATCAGGTACACGAAAATGATAGAGGCCAATAACGCCATACCCAGCGTGCCGAAACCTTCAGACTGGTTCTTCAAATCACCGCCGTAGCTGATAGTCACCCCATCCGGTATCTCAAAATCAGCCAGGCGCGCCTGTATATCGGCACCCACAGAACCTGCGGGACGACCAATCACCTGCGAGTTCACAGAAACGGAGGCCACACGGTCCTGTCTTTCCAGTTTAGACGGGCCAGTTGTCTGGTTGATGTCTGCAAACTGGCTCAGGTTGATGAGCTGGCCCTTGTTGTTCACAAACGTAAGGCTGGCAATGTCCGAGACGTTCTTCCGGTCAAAATTATCCAGTTGCACATTGATGTCGTATTCGTTGTCTACGCCTCTGAACTGGGCATCGGTGTTTCCGCTGAAGGCCGTCTGCATACCGGCACCCACCTGCTCGAGGGACAGCCCAAGGCTCGACATCTTATCACGGTTCATGGACACGGCGATTTCCGGGTTACCGGCTTCTACTGACTTCTTCACTTCGGCAGTACCCTGCACCTGCTCTACTTCAGCCAGTATTTTGTCAGACACATCCATCAGAGTATCCAGGTTAGAGCCTGAAAGAATCACCTGAATAGGAGCCTGGCCACCGTTACCAACCATACTCACAGGCAGAGCAGTAAATTTCACACCTGGTATAGTTTCCTCCAGACCAATTTTCACTTGTCTTGAGAAAGCGTTTGTAGTCGATGTTCTTTCAGAGGCATCTACCAGCTGCACACTTACCTCTGCCAGGTAAGCCGTATTTTGGCCAGCCTGTGCCGATGATGTGGTACCAACGGTGGTAAAGATTTTCGTTACTTCCGGAAACTGGTCGAGGTAGGCCTCTGCTGTTCGGGCAGCAAAGTTTGTCTGCTCTACTGTTGCGTTCTTCGGTAACTCCAGCTGCAGGATAAACTCACCACGGTCACCGGCACTCACGAATTCACTACCGATAAAGCCGGCCGGCACAAGCGCAACAGAAGCCACGAACATCACCACAGTGCCCAGCATCACCACGAACTTATGGTTGAAGGCCCACTTCAGGGCATCGGTAAAACCGTCAATCACGCGGTCCAGGAAGCGCTCGAATCCGAGGATAAACCTTCCGAAGAAGTTCTTGTCAGACAGGTGCTCGAGTCTGGAAAAGCGGCTGGCAAGCAGCGGAATCAGTGTGAAAGCCACGAACAAACTCAGCATGGTCGAAATCGCCACCACCACAGAGAACTGACGCAGGATGTCGGACACAAGACCCGTAGACATGGCAATCGGCACGAACACCACCACAATTACAAGCGTAATGGAAGTAACCGTTGCGGCAATTTCCCGAATACCATCATAGGCAGCCTGTGCAGGCTTTTTTCCCATCTCCATGTGGCGGTAAATGTTTTCGATTACCACAATGGCGTCATCCACGAGTATACCTACCACCAGCGATAAGCCCAGCAGTGTCATCAGGTTAAGCGAGTAACCCAGCAGGCTCATGGCTATAAAAGTAGCGATAAGGGAAGCCGGGATAGAGATCATCACAATCACAGCGTTGCGCAGCGAGTGCAGGAACAGTAACATTACCACGGCCACCAGCGCAATGGCCAGTACCAGGTCATGAATTACCGCGTCAGCGGCTTCCAGCGTAAATACGGAGCTGTCTTTTGCAATCACAAAGGAAAGTCCCTGGTCGGCGTAAGTCTGCTCCAACTGTGTCAGTGCGTTTTGTGTCAGTTCACTTACTTCCACGGCATTGGCATCCGACTGCTTCTGGATGGTCATACCGATAGACGCATTGGAGTTAACACGCGTAATTACCTCTGTGTCTTTCTGCGTATCCTGTACTTCAGCCACCTCGCCAAGTCTTACAATACTGCCATCAGCGTCTTCTTTCAGCACGAGGTTGCGGAGCTGCTCTACAGATTCATACTTACCAGCCAAACGAATCAGCGTCTGGCCACTTTCTTCTTTTACTTTACCGGTAGGGAAATCAAGGTTAGAGTAGTTGATTTTCTGCTGTACCTGTGAGATGGACAAACCATAAGCTTCCAGTTTGTCAGCGTTGATTTTTACTTTGATCTCTCTTTCCTGACCACCCAGAATCTTTATTTGAGCCATACCCGGAACGCGCGACAGCTCAGGCTTAATCTTGTTTTCAATAAGATCATAGAATTCCGTAGCGGGTATGTTGGCCGTGGCACCCAGCTGCATGATAGGCGCATCACTCAGGTCAAATTTACTCAAGGCAGGGGCATTGGCATTATCCGGAAGGTTACCTAAAATGGTATTTACCTTCCGCTGTGCGTCCTGCAGGCTCTGATCTACGTCAGTACCCTGGTTCAGCTGCACCACAATAACGGAGAAGCTCTCCTGCGAGGTACTCTTTAATTCTTTTACGTTCTCCAGTGAGGAGAGGGCGTCTTCAATCTCCTTGGTCACGGAGTTCTCCACCTCCGCTGGCGAGGCGCCAGGGTAGAAGGTAGCCACCGTGAGCACCGGCGGATTGAATTTTGGAAGCAGTTCGTAGTTCAGTGAGAAGTAACTTGCCAGACCCAATATGGTGAGTACGGCAAAGACTACCACCACGATCGTCGGACGCTGTATCGATATTTTTGTGATATTCATAATGCGATGTTTGCTTTATAGAAGTATAAAAACTGCGGTGATTAAAGCACCCGAACTTTAGAACCTTCTTTCAGGTTAATCTGGCCGCTCAGTACTACTTGTTCACCCGGTGTTAAACCACCTGTGATTTCCACCTTGTCGTTTGCTACTGTACCCACGGTTACAGGCTTCAGAGAAGCTGTCTGGTCTTTCACCACGTATACCTGTGGGTTCTGCAGGCTTCCTACAATGGCTTCACGGGCTACAAGCAAGGCCTCTCTTGTGTCGGCTACATCAAAACGGGCAGTTCCATACATACCTGCTTTTAATGTATTGTCGGCAGCATTCTGCACCTCAACTTCCACATCGTACTTCAGCGCATTGTTGGCTCTTGCCCCGATAGCAGTTACTGTGCCTTCGTAGGTCTGGCCTGAATTTACATCGGCGGAAACGTTTACTTTGTCACCCTTTTTAATCAGGAGTACCTCACGCTCCGACACCTTCGTGTTCAGCTTCAGTCTCTCCACGTTCACGATGTCGAAAAGCTTTGCGCCGGGGCCAAGCACAGTACCCACCTCAATGTAAGCTTCGTTGATGATACCGCTGATAGGTGCTTTTATAGCGGCTTTATTTAGCTGCTGCCTGGCCATTATCAGTTGTGCCTGCGCGTTCTGGTTTGCTAAGCGGATGTCTTCCAGCTGTCTTTTTGTGATGGCCTCACCGGCGGCAAGGTTCTCGAAACGCTCTAAGTCACGCTTGGTTTTTTCAAAGCTTGCCTGCGCCGTTATTAGGTTTGCGCGTAGTACATTGTCTTCTACCCGGGCCAGCACTTCGCCAGCTCGCACACTTTCTCCTTTGCGCTTGTTGAGCCGGATAACCTGGCCTTGCGTTTCGGAGGTGAGCGAAAGGCTCTGAATAGGAGTGAATGTACCGTTTACAGCAAAAGACTTGTCAATTCTGTTTGTCTGTGCCTCTGTCAGTACTACCGGAATGGCGTCGCTTTTCTGCTCTGCGATAGCGGCTGTAGCGGCCATTTCTTTCTTGTTGTTCATCAGCGTAAAGTAAATGGCACCCAGTGCAACCAGAACGGCGATGATATAAATAACCTTTTTCATTTTATATGCTTGTGTTTTTTACTTGATAAGTGTTTTCAATTCTCCTGTTGCCTGCAGGTAATTCAACTGGGCGATTTTAAACTTCAGTACTTCATTGTTTAAATTGGTTCTTGCCTCTCTGAGCTGCACCTCTGCCTCCAGCAGGTCAGTGAGCGGGGAAAGTCCTTCCTTGTAAAGCTGGTTGGTGGTATCATACACCTCCTGCGCCAGCGTCACGTTTTGGTTTTGTGCCTGTATAGCAGCCTCGCTGTTTTGCAGCTGGCTGATGGCGTTTGTCAGGGTAGCCGCTGTGTTTGTGTTAAACTTGTCGAGGTCTTCGTCCAGCTTTCTCATCTCCAGTTGCGACTGCTTTGCCTGTGCATCTTTCTTGAAACCGTCAAAAATCGGGATGTTAAGCTGCAAGCCTACCACCGAGTTTTTGAAGTAAGGAATGCTGCTGTCGAACAGGTCGTTTCGCTGGGTCTGGTAGCCATACTGTCCGTAAGCAGCCAGGGTAGGGTAGTAACCTGCCTTGATGTTTTTCTCCTGCAGGGCTGTCAGTTGCTTCTGCGTGTTCAGTAACTGGAACTGCGTTTTATTTGTAGAGGCAGTGGCGGCATCTACTGTGCCGGGCATCACTTTCTCCAGAGATATAGTGGCGTCCTGTAAGTCGATTTCCTGCTCCAGCGGCATGCCAATGAAGAATTTCAGTACATTTTTCTGCTGTTCGAAGGCGGTGCTCAGGCTTTGCTGCTGCGTCTGAAGGTTGATTCTGCTTACCTGAATCCGGTTCACATCCACTTTTTTCACCAGATCGTTCTCGTACTGCAGCTGCATGATTTTCTCCAGCTGCGTCAGCCTTTCCAGGTTCGCCTCAATGGTGTTAAACTGCTCTTTTGTCTGCAGCGTCTGCAGGTAAGCCGCGCCGATGTTGTAGATCAGATCTTCCTGCACCATTGTCTTTCTGAGTCGGTACAGGTCCTGCGTGGTTTTAGCAGCCTGCAAGCCTACAAAGTAAGACTGGTTAAAGAGCAACTGCTGGATCTGCACATTGCCTTTCACGTTGTAGTCTTTACCAAACTGCACCGGAATATCCGTGCCGGGCTGGCCAGCCAGTTCACCCGGTAAGATTTGTGTTGGCAGTGCCGGAAAGTAATCAAGTCCGCCGCTCGCTGTTACCTGCGGAAGTCCCACACTTTTTGTTTCCCTGATAATCTGATGGGCAATCTGTTCATCATAAGATGCTTTCTTGATGTCCTGATTGTTGCTCAGGGCATACTGAATGCTTTCCTGCAGCGTCAGTTCCTTCACCTGTCCGGTGACCGGTGCCTGGGCAAAGGCGGGCGTTATCCAGGTAAGCAGCAGTCCGAGTGCTAAATATTTCTTAATCAACGTATTGGTTTTTATGGTTTGTAATTATTTAGTAAGTTCAGAATATGCTGAACTATAATGACAAAAAATTATTCGTTTTCCTTTCTCCACTTCTCCATCAACTCAGGTAACTGCTGCTTCAGGTAATCCAAAAAACCAATAAAGTCCTTGAGTTTGATGTCATAGTCCGGGTTTTCTCTTTTCCTGACTTCCAGCACGCGTTTCAGCAGGTTATTCAGCCCGCTTAAATCTTCCATTTTCTTGTTGAACATTTCGCGCCAGTTAGAAGATCTAATCCTAAAGTATCGCTTTCTGTCTCCTGAGAAGGTAGTATAGTCTATATGCCCTGTGTTGAGCAGCATGTTCAGCGCATTACTTGTGGCGCTTTTGCTGATACTGAGGGTCTCACTGATCTCATCAAATGTAAGCTCAGGCTTGTCAGATACCAGCAGAAGCCCCATCACACGCGCTACAGCAGGCTGGAAACCGCTGTTTTCGTGGTATATACCTATCTCTTCTATCAGCTCTCTTTGTTTATCGCTTAAGGCCATTTTTATCTCTGTTACTAATGAAGAACGCTGCAAAGGTATAGGTTAGTTTCATTAGTTTATAATTTACAGAACTAAATAAACTAAATTTGTTTAAACTAGCCAATGCCTGGGTTCAGGCATTGGCTAGTAGCAGTATATGCCTCTGGAAGTGTGATATTTACACAGGGAGAGGAAGGATTTAATCTTTCATCTTCAGAATGCCGTAGTATGAACTTAACGTTTTTTGAAGATTTATACTTAGTATGAAATTTATACCTAGTACGAAGTGTAAATATACTTTTTTTGGCAAAAAGTGTCAGGGAGACAAGTTGCCTTCATATACTTACAAGGGGTTAATTTAATTATATAAATGAAATTCAGCTTATGCCTAAAACTTATAGCAGGTGGTATCATCCCTATGACTCAAATGATAAATATACCCGTCGTGTTGCTTACTTCTGCATGGAGTATGCTATCCATCAATCTCTCAAGATTTACTCAGGCGGTTTAGGCTTTCTGGCTGGTTCTCATATGCGCAGCGCCTTTGACCTGCGCCAGAATGTTGTCGGTATCGGGATGCTGTGGAAGTACGGCTATTATGATCAGGAGCGCAACGAAGACCAGAGCATGCGCCCGCATTTTACTCAAAAATATTACAATTTCCTGCAGGACAGCGGCATTACCGTGCGGGTGGTTGTAAACAATCACCCGGTGCTGGTGAAGGCAATGGTGCTGAAGCCTGAGGTGTTCGGTACGGCTCCCATTTACTTCCTGACTACGGATGTGCCCGAAAATGATCACCTGGCCCGCACCATCACCAACCGCCTGTACGACCCTGAGCCGAACGCCCGTATTGCGCAGAGCATTGTGCTGGGTATTGGCGGGGCTAAAGTGGTGGAGGCCCTGGGTGGAGCCGAGGTTTATCATATGAATGAGGGGCATGCCCTGCCGCTGGCGTTTCACCTGTACCAGGAGTACGGACAGAAAGAGGAGGTGCGCCGCCGGATGGTGTTTACCACCCATACCCCTGAAAAGGCCGGTAATGAGGAGCATGATATTCAGATGCTGCACAACATGAGTTTCTTTAACGGTATAACGTTAGAGGAAGCACGAGACCTGACAGGTACCACCGGGCATATGTTCAACCATACCCTTGTGGCCCTTCGCCTGTCTAAAGTGTCTAATGGCGTATCGCAATTGCATGGAGAGGTAGCACGCGACATGTGGTATGGCAACGAAGGCGTCTGTGAGATCAAATCTATCACTAACGCCCAGAATGTGCCTTTCTGGATGGACAAGCAACTGTGGGATGCGCAGGAGCGTGACAAAGACATGACCATGCAACAGCGGAAGGAGGAAATGAAACGAAAACTGTTCGATGTAGTGGCAGATCAGACTGGCAAGATTTTTAAGCCGGATGTTCTTACTATTGTCTGGGCCAGGAGGTTTGCTGCCTACAAACGCGCCGACCTGCTGGTGCGGGATATGGAGCGCTTCCTGAGGCTGGTGAACAAAAGTGACATGCCGGTACAGGTTATCTGGGCAGGTAAGCCCTACCCTTTCGATCACAATGCAGTAAACACGTTCAACAAACTGGTGTACATCTCCCAGAAGCAGGACAATGTAGCCGTGCTGACAGGCTATGAGCTTGGGTTATCGTGGAAACTGAAGCATGGCGCTGATGTGTGGCTGAACACGCCACGCCGCCCACGGGAGGCTTCGGGTACGAGTGGCATGTCGGCCGCCATGAACGGTGCCGTGAATTTTTCGGTGCAGGATGGCTGGCTGCCGGAATTTGCCCGCCACGGAGAAAACAGCTTTGTGCTGCCGATTGTGGATACGGCCTTACCTGATGAACTGCAGGATGAGGAAGACTATAACAACATGATGCGCATACTGGAGCAGCAGGTGATACCAACCTACTACCGTGACCGGGAGCGCTGGTTACGGATTGTTAAACAAAGTATGCGTGATGTAATACCGGCCTTCTCTTCTGACCGGATGGCGCATCAGTATTATGAAATGATGTATAACTATCAAGTCAGAAGCTGACGACAGCAGTAAGGTCTATCAGACAAAAGACAAAGGACTGGAAAGCGAAAGCCGGGAGCTTCAGCTTTTTGTAGCACTTCTTCCTGCTCGCCGCTGTTGTGTGTTCTATCAACAGCTTTCCGGTCCCAGGATTATCATAATAATAGAAAGCGCCGCTCCGGATTTCCGGAGCGGCGCTTTCTATTATTTCAGTGTTTATTAATCTACCTCAAACTTTTTCGGGTATACGCTGCAGCGTGGCGAGCAGGAAGTCCCAGTACTTCTGCACAGAGCTTATCTGTACTTTTTCGTCAGGGGAGTGGGCGCCGCGAATGTTGGGGCCAAAAGATATCATTTCCATGCCCGGGTAGTTCGCTCCCAGTATACCACACTCCAATCCAGCATGGCAGGCGTTTACATCCGGTTCCCCCTCAAACTTGGAGCGGTACAGGTCACGCATTAATTGAATGATGGCGGCATCCGGTTTGGGCGCCCAGCCCGGGTAGGAACCGCTTAACTCTACAGAAGCGCCTGCCAGTTCCAGCGCACTTTGTATAGCCTGTGCCAGGTCTGTTTTCTCACTGTCCGCGGAACTGCGGGTAAGGCAGAGAACAGCGAAATTGCCGTCCTGCACCACTACGCGTGCCACGTTGTTGGATGTTTGCACCAGGCCCTCGATATCAGGGCTCATGCGGTAAATACCGTTCGGGCAGGCGTAGATGGCGCGCAGCAATCTGCAGGTAAAATCTGTTTTGGCTACCTGGGCCGGAGTTTCTGCTGCCTCCGCCAATACCTGCAGTTTCGGATCGGTGGTATTATACTCCTGCTGCTGCACAGCAGCCTGTTCCTTTACAAAAGCCTCGAAATTTGCTTTGTCTCCCTCCGCTACGGCAACGATGGCAACTGACTCCCGCGGGATAGCGTTACGGAGCCCCCCGCCGTCAATGGTGCCCACACGCACATCAAACTGTGAAGTAGCCAGGTACAGCAAACGGTTCATCAGCTTATTTGCGTTGCCCCGGCCCAGGATAATGTCCATGCCGGAGTGGCCGCCTGTGAGGCCTTTTACGCTGAGCCTGTATCCTGCCATGCCTGCCGGAGTGCCTTCCTGCGCGTATGTTCCTGAAGCGGTAATATCTACTCCGCCTGCACAGCCGATGGTTAGCTCCCGGTCGTCTTCTGTGTCCAGGTTCAGGAGGATGCTGGCGTTCAGTAAGCCACCTTTCATGCCCAGGGCACCGGTCATTCCTGTTTCTTCGTCTACTGTGAACAGTGCTTCAATCGCGGGGTGTTGTATGTCTTTGGAGGCAAGTACAGCCATCATGGTTGCCACACCAATGCCATTGTCAGCACCCAGCGTCGTGCCTTTTGCCTTCACCCAATCGTCCTCCACATACATCTCTATTCCCTGCGTTTCGAAATCAAAGTCTGTGTCTGCATTTTTCTGGTGCACCATGTCCAGGTGGCTTTGCATTGCAACTGTCTGCAGGTGTTCCATGCCGGGAGTAGCAGGCTTTTTGATGATGACGTTGCCGGTTTCGTCTTCGTAGGTTTCCAGGCCTAGGCGCTGGCCAAAGGTCTTGATAAACTGAATCACACGGGCTTCCTTTTTGGAGGGACGTGGTACAGCGTTTAAGTCAGCAAAGTTCTCCCAAAGTGCTTTGGGCTCGAGGTTGCGTACTTCTGAGCTCATTTTAGTTATTTTTTAGTTTCTAAGGCAGCATCTGCAGCCGCTGCCCTAAAGTTACGCATTTCAACTGTAAATAGGGGAGAAGCCTTTTGCTCCTGCCATCCAACAGAGCCATCAACACACAGCAGCTTCGCTAATATCGCCTTGTATTTTTATAGGTGCTGACGTGGGTGTATATTTAAGGCTTTACATGCATACATTATACTTCATTAGCGAAGAGAAGAACCATGGCTGTACAAAAAACAGTAGGTGTTGACATTGGCGGTACGCATATTACAGCAGCACTTGTTGATCTGAAGGAAGGTACCCTGCTGGCAGATACACACATACGGGAACATGTTGATGCAAAGGGAAACAAGACCAACATTATTCACAGCTGGGCACAGGGGATAAAGAATGTAACAGCAGGTAGTGCGCCAGAAGAGCTTCGGATAGGCATTGCCATGCCAGGCCCTTTTGATTATGCTAAAGGAATCTCTCTGATGCAAAATCAGGAAAAGTATGATGCGCTGTATGGTATAAATGTGAAGGAACTATTAGCTGATGCACTGCAAGTGCCCCCGGCACATATTCAGTTTATGAACGATGCTGCCTGTTTTTTACAAGGAGAGGCTTTCGGTGGGGCCGCAAAAGGAGCAGAACGTGCAATTGGCCTGACGCTGGGCACCGGATTGGGGTCAGCCTTTTACCGCGACGGGATGGCTGAAGACGCTGCCCTCTGGCGTTCTCCTTTCAAAGAAGGAATTGCCGAAGACTACCTCAGCTCCAGGTGGTTTACGAAGCGTTACCATTCTCTCTCCGGAAATGAAGTGCCTAATGTGAAAAGCCTGGTAGAGCTGTTGCCCTCAGATGCGCTGGTGCAATCTATTTTAGATGAATTCGGGCGGCACTTAGGGCAGTTTCTGCGCCTTTACATTGATAGAGAGAAGCCGGAGGTAATCGTGATAGGCGGCAATATTGCCCAATCGCTGGAATTATTCAAGCCTGCGCTACTAAAAACGCTTGCGTCACAAGGAATTTCTGCTCCTGTAAAACAAGGGGAGTTAGGAGAAGCAGCAGCTTTGATTGGCGCAGCGAGTCTTTGGAAGTGAGCCTTTTGTGCTAAGCAGTTCTGGTTGTGTAGTAAATGTAACCCACCCCTGCACTTCTCCGAGAAGAGGATTTTTCGCAGTGACTTATTCCCCTCCTCGGAGGGGCTAGGGGTGGGTCCGCTGGTGCCTGAACCACCAACACCTCTGTATTGAAAGCATAAGCAGACTTCTTTAAATGAAAAATGATATACATTTATTAACACTCACATAAACATGGCGCTGAACTATAACCGGATAGTAGTAAAAATTGGCTCAAACGTGCTGACGCAGGACAATGGCATGCCGGACCTGGCACGGATGCAGCACCTGGTAGAGCAGGTGTCCCAGATAAAAAGCCTGGGCAAGGAAGTCATTGTGGTGTCTTCGGGGGCAGTGGCATCTGGCCGTAGCCTGATAAAGGTATCCGAGAAAGCCGATGCAGTGGCGAGCCGGCAGTTGCTGGCTTCCATCGGGCAGGTAAAGCTAATTAATACCTATTCTGAAATGTTCAGTCATTTCAAACTTCTGTGCGCCCAGGTACTTGTTACGAAAGAAGATTTCCGCGACCGCCTGCATTACCTGAACATGCAGAGCTGCTTCAGAATTCTGCTGCAGAACAACGTTATTCCCATCGTTAATGAAAATGACGTGATATCAGTCACCGAGCTGATGTTTACAGACAATGATGAACTAGCCGGGCTCATCGCTTCTATGCTGGATGCCGATGCTTTAATCATCCTGAGCAATGTGAACGGCATCTATAACGGTGATCCGAAAGACGAGAAGTCAGAAGTAATTCGGGAGATTGCCTCCGGCACTACTAGCTTTGCCTCTTTTGTTTCCACGCAGCGGTCGCAGTTTGGGCGGGGCGGCATGATAACAAAATGCCATATGGCACAGAAAGTAGCCCAATTGGGCATCTCCGTGCACATAGCTAACGGTAAAACTGAAAACATCCTGCCCAAAGTGCTGAACGAGGAGGTGGTAAACACGCGCTTTATTCCAAAGAAAACAGCATCGGGCAAGAAAAAGTGGATTGCCCATTCTGAGCATTCTGCCAAGGGGAAAGTGCTGGTAAATGAAGGTGCCCGCGCGGCCCTGACCTCCTCCAAAGCCACTAGTTTGCTGCCAGTGGGCATCATTCAAATCATCGGTGACTTCCAGAAGGGCGATATCATTAAGCTGTTGGATGAACAGGAAAAACCGATTGGCCTTGGGATTGCGGAATATGGCTCGGACAAAGCGCTGGAGCGTGTTGGGCAGGTAAACCAAAAGCCGCTCGTGCACTACGATTATCTGTTCCTGACTCCTGAGGCTTCATAGATACCGGCACTGCATGTGCTTTAAAAGCAACCATAAGAGCTAGTGTTGCTATGATGATGGAGCCTGCAACGCCAGTGGGAGAGCCAGGAACCTATATAGCAGTAATGGCGGTGTACTTTTGTGACAACGCTGGAAATGGGTTTACCTGGAACCTGAGGCACTGCTTTGTTGTGCGACAACGTTCCGTTTTAAACTATCCAAGCGCTGTTTAATATTGTCGGCTGCCATGGCAAAAGGCATCAGAATATCATCTGGTTCACTTTGCCTTAGCCGAAATTCGTTTTTCAGGTTTGTGGCGGTTACAATAATTTTCCCTTCATAGCCGGAGGCCCGAAGGTTCTTTATCATGCTTTGAGAGAGCTCCACGTCCGGCACAGTGTTGATAACATAGTCAGCGTTTTGGTAGGGCAGCCTTTCAAAAATATCAGGATCTTCCAAATCACCGTATTCCACGTATTTTCCCTGCTTCCGCAGGTTTTCCACTACCTGAGGGTCAAAATCGACGCCCATTGTTGTAATGCCATACTGACTCAGTTTGTTGGCGATGGAACTTCCAAATCTTCCGAGACCAATGACGATGGCTTTGATTGGAGGCTGCTCTTCCGTTCCAATTTCACTTTCTCTGTAAGGGTTTTTACGCTCAAACACGTGTAGCAAAGGAGCCATCCATCTGTACAGGATGTGAGAGTACAGAATCATATAAGTGGATAAGCCGATGGTAATCAAACCTACCAGTGTGATCAAGCCAACAATCTCGGCGCTGATGTGGCCCACCTGATATCCCATTCCTGCGAAGATGAGGGAGAATTCGCTTATTTGCGCCACTGTAAGGCCTGCCAGAAAGGAGGTTCGCTTGGTATAGCCCATCACTCCCATGATAATAAGTACAATAATGGGATTTCCGATAAGCACAAAGAAGGAGAATATTAATGCGGAAGGTACCTGTGCTCCCAAGGCAGAAAGGTCAAGTGTGGACCCCAGGTTGATAAAGAAAAACAGCAGAAGGAAATCCCGCAGGCTCACCAACCTGCTGCTGATGGCTTCTCTGAATGGTGTAGAAGCAAGGCTTACACCTGCCAGAAACGCACCAACTTCGCTGCTGAAGCCCATGAGTTCGCTTACAGAAGCCAAGAGTATGGCCCAGGCAATAGAGAACAGTGTGAGCAGCTCCTGCGACTTTGCCAGAAAAGCACTAATTGTCGGGATTACCCATTTTATCAGCAGGAATACCACAACCCCCAGGATGGTGCCGTTCAGGAAGGTAAGTGCAAAGTCCTGCAAGAGGGACTCTTCGCCACCTTTGCCAAGGGCAGAAAGTATGATCATAACTAAAATCACCACTAAGTCCTGCACAATTAAGAAACCGATCGCTATCTGGCCGTGAAGGGAATCGATCTCTTTTTTATCTGTGAGTAGCTTTACAATGATGATGGTGCTGGAAAAGGTCAGGGCCACAGCGATATAGAGGCTCTGGAGAGCAGGGAAGCCCAGGGCCAGTCCTATCAGGTAGCCTGCCGCTGAAGTAAACACAACCTGCCCAAGCCCGGTAAGCAAAGCTACTCTACCGGTTGACTTTATGAGTTGCAGATCCAGTTTAAGGCCCACAATAAAGAGCAGGAGCGCAATCCCGATTTCGGCGAGGAGGTGGATTTTATCCTCTGATTGTATGATGTTCAGCGCAGATGGTCCGATAAAAATCCCCAGGGCAATGAACATCACGATAAGCGGCTGCCGGAGGAGTTGCCCTAAGCTTCCTGCAGCTGCAGCCAGAAACAGAATGACAGCAAACTCAAGAAAAGGATCACTGACGATATCTGCTAACCAGTTCATTCAGGTAAAATAATTATAGGTATGCTGGCATCATGTACAAGTTCATTGATGAAAAACTCCCTGAACAAGCGATCAGACAAAGCCCTGGAGCCTCTCTGAGCCAGGAGCACCCCATCCTCCTGCTCTTTCATATAAGCTTTGACCAGCGCAAAAGGGGCGTTGCCCTCAAAGAGGCGGCTTGAGACAGGGGCCTGTTCAGAAAAAGAGTCCTCTAGTTTTGCAAGGTGGCTGATCGCCCTTTGCCGGTCATCGTCTTTTGTCAGTACAGAAATGAAAACAAGGGCTTTTATTTTCTGTCCCATCAGTTGAAGAATTTGCCGCAGATGGGTGGAGTTGAACGCATAGTGATAACTTACAGCAACATGTAAGGTCAGGTGCTTAAACTCATGTATCTTTTTAGGTATAGCTACTACAGGAGTAATGGCATGCTCCAGAAGTTTTAATATAGTGCTTCCGATAAAGATGCGCTTTAGCACCCCATTGCCTTTTAATCCGGCAAATAACAGTTGCGTATTATGCTCCCTTACAAGTTTGTTAATGGTGAAGGTCAGGCTTGCTACAGAGATGTGCACCCTTTCAGGACGGACAGGCTTGCCTGTAACTTCTTCGTAACTGCGTTGTAGCTTATCAAAAGCTTCTGATCTGGAACCGGCTTCTACCTGTTGCCTTACCTCCCGATCTGCCATGGCAGGAATGTAAGCAGCCTCCAGGTTATGAAGCAGGTGAACGTCAGCTCCTGTCCATAGGCTCCACTGGTGGGCAACCCGGAGTGCCTGCCGGGCATAAGAAGAGAAATCGTAAAGAACTAAGTAGCTATGTGGCATTTTAAAATATTTAATGTAGGTCCCAATAAACCGATCTACAGATTATCTTTCGTGCTGTATGGCTAACAACCCCAGTCTGCCCTTCATGTGGTTCATCCTTTGCATTGGTATGCAATGGATTGAGGGTGGGAGTAGGCAGCGGGAGTTCGCTTATTTATATTATACGGCGTATTGCTAAGTTTATATAATTATTAAATCTATTTATTCCTTACATGTTACTTTGTGCCTTAGATGTTCCGTAGACACCTCCCGGTTCTTTGGCTAAAAGAGATTATTGCTTTATTTTACCTTTGTACCTCTAAAACAAGAACATGACTTATACCCCAAATCCGGAGCGTTACAATTCGATGGAATACCGCCGCTGTGGCAAAAGTGGCCTGAAACTTCCGGCACTTTCGCTGGGCCTGTGGCATAACTTCGGTCATGTGGATGTGCTGGAAAATGCACGGCAGATGCTCCACGATGCCTTTGATGCTGGTGTCACACACTTCGATCTGGCCAACAACTACGGTCCTCCTTACGGCTCGGCAGAAGAGAATTTCGGAAGAATTCTGGAGAAGGATTTTCGTGGCTACCGCGATGAGTTGATAATCTCGACCAAAGCTGGCTACGACATGTGGCCCGGTCCTTACGGCGACTATGGGTCGAAGAAGTACCTCGTTTCCAGCCTGGATCAGAGCCTGAAGCGCATGAACCTGGATTATGTGGATATATTCTACCATCACCGCCCGGACCCAGAAACGCCTTTAGAAGAAACGATGGGAGCACTGGACCTAATCGTGCGCCAGGGGAAGGCACTTTATGTCGGTATTTCAAACTATAAGCCTGCCGAAGCGGCAAGAGCTGTTAAAATACTCCGTGAATTGGGAACACCCTGCCTCATTCATCAGCCAAAATACTCGATGTTTGTGCGTTGGGTAGAAGATGGCCTGCTGGACCTGCTGAAAGAGGAGGGGGTAGGCTGTATTCCATTCTCGCCGCTGGCGCAGGGCCTCTTGACAAACAAATACCTGAAAGGCATACCTGCGGGCTCAAGAGCGGCAAAATCGCATGGGCACTTACAGGAAACCGATATCACAGACGAGAAAGTAGAGCAGATCAGGCAGCTAAACGAGCTGGCTCAGCAACGCAACCAGTCGCTGGCACAGATGGCACTGGCCTGGCTCCTGAAAGATGATCGCGTTACCTCTGTTCTTATCGGTGCAAGTTCACCGGCACAGTTAGCAGATTCTCTGAAGAGCCTGCACAATACCAAATTCAGCACGGATGAGCTGGAGCAGATTGAGACAATTCTGAAATAGCTGAAGCGCTCTTTATAACGCTATCACTGTATCAGAATCAAAGCTTTGTCTTATAGCAAAAGCCTTATAAACAAGCTTAGGTGGCTGTGCTGTCAGGGATGCGCAGCCACCCAAACTTCACCATCTTCAAACACTTCTCTTTTCCAGATAGGGACTGTTTCTTTAAGGGTATCAATGGTGTAGCGGCAGGCATCGAAAGCAGCAGCACGGTGGGCGGCTGCTACAGCAATCACAACAGGCACTTCGCCCACCTGCAGCACACCCGTGCGGTGGTGGATGAGGATTTTCTGAACAGGCCATTTCTCTAAAGCCTGTTCGGCAATTTTCTGCATTTCGTTCAGGGCCATTTGCCTGTAGGTCTCAAACTCAAGGCGAATTACTTCCTTGCCTTTCGTAGCGTTCCGTACAGTGCCGATGAATACATCAATACCGCCGCAATCCGGCGACATCACCCAGTCGATGCAGGAGGAAATGTCTAAGGGTTTATCTGAAATCTGGATATCAATCATGTGCTGCTTTATTAACCACCGCTAACAGGTGGAATGATGGCAATCTCATCGCGTTGCTGCAGGGCGTTGTCGGCTACGGCATACTCGTTGTTCACGGCAATCATAAAAGAAGCCAGCTGCGCCAGGCGTGGATATTGCTCCTCCAGTTCTGCACGCAACTCGCCCACTGTGGCGTCGCTTGTCAGCTCTACTTCAACCGTTGAGCCTCCCACTATCTCTTTCGCTATTCCGAATGCTAAAACATTTACCTTCATCTTCGATGCTTAAATTCAACTCAAATGTTTATATATTACCTCAATACCTGCTACAAAAATAAGAATAGCTGTCATACGTCTTATTACGAGCGGGTTAAACTTCTTTATAGCCATACGAGAACCAAGCTGTCCACCGGCAAATACCGCCACACATAAAAACAAGATGAGGCTGTAATTTACCGTGGAAGGCAATTGCGTCAGCTGGCCTGCTATACCAGAAATAGAGTTAACCAGTATAAAAAAGCTGGCAGTCGCTGCAATGCGCTTTGGGGTATCCCAGCCAATCAGGTTCAGGAGAGGAGACAGGAAAATGCCCCCGCCAATGCCAATCATCCCGGACAAAAAGCCGATACTGCCGCCCAATGCGCCGTCCTGTGCATAACTGGTGTTTCTTGGTGTCGCGCTTTCAGGCACCTCCTGAGGTCGTTTCCTGAACCACAGCAAACCCGCTGCTGTAAGCAAGCTGCAGCCCAGCAGCACATAAAAAGTATGCTGTTCGATGCGTAGCATCGCACCCATAAACGCCATCGGAACACTGGTAAGAGCCAGCGGAACAATCTTTCGCCAGTTCACCTGTTTGTTCCGGATAAAGAGAATTGTGCCACCTGTTACAACTACTACGTTGCAAAGAAGGGCAATCAGCCTGAGTTCCTTAAAAGGCAAGCCATAAAGGGCCAGTATAGCCAGATAACTGGAACCGCCGCCAAAGCCAACAGAAGCATATACAAAGGCAATAACAAAGAAAAAGAGCATGAGCTCCCAATGTGGCATTTCTGATTCTTTAATTTAAAGAGCGGTTTACGGCCCGTATCTCAGCTTCAAGACTTCAAATTAAACAACAAGCGTCTCATTCGCTAGATATAGGCTAAAAGTTTCGCTGTTTGCTTCTTTTATTAATTGGTGCTGTGCATAATTAGTCAGTCCCAGCGGGACGACCTGTTTGGGTCATATTAACAGGTCGCTCCGCTGGAGCTAGAGGTACCTCTGGATTAGCAGGCTATTAACAGACCGTCCCGCTGGGACTAAAGACGCAGTACATAAGAATCTGGAATCAAAGCATCTTATTCAACCACTACTCAAACTCTGTTATCTTCCTCTGGCTACTAATTCGAGCTAAACTTTAAGATGGTGGCAATGCCTATTCTGAAGCCGAGTTCCTGAAAATTTCGGTCATGGAAAGAGGCTGCTGCCTCTATTCGGAATACCCGGAATACATTATCCAGGGAATAGCCTAACTCGTAATAATGCGGGGAGCTGCTTGTTTTGAGGTAGTTGACAAAAATGTTTTCTTTTATGCCTGTGAAACGCACCTCCGGTATCTGTGTGAGCAGAAACTTGCGGAACTGAAAATGCGTGTGGCCTGAAAAGTAACTGTCGTTGGTGCTGAAGTTGTAGTAGTCCAGCAACCGGAAGGCGCCTGCCGGTCTGAGGCTGCTCAGTATGGTACGGTTGCCATCGAAGTGCTCATAGTCCATAAAATACATGCGCTTGTTATTCAGGAAGGTGCCGCCGCGCAACTCAAACTCCAGCCTGCCCCGCACGCCAACCGATATACCGTGGTTTACTCCCAGTTCCAACTGGTCAAAGTTCACGTCGCTGCCCAGCACACCCGAAATACCCTTACGGTACATGAGCAAGAACTCCGGCGACTGCTCCAGAAGAGGGATCTTTTTGCCGTTGTACATGCGGTAGGTCTTGCCGGGACGGTAGCTGACACTTGCTTTAAAAATAAGCGCATCATTTGTGGGAAAACCTGTGTCTTCTAGTTCAATATTTTGTGGCAAACTTGGCGTTAGCGGCCTGTCTTCTTCAGAGTAGAATAAGCTGTAGTCGATGTTATTATACAGTTGCGACCTTCTGGCCCACTCCAAGCTTCCGCTAAATTTCAGAAAAGGGGATGCCTTGTAGTCGTACCCAGCCCCAACATATAGCTTTTCATAGAGCTTCATGTAATTTCTGCGAAACAGCAGCGTACTCAGCGTATTGATATGCGGATGTATAGGGTTCTCCTCGTTAAACTGCTCCACAAATTTACCTCCCTGCACATAGATCATACTGACTTTCTCGCCCTGCTTTACCTGGTGCGAAATCCGGGTTTTGGCATAAAAGTCTTCACTTGCAAAGCCATAACGTACAACAGGTGCTATTTCAAAAACACGGCGCAGGCTGTCGTAGGAATGGCGCAGCTTACCGCTCATGTTCACGTTTACGCCTTCCACGGTGTTATAAAACACGTTAATTAGGGTAGGGTCCAGCGACAGGCGCGTTCTCGGGGAAAGGTTGTAGCTGCCGCCCATTATCAAATCAGTGGGGTTAAAGCTTTTTTTCTTGATAACGCCTGTGGAATCTTTTCCCGTTAACCTGGCCGACTGCACCTGTGCCAGGGAATCGTCGCGCTGGTAGCCTTTTACTTCTTTTACGCTTAGCGGCACCGGACGCTCCTGCGCCCAGTAACTGGAGTCGCGCTTAAATGCCATCGAGTCTACTTTTACGCTTCTCTCGCTCACTACCTCAGGGTTCTCCCGCTCTTTAAGGGACTCCTTCTCGTACTCCACAATCATTTTGCGGAACTGCTTGCGCGTGAGCTTGTCTTCGTTGGCCAGCAATTCAATGGGTTTGTCTTCTTTGGCGGGTTTGATAGCCGCAACAGATTCCGGCACTTCCTCTACCTTCTCATCAATAATCTCGGTTTTTGCTAGAAGCTTCTGGTTAAGTTCTACCTTGTAGTTAGAAATGGAGGCGAGGTATTTAAATTCTCCTGCAAAGCCCATCACCTTTCCGGAAAACAGGTATTGGTGCGTTGTAGGCAGCCAAACAGCAGGGGCCACCTCTGCATAATTTTGCTTTATACTAATAGGGAAGCCCATCAGGCTGGTTTTCAGGTCGAGGCTGTGGATGGCCCAGTAGTCTTCTATGATATAAATGAAGCCCTCGAAAACATTGTCGCCCCGGGAGCGCGGCGTCACTTTTATTTTATTAACTGTGATGTTGCCTTCGCTGAAGTTTCCTGCATACTCGAATTTATAGTAGCCAAAAGCAGCCCGCGACAGAGGGGACACCGCTTCTCCAAACTTGTCGTTGTAAAAGCTAAACATAATATAGTTTACAGGGGAGGGGGAGCCTTTGTCGTCTCCGGAGGTACGCACAGAGAGGACCTTTTCCTCTATTTTGTTAGGCTGGCTAAATTTAACCTGCCTAACCGACTCATGGGTATATGCCTCATTCAGCTTCACGCCCTCGTCTTTTAACTTCTTTTTCAGGAAGAATGGGGCATTCGTAAGTTGGCCGGTTCCTTTTATGTACGCCTTCATCTGATAGCTGTCGTACTGCAGCCGGTGAAACTTCTTTTTGGCAATGGCCTTGCGCATGATGGTATAGGCCGGGTCTTCGCCCTTGCCCTTTACCTGCACTTCCTTCAGCGCAAACGTCTGGGCCTTCAGTTTGAAGTTCAGTGTCTGCCACTCGTTTTTCACCTCTACCTGCACCTGTTGTGCTTCATAGCCGATGTACTTTACCTGTACTGTGTGGGTGCCAGCTGGTAAGTTCAGTTTATACTGGCCATTAGCATTGCAGGATGAGCCATTCTTGAGGTTTACAATAAAGATGGTCGCAAACGGAAGCGGCTCTCCTTCCTGGTTCATCACGGTGCCTTCTATACCCTGCGCAAAAAGCGGTAGCTGTAAAAGTATAAAGGCAGTGATGAAAAGGTACTTTGTAAGGCTTATTTTCATGTGCAGGTATTTATGATACATTACGGTGAAGCAGAAGATAGCTGGTACCAATGTGAATTAACATTCTATGTTAAGGTAGATGCACCAAACAGCCATATGGTTGCATGGAGGAAGTGAACTTGCAAATAGGTGTGCCTTTTAGAACATTGATACCTATCGCGGACGGGTTGATGCTTTATAGTTATTCATCTGCACAAAAAAAACCAACAGCTGGACTTTTAGCTCTTTCTAATTGTCCTGTTGTTGGTTTTCTTTTATAGTATAAATCGAGAGGCTGTCCCGCTATAAGCTACTTCTTCTTTCTTACCTCAGCTACCTGGGCGGGTGTAACAACCGTTTTAGCTTTATTGCCGAAATTGTTCTGCACATAGTTCAGCACATCGGCCACCTGTTTGTCGGTTAAATGGCTTTGCGCAGGCATTACCATATTATAGGTTTTGCCGTTTACAGTTACTTCGCCGCTCAGGCCGTGTACCACCACATCTACAGCGCGTTTCTGGTCTTTCATCAGAAAGTCAGACTTCGCTAGAGGAGGGAAGGCTCCCGGTATGCCTTCGCCAGCGGCCATGTGGCAAGCCTGGCAAGTGGTGCTGTAAACTTCCTTGCCGCGCTTTACGCTCTCGGTCAGGTCATCGGCAGTAGAGAATATATAGCCACCCGTAGCGAGGGCCATCAGTAGTAAACTTTTTAACATATCTTTAAGATTAAGCAGCTAAAATAATCATTTCAATATTTTTCCCACAACAATACAAAATAAAAAGCTGTCTGAACATCAGTTCAGACAGCTTTTTATTTTGTACAGATTACTTTTTTTTATGCTTTGAACAGGTGTTTCCGGCTATTGCTTGTAGAACCTGGCTACATAGCCACCACCCGGTGCCATCGCTATTTTAAGCTTTCGGTCTTGTGGTACATCAATGATTTCGCGGTTGTAGTCAGCAGCGTTCCTGTCGGCATTTACGCCATCTTTGAAAACCTCTGCTTTGTAATTTCCCTCTCCCAGGAAAGAAAGATCTAGCTCCATTTCACGTGGTGTCCAGTTTGTCAGAGCACCCACATACCACTCGTTTCCTTTTCTGCGCGCAATGGCAATATGTTCTCCTATTTTGCCATCAAGGGCAACCGTATTGTCCCATACTTCCGGAACAGCGGCGATAAACGTGGTGCTCTCCTGCTCTTTCTTATAGTTTGTAGGTGTATCGGCCAGCATGTTTATCGGGGATTCGAAGATGACATATTCAGCTAACTGGCGGGTACGGGTACCCTGGCTCATCGGCTCTGAATTAATGGGACGGTAGTTGCTGCGGGTAGCATTTCGCATCGCGCCCTGTGTATAGTCAATCGGGCCGGCCAGCATGCGGATAAACGGCATGGTGACATCGTAGGTCACCTGGTCCACTTCCGGGCTTGACCACTTCATCTGCTCCAGTCCATGTACGCCCTCAAAGTTGATGACATTCGGGTAAGTTCTTTGAAGCCCGGTTGGTTTGTAGGCGCCATGGAAGTCCATGAGCAGCTTGTGTCTGGCTCCTGTTTCGGCAGCACGGTAAAAGAAATCTACCATTTCCTGGTCGTCGCGGTTCATGAAATCCACTTTAAAACCTTTCACGCCCATGTCAGCATAATGTTTGGATATATTTTCCATGTCGCGGTCAAACGCATAGTAACCTGCCCAAAGAATGATATCCACGTTCTTCTGCTTGCCGTAAGCAATAAGTTCTTTCAGGTCAATTTCCGGTACCACCTGCATCAGGTCTGCCTGCAGGTTTACGGCCCAGCCTTCATCCAGAATCACATACTCAATGTTGTTTTCTGAGGCAAAATCGATGTAGTGCTTGTAAGTTTCGTTGTTGATGCCCGCCTTAAAATCTACTCCTGTAATGTTCCAGTCGTTCCACCAATCCCAGGCTACCTTTCCTGGCTTTACCCAGGAAGCATCTTTTATACGCGATGGCTCTGCCAGTTTATATACCATGTCGCTGTCGGCCAGTTCTTTGTCCTCAGCGGCAATCACGATGGCGCGCCATGGGAACTCACGTGTGCCTTTGGCTTTGGCGATGAAGTTCTCCCTTTCCTTCACCAGCATCTGAAGTTCGTTATGGCCACCCTGCTCCACTTTTTTAGGGTAGGCCGGAAACACGCCTGATAAAGAAGTTTGCCCGTTTTTGTTTAGCAGATACATGCCCGGATAGCTTTCCAGGTCAACCTCGGTGATGACCACTTTTTTGCCATTTGCCGCCTCTACTGCCAAAGGCAGGAAAGCAAGGTGATTCTGGTCAAGCTGAGAAAGGGGGCTGTGGGTGTAGGTGTTCTCGAAGGAGTTGTCGAACTGCTGCTCAATGGTTGGGTTTTCAAACTGCTCCTGCTTTACATAAGGTACAATAGCCGTGTAGTCTTTATCGAAATTGAACGTAGCCTCTTCGCTCTGCACATTAAAATCCCGGCGTTTAGAAGTGGCAAACCGATAGGCAACACCATCATTATACGCACGGAAAATCACGCTGTAATCGCCTCTGAGGTTCAGCACCAGCTCATTGTAGTTATCCTTAATTTCAGCTCTTTTATAGACAGGCGTCTGGATTGTCTTGTTAACAGTGTTTCGCTTGGCATTCCGCAGGCGTGGGTTTGCTCCTAACGTTTCCCCGTTTGTGAGTTGCATCGAAATTGGAGACGGCGCAATCATCTGGTCGCCTTCGTGTGTAACGGAGTAAGTGATTTTGTCTTTTAAATCTACTGTTGCTTTAATCTTACCGTCGGGTGACTGAACGGTGTGGCTTTGCTGTGCTAATGCGGCAAACTGGCCTAACATCATCAGCAAAACAAAGAGAAAGAATCTGTGCTTCATGGTTCCTAGATTATCTTTATAAAATTTCTTTTTTAAAGATAAGCGTTGAAAATTGAAGATACCACAAACAGGAGGTAATCTCTCTTATGCGGAGGTAAAAAGCATATAAAAACAATTTCCTGTCATCCTATAAGGATCTTGGTCGAAGTGGGGTAAAGCAGGTGCTGTTTGTAACCCGGATTCTTACAAAGTGGCAGGAGGGAAATTTGATGATTCGGTTCTGAGGCTATCTTACTGGAATATAGTATAACCAGGGAAGCCGCTTTAACTTCTGCTAAAGCGGCTTCCTTGGTTTGATTTGAACTATGATACTGCCTTATATTTCTTGTCCTATAGCTCCTCCATTTTTGTCTAAGCTGCCGTAGGTTCAGCTTAGACAGCGACTCATTAGCAGCCTTTTCCATCTTGTCATCCTTTGCTCTCAAGCCGAGCGGCCTCTTCTTCGGGCATCGCGCTGTGCATTTGAAGCTGCCGGGGGTAGGGGCCCTCTTTAGCTACGCTGCAGGCTGCTTCGCTATCGCTCAGCACCGCATCAAATACAAGGCGCTCAACCCAAAGACTGGAAACAGGTTCACTCCGTGCTAGCAGGGTCTAGTAGTATACTTTTTCAGTAAAGCTTTAGCAATGGAAAGAGCCTTTTGCAAATGAAGCAGCAGGCTCCCCTCCTTGGACAAGGAGAGGTAGGGGTGGTTTGACCCGGTATACCAGAAAAAATGGTATATTAAGAGATAGGATATTACTTCTCCTAGGCCTTTTTCCAGTGTCTTTCTATGTAACCGGCTCTTCCTGAACCCACGTTGTAACGCTGGTAATGGGATGGATTCTTTTTGTAATAGTCCTGGTGATAGTCTTCTGCCGGGTAAAAAGGTTTTGCCGGTAGTATAGGCGTAACAATCGGTTTATCGAAAGGGCCGTTTTCGTTTTTTTCTTTTTTAGATGCCTCTGCCTGTGCCTTCTGTTCTTCGTTGTGGTAAAAGATAGCGGTCTGGTAGGAGGACCCGCGGTCGCCAAACTGTCCGCCCGGATCAGTAGGGTCTATCTGTTGCCAGAAAATTTCCATTATCTCTTTGTAAGAGATTTTGCTCGGGTCGAAGGTAATCTGCACGGCCTCATAGTGGCCGGTGGTGTCGGAGCATACCTGCTCGTAGGTTGGGTTTTCTATTTCGCCCCCTGTGTAGCCGGAAACGACCTTTTCAATACCTTCCCATTGGTCAAACGGCTTTACCATGCACCAGAAACATCCGCCTGCAAAGGTTGCCAGTTCATATTTATTTTCTTCCTGATTCATATGTCTCTTTCAATTTAAGTCTCTCTTCTTTTAACTGAAATTGACCTGTAAAGTTTATCCCGGGAGGGTTAACTACATTCGATAGTATAAAAGCACTTGCTCGGCCTTGCCTTATCTATTCCCTCACTTTCTCTAGTTCAAAGTTCCCAGCTGATACAAATTACACCTTGATAAGTATCACTCTGTATAGTGACATTCATCATCCTTTGCCCCTGCGCGGCTGTCTATTTTTGTATGATAACAAAATAGAGATTGAGATGGAAGCCGCACTCCAAACCAATATTCAAACATGCTACCACTGCGGGGACTCCTGTGTGGAAGAGGTAATTGAAGCACATGATAAGACTTTCTGCTGCACGGGCTGCAAGAACGTGTATGAGTTATTAGAAGAGAACAACCTTTGCGCCTACTATAACCTGGAGGAAAACCCGGGCATCACAGGCAAGAAAGCTATTGCCGAATCCCGCTTCGCTTACCTGGATGATGCGGGGGTGGAAGCGCAGCTCATAAGTTTTAAGAACGATGCTATCTGCAAACTGACGTTTTATATTCCGCAGATGCATTGCAGTTCCTGTATCTGGCTGCTGGAAAACCTGTTTAAGCTGAACCAGGGTATTTCTGAATCTACCGTTAATTTTCTCAGGAAAGAAGTATCCCTCACATACTTTCACCAGAAGACTTCTCTGCGCGAAGTAGTACAGTTGCTGGCGCGTATCGGGTATGAGCCCGAAATAACGCTGGCCGATACGGATGGTAAAAAAGCAAGTAAGCCCAACCGTAGCATCATCTACAAACTTGGCATTGCAGGCTTTTGCTTCGGCAACGTAATGCTGCTGGCTTTTCCGGACTATCTTGCCTTAACAGAAGGACTGCAGCGAAGCTTCGGCTCCTTTTTTGGCTATCTGAGTTTTGTGCTCTCTTTGCCGGTGTTTTTCTATAGTGCACGCGGGTTCTTTACCTCTGCGCTGGAAGGCATAAAGCAGCGCATGGTCAATATAGATATTCCGATTGCCACAGGTTTGCTTGCCTTATTCTGTGTAAGCACTTACCAGGTGTTTACCGGAACCGGCCCAGGCTACTTCGATTCTTTTACCGGATTAGTGTTCTTCATGCTGATTGGAAAGTATTTTCAGCAGCGGACTTACGATACCCTTTCCTTCGACAGAGACTATACTTCCTACTTTCCGGTTTCCATTACGGTGCTGAAAGAAGATGGTGAAGAAGTGTCTGTGGCGGTGCGTAACCTGAAAGTGGGCGACCGTATCCGTATCCGGAACCAGGAGCTTATACCTGCTGATGCCATTCTTCTGAGAGGCACGGCGCTGATTGACTACAGCTTTGTTTCCGGGGAGTCGGAGCCGGTAGAGAAAGTAGTAGGAGAGGTGATTTACGCCGGTGGCCGCCAGGTTGGCGAAAGTGTGGAGCTGGAGGTGGTGAAAGAAGTATCGCAGGGCTACCTGACGCAGCTCTGGAACAATACGGTATTCTCAAAAGATGAAACCCAAAGTGTAGGCACCTATGCGAACATAGCGGGGAAATGGTTCATCATTGTCACGCTGCTTGTAGCTGCCGGTTCACTTGTGTACTGGGTGCCGCGCGACACAGACATGGCCATGAAAGCCTTCACCTCTGTGCTGATTATTGCCTGCCCTTGTGCACTGTCGCTGGCTACGCCGTTTGTGCATGGCCACACCATGCGGGTGTTCGGGAAGAACAAGTTTTTCCTTAAAAATACGACCGTCGTAGAGACACTGGCCAAGATAGACACGGTGGTGTTCGACAAAACTGGCACACTGACAGAACCAAGCGCTGCTGAACTGACCTATACCGGCAAGGCATTAACAGCGGAGCAGGAGCAAAGTATAAAATCTGTTTTACAGCACTCTACGCACCCGCTCAGCCAACGCATTTTCCAGCACCTGAAAGGGAAAACTACACTGGTTCAGAATTTCCAGGAAGTTGCCGGCAAGGGGCTGGTGGGAGAGGTAAACGGGCAGCTGGTGCGCATTGGGTCTGCTTCCTATATAGGTGTGCCGTCTGATAAGAGTGATGCGCTGAAAACAATGGTTTATGTGTCGATAGATGGGCTTGTATTCGGCTTCTATGCCTTTCATAATGTTTACCGTCAGGGGCTCAAGTCCATTCTTCAGCAGCTGAACGATAAGAAGCTGGCAGTGCTTTCGGGGGATAACAATCACGAGGAAGCAAGGCTAAAGGCATTGCTGGGCGAAGATGCGGCGCTGAATTTCAATCAGTCGCCGGTTCAGAAGCTGGAGTATATCCGGCACCTGAAACAGGAGCAACACCGGGTGCTGATGGTGGGAGACGGCCTGAACGATGCCGGTGCCCTGAAACAGAGCGATGCCGGTATTGCCCTCACCAACAGCATCACGAACTTCTCACCCTCCTGCGATGCCATCCTTGACGCCACTGTTTTCGATAAGCTGAGCACGTTCCTGTCCTTTTCAAAGAAGACCATGAACATCATCCTGGCCACGTTTGCGGTATCCCTCATCTACAACGTCATCGGTTTAACGCTGGCAGTGCAGGGGCTCTTTTCGCCTATTGTATCTGCTATCCTGATGCCAATCAGTTCACTGAGTGTCATCCTGTTTGCTACCATGTCTGTCAAAATCGCAGCCAGAAGGGCGGGACTATAACCAAAGACCTCGCAGCGTGCGCAGCTCCTGCGAGCGTCTGTGTTGGCTACGAAGCAACAGCCTTTGGCACAGACACTCGCAGGACCTTCGCACGCTGCGAGGTCATTAGAGCAGGCGTAACTCTTTAACTCTTAAACTTTCTAACTCTCTAACTCAAATCGCCATGTACATCATCTTTTTAATGATAGCAGTGAGCATAACCGTAGCGGCCCTGTTTCTGGGAGCTTTCCTGTGGGCCGTGCGATCCGGGCAGTACGACGACGATTATACCCCAGCTGTCAGAATGCTTTTTGAGAATGAAGTAACAGACAACAAAAAGCCCGAGGCAAAAGCGAAAACCTAAGCAAGGGCTACGACCTCGCAGCGTGCGCAGCTCCTGCGAGCGTCTGTTCTATATGAAAAGCGGCGACAACACCTGGAAAATGAATTCCCTTATACCATCATTGCCTACTGACTACAATCACCTCTGAAGATGACATTCGTCATCCTTTCTCTGCCGCTTCTTTAAGAATTTTGGATGGTTAAATGAAGCGAAAATCTACCAACATATATAAAACACTTTAACATAATGGAGGACACCGCACATGTCAACTAATGTAGCTGAAGCCTTAGACAATACCCCCGACCGGATTGTGCCGAAAGGCAAGGACCTGGGGGTGACCGATACGTTCTTTTATGATAATAAGATCGTCCGGGATTTTGGTATAGCCACCGTGTTCTGGGGTATTGCCGGTATGCTGATTGGGGTAATTATTGCTTTCCAGCTAGCAAACCCGGACGTGAACATGGGCAACCAGTATACCACTTTTGGCCGCGTAAGGCCCCTGCACACCAACGCTGTGATCTTCGCTTTTGTGGGCAACGCCATCTTTATGGGGGTTTATTACTCGCTGCAGCGCCTTTGCAAGTCGCGCATGTACAGCGATTTGCTGAGCAAAATCAACTTCTGGGGATGGCAGCTGATTATCGTTTCTGCTGTCATCACGCTTCCACTTGGTATCACTACCTCAAAAGAGTATGCCGAGCTGGAGTGGCCGATAGATATAGCCATCACGCTGATTTGGGTGGTTTTTGGCTGGAATATGTTTGGTACGATTGCCAAGCGCCGTGAGAAGCACATGTACGTAGCCATCTGGTTCTACATCGCTACTTTCCTGACAGTGGCTGTGCTGCACATCGTGAACTCATACGAGATGCCGGTTAACTTCCTGAAGAGCTACTCTGGGTATGCAGGGGTGCAGGATGCGCTGGTGCAGTGGTGGTACGGCCACAACGCAGTGGCGTTCTTCTTAACAACGCCGTTCCTGGGCCTGATGTACTACTTCCTGCCAAAGGCTGCGAACCGCCCGATATACTCTTACCGCTTGTCCATTATTCACTTCTGGTCGCTGATATTTATTTATATCTGGGCAGGCCCGCACCACTTGCTTTATACTTCCTTACCGGACTGGGCACAGTCATTAGGCGTGGTTTTCTCTATCATGCTGCTTGCGCCGAGCTGGGGTGGTATGATCAACGGTTTGCTGACACTGCGCGGCGCCTGGGATAAAGTGCGCGAGGAGCCCGTGCTGAAGTTTATGGTGGTAGCGATTACCGCGTATGGTATGGCGACTTTTGAAGGGCCGATGCTGTCGCTGAAAAACGTGAACGCCATTGCCCACTTCACTGACTGGATTGTGGCACACGTACACGTGGGAGCGCTTGGCTGGAATGGCTTCCTGACATTTGCCATGCTATACTGGTTGTTCCCACGCCTCTATAAAACACAACTACACTCTAAGAAGCTGGCGAACACGCACTTCTGGTTAGGTACGCTGGGTATTCTATTCTATGCGATACCAATGTACTGGGCTGGTTTTACACAAGGTTTGATGTGGAAGCAGTTTACAGCGGAAGGAACACTGCAGTACTCTAACTTCCTGGAGACCGTGCTTCAAATTGTGCCGATGTACTATATGCGCGGTGTGGGTGGTATACTTTACCTGAGTGGTGTATTCCTGATGGTGTATAACCTGTACAAAACCACCCAAACAGGTAAACTGGTTGCTAATGAGCGCACCGAAGCCCCTGTTATTGTGCCTACTGTATCTAAAAATGCGGGCCACTGGCACAGCTGGATTGAGAAGCGCCCTACACAGATGGCCATCTGGGCAACAGTAGCCATTCTGATTGGTGGTCTGGTAGAGTTTATCCCTGCCTTCGTCATCAAGTCTAACGTGCCGACCATTGCCAGCGTGAAGCCTTATACTTCGCTGGAGCTGCAGGGGCGTGACCTGTACATTAAAGAAGGCTGTGTGAACTGCCACACCCAAATGGTGCGACCTTTCCGCTCTGAAACAGAACGTTACGGCGAATACTCGAAAGCAGGTGAGTTCGTGTACGACCATAACTTCCTGTGGGGCTCCAAGCGAACCGGCCCGGACCTGCACCGCATAGGAGGCAAGTATCCGAACTCGTGGCACTACCACCACATGCTCGACCCAACGTCGATGTCGCCGGGTTCCATTATGCCAGCATACCCCTGGTTGTTTGAGCAGGACGTTGACCTGAGCACAACACAGGATAAGCTGGAGACGCTGAAGAAACTGGGTGTGCCTTACGAAGACGAATATATCGCCAACGCAAACGAGGAGCTGATGGAGCAGGCGAAAAAGGTAACAGCCGATCTGGCAAAAGAAGGACTTGAAGTAAGACCTGAAACAGAGATAGTTGCCCTCATCGCTTACCTGCAACGCCTGGGCACAGACATCAAAGTGAAAGCAGAGGAATAATAAAACGACACAAGTATCACGTATCACGACACACGATCAAAAATAATGTAAATAAGTCGTGCTACATGATTCGAGATACGTGATACGAGTGTCCCAAAAGATAAAGCCATGTATAAAAACGTTTTGCAAGCCATTGATGGCATCGAAATATACCCGCTCATCTCGTTTACTATCTTCTTTGTGTTCTTTCTTGGGCTGATTGTTTATGTCGCCTTGATGGACAAGAACTACGCGCAGACGATGAGCAGCATCGCATGCGAGAGCGAAGACGAAAACACCACACCTGAAGGAATAAAACAATGATCGCTGCAAAGAAAATTTTCGTAAAAAGCAGCCTGTCCCTTATAGCAGGCCTGCTCCTGATGTCAGGCAGCACCGCGGTGGCGCAGGACGCTGTGGAGGGTAAAAAAGTGTTTGAAGCAAACTGTACAGTTTGCCATAGTATAGAGGCTGATATAGTTGGGCCTGCCCTGAAAGATGTGCACAAGCGCCGTGGTGATGAATGGCTGGTGAAGTTTATTCAGAACTCCCAGGAGCTGGTGAAATCAGGTGACAAGGATGCGGTAGAAGTATTTGAAAAGTTCCACAAGGTGCCGATGCCAAGTTTTGCAGGCACTCTTTCTGAAGAGGACATTACGAATGTGATTGCCTATATAAAAGAGGCCAGTGATGTACCTGCTGCGGCAGCTGCCGCACCCGTAACTACAGGTGATGACCAGCAGAGCGACATGGCAATGGTAACTCCGTCAGAATTAGTGGGCGAGGAGGTAGGCTTTCTGGATCTGCCGCCTGTGTTGCTGTTTACTTTTGTACTGGCAGGGGCTGTTGTTCTGTTGATTGTTGTTGTACTGGTAACAGTGTTCCGCCTGTTTGTGCCGATGCTCGGAGACTCTATCTATAAAGAGGAATTCCGTAGTTCGTTTGCTGGGCGCGTGCTCTTCCTGATGCGTGGTGACACGACCTTAGTAACAGGTAAAGCGAGAGACGAAATTCACTCTCACCACGACTTTGATGGCATACAGGAATACGACAACGACCTGCCACCGTGGTGGAAAACCATGTTCTACGCCACTATTGTGTTTGCCATAGGCTATATGCTGCACTTCCATGTGTTTAAAACCGGCGCACTGCAGGCAGAAGAATACGAAATGGAGATGGAACAGGCCGCTATACTGGCCGCCATGACACCTGATGATCCGAATGCAGTCACTGATTACGAAGTCATGACAGATGCCACAGCCCTGGAGAACGGTAAACAAACCTACATTCAGAACTGTGCAGCCTGCCACGGACAAAATGCAGAAGGTACGGTTGGCCCGAACCTGACAGACGAGTACTGGCTGCACGGCGGCGATGTGAACGACATCTTTAAAACAATAAAGTATGGTGTTCCGGCCAAAGGCATGGTGCCTTGGCAAGGTAAACTTACCAAAGACGAGATACTGGAAGTGTCCAGTTACATTCTGTCTTTGCAAGGGTCAAACCCGGAGAATGGCAAAGAGCCGCAAGGGGAGAAGGAGTAATTGGGGAATGAAGAAACTTTAAATATAGAAATGCGAATCCCTTGAAGGTTGCAGGCGCTTAACCTAAGTGTCTGCAACTTTTTTATATAAATGAACCCCAGCCAGAAACCATACTTGAAAAGCTGGGGCAGAAGCTGCAACATACTATCATCGGTGATGACAATCACTTCGTTAAATGACTTTGGTCATCCTTTACAAACGCCAGATTTAAGAATTTTGTCACAGCAGATTACATCAATTGCTGAAGACTAAATTTTCAAATTAATTAACAGGCAGGACTAATATCCGAACAAATTATCACTGCCATGGCAAGTAAAATACAAACGGCTCCCGACGATTTCCGGGACCATATAGCAACTGTAGATGAACAGGGTAAACGCGTTCTGGTATACCCTAAAAAGCCGAAAGGCAAACTATACAACTACCGCAAATATGTGAGCTACTTTTTGCTGGCTTTACTATTTGCAGGTCCCTTTATCAAGATCAACGGCTTGCCGCTGCTCATGCTGAATGTGGTAGAGCGCAAGTTCGTGATATTCGGGGTGCTGTTCTGGCCCCAGGATTTCTTTATTCTGGTGCTGGGTTTCCTGGCGCTGGTGCTGTTTATCATACTTTTCACGGTTGTGTTTGGCCGTATATTCTGCGGCTGGATTTGCCCGCAAACCATCTTCATGGAAATGGTATTCAGGCGAATTGAGTATGCGATAGAGGGGGATTATACAAAGCAGAAAGCTTTGGCTAAAATGCCCTGGAACGCAGAGAAGATTCTGAAGAAGGGCTCTAAAGCTGCTGTTTTTCTTCTGATTTCTTTTCTGATTGCAAATATCTTCCTAGCCTATATCATTGGCATTGATGAACTGAAGAAGATTGCGACGGAGGGTCCCGCCAATCACTTAGCAGGCTTCGGCGCCTTACTTGCCTTTACGGGTGTATTTTACTGGGTATTCGCTTCTTTCCGGGAGCAGGTTTGCACCATCGTATGTCCTTATGGTCGCCTGCAGGGTGTAATGCAGGATAAAAAGACAGTGGTGGTAGCCTACGACTATGGCCGGGGTGAACCACGCGGCAAGCTGCGCAAAAACCAGGAGCGCACCGAAGGCGACTGCATCGACTGCCGCCAGTGTGTGCAGGTTTGCCCCACCGGTATAGACATCCGGAATGGTGCCCAGCAGCTGGAGTGTATCAACTGCACCGCCTGTATTGATGCCTGCAACGATATCATGCGCATGGTTGACAAGCCGGAAGGGCTGATTCGCTATGAGTCTGAGGAGGGCATCGCAGAGGGGAGAAAGTGGAGGTTCTTTACCTCGCGCGTCATGGGCTATACCGCCGTGCTGGTAGTGCTGCTAACAGTGCTTACCACACTCCTTTTAACCCGCGACGCAGCGGAGGCAACCATACTCCGCACACCGGGCCAGTTATACCAGCAGACCGAGCAGGGGCAAATCAAGAACTTGTACAACATATCCGTCATCAACAAAACAAATTACGATATGCCCCTTACTTTAAAGCTGCTGGATAAAGAGGGAACGATAAAATTGATAGGAAGTGAACTGGTGTTGCCAGCGCAGGGAATAGCAGAGGGCGTTTTCTTTACAGAGATTCCAAGGAATCAGCTAACAGGCCTGAACTCCGAAATAGAGATAGGGGTGTACCATGGCGATAAACTTATCACAACACAGGACACGAAGTTCCTGGGACCGGCAAAGTAAAATATACCTTAACGGTCATGTAAAAAAGCCCAATCTAGTTCCCTCCAAGGAGGTAAATCTACAGAAGAATTTATTCCCCTCCTCGGAGGGGTAGGGGTGGGTTTCAATTGTACGGTAGAATACTATATATAAAAACAGCTCAGAAATAACATCCCGAACAACGGAAAACGGGCAACGAATAACGACACGAACATGACAACTCAAAGTAAAAGCTTCACCCTTTGGCCTTATGCCATTATCGCAGCTATTGTGCTGTTTATGGGGTACATCATCTTCTTTGTGGTGCAGGCCATGAACCAGGACGTAGACCTGGTGAGCAAAGATTACTATGAGCAGGAAATCGCTTTTCAGGACCACATAGATATGGTAGGGCGCACTAAAGCTGTTGGTGATGTGGCAATAAACTATAAACCTGAAAACCATGCCATCCTTTTGCAGCTGCCGGAGAGCTTTGCAGGCCAGCACATTAGTGGGCGTGTGAACCTGTTCCGGCCATCGGATGACCGGTTGGATCAGGAGGTGCCGCTACAGCTTGGCCGTGACCTTAGCCAGCTGGTGGAGACTGAAAAGCTTGAGAAGGGACTTTGGAAAGTGCGTGTAAATTTTAGCGCTGGCGAAGAGACATATTATACAGAAGAAACCATCCAACTGAAATAGCCATGATCTGGGCAGGATTCATATTTGGATTGGTTGGCAGTTTCCATTGCGTGGGGATGTGCGGCCCTATAGCAATGGCCTTACCATTTGTCGGGAGCAGCGGCTGGCGTTACTACGCAGGCCGCCTCCTGTACAATGGGGGGAGAATTGTTACGTACACTGCCTTAGGAGCCTTGGCTGGTGCTTTCGGGCAATCGCTACAGATGGCCGGGCTGCAGCAAACGGTTTCTATTGTTTCCGGCATTCTGATACTGCTCTTGCTGGTTTTACCGGCGGCCCTGCAAGGCAAGGCGGCTAGAGCGGTAGGCACAGACAAAGTGATGGTTTGGGTGCGGCATAAGCTGGGTTACTTTTTCCAGAAAAATTCCCTGGGAGCCTTGTTTATGGTAGGGCTGCTGAACGGCTTATTGCCCTGCGGTTTCGTTTATATTGCGCTGGCAGGTGCTATCAGTGCACCGGGCATAGAAGGCGCCATGCTGTACATGGCCTTGTTCGGCCTGGGCACACTCCCGCTCATGTTCCTGGTGTCTTTGTCAGGTAAACTCATCAGCCTGAAGCTCCGCAGCACCTTTAACAGACTGGTGCCTTACGTGGGCATGTGCCTTGCCATTCTTTTTATAGTACGCGGGCTAGGCTTAGGTATCCCGTACCTCAGCCCCAAGGTAGCGCACACAGCAAGTCATATAACAGAAATTACCTGCTGCACAAAGCCTGAGTAGTGCTGTATTGGCATCTGCAAAAGGCATGTTCTGCTGGTACTTGTTGGGTTACAGTAGTATAGGAACATAGTATGGTTCTGCTTTTATACTAATCCCGTTCCTGCTTAAGCTGCAAAGGCAAGATAGACCCTCCAAAAACTGATAAATGTCATTTTTTTGGATGATGTCTGTCAGTTTATGGCTTACAACAGAAAAGTAACTTTACTACCGGAAAATGAAAAGCTATGAGCATGAGCAATACACTAAAAAAAATCCTGATTCCGGTAGATGTAGATAAACCCGCTGAGAGCCTGCTGTTGCTGAATTACGCAGGGCAGTTTGCAGCAGCGTTTAGTGCAGAGCTTTTGTTATTGCACCCCTCTAATACGGCAGCGTTAACTTTTACCCAGCAGACCAGGAGAATACAGTTGCTGCGGGCAATGGGAGAGCGGGTGCTTGGCAGGGTGCCAAAATTCAGAGATTACGTTCCCTTTGAGTGTGTCGTGCGGCCGGGAAACCTCCATGACTGCATAAAAGACGTCGTTCAGAATGCTTCTGTTGATCTGGTACTGATGCAGGCTGATTCGCTTCCTGACCCAGACAAAGCAGCGCATGCCGACCATGCAGCCCAGGTAATGGAGCAGGTTGGTTGTCCGCTGATGGTGGTGCCTTCTGCTTTGGCCTATAAAAAGATAAAGCACCTGGTGTTTGCAACTGACTTTACCGATCGTGATCCAAAAGTTTTGGCGCAGATAAACGAATTCTCCAAACAGGCGGATGCTCTACTCACGCTGGTGCAGGTATATAGCAAGGCAGCGCGCGCGCAGTTAAGCAGTATGAAGGCGGCCATACACGAGGTGGAGGAGCAACTGAAAGGCAGGAATGTTCGCTTTAAGCTACTGGAAGAAGAGGATATGCTGGAAGGGATAGGTGATTTTGCAGAACGTGAGGATGCCGACATGCTGGTATTGGCGACCCGAGACAGCTACCTGATGCAGCGCCTGTTCAGCAAAGCCTATGTCAAAACCATGGCCTACCATACCCGCATCCCGCTGCTGACATTCAGGCAACTTAAGAAGAAGCCGTGCTCGGGCTGCTGCACAAACTGTATGAAGCGCAGTGCCCATCATCCGGAAATAAAATTTGAGGAAGCAGGTATAAACATATAATATTATTCTGGAGAGCCATCAGGTGCATAAGCCTTTATCAGAGCAGATGGCACCTACCGCCAATAAAGATAATAGTCCATAATTTGTTGTTTGTGTTCACAGATCCTGTTTCGCGCTTGGAGCAGGATCTGTACTTTGTTTAGGCTGTTACTTCTGCTCATTAACTGAACGCCATCATTTGACAATGCCCCGTTGTTGCTTATCTTTAAACAAAAGCTTTACCAGTGATAGAAGATAAAGAAAACCCTTCCTACAGTTTAGAGAATGCAATGAGGCTGAAAGCCATCATTGATACGGCCATTGATGGCATCATTACCATTGATCGAAACGGCATTGTAGAATCAGTAAACCCGGCGGCTGCGCAAATCTTCGGTTATCAACCGGAAGAGATAATAGGAGAGAACGTTAAAATGTTGATGCCTGAGCCTGACAGGGGGCTCCATGACAGCTACATAGAGAACTATCACCGGACGGGTGTTGGGCAGATTATTGGAAAGGGACGGGAAGTGCTTGGAAAGAAAAAGGACGGTACAGTTTTCCCTTTTTTGTTGAGTATAAGCGAAGTGAAGCTGCAGGATAAGCAGATATTTACAGGTATTGTGCATGACATATCCAGCCTTAAACAGGCAGAGGCGGCCCTGCGCGAAAGTGAGAATAAGATAAACTCTATCATCCAGGGAGCAGTGGATGGCATTATCACCATCGACACGCGTGGCGTTATAGAGATGGTGAACCCTTCAGCTGCCAGGTTGTTCGGCTATGCGGCAGACGAGCTGTTAGGAAAGAGTATCAACGTGCTGATGCCGGAGCCGGACCGCAGCCTGCACGACAGCTATATGCACCACTACCATGTAACAGGGGAGAAACGCATTATAGGCATCGGCAGGGAAGTAACGGGTTTGCGAAAGGACGGTACCATTTTCCCGTTTTACCTCAGCATCAGTGAAGTGGAGCTGGCTGACCGGAAAGTATATACAGGGTTTGTGCACGACATTACGCAGCAGAAAATAAACGAAGAACGCCTGCGTCGTTATGCTGCCGAACTGGAGCGCAGCAACCGGGAACTGCAGGACTTTGCTTATGTGTCGTCGCATGATTTGCAGGAGCCTTTGCGTAAAATACAAGCTTTCGGCGACAGGCTGGTAACGAAGGAGTATGACAAACTCAGTGAACAGGGGAAGGATTACGTGGACCGGATGCTGAATGCGGCTTCCCGTATGCAAAATCTGATAAACGACCTGCTGAATTTTTCGAGGGTTACTTCTAAGCCCAAGTCTTTTGTGAAGGTCAGCCTCGACACCATCCTTTCTGAAGTTATTTCTGACCTTGAAGTAACCATAGAGCAGACAGGCGCTGTGATTAACCGTTCTCCCTTGCCGGAAATAGAGGCAGAGCCAACACAGATGCGGCAGCTGTTTCAGAATTTGCTCAGCAACGCCATCAAGTTCCGTAAAGAAGATGTAACTCCTGTTATAAATATTTATGCAAAGAACCTGCAGCGACAGGCGCACCTCACCGCCACACCCGGCGATGAAGTAACTGAAATACATGTAGAGGATAACGGCATTGGCTTTGATGAAAAATACCTGGACCGGATCTTTAATATCTTCCAGCGGCTGGAAGGCCAGAAGTATGAAGGCTCCGGTATTGGCTTAGCCGTTTGCCGTAAAATTGCTGTCCGGCACGGGGGCGATATCACGGCCACCAGCCAGGCGGGAGTAGGCACCCAGTTCATCATCACGTTAGCGATCAAACATCCAGAGGAATAAACACAGGGAAATGTCAGACAAGAAATCGATTATCATACTTATTGCCGACGACGATGCCGAAGACCGTATGCTGGTCGGGGATGCACTGGAGGAAAGCAGGTTGAAGAATAACGTTCATTTTGTGGAGAACGGGGAAGAACTGATGGATTACCTGCACCACCGCGGTAAGTTCGCCGATGCAACAAAATACCCTACGCCGGGCCTGATTTTGCTGGACCTGAACATGCCGAAAAAAGACGGAAGGGAAGCACTGAAAGAAATAAAAGAGGATGAACACCTGCGCCTGATTCCGGTGGTGGTACTTACTACTTCCAAAGCGGAGGAAGATATTCTCAGGACCTATAACCTGGGTGTCAGCTCTTTTATCACCAAGCCCGTAACGTTTGCCTCGCTTGTGGATGTGATGAAGACGCTCAGCAAATATTGGTTTGAAATTGTGGAGTTGCCGAAACTGTAATTTAGACGCTAGATACTAGATTTCAGACTGTAGATTACTTCTATATGTGTTGTACCAAATGATAAAACTTGATTTGTTTCTACTGATTTATGCAGAGTTGAAGCATCCTGATTTATGCAGAGTTGAAGCATCAAATTTCTTTGCAGCATTTCTACTACCAAGAATCTAATATCTAGTGTCTAGTGTCTAGCATCTAGTATCTAGTATCCTTTTAAAAAATGCCTGATAAAATACGCATACTGCTGATAGATGATGACGAGGATGATTACATCATCACCCGGGATATTATCGATGATATTCCAGGGCGTAATTACCTGCTCGAGTGGACATCTTCTTTCCATGAGGCGCTGAAGATAGTAGGGGAGAAACGGCATAATATCTATCTGGTTGATTACCGTTTGGGTGCCCATGATGGTCTGGAACTGATTACAAGAGCTGTAAAGGAGGGCTGTTCCGCACCTTTCATCCTGCTTACAGGCCAGAGCGATCGGGAAACAGATGAGAAAGCTATGCGCGCCGGGGCACTCGACTACCTTGTAAAGGGCACCATCAGCCCGAATGAACTGGAGCGCTCTATCCGCTATAGTATCGAACATGCTAAAAGTTTGGCTGTTATCCAGCGCCTGAATACAGAGCTGGAGCAGCGCGTAAAAGAACGCACACAGGAATTGGGCACAGCCATACAGAAGCTGGAGCGTACCAACAGGAGCCTCTACGAAGCAGAGCAGGAGGTGCGGAAGGCCCTGCAGAAAGAGAAAGAGCTGCATGAACTCAAGTCGAGGTTTGTCACCATTGCCTCCCACGAGTTCCGTACTCCCTTAAGCACAGTGCTTTCATCGGCCTCGCTCATCGGGAAGTACAAAACGACCGAAGATGATGATAAACGGATAAAGCACGTGGACAGGATAAAGTCAGCGTTCAGTAACCTGACAGGTATCCTGAACGATTTCCTGTCCATCAGCCGCATTGAGGAGGGCAAAATTTATAACGTGCCAACCGTCTTCGATCTAAAAGGTTTTGCAATGCAAGTAGTGGAGGAGGCCCAGGGTGTACTGAAGTTAGGGCAGCAAATCCATTATCAGCATAAAAGCAGCCAGACAACTGTTTGTGTTGATAAGCAGTTGCTACGGAATATTCTGTTTAACCTGCTTTCGAATGCCAGTAAATACTCCGGGGAGCACCAGCAGGTTCATTTCACAACCACGATTACAGGAGGTGAAATTATCATTACAGTGCAGGACGAGGGCATTGGCATACCAGATGCCGACAAAGCGCATCTTTTTACTCCTTTCTTCCGGGCTCAGAACGTAACAAATATACAGGGGACAGGCTTAGGGCTGAATATTGTAAAAAAGTACGTAGACATAATGGGTGGATCACTGAGTTATGAGAGTGAGTTAGATCAGGGCACCACCTTTACCGTTACACTTCCGCAAACTACCGAACCATGAAAAAGATACTGCTGATAGAAGACAACCAGGAAATCCGGGAAAACATAGCCGAGATACTGGCACTTGCCAATTATGATGTGTTAGAGGCCGAGAACGGCAAAGTAGGGGTTGAACTCGCGAAAAAGGAAATTCCGGACCTGATTATCTGTGATATCATGATGCCGCAGTTAGATGGCTATGGCGTATTGCGCATGTTGGGAAGCAACACGGCAACGGCAAGTATTCCTTTTATTTTCCTGACGGCCAAATCGGAAAAGGAGGATTTCAGGAAAGGAATGAACCTGGGGGCAGACGATTACCTGGTGAAGCCTTTCGATGACTTGGAACTGCTTGACGCGGTGGAGATGCGCCTGAAGAAGAATGAGGCCTTGAAAGCAGGATTCAGTAAAGACGCAGAAGGCCTGAATGAGTTCATTAAGGAGGCGAAAGGGCAGGAGAACCTTGAAAAGCTGACAACGGATAAGCAGAAGCTTCAGCTCTACAAGAAAAAGCAGCCCCTGTTTTCAGAGGGCAATTACCCCAACGCGCTCTACTTCCTGAACAAGGGAAAGGTAAAGACATATAAATCGAACGAAGAAGGGCGTGAGTACATCACTAACCTGTACAAAGACGGCGAATTTATTGGCTACCTCGACCTGATAGAGGACAAAGCATACCGTGAATCGGCCATGGTGATGGAAGACTCTGAGATTTATATCATCTCCAAAGAAGACTTCTTTCTGCTCCTGCACAATAACCGCCTGGTAGCAAATAAATTCATCAAGATACTATCTGATAATTTAGCTGAAAGAGAAGAACGCCTGTTAAAGCTAGCCTATAATTCAGTGCGCAAACGTGTGGCCGAAGCATTGCTCTTTGTTGAGAAACAATATACCAATGATCCGGATAAAGTATCGCAGGTTGTTATTTCACGCGAGGATTTGGCAAACATTGTAGGTGCCTCCAAGGAGACCGTTATTCGTACACTCGCCGACTTTAAAGACGAAAAGCTGATTGATAGCCAGGGAAGTAAAATCAGCATATTGAATGGAGACAAGCTCAGGCGCATGCGCAACTAGAGATAGTTGTGTGTAGTTTGTTTATTATGTTAAGTATAAGGAGCTGTTATTTTTTGAAGCGCCTTAAGCGAATCCCGTTTAAGGCGCTTCTTTTATTGCCTATTGTGTTGTAGCGCCTATATGCTGCGAAACAAATTGCTATCCGGTTAAGGCTAAACCATTCAGAAACAATTGCGTTGCACTTAACAGGCTCTTCGTGAACAAGGAGCCACTCATAGGTAGTTATTTAATCCAAGCAACACGATATGTCAAATAAGTCTGATTTTTTTGCGGTACTCGCCAAAGGAGGCGGAATCCTAGGGAAAGGGCTGATTGCTGGTTTTGCCGGCACTGCTGCCATTACAATCTCGCAAATGATAGAAATGAGTATCACCAAGAGGAGCATGAGCGATGCTCCTGCAAAAGTAGGTGGTAAAGCCTTAGGTGTAGAGCCAAGAGGAAAAGCTGAACTTGAGAAAGAAAAGGCGGCCTCTGACAAAGACGAAGCCTCTGACGAACTAAAAGAGGAGGTAGAATCGAATAAGGAGCAGTTTGAGCAGTTGATGCATTTTGGCTATGGTACCGGTTGGGGAGTAGCCCGAAGTGCTTTGGATTTGGCTGATATAAGAGGAGTTCGGGCTTCCGCTATTCATTTTGGCGCTATCTGGGGAACTGCCCAAATCATGCTGCCTGCCAACAATGCGGCAAAGCCAATTACGGAATGGTCTGCCAAGCAAATAGCCATTGATTTGTTTCACCACGCGGTATATGCCTTCGCTGCAGGGGCTGTGTATGATGCCATGAAGGAAGCAGAACCTAACAAAAAGAAAAAGAAGAAAAAGAAAGATAAAAAGAAGAAGAAAAAAGGTAAAAAGTAAAGTTTACTGATGAAAGGTGCAGCATGAGGTGATGTTAACCCCCATCTTTTAGAGTACTCAAAGAGCCGCTTAAACACTGTTTAGGCGGCTCTTTTTGATTTTTATGCTTAGGCAAGGCCGTAGATGTGGGGGGCCTGCTGATAAGGGCATTAATAACAGCATCCTATGTTTGTCATTGTATATTAACTTGTATATAAAGAGCAGAAAGGAAGGAGTAAGATTAAATAACCGATATGGCCATGATAGCCCGTATAACATGATAATCCCCTTCCTTTTCTATGGTTTACTTTGGACAGTTCCATTAAGCTTTCAAGCTTGCATCAGGATAGAGAATGCCACCATAGTTTCCTCTTTAAACTTACCCTGTTACATTTATTAACCTCTTAGATTTATGGACACACAAGTAAGACAAAAAGTAGTAGGCATTGATGTAAGCAAAGGCACGCTGGCCGCTTGCCACATGAGAGAAGGAAAGACACAGCACCTGGAGACAGACAATAACAAGGTTGGCTTCAAAAAGCTGGTCAAGTGCTGCGGAACAGAAAGCTTGTATGTAATGGAGGCGACCGGTGTTTACTATCTGCAGCTGGCTTATTATCTGGTGGAGCATGGAGCACGGGTGGTAGTGGTGAATCCTGTTATCATCAAGCGCTACATTCAGATGCACCTGGGAAAAGGCAAGAGCGACAGGAAAGATGCTCAGTGGATTATGCGCTATGGCCAACAAACTGAAGTAAAACAGTGGCAGCCAGAAGAGCAGGTAATCGTGGAATGCCGACAACTGGAGCAGGTTATAGAACAGCTCATCAAGCAAAAGACTATGGTCATTAATTCTTTGGAAGCTTTACAACTACAACCAGTGGGAAGTGGATTGGCCGTCAAAAGCCTCAAGCAGACTCTGAAGATGCTTGAAAAACAGGTGAAGCACATAGAGGATGAGTTAATAGCTTCTTTGGAAAAGGCCTTTAACAAAGAGATGGAGCTGCTGAGCTCTATTCCAGGTATTGGCAGAAAGACAGCAGGTATGCTGCTATTGTTTGCCGGAGGCTTTAAGAATATGAACAATTATCGACAACTTATCGCTAAGGCCGGGCTCTCTCCCAGAGAATATACCTCCGGCACCAGTATCAGAGGTAAGGTGCGGATTACCAAGATGGGCGGAGGATTGATCAGGGGCAAGTTGTTTATGTGCAGCTTCTCTGCCAAGAAGTCAAACGCTGCCTGTAAGGCCCTCTACGACCGGCTCGTGGCCAAGGGGAAGAATGGCAAGTTGGCGCTGATTGCTGTCTGTAACAAACTTCTTAAACAGGCTTTTGCTATTGTGAAATCAGGCACATCTTATCAGGCTGAGTTTGCTAATACTTCTGCTAAATAAGCTTGACTTTTAACACAGTTCATGATATCTTAAAATTTATAACAATTTGTATAATAAATTAAACTAATATGATTAACTTCAGTAGCTAATTGTGCCTGTAAAATTTCGTGATTACTGATTTAGCGGAAAAAGCAAGATGAACTTATCTGCTGGAGCAAACATGCTCTTTGTAAGGCATACTGCAGTACATCAAAATGAAGCCGAATTTCAGGGTGCTTTTAGTTGAGTAGGAATGTATTGAGACAGAATGTATATAAGACGAATATGCAGCATTGTATAAACCGCATCGTTTTTCTGGTTTTAGTTTTATGTGCAGCATTCCTGAACTCTCTTCAGGCACAGGATCTGACTTTTGTTAAAGTTCCACTTTCCCGTGAAAACGGTACAGGCCTCATTGCAGGCATTACCCAGGATAAGGAGGGGTTCCTTTGGCTGGCTACCCACTCTGGCCTGCATCGGTATGATGGCTATCAGCAGGTTACCTATACCAACAACCGGTACAATAATAATTCCTTAGCCGATAACCGCCTCGAGTGTATTCTGGCTGATCACAAGGGCATTATCTGGATAGGTGTATGGGCGAACGGGCTGGACAGATTTGAACCAAAAACAGGGAAGTTTACCCACTACCGGCATGATCCGCAGAACCCAAAGAGCCTGAGCGATGACTTGGTTACCTCTCTTTTAGAGGACAAAGAGGGAAATATATGGGTGGGTACGCACAAAGGCCTGAATTTACTGCATCCTGAAACAGGTACATTTACCCGCTACCAACATGATGCGGCTGATCCCAAAAGTATAAGCGATAACAAGGTAAGGGCGATTTACCAGGACCGGCAGGGCACTATATGGGTAGGAACAGGCAGCCCCTGGGAGTCTAAGCCGGGAGAAGGGGGCTTGAACCGCTTTAATCCAAAAACCGGCACTTTTGATCGTTTCCTGCACGATACTTCTAACCCCAAAACGCTTGCCAATAACTGGGTAAGGGCAATCTATGAAGACAGCCGGGGTGTTCTTTGGATAGGTACCTTCGGAGATGGCCTGCACCAGATGGACCGGGAGAAGGGCACTTTCACACGCTTCCCCTATGATGCGCAGCACCCGGAGAAACTAAGTCGCCCTTACATTGATAAAGAAAAGCAGAACGATGGCATCAATATCATTCATGAAGATCATGCCGGAGCTATCTGGATTGGGACCTACGACAGCGGCTTAAACCGGTATAACCCTAAGACAGGAAAAGTAACACAGTACAGGAAAAATGGGCGTAATGCGGCCGGTTTAGATGATAATAACATTTGGGCTGCTTATAGCTCCAGGGAAGGAAGCCTCTGGTTCGGCACTGCCAATGGCAACCTGTTCCGGCTTGACCCTCACCGCCACCGTATTCCGCATATCGAGACTGGTTCCGAAGTATACAGTTTTTTTGAAGACCCCGCTGGCTTTATGCTCATCGGAACCTCGAAGGGCCTGTTACGGAAAAACCTGAAAACTGGCCGTATCAAGCGCTATCTGCATAAGCCAGCAGATCCCGCAAGCATAAGCAGTGATACAGTCTATACCATTTATAAAGATCGGAAAGGTACGATTTGGTTAGGAGGCGCCAGTGGAGAGCTCAGTAAATACAATCCCTATACGGAGCGGTTTACACGTTATCAGCATGACGAGAAAGAACCCACCAGCCTGAGTGCCGGGGCAATCTATGCGATGCTGGAAGACAGCCAGAAAAATTTTTGGATAGCGACAGGGTATGGTCTCGACAAAATGGACAGGGTAAATGCCACCTTCACGCACCATCAGCACGACCCCAACAACTCCGCAAGCATCAGCCATAATCGTATCACATCAATTCTGGAAGACAGCAGAGGCTTCCTGTGGTTAGGAACCAGGTTTGCAGGGGGCATCAACCGGTATGATGTTCAAAGCGGAACTTCAAAAAAATACCTGTTGGGGAACAACATTGCTAAGATTTTCAAAGACTCTCAGGATGTTATCTGGGTGGCTACTGAATCTTCCGGAATATATTACTATAAGCGGACAGCCGATGCCTTTATACCTTTTAATTTAAATCAAAATGAAAGCATTATTCATATAAAGGACATCCTGGAAGATGACCAGCAAAATCTTTGGTTTAGTTCTGAAGAAGGGCTGCTGAAGCTCAACAAAGACAGGAATAATGTCCTTTTACTAGGCGAACCATATGGTATTTCGTCGGCATCCCTGGCTTTTCAGGCAGCTTATAAAGATCGTGGTGGTAAGCTCTACTTTGGTAACAACAAGGGATATTACGCTTTCTTCCCTCATCAATGGCATCCTAACCGGCATCCGCCGCTTGTAACGCTTACGGGCCTCCGCCTGTTCGACAAGCCTGTTTTACCTGGTAAAAAAAGCCCTCTTAAAGCTCCCTTGAGTGACACTGATGCCATTGAATTTGGTCCGGAACAGAATGTGTTTTCCTTTGACTTTACGGGTATACATTTTATCAACCCGGAACAGAACAAATATCTGTACAAACTGGAGAATTATGACCACGACTGGCGTAGTTCCAAAACAGAACGTGTCGCTTCTTATTACAACGTGCCACCAGGCAAATACAGGTTCCGGGTAAGAGCCTCGAATAGTGATGATGTATGGGCTGAAAAAGCGATTGCTGTCAGAGTGAAACCGCCTTTCTGGAACACGTGGTGGGCCTATGCTATTTATAGTGTCATGCTGCTGGGGTTTGTCGTGAACTTTAACCGTTCACAGCGTCAGCGGCTGATCAGAATAGAAAGGCACCGGGCCCGGGAACGGGAGCTGGCACAGGCCCGTGAAATTTCAAAAGCCTACAAAGAGCTAAAAAGGACGCAGGCACAACTTGTGCAGCAGGAAAAGCTCGCTTCCCTTGGTGAGCTAACGGCAGGTATTGCCCATGAAATTCAGAACCCCCTGAATTTCATAAACAACTTTGCCGAGGTGAGCTCAGAGCTGGCCGAAGAGCTGCAGCATGAGTTTGAAGCCGGGGAGATTAACGAAGCGAAAGCTATTGCGGATACCATTAAACAGAACCTGGACAAGATAAAGCTGCACGGGCAGCGGGCCGATAGAATAGTGAAAGGTATGCTGCAACACTCCCGCACCAGCAGCGGCCAGAAGGAACCCTCTGACATAAATGCTTTGGCTGATGAATACATGCAGCTGTCTTACCATGGCCTGCGGGCAAAAGATAAAACCTTTAACGCCACGCTGCAGAAAGATTTTGGTAACAGGCTGGATAAGGTAGTGGTAGTGCCGCAGGAGCTTGGCCGTGTTTTGCTTAACCTGTTTAATAATGCTTTCTATGCTGTGCAGCAAAAGATGAAGAGTGCAGGAAGTGACTATGAGCCGATAGTGGCGGTAAGCACCAGTCGCAAAGAAGAGTGTGTGGAGATAAGAATAAGAGACAATGGCGGCGGAATGACAGAGGCAGTGAAAAAAAAAGTATTTCAGCCCTTTTTCACCACCAAGCCCTCTGGCCATGGAACTGGTCTGGGGCTTTCCCTTAGCTACGATATCATCACCAAAGGCCACGGTGGAGAAATGTATGTTGATTCAGTAGAAGGAGAATGTACAGAGTTTATCATTCAACTGCCGGTTACTGTGCCCGCGACACCAAGTTCAATGGCATTAGATTGCTGATCTGATTTTTGACCTCAACGGCCATTCCTGTTGCCCTGCCTGCTGTTTTTCAGGTGCGCTGATGCTAACACTTGATTTTTTGAAGTTAACAGGCAGCAAGAAAAGGTGTGTTATACTTCAAGTGAAGCTGCTTTAGCATTTGTTTAAATGGCCTATACATGTATAAAGCATAGATTACCAACGTAATGTCTTTTCTTTTCCTCCTTGATTTGCTAAATTGAGTGTATACCCACCTTATCTCTGATAATTATGGAGCTTCAAGTCAATGGTAATAAACATACCGTCAGTGCCGCGTCTGATACAAGCCTGCTTTATGTGCTGCGCGATGAACTGGATCTGACGGGCAGCAAGTATGGTTGCGGGGAAGGACAATGTGGCGCCTGCACCGTTCTAATGGACGGCAAAGCTGTTCGTTCCTGCCGTGTGCCACTCAGTGCAACACAGGGCAAACAAATTACCACGATAGAAGGACTGGAAAAAGAGGGGCAGTTACACCCTGTGCAGCAAGCATTCCTGGATGTGGATGTTTTCCAGTGCGGGTATTGTGCGCCGGGCATGATCATGTCTGCTGTGGCCTTGCTGGAGACTAACCCCAGGCCGTCTGAGGAGGAGATTGTGGCACATATGAACGGCAACATCTGCCGCTGCGGAACATACCCCCGTATCGTCAAGGCCATTAAAGAAGCTTCGAACGCATAAGCAGGTAAGGAAATGGAAAAAGAAACGGACGCAGATATAAAAACTAATCAGGAGCAAGGTCAGCCCACACCTGATAACGGCAACCAGTTTAGCCGCAGCAGGCGCAGGTTTTTTAAGCTCTTAGGTGGTGGTATTGCCGTAACCTTTGTATTGCAGGATGCCTTCGCTCTTTTAACTGACCCAGAGAATGCCGCTGTCCTGCAACAAGCCTCGCCGAAGAAAGTAGGGGCGTGGATCCACATAGGGGAGAACGATATTATTACGGTGTATACTGGTAAAGTAGAAGTAGGGCAGAACATCCGCACCTCTTTGGCCCAGGTGGTGGCCGAAGAACTTCATGTGCCAATGGCCTCTATTACCATGGTAATGGGCGATACCGATCTTACGCCTTATGATGCAGGAACCTTTGGCAGCCGCTCCACGCCGAGTATGGGTCCGCAGCTAAGAAAAGCTGCCGCTACTGCCCACGCAATGCTGCTCGACATGGCGGCACAGCAATGGAAGGTAAATAAAAGTGCACTTCGGGTTGCTGATGGGAAAGTCATTAATACAAAAAACAATAAGTCATTGAGCTTCGGGCAGATCACAAAAGGGAAGCAACTGTTGAAAGAAGTATCTGAAAGCACTTCTTTAACCCCTACTGAGAAATGGAGAGTCGCCGGAACATCAGTGCCTAAAGTGAACGGGAGAGAGCTGATTACCGGTCGCCACAAATTCGTTTCCGATTTAAAACAGCCTGGCATGCTGTACGGAAAGGTGTTGCGCGCTCCCGCTTTTGGAGCAAGCCTTGCCACTGTGGATCTGTCTGCAGCCAAAGCAATGCCTGGTGTGGTAGTGGTGCATGAGGATGATTTTATAGGTGTTGCTGCTCCCGATGCCCAGACAGCTGCTAAGGCAATTGAAGCGATAAAGGTAAGCTGGAACAATACAGAACAACCCTCCCGCTCCAACATTTTCGATTACCTGAAGCAGCACGCTAATGATGGCCGTGGTGGCAGAGGTAGTAGCGACAAAGGAGATGTAAAGCAAGGTATGGCGGCAGCTTACAAAAAGCTGGAAGCCACCTATAACGTGGACTATATCGCCCATGCACCTATGGAGCCACGTGCCGCTGTGGCACAATGGGAGAATGATAAACTGACCGTCTGGACAGGCACTCAGCGCCCGTTTGGGGTACAGGATGATCTGGCTAGCAAGTTTAATCTATCAAAAGAAAAGGTGCGGGTAATCATGCTCGATACCGGATCAGCCTACGGTGGTAAGCACAGCGGGGAAGCTGCCGTGGAGGCGGCACGACTGGCAAAGGTGGCACAGAAACCCGTTAAGCTCACCTGGACCCGTGAAGAGGAATTTACCTGGGCATACTTCCGGCCGGCAGGTGTAATAGAAGTGAGTAGCGGTGTAAAGAACGATGGTACCTTAATTTCCTGGGAGTTTCATAACTATAATTCCGGCCCGTCCGGTATCCGGACGCCCTACGAGGTGCCTAACCAGCAGATACAGTATCACCCGGTGGAGTCGCCGCTATATCAGGGCTCTTACCGGGGGCTGGCCTCTACAGCAAACATTTTTGCCCTTGAGTCACAGATGGATGATCTGGCGAGCCTGGTGAGTATGGACCCGCTGGAGTTCCGGCTGAAAAACCTGCAGGAGCCACGGTTAAAAGCTGTTTTTGAAGCCGCCGCAGAAGGCTTCGGCTGGGGAAAGACAAAACCTGCCCCCAACCATGGCTACGGCATAGGAGGCGGAACCGAAAAAGGGGGCTTCACGGCTACCTGTGCCGAAATTGCTGTAGACCCCGGAACCGGAGATGTTAAAGTTGTGCGTACGACTACTGCTTTTGAGTGCGGAGCCATCATCAACCCGGAGCACCTCGAAAACCAGATCCTGGGTGCCATTGTGCAGGGCCTTGGAGGAGCCTTGTTTGAAGCCGTGGATTTTGAAAATGGTAAGATTCTGAACCCGCACTTCGCACAGTACAAGGTGCCGAGATTTAAGGACACACCGGTTGTCGAAATCATCATGCTTAACCGGAAAGATCTGCCTTCCGCCGGGGCCGGAGAAGCGCCCATCGTTGGAATAGCGCCTGCCATCCGGAATGCTATTGCCGATGCAACAGGCGTACGGTTAAAGACATTGCCTCTGGTGCCTGATGGGCTGAAAGCTAACCTGGGTGCTCCCTGATGTTTGGCTGCTTATGAGGCTAGACAGAGCCTATACTTCTGATGATGCTATGCCAGGCCCTTCAGGAGATCTCCTATGAGGTAGGCAAGCGAAGCTGCGGCACCTCCCAGCGCTAAAGTTTCTAAACCTGACAGGTACCAGGGCTTGTCTACAAACCGGCTTTTAATGGCACCTATTGCAAAAAAGGCACCCCCGGTTCCGATACTGCTCCACAGGAAGGGATTTGTGAAAGGATATTGAGAAAGGTAGTTCCATAGAAAAGGAGTGATGGGTATGAGTCCCACCAGGAGGAAAGCTGTAAAAGTGGCCAGTGCTGCCCGCCAGGCAACTACCTGGTTCAGTGGTAAATCATACTCTTCCTGCAACATCGTGTTTGCCCATTGCTTCTTGTTTGAGGTAATGATTTGAACGGCCTCCTCCAGGATATCCCCACTGAAGCCTTTGCTGGCATAAATCTGCCGTATTTCTTCTTTCTCACCTTCAGGGTATACCTCTATGTGGCTTTTTTCTTCTGCTCGGGTTTTCTCCAGCAGCTGCTTCTCGGACCGGACACCCAGGAAATTGCTTACGGCCATGCTAAAGCCATCCGCTACCAGGTTGGCCATTCCCATGATAATGATGATGTGCGTTGCTAAATCAGCACCTACTACACCAGACACCACGGCAAAGGTAGTAACTGCTCCATCTACCGCACCATATACAAAGTCTCTCAGGTAACTATGCGATTTCCCCTGCGCCAGGCGCTTCCGTATCTTCTCGGGTGTATGCGAAGCCTTGAGCTGTTGTAGTAAATCAACTTTCATGATGGGTAAAATCGAGAGGTACAGACGGAGGTAGAACTAAAATACTTTTCTCTGGATTGAATCTGTTAGAGAAACCTTGCTACCAGAAAGCAATGCACTACAGACGTGCCTGAACAAAAGAAGTATACGAATGCTGATAGCCGATAAAAGTGAGCGTATGTTGTTACAGGATAGCTTTACACTAAAAAGGTAAAGCTATCCTGAACAAGGGGGGGGAAGAAGCTATTTATCCGGGTTATGCTTCATGCGTTACTTTCTCTTTTTTAGGAGATGTTGTTTTAGCGGGCTTATTATTTTTTCCCTGCTCTTTTTCGGCTGCCAGTATATTCTCAACTCCCTGCAGCAGCGCATCCGGATTAAAGGAGATGCTGTCGATGCCCTGCTCTACAAGAAACTTCGCGAACTCCGGGAAATCACTTGGGGCCTGACCGCACAAGCCTACTTTTACGCCTGTTTCATGGGCCACCTGTATCACATTTCTTATCATGGTTTTTACAGCTTCGTTTTGCTCATCAAACAGCTCGCTAATAGTAGAGGAGTCCCGGTCGATGCCGAGGGTGAGTTGGGTAAGGTCGTTAGAGCCGATGGAGAAGCCGTCGAATATAGCGGCAAACTCTTTTGCCAGCAGCACGTTGCTCGGGATCTCGGCCATCACATAAACTTCCAGCCCGTTTTTACCTCTCACCAAACCAGATTCCTCCATTTGCTTCAGCACCTTTTTGCCTTCCGCTATGGTGCGGCAGAATGGTATCATCAGTTTCACATTTGTCAGCCCCATTTCGTCGCGCACCATTTTCATGGCTTTGCATTCCAGTCCAAAGCCTTCCCGGTAACGGGGATTGTAGTAGCGGGAGGCTCCCCGGAACCCAAGCATCGGGTTTTCCTCTTTCGGCTCAAACTGCTGTCCTCCAATCAGGTTGGCGTATTCGTTTGTTTTAAAGTCACTCATGCGCACAATCACGTCTTTCGGATAAAAAGCTGCGGCGATGGTGGCAACAGACTGCGCCAGTTTCTCCACGAAGTAGTCTTCTTTGTTTTCGTGATGGTGCGTCAGGGTTTCAATCTGTTCTTTCACAGCATCGTCTTTCAGCTCGTGGAATTTCACCAAAGCCATCGGGTGAATCTGAATGCTGTTGTTGATGATGAACTCCAGCCGCATCAGCCCCACACCTTCATTCGGATAATAGGAGAGTTCGAAAGCCTGGTCAGGGTCACCAACTATCAGCATTGCCTTTGTTTCAGGGGTGCCCAGGGTCCCGAAGTCAAGTTCTTCCTCTTTCCAGTTGAGCTTGCCATCGTATACCAGGCCGTTCTGGCCGTCGGCGCAGGACACGGTTATCTCCTGCCCGTTCTGGATAACTTCTGTGGCGTTTCCGGCTCCTACCACAGCCAGTGCGCCCATTTCTCTTGCCACGATGGCTGCATGGCTTGTGCGCCCGCCTTTGTTCGTGATAACGGCAGATACTTTTTTCAGAATCGGGTCCCAGTCGGGGTTCGTGATGTCTGTAACCAGTATTTCGCCAGGCTGCAGGAGGTGCGACTCCTGGGGAGAGCTTAGCAAACGGGCAGTCCCACTGATGATCCGGTGACCGATAGCTTTGCCGCTGGCGAGCTGTTTACCTGCTTCTTCCAGCGTAAAGGTTTTTCTGGTAAGCTGTCTTTCCTGCTGGCTGTGTATGGTTTCCGGCCTGGCCTGCACAATAAAAAGCGCACCTGTTTCGCCATCCTTGGCCCACTCAATGTCCATGGGGCGGCCATAGTGTTCTTCAATCCGCACGGCCCACTCAGCAATTTGGGTTATCTCACTATCTGAGAGAACATATGCTTCCTGCTTCGCGGCTGGCGTTTCGATGTTAACAGTTGGTTGATCAGGGTTGTTTTCTGAATAAACCATGGTAATCTCTTTGGAGCCAATCTTCTTGCTCACGATGGCTTTCTTACCTTGCTTGAGTGTAGGCTTGAACACGTAAAACTCATCCGGATTCACGGTTCCCTGCACCACATTCTCGCCTAATCCCCAGCTCCCGGTAATAAAAACAACCTTATCAAAACCCGACTCCGGATCAAGGGTGAAGCATACGCCCGCGCTGGCCAAATCAGAACGCACCATTTTCTGTACTCCTGCCGAGAGGTACACTTTCAGGTGATCAAATCCGTGGTCGTGCCGGTACTTAATGGCCCGGTCTGTAAAAAGAGACGCATAGCAGCGCAGGCAGGCTTTCAGCACCTGCTCTTCTCCGGATATATTCAGGTAAGATTCGTGCTGCCCGGCAAAGCTTGCGTCAGGCAGATCCTCAGCAGTGGCACTGCTTCTTACAGCCACCTGAACCTCGGAGCCATACTGCTGGCACATATCTTTATAGGCAGTTCGTATGGCCTGTTCTACGCTATCCGTTAATTTGGCCTGCAGCACAAGCTGTCGTATCTCGGCACCTATCTCCTGCAGGTTAGTGAAATTAGCTGTATCCAGCTTCGATAGGCGCTCCTCAATTTTTTCTGTCAGGTTATTGCTCTCCAGAAACTCCTGGTAAGCCCGGGCTGTGGTGGCGAAGCCGTCAGGCACACTGATATTGTCAGCAGCCAGACTTCGCAGCATTTCACCAAGGGAAGCGTTTTTGCCCCCAACGTCAGCAACGTGCTGCATTGTTAATTCTTTGAATGGGATTGTGTAAGTAGACATAGCTGGACGTTTATATTAGATTGTGCTTATTCAATATTGTTTTGTGCTTCTTTAGTATAGGTATACTCGGGATAAAGCAAAGTGTTTAAGGGAGTTAGAGTATTTAGGGAGAGGAGATGTATGTCGTGGTTTAACTGAAAAAGCGGGAGAATACTCCCGCTTTTTCAGCTTCAAAGTTTACTTTAATCAATCTGAATTGCTTTCTTGTTGCCAGCGGTTGCCTCTTTTTTCTTTGGCAGCGTCAGCACCAGAATGCCATTATTGTACGCGGCTTTTATAGCGTCTGCGTTTACACTTGCTGGCAGTTCAAAAGAGCGTGTAAAGGAGCTGTAGTTAAACTCTTTGCGTGTGTAACTTTCGTTTTCCTCATTTTTTTCATCCTTGCGCTCAGCCGAAACAGTGAGGATGTTGTTGGCGATCTCCACCTTAAAGTCTTTTTTATCCATGCCCGGAGCGGCCAGCTCTACTTCAAAGCGGTTATCTTTCTCCTTGATGTTGGCAGAGGGCGCCTTCTTAATACCTTTAAAGAAGGAGTCGTTGTCGAAAAAGCGGTCCAGGTCCAGCATATCAGTAAGCAGGGAGGACATAGGCTGCAAGCCGTTGTTTTTTGATTTTACCAGTGACATTTTTTTGTTAATTAAAGTTAAACATAAGGAATATGGCTATTTCTGATTTTGTCTTTTGTAGTGCGCGAAAAGCACCGGCAGGTACGTGTGGTATGCTTTTTCCTGAAAAGCATCTACGTTGCGCAGGTGCTGCCAGGGATTTTCTGCATGGTAGCCCAACACCAGCATATCCGCTCTTCGCTCGCGGGTAAACTGGCTGATGCCTTGTTCGATGCTGTTATGTAAAATAATGTGGTAGTTTACAAGCTTATAGGTGTTCCAGGCTTTTAGAGGAAATATCTCTTCTTCTGCCACCGCACTGGCACTGGCTCTTTCCTTCGGCAGTACATGCAATGCGTGAACCTCGGCATCAAACAATTGAACCAGCCGGTGCACCAGGCCAGTATCCTGGTAAGGTTCCCCGGTTTTGTCTACAGCAAACACAATTTGTCGGAAGGGCTTAAAGGCAGCCTGCTGCGGCACAACCAGGACAGGGCAGGTGCTCTTCTCTATTACATGGGCTGCTACCGTGCCGGAGAAAATATCCCGTAGCGCATCAGCCGCTTCGTTTCCTATTACTACCAAGTCTACCTTTTCCTCCTGTATCAGGGCCGGAATGTTCTCCTTTGCCTCCCCGTGTTTTACCAGTGATTCACAGGATACCTGGTTGGCAGAGTTATAGGCAATGCGCCGTCTTACTGCTTCGAGTTTGTTTATGTACCCGTTTCTGTCTTCTAACTGGGTAACAAGCTGAGAGTGGCAGTCATCTTCTGAAGGAGCCTGTACTGCGGCGGCAGAATTTGATATGTTGTGGAATAGCAGCAGGCGTGCGTTCAGAAACTGGGCCAGTTCATAAGCATATTTAGCAGCATTCTCAGAGCACTGTGAAAAGTCTGTTATACATAAGATAGTTTTCATAGCTAAGCGATTGGATTTTGAAGTATAATGATGTAAGATTCCGTTATAAATCATTTATATGTTATGATTAAGGTCAGTTTCAGACATGATCTATATCTGTTTGCCGGAGCTACAGGAACAGCTTTGACCAGGTGCATTTTCAAAAGTGTTGGTACAGGATATTCGAAAAAGGCTCGAACAGAAAGCGATATTTTCTTCCCGCTGATATTGCTGTAGGGGCGTGTATATCTGTTGGCAGGAGGTAAACGAAGGGTATGCGAGCTGTGACTTGGGAAGGTACCGTAATTTGCCAATGATGAAAATGAGGCTTTGCAAAGGTTAGTGATATCAGTCTTGCTGAGCGATGATCTGTGTCATATTTATTGTCATTTGGTTAGCGTAGTTTTGTGTATCAATTAATTCAGACACAGATAAAAGCGCTAACTATGTTAATTGTAAAAGATTTAAACAGACTACATAAAGGGTTGATGAACAGTAGCACCTTATTGATGAAAAAAGTTAGTGGGGGCTTAGAGTGCTCTTTTTTAAGAGAAGGCTTTACAAATAATGTTGTTTTGATAAAGGATGATGTCCTTGCTGAAGCGTTAATTAGCTCAGGAGTGAATGGTATTATAGCAGGGGTGGATTTGCTGGTGTTCAGAAGCGCATTTAACACCTTCTCATTACGGGTAAAAGCCAGGAAGCTTTACCAGGAGCTACATGCCTCTCTTCCTGCTGCCAACGCAGCCATGCTGGATGCCATAGCGGCTTAAGCAGCTGTTTATACCCGCTGCGATAGGTTTCTGGTTAAGCCTGGGTTATAGCCTCAGCTGTAATTTATTATCATCAGAAGGAATACAAAAGTCCGTTTTACTGCTCATTATTTTAGCAGTAAAACGGACTTTTGCATATATGGAAAAAGAGGAGGCTTTCTGTATATTAACATACTTTTAAAGATGCAGACTGGTGTTAAGGACTTTATACCACCTGTATCCGTAACAACAGTGGACTAAGCGGTTATAGCGATATATCATAATGAATAATTGGTACACAAAAACGAAAGATGAGGTTTTAGCTGAGCTGAATTCATCAGTCAATGGCATTTCGGATGCTGATGCCGGTGAGCGGCTGAAGAAGTATGGCCCAAATAGTCTGGAGGAAAAAAGGCAGAAAAGCCCCCTCAAAATGCTGTTTCAGCAGTTCACAGAAACTATGGTGGTTATTCTGATTGCAGCAGCACTACTTTCCCTCTTTCTTGGCAAATACACTGAAGCCGTGGCTATCCTGGCCATTGTGCTGCTTTTTGGGTTTCTTGGGTTTATTCAGGAGTACCGGGCAGAGCAGGCGATGGCTGCTCTTAACCGAATGGTAGTGCCCAGGGTGAGGGTGAGGCGTAACGGAACAGTGAAAGAGATATCCGCAAAAGAACTTGTGCCGGGAGATATTGTGGAAGTCGAGGCCGGAAATGTAGTGCCCGCAGACCTTCGTGTTTTAGATTCCTTTAATCTGAAAGTGCAGGAAGCCTCTCTGACAGGTGAGTCTGAATCTGTAGAAAAAGACACAGCCCCCATTACCAAAGAAGATGTGCCTATAGGTGACAGGAAAAACATAGCTTACATGGGAACCCTGGTAACCTATGGAAGAGGGGTGGGAGTGACTGTTTCTACCGGCATGGGAACCGAACTAGGGAACATAGCCAATCTGATAGCAACCGTTGAAACAAAGAAAACGCCACTGCAGGAAAGGCTGGACAAGCTTGGCAAAATGCTGGCGCTGTTTGGTGTTATTGCGGCAGCCGTTATTTTCGGCATTGGCATTCTTTTAGGTGAGTCAGCCGCAGATATGTTCCTGACGGCTGTGAGCGTTGCAGTAGCTGTCGTTCCCGAAGGTCTTCCTGCCGTGGTGACCATTACGTTGGCGCTGGGTGGGCAAAGAATGCTGAAGCGGAATGCCCTTATCAGGAAGCTACCCGCCGTGGAAACACTCGGCTCTGTTACTGTTATCTGCTCCGATAAAACGGGTACGCTGACGCAGAATAAAATGACGGTTACGGTAGTAGAACTGCCAGAGCACAGTATCGATTTCAAGCCTGCAGCCACAACAGAATTCGCAGGACAAGCGGCGGCGGCCCTTGATTTCGCCCTCGCTGTTTCAGTATTGTGCAATGATGCCACACTGGAAAAAGGTGGTGCACCTGGTGAAGAACAGGTAATCGGAGACCCTACAGAGACTGCCTTGTTAGTAGCAGGAGCTAAAAGAGACATTCATAAAGATGACCTGTACCAGACCTTACCAAGAGTGAATGAAGTCCCATTCGACAGTGATAGAAAAAGGATGTCTACCATTCATAAAGTGGAAGGGGCTTTACCTGAATATTTGCAGACTCTCCCGGATACACCTTTTCTTCTCTGTAGTAAAGGTGCTCCTGATTCTCTTTTGACTGTTGCTGATTTTGTGTGGGTGAATGGAAAACAGGAGCCGCTGAACAATGAGTGGAAGGAAAGGATTTTAGGAGCGAACACGAAACTGGCTGAAAACGGGATTAGGGTGCTGGGGCTGGCTTTTCGTATGGTGGAATCGGCAAACGGTAACGAAGACATGGAGAAAGGACTCACCTTTATTGGGCTTACGGGTATGATCGATCCGCCACGGGAGGAGGTGAAGACTGCAGTTGAGAACTGTAAACTGGCCGGGATTAGGCCCATCATGATTACGGGAGACCATCCGCTGACTGCCGCAGCCATTGGCAGGGAACTTAAATTTTCAGAACAGTACGATGCCGTGTCAGGAGAGAGGCTGCACAAAGCAGATGAGGAGGAGCTTTTTGCATTAGCTGAAAATACCTCGGTGTATGCACGGGTGTCTCCGGAAGATAAGCTTCGGATTGTAAGTGCTCTCCAAAGGAGAGGAGAGGTGGTGGCCATGACTGGTGACGGGGTAAACGATTCTCCGGCTTTGCGAAAAGCCAACATTGGCGTAGCCATGGGAATAACGGGAACAGACGTGGCCAAGGAAGCTGCCGACATGGTGTTGCTGGACGATAACTTCGCAACAATTGTGGCTGCAGTGGAGGAAGGAAGGGTAATTTTTGACAACCTGCTTCGGTTTATAAGATTCTCTCTTGCAGGAAACGTTGGGAAAGTCCTGATAATGCTGGTGGCACCTTTTTTCGGGATGGTGATAGCCCTGCAGCCTTTGCAATTACTATGGCTGAACCTGCTGACCGATGGTTTGCTAGGGCTTGGCCTCGGAACTGAGCCCGCTGAAGAAGACACCATGAGGAGGCCGCCAAGAGACCCGGAGAAAGGAGCGCTGGAAAAAAGCGACATCATTCCTTTAGGTGTAGTCGGGGTGACCATAGCTGCTGTTTCGTTAGGCTTGGCTTTGTTTTATTTCAACCCTAACGAGCCGGAAGACCTTACCTGGCAAACCATGATTTTTGCTACCATAGGATTTGCACAGGTCTTTCAGGCGCTTGCTTTGCGCTCTTCAGCCCATTCCGCATTTGCCATTACAACCAATAAGCTGATGGTTCTGGTAGTTGTTTCTTCTGTTTTATTGCAGCTGGCAGTCATCTATTTACCTTTTATGAAAAGCTTTTTCAGACTTGTGCCTTTACCATTAGAAGACCTCCTGATTTCAGTTGCTGCGGGAAGTATCGTTTTCTTTGTTATAAAGATTGAGAGAAGGTTCTTCAGGAAATAAGGAACAATAAGGACAGCGCTTCTCAAACATTAGTTATGATTGAGAAGCGCTGTCAAAAAAGCATTATTCAGAGCAGCTTTATACTATTTCATTCCAGCAGTACATGCAGCAAGCTGTAGCATTTCAGCATAAAAGCCATTACCGTTTTTCAGCTAACTTTGTCATAGCGTTTTAAGCGCTTTCGCATATGCAGACATCCAACATGACTCCACTTAAAGTGCGCTTTCTGCTTGGTATGAGGCCGCCTGTGGGGTGGTATCAAAATCGGAGCTTTTAGTCTCTCGTGAAGTGGTGGTACCTGGCCAGGTGAAGGTGAAAGCGGCTCCTCCCAGTGGGCTCTCATTCACAATGATTTCTCCCCCCCGCTCTTCCACTATTTTCTTCACAATAGACAGGCCTATACCCTGTGAATCTTTTCTAGTGGAGTTGCCCTTGTCAAACAGCCGGAAGATTCGCTTCCTGAGTTGAACCGGTATTCCAGGGCCGTTGTCAGAGATGCTCAGGAGGCAGGTGTTTCCCTTTTGCAGGCCTTGCACCAGCACGCCTGGTGCTTCTTTATCATTATGCTTGAAGGCATTGCTTATCAGGTTTACGAACACCTGCAGTACTTTTGTCCTGTTCCCACGGACGGAGGGCAGTTGCCCGTCCACATCAAGCCGTCCATTTGACGGAATGTGTACAAGTTTCCGTACCTCTGCTATAATCAGGTTCAGGTCGATATCCTCCTCTGCGCTTTCGCTTGTGTCTGCTTTTGAGTAGGCGGATACTTCTGAGATCATCCTGGTCATAGACTCCAGGCTCGTTTTCAAAGCTGAAATATACTCTACCAGCTTATCGCTTTTTTCAGTGGGTAGTTCCCTTGTCATCAGCTGGACCAGCGCATGTATGTTGAGCAGGGGTGATTTGAGGTCATGGGCAATCATGTAGCCGAACCTTTCCAACTCAGTGTTGACTGTCTTCAGTTGCTCGTTTTTCTTCCGCAGGCTGTGTTCCAGTTCCTTTTTCTCCGTAACATCCCGTATAGTGGCAATCACCAACTTGCGGCCGTTCGCCTCAAAAGGTGCAAGGGCAATGTCTATGTCTACTTCAGTATTGTCCTTTCTGAGGCCGAGAAACTGCTTTCCTACACCCATATTGCGCACCTCCGGGTGTGAAAAGTAGTTACTAAAATGCATATCATGCTTTCCTCTGTACCTGTGTGGGAGCAGCATGCTGAGCTTTTGCCCTATCAGTTCCTGAGGATAATAGCCAAAGAGGGATGTAATGCGATCATTGGCACCCACAATCTGAATTTGCTCATCAACAACAATAACGGTGTCTGGCAGAAAATCTGCCACCTGCTTAAGAGACACAAATGTACTTTTCATTCCTTGGCTATTCCCCTTCTTTTTTCTTTCCTGAAAATATATAAATCCAACTATGATAAAGTTAAGTTGATTTTGTTCTTAGAAAAATGACAATTATCAACTGGGAAGGAATTGGGTATTTATCGACTATAATTAAGTGTTTATACGATAAGCCAGTTGTGAGTATTAATACTGATGTTAGCAGCCTCCTATTCTTTGTGTCGGCTCACTTTCTCTTACAGCGTTGGTGGAGAATGTTGAGAAGGGCTCTCCCGGTAGAATAACATTTACTGGGGTGATTTTAGAAGGTAAGAAAAGCAGCAACACTGAAATAGAATTCCAATGGACTACTGTAGGGGTTTTGACAGGTAGACTTTCATATTGGCAGGAGAACAAGCTAATTAGTGTAAAATATTTCTCTCCCTGTTGTAGAATAGCTCCAGTAGATGAAGATTACCAGCGCTTAACTGCCCTATTTTAAGTGTATGCGGCTTGGAATAACTGCATATAGAAGAAATATGTTCTGCTTCCTTCTCTTAAAATTAACTGAGTTCCGGCTGTTAAATTATTGAATAACAGGATAGAGACAGGGGAAGCTTTACAGTTCCGAACCAGTATTTACATAGCGTGGCCATTGTATCTACCAGCGAAGTGAAACTGGCTGGTTTGGTTATAAATGAACTTACACCTAGACTATAGGTTTTCAGAATATCCTCCTCGGCTTTGGAGGTGGTTAGCACCACAACCGGAATGCAACGTAAATGCTCGTGCGATTTTATTTCTATCAAAGCCTCCCGTCCATCCTTCCGGGGCATGTTCAGGTCGAGGAGAATAATATTCGGAGCAGGAAACTCCTCTTTTTGAGAGAACTTGCCCCGGTGAAGCAGATAATCCATCAACTCTTCCCCATCCTCTACAAATTTAATGGTGCAGCCGGCATTGGCCTCTTCCAGAGCTTCGGTTACCAGCATACGGTCTTCGGCATCATCGTCAGCAAGAAGAATGATTGATTTTGTGTTAAAGTCCATGTGAAACTCCTATATCTTCAGAAACAAAAAATTAACAAGGCTCTTTCAGGTCCGGTATAATGGTATAAATCACCTGTAAGGATGACCAACGTCATCAAATGTTAAATTATTATGCGTGTACTTTGTATTACAAGTGTGGCTAAGCTAATATGCCATCATGGGAACTGTCTTACACATGGCCTTTTTGCTGTGCACAGAAAATGCGGCTAACTGTTACGAATAGCCAGTACAGTTTGTAAGTGTTGGCCGCTGCCTTGCTAATCTTAAGAGAATAGCTAGGGCAGGCAAAGTTAATTAAATCACAGCGAATGTACTCTTTTTTAAGGGATGAAAAGAGCAAGATTTTTTAGGATGTTTTGTTCCAGCACTAATCCGGATTTGTGGAAGAGTTGGCTATAAGGGATAAAGGTGTAGTTGGAAAGTAAAATTAAATTCACAATAATAATTAACTATGGAAAGCCAGTTTGAGCGGTAGGCAAGCTAAGAGTGGAGACTGGCAAAAATGTAATTTACCTATGGAAACTTTAATACAAGAACTTGAGATAAAGCGGCGACTGCTACAGGAGTGCAAGAAGGTGCTTAACCTACAGATTAAAGCCGCAAAAGAAGCGATGGAAGACGCGCAGCAAAGCGCAAAAGATAGCCAGGGAGACATGATGGGTGATCTGGAGTCTTTCCGGGAGAGTTGCCAGATTCAGCGGGATATGTATGCCCGCCAACTAGATGAACTGATGACTACGATGGCAATGCTGCGCTGGATAAACGCTACAAAGGTGAATATAAAGGTGTCGCCGGGGGCGGTAGTTCGGACAGAATTGCATAACTATTTTATAGGAACCAGTATCTGCGAAATAAAATTAGAAGAGGATTCATATTATGCTGTCTCTGCCATGTCCCCGTTATACAAAGCAATGGCAGGTAAAGCTACGGGTGAAACCTTCACCTTCCGGGACAGGGAATATAAAATACTGCAGGTCTATTGAAATCTTCAGTTATTAGAGCCTGTTTATGTTTTGTTTTTGAAAGCGCTCATTTGCATCTCGGAGAACAAACTTAAACTTTTCCAGCTAGAGGCAATAGGAGAGAGGGTGTCTAGAAAGGCAGCCTCTTTTTTATTGCTTTTTGTCTTTACGAGTCAGCAGGCATGCGACAGCATTTATGCTTTCAAAGCGTTTCAGGCTGCTTTTTGCCTCGTACTAATCAGGCAAAACAGCTTGGAGGGATACTTTTTCCTCATTTGCTGGAGCATGTATTTAAAAAGAAAATAATCCTCCTTTTCCCTATCCAAGGGTTTTAGGTTTTTTCTGTAGTCTAACATGCTCAGGAAGCATGGCGTGTCGTTGTATAACATGTACTTATATATACTATGAAACAAGCCCCTGGCCAGCATGGCGTCCAGCACACAATTTAATTCTTCAAATACGGCCTTTGCCTTGTTGTCTTCGATTGTCCGCTGAATATTCATGCAAAAATATATTTGTAAAACCCAAATCTTCGTAAAGGTAGGAGCTATAAATCAATGAATAAATGATATTCATCATGTTAGGCAGGAATTCAGCAAGCGTTTTGCATCAGAGGCAGCGTAGGCCAGTAGATTGACAGAATTTTTCATGCTGCTGCAAACAGAAAACAGCTGGACAAGATATTAAGCTATGGTCGTTGGCTGGAGGGACATAGGTGGAGACATCAATTCAAAATGCGCTTGAAAGTGACTTAAGATTAAGAAACCTAATCCTATCTAAAAGCACAAAGCAGCATGTATAAGCCATGCTGCTTTGTGCTTTTAGATGAGCTGATAGCTACTAATTCTTTTTCTTCAACATCTTTCCGGCTCTCTTACTGCTAAATTGAGTGCCCTCCTTTACTATTTGCCCGTTGATAATCACATAGCGGAACCCGGAGGCCAGTTGGTGTGGATTTCCATAGGTGGCATTCTCCTGGACTTCTGACGGGTCAAAAAGTAAAATGTCTGCTTTATAGCCCTCCCTGATGATGCCCCGGTCTTTTAAATCAATCGTTTCTGCGGGCAAGCCGCTCATTTTCCGGACAGCTTCTGTCAGTGTCAGCAGGTTTTGGTTTTCAACGTAAGTCTCAATTACTTTGGCGTAGGTGCCATAGCCTCTGGGGTGGTGCATGGTAGGGCTTCCATCGGTACATACCATTACATGTTGGTTCTTCAACAGGGTTTCCTGCAAGGTCTCGTCCATTACAAAGTAGGCACCGCTGGCGCCGTAGGGGCCAATATCGTCCATGAGCACATCCTGGAAAGGCTTATCCAGTTCAGTAGAGACCTGAGCAAGCGTTTTTCCTTTATAGGGTCCAGAGCCAATCAGGGTTGCCTCAGGCCCATTCCGTAGCATCACCCTGTTCTGGAGGTAGGTGCCCAGTGCTGCCCTTTTGGTTTTCAGCACTTGCTGGTAATCGTTTGGCCTCTGGGCCCACTCCGGAAACAGAATGGCAATGCCTGTATAACTGGCGGTGTAAGGGTAGAAGTCTGCGGTAACCTGTATGCCGCTTGTTCGTGCGCTGTCTAGCAGTTGCAGGACTTCTTCCGCCCGTTTTTGCCCTTTGCCAAATACTACTTTCATATGCGACACATGCACAGGGCAATACCTCCCCTGTGCCAGCAACTCCCGGATGGATGCTTCCACAAAGGCGTCATCTTCGTTGCGCATATGGCTCATTATCAGCCCCTCTTTTGCGCCAACCACTTTCGCCATCCTGTTCAACTCTGTACTGTCTGCAATATACCCGGGGGTGTACTCGAGGCCGGTCGTCATACCAAAGCAACCTGCATCCAGGGCATTTGCCAATAGTTTCTCCATGGCCGCTAATTTCTGGTCAGAGGGCACTGAGTCATATTGTATACCGGAAAGCATGCGCAGGGTACCGTGGCCAGCAAACATGGCAATGTTTACAGCAGGTGCTTTTTGGCTGACTTTTTCCATCCAGATGCTGATATCTTTTTCCTCCGGGCTAAAACCATCCTGACCCAGGCAAATCGTGGTAACACCCATCGAAAGAAAATTCTTGAATTCAGGTGTTTCCAGGGGATCTCCATGTGCGTGCGTATCGATAAAGCCGGGTGTGAGCACCAGGCCGTCAGCATCTATCGTTCTGCCAGCGGAATAGGTGGAGGAGGTGTCTCTGTCTATCAGCGCAATGGAGTCGCCTGATACCAGCAGGTTGGCCACATAAGGTGCCTGCCCGGTTCCATCTACCACAGATGCCTTTCGCAGCAGCAGGTCATAGGTCTGCGCATTTCCCTCCTGCTGGCATGATACCAGCAAGATAGCCAACAAGGTATAAGCAAATATCTGCTGCGCTTTTTTTAAAGTCTTCTTCATCGTTCTCAATTGTTGGATTGTCTTTCTAAACATCAGTAGCTCCTGTAATAAAGGAAGAATGGCTGCTTCTGGTGTTTGCACCATTGCCTTGAACAATTTATAATAGCGTCGTTCTTTGTGACGGATAATTGCACGGGTGCGGCGTTATGATTCAATATATCGTAATTCAGTTGTTCTACCAAGTGTTGCTACCGTAAAACAGCAGCTTTTACTTGAAATATCTTCTTGATTTAGTTAAGTTTATATGCAGCTGTATCCTATGAACAGTTTTGTTAATGAAGCATCCGCTATGAAAAAAACGATAACTACTGCTATACTTGCCATGGCAGGTTTCAGCGCTTTCGCTCAGTCAACTGTTCCCTCTTCTGAGGTACAGGTAAAATCTGCTGTGCTTGCTGCCCCTGCCGATAAACGGGCAGAGGCCACTGTATACGGTTACAACACGAACGGTGAATTTGTCTTGCTGCGGAAAGGTACAAACGGAATGGTCTGCTTAGCCGATGACCCTAATCAGAAAGGTTTCTCAACTTCCTGCTATCATCAGGACCTGGAACCGTTTATGACACGTGGGAGGGAACTGCGGAAAGCCGGTAAAAGTGCGCAGGAGATTTTCGACAGCCGGGAGCAGGAAGTGAAGAGTGGGAAGTTGGTGATGCCGAAACAGCCTTCTACTTTGTTTGTGTACGGAGCTCCGGATGAAAACTTTAATCAGACCACCGGTGAGGTGAAGGAGGGGTATCTGCGTTATGTGGTGTATATCCCGTATGCCACCTCCGAGAGCACCGGTTTGCCTCTTAAACCAGATGCTCCGGCTATGCCCTGGATCATGCATCCGGGAACCCATGGTGCTCATATTATGATTAATCCTCCCAAAGACAAAGCAGCGCAGTAAGGCTGCGCTTTCCCAAAATAATTTTATCAGCTTGGCTACCGGGATTATATCCGTGTTAAACCAAAGCTTCTTTAACTGAAGCTTTCAGACCACTTGCCAGTAATCGTCTGTCTGGTTTTGCAGGATAGCAGAAAAGGCGTTGCGGGCCGGAAGATCCAGGTAGGGGTAGGTGACTTTGGAGAGAAAGAGCCCCTGTGGATAAGCCGGACTAAGGGCTTTAGGTGCTTTTTCCGTGGCCAGGTAACTTTCAAACTCTGCCACGCTTAGTGCACCTGTGCCTACCTGGAGCAGTTTTCCCACCAAAATCCTAATCATCCGGCTAAGGTATCTGTTCGCCGAAATCTGGAAGCGCAATTTATCGCCATTTTTATCCGAGAGCCATCTGGCAGCGGTGACGTGGCAGATGGTGCTGTCGTGCTCCGCCGGTGTGAGGCATAAAAACCTGTAGTCGCTGTACAGTGGGAGCAGGGAAGTGGCCGCGGCCATTGCGCCAAGGTTCAGGTTGTTTAGGAGGTAAAGAGAGCTCACGCTGCTTAAAAAGGGATCTTTGTAGGTATGAATATAATAGTCGTAGCTCCTTTGTGTAGCATCAAATCTTGCATGGGGCATACCCACCATGGGTATAATGTCGAACACGGCAATATCAGGCGGTAAGACTTTGTTCAGCCGGAAAAGCATGTCGAACGCCCATGGCTTTTCTACATCCAGATGAAAAAAGAACTGGCTGGCATGTACCCCGGCATCTGTTCTGCCACATCCCACAATAGCGACAGGTACTTTCAATATTTTTAGCAGGCAATCTTCTATTGTCTGCTGTACATTAACCCCATAGGGGTGGCGCTGCCAGCCTCTGTAGTTGGTGCCCTTATAGCCAATATGGAAAAAGTATCTCAATTCCTGTTCAGTTTTTATCAATGGCTAACACGTTCACAAGATAGTACGAGTGGCTTTAAACCATATACTTTTTTCCCTGTTGTTAAACTAATGTTACCTGGATGTGCAGCAGGTAACTGCTGCTATCAGGCAGAAAATATGCGGATACGGGACGAATAAAGGGCTGTACTATCATTTTTTGCTGCTGCACGTACAGTTCCTGAAAACATAGACATAAAAGGAGTAATAGTAACACATACAACAAGATGAATAAATTATCTGCCACTATACTACTGGTAGGAGCCATGGTGCTGTTTCTTCTCCTAGCAGGATGCCAGTCCCAAACTGATGCGCAGGAAGAAGAAGCCCGTTCTACAGCGGTAACCGAAGAAGAACCATCCTCTCAGAACAATACCGGGCGGGAAACACAGCCACAAATCCAACTGGAGGTCAATATATCCGAACGTGAGTTATATGTCTTCCGTAACGGAGATACTCTCCGGACGCTTCCTGTTGCCGTAGGCAGCTCAGAATATCCAACGCCCACTGGTGAGTTTGAGATTGACCAGGTTGACTGGAACCCTGACTGGACACCACCTGAAAGTGAATGGTCAGAAGACGAAGAATACACGCCTCCTGGCGACCCGGATAACCCTATGGGGCGGGTAAGAATCGTGTACAACATGCCTTACACCATACATGGCACAGAGGAAACGGAGTCGTTAGGTAAGGCCGTGTCTCATGGCTCCATCAGGGTTGCAAATGAGGAAGCAATTGAACTGGCAAAGCTGGTGATGGAAGCGGGTGGTGCAGCCAAATCAGAGGTGTGGTACGACAGTGTTTTGGCAAGCCCTACTGAAATGGAAACTGTGACGCTGCAAGAGCCGGTTCCGCTCACAAACAAGCAGTAGTCTTTTTTTAGCCCTGATTCTACTTATTGGTGGTATTTAAAAAGATTTCCATATGCCACCAATAAGGAAAAGGCTTCGTCTGCATATAACAAGAAAAAGAGCTATACCGTGAAGCATAGCTCAAAAAGTTGATTTATATTTTACAGGTTCCTGGTTAAAAGCCTTTGTTGTCTTTGCAGGAGGTCTTATACCAAATAGTATGAAGGTTATTCCATAGCTATTTTAACCTGCGCGACAGCCTTTTTGATGTAGGGATATCCAGTCAGGGAGGCTATTTGCTGTGAGGAGTAGCCCTTGGCGGTGTTTTCTATCCACTGCTCCAACTCTCCTTCATCCTTGAAGTTGTTGAAGGC
>NZ_QRGR01000021.1 GCF_003367245.1 Pontibacter diazotrophicus | reverse complement strand
TCGAGGGCCATGTGCCGCTCACTTGCCCTGTATGGCTCGAGCCGGGCATCGAGCACCAGCTCGTTCTCCACGTCATAGAGCAGGCTGCTGCGCCCCAGGGGCATGCTTTCCCCTTTCTCATCTGCCGTGCCGAACGCTTCAGTGATCTGCCGGCTCTCGGGAAGCTGCATGGTCGAACCATCGGTAGCCAGCAGCACATAGCCCTGCCACGTCTTATACTCACCCCCCGCATAGTACTGGCTCACCAACTCCCTGTTCAGGGCAGTGAACGCCTCGGCCCTGAGTTTGCTCCTGCGCTTGGAGTAGGCCTGCTTGGTGTAATCACAGGCAAGGGCAAAAAAGCGCTCCACAAACTTGCTCACCTCCACACTCAGGCTCTTGCTCACCAGGTTTATCTGGCTCACCACCAGCCCCACAAACGTCAGCACCCGATTGCGCGTGAAGTCCCTGTCGCTCTGACGGTACTTCTCCTTAAAATCATCGCTGCCTATCATGACGCGCAAACGCTTCAAAATCTCCAGGTTCTTTTTTTAATACTCATCATAATGCCTAGCCTTTTGCAGAGTTTTACGAAAAATCCCTTAAGTTGACGGCATTGGGTCGCGACCTGCCCCTGCATCGGCTTATGGGTGAAACAGGAGTGACTGTGTGACAATAAATATTCATCCTGCCAATCATTCCAATCTTGAAAATCCTGATTCAGACAAAATGAGAACGATTGGACAAGTCACGACCTGTCCCTACGAGGCTTCTAATCAAACCACAGCAGGAGCTAGATAAGCGCAGCATTAAGTAATAAAAGCAAAAAGCGGGTGTGGTTTAACCACACCCGCTTTTTTAGATTTTTTAAATTATCTTTTTATACTGACAACGGCGTTACATTCACGGCTTCTACGGACTTTATTTCCGGCACAGCTTTCAACACCGACTGCTCCACACCGGCTTTCAGCGTCATGGTAGACATCGGGCAGGAGCCGCATGCACCTAGCAGTTCCAGTTTCAGCACCATGTCCTCGGTTATCTCCAGCACTTTTACATTGCCGCCGTCAGCTTCGAGGTAAGGTCTGATCTGGTCGAGGGCGTCCTCTACCCGGAGCATGAAATCTTGATCTACGTTTGTGACTGCCATTATCTTTAGCTTTTAATTTCTACAGGTTTTGTTTTAGCTACCGTGGCGTTGCGAACAGATACCTGTTGCGCCACAGCCTGTGCCAATTCCTTGAAAACACCGGAAGCCGGGGAATCGTTCTCTAAAACCACAGGAGTTCCGGAATCGCCGCTCTCCCGGATGCTCTGCACAATCGGCACCTGGCCTAAAAGTGCCACCTCATACTTCTCTGCAAGGGCTTTACCACCGCCTTCGCCAAAGATATAGTATTTATTTTCAGGAAGCTCAGCAGGCGTAAAGTAAGCCATATTCTCCACTACACCAAGCACCGGCACGTTTATCTGTGGCTGTCGGAACATCTGCAGCCCACGCACCGCATCAGCCAAGGCCACTTTCTGTGGCGTCGTCACGATAACGGCACCAGTTACAGGCAGCGCCTGTACCATGGTCAGGTGGATGTCGGAAGTGCCCGGAGGTAAGTCCAGCAGCAGGTAGTCCAGTTCTCCCCATTCCACATCAGAGATAAACTGGCGCAGCGCTGAGCTGGCCATCGGGCCGCGCCAAACCACGGCACCGTCTGCTGGTGTCAGGAAGCCAATGGACATCATTTTAACGCCATACTTTTCTACCGGCATAATATAGTTCTTGCCGTGGTCGCCCTGTACCATGTTCGGGCGTTCCTGCTCCACTCCAAACATCGTCGGGATAGACGGACCAGAGATGTCGGCATCAATCAAACCCACTTTTGCACCAGACTGTGCCAGGGCAATCGCGAGGTTAGTGGTTACGGTTGATTTACCCACACCGCCTTTACCAGATGCAATGGCAATAATGTTTTTCACCCCTCTTAATATTTCAGAGGTGTCGCCACGGCCGGAGGTCACATGAGAGGTCATGTTGACGGTTACATCGGCCTCTTTGTCTACCATCGTGTGGATGGCGGTAACGCAGGCATTGCGGATAAGGTCTTTCAGCGGGCAGGCGGGAGTGGTCAGGATTACAGTAAAACTCACGTTCTTGCCGTCAACCTGCACATTCTCTATCATGTTCAGCGTCACGAGGTCCTTGCCTAAATCAGGCTCCTCTACATAACTGAGTGCTTTTAATATATCTTCTTTTGTGATTGCCATAGTATAATGCTTTGCAATTAGCCCCGCAAAGATACAAACGAAAAACCGCTATTCATAAGCGAAGGCCTTTAGAGTGTAACAAGCTGTGGCATGTATTAGTTTGCCATTGGCCATCAGTAAATTATCTCTCCTGCTGATGCAACGGTACAGCGCTTAGCAGGGTCTTCTATATGATTGTATACGCGATGCACTAACTTGGCTATGGAAAAAGAACATTCAGAAGGATTCGGCAGTCTCTTGCTGCTGTTACTGGCTCTCTTCGTTATTATATGCTGCCTGGAACTGGGCAGTACAGGCAATAATACAACGGCAGCTAAGGCACAGGAAGAATTGATTCCTGTGCCGGACTCACCTGCTACTGCTTCGCCGGCTTCAGCTAAAATTGCTGTAAAGCAGCAGCTCGTACTGTAAATCATCAGCCATAGCTTCTTCTTCGACTTTGCCAGCTATTTGCCGTAGTGGAGAGAAGAGAAAAGAAGCGCTATGGCAGAAACAAAAATAGAAATACAGCAAGGCGACATCACCAAAGTAGAAACGGACGCTATTGTAAATGCCGCGAACAGCAGTCTGTTAGGCGGTGGCGGTGTAGACGGTGCCATTCACAGAGCAGGCGGCCCCGCTATTCTGGAGGAGTGTAAGCAGATAAGAGCGCGGCAGGGTGGCTGCCCCACCGGCGAGGCTGTCATCACAACAGGAGGTAAACTTCCGGCCCGCTATGTGATTCATACCGTTGGCCCTGTCTGGCATGGCGGAGACAAGGATGAGCCGGAGCAGCTCGCTAACTGCTACAAAAACAGCCTCCGGATTGCCTCCGATAAACAACTGCAAAGCATCGCCTTCCCCAACATCAGCACCGGCGTATACGGTTACCCCAAAGACAAAGCCGCCCAGGTAGCGGTGAAGGCGGTAAAAGACTACCTGCAGCAACATGATAGCAGCCTGCAGCAGGTAGTGTTTGTGTGTTTTGATGCGGAGAACAGGAAGTTGTATGAGGAGATGTTGTAGGTTAATTTTAAATAATTTACTTCTGAATAACTGAATAAACAATGAGTGAGTGTGAAGCCTCTTTATTCAGATTCAGCTGTACTATTTATACTTCATTTATCTACTCCAAAAGCCTTTTCTATACGACCACCTCTTTCTTTCGGTCAGCACGAAGTGAATGAGTTTCCAGTCTTTGGGTTGAGCGCCTTGTATTTGTTGCGGTGCCGCACGAAGTGTGGCAGCCCGCAGCGGAGCTAAAGAGGGCCCCTTCCCCCGGCAGTTTCAAATACACAGCGCAATTCCCTTAAAGAGGGCCCCTTCCCCCAAGACGAGGCCTCTCGGCCTTGAGAGCTAAGACATGCGCCATAAAACTGTGGGTAGACTGCCGCTGGATGGACAGTCACAACGGCAGCTTAGACAGAAACACATTCTGATGCGATGAATAATGATAAGAGAACGGTACTATGTTTCCTTTACTCGTCATCCTGGAAAGAACTTAGTAAAAGGGAAATAAAGTCTTTGCAGCTCGTCAACAAGATCCTTACAGGATGACAGTGAGATGCGTGTTTATTGCAACTAACCTTAATGAGACTTTCGAAAACTTTAAGTTATTCAAAATTCGTCTATTCCTAATTAGCGAAACCCTTATCTTTGTCTTCCGCTAATACCCTTTGCCCATGTCCCTGATCCCGAAAGAAACCGTTGACCAAGTTTTAGCCCAAGCCGACATAACGGAGGTGGTGGGTGATTTTGTGTCGCTGAAGAAGAAGGGGCAGAACATGTGGGCCTGCTGCCCTTTCCACCACGAGAAATCGCCGTCCTTTTCAGTTTCCCCGGCGAAGGGCATTTACAAGTGCTTTGGCTGTGGTAAGGCAGGCAACTCGGTGCAGTTTATCATGGATGTGGAGGGCACGAGCTTTCCGGAGGCCATCAAATACCTGGCGAAGAAGTACAGCATTGAGGTGCCGGAGGATAATCCTAATCCGGAATATGCAAAGGAGCAGAGCGAGCGCGACAGCCTCTTCATCGTCTCTGATTTCGCTAACAAGCACTTCCAGCAGAATCTGCATACGCATGAGCAGGGCGGCATCGGTATGTCGTACCTGAAGCAGCGCGGCATGAGCGCAAATACCATTAAGAAGTATGAGCTGGGCTATAGCGTGGATGAGTGGACGGACCTGACGGATGCTGCGCTTAAAGCAGGCTATCAGCAGAAATACCTGGAGGCAACCGGCCTGACCATTGCCAAAGAAGACGGCAAGAAGTATGACCGCTTCCGGGGCCGCGTCATGTTTCCGATACACAATGTGTCGGGGCGCGTGGTGGGCTTTGGTGCCCGTACGCTGAAGACGAACGACAAGAAAAGTCCGAAATACCTTAACTCTCCCGAGTCGGATATCTACCACAAGAGCAACGTGCTGTATGGCCTGTTTCAGGCGAAGCAGGCGATCCGGATGCAGGACATGTGTTATATGGTGGAGGGCTATCTTGATGTACTGTCGCTGCACCAGGGTGGTATTGAGAATGTGGTGGCTTCCTCTGGTACCTCGCTCACCGAAGGCCAGATAAAGCTGATTGCCCGCTATACCGAAAATATTACGGTACTGTATGATGGTGATGCTGCCGGTATAAAAGCCTCCCTGCGCGGCATTGACCTGATCCTGGAGAGTGGCCTGAATGTGGATGTGGTGACGTTCCCGGAAGGGGAGGACCCGGACTCTTACATCCAGAAAGTCGGCGACACCGCTTTTAAGGCTTATATAAAGGAGCATTCGCAGGATTTTATATCCTTCAAAACCAGCTTATATGCCGCCGAAGCGAAGGGAAGCCCGGTAAAAAAAGCCGAGGCGATTCGGGAGATTGTGGCCTCCATTGCCAAAATTCCGGATTCTATCAAACGTACAGTGTTCTTCCGCAGCTGCAGCCTGATCTTCGATATTGATGAGCAGGTGCTGATTTCGGAGTACAATAAAATGCAGCTGCAGGACCGCCAGCAGCCAAAGCAGCAGGACTGGCCGGAGCAATACATGGCGCCTCCTGTTGCGGAACCAGAGCCGGAGAAGCCGGTGTCGGATTTGGACATGCTGAAGCGGTACGAGCGCGAAATTGTGCGCATGCTGCTCAACTATCCTGACCGTGTGCTGGAGGAAGGCATGAATACCTGCCAGTATATGCTGGAGCAACTGGAGGATGTAGAGTTCCGGACGCCACTTTACGCCCGCCTGATGGAGCTAATCAAAGACAAACTGTGCGACGGGAACCTGGCCACAGCAGAAGACTTTATCAACCATCCTGACCAGGAAATACGCACCGAAGCCACAAACCTGCTCTCAGACCCACACGAGCTGAGCCATAACTGGGAAACACACCATATTTTTGTGCCCACTGAATCTGATCTGCTGCCTTACGGAGCCGAGCGGGCCGTGCTGCGCCTGAAGTGGCGGAATGTGGAGCTGATGATTAAAGGTGAAATGGAGAAGCTGCGCCTCGTCACCGACCCACAGGAGCAGATACAGCAGCTCACCTTTATCCGCAATCTCAAAACCCTGCATTGCCAGTTAGGCGATATGCTGGGGATTGTGATCGGCTAAGGAATTAAGCTCCTTCCCAGCCCTCTCCAATGAACAGGAGCTGCGCACGCTGCGAGGTCTTCGGTAAAGTGCTGCCCTGTCATTCTGCTAATCCCTGAATCCTGAGAACCCTGGTCAACTAAATCCCCCTTGAAATTGTTGTTTAGATAACTGACGTTACGCAATACCAGATTATAATTTGTTTTAAGTCCCAGCGGGACGACCTGTTAATAGCCCGATGGTCAGAAACCGCCCTTAGCTCCAGCGGAGCGGCCTGTCAATATGTCCTTAACAGGCCGCTCCGCTGGAGCTAAAGAATAGTGGAAGCTTATTTTCTATCGACAGGTCGTCCCGCTGGGACTCTTACGTAAGGTCAGTTAAATAAAAAAGGGAAAGCCGTTTAAACTTTTTAATTTTGCATGGCTTTACTAATAGATCAATAGCCGGGGCTGCTACATAGGCAGTGCAGGCACAACAGAAATATATGGAACCCAATACAACAAATGATAGCAGGCCTTTAGATTCTATTGAGTCTGCTATTGAGGATATACGCCTGGGCAAGGTGGTGATTGTGGTAGACGATGATGACCGCGAGAACGAAGGCGACTTTGTTTGCGCAGCCGAAAAAATAACGCCTGAAATTGTGAACTTTATGGCGACACATGGCCGGGGGCTTATTTGTGCGCCGCTCACAGAAGAGCGCTGCGACGAACTGGGTCTCGAGCTGATGGTGGGCCGTAACACCGCCCTGCACGCTACACCTTTCACTGTATCGGTAGACCTGATTGGCCATGGCTGCACCACTGGTATTTCCGCCTCCGACCGTGCCAAAACTATTCAGGCGCTCGTAGACCCGAACACTGATCCGCACTCGCTGGGCAAGCCGGGCCACATCTTCCCGCTGAAGGCAAAGAAAGAAGGTGTATTGCGCCGCTCCGGCCACACAGAAGCATCGGTAGACTTGGCCCGCTTAGCCGGACTTGCACCGGCTGGAGTGTTGGTGGAAATCATGAACGAGGATGGTACGATGGCCCGCCTGCCGGACCTTTTCCGGGTGGCTGACCGCTTCAACCTGAAGCTTATCTCTATCAAAGACCTGATTAAGTACCGGCTGCAGAAAGAGAGTTTGATTGACCGTGAAATTGCGGTGCAGATGCCAACCGATTTCGGCAATTTCGACTTATATGCTTTTACGCAGCGCAGCACGGGTGCCAAGCACCTGGCACTGGTAAAAGGTACCTGGGAGGAAGGTGAGCCCATCCTGGTACGGGTGCATTCTTCCTGCGTAACCGGCGATATCTTTGGCTCATGCCGCTGCGACTGCGGTCCGCAACTGCACGAGGCTATGCGCATGGTCGAGAAGGAAGGCAAGGGCGTGGTAGTCTACATGAACCAGGAAGGCCGGGGCATTGGCCTGATAAACAAACTGAAGGCTTATAAGCTGCAGGAGCAGGGGCGCGACACGGTAGAGGCGAACATTGAACTGGGCTTTGCCATGGACGAACGCGACTATGGCGTTGGTGCCCAGATACTACGCGACCTGGGCGTAACGAAAATGAGGCTGATCTCTAACAACCCTAAGAAGCGTTCCGGCCTGATGGGCTACGGTCTGGAAATAGTGGATCGGGTGCCGATTGAGATTTTTCCAAACGAACATAACCAGCGCTACCTCACAACGAAACGGGATAAACTGGGCCACGAGATTCTGCAGTCGACTACAGTCAAGCATCAATCTAACCTGAACCAGCCTTAAAATGAAAAAACCTGAGCAGAAAGTATATAAGCTTCTACTCAGGTTTTTTCATTTTAAGGGGCAGCTACTGCAAAACATTTCTTCCCTGCCTGCTATTGCCTTTACTAAGCAGCATGATACAACAAAAGCTATTTGCTTAGTTGCACTCCTATCCTGATGCAGTAAACCCTCAACACCAGAAAGCCTCCCTTTGTACATTCGCAAGGGGAGGCTTTCTGGTGTTGACTACGTATTAACCCCGTCCCAAAAAACATGGCTTTTGACAGCATGAATACGTAGTTTGTATAGTTTTATACTTAAAGTCAGGATGTTAAGTAACTTTTCTCGGCAAAGAAGTATACTAAATTATAAGAGTTTGTAGAATGAGTCGCGTTCTGCGATATGTGTTGAATTTAAAAATACTTAACCACATGAAAAAGAGTTTAACCATGCTTGCGCAGGTGGTATGTGTGGTGATTGCTGTAATGGTACATTCACTCGATGCATCTGCGCAATACCGTCCCGAAATCGATGTACAGGAGTGGCCAACCGGAAAGGTTGTACTTACTACCGGAGACACGATTTATGGGCCGCTAACCTATCACCGCACGCAAGAAGTTATCAACGTGCATAATGAAGATGGTACTATCAGCGCATTTTCACCGGTAAATGTGCAGTATTTTGTAGCGCAGGAGCAGCCCAGCAACAGACCGTATATTTTCAGGACGCTGATGTGGAACCTGGGCCGCGACTACACTGACTTTAAAAAACCTACCTTTTTTGAGCAATTGAATCAGGGACCGCTCACTTTGGTGATGCGGGAAAAGTATGTGCGCCGCGATGTGCAATATGCCAGCAGACAAGGCTACTATGCAGACCCTGGTTTATACCCGATGGGGAATAATTACATAGACCAGGTCGACGAACTCTACTACGTGCTGTTACCAGATGGAGACATCGTAACACTCCGAAACGTGCGAAAGGATTTGCACAGGCTGTTCGGAAAGAAGTCGAAGCAGGTAAAGAAATTCGTGAAAAAGAAAAAACTGGACTACAGCAAACCGCACGAGCTGATCGCTATTGTCAATTACTTCAACTCTTTGTGAAATTACCTACAGGTCGCGGAGCTTGAGTACATAGTAGCTGAGCAGCCAGAAAAGCGCGATGTAAACAAGAGTTAGCAGCGCTGCCAGGGCCGGTGAGAGCACTTCAGATGGTGTTGTGATTTGGTCGAGCACCTCCTGCAGCGGCATTGGTGTCAGGCTTCCCATCACTTTCATGGGCATGTACTTATCTACTGCCTCTGGCAGGCGAAAGTGAATGAGGGGTTCCACGATGATGGTATAGGCAATAAAACCTACGATGGCCAGACCACTTTTCTTAATCAGAAAGGCAAACAGCATGGCCAGCGTCATGTACCCCACCGACTGCACAAAATAGTAGAAGAGCGCGTCTATCTGACCGAAGATGGCAGATAAAGAACGGTCGGTGCTGTAAAGCAGGCCGAAGTACAGGCCCAGTAGCAGCAGGAAAAGAGTGCCTGTTGCAGCGAGCGCCAGTATCACGTAGATCTTGGCCATCACCAAATCCGCCCGGGAGAGGCCGTCAATCACCTGCTGCCGTAGTGTCCGGAAGGCATATTCATCTGTTATCAGCACAATGACGAGGATGCTGAACAGCAGATTAAAGAAGCTGGCAATATAGGCAAGGCGCTGCCAGAATGCCGGCAGGCGGTACATACTTTCACCTAGTTGCTGCCCGTTTACGGAGACCTGGCTGCTGGCGTACAGAAAAAGCGTTAACAGAATAGCAAACGTGGCCAGAATTATCCACACCGTACGGTAAGGCAGTATCTTGTGCAGCTCTATGCGGAGTAAATTCATCAGTGTTGTTTTTTAATGATTTCCAGAAACTGGGCCTCCAGGCTCTTGCGGCGCACCGTTAGCTGCGCCAGCACAATGCCTGCGTTAAACATCGCCTTGTTCACATCCGCGCTGCTAAAATTATCCTGCAATGTAAGATGCACAAGCTCACGGTTCGGCTGAAACTTTTCCACAAAGGGCAGTTGGCGCAGCACCTCCAGTACACGTGCCGTATCGGGCGCACTAATAATGATTTGGTCCTTTGCGGAGAGAATGGTGCTCACCGGCCCTTCGGCCCGCAGTACACCGCCCTGCAGCACCGCCACATGGGTGCATACCTTCTCTACCTCATCCAGCAGGTGGCTGGCCAGGATAATCGTTTTCCCCTCAGAGGCTATTTTAAGTATAAGCTCCCTTATTTCGGCTATTCCCTCCGGATCAAGGCCGTTTGTCGGCTCATCCAGTACCAGCACCTCCGGGTTGTTGAGAAGCGCCGAGGCAATAGCCAGGCGCTGTTTCATGCCCAGCGAAAAACCTTTAAAGGTGGTGTGCTCCCGCTCCTCCAGCCCTACAAGCTGCAGAACAGAATTGATGTTAGCGTTGTCTACCCCTTTGATGGCGGCAACTATCTCCATGTTCTTGCGGGCGGTGAGGTAAGGGTAAAAGTTAGGAGTTTCGAGCAGGGCGCCCACACGTTGCTTCGTGCTCCGGGTAATGGCCTGGCCAAACCATGTAAAGCTGCCGGAAGTTGGCCGGATCACGTCCAGCACCATTCCCAGTGTGGTGGTTTTGCCGCTTCCATTGGGCCCCAGAATGCCGTAAATGCTTCCTTGCTCCACCTTAATGGAAAGATTATTTACTGCCTGTATAGAGCCGAAGCGCTTGGAAAGGTTGTCAATGTCCAGTATTACTGTCACGCGTGTCCGTTTATCATCTGCTGCTAAGCTGTTTTACTTGAATATAGAGAACAGGAAATACAAATAAAAGGAATCCGCAGAATTAACTATTCAGCCACTGCCTTGCGTATTGCTTAAACGATGGCACTACACGATAACTTATACATAGGTACCTCCGGCTGGAGCTACCGCTGGCAGGGCGTCTTTTACCCGGAGGAAATCAAGTCTGCGGAGCGTCTGAGCTATTATGCGTCACGCTTTCATACTACTGAACTGAACAGCAGCTTCTACCATTTTACGATGGTGAAAACAATAGAGAAGTGGCTGAACGAGACACCGGCATCCTTTAAGTTTGCAGCCAAAATGCACCAGGAAGTCACGCACAAGCACCGCTTAGTAGACACAGAGGCACCACTGGAAAAGTTTATGTCACGTTTCCTGGCGATGGGAGAGCGGCTGGGGCCGATTCTGATCCAATTGCCGGGCAGCCTGCACTTTGATTTTGGTGTGGTGGCAGATTTTTTTGGAATGCTTCGCGAAAAGTACCCTGCCCCGGTTTTTGCGCTGGAGGCACGGCATAAGTCGTGGTTTACGCAAGAGGCGCAGGAACTGCTGCAGGACTATGCTATTACCTGGGTGATTACGAGTGCCGGCAAGCGTTTTCCCGGTTTCGAAGCCACCACTACAGACACAGTGTACCTGCGCCTGCACGGCGACGAGAAGCTGTATACATCCGCCTACACCGACGAGCAACTGGAGCGCTATGCCTTTATGATCCACGACTGGCTGCTAGATGGCAAGCAGGTATGGGTATACTTCAACAACACCATCCTGGGAAATGCCGTCTTCAATGCGGAGAAGTTGCGGGAGTTGGTAGTTAACATGCAATAGCGACGGCTATTTCTGCTTTGATAGCGTTACTGGCTAATGGTATAGGATTCATAACACGAGATTATGTGTTTCTGAAATATCTTACCTTTGAGGGCTGCTTACACCAGGAGACGGCATGTATAAAACACACGTGCCCATGCTACGTCTTATGACCAGCATGTTTTGTGAGAACATACAACAACGGCGGGAGGAGCCTTCGTTACATTAGAAGCAGGCCCCGCCTTACATAACACCTAGATTATTACAACATGAACCAAAATACAGACGGAATAATATTTGACCTTGATGGCACCCTCTGGGACTGCACACCTGCCATTGCGGAAGCCTGGAACGCAGCAATCGACCAGTTTGATTTTGTAGACCAGAAACTTACTGCCGACGATATTCGCAATGTTGCCGGGATGCCGCATGATGACATCTATGAAAAACTCTTCCCGGACCTGAGCCCGGAACAGCGACAGAAATTGCAGAAGGTGAGCGACCAGCTGCAGGCGGAGAACCTGAAGGAGAAGGGTGGAGAGTTATATCCAGAGCTAAAAGAAACACTGGAGGAGCTACAGAAAAACTATAAACTCTTTATCGTGAGCAACTGCCAGGTCGGCTATATCAATAATTTCCTGGAGTTTCATAAGTTACAGCACTTCTTCACCGACCATGCCTGCTACGGAGACAGGAACAGGCCCAAAGGAGAGAACATCAAGGCTGTTATTGAGCGCAACAACCTGAAGGATGCAGTATATATAGGCGATACCAAAGGCGATTACGAGGCAAGCCAGCAGGCAGAGGTGCCTTTTGTATTTGCGAAGTATGGCTTTGGAGAAGTAGCGGCTGATGTACAGAGCATAGATTCATTTGCTGACCTCAGGAAACTGTTTTAAGCGCCAGCTACGGCAGGTACAAGCTATAGGCAGATGAAAGATGTCGCCATGCCCGAAAAGTCTTACAGGAAAATAGAGCTTGCTACTACGGCTACAGACGCCAACGTGCAGGCATTGGCTTTTGCCCTGCCCGCCATGCTGGTGCTCCTGGTGCCTTATGTGCTGCTGTGGCCGGAACAGTTTTCTTCTGCAACCATAGAAGGCCTGGTGATGGTATATGGTGGGCGCATCTTATTCCTGCCGTTCCTGATGATGCTCGTATTTATACCTGGAGCAGTGGTGCACGAACTGCTGCATGGCCTTACCTGGGCTGCTTTTTGTAAAAATGGCGTCAGGTCGATTAAGTATGGTATACATTGGAAGGCCCTTTCACCTTACTGCCACTGTGAAGAAGTGCTGCCCCTAAAACCCTATATCCTTGGTGGTGTTATGCCAGGTGTGGTGATGGGCATCCTTCCTGCAGTAACTGGAATAGTGATAGGGAATCCGTGGGTATTCTTTTTCGGGCTTTTCTTTACACTGGCCGCTGCCGGCGATATGCTGGTGCTTTGGATGCTGCGCCACTGCCAGCCCACCGATTTAGTGCAGGACCACCCTGACAAAATTGGCTGTTTTGTCTTGCGTAAAGTATAGATTTGTTATTTAGCTCTATCTTCTGTAATGCAGACAACGCAACACTATGTCTCCCTGTTTAACACCCTCATCCCTTTCTTAGCAAAAAGGGATATTCACAGTTTGACGGAAGCAGTGCTTGAAAAAGAGTATAACATAACACAGGCTGATCTTTTAATTCTGCTGGGCAACAGTAGTCTATATGTCGCAGTACAGGCGGCAAGCGCCTATCACCGGGGATTGGCAAAAGAGTTGATGATCTGTGGCGGCATTGGTCATTCCACCAGGTTTCTGGAAGAAAATATAGAGCAGCACCCGGGATACAATGATGTGCTGACAGGAGGCAGGGCAGAGGCCGACATGCTGAAGGATATTTTTGTGAAGCACTGGGACATACAGGAAAGCAGCATCATAGTAGAAAATCAATCCACCAACTGCGGCAGCAATGCTTTGGAAGCGTATCAGGTGCTAGAGCAATTACAAAAGCAACCCCAAACCATTCTGCTCCTGCAAGACCCGGTGCTGCAGCGCAGAAGCCAGGCCTCTTTTGAGAAAGTATGGCAGCAACAGGATAATGTAGCTGTTCAGTTTATTAGTTTTGCTGCGTTTGTTCCGTTGCTGAAATTGAAAGAGGGGAAATTAACCTACACCAACGAGGCGCACAGTGAGTTGTGCGGAATAGACAGGCTGCTTTCTCTGGTGATGGGTGAAATTCCGAGGCTCCGGAACAACGAAAATGGGTATGGCCCCAGGGGGAAAGGCTTTATTACGGCTGTGGAAATTCCAGCAGAGGTAGAGGCTGCTTACGAGGAGTTGGCTGCATTGTATCCGGAGTATGTTCGTGTATAAAACAATACCTTATGCATAGCCTATCCAAATTGAATGAACTGGAAAGCGGAAGCTCCATTCTGCTTAGCCTCCTTATCCTGCCCATTACCTTTGCTAGCTTCTTTTTTCTGCCCCAGCTTTTAGGTAAAACAGCCGGCTACCTTGCCAGCTTCTGCATTTACTGGATATATTGCCTGCTGCATGGGTTGCAACTAAAGAGGGGGAACCTGGCAAAGCTATATGCGTGGCCGCCGCTTAACATGCAGAACGTTTTGCTCCTGTTCCTCTGCTTTGTACCGGCTGTAGGTGCTTTCTTTGCAGCTTTTTTAAAGTCCTACAATCAACTCAATAGCACGCTGTTTTTTATACTTGCCGCTGCTGCCTTAGTTAATGGATTTATAGAGGAGTTTTATTGGCGTGGAGCTTTTATCAGCCGCTATAAAAAGCATATTGGGCTGGCTTTTGTGTTTCCTGCCGTCCTGTTTGGGCTCTGGCACATTTCTGTGTATGCGGCTTATGGCATAACATATCAGGGTGGCTTTCTGCCACTGGTTGGTGGTGCTTTTTTCATGGGCTGCCTCTGGGGCTATACTGCCTATAAACAACAGAGAGTGCTCGCGCCAACCTTAGCGCATATACTTACCAACTTCTTTGCCTTCTCTGGCTTGCTTGTCGATAACTGGGTCAGGTAAATTCAGCGGGATTTGCTATATTGGTCAATCATACTATCCAGTATTGGTTACAAGAAAGATAGCAGTTATATATTTAGAATGCCTTTAACCCACCCCTGCCCCTCCGAGGAGGGGAATTCCTTCAAGAATAAAAATTCCCCTCCTCGGAGGGGCAGGGGTGGGTTTTTTTGTGATAGTTTTCCTGCACGCGCAAAGTTTTGCGTTCAGAGTGGGCAAAACACAACAGCCAAAGACGGACCGAACACATGATACACAGAAAATCGATAGCCAAAGGCGTGGCACTTGCGGCCTTGCTTTTGGGCTATACCTCCTTACAGGCACAGAACTACAAAGAAGTGCACGAGCAAGCTATTGTAGTGGACACGCATAATGATGTGCTGATTAACATATTGGAAGGATTAGACATCGCTGATAACCTGAAAGGCAAAACGCATTCCGATTTGGCCCGGTTTAAAGAAGGTGGAGTGGATGTTCAGGTTTTCTCTGTATGGAGTGACGAGAACTACGGGAAAGGAAAAGGCTTTGCGTATGCCAACAGGCAGATAGATTCGCTTTATGCAGTAGCAGCCCGCCATCCTGATAAGATAATGATGGCTAAAACACCTGCTGACGTGATGCAGGCAGTGCAGCAGCAGAAGTTAGCTGCCATGATTGGCGTGGAAGGCGGCCACATGATAGAAGACAACCTCAGCTACCTCGACAGCCTCCACAGCCGTGGTGTCCGCTACATGACCCTTACCTGGAATAACTCTACTTCCTGGGCTACCTCTGCCATGGACGAAAGCAGTGGCAAAGTGCCAAACGCCAAAAAAGGCCTGAATGATTTCGGTCGGCAGGTGGTGCGGCGCATGAATGAGCTGGGGATGCTGGTCGATCTGAGTCATGTGGGGGAGCAGACGTTCTGGGATGCCATAGAGACTACTACCAAACCGGTACTGGTATCGCATAGCTGTGTGAAAGCCATCAGCCCGCACTTCAGAAACCTGACCGACGAGCAGATAAAGGCTGTTGGGAAAAACGGAGGTGTTATCAACATAAACTTCGAAGCAAGCTTTGTAGACCCGAATTTCGGTAAGCGACGGCAGCAATTTTTATCCCGGCACCAAGCAGAGGTAGACTCTTTAAAACAACTGAACCGGTCAAGCTTTGCTATCAACAGTTGGTTAGTGAAAAAGTACCCGAAAGAGGCCGAAGCCATGCGTCCGTCTTTATCGCTACTGATCGACCACTTCGACCATATCGTGAAGTTGATAGGCGTAGACCATGTGGGCCTGGGCTCAGACTTCGACGGCATTTCCTCCACACCGCAGCAATTAAATGGCGTGCAGGATTTTCCTGTCATCACAAAAGAGCTGCTGGCACGAGGCTACAGCAAAGAGGAGGTACGTAAAATCTTAGGAGGAAATTTCCTGCGCTTGCTTAATGCGAATGCTAAATCATAGCATTCGCATTAAGCAAGCATTTCTCTGGTAAGTAAGCGAGGACTGTTTCATTTTTCAAAGCCCTCGTGAGTGTGAGTTATCATTGAGCCTCTGGCCCAGTTAGGGTACAAACCCGACATTATTATTAAACACAAGTTTAAAAGCTTGCGCCAGTAAAAGGGAAAATAAAGCGGCCTCCGGTTTATAAGTTGGCATCTATATTTACTGTTTCCAGTGCTGTAGCAGCGGGCCTTCTTTCCCCGCTACAGGATCTGCACTAGGCAATGGCACCTGCTGTATATTCTGTCTCTTTTTTTCCATGTCGTCGTCCTGGGTGCAGATATCGTAGTTTTCCTGCCCGCCTGGGTAGGCGCCTACCACACTAAAATCAGAGGAGGCGCTCTTGCGGCAATGGCCGGTGCCAGCAGGCAGCACCACCATATCGCCTGCCTTTACGTCTACTTCCTCTCCTCCGGGCCCGCCAAAAACGATAGTAGCCGAGCCTGCCGCCACGCCTAATACCTCATGCGATTTGCTGTGGTAGTGGTGATAGTCGAAAACGCCATTGGTCCAGCTGCCGCGCCAGTTGTGCTGTGCAAAAGCCTCTTTGAACTGGTGCTCCAGGTTATTGCTGTCAGAGAACACCTGCCGGTAAAGCAGGAGGGGCAATTGGGGATTATTCGGTATGTTGCCGTGCGGCTGAAGGTGTAGAGGGGTTACAGTTTGTTCTTTCATAGTATAGCTGCTTTATGAGAAATAATACCGGGGCATGTAAAGATTTGTTTACCTCTTTGCGGGTGCTATCTGCTGAATTGGAGTAGAAGGAGAGGCTGGTAGACCTGTAACATCGGAATTGTCCGGAAATATTGTTTACTTCATGCTTTGAAACAGATGGGATTGCAGGAGCAGGTTTAAATTACATCTATTAAATTGAAAGCGCGATAAAATGAACTATATGAAAAAGCTATCCAGAAGGTCCTTCCTTGGCAACAGCACCTCTTTATCTCTTGCCGGTTTCTTTGGAATGATGCCGGTTTTAGGCAAGCAGAAACAGCAAGGCGATTTTGTGCATCATGTTTATTTCTGGCTCAAGAACCCGGGTTCTGCGGAAGATAAAGCGAAATTAATAGAAGGCCTGAATACCCTGAAAAACATAAAGGCCATACAACTGGCGCGTATAGGCGTGCCAGCCAATACCAACCGCGATGTAATTGAAAGGGGGTATGACGTTTCCTGGCTGTTGTTCTTCAATAATCTGGAAGAGCAGGAAGTGTATCAGAAGCATCCGGTACACCTGAAGTTTGTGGAGAATTATTCTCACCTATGGGATAAGGTTGTGGTGTATGATTCGGTGGATGTATAACTAAATACCATAAGTAGTAACAAGAAGAGCCACCGCCGAGGTGGCTCTTCTTGTTACTACTGACCTAAGCTAAAAAGAGTGAGTTTGTGAAAGGCCCCCCTTTGAAGGTAGGGCGGTTTTATTATAGAATATGAAGCTGATTTACTGTCATTCTGTTAAGAAACTTGGTTGAAATAGAGGGCTCCTACCCCCGGGAGGTTAAGCTCTCGCTACTGGCCCACAAGATCCTTTACAGGATGACAAAAAATGTAAAATGAAACGGCCCAACCTTCAAAGTGGAGCAAAAGAGTAAACCCTACCTAACATTAACAATGAAACGAACAGATATCAACAGATGAAAAAAATAAAACTATACCAGATAGATGCCTTTACAGACAAAGTGTTTCATGGCAATCCTGCTGCCGTGTGTGTACTGAACGAATGGCTGGAGGACAAGACAATGCAGCAGATTGCGGCAGAAAATAACCTGGCAGAAACAGCTTTTGTGGTGCAGAACGGAAGAGATTACGAGATAAGATGGTTCACTCCTACGGTGGAGGTAGATCTTTGCGGGCATGCTACCTTGGCAGCGGCGCATGTGTTGTTTCACTTTTACAACCATCCCTCTAACACCATCAACTTCCAATCAAGAAAAAGCGGACTATTGACAGTGGACAAAGCGGGAGAGGAGCTGACACTGGATTTTCCTGCAGATGTGTACCAGCGGGTAGAGGCACCGCAGGCGCTGGTAAGTGCTTTAGGAGTTACACCGGCAGAAGTCTACAAAGGCAGGACTGATTACCTGCTGCTCTTCCAGACTCAAAAGGATATAGAGGGTTTAGCGCCCGACTTCAGAACATTGGCATCCGTAGAAGCGCGCGGCGTCATCGTGACTGCCCCCGGCGATGAAGTGGATTTTGTGTCACGATTTTTCTGCCCCCAGGTGGGTATCGACGAAGACCCGGTAACAGGTTCTGCCCATACAACGCTTACCCCGTTCTGGAGCCAAAAGCTGAGTAAGAAGGTATTAAGCGCCAAGCAGGTGTCGGCAAGGCAGGGTGATTTGAGGTGTGAGTTCCTGGGAGACAGGGTGAAAATAACCGGCAGGGCGGTTGCTTATTTGTCCGGTGAAATAGAAGTATAGTAGAGTTGTTTATCTTAAGAAGATAGTTTCTATATAGGATGAGTACAAATTATCAGCTTAATTAGGAGCTATAAGCCATGTTTTTAACTAAAAGGGAAAGATTAACTTTGGATATGGGTTATAACCTAAGAAAGTAGTATAAAATAATAGAAGAATAGAGACCCCCTCTCATAAATAGTGCAAATAAGCGGAATAACTCCGTTCATATTATAGTTAGGGTGCATAAAATAAACCAATAATGTTTCTGCTGGATACTCAAATAATATCTTATGCATTCAAGAAATATTTGATAAGTCAAAAAATTATCTAAACAAAAAACACTCAAAAAGAACTGAAGAAAAATATCCGTTTTTTATTTGATTCTAATATAAGTTGTGAACCAATAAATGAACAAGATATTGAAGTGGGTACAAATTGCTAAACAGTTTTTTAAGCAAGCACAATTCTAAAGAGAATTTCAGAAATACATGGAATGACATTTTAATCCTTTCAAAATCTTCAACGAAGGAGTTGCCATTAGTTACAGAGGATAAATTACTTAATAGGTTTGCAGCAGAATTGTATGATGTAGCAGTAAGTAAACATGACAAGTTTCTGAATATTGATTTTTCAAAACCCCATAAAGAATCCAGTAAAATTAACAACGAAAGCAAGGGGTATGTAAATAATGGATGGAGATATAAAATAAGTAAAAATTACGCACCCTAACCACGTATATACTTCATGTTTCGGCCGAAGGTCTTACACAGAGCATATACAAGTCCGTTAGGCGTAAGGCAAACAAAATAAGATATGCCAGTAAAAACTATTATATTTATTTACTGTTTACGATTTACACATTTACCATGGTAACTGTTATAAAAAAAGGTACAGACAAAGTCAGCATACAAAAAGCACTTGAAAGCATAAGCGTTCGGAAAGGGATGAATGCTTTCAAATATTGTGGGAAAGTTAAGTTAGAGAAAGAGCCTCTCACGATTCAGAAGAATTTAAGAAATGAGTGGGAATAGTCTTTTCGTAGACACTAATATTCTGCTATACCTCATTTCTGGTGACGAAACAGTAGCAGAACTTCTCGACGGAAAGCATATCACCATTTCATTTGTCACCGAATTAGAACTATTAGGATATAGCAACTTATCTGAAAACGACTCAAAAGTCATTCAGGAGCTTATAAGAGAAGCAACTGTAATTGACATTAATGCGGAAATAAAGCGGCTTGTAGTCTCATTGAGAAAAAACTACAAGATTAAATTGCCAGATGCCATAGTTGTTGCTTCTGCATTATACTTAGACTTTCCTTTTGTCACTGCCGACAAACAGTTGTCACAAATAGATGAGTTGACACTGCTATTGTATAAAAAATAAAAGCACTACGCTTAATATTTTACACATACAGTACTTTCTTGTTGATTGGCAAGAAGTACTTGTGACTTTGGAAGTAGCTTAACAGGAAAAGCCACCTCTGCGGTGGCTTTTCCTGTTAAGCTACAAGGGTAATTTCACATCCTGCATCAGTCTCCCGACCGGGTACATATTGTGCGTGTATTCGTAATGCGGGGTGTTGCGGTACACAAAGTCTAACTGGGCCCGTGCGTTCTTAGCGAAGCCCGGGTCCTGCTTCTTTCGTTCTTCGAGGCGCTGGCGTAAGGCCGGGTCTTTCTTTAGATATTCCGCCGCCAAGTCCTCAAATACATAAGACGAGAAATACTCTTTCTGCATGAGAATGGAGTCGAAGAAGTTCCAGTTAAAGTAGGAGTCTGTGGCCTGCGGTTCCAGCACCTCTACCACAAAGCGGTTGGCCGGCTGGTTCAGGTATACCACATAGTCGCCCTTAAAGAACTGGCGCGGCATGTTCCTTGTCTCCACCTGCACATCAGAATGCAGGTAATGCCCTTCGTAAGGGCGCTGACCTGTTTTGTAATCCGTGATGTAGTAGGTGTCGAGGGTGAGGGTGGTGTCTTTTTTCAGTTGCTGCAGCTGTACCTCGTCTTTTTTCAGTCGCTCAATCACTTCGCCCCAGGCCTGCGGAATGATATAGGCGACCGGTTTCTCCACCGTTACAGTAGGTACAAACTCATCGTAGTAGTTAATCATTTTGCTGTACGGCGCCTTGCGGTCGTAGTACAGGCGGTCGATGCCGCTTACTTCGCTTGGCTTGTATTTGGCTTCGTAGCCCAGGAAAGGAATCTGGCTTACTTTGGTGGTGTCCAGTTTCCAGTCCAGCGGGAATTTCTGTTGCTGCAGCGTCTCCTGCTTTGCCTGGGCGCGTAGTGTGCCAATCTCCTTTGCATCGCGGTGCACCGTCTCAATCATGTTTTCCATCAGCTTGTAAGTAGCCTTTACGCGCTGGTCGAATGGCTTGAGCATGTGTGTTTCGGGCACAAAGCCAATGGTGTTGTAGAGGGTTGTATACCCGGTGGCATAACGCGGAGACTCCATAAAGCCAATGATGCCTTCGTCTGGTGTGTCGCCGGCGTGGTTCATGTAGGGCACCATCGGAAACTTGTCCTGCTTCATACCCGCATACAGTGTCGGTACCATTTTGCCGGAGAGGTACTTTGCCAGCGTCGGGTGCAGCTTGTTGTGCTGCGTGGCAATAAGCGTCATCACGTGCTGGTAATCGGCGCCGTTGGAAGTATGGTTATCCATGAACACATCCGGGTCCCATTCCCTGAAAATCTCATGAAAGGTTCTGGCGTTGTCGGAGTCCATTTTAATGAAGTCGCGGTTCAGGTCCAGGTTAAGGGCATTGCCCCGGAAGCCGTAGCTTTCCGGTCCGTTCTGGTTGGTGCGGGTGTGGCTGTTGCGGTTAAGCGCGCCGCCGATGTTGTACACCGGTATAATGGCCAGCACCACATTGTCGAGTTGCCTGCGCAGCTTTTTGTCCTGCAGGTAATCGCGCACCAGCAGCATGGTCGCATCAATGCCTTCGGGCTCTCCCGGGTGAATGCCGTTCTGGATGAGCAGGATGCGTTTGTTCTTCTGGTGTATAGAAGCCGGGTCAAAGTCTTTGTCTGTCGACACCACCACCAGGTGCAGCGGGCGACCTACGTCTGTTGTCTCGTAGGGCATCATTTTCACTTCGTCATAAGCGGCATCCAGTTTCTGATACCAGTCGATGGCTTCCTCATAGGTGGCGGTTTGGTTTCCGTTGCCCTGCTCGTAAGGTGTTTTCAGGTCGGGTTTATTTTGGCCGGGGCCTCCTGTAGATAGGAGGGCAGCTAAAAGTAAAGTGGTTAACATGTTGTCAGGTTAGCGTACTGTGTATGAGTAGGTAAAATTAGGCATTTTTGAGAGGAAATGTGTTGTGCCATGCTCATAGTGGAGGATTTCAACAAAAAAAGCCTCAGCTTGGGGCTAAGGCTTCGGAAGTATTTCTTGAATCGCAGGCTTACACCACAATTCTGCTAAACCGACTGCGGTATTTATCTGTGGGGAAGAACTTGTTGTCGAGGCTGTACCTGCCGGGGCCGATGAAGAAGAGCGAGAAGAACAGAATAGCCGCCTCCAATGCATGCGAATAACCGTTAAAACCGTCGCCAGCTGCTACGTGGCGGGCGGTGGCAATGATCATCGTAAACAATAACAGGAGGCAGGTAACACGCCAGAACAGGCCCAGTATCAGCAGTAAACCTCCTGCAGCCTCAGCGAAACCCGCCATAAAACCCCAGAATGCCGGGGCAAAAGTAATGCCGATAAGCTCCATGTTATGCCCGATGGCTTCCCAGCGTTCAGGGCCGCCAGCCAGTTTAGGCCAGCCGTGCAAAATAAACATCGTGCCGATGCCGATGCGCAACAGCAGCAAACCAAAGTCTTTATATCGGAAGTCGGAGCGGATAAATGCCATAAACACAATAATACGTATTACTACTTAGTATAGCAACATACTAATATAATATGATGCGTTTTACCAGTGTGTTGGCAGGAATATTTCCCGGGTTATACCTGCCTCTGTCTTGTGCATCCTGCGGCAGTTGGGTGTCGTCGAGCACAAAGCTCATTCCTGCCTCCTCAGATACAGCAACAAAGTTGTCTTCTGCCAGCGCCACTGTTCCGATAGGGTAGGCCTCTTTCACCTCGCCATACTTTGACCCAATCCCAAGTCCCTGGGGTGTTTTAAAATCAGTGCTGAGGACGTTGATGCGCCATACACGGCACTCTGCTTCACATTGCTGCTCTACTAACAGTCCCTTGTCCTGGTCCTGGGGAGTGAGCACATAGGCTGTGCTCTGCTGCTCCTCCAGCATAAGGGTGGTATCTCTAATGGCAAAGCCCATGGGTACATTGCTGCGCAGTTCATCAATGGGCATGCCAATAGCGACATCGCCTGCCCGGCCTTTTTCTATTACAAAACTGGCTGGCTCCGGAATCGGTGCGGGCTCTGTTGTACTGCCGGTTGGGCTCAGGTTCTCTTCCTGTTGCATTGTTTCGGCTTGTGTTTCTTCGTCGTTCTCCTGCTGCGAAAGGCAGGCAGCCATGCCCGCTCCCAACAGGATGGCATATATCATATTTCTTATCATCATCGTGCTTGTGTCTTTTCTTTATTATTTAAACCTTGTAGCGCAGCAGGAGGTTATAGTATATTAGCACGAAAAGAGAATTCTTTAATATTATCATACATAAATTTAATAATAGAATGGCAAAACCACTGATATTGGTCTCAAACGACGACGGCATTACCGCACCGGGCATACGTACACTTGTAAAAGTTGCCATGAAGGTGGGCGATGTGGTGATTGTAGCACCGGATAGTCCGCAGTCGGGTATGGGGCATGCCATCACCATCGGCAATACACTTCGACTTGATAGGTCTATTGCCTTCGAGGACCTGGATGTGGAGGCCTATGAGTGCTCCGGCACCCCGGCAGATTGTGTGAAACTGGCGAAGCACCATGTATTGAAGAATAGAAAAGCTGACCTGGTGGTGAGCGGCATAAACCATGGCTCCAACTCCAGCATCAGTGTGCTGTATTCTGGTACCATGTCGGCAGCTATAGAAGCTGCTATAGAGGGTATGCCCTCCATTGGTTTTTCGCTTTGTGACTATGGGCATGAAGCGGATTTTTCTCATACCGAAGAGTTTGTGGAGAAGATTATCCTGCAGGCATTAGAGCATAAAATTCCGGACAACACCGCCCTGAACGTGAACCTGCCCAAGAAGAGCGAGGAAAGAATTAAGGGCATCAAAATCTGTCGGCAGGCGCATGCCAAGTGGCAGGAGGAGTTTGACGAGCGCCTGGACCCGCGCAACCGCAAATACTATTGGATGACGGGCAGCTTCGTAAATTTCGACAAAGGCGAAGATACTGACGAGTGGGCGCTGGTAAACAATTACATCTCTATTGTGCCTTGCCAGTTCGACATGACAGCCCATCACGCCATTGGCATGATGAACGAAGGCTGGCAGTTGTAAGAGAACATTGCCTTTGATTATGAACAAGTTGGTCTGAAACAGAAACAGCCCCGGCTATACTTTGGCCGGGGCTGTTTTGCTCTAAGAATAAGAAGCTTGAGCTTATTCATCCTGTATTTGCAGGTTTAGGAATTCCCAAAATCGGTTCGTTGTCTTAATCAGGACTTCCTTCTTTTTTCTGCTCCACTTTTTGATTTCTTTCTCTCGCTCAATGGCGTGCTCTATTCTGGTGTGGCGCTCAAAGTAAATCAAATTGTAACAGTAGTACTTACCCGCAAAGGTAGACGGATTACCACAGTTCATAAAGTGCTCCTGAAGGCGGCGAGGCAGGTCGTTTGTGACACCTACATATAAAGTGGTTTTACGTGGGTTGGTTGTGATATAAACGAAGTAGTTATGGGATTGCATGTTTACTGTGGTACGGGCGTTAATGCTACTCCGGTTATTTTACCAGAAAATGTCATCTCGAACGCAGTGAGAGATCTTTTCAGAATTCCCGATAGATCTCTCACTACGTTCGAGATGACAATAGCTATGTGGAGAAAAAATCCTTTACCTCGTCACTACTACATTAGCGTTGCGTGTAGGGTTCTTTTCCCCCTTTTTGCTCATAAACTCCACCGTGATCTCCTGCATGGCTGAGATAGGCTGAGTATTCTTTTTGGCAGGTATCCAGTTGCCTTCTGTAAGTTCGAATACTCTTGAGAACTCATCTGCAATAGCTTTCTCATCTTTTGAGACATTTGTCATAGGGCCAAATAATCTGCCGTCATCCGCTACTAAGAATGCTACTTTAACAATGCCCTCAAAAGAGGTGTCGGGGTAGCGAAGGTGCTTTGCCAGAAATTGCTCTACAGTTCCGTCTTTGAGTGCCGCGCGAGCATCTACTTCATTGTCTTTATAAGAAAATTTCTTGTCATAGGCGTCCGGCTGATAGGACAGGAGCATGGCCTCTAACTGATTTTCCAACTTAGGCTCTTGGGAGCCGGAGAATAGCACAGGAAGAGTCACCTCTGCAGCTATTGGTTTGCCGTATCGGGTGCCCGGTTCCCACTTGCCACTTGTTCCCTGTATAGCTTCGGCGGCGGCTGTGCTCAATTCAGCGAGTACAGCTTTATTCTGTAGCTTGAAAGTGGAAGCATCCATATAATCCATGTCTGCACCGGCACCTACTATATGCTTCAGTTTTGTGTTTGCAATGGCAATGTTCGATACGGTGCCGTCTTCTTTTACATTAAACTTCACCTGCACACGGGCGGTTATATTTTCCTGTTGAGCGGCAGCCGGTACTTTCAGGTTGCTGTAAATAGCTTGCACCATGGCTTTCTGGCCTCCCTTGAACTGAGGCATCCTGTGAAGCACTGTTGGATTACCGTCTTTGTCCAGGCTGAATTTAACCGGGAATGTTTGCTTTACCCGCAAAGCTTTGCCATGCTGCCTGCCAATGCTCCATTTCCCTTCTGTTAAACCTATCACACGAACTGCTTCTGCATCAGTGCTTTTAGAAAGGCTTTTTATGGTTTCGATGTTGGATATAGTGCCGTTTTTTTCTACTACAAATGTTAAAACCACTATTCCTGTCAGCCCTGCCGCTCTGGCGTCCTGCGGGTACTGGATATTGCTGGCGACAAAATTCATCAATTCAGCGTCGCCACCCTCAAAGGCAGGCGGTTCTTCTACGTAAGAATATATCGTCTCTGCAGAAGCAGTAGATTGAGCATGCGCCTCCGGTAAAAAAAGTACGGCCGAGCCTAACAGCGTGAGAACTGCTAAGCAGGAGAGGGATAGTTTGTTTTTCATTAGCTGAAGGTAGAAGTTGGATATAATATATTTTATACTGAATTTACTGAAATATAGTTAGCATCCAAGATTGCTGCTACCTGTACTTTGTCACCACCACATCAGGTGCTGCTGCAGGCGCTACTACACCCTCTTTTGTAACCATTGCATCTAATTTATTGATTGTTTTAGCTGCTGGCTTTTCCTGTCCGTCGTCAATCACAAAGCGGACATTGAGCGTGGCCACTGATGATACAGGTTTGCCGTCTACCCGGCCGGGATTCCACTTGCCGGTCGTGATTTGCAACACCCTTGTTACTTCTTTTGCAAGCAGTTCGTTTTTCTCGTCAAGGTTCACATAGAATCCTATTCCGCCTTTTGGACTCACAATAAAATTTATTTTCACATCTCCTTCTGCCTGTGTGTCAGGGTAGCGTATATTTTTAGCCAATAGCTTTATCAGTTCTTTTTTACCTTCCTTGTAGCTTGGTTTTGTGTCTAGGTTCTTTTCGCTGTAAACTTTGTTTGGGTCAGGTAGAATTTTTTGGTCAATAGGCAACATTGCAGGAGCCGTGGCACTGGCGGGTGCGTTAGCGTCTATAAAACGCACGGGGAGCGTTATTTCGGCGGCTTTGGCTTGTCCACTGCGCAAGGCAGGGTTCCAGTGCCCGGAGGTGGCTTTTACGGCAGCTACGGCTGCCTCACTGAGTTGGGCCAGTACGGCTTTGTTCTGAAATCCGAATGTATTAGCATCCATATAGTCGAGGTCGGAGCCGGGGCCAATTGTTTTCTTCAGTTTGGTCTGCTTCAGTTTTATATCGGATACTGTTCCGTCTGGCTCCACTGTGAAACGGACCATCACCTGTGCTTGCAGGTTTTCCTGCCTGGCCTCTACCGGTAACTGGAGGTGCTTGCCCATGGTCTGGAGCATAGCTTCGTGGCCACCTTTAAACTGCGGCATCTGATTGGCAATATCCTTCATAGCGGCCCGGTCTGCCTCGCTTAAGGCAAACCGTATGGGCAGCGTGTAGCGTACAGGCACTAACTTGCCAGCCTGGCTGCCTGGCGTCCATTTACCGTCCATCAGCTTCGCGACCCGCTTCGCTTCCTCTTCAGTGCCTTTACCTAACTCCTTCAAAGTTTGTATATCCGAGATGCTGCCATCTGTGCCTACGACAAAGGAGATAACCACAATACCCTCTAAGCCGACCTCCCGGGCTTCTTTTGGATATTGGATGTTGCTGCCCAAGAACTTTATCATCTCGGATTCACCTCCCTTAAAAACAGGCATTTTTTCTACATAGGTATAAGGCTTTTCAGCGGTTTGAGCAAGGGCAGCAGGGGCTGTAAACAATAATGTGCTTAGCAGCGCGGCGGCTGCCAGTTTAGTTAATATGTTGCAGTGTGACATGGCTTAAGTAGTTTTTATAGTTTGGAAAAGGCAATCGTGAAAATCCCTACCAGCCCTAGATGGAACTGATAGGGGTATTCAGAATAAATATTATTTCAATGCAAACCGAATGGGCAGGGTATAATCAACCCGTACCGTTTCTCCGTCCTGCTTACCCGGAGCCCAGTTGCCGCTCGTCATTTTTACTACTCTTACTGCCTCCTGGTCTGTTTCAGGGCTAAGGCTTTTTACGGTTTGTATATTTGTTACAGAGCCATTTTCCTCTACTGTGAATTTTACAACCGTCAGTCCTTCCACCTTTGCTTCCTGTGCCGCCTCCGGGTACTTTATGTTGGTGCCCAGGAAGGACAACAAGGCCTCGTTTCCTCCTTTAAACTCCGGCATTTGCTCCACATAAGTATAAGGTTTTGAGGCATCCGTTCGCTTTACAGTTGCCTTTTCCTGCTGCTGAACTGCTACTGCAGTTGGGTCTTCATCAGTTGAGCAGGAGGCTGTGGCAAACAGACATGCAGAAAAGAAGACGTGCAGGGCTGTTTTTGTTAGTGTGTGATTTTTCATGATCATTGTTATATATAGTTTAGGTTTAAAATGAATTATAAGGCAACAGCTTTCCAGGCCGGGCTTTGGGGCGGCTACAAAAGATGCTGTAAAGGGCTATGTTTTACTTGATGGTGAAGCGCATTGGAAGCGTGTGTTGCACGCGTACGGGTTTGTTGTTCTGTATGCCCGGATCCCACTTTTTGTTCATCATGCTGGTTACCCGGAGGGCTTCTTTGTCTATCTCAGGATGGAGGCTTTTCACCAGTTCCAGATCAGTAATGGAACCGTCTTTTTCAACAATAAACTGCACCACGACCATCCCTTCTACACCTGCCTTTTTTGCTTCCTGAGGATAGTGGACGTGCTCGTGTAAGAATTCAAACATTTTCTCTTCACCTTCCTCAAAAGCGGGCATTTGATCTACAGACTTGTAGACGGTAGTATATTCTATCCCAGTATATTCCTGTTTAGGGGGGAGCGTTTCAGTTTCAGGTTGGTGGACGGCAACAGGTTCTTCATCTGTAGCGCAGGCCACAAGAATTAATAGCAGCGCCAGTAGCGGTATCTTATATAGTAAGTGGAATAAGTTGTGCTTTTTCATAGTTTCTGAATAGGTAGTGTGAAAAATCAGGTAGAAGCAGGCAATAAGAACCTGGCACCAACTTTTTTGCTGGTGTAAACAGGGTGCTACAATAAGTTTAAACTTTTGTATTTATTCTTTTAAAGTGTACCTTACAGGAAGGGTATAGCGGACAGGTACTGCTACACCATTCTGCTTGCCTGGTAGCCACTTCCCGTTCATGGACTCTACCACGCGAATGACTTCCTCATCGGTGCCCAGGCCCAGCGATTTGATAATCTGAATATCGCTTAGTGCGCCAGTCTCATCAACAACAAAACTAGCCACAACAATACCCTCTACCTTTGCCTCCTGTGCTTCTCTCGGATAGCGGACGTTCATGCCCAGGTACTTCAGCATTTCAGTTTCTCCTCCCTTAAATTGAGGCATCTCCTCAACATAGGTGTAAGGATGTACCTCCAGGAGGTTGTGTATGTTTTGGTCAGGTTTGTTTGTCTGAGCAGGTATGTCAGGAGTTCCGTCTTCTTTTGCATTGGGCATTTCGCCTGGCTGCCCGGGTGCTGGTGTTTCTTTGTTCGTGTCCGCTACCGCAGGCTCCTGTTCCTGCTCTGCCACCATTTCATCTGGCGGTGCTGTTAAAGACCTGCTCGCCTCTGCCTGCTGTGGAGGAGGAGTGAGCTGCGAAGCAATATCGGCGGTTACCTGCTGGGAGGTAAGGGAGAACAATAGCAGCACAAGCAGGGGGAGTGTAAGTAGGGGCTTTAACCAGCCTGCCTGCTTGCCGTGCTGCTTCAGCATATGCAGACGCTGCAGTACCTGCGGTTTCTGGAAATGGCTGCCAATAGGGAGGCCCATGTTAAAGAGCACTTCTTTTGATAAGAGGGCACTGTATTCCTGCGGCTGGTGCTGATCCAGTACGCGGGCATCGGCCTGGTATTCGTGCAGGTTGCGGAGTTCGGCTTTCAGAAACCAGATAACCGGGTTAAACCACAAGAGAATAGTCAGAAGCTCATAAAACAGGATATCGTAAGTGTGGCCCAGTTGCACGTGGGCAAGCTCGTGTGCCAGTATCTGTTGCTTTTCCCGGGCGTTGAGCTGCTCCTGGTTGCTCAGAAATACCTTGTTCAGGAAAGCAAAGGAAGAAAAATGCTGCTCTAGCTGTAAGATCTGAATAGTGTCTGTTTGCTGCTCCATACTTATCGCCCTGGAGGTGAGGCTGCGGATATGCCAAAGCTGCCTGCATAGCCTGAAAACAAGAAACAGCGCCACCAGCAGGTACACGATCCAGATAAGGTTGGATGTTGTCATAAACTGTGGCAATGCAGCGCCCGTTGCTGGCTGTCCGTAACCTACCACCGTCACTTCTGATAACTGTATCGCCTGAAGGGTCTGTGCCACGGCATTATCCGGAGAGAGCAGGGCAGGCCACTTTATAAACGGCAGCGAAAGCGCCACAACCGGTGCCAGCAGCAGGTAGAGCCTGTTAAACCGGAAGTTGGTTTCGTTGCGCAGCAGCACGTAGTAGAACAGGTACAGCACCAGCAGCGCTATGCCGGACTTAAGTATAAAGCTAAGCATTACTTCCATCTTGCGGATCCTCCTTATCCTTGTCTATATCATGTTTTACCTGCTGCAGCAGCTGGTCCAACTCCTTTATGTTTAGATTATTGTCTTTGGCGAAGAACGATACCAGTTTCTCAAAGGAGCCCCCGAAGTAGCCACTCATAAAGTTCTTCAGGAAGTAGCTCTTGTATTTATCCTGTGCCACCAGCGGGTAGTACTGGTGCGATTTGCCAAAGGCCTCGTGCCCGACAAACCCTTTGCTCTCCAGTATCCGCACGATAGTAGACACCGTGTTATAGGCAGGCTTTGGCTCCGGTAGCTCCTCCAGAATGTCTCGGACAAATGCTTGCTGCAACTTCCAGAGTACCTGCATGATCTCTTCTTCGGCCTTGGTCAGTTCTTTCATCTACTTGTTATTCATGTTCTGTAATACTAATATATAACTAATTACTTAGTTTTAAAACTAAATGTTTAGTTTTATTTGATAAAAAATTCCTGCCTCCAGAAAAATGGTACCTTTTATTTGGACCTATCAGGGTGTGTATTGCAGCGAGAAAGATATTCGAGCCAAGAATCTGCTGAGTTTTCCAAAGAAAAATTCAGCAGATTCTTTATTTCCTGCATGTAAACTATCTTCTGCTTGCATTATTCTTTTTACAGTGAAAGGAGATGTTGGATTGCGTTAATCATAATTTTCAGGACTTCTTATTGTAAAATTGTGTAAAAATAAAGTTTTAGTTATTACCTTTGCGGCCAGATACGCTTTGACTTTGTTTTTAAATAGTATCCCAAAAGCTTATCTTTCGAGTTGGAATGGAGATAGAAGTGTAGTGCGATCCTTATATATACTTAGTAGCCCTCAAGATATACTTAGGATAGTAAAGAAGTACTTAGCTGTTCAGCTCCATATTCTGGATTTTTATTTTATTCTTTTAACTAAAACCTGACATGAGAAAAATTTTATTATTGAATTTTGCTTTCATGCTATGCCTTATACAACAGGTGATGGCACAAGGTGGAACAGTAACAGGTACGGTAACGGAGCAGGAGACAGGACAGGGTCTGCCGGGTGTTACTGTTATCGTTAAAAATACTACCACCGGAACAAGCACTGGAATCAACGGAGAATACTCTGTCACTATTCCAGCCAACATGGATCCAGCGAATGCAACGCTGGTGTTCAGACAGATTGGTATGACAACGCAGGAGGTTCCTGTGGGGGACAGAACCACTATTGACGTGAGCATGAGCCCGGACACAAGACAACTGTCAGAGGTTGTAGTAACGGGTTACACTACGCAGACAAACCGCGAGGTGGCAGGCTCTATTTCTACTGTAAAGGCAGAAGAGATCAGACAGGTGCCTATCGCCTCTTTCGACCAGGCCCTGCAGGGTAGAGCACCGGGTATATTGGTGCAGGCAAACTCTGGCCAGCCAGGTGCAGCGGCAAACGTGGTTATTCGCGGTAGAGGTTCTATTCTGGGTAGCAGCGAACCATTGTACATCATGGATGGTGTGGAAATAACAGCATCCGATTTTGCTACGCTCAACCCAACCGACTTTGAAAGCCTGACAGTATTAAAAGACGCTTCTGCCACTTCTATCTATGGTTCAAGAGGTGCGAATGGCGTTGTGGTAATTACTACCAGAAAGGGACTTGCCGGTAGAACGCGCATCAACTACGATGTACAGTATGGTTTCTCAAGAGCTCCTGAAAACAGGCTGGAACTCATGAACACAGAGCAGAAACTTCAGTATGAGCTGCAAAGAGGCAATCCTTATGGCTGGGATGATGCAGATTTAGCAAGACTAAGAGAAGTAGACACCAACTGGGAAGATGTATTCTTTGAAACAGGAACTACACAGAACCATACACTAAGTGCTTCCGGTGGTAGCGAGAAAACGACTTACTACCTGTCTGCCTCTGTTTTCGACCAGACGGGTACAGTGCCAAACACTGGCTTAGAGCGCTATACGGGTAGAGCCAACATAGAATCTGCCGCTGGTAACTTCAACTTCGGACTGAATTCTACTTTTGGTTATTCTGAGTTCACCAACACGAGTGAGGCTAACTCTGGTATAGCGACTCCGTTGAACGCCATACGTTGGACTAATCCTTATGAAACGCCTTATGATGAAGAGGGGAACTATACGCAGATGGTGTCCGGCCAGCCGAATGCCCTACAGGAACTTTTGGAGAACAACAACTTAAGGCAGCAAATAAAGGGTGTTGGTAACGTGTACGTAGGTTATCAGGCTCCTTTCCTGGAAGGTTTATCTTTCAGGACTACCTGGGGCGGTGACTTCACGTCGAACGAAACATCCTCTTATGTTGACCCGGATACTTATAGCGGCCAGTTCTCTACAGGTGGTTCAGGTTCCTTTGGCCGTGGCTATAACAGGTCTTTCCGTTATACCGGAACAACATCTGCTACCTATGATACCGAGTTTGGAGGAGAGCACACGCTTACAGTTGCCCTGTACAACGAAATTGTAAACAGAGTTTACAGAGGCCTGAGCTTTACAGGTTACGGATTGGGTGGTGCTTTCCAGAACGAAGCTGGTATCACGCCTGGTAATGCATCGAATGGTTTTATACCTGCTGTTGGTGGTGCTGGTACTGAGAATGCTTTATTATCATACTTCACAAACATCAACTACGGCTTCCGCGACAGGTATTTCCTAACCTTAGGTGCCCGCCGTGATGGTTCTTCCCGCTTTGGTGCCGACAGACGCTTCGCGAACTTCGGTTCTATAGGCTTTTCCTGGATTGTTTCTGACGAGCCTTTCATGCAGGGCATAACAGATGTATTCAACGACATTAAGTTCAAAGCTTCTTACGGTTCAGCGGGTAACCAGGTGTTGTTAGATGCAGCCGGTAACGCTTTGGATTTTGCCTCTCGTGAGCTTTACAGCCGTAGCGTTTATGGTGGTGTAAGTGGCTTAGGACAGGCGCAGTTAGCAAATCCGCTGTTACAGTGGGAAAGAAAAACCACCTTTAACACGGGCCTTGAATTCACTACCCTGAATGGCCGGTTAGGAGCTACGGTAGAATTTTACAATTCTAATACCAGTGATTTGTTCCTGGACCGACAGCTTTCCAGAACGACGGGTTATCCGGAGTTGATCTCGAACATTGGTGAACTGCGAAACAGAGGTGTGGAACTTGCGCTGAACGGTGACATCGTTGCAACCGAGGATTTTACCTGGAGCGCCAATGTTAGCTTAACGTACAACCAAAATGAGGTGACACAATTAGTCGGTGACGAGGAAGAGATTATAAGCGGCCTTTATACCAACCGTGTGGGTGAGCCAATGAACTCTCTTTATGTGGTGCGTTATGCCGGTGTAAACCCAGACAACGGAAATCCACAGTACTTAACAGCAGATGGCGATATAACGGAGACCTATAACCCTAACGACCGTGTGATTGTTGGTACAACAGAGGCACCATTCTTCGGCGGCTTTGGCACTTCTCTTAACTTCAGAGGCTTTGAAGTAAGTTCTTTCTTCAGCTTTGTTAGAGGTAACAAAATCTATAACAATGACCGTGCGAACGTGGAGAACCCGCAGTATTTGTGGGACAACCTGGCGCTTTCTATGTTGGATGAGTGGCAGGAGCCTGGTGATATCACCAACATACCGCGTCCGGGTGCCCCTTTCAGAGCGTCAACAACACGCTTTGTTGAGGATGGTGATTTCCTGAGACTGCGTAATATCAATGTGTCTTATTCATTGCCGGCCTCACTGGTAAATTCAATAGGATTCATAAACAGCGTTAGAGTATTTGCTCAAGGCCAGAACTTAGTAACATGGACAGACTTCCAGGGCTTTGACCCTGAAGTGACAGGGGGATCACTGACAGGAGCACAGTATCCTGCGCTTCGTACCGTTACTTTTGGCTTAAATGTTGGTTTCTAATTATATAAAAGTTTAAAAATGAGAATCAAACAACTATTTATAGGTTTCGGGTTATGCTGTTCTTTAGGGTTATCTGCCTGTGAAGAAGTAATTGAGGTAGAACCTGAATTCCAAAGAGATGCGAACCAGCTTTTTACAAACCTGGATGATTATGAATTCGCATTAACAGGAGCATACGCTCGGTTTCGCCAGGTAGGTTATTTTGCCAGCGGTGCCCAAACAACAGGCACATGGTCTACTTTGCCGGACATGATGTCTGATAACCTCGTGCAGACAAGTGAAGACCTTGCAAACTGGGCGAACCAGACAAACTGGGTATATACAGCCGACGAAACGGATATCGCTGTAGCCTGGATTTCTGCCTACTCCGTTATCAACCAGGCTAACCTGGTGCTGCGCGATATCGAGCAGTTTTCTGAAACTGATCCTGAAAGAGTAAACAGGCTCAAAGGACAGGCGCTGGCTATCAGAGGTATGGTGCATTTCGACCTGCTGAGATATTGGGGTGAGAGTTTCGAGAGAAACTCCACCGAACTGGGTGTGCCTTATGTAACAGTAGTGGATCCGGAGAGTAAGCCAAGCCGGTTAAACGTAAGCGAAACATACGATAACATCTTCCGTGATCTTCAGGAGGCAGAAACGCTTTTAGGGACTGTTGACAGAGAAATCAACGCTACCAACAGAGCATACATCGACCAGACAGTAACCAGAGCTATTCTGGCCCGTGTAAACCTGTATGCCAAGGATTATGCAGCTGCTGAGAACTATGCTACCCAGGTTATTGAAGAGCTGCCTCTGGCGACCAGAAACGAGTTTGCTGATATCTGGACAGACGCAACCGATGATGAAGTAATCTGGGCCGTTGCCTTTAACGCCGGTGAAGGCACACCTTCGGGAGGTTTGTTCAATGCCCCTTCTAACCGTAACCGTTTCAGGCCGTCTGAGGAGTTAGTGGACGAGTATAATGAAGAGACCGATATCAGGTTCCCTTCTTATTTCAGCACAAGAGCTCTTGGCGAAACTGAAAGAGTGATTGTGAATAAGTTTGTGAGCCGTGGTACGGCGCAGGACAACCTGGTAAACTGGAAAGTGTTCAGAACAGGTGAAATGTACCTGATTCGTGCCGAGGCCAGAGCTTTATCAGGTGACGAATCAGGTGCTTTGGAAGACCTAAATACATTGCGCAGCGCCAGAATCGAAGGCTATGTGCCAGTTGATTTAGCAGGGCAGGCATTGGTTGATGAAATTGCACTGGAAAGACGTAAGGAGTTGTTTGGTGAAGGCCACAGATGGTTTGATGTAAAGAGAACTACCCGTAACCTTGTGCGTGAAGACTGTGGCACAACTGCTACAAACTGTACGTTAGCGCCGGATGCACGCGAGTGGGCCTGGCCTATTCCGCAGGCTGAAATTGACGCCAACGAGAATATCAGCACGCAGCAAACATCAGGTTACTAAGTAGCCCAGCCTAAACCCGGCTTGCCGGTACAGGATTAACATAAATAAAAACGCCCTTTAGCAATTGCTAAAGGGCGTTTTTATTTATGTTAATCCTAATCCTTCTCCATCACATTCAGGCTAACGAAACCGCTTCCGCCTTTCACGGTCTGGTGCCATCCCATTCGTTTCAACTCCCTCCTGATAAAATTGTTCAGCAGGCCGTGTGCTACCAATACGGTGGTGGCATTCTCATGGGCATCTTCGGCCAGTATCTCCGCACAATCCCGGGCCCGCCACTTTGCTGCTTTAAACGTCTCAATGCCTTTGCTGTTGAATCCCATGAACCAGAGGATGCGGGCAGAAACCAACCACAGCTTTATGGGCAGGCGCAGGAATGGCAGGGAGAATATTTTCCGTTCAAACTCCCGAAACTCGTGGTTCACCTTCAGAAGCACCTGCTCTCCGAAAATAGCTTTGGCTGTAAGTTGGGAGCGGATGAGAGTGCTGCAGTATACAGACTTGATTTCTTTATAAGGAATTGACTCATGCTGCAGCACGAATTCCTCTACCTGGGCGGCATCGTAGTCGGAAATATACTGGCTGGCTGCTGCTGCGCTGAAGAAGCCTTTTGCAGACACCTCCGGCCGCGCATGCCGTATCAGGAATATCCGTTTGGGTAAATGAGGTCTATGTGTTTGCGTTTCCAAAGGCCTGGCTGTTTGCGGTTCATTATACTATATAGGTATACGCAATAGTAACGTATAGGCTTACAGCAATGGACTTTGTGTTGCTTACTTATGCCTGCAGGGGTGCCGCCAGGTCTTTGAAGATAGTGCTTTTGATTTGCTCCCACTCGGGCCGCAGAATGCTATAGTAGATGGTGTCGCGGCGGCGGCCGTCGTGCATCAGGGTGTGGCTGCGCAGGATGCCTTCTTCGGTAGCCCCTATTTTAAGCATGGCTTTACGGGAACGCATATTTAGCGCATCTCCTTTTAGCTCTACCCGCTCCATCTGTAATACCTCAAAAGCATACTGTAGGAGCAGGAACTTACAGTGCCTGTTCAGGCCGCTACCTCTGAATTCCCTGCTTAGCCAGGTCCAGCCAATCTCCAGGCGCTTGTCCGGCACCGATATACTGCCATAGCTGGTGCTGCCTGCCAGCTTACCGGTGGCTTTGTCTTCTATCATAAAGGTATAGCGCGTACCCAGTTGGTAGCCACTGGTGGCAGTGTGTATCCAGGCTTCCAGCTCCGTCCCATTGCTGATGCGCGTAATCATATAGCGCCAGATTTCTTCGTCTAAGGCAATCATGCGCAGATCGGCTTTGTCTGAGGGCTGAAAAGGGCGGAGCAGCACGCGTGCATCCTCCAGAAGGGGTACCTGTTCAAAGTTCATCGTGGTAATATATAATTGTTGGAGACAGCAAGGTAGTATAAGTGCGCCACTTTTAAGAATCCGGCTATAGAAACAGGCCCAAAGGATACATTTTTATGGAGGCAGCAAAACCTTAAAAATTGGATAGTTAGCAAAAAATACGAGTGTTTTTATATATGCCTTAAGCAGCATCTACAACCCTAGTTGCCTCAACTACGTTTTAGCTAGCTAACGAAGGATACAATTATTTCTATATAGGGAGCAGAATCATATAAACAGAGTGCAGCAGTTAAAAGGCAAAAAAGCAGTAGTAAGCGGAGGTGGTTCAGGCATAGGCCGGGCTATAGTGGAAAGGCTGTCTTTAGCTAACATCGTAACTGCCGTCGCTGACCTGCAACCGCCTGCTGACCTGTCATCAAACGTTTACCCTTTTACCTGCGACGTAACAGCGGCACACGCTGTGGATGCACTCTTTGCCGGCGTGCAGGAAAAGCTAGGCACACCCGATATCCTGATTTGCAGCGCAGGGCGCGGCATCCATGAGAAGCTGACGGAAGGTGACCCGGAGAAATGGCGGCAAATCATAGATACCAACCTGATGGGAGCCCTTCGGCTGATCCGGGCCTTCGTGCCGGGTATGCTGGAGGCGGGGCATGGCGATGTGGTGCTGGTGTCGTCGGTTTCGGCGGGACAGGCTTATCCTTATGGTGGTGTATATGCCGCAACCAAGTCTGCTTTGGAGGTGGTGGCTGAAACGTTGCGACAGGAGGTGCTGCCGACCGTAAGGGTAACAGTAGTGGCGCCAGGAGTGACCGATACCGCCTTCTTCGAAAATACTGTTTCCGGGTTTCATACGGCAGAAGATATCGGATACGGGTCTATTGCTGCAGATGAAGTGGCAGATGCGGTGCTTTTTGCCCTTAGCAAACCTCCGGGTGTCTCAATAAATAAGATAACAATAAGGCCAACGGCTCAGCCCTTTTGATTTTGAGGGGTAATGCGCTAAAAAATATATGATGTTTTAACGCTGTTTGTGTTGGGCATCGGAAAGTAAAAAATAAGTATACAGCGGTTATATAAGCAAAATGTCTAACGACTAGATCTGGTGTCTTCAGTCCTGATGCCCTGGTCTCATTAAATACCATGAAAGAACAACAGACTATGAAAAGCAAAGTATTGATAACAGGAGGTGCTGGTTTTATTGGATCACACCTGGCAGATGAGTTGCTGGGCCAGGGGTATGAGGTAAGAGCGCTGGATAACCTAAGCGAGCAGGTGCACGGCAAAGACTGCAAAAGGCCCGAATACCTGCACGAGGACGTGGAGTTGGTGATAGGTGATGTGCGCAACCGCGAGGACGTGGACAAAGCGCTGGAAGGGGTGGATTATGTATTCCACTTTGCCGCGATGGTTGGTGTTGGCCAGAGTATGTATGAGATAAGAGAGTACACCGATGTAAATAACATGGGCACAGCCGTGCTCCTGGAGGCGCTCATTAAGCACCCTGTGAAGAAGCTGGTGGTAGCCAGCAGTATGAGCATTTACGGCGAAGGCCTTTGTAAAAGCCCGAACGGAGAACTGGTAACCGCGCAGGAGCGCCCGCTCGAGCAGTTGAAAGCCGCCGATTGGGAGTTGTATGACAAAGGCCAGCCTTTGCAGCCGATTCCTACACCGGAATCTAAAATCCCCTCACTATCTTCGGTATACGCCCTTTCTAAATATGACCAGGAGCGCCTTTGCCTGATGGTGGGCAGGGCCTACAACATCCCAACCGTGGCCATGCGTTTCTTTAACGTATATGGTACCCGCCAGGCACTCTCTAACCCCTACACCGGGGTGCTTGCCATCTTCGCCTCCCGGCTTTTAAATAACAATTCTCCCATGATTTTCGAAGACGGATATCAACAGCGTGACTTTGTGCATGTGCGCGATGTGGCGCTGGCGTGCCGTTTGGCCATGGAGAAGGAAGAAGCCACGGGTAAAGTCTTTAACGTGGGCAGCGGAAACAACTATACTATTCAGGAGATAGCGGAGCGGCTGGCAACGGTTATGGACAAGACGCACCTGAAGCCGGAGGTAACGGGCAAATACAGGGTAGGCGATATCCGCCACTGCTATGCCGACATCTCCCTGGCAAACGCGGTGCTTGGCTTTTATCCGCAGGTAGAGTTCAACAATGGGCTGGAAGAGCTGGCCAACTGGCTCGAAGGGCAGATTGCGTATGACAGGGTGAATGAGGCAAGTGCCGAACTGGCAGCACGTGGATTAACTGTCTAAGCTAAAACTGTAGACCCCATTTTCTGATTTATTAAAAAGTATTCTCATCACTATGAAAATAAAGAACGCTAAAAACGAAAAGTCACTCCCCAAAGTCGGAATTGTGGAATGGTTCCGGGTAGGAGAGCATGAGCGCGTAAAGCAGGTGCTCGCCGACTTGAAGGAACTGGGCGTAACAGAGCTCAGAACAGGCGTGTCGTGGGCTGATTACTATACACCGGATGGCAAAGGGTGGTACGACTGGCTTATACCTACTCTCGCGAAAGAAGTAAACGTGCTGCCATGCTTCCTTTATACACCGCCATCCCTGGGCGAGAAACCACGCACCTCTTCCCCGCCAAGAGACAAGAAGGCCTATGCTGATTTCCTGGATGTGTTTATTACGGACATGGGGGAGCATTTTGAGTGGGTGGAACTTTGGAATGAGCCCAACAACCAGATCGAATATGACTTTACGCTGGACTACGGCTGGAACAAGTTCGCAGAGATGGTGGGCGCCGCTGCCTACTGGTGCAGGCAACTGGGAAAAAAGACTCTGCTGGGCGGCATGAGTCCTATAGATCCGAACTGGCTGCAAATGATGTTCGAGCGCGGTGTGATGGAGCATATCGATGCGGTGGGTATACATGGTTTCCCGTTTGTGTTCGACCAGATGTGGGACGGATGGGATGAAAATATCAGAGCAGTGCGTGAGGTGATGGACCAGAACAACAGCAAAGCCGAACTCTGGATAACGGAGGCTGGCTTTTCCACCTGGCAGCACGATGAACTGAAGCAGGTGCAGGAGTTTAATGAGGTGCTAAAGGCTGACGCAACAAGGGTATACTGGTACGGCGCATACGACCTGCATGCCAAACACCCCACTGTGGGAGGCTTTCATTTAGATGACAGGGAGTATCATTTTGGCCTCAAGCGCTCCGACGGAAGCTCTAAACTGCTGTTCCGTTTGTGGGCCAAACATGGTCTGGAGCAACTGGGGAACCTATCCCACATCACGCGCACACTGCATGAAGACACCGCGCCTTATACCCTCATAACAGGTGGCGCCGGCTTTGTGGGTACCAACCTGGCCAAGCGGCTGCTTTCTGAAGGAAAACGCGTGATGGTTTTCGACAGCCTTTCCCGCGATGGGGTGGAGCAGAACCTGCAGTGGCTGCACGAGAATTACCCGGAAAACCTGGAGATATACGTCGGAGACATCCGTAACCTGCAGACGGTGCGCTATGTCATGCAGCGCGCCGAGGCGGTGTACCACTTCGCCGCCCAGGTGGCCGTGACTACTTCGCTGGACATGCCCATGAATGACTTTGAGATTAATGCGCGCGGTGTCATGAATGTACTGGAGGCCATACGGGAGCAGGATAATCCGCCACCGCTGGTGTTTACCTCCACGAACAAAGTATATGGCGGCCTCGAAGACGTGGAGTTTATCTCCAACGGGTCCCGCTACTATCCTTCAGATAAAGAAATAAAAGAAAACGGCATCAGCGAAAAGCGCCCGCTGGACTTTCACAGTCCCTACGGCTGCTCGAAAGGCGCCGCTGACCAGTATGTGGTAGACTATGCCCGCACCTATAACCTGCCGATGGCGGTGTTCCGGATGAGCTGCATCTACGGGCCACATCAGTATGGTAACGAAGACCAGGGCTGGGTAGCGCATTTTGCCATCCGGGCCATCGAAGGCCAGCCGATAAACATATACGGCGATGGAAAGCAGGTGCGTGATATCCTTTTTGTAGAGGACCTGGTGGACGCCTTCCTGCTGGCCAACAAGCACATCGATCGTATCTCCGGGCAAGCCTTTAATATAGGAGGCGGCACAGAGAATACAGTAAGCCTGCTGGAGTTGCTGAAAACCATCGGCAGGTACCGGGGCAAAGAGGTACAGCTTAAGTTTGGCGACTGGCGGCCAGGCGACCAGCATTATTATGTGTCGGATACACGCAAGTTTCAGGAAGCCACCGGCTGGTACTCCAAGCACAATGTGCAGGAAGGGGTAGCCAAGCTGTACCAGTGGCTCTGCGAGAACAGGGGAATAGAAGTGCCACTCACTTTATCATCTAATAAAACAAAAGAAGAACCCGCCAAAAAAGTAGCAGTAGCTTAAAATGCAAGAAACACTGACAACAGAAGACAAAGCTGTAGCCAGCACCCCCGCTACAAGCATGAAAACTGCTGTGATTACAGCACCAGAACAAGTAGAAGTACAGGAGGCAAGCCTGCCGGAGCCACAGGAGGGTCAGGTGCGTTTGCGTTTAGAAGGCTGTGGCCTTTGCGCCTCTAATATTCCTGTTTGGGAAGGCCGCGAGTGGTTTACTTATCCTGTTGCCGCCGGGAACCCGGGGCACGAAGGCTGGGGTGTTGTGGATGCCCTTGGAGCAGGTGTGGAAAACGTAAAGCCAGGAGACCGTGTGGCGGCTCTTTCCTACAACTCCTATGCCCAGTATGATATCGCGGATGCCGACAAGGTGGTGAAGCTGCCGGAAGCGTTGGCTGGCAAACCCTTCCCCGGCGAGCCGCTGGGCTGCGCCATGAATATCTTTAAGCGAAGCGACATTTCAGCAGGACAGACAGTGACCATACTAGGTGTTGGTTTCTTAGGTGCACTTTTGGTGCAGCTGGCAAAGAATGCTGGTGCCAGGGTAATTGCGATTTCGCAGCGGGAGTTCTCACTGGAGATAGCCAGGGAGTGCGGAGCCGATGAAACCATCCAGATGGATGACCATTATAAAATCATCGAAAAGGTAAAGGAACTGACCGGGGAGAAATTCTGTGAGCGCGTGATAGAGTGCACAGGAAAAGAGTGGCCGCTGAACCTGGCGGGTGAACTGACGGCAGAGCGCGGAAAACTTATCATTGCCGGGTTTCACCAGGACGGTATGCGACAGGTAAACATCCAGCTCTGGAACTGGCGCGGCATCGACGTCATCAATGCCCATGAGCGCGACCCGCAGGAATACATCAAAGGAATGAGAGCAGCGGTAAAAGCGGTGGCAGACGGAACCCTGAACCCGGATAAGCTGTACACACACACCTATACCTTAGCTAACATCGGCAAAGCATTCGATAACCTGAAAACCCGCCCCGACGGATTTGTAAAAGCCCTTATAACGTACTAAACCATGCAAGACACGATACAGGATAAACAACAGGGAATTTCAGCATCTTCTTCATCTACCCACGCTAAGCCTAAGCTTGGCTTTTTGGGTGTAGGATGGATTGGCCGAAACCGCATGGAAATGATAGCCAAACACCAGGCCGGTGAAGTGGCCTACATCTCTGATACAGCGCCACACAATGCAGAGGAGGCGCTAAAGAGCGCACCGAAAGCAAAGCAGGTGCCTTCGCTGGAGGCTATGCTGCATGAGCCGGAGGTAGAAGGCGTAGTCATCGCCACCCCAAGTGCTTTCCATGCTGAGCAAAGTGAACTGGCTTTGGAGGCTGGCAAGTCTGTTTTCTGCCAGAAGCCATTGGGCCGCAACGTAGAGGAAACAAAACGGGTAGTGGAGGTTGCCCGGAAAAATAACAAACTACTGGGCGTGGACTTGTCGTACCGCCATACCGCTGCCATGCAGGAGGTGTATAAGGTGGTGCAGAGCGGTGAGTTAGGACACATTTATGCTGTTGAGCTGGTGTTCCACAATGCCTATGGCCCCGACAAAGCCTGGTTCTATGAACCCAAGCTTTCCGGTGGCGGCTGCGTCATTGACCTGGGCGTGCACCTGGTGGACCTGGCCCTGTGGTCGCTGAATTTCCCGAAGGTGAAGCAGGTGCAGAGCCAGCTATTCTCAAAAGGCAAACCAATAGGCATGGCAGAAGGTAAGGTAGAGGACTATGCCTCCGCCAGTATGGAATTAGCGGGAAACACCCACATGCAGCTGAGCTGTTCCTGGAACCTCCCGGCTGGGCAGGAGGCCATTATCAGTGCTACCTTTTACGGTACAGAGGGTGGTGTAGCCATGAAAAACGTGAACGGTTCTTTCTACGATTTCGTGGCCGAGCGCTACTACGGCACCAAAACCGAAACCCTATGCACCCCGCCGGATGAGTGGTCGGGCAGGGCAGGTGTGGCCTGGGCAGAGCGGCTGGCCAATGGCGAAGGCTTTGATGAAGCGGCAGAAGAATTTGTGAAGGTAGCAGAAGTATTAGATAAAATTTACGGCAGATAAGAAGATGGAAGCACGTCATCCTTCAAAAATCCTGATGACTACAGATACGGTAGGAGGAGTTTGGAATTACACAATAGAGTTGGTGGGCGCACTGGCACCATTCGGAACGCAGGTAGCATTGGCCACGATGGGTGGACCTCTAAGTGCCGATCAGCGAAGGCAGGTGGAGGAACTCAATAACCTGACCTTACATGAGAGCGACTACAAGCTGGAGTGGATGGACGATCCCTGGGAGGACGTAGAAAAGGCAGGCGAATGGCTGTTGCAGCTGAAGGACGAAGTGCAGCCGGACATTGTGCACCTGAATGCCATGGTGCACGGTGCTTTGGAATGGGGCGTACCGGTGGTGGTGGTGGTGCATTCCTGTGTGATGTCGTGGTGGAGAGCCGTGAAGGACGAGGAGGCGCCGAAAGATTGGGACAAATACAAAGAAATGGTGACACGTGGCTTACAGGCGACCAACATGGTAATAGCCCCGACACAAGCCATGATGAACCAGGCAGAGGCACTTTACGGCCCGTTTCAGGCCCGCACTGTCATCTACAATGGACGGGCCCAGAATACGTACCAGTTTGGGAAAAAAGAACCTTTTATTTTCAGCATGGGCCGTGTATGGGACGAAGCGAAGAACATTTCGATGCTGGCGCACATTGCCTCCGATTTGCAGTGGCCCGTGTACATAGCCGGAGACGAAAAGCACCCTGCCACAGGCAATTCAGTAGAACTGGATAATGTGCATTTCCTGGGGCAGCTGTCAGAGAAAGAAGTGGTTGATTGGCTTTCACGGGCTTCTATCTATGCGCTGCCAGCCAGGTACGAGCCATTTGGACTGACCATACTGGAAGCCGCCATGTCTGGTTGCGCCCTTGTGATTGGTAAAACAGAAAGCCTGATGGAAATATGGGGCAATGCCGCCAGGTATGTAGACCCTCAAAACGCCGATGAACTGCGGGATACCCTTAACAATCTGATCGAGGACGAATTTGGCCGCAACATCATGGGCTGCCGTGCGGTAAAACGCTCGCACGGCTACACCGCAGACCCGATGGGCCAGGATTATGACCACATATACCGGCAACTCCTGAGATCATCGGTAAAAATTTAAACTTAGAATAACTGAATAAATGAGCATTCAAAATTCAGTTATTCAGTCATTCAAAATTAACAACATGAAGATAACCCTTTTTTATCATTCTATACTTTCTGACTGGAACCACGGCAACGCCCATTTCCTGCGCGGCATCGTGCGGGAGTTGGAGGAGCGGGGCCATCAGGTGCAAGTGTACGAACCTGAAAATGGCTGGAGTCTGCAGAACCTTGTGGAAGGCTATGGCGAAGAGAAGCTGGAAGAGCTGCAGCAGTATTATCCCGGTATCAGCACAAATTTTTATACCCTCGAAACGCTGGACCTGGATGATGTATTACGTGAAACCGATCTCGTGCTGGTGCATGAGTGGAATGAGCACGACCTGGTGAAACGCATTAGCGAACACCGCGCCGGAACAGATCATTATAAACTGATTTTCCACGATACCCACCATCGCGCCGTAACAGAGCGTGAAGCCATGAGTAAATACGACCTGACGCATTATGACGGGGTGCTGGCATTCGGGCAGGTGATCCGGGACCTATACCTGCAGGAAGGCTGGACAAGCAAAGCCTGGACCTGGCACGAAGCGGCAGATACCTCCGTCTTCTATCCACACGAAACAGAGGAGAAGGAGGGAGACTTAATCTGGATTGGTAACTGGGGCGATGAAGAACGCACCGCTGAGTTGCACGAGTTCCTGATAAACCCGGTGAAGGAACTGGGGCTGAAGGCAAAGATTTACGGTGTGCGCTATCCCGGGCATGCCCGCCTGGCGCTGGCAGAGGCTGGCATCGAATATGGAGGCTGGCTGCCTAACTATAAAGCCGCAGAGGAGTTCGCCAAGTATAAGGTAACGGTACACGTGCCGCGCAGGCCGTATGTAGAGGCACTGCCGGGTATTCCGACTATCCGGCCTTTTGAGGCCATGGCATGTGGTATACCCTTGATATCCTCCCCATGGGAGGATGCCGAAAACCTCTTTACGCCGGGGAAAGACTTTTTAGTGGCCCGCACCGGCGAGGAAATGAAGCAGCAGCTCCAAACCATTCTCAACCAGCCTGGCAAAGCAAAAGAAGTGGCCGATCACGGCCTGCAGACGATACTTAGCCGCCATACCTGTGCCCACCGTGTAGACGAACTAGAGAAGGTGTGTGAGGAGTTGGGTATCGGAAAACCTAAAATATATCTCACCCAAACCGAACAAGCCCTGCATGAAAAATAAGAAACTGAAAATAGCCTTTTTCGGCTCAAGCCTGGTATCGGCGTATTGGAATGGTGCCGCCACCTATTACAGAGGCATCGTGCGGGCGCTGAGCGAGCGGGGTCATGAAATCACTTTTTACGAGCCCGATGCCTACGACCGTCAGAAAAACCGCGATATGGATGACCCGGACTGGGCAAAGGTGGTAGTGTATGAGGCGACAGAAGAAGCTGTGGCGAAATGCCTGCAGGAGGCAGCCAGCGCCGACATGGTGGTAAAAGCCAGTGGCGTAGGTGTGTTTGATGAACTGCTGGAGCGCGAGGTGCTGCAACTGCAGACAGAAGAGCGCCTGGTGGTGTTCTGGGATGTAGATGCGCCTGCCACACTGGACCGTGTGCACAACAACCCTGACGATCAGTTCCACCAGCTGATACCGCAGTACGACATGATCCTGACCTATGGCGGCGGTGACCCTGTGGTGAATGCTTATGAGGCCTTAGGTGCCAGAAAGTGCGTGCCGATTTACAATGCCCTGGATACCGCTACACATTACCCGGTAGCACCAGATCCTAAGTTTGCCTGCGACCTTGCCTTTCTGGGCAACCGGCTGCCCGACAGGGAGGCACGCGTGGAGGAGTTCTTCCTGAATCCTGCGGCGGCAACACCAGATAAACGATTCATGATTGGAGGCAGCGGCTGGGGCGATAAACCCATGGCCGATAATGTTACGTACATAGGCCACGTGTATACAAAAGACCACAATGCCTTTAACTGCACACCAAAGGCGGTGCTCAACATCAGCCGCGAAAGCATGGCCCGCTACGGGTTTTCGCCTGCTACGCGTGTTTTTGAGGCTGCCGGCGCCGGTGCCTGCATCATTACCGACTACTGGGAGGGCATTGACTTCTTCTTTGAACCAGGCAAAGAAATTTTAGTAGCCAGAAGCGGCGCAGAAGTAAACGAAATTATTTCAAATTTATCAGAAGAAAATGCAAAGGAAATAGGAGAAGCTGCGTATAGAAAAGTACTGTCGGCACACACCTACAGCCACAGGGCAGCGGAACTGGAAAAGCTGCTGTATACAAAAGTGAAACAATCTAATGCAGCATGGGCATGAACATAGTTATCCTTGGTCTATCTATCACCTCTAGCTGGGGCAATGGCCACGCCACTACTTTCCGTGGATTGGTGCGTGAGCTAAACAATCAGAACCATAATGTGCTTTTCCTGGAGCGAGATGTGCCCTGGTATGCAGGCCACCGCGACCTGCCTGAACCGGAGTACTGCCAGACAGAACTCTACACCTCTCTAAAGGATTTAAAGCAGCGCTTTACCGAACAGGTACGCGAGGCTGATCTGGTGATGGTGGGTTCTTATGTGCCGGACGGTGTGCAGGTAGGAGAGTGGGTCGTGAAGACGGCGCAGGGCATTAAGTCCTTCTACGACATTGATACGCCTGTAACACTGGCCAAACTAGAGCGCAAAGACTACGAGTACCTGCACCCAGACCTGATACCGAAGTACGATTTATACCTGTCGTTTACGGGTGGCCCAACCCTGGACCTTCTGGAGGGAAAGTATGGCTCCCCCATGGCGCGTGCCCTCTACTGCTCTGTTGACCCTACATTGTATTACCCGGAATTTCAGGAAGCAATCTGGGATCTCGGTTACCTCGGCACTTACTCCGATGATCGCCAGCCTCCTTTAGAGAAGCTGATGCTGGATGCGGCACGCGCCTGGCCGGGAGGCCGGTTTGTGGTGGCCGGGCCGCAGTACCCGGAAAGCGTGCAATGGCCTGCCAACACGCAGCATATTACCCACCTGCCGCCCGCGAAGCACCGCAAGTTTTACAACAGCCAGCGCTTTACACAGAACATTACCCGGGCCGACATGATACAGGCAGGATATGCTCCAAGTGTGCGCCTGTTTGAGGCAGCGGCCTGCGGCACCCCGATTATATCGGATTACTGGGACGGGCTGGATACTTTCTTCAAAATCGATTCTGAAATCCTGGTGTCTTACTCTGCCACAGACACGCTCCGGTACCTGCGCGAAATCTGTAAGTCTGAGCGAAAAATGATAGGCGAGCGTGCCCGTAAGAAAGTGCTGTCGCATCACACGGCGGCCCACCGTGCAAAAGAGCTTGTCAGCTATGCGGAAGAACTGATGACGCTGGATGGCGATCATGATGCCTACGATTATGGCGTAGTTATATAGTTTAATACATTTATAGTTTAATATGCAGGAAATAGAACAGTTAGGACCATGGTTTCACAATTTGCACTTGCCAAACGGAGAGCATACAGCGCCTGATCATTTTTTAGGTGATTTCCCCGCTTTCAAGTGGCAGGAGCTGGAGCCGTATATTCCAACTGATCTGTCGGGTTGGGAAGTGCTGGACATTGGTTGCAACGCCGGGTTCTATTCTATAGAGCTAGCTAAACGTGGAGCGAATGTGTTGGGGATTGATGTAGACCCGCATTACCTGCGGCAGGCCGAGTGGGCCGCCAAACAGTTTGGCCTTGAAGATAAAATCGAACTGAAGCAAATGCAGGTGTATGATGTCGCCCGCCTGGACCGGCAGTTCGACCTGGTGTGGTATATGGGTGTATTGTACCACCTGCGCTACCCACTGCTCTCGCTGGATATCCTTTCTCAGAAAACCCGCCGCATGATGGTGTTCCAGACATTAACCATGCCAGGCGGGGGAGACACAGAAACACCAGATGATTTTGAAATAAACGATCGCCAGCGCATGCTGGAGGAAAGCTGGCCAAAGATGGCTTTCATAGAAAAGAAAATGGCCGGAGATATTACCAACTGGTGGGCACCCAATCATGCTGCCATTAAAGCTATGCTGCGCTCCTGCGGCTTGCGGGTAACCGAACAGCCCGGGCACGAAATTTACATCCTGGAGGTGGACGAGGCGCTCCGGAAAGCCCAGCAGTGGAACCAGTCAGAACTTCTTTCGGCTACAGGCCAGGACTGGCAGGAGGCGGTACAGCAGAAGGTGGCGGGAAAAAATGAGTATATGGTGGGGCAGAACGGCAGGAAATGATTCCAGCAAGTACAACTCTTATCAAAAGGTAAACCGGAAAATTGTATTAAATTATAAGCAAAGCCCGCTATTACAGCGGGCTTTGCTGTTTTAAAAGGGATAAGGTTTAACTTGCGGCAAGCTTTATTTGAAATGGAAAACAAAGTAAATACCCTGGCACCCTGGAAAGTGCTAAAGTCGGAAATGGTAGTAGAGGAGAAATGGTACAAGCTGCGCCGTGACCACGTCATGCTCCCGAACGGCCTTGAGATGGATGACTATTATGTGAGTGTGCGGCCAAATGTAGTGCTCGTTTTCCCGCTGACCGAAGACAACCACGTCATCTTTGTGCGGCAGTATAAGCATGCGGCCGGTGACATCTTTATCGAATTACCCGGTGGTGTGGTGGATGAAATCGAAACAGAACCCACTGAAGCCGCCAAACGGGAGATGCTGGAGGAGACAGGCTTCACATCTGATGAGGTGGAACTGCTGCTCGAGGTAACTGATAACCCCACCAAAGACACGAACAGGATGTACTACTACCTGGCCCGCAACGTTAAAAGAGTAGCAGCGCAGGACCTGGATGAGTCAGAGGCGATTGAAGTACTGAAAGTGCCGCTTCACGAGGTAGTCGATATGATATCGGAAGGTAAAATAAAGGTTTCCGGTTCTGTGGCCCTCTGCCTGCTGGCTCTGCGAAAGCTGGGGGTGTAAAAGATTTAAATCTTCACAGGTTACATCATATAGTCCTGCAGTATCTCCAGCCCCTCTTTGTCACTTTGGGCTTCTACTACCTCGTTTATCACAAACTGGATCTCCTGTTCGGTCCAGCTTTCCTTCTCAGCGGCTTTTACAAAGGTATCCAACGCTGTGAAGCGGGAGCCTTGTGCGGGTACCGGAGCCTTTACTTTCTTTCTGATGCGCATGGTAAGGTTTTTTTGCAAATGTACGAAGTCCAGGATTTTGTGGGAATAGAAGCAAGGCTTTTGTTGCCGTCGTTTAATTAATGACTTTGTGCTTTCCCTTCATCCGGCCTTCCCGTTAGCTCCACATGTAGCGCTTTCTGCTTAACCCTTTACCCTTTTGGACGTTCTAATGATGGTACAAACAGAAAGAAACAGGCTATGGAGAAACAGATATTTACGTTTGATGAGCTACAGCAACTCGATGACCTTACCATTATGCACTATGCCGTGCCGGTTATTGTGCTGTCGGTGGTGGTGGAGTGGATTGTGGGCGTTTACAAAAAACGTAATTACTATCATAAAACAGAATTTGTCTCGGCCTTAACCATTGGGGCTGTAAACACAATTCTCAGTGGGGTGCTTAAAATCTGGCTGTTTAGTGTAGCCCTGGTTGTTTACAACATGGTGCCCTGGGCCATGCCAAGAGAATGGTGGGGATTTGTCATCTGCTTTGTAGCCGTGGACTTTTGCCGTTACTGGGCGCACCGTATCGCACATGAGCAGCGCTTCTGGTGGGCAACCCATGTCACGCATCACTCTTCCGAAAGAATGAATTTCTCTGTGTCGTTCCGCACCAGCTGGACGCAGCATATCAAGTTTATATTTTTTATACCGGTGCCCTTACTCGGTATAGACCCTTTCACGTTCTTTATATGCCACCAGGTGGCGGTATTGTATCAGTTCTTTGTACATACTGAGCTGGTAAAGAAAATGCCTGCGCCCATCGAGTATATCTTCGTGACACCTTCCCACCACCGCGCACACCATGGCACTAACCCGGAATACATAGACAAGAACTACGGTTCCACCTTTATTATATGGGACAGGATGTTTGGCACCTTTGTACCGGAGGAGAAGAAGCCTGTCTATGGCCTGACCAAACCCGTAACATCATTCAACCCCGTGTACCTGGTATTTCATGAGTGGGTGGATCTGGTGAAGGATCTGAAGCATACCAAATCAGTTAAGGAGGTGTTCCGCATGCTGTTCAGCCCTCCCGGAACAATTGTAACAGCCCATCAGCAATTGAGCCTGGTGCCGCCGCCAGAGCAGGAGGTAGCAGCCGAAAAGGAGAAAGAGAAAGTAATTTTCCAGCCAGCAGACACGGCAGGTGCCGCCTGAAAATAATGCATCTAAAAGAGAAAAAGCATGGCAGTTGCCATGCTTTTTCTCTTTTAGTAACTTTCCTGGTTTAATGTGCTCTCCTGCCGCGACGAAGGGTTGGTTTGCGCTTCACGCGGCACACCCATTTTTTCTTCGCGGCGCTGCTGGTACTGCTGAAACTGCAGTGGTGTAAGCACGTCTTTTATAAGAGAAAGCCTTGATTGGCTGATAACATCCATCTGCTTTACAATCTTTCGGGGGTCTTTCTGAAATTTAATTTTGGCCTCCTCCGCATCTTGCATGCTTTTGAGGTTTATGGCTTTTATCTTCTGAGTTTGATCCGGGGTAAGGCGCAGGTGTTTGGCCATACCTGCTGTAATTTCATCCGCACGCTGCTCAAGTGATTTGGAACCAGCCTGTGCGGCTGTAGCCTGCTGCTGTGAAACAGCCGGGCCTTGTGCAAAAGTGGCCGTAGTGGCAAGTGCAAAAAATATAGCAAAGGCTATTCTCTTCATATTTTCGGTTTTTATCTTCCGGTGTTGCAGAACAATTTTCGTTCCGTTTTATACGTCACTGAAGGTTTTTTAACAAAGCCGCTCTGGCGATAGTTCTACAGCTAACGTTAACTTTCGCTGTGGAAGTATACTTTATAAAAGTGCATGCCGCGTTCTTGGTCAAAGCCGCGTTCCACATACTGCTCACTCTGCTCTGGGTTATATCCGCTGAACTTAATCTCTATCTGCGTATCCAGCTTTATAAAGTTGCGGAACTTGCGCTTCATGTTGCGCACTGTATTCTTGTTGATGGCAAAGTCAGCAAAGCCTTCTATGTCGCGCTCTTCGGCAAAAGCCTGGCTATAATCTTTAAAGCGCTCTTTTGTTTCCGGTTCGTCAATCACGCTGCTGGTGAACTCCTCTAGGTCAAATGTTTCACTTTTTGAAAAGTAGTCGACTGAGCGGCTGATAAAATCAACCTGTGCTTTTTTGCTTTCAGTTTTAGCGAATACCTCTTCCGAAAAATCCTTGCACAGGTTCAGAGCAGCCTTTGTATTAAAGTTCGTGTCCTTTAGCTCCGTCACGTTCAGGAAATCCTCCTTCCAGAATACTGCATCGGTACTGTTGGCATCTACTAATTTCACCCTGAAGCCATCCTCGGCCTCCATGTTATAGATCATACAGCCTTTGTCTACACCTTTTAGGTTAACGCCGGAGTGATAATCCACATTCAGGTCATCGTTGTTGTCCTGAAAGGTCAGGAAAGTGTCTTTGTTCTCTGATTTAAAAATACCAACGGCCTCCACAAAATCGTCTTCCATCAAACAACCTGCAAAATGCACCACGTATAGCTCGCCGCTTTTTACCTTCGGGTGGTCCGACTGCTCGTACAGGTGGTTCAGGATGTGCACAGAATACTCAAAGAATTTGGCGGGTTCATTGAATATCAGGGCGGAATAGGCGAACATCTCATTCAGGGCGATGTCGGAGGTGTGTGTAAAGCGGAAGAATTCCTCCTGCTTGAAAGGGGACAGAAAGTAGTTCAGCAGCAGGTCCGACAGCTGCTTATCGCGTAGATCCACCACTTCCTTTGAGGCCACTACACCTTCGTCTTTTGCTTTGTTGCCTACCCGGTGCACGGCTACTTGCTTCAGGCGTACCTGCGTTTTTTCGTTCATCTCTTATGTCCTTCTATTGCGGCTGCAAAGCTACTATTTTAATCCTGGATGAACGAAAAATTGCACGGCCAGAGCAACTGTTCTTCTCTGTTGAAGTAAAAATCATTGAGTCGAGTCAAATTCAAAATACATGAGCCTGCCCCTACCCCTCCGAGGAGGGGAATTTAAACAGTTGTGATTTAATCCCCTCATCGGAGGGGCAGGGATGGGTATTTTTTTTCGCAACTGCTGACAAAACTCTATAACCCAATGCATGTAGCAGGCTCACAGACACAACAAAACCACAAACCTATGAAACCAAACATCATTGCGCCACCGCCATGGAAGTTAACCGGAGAAGGCATTGTGCTGCTGTATCATTTTCCGAAGGAGTTTAACCAGCAATATGGTTTTATGGAAAGCTATCAGCGCGAGGGGTACAAGGCCGGATTAGGGGCTGTGCTGCTGGTGGAGTATAAAACGGCAGATGTGGGTCCGTATTTTGAGCTGCTATATATACCGGGGATATTTTGTATAGGTGGTAAACTGACCTTCTCTATTTCCAGGATATTTGTCTCCACCTACGACAGCGTCTGGAACGGGAGAGAGAACTGGGGCATACCGAAGGAAATGGCAGATTTTACATCTGTAAAGCGCCCCAATGGAGAGCGGGTGTATGAAGTAGAGGTGAACGGGCAACTCATCTGTGAAGCGCATGTGAAGCCCTGGAGCCCAGCCATTCCTTTTTCCAATAAGCTCATTCCCTGTACGCGCATCGTGCAGCAGCATCAGGGCCAGTTGCTGCTGACGCGCCCTATTGCGTCCGGCCATATGCGGCTGGCCTCTCTGAGGCACATGGCAACAGATGCAGCTTTTTTCCCACCACTTCACCAACTGAAGCCATTGGCTGCGCTCTCTATTCCCGGTTTTTTAATGACTTTTCCTTCTCCTGAAGTACTTTGAAGCTAAACTACTCCCTTTCTGGATGGCAAGAACTTAAACAGTTATTTAATTACATGTTCATACTAATTCAAGTTGCGGTATGAGCATTTCACTGTTTCACTACCGTTGAAGACCCACCCCTGCCCCTCCCAAGAGGGGAATTTTGACCTGTAAGAAAGATTCCCCTCTTGGGAGGGGCAGGGGTGGGTTCATTTAAGATGCGAAAATAAACCGCAACTTGAGTTACTTGTATAGTTTACCTCAAATTTCTATTCAGCTTTAGAACCTGCTCTTTGGAAATTCTATCATTCGTCTGCTTTCTCCGCCTTAAAGAGGCCCCAATGTTACCGTTAACACCTCCGTTCATTATCAGGTTAATATTTTTATTCAAAAATATTAACCTGATAATGAACTAATTGCGAATTATATTAAAAGGTGCAGGTATCAAGGGAACCTTTCTGGCACGGTTATTCCATTCTTCACAATCAAGCAGCGCAGCTTAGAAATTTATAGGGTATGTTAAAAAGACTACAATCATGAAAAAGATATTTCTACTGATGGCAGTTGCGTTAGGCTTTGCAGTAAGCGATGCGAGTGCACAAAAAAGACCGGGTTATATAAACCCATCACAACCGTACAACACGCAGAAGCAGCAATCAACGGTGCGTTTCGGAATTAGAGCAGGTTTAAACCTGGCAGATTGGGAAGGTGAAACCATGCAGAGCGTGCAGGATTTAGCTGATATCTCGGGTGGTTCTTTTTCGCAGCAAATGCGCACAGGATTTCATGCAGGTGGCTATGTAGCCATTCCAATATTACCGGGCTTTGAGATTGAGCCGGGGCTGCAGTATTCGCAGAAAGGTACTGTGCTGACAGGCAAAGTACCAGTAGAGCAGCTAGACTTCCTGAATACAAACGTTACTATCACAAACAGGGGTGAGTACCTGGATTTACCCGTGCTGGCTAAGGTTTATGTAGGAGAGGGCTTTCATATCTTTGCCGGTCCGCAGGTTTCTTACCTCATCTCTAATAAGGTAAAAGCAGAGGCAGGTGCCTTAGGAATCAAAGCGCTGAACCAGGAGTTTGATGTGAAAAGCAGCTTTCGTGAATTCGATGTGGCTATAACAGGTGGCCTTGGCTATAGATTTGCCAATGGCTTTAACCTAAGCGCCGGCTACGATTACGGCCTCAATAGCCTAGATAACAACGGCAGCTTTGATACCTTTAACCGCGTTGTGAAAACCTCTGTCGGATTTACATTTTAATAATGAGTTTAGTGTTTTAGTTTAGTATTGGGCTACTGCTTTGCGGTAGCCCAAACTCATTTTAAAACAACAGCCCCTGCCTTTTTCAAAAGGCAGGGGCTGTTGTTTTACCTGCTATCTGAAGACCTTACTAAGATTTCTGGTTCTTATAAGGGAATTTCTTAAATGAGTTACGCATCAGGGCGTTAGAAAGCGACTGCCTGAAGTGTATTGAAAGGAACTGACAACACAAGAGACTTAGGCTGCAGCGTATGTTATAGCTGCAGCAAAACTAGAGAAGGGCACCGTTGTGAACGCACAACCTGTAACCCTGCCCATGAATGTTGATAATTTCAACAGTAGAATCCTCTTTCAGGAATTTTCGGAGCTTGGCAATGTAAACATCCATGCTTCTAGCGGTAAAGTAGCTGTCTTCGTGCCAGATTTGATGCAGGGCTTCTTCGCGGGGTAGTACATCGTTCAGGTGCTGGCACAGCATGCGCAGCAGGTCAGCTTCTTTAGGAGAAAGCTTTTGTTCCTGACCTTTCCGGATAAGCAGGCGCAGCTTTGGCTGGAAAACGTACTGCCCTACCACAAACTCTGACTGCTCTTGTTTTGCCGTTCCTGCTCCGGCTTTTCGGTTAAGAATGGCTCTTATCTTGCAGAGCAATACTTCAGAATCGAACGGCTTGGTGATGTAATCATCGGCACCTATCTTGAAACCCTCCAGCATATCTTCTTTCAAGGTTTTGGCGGTTAAAAAGATAAGCGGCACGTTTGGGTTGAGTTTCTTTATATCCCGGGCAAGAGTGAAGCCATCCTTCTCCGGCATCATCACATCGAGTATGCAAAGGTCGTAAGTGCCTTTCCGGAAAGCAGTGAGGCCTTTGCAACCGTCGACGCAGAGGGTAACTTCGTAATCGTGCAGTTCGAGGTAGTCGCGCAGCACAATGCCGAAGTTGGGGTCATCTTCAGCCAAAAGTATTTTTATCACTGTTTCTGCCATAGCTTTTAATTTTGAATAAAGAATTTTGCATAATTGAATAAGCAATGGAGAATTCTGAATATCTGAGTTTAAAATAACTGAATAGAAGCTACAACACTTGCCAACTGTTCCCTAATATTCAAAATTCAGTTATTCAAAATTCAAGCTATCGGCAGGAAAATCTCAAATCGGCTGCCTTTCCCTAATTCACTTTTTAAGCTGATATCTCCGTGGTGCGCCTGTACAATGGCCTTTACATAACTCAGGCCAAGGCCAAAGCCTTTAACATTGTGCAGGTTACCTGTTGGTACCCTGTAAAACTTCTCGAACACCCGCTGCTGCGTATCCTTGCTCATGCCAATGCCTTTGTCTTCCACGGCGATCAGAATGCCTCCGTTCACGTTTTTGGTTACAAGCTGTATGTCAGGTGTTGCAGGAGAATATTTGTTTGCGTTGTCGAGGAGGTTGCAGATCACATTATAAAGGTGCACCTCATCAGACAGTAACTCATGCTGCAGGGCATTCAGTTGCACGTTTACCTGCCCCAGGCGCTGCTCCACCTGCAGGCGTATTCCTTCAATGGCTTTATGGATAAGTGCATGTACATCAATCGGCTGCAGGTTCATTTTAAACTCATTTTTCTCCAGCAACGCTATCTGCAGCACGTTCTCCACCTGTGCATTCATCCGCTTGTTCTCCTCCCTGATGATGCGGGTATAATACTGTATCTTGTCCGGGTTCTCGTATACTTTCGGGTTTGCAATGGAATCAGTGGCCAGCGAAATGGTAGCGATGGGTGTTTTAAACTCATGCGTCATGTTGTTGATGAAGTCGTTCTTCATCTCCGAAAGCTTCTTCTGCTTGTAGATGATATGAATGGTGGTGCCGAAGGTGGCGATGATTACCAGCGTGAACAGGGCCGAAAGCGACAGCATCCCCCACAGCGATTTAAGGGCATAGGCTTTACTGTCGGGGAAGTAAAGCCCCAGGTAATCCGGCTTATCAAATATATCATTCGGGAAGAGGGTAGCTTTATAACTAGGTAAGGCCTGGTGCCTGATGGCGGTAATGTTCTGCGCGGCCACTGTGTCAGTTTGCCCCGCTACAACCCAAAAGCCAAAGTCAAGCAGAATACCCTGCTGCTGCAACTCCGCCTTCAGCAAGTGGTGCAGGCCGTGCAGGTTCAGGCGCTCCTGCAAAGGCTCGTCCTTTACTGCATACTCCACCACCATTTTCTGCACCACATCGTTTAGCTTGTCCTTCTTTATCTCTATTTTTTCAATACTGGAGGCGTCTGTTCTGGCATGTGGCAATCTGATGGGTTTCACAGCGGCGGCCTGACCTTTGGTCGTCACTCTTGTTGGTGTGGCCACCTTCGTCTCCTGCAGTTTTGCAGTGCCCTTCAATGGTGTTGCCACCTTTAGCTGTGTAGCTTCTCTCGATATGGTGGTGCGGGCCGCATTTCCTGATCGGGTTGTAGTGCCACGGCGAAAGTATGCCTGCCTCGCCGTGTCTGTATGGTAAATAAAGATGCTATCGTAGCGCACATTTATGGAGGATATAGCAGCAGGCTCAAATGTTATAGGTATCCTTTTCTGATGTTTCAGGTTGCCCATTTCTGCTGCGAGAAACCGCAGCGTATCAACAGAGATATGGAGGGGTGCGGTATGATGAGACCGGAACAGACTAGCTGCTGAATCAGCTAGTCTTCTGTATTCCTGCACCTTTTCCCACTGAAATTCCGAGTCTATAGAATAGGCTCTTCCATGAACCGGATTCCTGAAATGTATGGTATCCGGCAAGCCTTCTGCCAGGTTGAGGTAGGAGTCGAAAGCTGGAGAAGCGGCAATAGCCTGAGCGGATGCCGCTGCTTTATTATCTCTCAGGTTCTTTCGCCCGGGCGGATGAGTAACTCTGCCATTGTCAAATTTTATGTTTCCCTCCGGAGATATAATGATGAAATCTGCCGGTGCACTCTTTTGCAGAATATCATCATAGGTTACCCTGTGCGCTGTTACCGCTTCTTTTTTAGAAGGAACTGAGAGGACGGTAGTCTTTGGCTTTTCAGGCTGAGGTTTTGGATCTTGATTAGCAGGCTTAGCGACCTTTTTAGCAGGTTTTGGAGGTGTATGAGCATGGCTCTCTGCTGATGCTAATGCTGAGGCATGCGCTGTGTCCGGCAAAGGAGTTGGTGTCTCTTTATTAAGGGATGCCATCTGGTGCGCCACCACCGAAACGGCTTCATGTGTTTCGAGTTTCTCCACCACTTTCGTGAGCGCAGTATTTACGCTGCGGTCAAACTGCTCCTGCTTTACTTTAATGGCATCGTTAATCCAATACAGTTGCAGCCCTACTACACCCAGCAGGGAGATGCTCATCAGCACGATAACGCCTATGATAGTATGCTTGCTCACAAAACAAATGTACGTTTTTGAAACTCCCTGCGCTCGACTTTAACTTTTCTTTAACCTTTTTAGCGGTGCTTTAACTTTGCATGAGTAAAATCTTAAGTAGTTGATAAATAAATAGGTAATGCTGAGTATAAGGTATGAACTTCGGATGGTATTGTCAACCACCGCAACATGTTTACAGCACTAGCCAGCTTACATCTTATTTAACATTTCTTTAACAGACTTTAACCTTGCCTTAACTAAAAGGAGGAGCGAAACAGCGTAAGTTTGAACAAGAACTTAAAAGGACAAAAAGATGAATACTGTAACTACGCTTCTATTGCATGTGGTAAAGATGGCCATCGTTTTTTTACTGGCCTTTTTCCCTCTCCACCAGCTAGCTGCACAGGATGCAGAAGCGGAGAAAACAAAGACCCTGCGCATCAGGATACAGAAAGAGGTAAACGGGAAAATGCAGTTGACGGACACTACAGTGCAGGCAGCAGATCATGCGCAGCTGCTTCAGTCCATAAAAGGCATTACGGTTGATACAGCTTCACTCAGGCGGTTACAGTCCGGACTTTCTGCTACATTTAAGTTCGATACAACAGTTGCCATCACCGACTTCAGAAAAGCATTCATTAATGCGGAGGGCCTGAGGATGGACACCACCGCTGCATTTCATGTCTTGAATGGTGACAAATTTAAAATCTACAAGTTGGATAGTGAAGTAGGCAGCGCAGATCGGAGAGCACTGCTTGAACGTATCAGAAGCCATAAGATGGATACCATCTTCGCCCGCTCGATAAAGGGAAGCAGGATCTTGTACCACAGGGGAGACAGCGCCACGCAATTCCACCGATTTGAGTCTGTAAAGGATGGGAATGTGGTAAAATTCAGGATCGTGCATCCCAATGCTATATTTGAATCAGTAAGAGATTCAGCAGGCAACGTATTCCGGCTGCGTCCTGGCAGCGAAACACTTTTAGGCCTGGATCCCAGTGAAATCAGAAGCATTGTCGTGCATAAAAGCAGCAACGCCATCAGTATTGATTCCTTACTTTCTCCGGGAGAAACCAAGATTCAGCTTAGAGTAATAAAAGACGAGAAGACAGGTGAAAAGAAAGTTTATAGAATAGATGAAAATGGGAAAGAAGAAGAGGTGAAGGCAGAATACCTGAAACTGGGGCATGGAATTTCAAGAGTAGTGATTCATATGAAAGCCAGCGTGGAGGATATCAACGCTGATGATAAGGAGACGCTGAAAGAGGCCGGCGCTGCCGTGGAAACTAAAAAGAAAGAGGTTTTGGCAGTAGAAGAAATAAACTTCTACCCCAACCCGAACAATGGGCGCTTTAACCTGAACTTTAGCCTAGAAGACATAGGCACCACAAGGGTAAGCGTGATGGACAGAAACGGAGAAGAGGTGTTTGTAGATACCGTGGAGAAACTGTCGGGGGAGTATAACCGGCAGATAGACCTGACGCCCTTCGGGCGCGGTATTTATTACCTGCAGATTGCGCAGGGCAAAAAATACCATACAAAGAAAATACTTGTACAGTAAAATCGGTTAGTGAAAATTGTTTGTTCTGAAAAGCTTGCTACCCCAGGTAGCAGGTTTTTTTGTTTTAAACCTATCTGAAGTTTCAGTAGTAAAGTATAGCTGTACAACCCGAGACAATGGAAAAAATGAACAAGACCATCAGAAGTATAAGTGCCCTTTGTGTGTGCTGGCTGCTATGCCTGCCGCTAATGGCACAGGTGCCTGCCACGCTTAACGCGACAATGGATGGCTATGACTATCCCTATGAGGTGAAACACCTGCCTGTTAGCGTGGAGGGCGAGCAGTATGAAATGGCTTATATGGATGTGCCTCCTGCTAGGCAGGTGCAAAACCCACAGGCAGTTATGCTGCTGCACGGCAAGAACTTTTTCGGGGCTTACTGGGGACAGACCATAAAATTCCTGGCCGACAACGGCTACCGCGTTATCGTGACGGATCAGATAGGTTTTGGTAAGTCGGAGAAGCCGGAGGTATACTATAACTTTCACCAGCTAGCGGAGAATACAAAAGCGCTTTTACAGCATTTAAGTGTGCAGCAGGTGGCGGTAGTCGGGCACTCAATGGGAGGCATGCTGGCTACACGCTTTGCGCTGCTGTATCCGGAGATGACGTCGAAACTGGTGCTGGAAAACCCGATAGGGCTGGAGGATTACAGGCTGTTTGTGCCGTACAAGAACCTGGAGGAGCTGTACCAGGCGGAGTTGAAGCGCACAGAGGAAAGTATCCGCGACTACCACCAATCCTACTATACATCCTGGAATCCTGCCTATGACGAATGGGTGAAGGTGCCGGCGGCGCAGATTGGGCACCCGGATTATCCGAAAGTAGCCGAAGCCTCAGCCCTGACGTATGCCATGATTTATCAGCAGCCGGTTGTGTATGAGTTTGATCAGCTGCAGGTGACTACACTCCTGGTAATAGGGCAGGAGGACAGAACCATTGTGGGGAAAGGGTATATAAAAGATAAGCAGAAGCTACAGGAGCATGGGCAGTATCCGGAGCTGGGAAAGAGAACAGCCCAGGCTATTCCGAAAGCTAAACTGGTAGCGTTGCAGGGAGTGGGGCATATCCCGCATATAGCCGCCACACAGCGTTTTCATGAGGCGCTGCTATCATTTCTGAAGTAGCAGCAGTACGTTAATGGTGGTGGTGATGATCGTGATCGTCAGGATTGCTATTGAAGTTTACGATGGTGCCCAGTCCAAAAAACACCGCCCAGCACAGGTAAAGCGCCTCAAAGTTAGGCATGCTTTTGCCGATGAGCAGCATGATAATATTCGCCACCAGGGTCATGACTAAGCCGGTTGCCGCCACAAACTGGTAAGAGTTCATCTCGCGAGGGTCGTATATTTTTGTAAACTTCATAAGCTGCTGTTCTATTCCTGTTTTCTGCCTAACGATTATTTAGCAACAGTGGTGCCATAACCTGCTATTTTTCGCATCAAAGATAACAGAACGGCGCAGTAGTTGTTATAGTCTTGCAAAACAACGCCTGTAGTGCACCTTTTTATTAATGAAGAAGAACCTCCTGTACAGCATTTCGATTCTCCTGTGCTGCCTTTTGATAACCAACACACCAGCAGCTCAGGCTGCAATGATTAAAACCAGCGCCACTGTGCCTGATGATGCTTTTTACACAGCTTTGTCACAGCTCCTGCAGAAGCATGTGGTGGAGGGGCAGGTAAATTATAGGAGCCTGCAAAAAGACAAAGGCGAATTGCAGCGATTGGTGCAGCAAATAGCCCGCTATAATGTAAAAGGCGCCTCTGCTGCAGAACGCAAAGCCTTTTACATGAATGCCTATAATGTGCTGGTGTTACAGCAGGTATTGTCGCATTACCCCCTGAAATCCGTGATGGATGTTCCCGGTTTTTTTGATAAGCAGCAGTTTAACGTGGCAGGAGAGCGCCTTACCCTGAATGAGTTGGAAAAGCAAAAGCTGCTGGCACCTTATAGGGACGCCCGCGTTCACTTCGCTTTAGTATGTGCCGCCAGGTCTTGTCCGCCGCTTCTGAACAAGGCTTACACCCCTGCACAGGTGGAGGCACAGCTGGAAGACCAGGCAAAGCGGACACTGCAAAGCTCAACGTTCATAAAAGTGCAGGATAGCAGTAAGAAGGTACTGGTTTCGGAGATATTCAAGTGGTATGAGCAGGACTTTATGCAGGAAGCACCTTCTATAGCGGCTTATATAAACCGTTACCGCCAGAATAATTTGCCGCCAGGGTACCGGCTGGCCTACTATACATACAACTGGGACCTAAATGATAGCAGCGACAGGTAAAGCTATATGAATGCTTTATTGTGTTTGCTATGGAGCTGTTTCCCAAACATGTGGCATAAGGCAGCGTATACACAAGGGTATTAAAACAAACTTAGTTATGAGCAAGAAAGAAGAAGATCCACATAATGAACAAGACAATATAAATAACGATTACGAGCAACGTGTAGGTATGGGCAACCATCCGGACCCTTCTGCCAAGCGTAACATGGGACCTGACGGAACTACAGAACGACCGGGACAGAAAGACAAGCTGGAGAACCTGCACATTGGTGGCAACGAGAGGACTGGTTATGGAGCCAACACGGATGAAAACGTAGAGTCGAGTGCCCAAGGGCCAGGTTTTGAGTTTGAAGGCAGCGATACCGCCATGGACGATAGCGTGAACGGTATCAGAAGTGGAGATCAGCTTTTGGGTGAAGATAAAGAAACACCAAACGATGAAGATCACAGCCGACGCTAATTAGCAAGGCAGCATAAAAAGCAAGAGGGAGAGCCATTTAGCTCTCCCTCTTGCTTTTTATGCTGTAGCCTCTTTTCATGAGGCTACAGCATAGTGGTCTTTTTTGGGGTGTCTACATTTTCTCTTTCGCTGCTGCAAACATAGTTTCGGAAGCATCTTTTCTGTAAGTAGCATAAGCTTCCAGCTGCTTCGGTGACAGAAAGTTTATGAGCTGCTGCTCATAATCAAGTTCAACTTCTTGCAGTTTCTCATGCAGTAAGCTGTCGTTGTTCGTATAGCTGCGCAGTAATTCCGCTGTTTTAGCCATCCGCTTCCTGTTTAAAGCCTTCAACTGAATGTAGACAGGTTCATTTAGTTGAAGCTTTTGCGTCATAGCTTGCGTAATGCTGGTGCATTTTTTCTCTAGCTCCGGGGATACATCTAGTATACCAACCTGTGCGAATGCAGGAGCAGTCAGAAGTAAAGCGAATACGACGAAAGATAAAATCCTTTTCATGGGTGTATAGGGGTTTGGTTGTTTGTATGATTAATTCCACTATATATTAACATGTTTATATAGTGAATGCTACGTGATACGAACCCTGAAAATTATAGTTGTATTCTTATATATTATTTAAGTTATTTTTATGGTAAGATAAATTAATATTATATTTTCTATATATAAAGTAATTCAAATCTAAATAATAGCAGTCTGGATTAGTAGATGCTTCTATTGATTCAGAGCTTCTGACAAATCAGGGATAAACGCACAAAACAAAGGTTTTGTGATAGGATTAGCTGCCTATACGCTGGAAATAGACAAGCCTTTAATATATAGTTTATCCTATGTTTTGATAGTGCTTTTGACTTACCAGATGATGGATGGAAATGCGGGATTTTGCCTGCCTTGCTTGCAGAGGAGCTGATGCCTCTGCAATAACGAAGGTACTTCAGGGAAGAGGAGAGGGTAGAACAGGGCCGGGAGTTAAGCCCGTTCTAAAGTGCCGAATCCGGCTGCAGGCTGCAGAGCAAGATTTTGCCTAACGGTTCTGAATATAGTCTTCCCGGATTATGTTTAGAATTTCAGGCGACAGTGGCTTAGAGAAGAATTCCTTCACTTCTTCGTTACTTTTTGCTGTTAGAATGTCCTTTCTGTCTACAGCAGACGAGAGCATAAACAGGCTGCAGTGCGCAGTAGCTTGCTCCGGGAGCTTTTTGTATTCATGTATAAACGACCAGCCATCCATGCCGGGCATATTAATATCCAGGAAAATAAGGTCAGGGAAGCTGCCTACTCCTTTATTCGATTCTTCCTGTAAGTATTTCAAAGCATCCTCCGCCCAATCGAAGCTGATAATTTCGTCAGCAAAGTTCTCGTTGCGGATTATACTCTCGCAAACAAAGTTGTTTACCTGGTCATCATCTACTAATACTACTTTCTTTAAAGTACTCATTGTAAAAAAATCTAACTTTTGAAGTAGACACTGAAGGTGGAGCCTTCATGCAGCGTGCTATGTACCTCTACTTTGCCTCCAAGTAATTCTACCTGGGTCTTTACCAGATGTAATCCGATTCCTTTACCCTCAACACCTTGGTGAAATCGTTTGTAGAGCCCAAAGATTTTATCCTGTTGCTTTTCCAGGTCTATACCAGAGCCATTGTCTTGCACACGCAGGCAAATATAGTTGTTTAGCCTGAATGTGCTAATGCTAATATTAAGTTTTCTGCCCGGAAACCTGTATTTGATAGCATTGGAAACCAGGTTTAGCAGAATGCTCTGTGCATAGCTTCTGATGCTGCTAACCTCCGGTGCATCACTGAAGTCAGCGCTTACAGAGGCTTCACATGCAGTTATTTCGGCATCCAGTATTTCTAAAACATTTTGAAGCAGGCAATCGAAAGCGATGGTTTCCTTGATGCTGCTAATCTGGCTGCGGATTGTCAGGATGTCGTTCAGGTCATGGATCGTTGCATCCAGAAGCTGTGCAGACTTCATCAGGTTGTCTATCACCTTCTGGTTGATAGGGGCATCGAACCTGTTCCTGTCGTAAATAGAGGTGAGGCCCAGCATGTTGGCAATAGGCGCCCGCAGGTTATGTGATACGATGTAAGCGAACTGCTGCAGGTTCTGGTTTTGCTTTATCAGCTGCTCGGAAAGCTCCTGCTGCTTTGCCTCCGCCTCCTTGTATTCCGTCATGTCAGAGGCGGAGCCATACACTTGTATCACTTTGCCCTCCTGGTCCAGGCCCGGCGACATACGGAGCAAAAGCCAGCGCAGCTTTCCGGAACTGTCTACCAGGCGCATTTCATACTCCTTCGGTTGTCCTGAGAGAATCAGGGGCAGCACCTCCTGCATCAAAGGCTTCTGGTCTTCGGGGTGTATTACCTTGAGCCACGTTTCCGGTTTCCCTAAAAAAGCCTCCTCCGTGTAGCCTGTTATCTGCTTGCATTGGGGGCTTATATAAATAATGCTCAGTGCAGGATTCAAAGTAAAGATGATTTCCGGTATGTTTTCAATGGTTGTCTGCAGCAGGTTCTTCGCTCCAGTAACCTCTTGCTCCGCCTTTTTTCGTTCTGTAATGTCCTGCACCGTACCAGATAGTTTAATCACTTCTCCGTCCTCGTCACAGGTTACTTCAGCCACCTCCATCACATTCGCCTCTTTCCCGCCTGGTAAAATAATGCGATGCTCAAAGTTCAGCATGCTTTTCGTTTCGATAGCCTTTAAGTAGTTTGCCTTCACCTTATTCCTGTCTTCGGGGTGAATAAGGGCTAACATGTTGTGAAGCGAAGGGGCAAAGCTATCTTTCTTTTTTCTGTAAACGGCAAAAGTCCCCTCAGACCATGTCAGCATCCCCTGCCTTACATGGTACTCCCAGCTTCCCAGTTTCGCCAGCTGCTGTGCCCGTGCTAGCTGTAGCTCGTTTCGCCTGATTGTCTCCATGGATATCTTCTGCTCCGAGATATTACGGATAGTAAGGGCAACGGCCAGTATATGGTTTTCTTCGCTGGTTACAGGCTGGTAGGTTATCTCGTGCCAGAACTCCCCGTGGCCGGCCTCAAAAACGATTGTCTCGCCCTGCATGGCCCTGGCGTGGCACTTTTTGGTGCTGTTCACTTTTGTGCTGGAGATATACTCCAGCATACTTTGCCCGGGCTCCAACTTTTTTAGAAGATACTTCCATACGTCGGCCGCCGCTTCTTTATTGAAGGAGATTACTTTCAACGCATCATCCAGCAGGTATATAGCCTGCGAAGAGCTGTCCAGCAGGGCCCGCAGGTTTGCTTCGTTCCGCTTTAACTGTTCCTGAGTCTCTTTTTGATTGGTGATGTCGATAAAGGTGCCATTCCAGACAACGGTGCCTTTCCCTCTGCAGGAAGGTAAACTATGGCCCCGCACCCACATATACTTTTTACTTTCGGGCTGCCATACCCGCAGCTCATGCTCCCAGGGGGTCAGGTTGTTGTAAGAGGCTGCAGTTGTGCGCTCTACTCCGGCCATATCGTCAGGATGCAGGTTTTTGTAAAGCAGCATTGGTTCCCGGTAAACTTCTTCGGGCCTAACACCGCAGATATCATAGATTCCGTCGCTGATGTACGGAAAGCTGAAGCTGCCATCCTGCTCCATCTGGTACTGAAACACAGCACCTGGCACACTGGAACTGACTTCACGAAGTTGCTCCTCATTCTGCTTCAACTGTTCCAGCGCCTGTTCCCGTTCCTGTATGTTTACCGCCACTACCAGCCTTGGTTGTAGCTCTGCCCTAAGAGGCAGGGAATGAGAACGTACCTCTACCTGAAACACTGAACCGTCCTTGCGCTTATGTACAGACTTAGCAGACAAGGCATCATTCGTTTTACCTGCTTCTCTAAGGCTATCTCTAAATTTAGCAACATCCTCCTCAGGGCGAAGGTCCAGCACTGTCATATTCAGGAATTCCGCTTCAGAGTACCCGTATTCCTGCTCAGCTGCCCGGTTTACCTCCAGAATGATGAATGTTTTCTGATCATAAATCCACATCGGGATCGGGTTGCGGTTGAACAGCATTTTATACTCCCGCTGCTGCTCATCGAGCGCGTACTCCAGCTTTTTGCGCTCCTCAATCTCTGTGTTCAGGTATTCGTTTTCCTGTTTCAGCTTCTTGAACACATATCGCATGATATAGCCGGCACCGGCGGCGGAAGCCAGGGCAAGGAGTAACAGCAGGGTGTATTTGTTTACAGAGGAATTGATGGAGGCAACAGCCTCGTCGGCCCGTATATCTGCATTCTCCTTGATCTGCTTGCTGAGGGCCTGCAGGTATTGTTGATGGCGTTGGTGAATAGGCTGAAGCTTGGCCTTGGCATAAGCCCGTGCCTCCTCCGGACTTTCGTTGCTCAGGTTCAGCAGACTATCGGATACAATATAATACGTTCTACGCTCCCTGATAATGTTATGAAGCAGCTCCTGTCTTTCCTGATCCTGTAGCAGTCTGTCAAGCTGGCGGATAGCAGCGGTGTTTTCGTTATGCGCTACCCTAATCCTTCTTCTGATTTCTTCTTTCAAACTTGCATCCTCTAAACTAATGTATGTGGCCAGTAGATTCTGTACTTCATCATCATTGTTATGGAGTTCATTTACCAGTTGCAGTTTATGTAATGCGCTCAGAACAACTAACGTATAGTTCTGTTGCACCTGCCTGGCTGCTATAAAGGAAATAGTACAAACCGCCACGAGCACAAATGCCAAACCGGCAAAAGCAAACCCAATAAAACGAATTGTCCGGCCATAGGTGCTGGTGCTATTTTGGTTAAATTCTTTGGGGTGCATACAAGATAAAAAACCTGAAAAATTAGGCATGTTACTGCTGATGCAGTTTTGGAAAGTGAAAAGTACTATATAGGAATGAGAATGACAAAAAGTATAGCCAGTGTTTTATAAATAGAGAAAACAGGAACTAATTATTGAACTATACTAATATATAAAGTGCTTTTTATAATTGAAAATCTCCACATTGTATGTTTATACACTAAATGTTTATATACTGATTTGTTTTGTATTACTCAGCATTGTTTATAGGAATGCACAGTTAATAGTAGAGTTATGAGCTTGTAAAGACCTTGCTTTTTTGATCTTAGAAAAGTTTGATCAAAGAAGCTGCCAATAGTCTGTATCCGGCCGGAGTATCTTTTCAATTCAGTCGGAGTATAAAAATCTGTAACACGAAGGCAGAATTGTGTAACAGAAGGACAAAGGCGCTGCCCTACCTTTGTAAAAGAATGAAAGCAGAGAAAGAAATGGCAACTACAACAGAAAGTAAACTAACCAAAACCACCTTTCCGGTAGAAGGAATGAGCTGCGCTTCCTGTGCCGGTAGTATCGAGAGTATGCTGCGATCACAGGAGGGCGTGCAGGAGGCGAATGTGAATTTTGCCGGCAAAACACTGCAGGTCGCTTACGAGCCGGAAAAAGTCAGCCCCGAGCAGTTGCGTGAAACGGTGCAGGAGATTGGTTTTGATATACTGGTTGAAAAGAAAACACAGGAGGAACTGGAAGAGCGGCAAGCCGCTGCCCTCACAAAACTGAAGCGTAAGACGATTGTGGCAGGCGTGCTGGCGCTACCGGTGTTTGTCCTGGGTATGTTCTTCCATGATACCTTTGCATGGGGCAACTGGGTGAGTTTACTCCTGACCGCACCCATCCTGCTGTGGGCGGGGCAGCGCTTTTTTGTGGGAGCCTGGGCGCAGGCAAAGCACTTTCGCGCCAACATGGATACGCTGGTGGCCCTTAGCACCGGCATCGCCTTCCTTTTCAGCCTTTTTAATACCGTATACCCCGAGTTCTTCCTGAGCCGTGGACTGATGCCGCATGTGTACTATGAGGCGGTGGCGGTGATTATCGCTTTTATCCTTTTGGGTAAGTACCTCGAGGAAAACGCCAAAGACCGAAGCTCCTCCGCAATTAAAAAGCTGATGGGGCTGCAACCGAAAACGGTGCGGGTAATACGGAACGGGAGTGAACTGGAGATCAAGATAGAAGAGGTGCAGGTAGGGGACAAGGTGCTGCTGCTGCCCGGCGAACGGGTTCCTGTGGATGGCGAGGTGGTAGCAGGCACTACGTACGTAGACGAAAGCATGCTGAGCGGCGAGCCGCTGCCGGTGCAGAAGCAGGCCGGCGACATGCTTTTTGCCGGAACCATTAACCAGAAGGGGAGCCTGCAATTGGTGGCCCGCAAGACAGGTGGTGAAACCATGCTGGCGCACATTATCAAACTGGTGCAGGAGGCGCAGGGCAGCAAAGCTCCCGTGCAGAAGCTGGTAGATAAAATTGCCGGCATCTTTGTGCCGATTGTGCTGGTGATTGCAGTGCTGACTTTCGTGGCATGGCTTATAGTAGGCGGGGAGGCATACCTTTCCGAGGCGCTGCTCTCCACCATATCCGTACTGGTGATTGCCTGCCCCTGTGCGCTGGGGCTGGCCACCCCGACAGCCATTATGGTGGGGGTGGGAAGAGGCGCTGAGAACGGTATCCTGATAAAAGACGCCGTGAGCCTGGAGCGCGCGCATAAAGCGGACGTAGTGATACTGGATAAAACAGGAACCATTACGTTGGGGAAACCTTCCGTAACTGATGTGGTGTGGGCCGATGAAACAGTAGCGCAGGAGCGTCTCGAGCAGTTGTTCTTCTCTATGGAGGCGCAGTCAGAGCATCCCATCGCGCAGGCTATCTATACATTCTATAGAGAAAAAGGCCTGCAGGCGCTGCAGCCAGCCAGTTTCAATAGCCTGACAGGTTTAGGCGTGGAGGCCGTTTTTGAGGGCACGCGTTATTATTCCGGAAACGAAAAGCTGCTTAAACAACAGCACATTCAGGTGCCGGAGCACCTGCTGCAGGCTGCCAGGCAGCTGCAGGAAGACGCCAGGACTGTTATCTTCTTTGCAGATGCGACGCAGGCGCTGGCGGTATTCGCCGTGAGCGACCCTATCAAACCAGCTTCGGCGGAAGGTATAAAAGCAATGCAGGAGGCAGGGCTGGAGGTATACATGCTCACAGGCGACAACCAACAGACAGCCGCCGCTGTGGCACGGCAGGTAGGTGTGGCGCATTACAAGGCGGAGCTGTTGCCAAACGATAAAGCAGATTTTGTGAAGAAGCTGCAGGCCGAAGGCAAAGTCGTGGCTATGGTAGGAGATGGTATAAACGATGCGCAGGCCCTGGCCACTGCCGATGTCAGCATCGCCATGGGGCAGGGTACGGACATTGCCATGGATGTAGCGAATATCACGCTCATGCGCTCTGACCTGATGCAGGTAGCCGGTGCCGTAAAGCTTTCAAGAGCTACTGTACAGACGATTCATCAAAACCTGTTCTGGGCCTTCTTCTACAATGTAATCTGTATTCCGGTGGCAGCAGGTTTACTTTACCCTTTTACAGGCTTCCTGCTGAGCCCGATGGTGGCCGGTGCAGCCATGGCGCTGAGCTCAGTTTCGGTGGTGGGGAACAGCCTTCGCTTAAGAGGCAAGAGATTGTAATCGAAAATTATTGTTAGTCGAATTAATTAAGATAAATATGGAAACGTACAAATTTAAAACAACTATAAACTGTGGCAGCTGTGTAAAGGCTGTAACCCCGCACCTGAATAAGCTGGAGGGGGTAGAGGAGTGGAAAGTAGATACTGATAACCCCGATAAAGTATTGGAAGTAAAGTCAGACTCCCTGGATGCGCAGCAGATAAAAAGCACAGTAGAAAAAGCAGGTTTCAAAGCCGAGCAAATCTAGAAGAATAAGCACCATAACAAAGGAGGGGCTAGCCGATGATACAGCTAGCCCCTCCTTTGTTATGGTGCTGTATTGGCTGTTTTGCTGCTATTGCTCAACTTGTTTACAAGGATAAAGCTTAACATGGCTATGCTGCAAAGGGCTAGCCCCAACGACTCACGTCCTTCTTCCACATTCTTTAAAAGAAGACCTGTTGAGGCATCCCGCATGCTGTCACCCACTCCCTCAAATTGCTCTGGCCACCAAAAGATAACACCGACTGCATATATAACACATGCAACAGCCAGTACAGTGTTGTTTACTTTGCCAAATCCGGCTGCAATGCTCAGAGCAGCCGCTATGCCATAGATGGTTATCCATAGCGCAGGGTCCGGGTCGTTGTACTGCACTACTGCAAAACCAACGAAGCAGAGGCCTAACACTACTCCCAGGGTCCGTTTGAATGTGATCATTTCAGTGTTTTTTTCTTAAGAGCATGTTTGCATTTCGTTTTTGTAAGCGAAAATTGACCAGAACCCTTTATGGGCGGTTGGCAGCGCAAAGGATGAATTTCAAACATGCTCCAGAGTGGAAAAGATAAACCAACATACAGAGAAGATGAAAATTAATGAATTTTTAATGCAGCTCCATAATCAAAGTGAATAAATGTGAGGGCAATAGCTGCAGCCTCTTTTCTCCTGAACCTGCCACACAGACACTGAATCAACTCTGAGGCAAAAATCGAAACCTAACATGGCTATTTAACTTAACCCAGCCATGGGGGTATAGGTATGCCTTTTATGTGAAGGCAGGGTTTCTTTGCCAAAAGGGTTAGGAATACCTCATATTGTGGAATTTACCCTTTGCTGTTATAGATGTTCCTTTTCTGTCTGTAAATACAAATATAGTGAAACTATTAAAGAGATACATACAACCAATATTTGGGTAATAACGTCTAAACCATAAGAGCTAATACACCTGCAAAACTGACCCTGTTTTATATTAATATTTCTATATATTCAGTTTATATGATGTATAACAGAGCCAGTTTGTTACGGTTTGTTTGTGCCGGAAAATAAAATGGAAGCATTTTTTTAGAGCTTTCTCTGAATGCGGTGGATTGATACGTAATTCTATATATTGTTTTAATATATATAGAAAATACTAAACATTATTTGTGTATGGCCGTAATTCAATTGTCAGCAACCTCTGTTTTGCTGATACCTGCTTTCGAGTTACATATATAATATATGATATTATATATGTAAATATTATCAAATCATTGCGGGACGAGAAAAATAAACCTCTATAGTATGATTAAAATGTTACTATAATTTTACCATGAATAAGAATCGCCACCACTATAGCATGAACAGAGCCGGACTGTTGATGTTAGACATTGCCCTTATCGCTATCTCTTTTAAATTATCCCACATGTTCAGGTATGGGGATACAGCACTGCAGCATCAGTACAGCATATTTTTCGTGCTGTTCGCTTTGTTCTGGTGGATTGTGTCAGGGTTCAAATACTTTTTTTTCCGGATAGAAGGGTTCATACCCTTTGAGAAGAAAACAGCAGAACTAATCAACGTGTTTATCTTGCATGCCTTTCTGCTGTCAACCTGCATTGTGGTTTTTAACCTGGAAGACCTATCCCGTTTGTTGCTGCTTTACACGTACCTGTTAACAGCACTGCTGATAGGTATTAGCCGCATAATACTACTCCTGGTCAACCGCTATTTTTCCAAGTCAGACATGGCTTATTCGCGCTATGTGATCATAGGCACAGGTCCGGCGGCTATGTCTCTTCGGGATACTTTTAGTTCTGAGGAGCATCCGGGAACAAAGTTCATGGGCTTTTTCGATGATAATACAGATGCAGTTAACCCGCACAACAGCCAGGTGCGCGGCACACTGGCTGACTTGAAAGAGTACTGCCTACAGCATAGAATTGATGAAGTGTACTATACACTGCCGCTAAATAACAGAGAGCAGATCGAAGACCTGACTGAGTTTGCAGATGATAATTTCATGTACTTCAGAATTGTGCCGGATTTCAGCGGTATCGTGCAGAAGGAGGTGAACATGTATTTCTATCACAACATACCCATTATCAGTATTCGTAGAGAACCGCTGGAGCATGTGACAAACCGCATCATCAAGCGTGCTTTTGACTTCGCGTTCTCCTTAACAGTTATCCTGTTCCTGTTCCCTATTGTGCTGCCCATCATCGCGCTGGCTATTAAATTAGAATCAAAGGGACCTGTCTTTTTCAAGCAGCTTCGCCCGGGAAAGAAAAACAGATTGTTCCTGTGTTACAAATTCCGGACCATGCACGTGAACAACCAGACGGAGCAGCAGGCCACTAAACATGACCCTCGTGTAACCAGAGTAGGAAGGTTTCTCAGGAAAACAAACCTGGATGAACTGCCACAGTTCTTCAATGTGCTGTTAGGCGATATGTCTGTTGTGGGGCCGCGTCCGAACCTTGTGTCTCAGTTGGACCAGTACTCCAAAGTGATCTCAAAGTACAAAATGCGCCACTTCGTAACACCGGGTATAACAGGTTATGCACAGGTAAGTGGTTTCCGTGGAGAGACCAAAGAGCTAAAGCTGATGGAAAAGCGTATAGAGTATGATGTGCGTTACATGGAAAACTGGAGCTTTATGATGGATATGAAAATTATTTTCTTGACGATCTGGAACATGATCAAAGGTGAAAAGAATGCATACTGATACCATTGCAGCAAGACAGCCGTTTACGAGTGCACCACCCTTACAAGAGAAACGTAAGCTTTTAAACTCCTTCATCTCAAAGGGAAGGTTTAACGAATTTGTGGAGCACGTTTTCTGGCTTACTGAAAACCGCCCTTCCTCTTATGTGTGCTTTGCCAACGTGCATATGCTGGTAGAGGCCTACCGTGACCCGGATTTTAACCAGGTATTAAACCGGGCAGACCTGGCGACACCAGATGGCGGACCGCTCTCAAAGCTCATGCGGATCCTGTATAAGCAACCACAGGACAGGGTGGCCGGTATGGACCTGTTGCCCCGCCTGCTTCAGGAGGCAGCCCGCAGGGGCAAGTCGGTTTACTTCTATGGCTCCACAGACGAAGTGCTGAGCGCCGTGGTGTCGAAGGCAAAAGATCAGTATCCGGAATTAAAAATAGCCGGTTATTTTTCGCCCCCTTTCCTTCAATTGTCTGAAGAAGAGGATACGGATATCGTGAACATGATAAATGAAACGGAGCCTGACCTCTTGTTTGTAGCGTTGGGCTGCCCAAAGCAGGAACGCTGGATGGCAGCGCATCAGGGAAAGGTAAACGCCTGCATGTTAGGAGTAGGGCAGGCATACATGACCTTTGCTGGCCTGGAGAAAAGACTGCCTAAGTGGGCAAGGGATTTCTCCCTTGAATGGACCTACAGGTTATGGCTGGAGCCGCGACGCCTGTGGAAGCGCTACCTCCTGACAAATAGTGTTTTTATGTTCCTTGTCCTGAAAACAATGCTGCAGAAAGCAGCGAAAGGAAACCGGGCATAAATAATTACATGTAAAGCTGTAGAAAGAAGGGAAGACAGGTGAAGTAGACTTACATCGCATTACGCCAAATAACACCTTCCTCCTCCCGCTACTATCTGGCAGTATAATTCTCATCTAGAGCCATTTTACAGCATAACTGATGTTTTCATATAAAAATATCCAGCGGTCTAAAATGTTAAACACTTGGTTATTAGCGAGAATCTGTGTTAAAACAGCAAATGAATGAAATATTTTTTATTTCCAAACATCAAAATATAGCGATTGTCGTATAGATGGTCATTAGCAAGTGTTGCTAAATTTAGTCCTGATGTTTTGAGCATTATAAGCCCTTATTAAAAAATGAAAGCAGTTATACTTGCCGGTGGCTATGGAACAAGAATAAGTGAAGAAAGCGGCATTCGCCCCAAACCGATGGTAGAGGTAGGCGGTAAGCCCATTTTATGGCACATCATGAAAATCTACTCCCATCATGGTATTGATGATTTTATCATTTGCTGTGGATATAAAGGCCATGTAATCAAAGAGTACTTCTCAAATTACTGCCTATATAATTCTGATGTAACATTCGATATGCGTAACAACAGCATGAAAGTGCACCAGAATAACACAGAGTCCTGGAGAGTGACGCTTGTGGACACCGGGGAGGGAACTATGACGGGCGGTCGCCTGAAGCGCGTGAAAGATTATATAGGAGATGAGACTTTCTGTATGACCTATGGTGACGGTGTAAGCGATGTAGATATAACATCGCTCATAAACTTCCACAAAGAACAGGGCAGGCTGGCAACCCTCACTGCTGTGCAGCAGCCAGGCCGTTTCGGCGCCTTTAATCTGGCAGGCGGGGTTTCACAAGTCAATCAGTTTCAGGAAAAGCCAAACGGTGGTGACATGCCCTGGATAAACGGGGGCTTTTTTGTGCTCGAGCCGGGCGTAATCGATTATATCGACGATGACAGCACCACCTGGGAGCGGGACCCTCTGGAGAAGCTTGCCAAAGAAGGAGAGCTTTCTGCTTTCCGCCATGCCGGATTCTGGCAACCGATGGACACCCTGCGCGACAAGACTGTACTCGATGACCTGTGGCAAAGCGGAAAAGCGCCCTGGAATGTGTGGCATAAAATGCTGTCGAAGTCTGTAAACTAAATCTGATTATGATCATTGTTGATAATTTTTTGAAGGTCCGTGAGCAGGAGGGAAATCCTATTCGGGTAGGTCTGTTTGGGGCCGGCGAAATGGCAAAGGGCCTGGTGAACCAGGTAATGCGCTATACTCCTGGTATGGAGATAGCCGTTATCGCCAACCGGACCCTAAGCAAAGCCCAGGAAGCTTACGAATACACAGAAACCACGGCGGAAGTATGTGATGACCTCGAGTCGCTGCAGCGCTGCATGGACAAGGGCGGCTATGCCGTGACTACAAATGCTGAACTGCTCTGCGAAGTAAACGGGCTTGATATACTGGTAGAGGCAACAGGTACCATTGAGTACGCCGCAAACCTGATCATGAAAGCGATCGAAAACAGGAAGCATGTGCTGATGTTTAACCCGGAAGTGGATGCCACCCTCGGCCCAATCCTGAAAGTGTACGCCGACAAAGCCGGCGTGATGCTGAGCGGCTCCGACGGCGACCAACCGGGTGTGATCATGAACCTTTACCGGTTTGTGAAAAGTATCGGCTTAAAGCCGCTGCTCTGCGGCAACATTAAAGGACTGCAGGATTACTACCGCAACCCCACCACACAGGCAGGCTTTGCGGCACAGTGGCACCTGACACCTGAAATGGTGACCTTGTTTGCAGACGGTACAAAAATATCTATCGAGCAGGCCTGTGTGGCAAATGCTACCGGAATGGGCGTGGCAAAACGCGGTATGCTGGGCTACCACCATAACGGACACATCGATGACATGGTGACGATGTACGATGTGGATGAACTGGAAAAGCTTGGCGGTATAGTAGATTACGTGGTAGGGCCTAAGCCTGGCCCGGGCGTGTTTGTGTATGCCACCACCGATGATCCGAAGACAAAGCATTACCTCAACTATGGCAAACTGGGAGAGGGTCCGCTTTACAGTTTCTATACACCTTACCACCTGATCTACTTCGAGATTCCTCATTCTATTGCACGCATGGTTTTGTTCAACGATATCATCATGGCGCCCATTGCAGGGCCGGTGGTAGAGGTAATCACGATGGCGAAAACAGAACTCAAAGCCGGACAGAAGCTCGACGGCCTTGGGGGGTATACGTATTACGGGCAGTGCGAAAACGCGCAAACGGCACGTCAGGAGAACCTGTTGCCGGTAGGTCTGGCCGAAGGTGCCATCTTAAAGAAAGACCTTCCGCGTGACCATGTTATCACGTTTGATGATGTGGAACTGCCTGCCGAAAATCTGGTGCAGCGCCTGTACAAAGAACAGTTGCAAATGTTTTTCCCTGAGCAAATAAAGGAAAACGAACTGGCATAGCTTATCTCATTTCAAATTAACCTGATTCAGCAAACATAATGATGGAAAATACAGCGGTGGCTAAAAAGACAAACAGGGTGCTGCAGGAAGACATGCAGAATATCTTCCAGAACCTCACAGCTGCCGAAAAAGACAAGCTCAGAAACTCAACTATCTTAATAACAGGTTGTGGAGGCTTCTTAGGCTACTACTTCATGCACTTCTTTGCGACATTCGCTGAAGAGCTGCAACTGAAGAAAGTGATTGCGCTGGAAAACTTCCTGACTGGTACAAAAGACTGGCTGGCAGAGCTAATCGACAGCAAGCCTGACGTTTTCTCGCTGCATGAGTTCAACGTGATCACCGACGACGTGGCGGCTATACCGGAGGCTGCTGACGCGGATGTTATCATGCACCTGGCTTCCATCGCGTCCCCTACGTTCTATCGTATTTACCCAATAGAAACAGTGGATGCCAATATAACAGGCCTTCGTCGTCTGCTCGACTTTTATGCCGGGAAATCAGTGAAAGCCTTCCTGTTCTTCTCGAGCAGCGAGATATATGGCGATCCTTTCCCGGAGTTTATTCCTACAAAAGAAGACTACAGGGGCAATGTCGCCACCATCGGCCCGCGTGCCTGCTACGACGAGGCGAAGCGTTTCGGGGAGACCCTTTGTTACCTGTTCGCACAAAAGCACAATATGCCAATCGGTGTAGCCAGGCCATTCAACAACTATGGCCCGGGCATGAACATCAACGACAAGCGCCTGCCAGCGGACTTTGCCAAAGCGGTAGTGGAAGGCCGTGACCTGGAGATTTTCTCAGACGGCACCCCGACCCGTACTTTCTGCTACATTTCAGATGCTATCACAGGGTATTTGAAAGTGATGTTGCATGGCAGTTTTGATGTGTTCAACATTGGCATGGACAAGCCGGAGCTATCGGTGCGGGAGTATGCTGAGTTGTTTAACCAGCACGGTCGCGAGATCTTTGACTATCAGGGGCAGATCAAATTCCAGGAGCCGGAAGACAAAGAGTACCTGACCGACAACCCGAACAGACGGTGTCCGGATATAAGCAAAGCGCGCGAGGTATTGGGCTATAACCCTACTGTAAGTGTAGAAAAAGGTATCGGCCGCTTTTTGGAATTCTTGAAAATAAACGAAGGGAAACTACTATGATAACAGTACTCGGACTAGGCTTTGTCGGGCTGACAACTGCGCTGGGCTTCAGCAAGAAAGGCTTCAAGGTGTACGGCATAGACCTCGACAAGCAAAAGGTTGAAAGTATAAAAAACTATAAGACGCCTTTCTACGAGCCGCACCTCGACGATGCCCTGCGGGATGAGTTAGGGAATAACTTTATCGTAGATGCCTCCCTTAAAGAAGCGGTGAACAACAGTAAGGTGGTGATTATATGTGTGGGAACGCCCGGTAAAGAAGATGGCAGTGCAGACCTTACCTATTTGCTGAGTGCCGTGGAGGGCGTTTTTGAAGCGAGTGAAGGCGATTTCAAGGTCATTGTGACCAAATCTACCGTTCCGCCTTCTACCATTTCTAAAAAGGTAAAACCATTTGTAGAGGAAAAGAACAAGGCCTACAATAAGTCTATTGGTCTGGCTTCCAACCCTGAGTTTCTCCGTGAGGGCTATGCCTGGGACGACTTCATGAACCCGGACAGAGTAGTAATCGGGGTGGAGGATGAACGCTCCAAAGAGATTCTGAACCAGATTTACATCCCCTTCAATGCGCCGGTGCATTATGTGAGCTTTAACTCGGCCGAGTTCATCAAATACCTGTCAAATACGCTCCTGTCTACGCTCATCAGCTTCTCAAACGAGATGGCTATGATTGCAGAGCATATCGGGGACATTGATGTGCCAACCGCTTTCAAGATCCTGCACCAGGACAAGCGCTGGTATGGTAAGCCTGCGGCCATGGCAAGCTATGTGTACCCGGGCTGTGGCTATGGCGGGTATTGTTTGCCAAAAGATACGGCAGCCCTCAGCAGCATAGCGAAGGAGCATGGCTTTGAACCCAAAGTGCTGGATGGCAACCTGAAAATAAATGATGAGATAAAGGATTTCGTAGCAGACAAAATTGCCGCCGCTGTACCCAAAGAACGCAACATCGGTATACTGGGGCTGGCTTTTAAAAGCGGCTCTGATGATGTGCGACTCACACCGAGCAAGTACATCATCGAAAAGCTTTTGGCAAAAGGGTATACGAATATTGTAGCCTATGACCCGATGGCCAACGAGGTGTTTGACAAGATGTACAACTTTCCGATCAGGTATACCGCTACCCTGCAAGAACTGGTTGATCAGGCTGATGACCTGGTGCTGCTGACTGCATGGCCGGAGTTTAAACAGAACAAAGAACTGCTGCAAAGCAAACGCCTGTTCGACTTCAGGTATGCCCTGGCCGAACTGCCTGCCGCTGTGGTGGGGGATGCGGCTGTTTAGCAATAGGAACTAAATCATGACTCAGGGATAGGCTATCGTCTTGCTGGTTTTAGAACCAACAGGACGATAGCCTAACTTTCGTTTCCGGACCGATTGAATATATAACCGTAGAAAATTCTAAGACTGCTTCAGGTGGTTTTCTTATAGCACGACTGACATATGATATTCACAGAAACAAAACTGAAGGGCGCGTATGTGCTGGAGCTTAAAAAGATAGAAGACGAACGCGGCTTCTTTGCAAGGTCCTGGTGCCAGCACGAAATGGAGGCGCATGGACTGACGGCAAAAGTATCGCAGACAAACGTTTCTTTCAACCCAAAGAAGGGCACGCTCCGTGGCATGCACTACCAGGTAAAGCCGCATGAGGAGAGCAAACTGGTACGCTGCACCAGAGGAGCCATCTTCGATGTGATCATAGACTTACGCCCTGATTCTGAAACTTACAAACAGTGGCTGGGAGTGGAGCTGTCAGCTGACAACTACAAGATGTTGTTTGTGCCGGAGGGCTTTGCGCATGGGTACATGACCTTAGAAGATGAAACCGAGGCCACGTACCAGGTTTCGGAGTTTTATACGCCCGGTGCCGAAAAGGGCATCTGCTGGAACGATCTTGCATTCAATATCCAATGGCCTCTTGAGCCGGTAGTTATCTCAGAAAAAGACCAGGCGCATCCCGGTTTTGTGGATGAGCAGGCGGAGTCAAAAGGAAAGCTGCTGGTATAACCGGCAGCTTTCCTTTTAATAATCCGTGGCCTGTGTCGCTGTTAACCTCTCACCATAATGAAGCCGCACACAATCATACAGTAGTTCCTGCTCTGGAGCTGTATAAGTTGCTGAGTACTATCTGAAAACCTGCTTCTAAATAAGAATCTAATTTCTGAAACACTTAATCCATGCGTATACTGCTCGTTCATAACCACTACAAACAGACCGGCGGCGAAGACACTGTTTTCTTCGCGGAGTCATCCTTGCTGGAGGCGCATGGTCATACAGTAGAGAAGCTGACCTTCACGAACAACGACGTGAACAGTATAGCAGAAAAGTTGCAGGCGGCCTTCGGAGTAGTCTATAATACAAAGGGCGCACGTGCAGTGGAGGAGAAGATACAGCAGTTTAAGCCGGATGTTGTGCACGTACACAATTTCTTTCCTCTGGTATCGCCGGCTGTCTTCTATGTTTGTAAAAAGCTTAAAGTGCCGGTGGTGATGACGCTGCACAACTACAGGTTGATTTGCCCGAGCTCTTACCTGCATTACCACGGCAAGGTGCACCTGGAGAATGTGCACAAGCTTTTTCCATACGCCGCAATCAAAGACAAAGCCTACCGGGATTCCCGTTTTCAGACTGCCTCTGTGGTGCTGACAACCGGTGTGCATAAGTTGTTAGGCACCTTCCGAAACAAAATTGACCTGTTTATCACGCTTACACCGGGTGCCGCAGCGCTTTTCCAGAATTCTTCTCTTAAGCCACATCCCGAGCAGCTGGTTGTGAAGCCTAACTTTACGGCCGATCTGGGCTTAGGTGCCGAAAAAAGAGAAGATTACTTCCTGTATGTGGGCAGGCTATCCCCGGAAAAAGGAGTAGACACCTTACTGCGGGCGCAGGCACAGCACGGCTTTAAGCTGAAAGTTATCGGTGATGGCCCGCTTCGAGAAACAGTGGAAGCACACGCCGCAAAGTATCCTAACCTGGACTACAGGGGCTATCAGAAGCAGGACAGGGTGATAGAGGAACTGAAGGTTGCCAGGGGACTGATCTTCCCCTCGGAGTGGCCGGAGATGTTCGGAATGTCCATTATTGAGGCTTTTTCTACAGGTACACCCGTAATAGCAGCAAAAATAGGGGGAGGCGAGCATTTGGTACAGGACGGGCACAACGGCCTGCACTATCAGCCAGGCAATGCAGCGGATTTGATCCGCAAGGTAAAGGCCCTGGAGCAAAACCCTGAATACGCCTCCAGCTTAGGTAAAAATGCCCGAAACAGTTATGTGCATAACTATACGCCCGAGGTAAATTACCTTAAGTTACAGGGCATATACCGGCAGGCTATCGGGCTAAAACAAAAGCCTGCCCCTGAAACAGTAGTTCAAAGGCAGGCTGTAGAGTAATATGTGAAGTAGCTTATGCTACTTCATACTTTTTTTCCTGCTTGGCCCTCATCATCTCCAGTATCTCCACCACCTTCTCTATTTCCACCTGCAGGTTTTCACGCTGGCCCTGGCTGGCATTGCGAACACGTTTGCTTCCTTTGCAAATGATGTACTCGTAGTCAAGGCCTATTTTAGAGGCGATGTCATAGAAAGGCTCTATTACAAAACCCTCGTTAAAAAGCTCAACCATTTTTGTGCCGGGCTTGCAAAAGAACATGCTGATCAGGCCTGCGCCAGTAGCGCCCATGATAACTTTTGCTTTTGAGAACAGCTTTATTTTCTCTTTTATGCTCAGCTGGCTTGCAACCACGCATCTAAAGCCATAAGGCTCCAATACTTGAAGCAGCTCTTTTTCGTTCAGCACGTTGCGCATTTTGGAATCGGATCGGCTAATGTAGAGGTAAGGCGATTCCGGTACAAGCATGTCGCTTTCTTTTTCAGCATAGGGCATAAATGAACTCTGTATAAAATCGCACAGCCACTGCGGTACCAGGGTATGGTTGCCTCGCGGGGCAGTAGAAGCAATAACGCAGTCTGCGGCAATGTGCGGGTGCGTTTCGCCTGAGATGATCTTATCGGCAGGTATGCCTAACAGCTCCAGCGTTTCGGTCTGGTAGCTATAGCGGGTGCTGGGCACGTAAAACCAATCTACTTTGTCGTAGAGGCCGCTTTCGCGCAGCAGGTGCAGTCGTGGCAACACATCTACAAACCAATGGCTGATGTTGTTGATGCCCGCGCCACCTGTCAGCAGCGAGAATACGGTGCCCTGTAATTTAACAGGTGGGTTAAAATAGCGCTGCTCGAATATGTTGTTCAGGTTTGGCACTGAAACTTTACCGCTCATCAGGCTCAGCGATACGTTCTCAACCAGGTGGTTGTACTGCGAAACAACTGCGACACTACTTATATTGTCGGTATAAATGCGGCCGTTAGGTACTTCTACTACCATATAGTCCGTCTGGACCTCCTTCTTTGGCTTCCAGTATTCGGAGCATGCCTCATACAGGTCTTCAGAAATGTCTAAGCTGGTGGTTAAGGCAGGATATATCGGGTGTATGCAAAGTTCACGAGGGTTACTTGCAGAAAAGTCCTCCAGATTTATCCTGCAAATGTTACTGGGCCTGTAATGTGTATTGTAAGGCACAATCTTCCCTAAGATCCTTTTTAACCTTCTCGTTCCCTTGTCATAATAAGCCTTCATCTAAATAGGTATATAGGTTTAACTATTGTATTCGATAAACAGCCCAAGGCTGTTTTAGTTGGTTTTTTATTTAAAATTCACAAGCAAGCTCTGCTTGTTTTTATCTTCAGGTTCTATCTTTAACTGTGCCACCGTAGCATGCTTGGTTAAAAGCCTGGCAGCTACTTTTACGGCAACCTCGTTCCAATGGGCATCATCGGCAGGGTAGAGTGGTACCTGCTCCTGCTGATATAATTTGTTAAAGCTCGGCTGCAAATCTACATACGGCACTCCACGCTCTTGTAGTTTGGCAAACAGTCGCGGCAGGAAAGTAGCTTGCTTCTGTGAAGGCAACAACTGGTAATAAACGTTCTCCTTGTTCGGAATCGGTAAGAACAGGAACTGTATCCCACGCTCCTGCAGCACATGCTGGTATCCTTCCAGCACATCGGCAACTCTGTCAACCTCTTCTTCGCTGAACTCACGGTTGGCAATTTCACCTTCTATAAAAAACTCATTGTTATAGCTGATGTATTCTTTCCTGCCTAAGCTGCGTTCCATTTCAGCCAGGGTGCGGCGGTAAAGCCCTAACTTGGAAATACGGTCGGCGGTAACTGCCAGGGAAGTGAGAATGGAAGAGGAGCCTATGAAGTTTCCTGTCTTATCACGCAACTCTGAATTGAAGCCGTTTGCACCAATGGCAGGCAAGTCGGGCACGCGCCGCTCAATACTGGATACGATGACCAGGTGTGGCGGATCTTGCTCAAACCGATCTGTTGCCAGAAAGCGATTAACGGTGGCAGGGGCAAAAGAATACACGGGCCGGTTCAGGTGCTCTTCCAGTACTTCAGCCAGTGTTTCGTCCTGTGTAAGCTTGGCGCCGGTAATATTAGAGTCCCCTATCAGCAACACATCATGCTTCACATCGCGGTTGCGGTACCCGTAGACATCGGTGTACCATTCTACCAGGCGTTTCCGGGCATAAGGAGTGCGGGGGGCTAATTCTCCCTCCTCCATCATTTTCATGTGGATGTTCGGGTAAAAAGGCCCCGACATAACCTGCATGCTGTTAACTGAGATAGTTTCCCAGATGCGGAAGGTGAAAAAGTTTATCGGCAGCAGGAACACTTCTATCAGTGGCCAAAGTATGAATGGGAGCGCCAACAGTGTAAGCTTCTTCAACAGCCGCTTTACTTCTTTATCTTTTTTTACTGTCGTCATTATCAATCAAAATTGAAAATAAATGAACTCCTGATTCCCAAACTGCCCGAACAGCAATACCGCGATAATGGCTAAGTAGTAAACTCCCCAGCGAACAAAGGCCGGACGCCGCATAATGAGCTGAGAGACACTGCCATTGCGTTGTATTAAATGTACGGTTTCCATAATGGCGATGGCTATCACAGAAGTCAGGAAAATTTTAACTCCCTGCTCCATAAACACATCGTGACTCCAGTTCAGAGCAAAAACCTGGCCCGGATTGGTGAGCACTGAAAAGCATTGCCCCACAACGTAAAAGGCATCGCTGATACTGTTGGCTCTGAAGAAGATCCAGGAGAAGCACACAAGAGCGAATACTGTGAACACCTGTACCCACTTGTAGAGCTGCGGATGCTGCGTAAGCCCTGCTTTTTGAGCGAGAGCGTTTCGTTGTGGCCGGGTCGCCATGCCGAATATCTGGTATATGCCATGCAGCGCCCCCCAGATTACGAAGGTCCAGCTGGCGCCGTGCCACAGGCCACTCACCAGGAATACGATGAACAGGTTATAGTACCAGCGCCATTTCACAACACGGTTACCCCCCAGTGGTATATACAGGTAATCGCGGAACCATGTGGAGAGGGAGATGTGCCAGCGGCCCCAGAACTCCGGGATTGTTTTGGCAAAGTAAGGGCTGCGGAAGTTTTCCATCAGGTAAAAACCCATGACCTGTGCGGCGCCAATGGCAATATCAGAGTAACCTGAAAAATCGCAGTAAATCTGGAAGGCAAAGAAAATGGTGGCGATGATGTGGGAGATGCCGTCATAATCTGCCGGGTTGTTATACACCGCATTCACCATAAGCGCCAGGTTGTCGGCAATCACCAGTTTCTTAAAAAAGCCCCAGGCCATGCGGCGCAGGCCTGCTACCACACGCTCGTACTTGAATTCATGCCTTACATGCAGTTGCCCCAGTAAGTTGCCGGCACGCTCAATAGGGCCAGCCACCAGCTGTGGGAAAAATGAGACGAACAGTGCAAATATTCCCAGGTGCTTCTCCGGCTTAACCCGGCCGTTATAAACATCTATACTATAGCTCATGGTCTGAAAAGTATAGAAGGAAATACCCATGGGCAACAGCAGCTCGAAGGCAGGCATTGCGTAAGGCACGTTCAGGGTGAGCGCAATATCACGAGCACTCTCGTTAAAGAAGTTGTAGTATTTGAACAGCAGCAGAGTGCCAAGGTTGGCCAGCAGACTCAGGTACAGCCATGGGCGCCGTTTATCTTTTTCCTCATCGGCATAGCGCCCCATCATCAGGCCGCAGGTATAATCTATAAGAGTAGAAGCCACCAGGATAAGTGCATAGGCTGGCTTCCACGACATATAGAAGTAATAGCTCGCCAGCAGCAGTACTATCCAGCGCCTGTTAAAGGGCATTAGAAAGTACAGGGTAACTACTACCGGGAAGAATATAAAGAATTCAGTAGAGTTAAAAAGCATAAAGGGAGCTATTTAGGGTGTAACTAGTAATGTAATAGCATTCGAGTAGAATATGCTACTACACTTTGTATGGTGCTTCAGGTGGCTTATATGGGTATATATATTGAAGTTGCTCTAAAAAGTTGCCTGTTTAAGTATATATTTTTTTTAATACTTGAAAAATCTTCATAAGGGCTCATTCAGAGCAGTTTCAGGGTCATGTCTTTTACGGTGTTATAACGCAGATGTTGGAGGCAGAGCATAAAAAACTATTCTGATGTGTTTGTTATGTTTAAGTAATTGTGAAAATTATGTAAGTTTTTGTAACCTATATATAGGTTAATCGTTATATATTGGTATATTAAAAGATAAGATATACTTTGCCCTATGTCCCCGAAGATCCGAACGAGCAGGTTGTTTTTTGTTTTCTTCCTTGCTTTGATGACAAATGCAGCAGCTGCTCCCCTTATTCCTAAGGCTATATTTGCATCCAATCCATATGCTTTGGCAGCTCCACAGGTACAGGCCAAACAGTCTTTGGCTGGCGCCATTACCATCAGTTGGTCGCCTGTAGCGAATGCGACGGGGTATGTTCTCGAGAAGTCGAATACAGGGGAGGCAGGAAGTTTTAAAGAACTGGAATCCTTTTCTGCTTCAGACCACAGCTTCCGGAACACTGGCCTGTACTATAGCCAAAAAGTATACTACAGAATGAAAGCCGTCGCTGACGGTGAGGAATCAGCTTATAGCCAGGTGGTGAGTGCCACCACGCACGAGCAGGGCTACACCTATATAATAATGCCCCTGGGCGACTCCAACACAGAGGGTGACGGTGGCGCACTGCCTGAGGTGGAAAGGATAGGGTACAGAAAGGAACTGTACAGGCAACTGGTATTAGATGGGAGGTCAGAAGGCTATGCCGTTGATTTTGTCGGTAGCCAGCGCATGGGCGGTGCTCACGCTGAAGCATTCCGATTAAATAACGGCTTTGAGCTGGACATAGACCATGCTGGTTTTGGCGGGGCCAGAGATGAAGATATCGTCCGGCTTTTGGCTGATGGTGAGTTTGACTTTTACAATACTGGTGTTATGCGGGGGCCTGGCGGAGGTCCTTATTTAGACAAGTATAGCCCGGATATTATCCTGCTGCACATTGGCACGAACTGGGTAGATGGCAGTGAAAGCGCCATGAACGATGTGAAGAATTTACTGGACCAGGTAGATTTGTATGAAGCGCGTGCAGGGAAAGAAGTGACCGTTATTGTGGCAAAGATAATCAGGCGCGTCTGCTATACCGATGCAGATGGGAACAGACAGTGCAATACCCCAACAGAAACAGAAAACACCCTGAAATACAACAGCATGTTAGATGGCTATGTGAAAGAGCGCATTGCCGCAGGCGACAGGCTTGAACTAGTGGACATGCAGGATGGTGCCGGTATCGATTACAGGTATACGTTCCATGGAGGTGATATGGCAGACTACCTGCACCCGGCGCAGGAAGGCTATGATAAAATGGCCCCGGTGTGGTTTGGCGTATTACAGCAGCTGTTGGAGATGCAGGCAGAAACAGCTCCTGACACGCAGGCTCCTGAGACATCCATTGCAGCCAAGCCACTCGAAATTTCAAACAACAGTGTGGCCTCCTTTGGTTTTTCAAGTAACGAGGGCGGGGCGGGGTATGAGGTTAGTATAGATGGTGCGGCGTTTTCGGCTGCTTCTACACCGTATAGCATTGAACTTGCTGATGGGATCCATACCTTGCAGGTAAGGGCAAAAGACGAGGCTGGAAACACTGATTCCACGCCAGCTGCCTTTACCTGGACAATCGATACGCAGGCACCGGATGCCCCGGTAGTGGCAGGTCCAGCTTCCGGTGCTTTTTTAAATATTGCCAAACCTGTTATCTCCGGTACAGCCGAAGCTGGAAGCGAGGTGAGCATCACTGTAAACGGTACTGCCATCGGAACAGTTACTGCTGCCTCCAACGGAGCCTGGTCGCTTATTCCGACAGCAGCGCTTGCAGAAGGCAGACACCGGGTTACTGCCAAAGCCACGGATGCCGCAGGTAACAGCAGCCCGAACAGCACCACCACCTCCTTTACCATAGATACACAGGCTCCTGAAACTGAAATCGCTTCCGGCCCTGCAGCAACTTCAGGCAGCGGAGAGGCCACCTTTAACTTTAAGAGCAATGAAGCCGGGGTTAAGTTCCTTGTAAGCCTGAACGGTGCTGCTTTTACAGAGGCCGCTAGCCACTATACATTACAGGGGCTTGCAGATGGCCCGCAAATATTAGCTGTACGTGCCATAGATGCCGCCGGAAACACAGATGCAACGCCCGCAACCTACAGCTGGACTATTGATACACAGGCGCCTGCCGCACCGTCCATCACCGGAATAACCGAGGATAGAGGGCCTTTTGCGCATGATTATATAACGTCTGATAACACCCTAAAGCTATTTGGTGAAGCGGAGGCCAATGCAGACCTTACCCTTTTCGAGAAAGGCATCATAGTGGGTAAAGTGAAGGTTACCGGCACAGGTAGCTGGGAGTTTAACTATACAAATGAGGCTCTTGCACAAGGTGCTTATCGCTTTACTGCCGCTGCCACCGATGCTGCCGGAAACACAGGAACCGTAAGCGCTGACTTTGTGGTGCAGGTAGACCTTACAGCCCCAACTGTGCGTCTTTCAACCACCAGTAATTCTACTGTAAAAGAAGCATTCAGTATAAGCATCATGTTCAGCGAAGAGGTGTATGGTATTTCAGCGGATGGTTTTAGTGTGACGAATGGTACCCTGAGTAACCTGGCCTCATCAGACAAATCAACCTATACTGCTACAGTCACACCGACCAATGATGGTGCTGTGCGAGTGAGCCTTGCAGCTGGTAAAGTAATGGATATAGCAGGTAATACAAACGAAGCATCTGATGTGTTGGAGGTTGAGTATGATGTTACTCAGCCAAAAGTAGTATTAGCTTCTGATGCCCCGGCCACAGTAAATGCCCCGTTTATTGTAAGCTTTACCTTTAGCGAAGCTGTAACAGGCTTACAATTGGAAGACATCACCCTGGACAATGGCACTGCCAGTGATTTTACAAAGGTAAACGCCTCTCTTTATAAAGTGAGCATAACCCCATCAGCAGATGGAGAAGTAAGTGTACGTGTGCCAGCAGACAAGGCCTTCGACGGGGCGGAGAATGGAAATGAAACATCTGCTACTCTCACCAGAAAATATGATGTGCAGCGGCCAGCGGTCGTGCTGCATTCAGATGCTCCGGATCCAACAAACGCTGCCTTTACTATTAGGATCAGGTTTAGCGAAGAGGTGAGGGGTTTTGGGAAAGACAACCTAAGCGTAACAAATGGTGTTGCCTCTCAGCTGAATAAAGTAGATGATCTGACGTATACTGTGTTGATCACGCCCGGCGAGGGTGGAGCGGTGGCGGCACGTGTGGCAGCCAATGCGGTACAGGACTTAGCAGCAAACGGTAACGAGGCATCAAATGAACTCACGCTGGTATACGATGCAGGTTTGCCTGCTGTAAGCATAAGCACAACTGCACCAGAAAAGACAAACGAAGCTTTTACGGTTGTTTTCCATTTTAGTGAGGCTGTAAGTGGCTTTGAGCTGTCTGATATCGCACTCACAAACGCAGTAGCCGAGAACCTGACGCGGATTTCTGATCAGCAGTATACGGCGGTCATCAGGCCTGCCCAGGATGGGATGGTGGTAACAGCTGTGCCTGAAAACAAGGTGCAGGACGCCGCCTCGAACGGAAACACAGCCTCTAACAGGCTGGAGCGTCTGTATGATGCCACAGCCCCTGGAGGTTACGTAATCCGGTTTACTGTGAGTGAGGTAAACGTAAGCAACCAGACACATGTATCCTTAGAGGTAACAGGTGCTGAGGTAGGAGCAAACTATACCTACCGTATAAACAGCGATAACGGAGGTGGCGAAGTAACCGGAACAGCAATTGTGTCCTCCTCCTCCTTTACTATTCCTGACCTGGACTTATCTGGTCTGGCAGATGGCCTGTTAACCGTGCGCCTACACCTTATAGATGCACAGGGGAACAAAGGAGAAAGCGTGACAAGCCAGGTGGAGAAACTCACCAAGAATATAGCCGCTGTAAGTGATTTGCCAGGTATCAGAGTGCCTTTTAAAACAAAGTTTAACAAAGTGCCCCTGCCTGACAAAGTTGAAGTGACTTTTACGAACGGAGATAAAGAAGACCTCAAAGTTAAGTGGGACGAAGGCAGCTATAATGAAACAGTAGCTGCTATCTATGTGCTAACCGGGCAACTGCAACTTAAGGAAAAGATGTCGAACACGAATAACTTGATGGCCCGGATCACAGTGGAGGTAGAAGCCAATCAAGTTCCTACTGCAATCAACTTAAGTAACCACACATTCGAGCCGGACATTAACCCGGGAGAGGCAATCGGTTATTTCTCTACCGAAGACCCCGATGACGAGGAGTTTACCTATACCCTGGTGTCAGGACAGGGAGATGCACATAACCAGTTCTTTAAACTTGATAACAATCACCAGCTGCACCTGAAAACCAACCAGGGCCTGTCGGGCATGGACTCTTTCACTATTCGTATCAAAAGCGAAGATCCTTATGGTAATGCCATAGAACAGACTTTCACGCTTACCAAGGCGCTATACCAGCCCGAGGACAAGATCAAACTGGTTAATGCCTTCTCTCCTGATGGAGATGGCATCAACGACTTCTGGATAGTGCCTGAACTTCATTATTATAATCAGGTGGAAGTTGAGGTGTTTAACAGAGCGGGGGTACGGCTTTTCCACTCCAGTAACCCGGAAGAAGGCTGGGACGGAAGAGGTGAAAACGGCAGCATATCGGCAGGCTCCTACTTCTATATTATACAGGTGAAGGACATAAACCTGGTGCAAAAAGGAGTGGTAACGATTCTAAAATAGTAGCAATGAAGAAACTTTTACTTTTGACCTGCCTTGTCTCACTCGTGTGGGATTTACAGGCCCAAAGCGGGAAGCAGTTCGCAAATTTTTCTCAGTACAAGCATTACTTCAACCCGTCACTTACCGGGTCTGATGGGTCTGTTATAAAAAGTATATACCGCAACCAATGGACAGGCTTTGAGGGCGCTCCCAACACCGGGCTGGTGTCAGCCGAGATTGGCACAAGTATGTTTGGCCGTGACAACCGGCGGAATCATTTCCGAAGAGAGGACAGGGGCGGTTCTTTAGAGAGTATAAGTGCGAAGCATGCTTTAGGGCTTACAGTGCTAAGCGATCAGTTCGGGCCACTGAAAGAAACGCAGTTTGCTTTAAGCTACGGCTCAGGGGTAAGGCTGTCAGAGGCTTTGAGTCTGAGATGGGGAGTAGCGCTGACTTACGCGGCGCAGCGCCTGGACGGCAACAGCCTGACGGTAGATCAGAAAGATGATCCTCGGTACAACAATGTATTGGGCAGGCAAAACCGCAGCAGTAAAGGGGACATAAACCTTGGCCTGTCGTTGGTGAGCCCGAATTATTACCTGGGATATGCCTTGCAGGATATAACACAGGGCAGGATGCTAGCCTCCGGAGACAATTTTATGGAGGATGCCTACACCCTCAGGCACATAGTACAGGCTGGCTACCGGAGGAACATAAGCAATCACCTGGGCTTCACTGTTAACAGTATTTACTCTCTTGATAATACGAGGGGATCTGTGGTAGAAGGCCAGGTAAAGGCGGTCTATCAGAATATGTTCTGGGTAGGCGGTGGCTATCGGAATGATCTCGCCTATAACCTAACTGCAGGTGTGCGCTTTAACCAGTTTCATGTGGGCTATGCATACGAGTCGCCTGTTCAGAGCGCCCGCGGCATAGACAAAGGAACAAATGAAATTACACTTAGTTACAGCTTAATGCCGCAGAAGGGGAGGCGCAACAACCAACTTTCTGTTTGGTAAAGTGGAGGGTGGAACAGAGCACTCAGTTTGCCTGCTTGCCTTTACTGTTACCTGGCTGGTACTGTAGAAAGAGAGAAATATTGCCAAATGAAATTGGGTTTAGCAATTTGCCCTGAACCAGAAAGGTTTAAAATCGTAGTCTACATAGATATTTCGCTTCACCTTTCTTCAGCGGGTAAAGTTGTTGTCGGAAAGGCAGGGACTACCCGAAATACCATTCAGATAAATGCCTTGGATGTGTTTTCTCAGCTGTCTGTCACCCATATAAACTTTAGTAGAAGCAGCGCATGAAAAATGTTTACCCCCCCGTTCATACCATTTTATCTACACCATATCCGGCCACTCTTTTCGGTTCGGATCGTTCCTGCGTTTTAAAGCCGCTTTTCTTTCTTTTTTTTGCCTTACTTATGTGCGGAAAGGCAACAGCTGCCGGAACGGCCGATTTTGAAACTTGCCCTCCTGGGCTACAGCATCACTTTGGTTTCGATGAGCAGCAGGATGGGGGTTATGTGGATGGCGTGAGCGGTAACAAAGCACTTTGTCCAAGCTGTCCTTCCACTGCGGCCAGCCTTTTTGGGGGAGCCCAGCTTTTCGGCAACGGGAATAAGATCAACTTCACCGATATAGATAATTTTAACTGGGGTCTGGAAGGTAGCTTTACCATTGAGTTCTGGATACAGACCACAGCTAGGCCGTCTCAGAATATGGTGGTAATTGGGCGGAATGCCACGGAATCCAGCATGATGTGGTGGGCTGGGGTAGATACGGAAGGGTATGCTGTTTTTGAGCTCTGGGACAAAGAAAGAAACGGGTTTTCCATGAGGCACGAGGGCAAAAAGGTAAATGATGGTGAATGGCACCATATAGCCGTGGTGCGGGACAATAATATGAAGTTCAACATACTCTACGTAGATGGTTTTGCGGTAGAGGGCTTTGAGTATTTCTACAAAAAAGGGTTCGAAAGCGCCGCTCCTGTAAATATCGGATACCTGAACCTGGACAAGGGCTATCACTATACCGGCCTCCTGGATGAGCTGATGGTGTATAACCGGGCCCTCGAATACACCGAAATAAACGAGCAGTACAACAGCGGAGCCGGCAGTTACTGTGGTCCTAAAGAAATAGCCCCTCAGATTGTCTCAGATCCGAAAACCTTTGGTGTTGAAGGGCAGACATATACTTACACTATAAAAGCCACCGGGAGTCCTGCACCTGCTTACAGGCTGGTATCTGGCCCCGCCGGCATGGCCGTGAACGCCTCCACCGGTGCTGTGGATTGGGTGCCAGCCACGCCAGGCAAATTTAGTGTAGTGGTGAAGGCTGAAAACAGCACAGGGCAGGACGAGCAGCAGTACGAGATCACGGTAAAAAAGGGGATGGACGAGCAAAACGGCATCCTGCATCACTGGATGCTGAACGAATCTCAAGGTTTAACCTATAAAGACTTTTATACCCCCTACGATGCCCACAGTGAGCAGGCCACCAGGCCAAGCCCTGTGTTTGGCGTAATTGGCAGCGGGCAGAGTTTTGATGGAGTGGATGACGAAGTAGATGTGAGTCAAAGTATGAACTTCGACTGGGATGCTACTGATAACTTTACTATAGAGCTTTGGGTGAGGTCTACCACCGGTACTACACCTGATAATAAAGTGTTTATAGGTAGAGATGCCAAAGACACTTACGGGCATTGGTGGCTGGGATCCGACGATAAAGGGTATGCAGGGTTTCAGCTTCGGAATAGTGATTACGATGGGGGGTATATAGGAAGTAGTGGTCCTAAGTTAAATGATGGCGCATGGCACCAGGTGGTTGCTGTTCGAAACAGTAATAGCAGCCTGAACAGCCTGTATGTGGACGGCAAGAAAGTGGCAGAGAAAAGTTTTACCTACCGGAACGGGTTTGCTACATTGGCGCCAGTAAATATTGGCTACCTTAACCGCTCCCATGGCTACTACTATAAAGGAGACCTTGACGAGGTAAAGCTGTTTGGCAGAGCACTGTCAGCTTCTGAAATTCAGGAGCGCTACGCAAAGGTATCTGATGCCATAACAGAGCTTATCTCATTCGAAGGCCGCTTTGTCGTGAATGAGGTGAATCTGGATTGGGAAACAGCGGCAGAGTTTAACAACGATTACTTTGTTGTTGAACGAGGGACAGGCGAGGACGACTTCATTGAGATAGGGAGAGTAACAGCAACGGGTACTACAAACCAGCAGTCGGCCTATCGCTTCGTAGATGAATTTCCCATGGATGGCCTGAATCATTATAGGCTGAAGATAATGAAGAAGAATGGCTTGTTCACGTATTCACCTACTGTTATTGTAGAAAAAGCGGGATTTAATGCCTCCTCTTTTTTCGTATACCCGAACCCCTTGTCAGGCGGAGATGTCAATATAAAGGTTACAAACTTGCCTAAGGGGGAGAATGTGATATTTATGATGAGTGACTTCTCAGGTAAGAAGCTCCTTCAGGAGGATGTTACCACTGATGCCGTGGGAGTTGTTCAGATGGTGTTGCCAATGCCTGATAATATAAGGTCCGGTATATACCAACTCTCTATGATCACTAAAAAGCAAACGATTAGCCGCAAACTGGTGGTGGTGCGGTAAGTCTGCAGCTTTGCCTGCGTAGCAGAAATCATTGTCTGCCTCAGGATGCTGCTGGCAGCTGTGTTACTTCCAAAAAAGCATCAAGAAAAAAGGGCCTGCAAATTTGCAGGCCCTTTTTTCTTGATGCTAAACTCTTTATTTTTTGATTATTTTAATGCTCTTGCTGCTTCCCGCTGTATCAGTGTACTTCAGGATGTATAAGCCAATTGGTAAGCTTACCCCCGAAAGGTTTATCTCAAGGCTGTTGTTTGTCAGCTCGAGGCGCTCTGCTCTGTAAACTACTTTACCTGTCTGGTTCAGCAGCACGACTTCCTGCAGCGCCACTTCCTGGCCACCCAGGTTCAGGGTGATGATATCCTGGAACGGGTTAGGGTAAGCAGTAGCTTTTTCGAAAAATGGTTCTGACGTTGCTGCTTTGGTTATAGCATTTGTTGAAGTAGAAGCCAGTTTCTCAGTTATCGGCGATAGATGTTTTCCTGCGATTGGAGCCTCCATCTTTCCACCAGATAGCTGCCATGCCACTGCCAGATTGCTGCCGCCCCAGCCTTGCTTGTGCAGCGCTTCGATGTAGTAACGCTTGCCAGCTTCCAGTCGAACGGATGCTGATTTCTGAGATGAGAATTTATCCCACTGACGCGAACTGGTCCAGCCGTTCACAGAAGCAATCTTTTTCTTGTTGTCCGGGTTCTCGTCCGTGCTCAGCCACAGTTCGGCATCGTCGTCGCCAGCAATCCAGAAAGTATACTGTCCGCTTGATGGGGCCGTAACATAGCCTCGTATCCTTTGGGCGGAATTGGTACCTTCATTGGCAGGGGCCTCGAAAGAAGTCAGTTCCGTGATCCGATTGGGTGTGTCTGTCACGGGCACGTTGCTTATATCGCTCCCTTCAACGCTTGACCAGTATTCGCGGGTAATCTTACCTGTGCTGGTAGCGCCAGCAGTCGGAGTTGTGATGATTGTAGTTGGAGCAGTACTTCCTGGTGTTGAGAGCCTGTTGCCTGCGATTGGCATCTCCTTGGCGCCGCTCGGTAGCTGCCAGCCTACTGCAAGGTTGTCGCCGCCGCCACCCTCCAGGTGCAATGCCTCAATATAGTAGCGTTTTCCAGCCTCCAGGGTGATTTTAGCTGACTGCTGCCCGCTGTGCTTGTTCCATTCACGAGAGTTGGTCCAGTTGCTTACATAGGCAATCTTCTTCTTTCTGGAAGAGCTCTCATCGGTGCTCAGGTAAAGTTCAGCTATATCGTCTGCTGCTATCCAGAAGGTATACTGACCACTTACCGGGGCTGTTACGTAGCCTCGGATTCGCTGACCATAATTGTCACCTATGTTAGCAGGAGCCTCGAAAGAAGTAAGTTCTGTTACACTCTTCGGAGTGTTTGCCACTGGTATCACGGTTATATTATCTCCGTGAACATTATTCCAGTACTCGCGGGTAATTTTGCCTGTGCCGCTCGTAGTCCCGGTTTCGGTAAGAGTTGGAGTAGTTGTAGTTGGCTCTTGGGATTTACCTGCTACAGAAACACGAACAGCAGCAGATACGTTTGTTGCACCATCGTTATCGTGCGCCTTAGCAGTCAGGCTGTAGGCTCCTTGGGCAGCATTTTGCCAGTTAAAGCTATATGGTGCGCTGGTGTCCTCTCCAATTTTTGTAGATCCCTCATAGAACTCTACTTTAGCGATAGACCCATCATTATCATTTGCATTCGCCTGTATCGTTATTGCGCTACCCTCTTCAAATCCAGAGTCAGCAGATGGTGAAGCAATAGCTACTGATGGAGCCTGGTTAGCTGGAGAAGTACTGGCAGCGCCATTAGGGCCAAGTACTATCCCATTTTTGCTAAGCTTGTTCTGCCACATTGTGTACTCATCCTTCTCATGCTGTTTAGTTACTTTGCCAGACATGAAGGTGTTGTTGTAGTTTCCTACTGTTCCATCCGGAAAGTAGTTCTGGTTGTACAGGTTCTGAGCACCAGTTGCCATAACACCGATCAAGTTATCGTGTACAGCGTTATTGTGAGTTACCTTCTTTTTATAGTAGTCGTAGCCGTAAAATCCGATGTTATGGGTGTTTACAGGCGTTCCATCGCTTAAAAGAGCAGAAGTTATTGCTCTGTTATTATAGATTTCAATGTTATTACCGCCTGCAATAGCATAGTTATAGTTGCTCAGGTTTACTGTCTGGTTGTTATAAATCTTTACATATGCAGTAGCTATAGCGTTCGGATCGCCCATGCCGTCCTGGTACCAGGAATCAGCAATGATGCCGCCACCGGAGAATGTGCTTGAAGTGGCAGGGTAAGGATGTGCCCCTTGTATATAGTTATTATGGATTTTGATAGGAGAGCCTGAGGTACCACGGGCGTTTGACAGGTTGATATTATCTTCAACTAAGGATTTATCAGGCTCATTGACTACCTGGTTCCAGGCTATCTCAGCATTACTTATGCTGCCTCTGAAGTTGAACTGTGTGAACTGAGAGTGCTCACGAGCGCCGCCGTATACACGTCCGTCAATATTTTTTGCTATGTTATAACGGATTCTTATAGTTTCTGATGAAGAACCATTCCCCTCATAGCGTACACCCACATAAATACCGGCTGTACTTTCCATGTAGCAGTTCTCCACTACCAGGTTCTTGAAATTATTCACTGTCACGAATCGGCGAGGCTTCTTATAGTCTTTGTAAGGTGTTGGAGTCAGGCCATAACCGTTTGTGTGGCGAACGGTCAGGTTCACAGAGTAACCCCAGGCCTTGATCAGGTAACCAGCACCTTTGATGTTTGAGTTTTCAATAATTACAGGCTCGCTGGTTTGGATTTCCACGGCTGCAACTTCCGAATTTTTAGACTCCCAGTTGCCTTTGTAGGTACCGCCCTTCTTTATTACGATAGGGCCACTATAGCTTTGTGCTATAACATTAGATGGGAGGAAGGCAAAGAGAGCATAAGTTAAAAGAAGAATCAACACCCTCGGGCATGCTTCTTTGGTGAGAGAAGAGATGGTTGTGTGCATTACTTGGGCTAGAAGTTGAAAATTATATTTTTCCTTGTTTTGCAATTTTAAAAATCCTGATGAAGCCTTTAACTGAAGCACCTTTTTCAGAACTATTTTATTGTTTTAACCTTATTTTTAAGATGATAAAATCTTGTTAAATAAGTCATATATTAATCGTTACAAATATAGAAAGGAAAATTTTACATTTCCTAATATTAAATCTTAATCTCTGTATAAAATTGCATATTGTTGTTAAAGTTAAATTTTTAGAAATATAAAAATATCATATATAATGCTATTGATGCTGTTAATAGATTATTTATTTGATTTAACTTTGTTGTGGATTATTCGAAAATTTATATTGCAAATATTGCCAAAATTTAGATGAATTTTGTGGTAAGTGTGCAGTATGTAAATAGATTAATATATTTGAGGTGAAATATTGTAACACGATAAAGTACAACAATATTGTTATAGCCTGTTATTTAGATATAACAATAACTTCAAAAACGTGTATTTGTACTTTGTGAAGTGGGGAGTATTTCCACACATTGTGGAATAGCTAAAAAAAGCAGCTTTTATGAGCTAAAAAGGAGGGGAGAGGTTCTACAAAGTGTGGAGAGGTACTGGTTTATCGATCCCGTTGCGGACCAATTTTGATGTGGTTTCGGCGGAGTTTTTCCTGCCATAGCCTGTATTCCTGTTGCTCCAGCTGCTTGGTTACACTGTCTGGTAACACAAAGTTGTCATACTCTGCGGCGGCAACAAACGTGCTGTCAGCTATCTCGTTCCGCCAGGTGCGGGTTTCGCCAAGCACAGCCAGCGTGTTATGATGGATGCTGTTGTTATAGGTGGTGTGCATCTTATAGTAATCCTTGGCCCATATGCCACTCGTCCAGAAATGATATGGCTCCCCATCATCAAAAGTAGCGGCTACTATGGCCCGATTATGATGCATCTCTATATTGTTGCCGCCTGCTATGGCCAGGCAGTAGTTGCCCAGGCCTACCAGGTGGTTTTCATATACCTTCAGATATGCGGTGGCTGTAAGTGAATCGGCAGCGGGGGAGTCGCTTATAATGCCTCCTCCGGAATACGTCTTTAGGTGTAGGGGATAAGGGAAAGCCCCTTGTATGTAGTTGTTGTGAATGCGGATGGGGGAGGAGGGCGTTCCGCGGGAATTGTAGATGTTAATGTTGTCTTCTACAGCAGACAGCCCCGGCCTGTTAATTACCTCGTTCCACGCTATTTCTGCATAAGGAAGCTCACCCCTGTAGTTGAACTGCACAAACTGCACCCTATACTTTCCATCGTGGATCTGGCCATTGATATCGCGGACCTTGTTGTACTGTATTTTCACGGTTTGCTCCGGGCTACTGTTTCCGGTGTACTGCACGCCCAGGTAAATGCCGGCTGTCTCCTCCATATAGCAATGCTCCACCACCACATTCTTAAACTCATCTACCGCCAGGAAGCGGCGTGGCTTTTCATAATCGGTATAGGGGGTGGGAGGGAGCCCATAACCCTCTGTATGAAGCACCGTAATGTCTGCGCCATACAGCAGGCTCTGAATCAGGACACCGGCCCCGCGTATGCTGGAGTTGATGATTACGACGGGCTCAGCGGTACGAATATCCACGGCAGGAACATCTGAATCCCGCGATTCCCAGTTGCCGCTATAGGTGCCGCCTCTGGTAATAACCAGTGGACCGTCGTAGCTTGAAGAGGCTAACCTCGAGGAGTAAGTGGGCTCATGCAAAATAGCGTAACCTGCCACTGCAAGGGCCACGGCCAGCAGAAAAAGAAAAAACCACCCCTTACTTCGCGATTTAGAGTAAGGGGTGGTATGTAAGTGCGTGTAGCAGTGCATTTACTTTATTATGTATCCGAATATTCTACGGACATATCCATTGGCAAGGTGAAAGGGGACGTAAGGTGTTGGGCAGTTTTTAAGTGTAAATCGGGTGAAGTCCCGTAAGTTGCCGCCTCCTTTAATATCGAATAGGTGCTTGTAGTAATTCTTTAGACTTTTCTCCCTTCTGATCTCCCGCTCTCCGCTTTCATCGGGGTAGGTATATAACCTGGCGTCGTAATTTACGAAAAGCTGAAAGCCCGCACGCCTTGCAGAGTGAGTGAAGTCATAATCTGCAAGGTAATGCGGGAGCCTGTCCTGATCAAGAAGCCCTATTCTTTCGAAGATGGCTTTCGGTATCAGTAAGCCGCGGCCAGGTAAGTGAGTAACAGGGTGTAGCCCGTGCTGTTCTTCTTCCGGAAGAATATCCAGCACATGGTCTATCCTGTTAAGCAACCAGTTTAGCCGTTCTCCTCCAAAAATAGGTTTCCTGGTGTGTACATCCATCTCCAATGCTCCCAGCATAGCTGCAGGGTACTTCTGATGCCAGCGGAACATGTTTTCTATCAGGTGCTCATCGGCAATCACGTCATTGTTCATGGTCATGAGCAGGCTAGCGCCAGCTTTCATGGCATGCCGCAATCCCAGGTTCACCCCGGCTGTCCAGAACAACGACCCATCTGCCCTCAGTACTTCTACTTCTTTGTAATCCGACTGAAGCATCTCCCCAGTGCCGTCCGTTGATCCATCATCCACTATCGTTACTTTATAGTTGGTGTTGGTCTGTGCCCTAAGCGACTCTAAACATGCTTTTGTATGTTCTTTCCTGTTAAAGACAGGAATCACAATGTGTATCGGCTCCATATTCACTTTTCAACTTAGGTTATAGACTGAAACTGAAGAGGCTTTTAAGCTTTGCACTCATCTTGTTTCGTATCAGGTTATTAAAATTTCGCTTGTCCGACTCAATGTCCCGAATCACAAAGCGGGGGTGTCGTAGCGGAAACGTCATCTCTTTCTCCGGAATCTCCTCTTTCTTATGATGTAGCTGAAAGGTATGCGTGGCATCCTCATCGAAGCCAATATTACGCACAAGGTTTACCTCGGGCACGATGCAAAGGCCTGCGTTGCTATATACTGCAAATTCCCACTGATAGTCCCATACGTCTCCTTTCTGGATGTTAGAAAAAGTTTTCTCCAACTGGCCCAGGCGGTACTTTTCCTCAAACTTGTTCAGAAAAATCCCGTTCAGGTAGCCTTTCTGCTTTACTTCCGGATAAGTACCTAAATTAAAATCAAAGAGCTGCCACGCACGGCGCCAGGTGGCCCAGCCCCAGGCATTCACCTTGTCAGAGAAGTAGTAAGAATAGTCATTGTCGCGGCGCCAGCCACCCAGGTTGTTGTTGCCACTGATGTGCATGATGCGGGTGTCATGCTTATGCCTTTCCAGCATTTCCTGGCAAAACCAGAAAAAGCTCATAGAGGGTATACAGTCATCCTCTAATATGATGCCGGTCTCTTCGTGTTCAAAAAGCCAGGAGATGGAACGGGAGGGGGCTATGCCGCAGCCAAGGTTCTGGTCCTGGAACAGTGTTTTTACTTCACAGTCCCAGTCCACTTGTTCTACAATGCGGCGGGTTTCGGCACAGCGTTCAGCATCTGTTGTGACGTGCTGGCGCGGGCCATCGGCAGCTACATAAAGCTTTTTAGGCTTTACCTGCCGGATGCGTTCAAAGACCTTTTGGGCCGTTCGTGCCCGGTTGAATATAATGAACAACACCGGGGTGTGCAAAGGTTCTTGGGGTATAGGAGCACTCATACTAATAATAAGGGTTTGTATATATACTTGTACTTCTATTTAAGAGAAGAGGTTGTGTTATTCAAGTAGTTTGCAGCACGGGTTGCCGCGCTATACGGCGGGCTTTCATACGCTGCCCCGACGCTCTTATGTAGCTCTGATGAGAGATGTCTTCTTCCTCAATGGCGGCAATGGCCCAGCCCAGCATGCCATAGAAGAAAACGGGTAATACATAAGAAATCCCGAATATGAAGCCGCTGCTCACAAACGACACCAGTATGATCTGGTTAGAGGTAAGAGACTTTTTCCTCATTGCCTTTAGAATCGGGTAAAGTGCTATGAGCAGGTACAACGCAAAGCCAACCAAGCCGGTATAGAAGAAGATCTCTACATAAAAGCTGTGGAAGTGGTGCCCGTTGCCATCCTCAAACACAGGCGCGTCAATATCGTCGCGCCAGAACTGGATCGGAAGTTCAAAGCCGTCGAAGCGCATGCCCAGCAGGAAGTTCTCCTGGATTAAGGGCAGGTACGACATCCACTGCTGGTAACGCCAGCCGCCTGTGCCCTGGCTCTCGAAGTTCTCTATATCTGAAAAACTTTCCTGCACCTTATCAACAATCTCAGGATGCGCTGAAAGTATAAACCCGCTTGCGATTATACTCATTATGCCAACCAGTGTACCAACCGGCAGCAGTTTGGCTATAAAGTTGATGGGCTTATCGGTTTTGAACCGGACGAGGAAGTAGTAGACCACCAGTACAAAGGCCGTAGAAATCCAGACGGTGCGATGCTGGAAGAAGAAGATCGCAAACAGTACAAAAAATGCCCAGAAAAGGCTTGTGAATTTTCCCTTGTAAAAGTAGTTGCTCAGAAAGTACAGAAAGGGCACCACCAGCATGTATACGGAATTAGAGTACACGCCGCGCTCGTGGCTTGTAAAAGCAGACACGCTGAGGGTGTGGGGGTTAATGAGCAGTACATTTAACCAGAAGCCGCCAAGGATAAACCAGACAACGTGCTTCATTTTGAGGTGATAGTTGCCTTTGTAGTACGTATAGATGAAGAAGCTGTAGGCGAAGATAAGGACCTTCACAAACACGTGCGGATAGATCATAAAAGAACCATACACATACTTAGACTCGAACACCAGCGCCGCTACATACAATACCAGCAGGAAGAAAGCTAACTTCATGTACTTCGACATTCTTTTGAAGTACAGCACACAGTACATGAAAGATATCCCTGCCATTCCTTTCATGAGCATGTTAAGCAGCGCACCCTGTCCTATTTCATCGTTAGGTACAGCTATCTGCATAAACATATCGTCCATGAGCAGGATCAGGGCCAGCGGTATAGCAAACAGAAAGGTATAGTTCAGCTTCATGTACAAACTTGTTAAAACTTACAGTTTCACCGGATGAGGCTTGGTTGCGGCTGCAGGAGGCGTTATAGCGTGAATCGGTTTGCCCAGAATGTCTGCGTAACAAGCTAAGTGCTGCTGTATTACCACATCCTCCGAGTAATTATTATGGGCAAACGAATATGCTGTTTCTACAAGTTGCTGGCCCAGTTGTTCGTCCTCTACCAGCTTTAGTACACACTGTGCCACGGCTTGAGGTGAATTGATGTTACAGAGCAGGCCAGCATTGCCGTTATCCAGCAGCGTAGGAATATATCCGCTGCTGTTGCCACCTATAACAGGCGTTTTTGCTACCATTGCCTCTAACAGCACCATTCCAAAAGACTCTTCCCGGGCAGTATGTAACAGTAGTTTAGCGTTAGCGATTGTTTCCAATACAGTGTTATACGGCTGCAAGCCAATAAACTTAACGCCTTTTTCCAGGTTGTGCTGCCGAGCGTATTGCTGAGCCAGCCCGCCGGGTTCCATGTCTGCTCCTAGCAGATGGTACTCCAGTTCAGGGTGCTGCTTCCGAACGATAGCGAAGGCCTGCAGTGCCGTCTCAATATTCTTACGGTGAGAGAAGCCCATGGCCACCGAGGTGATATAGTTCCCTTTGCGGGAAGGTGGAGGTAGTATTTCCTCCATCTCCGAGGTAAAGAAGTTGTTGATGATACGGGTTTTCTTGCGGGTGCCCCTATCCAGCATGTTATAAGTGTAGCTGGAGTTAGCAATCAGGTGTTTAGCCTTTGTTACCACGATGTAGTTGATGGCCCAGCGTACCAGCCGGAACATGTCTTTGTGTTGCAGTAATATCTGTAAGGCCACATCGTGCAGGCTGACCACTGTAGGAATGCCGCTCCGCAAAGCCGCCCAGGCATATTCATAAGACCAGAAGGCACTGATAAAGTCGCAGGGGTTTTCTTTTATAAGCTGCTGTAGCTCTTTTACCTCATACTGAAAGAACCTGCGCCCGGGCTGTGGCTTCTGACGGCCCACACAAACGGTAACTTGTTCTGTTTTCAGCACAAGAGGCTCCTCTATCTCGGTTGAGTTAGTATAAACTATTACCTTATAGCCACGCTTCAGTAAACCATTAACAAAATAAGTTGTTAGCGGAACAGCATGTCCGTGTGGTATATCGGCTTCTGAGTGGTCCCAGTTTAGCATTTTCAGGTCCACGGGCCCACAAACTCCTATTGTCATCATTTATAATGTGTTTCTGTTTCTAACGGGAAGCCAGGCACTGTGGCTAAGCCTCCTTTAAATTTTGTGATTTATACTTGTGGATGATGCGGCTGTACGGGCTGTTGCCGTCTCCGCCAAACCCCATTTTAGTGAGCATCATTTGCAGCTCCGTGCGCAACAGCCTATGCGGGAAGAGCAGCGTGAGCACCAGCAACAGCACAGCCCCTGTTATCAGCTGAGCGGTAAAGGTGACCACTACCGGCGCACCGGCACTTCGCAGCAGCGAGCTTACCAGGTAAATTCCCAGGGCCACCAGCACGCCATTTATCACACCGGGTAGGTAAATGGATATCTGCTGCAGGTAAGAGAGCTGCAATACCTGGTGCATCACGCGCTGGTACAAGGCTACACGCACCAGTTCACCTATCAATACAGCAAAGGCAAAGCCCACCAGCCCATATGATCGGAGCAGGAAGAACAAACCTCCAATTACGAGTACAAAGACTATATTGAGCACGATCTTCACGTTGAGTACGGCCTTGGCATCACAAACGATACCGGCAAACATGGTGATAAAGCTAAGCGCTATGGCCAGGCTCAGCACCTGCAGCACCGGCACCGACTCTCCCCATTGTTCACCTAAGAGGATGCGCACCAGCTCCGGCGCCGCCACCGATATGCCCAGGCAGGCCGGAATAACAATGGCTGCCAGGAGGGTAATACTGGAGAGGTAGATTCTGCCCAGCTTCTGAATGTCGTTCTGGATTTTGCTGAAGCTGGGGAAGACAACCTTTGAGAAAGTGCGCGTGAGCATATACATGGGCAGGTTCACGAGCATGTAGGCGCGGTTATAGAGACCCAATTTATAGGAGCCAAGCACACGGCCAATCAGGATGGTGCCAAACTCCTGGCTCAGGAACTCCAGAAAGCTGATTAACGACATGCGGCTGCCATAACTGAACAGCGGCTTGTAATGTGCCCAGCCAAACTCAAGCGCCACACTATGACGGACCGTGGCATAGGTTCCGATGGCCGTCAGCGTTGCCTGCAGCAGAGTAGCGTAAATCAAACTCCAGACCCCAAAGCCGAGATACGCCAGTATGATACCCGCGCCAAGGTAGGAGATTACGTAAGAGATTATCTCTATAACACTGATAATCTTGAAGCGCATTTCGCGCTCCAGCAGGCTGAGAGAGGTAACAGACATACCATTTACCAAAAAAGACAGCGCCATCACCCGCACAATAGGGGCCACATCAGGGTTTTTGAAAAAATCAGCGGCAAGGGGGGCAGCCAGCCAGGTAACAGCCGTAAAAAGCAGGCCCAGTAGAAAAGAGGCTGTAAAGGCCGCTCTGATATGCTGTGGCTCCAGTTCCTCCTTCTGGATCAGGGCCTTGGTAAGGCCCATGTTGGCAAAGTAGCTACCGAAGCGAAGGATCACACTGGAAATCGCCACCAAGCCAAAAGCTTCGGGAGCCAATAATCTGGCCATTGCCGAAGTATAGCCGATCTGCATCACGGCATTGGCAATGGTTGATGCTGATCCCCACTTTAAACCGTTGACAGCCTTGGAGGCTAAATTATTACTCATGTGTTACAAGTTCATAAAGGTAGCGAACAGGGCGCAGCATTTATGCCAAAGGCCGCTCCCTGTTCGGTGTATGTTAGCAGTTTACAAGCTTAGGCGTAATAATAGTGCCCTTTGCGCTTGTAGCCGTACTCGTAGGTTTTGTTGTAGTCCAGGTCATTAATGACCATGTATATGTTCTTCAGCTTCTTTGCAGCATACAGTTCGTTAACCTGGTCCAGCATGTCTTTGTTGGTGTACTTGTGCTTTACTACATACAGGCTGGTGTCAAGGTGCCGCATCAGGATAAAGAACTCAGAAACAAAGCCTATCGGTGGTGTGTCAATCACGACATAGTCGTACATATCTTTCAGCGAGTCTATAAGCTCCTGCATCCTCGGAAGCTCAAGCAGGTGTATGGCGTTATCCGGAATCAGGCCACATGGTATGATATCCAGGTTTTCTACCTCAGTTTGCTGAATAACCCCTTCCAGCGGCAGTCCGTTTGTCAGGTAGGAGGAAAGTCCACTGTCGTTTTTCGTATTGAAATATTTTTCGAAAGTAGGCTTCCGCATATCCGACTCTATCAGCACTACCTTTTTGCCTGATAAAGCAAGTTCTGAAGCAAGGTTAACAGAACAGAACGTTTTACCTTCACCCGATACAGACGATGTTACGCCTATCACTTTTAAATTGTCACCTGCCAGCAGGTACTGCAGGTTAACCCGCATCGACCTGAAGGATTCTGCTATAGCAGACCTTGGGTTGTTTTTTACGGCCAGTTTGTCGTCTACTGTGCCATGCGCGATTACGCCGAGAAAGGGGATTCTTGTGATAGCAGAAAGGTCATTCTTGCCTTGTATTGTGTTGTCCACATTATCCATCAGCGCAATCACTACGGCGGGTATTGCCAGGCCCATCAGCAAGGCCAGCATGTAAATCAGCTTGGGCTTTACATTTACAGGGCCATTGCCTGCCAGGGAGGCTTTATCTACTATTTTCTTGTCTGTAGCATTAGTAGCTAAGGCTATGGCAGCCTCTGCCCGTTTTTCGAGCAGAAAGCTATACTTTTTATCTACGAATTCGGCCTCGCTTTGCAGGTCCATTAACTTTCGCTCATTCTCGGGTAAGGCCGCCAGCGTGGATTCAATGCCTGTAATACGTTGGTTCACATCATTGATAGACACATCAGCAGACCGTACCATGTTTTTTAAATTGGCAATGATAGCACTACGTGTGTTGTTTATCTTGCCTTCAAGCACCTTTAGCAGAGGGTTGTCTTCTGTGGAGTTCACCCTGTAACCCGCCTTTTGTTTATAAAGCTCTGACAGGTCCGCAAACAGGTTGTTCAGGTTAGGGTTTTGTAAGCTGGCAGAAGCAGGAGAAACAGACTCCGTTATACCATCTCCATTCTGAACCTGTTCCAGAATATTCTGGAAGTATATTTTATCCGTGACTAATTTAGCCCGGTCACTTTCCAGCCTTGTCAGCTTTTCATAATTCTGGTTAGACTGCACGTTGATGTTAGCCAGGCGATTAGTAGACCGGAAACTGGAAACAGCCTGCTTGCTTCTTCTGAGGGAATCTGTCAGAACAGCCAATTGGCTATCAATAAAGTCGAGTGTTTTACGGCCGGTTATGTTTTTATCTTCCAGGTCCCTGAATACATACTCCTGCATCAGTGCATTCAGGAAGCGGATTTCTTTTTCCGGAATACTTCCTTCACTAGTTAGCTCCAGCACCCTTGATTCCCGCTCAATTGGTCTGATTTTAAGGTTTTTCTGCTGTTGGCCTACCAGTTTGTCCATACTGTTGATTACAAAGTAGTACTTTTCTCCAGGCTGGGGATCCATGTATATTATCCTTGACAGCTTAAAGCTCATGTACTTGTCCTTGTAAGGCTGGTCAAACTCCAGCACTTGTTTAATGTCAACCTTAGGGATGAAATCTACCACTGTATGGTTGCTGAAATCATACTGCGCTACATCCTTAGCTTCAGCAGTTATTTCAAACTTGTTGTCCGGTAATACTTCTACAACTATAGGGATATCTACCAGTTGGTAAGCTGATGTGTCAAGATCAACTTCATAAGGGGCATCCTGGTATTGCTCTTCTACCACAAGGTCGGTTATGCTGTTAAGCCAGTGATCGGTTACCTTATAATAGGAAACAGTATAATCAAGGTTCTTTAGAGCCTGCCTTATCATCTCTGCAGACTGAATAATACCTATCTCGTCTTCTACCTTAATGCCCTTGTTCTGTGAATCCAGAATTGCCAGCAGCTCCTGGGCCTTTTTGGAGCCGGTTTGCTGATCACCTAACAGAAGCGTTGACTTAAAGCTATAGACACGTTGGGTTTTTTGTACGAAGACATAGGCTATAGCCAGAAAAACCAGAACACAGGCTGCAAAAACGTACCATCTTGTTTGAAACTTAAAGAGCCAGCTCCTGATATCTATGACATGATCTTTATTGTTTTTTTTCATCTGATGATTATCTCAGGAAGTTTAAAAGTAAAGCAGCGGTAGAAACCGCACCAAATACAGCATTAAGTACTATTAAGTTGTCGCGCCGTAGCTGAGTCTGTCTTGGTTCTACGTAAATTACATCATTAGGCATTAAGTAGTAGTATGGCGACTGCACGACATCTGCAGCGGTAAGGTCCAATAGAACCACCTCGGAACCACCTGGGGTCTGACGGATCAGCTTTACATTATGACGGTTCGCCCCCTGTGTCAAGTCACCTGCCAGGCTTAGTCCCTCGAAAAGGTTAGCCTGCTCATTGTATACATAAAAATAACCAGGGTTACGTACTTCCCCCAGTACACTTATTTTAAAGCTGATAAGCTTTACTACTACAGTTGAATTTGTAATGTATTTGTTCAGGTTACGCTGAATGAGTTCCTGAGTTTCAGAAGTGGTTAGGCCTGAAACTTTTAGTTTGCCAAGGGTAGGCAGTTCAATATTGCCCTCTTCATCAACAGAATATCCACTAAGGTACATACTACCCTGGTCCGCCACTCCAAAGGCATTGGTTGGATTGGTGATGTTGAAAAGCTCCGACATCTCAGGCTGCAGGCTGAGGACTTTGATAGATAACACATCATTGGACTGCAGCTTGTACAGTTTGTGTACTGTTGGTACTAACGTTGGGGAATTTTCTTTAAATTGTTGACTCTGCATGTAAACTAACTCTCTTTTAGTCATGCAAGATGTAGCTAACGCCAGAAGGAGGAGAAAGCAAAGGTAATTTCTCATGTTTATTTATTAAGGGTGACTTACGTGACTCTGAAGATTTTTTCATCTTCAGAGCATGTTTAAAATTTATCTTTCGGACTACAAATGTGCGCTTACAGAACCTGACTGCTGCTATTACACTCAAAATGAGCCTTGCCAGAACCTGTAATCACTTATTTTCGCTTTCAAAAAAATTAAACATGCTCTTAGTAAGGTTCTTACTTCACTAATAAAAACCAATGTGCTTAGTGTTATAAATTGCTTAATTCATATATACTTATTATAGCCAAAAAAGATACTTTGTAACCAAAAAAGTTATTTGTTTTGGCTGCGGCGCTGATTTTATTATCAATAGAACTGTTTATGCATTGCTTCCGGACGGCAATAGGTTATTTTGATAAGCCGGTTCTTCTGCTGTTTGAATTTGTTTATTTTGGTATATGTGGCTGATAATTAATGTGTAATGATTCTTTGTGTGATGGCTGAAAAAATATGCTCCTGATGTTAATGTAACAAAGAAGACATTTCTTTTGAAGGGATGTCTGATGCTTATAAACATTGAAACCATGAAGCCATTTTGTGTGTATGCTCTTCGTTATGCCATCAAATAATAATCACCTGTCAATGTATTAAGGAGAAAGAGATAGCTTCTTACGTGTTAATGTAAAATTTAGATAGGCTTCCCAGTTCTTTTGAGGCTTTCACTTTTACTTCCAGGACCTGGCTGGTCTGCTTAAGAAAGCACGTGTTTATTAAAATAAACATTCTGATTGAAAGGAGTGGTGTAAAATGAATGACTATAACTATATAAGAAGGGTTTAATATTAAATATCAAAGATGTAGAATCTTTAATGTAATAGTCTTCGTACACACCAATCGAATTAGGGATTTTGTCTGTCTTAAAGATTATTTTTCACTCAACACATTTTTTAACCAATGAAAAAACTCTTATTAGTACCCTGTCTCATGGCTCTGTTTTTAACAGGCTGTAACGATGATGACGATCCTGCTGTGCCCACTCCTGAGCCTGCCATAGCTCAGTTAGTTAAAGGACAGTGGTCTAACAACTTTACCTCAGAGGAATATTATGATTTAGACGGCAATGTGGTGTATGCCGATTCAGCCGATGTAGATGTACGATTTAATTTTAAGGGAAACAATGTTGATATAAGCCATCCTGGTGTGGAAGGCGTTGATACATGGGTATATACGTTTCCTAAACAGGATAATGAAAACTACATATACCTTTCGCAAACCGGGAAAACATCTGTTGGCTATGATATCCTCCATATGTCGGCAGACTCGATGGTTTGGATGAATGAGATCCAGTGGGCCAGCTACGATGATGGTTCCGGAGAAGAAACATCTGCGAAAGGGGTGTATATTTACAGATTTATCAGGCAGGAATAGAGTTCAATACTTAAAAATACTCTGAGATAAAAGAGATACGTGTTCCTTCTTCATACTCTATAAGAAGAGAATGTGAAGTAGGAACAGCCCTTCACCCTATTCATCCATAAGAAAGGCCACCTTCATATACTTGTGCATGTATATGAAGGTGGCCTTTCTTAAGGATAAAATGAAACGTTTTAAAACTAAGAGAAGCAGCTATCTATTCAATCCATCTGGTGCGGCGCTGTTTGACAGCAGTCTGCTGCTGGTGCTGTTGCTGCAACAGGCGGATACTGTCTTTCGGGTGACGCACAATTTGTTGCGCGTAACCGTTCATATGCTCCAGAATAGCTCCTTTTAATTTCCAGCCTTGCGGGATAAAACCTGCTACTTCTGATGCTAATATTTCTAATGTCGGGGCGATTATGATGTTATATTCCATGACCTTGGGTGCTAACTATAGGTCTAATGTAAGGAATAAAAATATAACTTGTATGGTCGTGCTACGGAAAAATTTACAAAAAGTTTACAAACTTGCAAATTTTCATGTATTGGTCTGAATATTTATACTTTTGCCAATAGTTTAAAAGGGTTTGAAGGTATATGATAAAAAAAAAGTGGAGTTGTTAAATAAATGGTTGTTATGTGTGAAGCGGAAAAGTGCACAAAAATGGTGCTTTTTCACTAAATTGTCATAGTTAATGATTCGATGAAAAAAGCCCGCTTCAGGCTAAAGGCTGCAGTTTAACGGTGAAGCTGGTGAGGCCTGCCTCAGAGCTTAAGGAGAAGGTAAAGCCGTGGTTAACGAGGATATCGCGCACCATTGTAAGGCCAATGCCCTGGCCATTGTTTTTGGTTGTGTAAAAGGGTGTAAAAAGATGCTGCTGCACCTCATGGGGGATTCCCTCGCCGTTGTCTGTGATGGATAGCTGTGGCGGGTTGAGCTGCGTCCGGATGCTGATTTCCCCTTCCTCTCCTATAGCCTCCATGGCGTTCTTCAGAATATTAAGCACTACCTGCTCCATCTGCTGCTCATCTATCGGAATGACAAGGGGCTGTGACGCTAGCTGCCAGGTGCAGCTGATGTGGCGCTTCTCCAGTTGCGGTTGCAGCAGGCGCTGCAGCCTCTGCAGGAGAGTATGTAAATCTTTGGGAGCCTTTTTTGGCTGAGGCAGGCGCACAACTTCCGCAAAGTTGGCCATAAAACGGCTCAGGTTGGCGTTACGGTCGATGGCTACCTGCAGCACATGCTCAAAATCAGGCTGGTGCTCCGGCTCCAGCTGGGGCGTATAGTACTGCAAAGAGTCTAATATGGAGTTGATGGCCCCGGTGGTGTTGTTTACTTCATGCGACATCACCCGGATAACCTTCTCGTAAGCCTGTCGCTCATTTTGGAGAATGGCCTCCGTTAGTTCCTCTATCAGGATAAAGTAATGCTGAAAACCACGGTCCAGGAAGTGGGCGCGGTGGCAGCGATAGGTCCAGGTGCCATGCAGGCGGAAGGTGGTGGACTGGCCGGAAGAAAGGTGCACTAACTCCTTTGCCCAGTTCTGCGGCAACTGGCTTACGTGTTTCCCCAGCAGAACCTGTGCTTTGTGCTGCAGAAAACGCTCTGCCGCCGGGTTCACGCTTTCTACCTGGTTATCGAAGCCCAACAGAATAATGCCGGCAGGGGAGGCCTGTATCAGCTTCTCCAGTAAGAAATGTTTTTCTGCCTGCCCCACACGTTCCTTTCGCAACTGGTCTATCATGCGGTTGTACACAACTACCAGTTCGTCCATGTCCTGCTGGCCCACTGCCATGAATTTTGTAGAGAAGTCCTTGTCCCGGATAGCTTCTATCCCTGCTCTTATAAGTTTTAGCGGCTTAAAGAATGCATAGTATAACTGCACCGTCACCAGCACCGAGATTAGTATAACCAGCTCCATCCCCAGGAAGAGGAATTTGTTTTCCTGCAAGAGGTACCAGGCCATTATCCCCAGCAGGGTGTGCACGAATGCGGCAAACAGCAGAAATTTAGTCCGCAGGGTCATAGGGGATTTTGAATTTGTCGAGGCGGCGGTACAGGGCGGCACGGCTTAAGCCCAGTGCCCTGGCTACTTTGCTGATGTTGTTGTGGTAAAAGTCCATCGACTTCTTAATCATCGAAGCCTCCATCTGCTCCAGCGTCATGGTGCCCACGGCAGGAAGCGTTTTATCACCCGGTTTGGCAGGGCTCTGTTGCGCCTGCGCCTGGAAATCCTCTGCCTCCAGCATATCACTTTCAGCCACCAGCACCGTGCGCTCCACCAGGTTCTTCAACTCCCTGATATTTCCCGGCAGCGCCAGTTCTTTCAGCCATTGCAGGGCACGGGTGCTCACCTGTAGCTCCGGGCGATGGTATACTTTTTTCAGGTTGCCCACAAAGTACTGTACCAGCAGCGGTATGTCATCAGAGCGCTCCCGCAAGGCGGGAAGCCGTACTTTTATCAGGTTGATGCGGTAGAACAGGTCTTCCCGGAACTTGCCCTCTTCCACCAGTTGCTCCAGGTTGCGGTTGGTGGCGCACACCACCCGGATGTCGAGTTTCCGGGATTTGCTGTCGCCCAGTACTTCATAGGTCCGGTCCTGCAGCACACGCAGCAGCTTTACTTGGCTGCTCAGGTCCAGTTCCCCTATCTCATCCAGGAAAATGGTGCCTTTGTTGGCCATCTCAAAACGGCCCACACGGTCGGCCTTGGCATCGGTGAAAGCACCGCGCCTGTGGCCGAACATCTCACTTTCGAAGAGGGAAGAGGATATGCCGCCTAGGTTCACTTTTACAAAGGGCTGACTTTTGCGGAGGCTGTTGCGGTGCACGGCCTCTGCAATCAGTTCTTTTCCGGTGCCACTTTCGCCTTCAATCAGGACAGAAGCATCAGTAGGGCCAATCTGGCCAACCTTCTTCAGTATCTTCAGCAACTCCTGGTCCTGGCCTACAATAAAGCTTAAATCATACTGCTGGTCCAGCTTTTTGCGTGTCAGGGCATCATCTGCATCAGCAGCCTCCTCCGACAGGCTGAGCGCTGTGCGCACCGACTGCAGCAGGTAATCGTTGCTCCAGGGTTTGGTGATGAAATCGGCGGCACCGGCACGCATACCTTCGACTGCCAGGTTGATGGAGCCCCAGCCCGTGATGAGGATAACCGGCACCGCCGGCATCAGCTTCTTAAACTGTTCCAGTAGCTGCAGTCCATCTTGGCCGGTGGTTTCAATAGAGAAGTTCATGTCCATGATCACGAGCTGGAACTGGTGGAGCTGCGCCAGTTCCAACGCCTCTTTCGGTGAGGCTGCCTCTTTGGTTTTAAAGCCTTTCTGCTTGAGCAAAAGGTTTAGAGAGGCGCGTACGGCAATATCGTCGTCTATTATGAGGATCATGAGGTGTCAGGGTACAGTATATAAATATAGGTGTTTTGTAGAAAGGAGTAAACCTGGATGGCTTTTGAAGCCACCCAGGTTTAATTTTTTTTACTCTTCGTGCAAGGCGGTAGCCGGGTGTATGGCTGCCGCCTGCCTGCTGGGATAGAGGGCGCAGCTGATAACCAGGATGTAGATAAGTGCCACGGCAATGAGTATAGCGGTCACATATACCTCCGGGGACAGCTCAAATACCCCCAACAGTGGGAACTGTCCGGCAAAGAAACAACCCAGTAGAAGACCAAACGTAGTCACGACGAGTATTTCTCCCAGAAACTGTTTATAGATCTGCCCAGCCGTGGCACCCATGGCACGCCGTAAACCAATCTCAGAAGTGCGTTTGTTGATGTTGTACCACAGCACCCCAAACAGGCCGAGGGCAACATTGAAAATCAGAAAGCCGCAAACCAGTCCCAGCGCGATCATCGGAACCAGCGTGAGCCTGACTTTGCTCTGGCGCATCGTCTCCAGCGTGGCTACTTCCATGGTCCAGTCTTTGGCGATACCGGAGAGCTCCTTCATCATCTTCTCCTCAAAGGCCACGCCCGTGCCCGGCTTTACCCGTAGTAAAAGGCTGCCCCATAAATGGTTGTTGTTTTCCTGGAGGTTGATGCGGGAAAAGTAGGCAGGCGCATCGGCATCGTATTCACTGTAAGCCCGGTAATAATCCATCACCCCAACAACCTTGTAATGGGTAGAGTCATCAACGGGAATGAGCTTCCCTAAGGCGTCCTCCTCCCCAAACAGCTTCTGTTTCAACATCCCGTTTATCACAACCGGTTTGTGTGTGGAGGCGTCATCCTGAGGGCCGAACCATCTGCCTTCCCGCACCTGGAGCCGCAGCACATCCTTTAAATCGTCCTGCGCATCAAATGCATTCGTCTGCACATCTTTGGCGTTGCCATACGAAAGGCTCATTCCCATCTGGCTGAAGGCAAAGGGAACATTACTGTTAGAGTAGGAAGCAGCTTCTACCTGTTGGAAGCCACGAATCCGCTGAAGCAGTTGCTCCTGAACCAGGCGGTTCTGGGCGGTAGAGTCAGAATTAGGGCGTAGCGAAATATGCCACACATTTTCATAATCGTAGCCTAGTGGCTTTGTGTAGTTGAGGTAATTGTATATGACCAGGCTCATCACCCCGAACAGTACCAGAAAGGAAAAGAAAATTTCAGTTATCAGCAGGAAGTTGCTCTTCTTCCGGTTCCACATTAGTTTAAGCAGATGGCGTATCATTTGGATCCTCCTTTCAGTGCCTCTACGGCGTGTAAACGTGACATTTTAAAGGCCGGGTAAACCCCGGAGATAAGACCAAAAATCAGGCAGAGCAGCAATCCCCACGCAAATACCCGCAGGTTAAGGCTCAGGTCTGCATAAGCGATGAGGCGGCTGTCGTTTATCATTTCAAGGACCAGGGCTGACAGCGCAAAGCCGAACAAACCGCCTATCAGCGTCAGGAAGACATTTTCGACGACAAACTGCCCAATGATGGTGTTGGACGAGGCACCAAAAGCTTTCCGGACCCCAATTTCAGAGGACCGTTCCATGATGCGGCTGATGTTTATGTTGATAAGGTTGATGGTGGGCAGCAGCATGAAAAGCAGCGTGATGCCAGTCAGTATAACGTAGAGCAACCCAAGCTTGCCTTCCCGGCCTTTTCCCAATAGGGTACGGGCAAAGCTTTCGAGAATAGAGTCAGGGAAAGAGTGAAGTGCTGTTCCTTTTTCCGGGTTCTGTCGCTCTACCTCTTGCATCATATGTGCATATTCGTTCTTTATGCCCGGAATGTCTGCTGCCTGCCGTGCTTTTATCGTGGCGAAATAAGTGCCTCTCAGACCGGTGTTCTTAAATTCCTGGCTACGAAGGGTAATCGGCACCCATATGTCAGCGTAAGAATGCAACCGTAGTACGGGTACATCTTCTACCACTCCCACTACTTTGTAATTCACCTGGTCTACTTCAATCTCTTGCCCTATGGCCTCGCCTGTGCCGAAGTATTGCCGTCGTGTGTTTTCGTTGATCACGGCTACGCGGCTGGCATACGCTACTTCCTGCTTCCCGAATGGCTTGCCTTCCAGGAAGTTGAAATCCAGGATTTGCCAGAACTGCGCATCCGTAAATTTAATGTCGAGTGCCAGCTTTTTATTGTTCACATAACTGTTAACAGTAACAAATACGGAATTGATAGATACGTTCTCAGGAGTCTCTAAAGTGTGCACGTAGCGGTTGAGGAAGTAGTAACTGGGTGGGCCACTGCTCATAAAGCCGCCATCCCGCTGTTCGCGCATGATGTTCACGAAAAGCAGTTCGTCTGTTTTCTGCTCCGGCATCTGCGGTCCGAAGGTATGGTCGAAGAGGGCGGTCACCACCATGAGTACCATCAGGGTAAAGCTGATACCGAAGAGGCTGATGAAAGTAAAGAACTTGCGCCGCAAGAGCACCTTCCAGGCTATTTTTATATAGTTCTTCAACATGACTTTAGGCTTTTTGGAAGTCGTACAGTTTAGCGTCAGATACCTGCTGCCCGTCGAAGAACCGCACCAGGCGCTCTGTTTTCTGGGCCATCTGCTCATCGTGTGTCACCATCACGATGGTGGTAAACTCCTGGCGGTTCAGGTCCAGGAGGATCTGCATGATTTCCTCGCCCATGACGGAGTCCAGGTTACCGGTCGGCTCATCGGCCAGGATGATTTCCGGCATGCCAATAAGGGCGCGGGCAATGGCCACCCGCTGGCGCTGCCCGCCCGATAGCTGGCTTGGGTAGTGGCCCGTGCGGGAGCTGAGGCCCACTTTCTCCAGCGCTACCTGCGCCCGCTTCCGGCGATCAGCGGCTGACACATGGGGGCGGTAGAGGAGGGGCAGTTCCACATTGTCCAGCACGCTCAAATCCTGGATCAGGTGGTAGCTCTGGAAAACGAAGCCTATTTTCTCGTTGCGGAGGTGCGCCAGTTCTTTGTCTTTGTAAGAGGTAATAAGCTTCCCCCCAATTTCCACGGTGCCGCTGCTGGGCACATCCAGCAGCCCCATGATGTTGAGGAGCGTACTTTTGCCGCAACCCGATGGGCCCATGATGGAGAGGAACTCCCCCTGTGGAACCGTCAGGTTCACGTTTTGCAAGGCTACCGTTTCGATGGACTTTGTCTGGTAGACTTTCTCGATATTTTTTAGCGTTATCATCGTCTTATTTCTTAGTTCTAATATATTGCTTTAAAATCTATTCTGCTTCTTTCATGGTCAGTACTTCCTGCTTCTCAAAATCAAAGAGCGTTAGCTGGCGGAGATTATAATAAGCTTCCCAGAACTCACTGAGCGAGGCAATGTATGCCCGGCGCGCCTGGTCTTTCTCTGTCAGGGCAATGCCCAGATCTGTGATGCTGATGCGGCCAATCAGGTAAATGCTTTTGGCGATGTCGTAGCGTTCCTGGGCAATGGCATCGGCTTCGGCGGTGGCTTTTATGCGGTTTTTGAGCATGTTGTACTGGTTTACCTGCGTGATAACAGCCTGCTCAAAGCTTGCCTCTTCCTGCGCTACCGTGTGCTGCACCAGTTTCCGGTCCAGGGCCGCTACTTTGTAGTTGGCGCGCTGGCGGCCCCAGTCCAGTAGCGGCATGTTGAACCCAATCTGCACCCCCTGCTGGTTCTCGGGCTGCTGGTAAATGTCTCTCCAGTTCTCGCCGCGGTTGGTGAGGCCGAAGGTTGCGTAAACGCTGGCATTGAAACCGTTGTCACCTTTTGCTTTGGCCACGCCACTTTCTGCCTCCAGCAAGCGGCGCTGGAAGTTCAGGTTTTCTTTCCTGTTTTTGTAGGCTTCTGACAAAGCTATTGCGGCCTGCACATCGGCTGAGGGGATATCTTCCGGCACCTGTAGCTGAAGTTGCAGGCTGTCGCGCAGGCCTACATAGGTTTGCAGGGCAAGCAGGGCAGTTTGTGCATCCAGTGTTGCCTGTGCCTGCGCCAATCCTGCATTCAGCACGGCAAGGCGCAGCTGGAGCAAGTCGTTTTTAGAGAGGCGACCCAGTTTATACTTCTCCTGCGCCACCTGGTACAGTGTGTCGTTGTTCGCCAGGTTTTTGGCCGCTATATCCTGGTTTACCTGTGCCAGCAGCAGGTCGAAATAAAGGGTGGTCGCTGTTACGGCGATTTTCTCCCGGTCTTCTAAGTACTGCCTCTGCGATTCTTCATACCGTAGCGGCTCAATGCGCCTTTCCCAGCGCAGCCTGTTATAAGCAAACAGGGGCTGTTCGAAGCCGATGATAGCCGGGTTGCCATTGTAGCGGGTCTGGGTTCTTTCAAAGTCATCGAAGCGCTGCATCAGCGACGTCACGAAAATGCTGCCGCCCGTTGGGCTGATTACCTGCTCCAGCGTCAGGCCCACCTCGGAGTAGTTATTGGACACGGGCTTAAACTCCAGGGTGCCGTCTGGTTGCGTTACCGGATTAATGGTGCGGCGGAAGTCGGGCAGTATGCCTTCTATACTTAGCTGGGGCTTATAGCCTGCCTTAAAGCTGCGCCACTGCCAGTAGCTGGTTTCCCGCGTCGTTTCCACCTGTCGTGCCACCGCCGACTGCTCCTGCGCCATCTCAATCACCTCCTGCAGGCGCAGCTGGCGCGTAGCAGGTTGGGCGAAAGTTAGGTCAGATAGCAGCAGGAGGCACACAAACCACAAACAGAAGATTAAATGGCTTTTTATAGTTTTAGTTTTGGGTAGCACGGTGCACGAATAAAGTATCATGACAAAAGAGAATGTTTATAATATTGTAAAGAGATTGATGAAGTATTTTTTCATAGCTCAGAAAAGCGGGGCGGATAAAATAAATCGTGATACTTGATTCGTGCTACATGATTCGGAAAACTTAATCTAGTTTGATTTTCTTCAGGTGTTCGTAGTCTTCCAGTGAAGAAATCACTACTTCATCTCCCGGCTGCACGCTGCCTTCTACTTCTACAAAGTCTGTGTTGCTTGCCCCGGTGCTGGCTGGTATTTGTACAAGTTCATCGCCACGCACCACAAATAGCCTGTCGTTGTTGTGGGCACTGTTGAAGTAAGGTCCGTTCTTCACCCGAAGGGTATTGGGCTTTGTGGCGGTGGTCACGTACACATCCACGCGCAGGTTAGGGCGCAGCACCTTGTGGGCATTTTCATGCAGCGCCACAAAAAAGGTGACCGTCCCGTTTGTGACTGTCGGCTCTATAGCGGCAATGGTGCCATTCAGGTCGGTGTCGTTGACACGTATCGTAGCTTCACCACCTGTCTGTAGCTGCTCCGCAAAAGCATCTGATACAGCCGCTTTTATTTTAAAGCTGCTCAGGTCAGCGAGCCGAACAATTACATCCCCCGCATTCACGTTGCTGCCGATCTCGTTCTTCACCCAGGTAACCACCCCGCGGTGCGTTGCCCGCACTTCGGCCTGCTGCATTTTGCGCTCCAGCTCTTCAATAGTTCGTCCCTGCATGGCCAGTGTAAAGCCTAGTTCCTGCTCGTCTGCTTTCAGCAGCTCCCGCTCGCTGGCGATATCGCGCTCCAGTTGAGCCAGTTCCTGCTGTGAAATTCTCAGATTGAGTTCGGCCTGCTTTACCTGTTCCTGGGTGCCGCCTCCAATCTTCAGCAGGTACTGCTCGTCTTCGAGGCGGGCCTGCAGGCTTTTCACACTCATGCGCTTTATCGCCAGCTGCGACTCCAGCGCATTCAGCTTTTTCTGTAGCTGTAGCCGGAGCTGCACCCGCTTGTGCTGGTTCATTTCCTGCTCGTCTTTGAGCTTGTCGTAAGTCAGTTGCGAGAAAGACCTGTCCAGCAGCAGCACCTGGTCACCGGGTTCAACTTCTTCACCGGATGTGCGCACCACCTGCTCAATGCGGGCCTGTATGGGACTGGTAATGGCCTGCTCATGCTCCGGTACCACCACGCCGGAAGCGGTTAAGGTGGCTACCACCGGTCCATGTTCCACTGTGGCCGTTCTGATTTCGCTTCGCCCGATGCTTGGTGTAATAAGGGTCCTGAAACCAAAAATGGCTGCTGCCACCAACGCAATAGCGACACCGATTTGCCAGAAGCGCTTGCGCTTGTGAGCTTGTTTTGTAGCGGCGGATAGTTCACGGTCCATCTTGTTTTCTAATCTGATTCTGAACTATATAGCCAATTCATATGCCAGTAATACAAGATGTTGTAAATCAGTTGTTTGTGGTTTGGATAGGCGTCTTTTGCTCTTTGAAAAGTGTTCAATATTGAACAGTTTGTTCGGTTTTGGGAGGAGAGGATGGTGGAAAAGCAAATAGGGTTGATGAAACTAAACAGAATGAGGCTGTAATACCTTGGAGGGACTTCTATAACCTGTTTAATCGTTACAAATGATACCAAAAACGTTAAGCTCCCTCCATTATGCAACAGCGTTTTCTAATAGTCAGCACGAAGTGAATCTGTTTCCAGTCTTTGGGTTGAGCGCCTTGTAAATTTCCGGTGCCACGCCAGTGGCAGCCGATAGGCAGGAAATATACACAGCGCGATGCCCGAAGACGAGGCCTCTCGGCCTAGAGAGCACAGAGCATTAGAAATGAGACATTAGGTCTGATGCCGCTGGATGAACCGTTGCAACGGTAGCTTAGACAGCATCAATCATTCTCGGAGGCCCTTGGCTTAGAAACTCCTTGAGAAGCTATGGCGCATAGTTCAGTTGAAGTGGTATAATCTGTCAGAAGCAGGATTTTCAGGATTGGGAGGATTGGGAGGATGGACATTTATGAACATATCAGCCACTATAAAGCACCAGCGCCGGCTTTCCTGATAGAGAGCCGGCGCTGGTGCTTAGTACTGTTTGGGATAAATCTACCCAGCTAGCTCTTTATAGCGTTTCAAAGCCTCAATGTAATAGTAGTCGCCATACGTAAGCGGTACATCTACCTCGGTACCTGCCGGCATGTGGCCAACGCCGCGTTTTAATATGAAACCACCATTGGTGCCAGGCGCTGCTTTGTATTCGTCTGAAGACAGGTTCTTGATTATAGTCTCTGCTGTATTAAAGTATTCCTGTCCCTTTGCCTGATCCACATACTGGCTCAACTCCAAAAGAGCAGAGGCGGTGATGGCTGCGGCAGAGGCGTCGCGTAGCGCGTCCGGGATGCCGGGGGCATGGAAATCCCAGTATGGGATTTTATCTTCCGGCATGTTCTCATGGTTCAGCATAAACTCGGCGATGCGCTGCGCCTGTTGCAGGTATTTTTCGTCTTTTGTTTCGCGGTAGGTGTCAATAAAGCCGTAAAGCCCCCATGCCTGCCCTCTTGCCCAGGCCGATTCATCAGCTGCTCCCTGTGCGGTTTTCTTTTCCTGTACTTCGCCGGTGGTGGGGTTGTAGTTGATGACGTGGTAGGTGCTGTTGTCAGGCCGGAAGTGGTTTTGCATGGTGGTATTGGCATGCGTCACGGCAATGTCATAATAGGTGGAGTCGCCGGTTTCTTTTGTTGCCCAGAAGAGCAGATCGAGGTTCATCATATTGTCGATGATCACGATGAAATCTTCCGGTTTAGAATCCCAGGAACGGATAGCGCCTACGGCCGGGTTAAAACGGGTGGCCAGCGAACGGGCACTGTTTAGCAGCACCTGCTTGTACTCCGGGGACGGGTTAATGCGGTTGGCATTGCCATAGCTGTCGTACATCATGAAGCCCAGGTCGTGCGTGGAGGTATTGTACTGTTCTTTTTCCAGTAAGGTCAGCACGCGCATCGCCTCCTCATAAAGCACCTGGTCACCGGTTTCTTCAAACAGGTATAACAGCGTGCCCGGGTAAAATCCGCTGGTCCACCACTCTGTGTCGCTGGTTTCCAGGTAATCCCTTTCTTCATGAAATGTTTTCGGCAATTTATCCTCCGGAAGCCGGGCCATCAGCACCTTGTACTGCGCTGCGGCATCCTGGAAAGCTGAATCAGCAAGCGTAAGCACCTCTTGCGTAGGATTCAGGTCATTTACCTGCGCTCTCTCACTGCTGCTACAGGCAGAGCCCAGGCATACGCTGGCAATCAGGAGTGCTTTGGCGTATAAATGTTTTTGTCGCATAAAATCGGGTGTATTTATAGATGATGTTAGAATGTTCTGGTCCGTTTGCGCCGGTTCAGGCAATCAGGCCTTTTAAGTATGCTGTGCGTTGATGAATAGTTAAATCCATAACCGGGAATCGAAATTCACGGCATAAGATTAAATATAGTTAATTATAGTATGAAGAGGCTTTTCCTGCTGAAATTAATTCTATAGGTTTTACTCCTGATAACCAGTCTTCGAAGCATACGGGTACGGAACGGCAAGCATTTCCGCTCATCTTTTCTTAATTTGCCTTAAACCGATAGATAAAACTATGAAATATAAAGAAAGATTAGCCGCCATTCGCAGTCAGATGAAAGGCGAAGGTGTAAGCGCTTACATCATTCCTTCGGCAGACCCGCACATCAGCGAATATTTACCAGACAGATACAAGTGCATTGAATTTGCCTCCGGCTTTACCGGCTCGGCCGGCACCTTGGTGATAACGGAAGATTTCGCGGGCCTCTGGACCGACGCCCGCTACTTTGTGCAGGCAAAAGAGCAGCTAGCCGATACCGGCTTTGAACTGGTGTCACTAAAGGCACAGAACACCCCGGAATATATCCAGTGGCTGGATGAGCGCCTGCCAGCAGGGGCCACAGTAGCTTACGATGCGAAGCTTATCTCTGTAGGGCTGGCCCAGATGCTGGAGTCGCAGCTGTCGCCACTCGGCATCAACCTGAACAGCGACCGCGACTACCTGGAACCCATCTGGCAAAACAGACCGGCATTGCCTACGGCCCCGGCTTTTCTGGTAGGAGAGGAAACGGTAGGGGAGTCGCTGCAAAGCAAGTTGGAGCGGCTGCGTGCGGCCCTGAAGAAGCATAGAGCCGACTACCATGTAATTTCTTCATTGGATGACATGGCCTGGCTTTTTAACCTTCGCGGCGCCGATGTGAAATGTAACCCGGTGGTGCTGAGCTTTGCGCTCATCAGCCAAGAGGCCGCCATACTTTTTATCAATACCACCAAACTAAGCCAGGAGGACCAGGAGAAACTACTCGCAGCGGGAGTTGAGCTGGAGTCTTATGACCTGATTGAGAAGGCTATCGCTTTTCTGCCGAATGGCGCCAGCATCCTCATCGACCCGAAACGAAATTGCCATGCCCTGTACAAGCAGTTGCCAGCCTCCGTGCGCGTGGTACAGGACACAAACCCTACGACCTTCTTTAAAGCGCAGAAAAACGAGGTGGAAATAGAGAACACCCGCGAAACCATGATAAAAGATGGCGTGGCCCTGACGCGCTTCTTTAAGTGGCTGGAGGAGAATGTAGGTAAGACCAAAGTGACGGAGCTCTCTGTGGCTGCTAAAGTGCGCGAGTTCCGGGCAGAGCAGGAGGGCTTTGTGGGCGAAAGCTTCGATACCATTGCCGGTTACAAAGCACACGGTGCCCTGCCGCATTACAGGGTGACGGAAGAGAGCGATGCCGAACTGCAGGCGGACGGCCTGTTCCTGCTGGATTCCGGCGGGCAGTACACCACCGGCACCACCGACATCACCCGTGTGGTATCGCTGGGCAACCTGACAGAGGAGGAAAGCACTGATTATACACTGGTACTAAAAGGTATGATTGACGGGTCCACTGCCCGCTTCCCGAAAGGCACTCCCGGTTACCAGATAGATGCCATCACGCGCAAACCGCTCTGGGACCATGCCCGCAACTACGGCCACGGCACGGGCCACGGCGTTGGGTTCTTCCTGAATGTGCATGAGGGGCCGCATGTGCTGAATGCATCTCCAACGCCTGTTGCCATCTCTTTGGGGATGATTTCCTCGGTGGAGCCCGGTATTTACCGAACCGGCAAGCACGGCATCCGCATCGAGAACCTGGTGCTCACGGTACAGGACGAGAAAAACGAGTTTGGCGAGTTTTATACCTTCGAACACCTCACCCTGGCTTTAATTGACACCACACCGGTTAAAAAAGAACTGCTGGAGGCACACCAGGTAAAGTGGCTGAATGAATATAACCAGCGGGTAGTGGAGCAGCTGGGTCCGCATTTATCTGAGGAGGAGCTAAGCTGGCTGAAGGAGAAAGCGAAGGCTGTTTAATTGTTAAATTGTTGGATTGTTAAATTGTTGGCTTCGCAGGTAATAGGTGTTTAAGTATCTTTTACCGCTTTACATCCTGCTATGCCCTTACTTACTTGCTACACCATGCAGGTAGGTAGGGCATAGCATATTTATGTTCCTAATGGACACACATCAAAAAGAGCGTACCTACATATAATTCCCGGCCAACTTTATACTTGCTGATTTTATTCCTACTTTGAGGCCGTGAGAGATTATTTGCTGTTTATTGACACCGAAACGACCGGTATACCCAAAGACTGGAACGCCCCTTATACTGACAACGATAGCTGGCCACTTTCTGTGCAGGTGGCCTGGGCCATCTATACCAAAGACGGACAGGAGGTAAAATCAGAAAACTTTTATGTGCGGGATGATGATTTTGAAATCTCTCCGGAATCAATCAAAATACATGGCATAACGAGTGCATTTCTGCAGGAACAAGGCGTGCAGCGGGAAGAGGTGCTAACCCAACTTTCTGCAGACCTGAACCAATACCAGCCACTGGTGATCGCCCATTTTATGCAGCTGGACTATCACATGGTTGGAGTCTGTTTTCACAGGGCCGGCATGCATAACCCTTTACCGGATTTACCGCTTTTCTGTACCATGCAGGCATCTTCCAATTTTGTTCTCCACCCGCACCAGCGCTTCCTGCGATTGGGCCAGATGTATGAGCGGCTCTTCAATGTGCCCCTCGAGCATCAGCATAATGCCATAGTAGATGCCAGGGCCACGGCAAAATGCTTTTTTGAGTTGGTGAAACGCGGAGACATTGACGAGGGGATGATAGCAAGGCAACAAGCTGATTCTGTCGTGGCGCCTGTTGCAGATAAGAAGACCGGTTGTGGCGGTAGTGTTTTATTTATGTTTGTAATTTCCCTGTTGCTTAGTTACTGGATATGAACAATCAGTTAGAATTTCTAAAAACAGTGCGACCCTTTAATGTGCTCTCAGAAGATGTGTTGCATGGTGTGGCGGAGCTGCTACAGGAAGTAAAATATACGAAGGATACGCCTATCTATCACCAGGAGGTGACCAAAATGCGAGGAGTAGACATCATAGCAGAAGGCGAGTATGAGGCTTTCTTTTATGACAGCGAGCACAACAAAAGAGTGATAGAGCACCACCACATGGGCTATTGCTATGGAGGTGTTTCCGTGCTGCTCAATCGGAAAAGGTCGCTGCGTTCGGTGATTGCTAAGAAAGGAACGGTGGTATACTTTCTTCACCGCAGAGACTTCAGGGCACTTTGCCAGACAAACGAAGCGTTCTTCCAGTTCTTTACCGGTGAGTTTGGCAAGCGGATGATAAACGATGAGTACGCGCACTTCGTGAAGAAGCCGACCACCTTTGAGCAAAACTACATCGCTTCGGACCAGCTGTACTCCCGGAGAATTGAAAGCATCGAGTACCGGGATATGGTATCCTGCCCCCAGGATACACCCATCTATGAAGCAGCAAAATGGATGGCTGAGCAAAAAGTCAGCTGCCTTTTTGTAAAGGACACGCAGGAAAACATCATCGGCTACGTGACCGACATCACGCTGCGAGATAACGTGGTGGCCCGGCAGGTGCAGGTGCATGAGCCTGTCAGCAGTATCATGGACAACCCCATTGTGTCTATTCCTACAGAAGCTTATGTGTATGAGGCTATCCTGCTCATGTTCCGCACTCAGACGCGCTATTTACTGGTAGAGGAAAACGGGGCTTACCTTGGTTTTATCAGCCGGAATAAGCTATTGAGTGAGCAGGCGCAGTCGCCGTTCATGTTCATTCAGTCGGTAAGGCTGGCCCGCTCTGTGGTGGAACTGCGGCGGAGATGGGAGAAGGTGCCGGAAATTGTGTACCAATTGCTGAGCCGTGGAGTAAAGCCGGAGATCGTGAACCAGGTAATTACCACGGTGTCGGATACTATTGCCCTGAAAGTGATTGAGGGTGTGATTGACGAGATGGGCACACCGCCAGCCAAGTTTGCTTTTATTGTACTGGGCAGCGAGGGCCGCAAAGAGCAGACCCTCAAAACCGACCAGGACAACGCCATCATATACGAAGACAAAGCCAATGAGCAGCGCGAGCTGGTGAGGGAGTATTTCCTGGCTTTTGCAGACCAGGTGTCGGAGCGGCTTGATAAAATCGGCTTCAGCTTTTGTACCGGTGGCTACATGGCAAAAAACACAAAATGGACCCACTCGCTGTCGCACTGGAAGCGCAATTACGTGAGTTGGATGAAGGAGCCGGACCCTGATAAGGTGATGAAGTTCTCTGCTTTCTTCGACTGCCGCTACATCTATGGCGAGGCCTCCATTGTGGATGAACTGAAGGTGTTTCTGGATGAGGAACTGCAAAAGCCTTTGGGCCGCTTCCTGTTTCACATGGCCAACAACGCGATGCAGTACGAGCCGCCGCTGACGTACTTCAAAAACATCAAAACCTTTACCGTCGGAAGCCAGGAGGTATTCAACATCAAGAAAGCCATGACGCCTATCGTGGACATGGTACGGGTGTACGCGCTGCAGAACAGGATCTTCAAGACAAACACCGGGGAGCGCCTGGAGGCACTCATGGAGATAGGTGTGTTCAAGGAAAGGGAGTACCAGGAACTGATGCAGTCGTACTACTACCTGATGAGTATGCGGTTAAAGAAGCAGGCTGTCCAAATTATCAACGATAAATCAGAACCGGAAAATTACATCGATATCAGAAGCCTGACAAAGATTGAGCAGGTAACCCTGAAGGAGATATTTAAAACCATCTCCAACTTCCAGACGAACGTCAAGGTTAAATTTACCAATGCCCTGTTTAGCTAATGCTGTTATTCTGTTAGATGAAAGTGAGTAAAGTATTATGAGCCTATGGCTGACGAAACTGCTCCTATATTTGACTTAGAGAAGCATTATAACCAACTGTGGAAAGATACCTTGAGGGAACTTACGGCAGGGGCTTTTGAACTGGATCCGTTAATTGCATCTGAGAATGACTCCAGGTTCGGCGTCACGCTGTTGTTTCGGCCCGGGCAGGAGGTTCGGAAGAGGATAGAGCAGTTCCTTCTGGAGTTGCAGCAAATTGAGCCGGAGCAGTATTATTACCCGGAGCCAGATATACATGTAACGGTGATGTCTGTTATTTCCTGTCACGCTGGCTTCTCATTAGATACTATCAGGGTGGAAGAGTATATTCAACTGGTTCAGAAAACCATTCAGAACTTCCGAAGCTTTCAGCTACACTTTCGGGGCATAACAGCCTCTCCTTCCTGCCTCCTGATCCAAGGCTTCCCTGTGGCGGATCAACTCAACCACTTGAGGAATAAGCTAAGGAAAAACTTTAGAAGCGCTACGCTTCAGCAAACGATTGATACCCGCTACGTTTTACAAACCGCACATAGTACTGTTGTAAGGTTTAAGGCTCCTTTGCAAAATGCTTCAGTATTTCTGGATAAAGTGCAGGAATACAGGGAGTATGATTTTGGAAGTACTGAGGTACGTGAGCTTGAACTGGTTTACAACGACTGGTATCAGCGGACGGCTTTGGTGCGGTTGCTGGGCCGTTTTAGGCTTAGGTAACGGATGTAACGTACCATCCATTGATTTAACTTCAAGTCCCAGCGGGACGACCTGTTGATAGAAATAAAAATCTGTCGATAATTAGCTCCGTAGGAGCGGCCTGTTTGGGATAAATGTACAGGCCGCTCCTGCGGAGCTAATCTGCTTTTGGAACCTTAGGCTATCAACAGGACGTCCCGCTGGGACTGTTGCTACGGTCATTCAAGGTATCTCCACCTGTAAGGTAGCTTCACAGGCAGTATGTCAGCCTTTTCTTTACAAAGATTCACTAAGCTTTATGCCTGTGGCAGAATAATTCTCGTAAGGCAGGCTTACCTTTGAAAGCAGCTGAGGTGTTGCAGCAGTTCTTGAGAAATGTATGAGTAGTTTGATATTGTTATTCGGCAGCCTGGGGCTGGGTATTCTGTTGCAGAGAGTACGTGATTTCCCGATCAATTCACCGCTGGTACTCAATCAGTTCATTATTTATATCTCATTGCCGGCGCTGGCCCTATACTACATTCCGGACGTGAAGCTGGACAGCACTGTGCTGCTACCGGTAGGGGTGGCATGGATTTGCTTTGCCGCTTCGGCGCTGTTCTTCTGGAGCTTGGGCAAAATATTTGGCTGGTCGCGCAAACTGATTGGTTGCCTCATCCTGACTGCTGGCTTGGGCAATACTTCCTTCATCGGGTTTCCGGTTATTGAGGCGCTATATGGTTCAGAAGGGTTGAAGACGGCCATTCTTATCGATCAGCCGGGAACGTTTGTGGTGCTTTCCACGCTGGGCATTGCACTGGCCGCTGTTTTTTCAAAAGGCCAACCCGATATAAAAGCCATCTCGAAAAAGATACTTTTATTTCCCCCGTTCATCATGTTTTTCCTGGCTTTGCTGCTCAATGTGCTGCACATCAGCCTTTCAGAAGAATTGAAGGATGTATTTCAGCGCCTGGGCAGCACGGTTACACCTTTGGCGCTGGTGTCGGTGGGCATGCAGTTGCACATCGAGCGGCGCAGCAAGCACTGGCGCTTTCTGGCCCTGGGACTTTTCTTTCAGCTTATTCTGGCGCCGCTGCTGATTTACCTGCTCTACGTGCAGGTGCTGGGTGTAAGGGGGGAACTGGCGCAGATTTCCATCATGGAAGCCGCCATGGCCCCAATGATTACCGCAAGCATTGTAGCGGCCTCCTACGGCCTGAAGCCCCGCCTGGCTAACATGATGATCGGCTTTGGCATCCCCATTTCCTTTCTGACGCTGACTATCTGGTACTGGCTTATAAATGGAATATGAGGCCATAAATGGCTGTCCTCCTGTTGTTGTTTGGTGTTTTCAAGATGGTCCATTATTATCGTGATGGTTATGCGTGCTTTCGCTGCTACTATATTAAAATGTTAACATCCCCTATGTACCACAGTTTTGGGAGATTTTAAAATGGGCAGATTCTTTTCACAAGCAAGGTTTGTTAGCGCTCTGCTTAGGAGTAAAAAAGAAGAAGCCCTACGCGATAAACGTAGGGCTTCCTGAAAAATATTAACCTGAAGGCAAGTATTACATCTTTTCAATGACAATAGAAGAGGCACCGCCACCGCCGTTGCAGATGCCTGTCACGCCGATTTTACCACCTTTCTTATCCATCACATTGCACAGAGTAACCAGGATGCGGGCACCAGAGGCACCAAGCGGGTGACCCAGCGATACGGCACCGCCAAACACGTTTACGTTGCCGCCCTCCAGGCCTAGTTTCTGGTTGTTGGCAAGGGATACCACAGAGAACGCTTCGTTAATTTCGTAGTAGTCTACTTCAGAGGCATCCACACCTGCGTGCTTCAAAGCTTTTGGTATTGCCAGCGCTGGTGTAGTAGTAAACCAGATAGGGTCCTGCTCCGCATCTGCAAAGCCCAGAATTTTAGCGATCGGCTTGAGGCCTAGCTCTTCTGCTTTCTCCTTGCTCATCAGCACCACGGCAGCGGCACCATCGTTCAGGGTAGAGGCGTTGGCAGCAGTTACAGAACCTGCTTTATCGAACACCGGGCGCAGCCCTGGTATTTTATCGTAGTTTACTTTTCTGAACTCTTCGTCCTCTGACACCACAATCGGGTCTTTGCCACGCTGCGGAATTTCCACAGGCACAATCTCATCCTTCAATAAGCCAGCCTCATTCGCCTCGGCTACTTTTTTATAGGAGTTGATGGCGTACTCATCCTGCATCTCACGTGTAATCTTCATTTCACGGGCGGTGTTTTCGGCAGCATTTCCCATATGGAAGTCGTTGTACACATCCCACAGACCGTCTTTCAACAAACCATCAGTCATCTGGCCGTGTCCGAGTTTAGCGCCGAAACGGGCTTTCTCCAGGTAATAAGGCACATTCGACATGCTCTCCATACCACCTGCCACTATCACGTCTTTATGCCCCAGCATAATAGCCTGCGAAGCAAACATAATGGCCTTCGCACCAGAGGCGCATACTTTGTTTACCGTGGTACACTCTACCTCGTGTCCCAGTCCGGCAAAGACAGCAGCCTGACGGGCAGGGGCCTGGCCTACGTTGGCAGATATCACGTTGCCCATGATTACCTCCTGTACGAGACTCTTGTCTACACCGGCTTTTTCTAAAGCACCTTTTATAGCGGCGGCACCCAGTTGGGTTGCCGTAAGGCTGGCCAAAGCGCCCCCGAAGCTTCCTATCGGGGTCCTGACAGCCGAAATAATATATACTTCTTTCGTTTGCATAGTTTTATATTCGCTTTTTTGTCATGTGAAGTTACCATGTTTCGGGCGTAAAACCAAACGATCGTTAGGCAAGGCAGGAAGCTTCCCCTTGGTTCACTTTTAAACTGTCATCGCAGGTTTAATCGCTGCTTTGGTAATTTTACTTCGGCATCACCTGTTGTCCGCTCCGTTTTCATCAGTCTGCATACCCCTCCAGGCTTTCCAGCGGCTGTGTGGTGCGCATAAACTGCCCGGTCCCGAAAGCCACTTCTTTGCCTCTTTCATTATAGAGCGTGGCCTCAGCAACAAAGAGGCTCTTGCTGATTGAACGGAGGGTGCCCACTGCTTTGAGTGTACCCCCGGCAACAGGCCGAAGCAGGTTTAGCTGAAAAGATGAGGTAACGATAAAGACATCCTGCACAACAGAGGCCACTGCAAAATAGGCCGCATCGTCGAGCAGCTTGAAGTAAACAGCGCCATGTATGGCATTTGCCCCGTGGAAGTATTTTGAGGCAACAGGCAGTGTCAGTTCTGATTTAGAGTGGCTTATACGAATGCTGCTCCCATTGAAAAGTTCCTGTACGTTTGCCCTGTGGTAGAGCCGCTCCAGCCGGCGGTAATGTGCTGCTGCTTCCATGTTTGAATATGTCTCCTGGTTTTCCGGCAAGTATACGCATTCTGTAGCGGAATCAGGAGGCGGCACAGTGGAATTGGATTTTGAAAAAAGCAGGAATGAACTCTCATCACAATGAAACCAGCCTTCGGCTAATTGATGCAGCCGGCTTCCCTCCTTAGACTTTAACGGTGGGGCTGCATCTCTAGGAAGGGTAGGGGTGGTTGGAACCGGGAGAGCAGAACTAGCAGTTTGGTTTGAAAAAAGATGTCCGGAACAGCAGTCATAAAGCGTCCTTACTACCAGTTCGGCTTTGAGCCGTCCGGGGTTCTGGTGGACTTTTTAGGCAGCTGCTGAATATACTGTAACTCCGCATTCCGCATCGCATCAAGCAGCAAGCGCGCCTTTTCGGGGCTCATGTTCATTTGCTGTAGCCGCGCACGCCGCATCTGTGCCCTTTGGTCATCTGCTGAAACACCTTCGGGGCTGCTATTCCGGGGCAACTGCTCCCTATCATCCTGCCCATTCGGGTTCAGCCCCTCTGTATCGCCGAGTGCACTGCCGCTCTTTTGCTCTCTTTCCCTGTCTCCTGACTGTTTATCCTGCCTGTTACTCGGGCTACCATCTCCGGTGTTTTGAGACTGCTGCTGGCCTGTATTATCAGGCTGTGGTTGTTCGGTCTCTTCTTCTGCATCTCCGTTGGCATCTGGGTTCTGCTTTGGCTGCGGCTCAAGAGCCTCTTCTGCAGGCGGAGGAGAGGCAAGGCTGTCCGGGTTGGTGTTGCTTTTTCCGGGTGCTGGCAGGTTATCTTCCGGGGTTTCCTCTGGTGTTTCAGGGTGCAGCGCGAGGTACTTTTTTAGCAGCTCATAATTGTAGCGGGCGGCATCGTTCAAAGGCTCTGCTATCAGCGCATTCTTATATAGCGCAAGCGCCTGGCGGTACTTTTTCTGTTGTGTGGCGATGTTGCCAAGCTGCAGGTGCGCTACGGCTTTCAGGTGCAGGGACGGGTGGTCTGCCAGCAGGCGGTATTCTGCTGCTGCCTGTGGCAGCAGGTTTGCCTTGTAGTAAGCGTGGGCTAGGTTCAGTTGTAACTGGTCGTCCTTCACCTCCAGGTCGTGGAGCAGGTACTCGTAAGCAGCGATGGCTTCTACATAGTCCTGTTGAGCATAGGCCGTGGCGGCAGTTTTGGCATACTCATTCAGGCGGGAGATGGTGTTAAACCCACCGCTCAGCAAGGAAACCAGGAAGAAGACGAACATCACCGGCTTCATATGCGAATCAGTTTGATGGTGATAAGGACATCCAGCACTATCAGCGCCAGCGCCAGCGCCAGCGGGTAAATATACTTGTTGGCCGTCACATCAATGGTTTTACTTTCCCGAAGCTCCCCTTCAATGTTGTTGATGGCGCTGATAAGCCTGCTTACTTCACTTACCCGGTCGCTTACCTCGTAATACTGCCCACCTGTTAAGTCTGCCAGTTGCACAAGGGGTTCAGGGTTCAGGAAGGTGGTCACAGTGCGGTTCTCACTGTCCTGCAGGTAACCCCGGCCAACCGGAATGCGGCTGCCGTCTGTGGTGCCGATGCCCAGTGTGTATACCCGGATGTTCTGCTCGCGCAGTTGCGCTGCCAGTTGCTCTACTTCTCCACCGAAATCCTCCCCGTCACTGATCAGCACCAGTACCCGTGCTTTTTGCTCTTCTGCCTCAGGATTTTTGTCCTGCTTCAGCTTTTCCAGGGTTAGCTGCAACAAGGGTGCATAGTCGGTACCGGAGTGGGGCAGGAGGCTGGTGCGGAGCGTTTGGGTGTAGAGCTGCAGTGCCTTCTGGTCGTAGGTGAGCGGGCTCTGCACAAAGGCCTCATCCGAAAAAACCATCAGGCCGATACGATCGGAGTTAAAGCGGGTAATCAGGCGCTGCGTTTCATGCTTGGCTTTCTCCAGCCGCGAGGGCTGCACATCGGTGGCGTTCATCGACTGCGAAAGGTCAACGGCAATATACAGGTCTTTGCCAATGGTCCGTATCTCTTTCTTCATGGCTCCGAAAGAAGGGCCGAGTATGGCGATGATAATGAGCAACACATACAGGTGGCGCAGCACAAACTTAAACCAGACAATGTGCGGCCGCTGCCGAAAGAAAAGCGCCACCCGGCGTACGCGCAGCAAATAGCCGATGTAGAGCCCTAAGAAGAGGACGCCGAATAGTATCTCGAGCAGGGTGATGGTTTGGTACCAGGTCATCTCTAAAAAAGCGGCAGTTTAACCGTATGCCCCACCTTTTAGTGAGGCTGCCATTACAAATATACTCAATAAGCCTCCACGGCAGGGCCGCAGAAGCTTAATTTTTTGAGGTCAGGCGCCATATCAGAACGTACAGATTCCTGTTTTATGCTCTGGGTGTGGAGGAATCAAAATATTTTCAAAAAAAGATGTCCACAGCAAGCGGAAAGGAATCAATCAGTTAGCCTGGGATGTTGGGATAAATTGCGGGGTGTTAACTTAAATTTTCAGAGCGGCTATTGCAGAGTAAAAGGTAATGTAGTATGTTTGCATTCTCATTAGCAGAATGAGCCCGGAGAGGTGGGTGAGTGGCTGAAACCAGCAGTTTGCTAAACTGCCGTACTCGTAAGGGTACCGGGGGTTCGAATCCCCCCCTCTCCGCAAGTGATGAATAAAAAAAGTTGAAAAAGTTTTTGACACTTTAAAAACTTCACTTACATTTGCACCACAATTAGTTGAAACGGCGACACAAACGCTGCTAAAATTAAAAGTGAAAACAGTTCGGGGTGTAGCGTAGCCCGGTATCGCGCCACATTTGGGATGTGGAGGTCGTAGGTTCGAATCCTGCCACCCCGACTAAAAAATTTCGGAAGCAATTCCGAAATTTTTCGTTTAAGGGAAAGGGGAAACCCTTTCAGGAACGATGGTCTCGTAGCTCAGCTGGATAGAGCAACTGCCTTCTAAGCAGTAGGTCTTTGGTTCGAATCCAAACGGGATCACAGGAAGTAAACAAAAAACCCTCTTTACAGTATGTATAGAGGGTTTTTTTATGCCGTGTGCAGTAATTACTGCACACGATGTCTTCTATAAGGTATTTTACTGCACACGCGCTGCACAGTCAAATTCTTCAAATTTTTATAAAAAAATATAGTACATTGATGGGTATTTCATTGTTTTAGGAGCAGGTATAAGGTGCCATAAACTTCACCAATTCCTTCTGCATCGACTACAACTAACCTATATTAAGCATTCACTCTGTAGCTTTTTATTCGGTTGTAATTTCTGAATGTAGTGGCTAATTTGAGGCAATGAAGACAACAGCAGAAAAACTCGAATTTTATCACGGTAAGCTGGATGAAGAGGCTCAAAGACAATTGGATGAAGAAATAAGGGAGTTACAGAGAGACCATTTTGGGGAACTTGGCTTCGAAGAGCGGGGAAGGGGCTGGCTATGGATAAATAGGGAGCATAATCTAATGATAGAGGGCTGGGGCGACTTTTCAGGCACTTTCTTCTCAGTTATCAAACCTTTCTACCTCTACAACCGGAGCAACCGTACAGGGCCTTTTGATGGAAAAGAGTTAGCATCCGGAAGTAAAATGGAGATTGTTGCTGCTGTGAAGAAAATTCTCGTTGTGGGATAAGTTAAGAGTAGCTATTGAAATAGGCCTTTTGCTATTCTAACTACGAATCAGAGGGTTAGGGATTGGCTCCCTTCGCGACCACTTGAAAATAAAGCACTTATGTAGATAAATCTGGTAAGTGCTTTTTTGTTTGCATACATTACCTCCAATAAACCGATAATTGCTCATATCTATTAGCACTGAAAGAAAATAATACTATGTCAGATTCAAAAATTGAGTTACCTCTTGAAAGTAGAAAGGAGTTTATAAAATTTTTGTATTCCTCTTTGGAGCAAGATAAGATACAGCTCCTTGCCTTAGAAAAAAAACTAATATTTGACCCTGATCATTCTCACAAGTATTATAATTATATAAGTTATTACTATAGGTGTGTATATGACTACATTAACAAAAAGGAATCTATAAGAAGAACAGAGGAAAAGCTCAAGGAATACAAAGACTTTAGTAAATCTGTCTTCATCAAGAAAAGTGATCCCACAGCAAGAGCAGAAAGATTAAGGGAGTACCGCAAGCAAGGTAAGAAATACATCTTTGTAAATTATGAGAGAAGATCAAATCCTGACTACAAGCCTTTTACTTATAAATTTCTCAATCACAAGCTCAAAGATCAAATTTATATTTACCTCAACTCAAGATATCGTCTCTACAGTTATCCCGACTTCAATTCTTTTAACAACGACCTATACTCTTCAAAAAAAGTCGCATATGCAAAAGAATTAAATAAGGTAAAAGAGATTGAACTTGAAGAATTTTTACAACCAGATTCCTTCAGTGGATTAGGGTATCATGGTTACAACGAATCCATGTTGGAAAATAAAAAAACAGCAAAAGAAATTTTAATAGTAGCACTTCAATCTCTTCATAGGCTTAAACGCCTTCCTGCAAAATTCATCATCATAACAGGTTAGCGGTTTCGATAAAGAACTCTCTAAGAAGCTGTGTCTTCCTTAGCTTTCAATTTCTTTATCCGGTCTCTGACTAATAAGATTTCAGACTTTTCTTCATGAATCTTCTTTATCACAAATTCCAGAACTTGATTGACAACCTCGGCTTTTTCCATGCATTCTTCATCAGACATAGTATGTAATCCCTCTGAAGTGTGCTTGTAAAGCAACTGGAATGGATTATCACCTAAGGCTTTCAACGAGTGAGGCAGATATTTAAAAATATTATCATAAAGAAGGTAAATTTTGCCTGTTTGTTCATAATCAGCTATTAGAGCTTTGATATTATCGGAGTCCGAAGAAGGTAGTTTTGAGAGGTCATGGTGCTTTATTGTACATACTCAGCTTTATCCAGTACTTCATCCCCGTCGGTGTCCCATAAGTTAAAGGAACCGGAGATGTATTCCCGCTCTTCTATCAGCCCGTCACCGTCTGTGTCCCAGGTGCCGTACAGGCCCGTTCTGGGAAAGACTGCGTCAAACTCCACCCGCTCTATGAAACCGTCCCCGTCGGTGTCCCATGGTTGCCAGTCTCTTGCGTCTATATTATAGGTGTAGTTCGATGTCACTGTGGTCCACTCGCCTGTTGAGACTCTTCCGTCTTTGTTCAGGTCCCAGATTTGATAGAAACCTGAGGTGAACTCCTCCTCACTCAGGAACCCGTCACCGTCCACATCCCAGGCCTTATAGTAAGATGTCATTAGCGTCGTGTCAATCTCCTCCTCAATCAGGGTGTCAGTTACAGCCACATCATCGGTCTCCACATCATCCTCCGCTACCTCTGTTTCGCCATAGGTGCATGCTGTGATGGCGGCCAAAAGGAAAAAGCAGAGTCCGTTTCTTATCGCTTTCAGGCTTCTTCTCTCTTTCATGGTTTGAATTTCCTTTAGATATATCGGGTAGTTAAAGTGGGTTGGCGCTCGCTGAATTCTACGGGGCCTGCCTGACTTCGTTCTGTGGAAGCCTTTCGTGTTTCAGCAGCCTGCCTGTCGACAAGATAACGAGGTTTTCTCAGGCCCGTACAGACTATATATTCGGCTCCGGCCGCTGCCCTGACCTTTCGGTACTATAAAGATGAAGTTCCCAGATCCTGCTGAATATATCCCTTCTGTTCCGCACAAATGGGTAAAGCACGTCGCCCAGGTGGGGCTGACTGCAAAAGGCATTGTTTACTGCCTGCTCGGCATATTGGCACTGGTGACGGCTCTTGAGCTGGGCAGAGACACACGGGAGATAAGCAGAAAGGAAGTCTTCCTTTTTATTGAGGAGCTGTTCCTGGGAAGAGCCCTCTTGCTAATCGTCGCCGTCGGCCTGGCGTGCTACTGTGTCTGGAGGCTGCTGCAGGCTCTTACAGACACGGAGGGAAAAGGGGCCGACATCAAAGGACTTATCTACAGGGCACGTTACGGAGCCAGCGGCGCCTTCTACGGGATCCTGACGTTTGTGGCGGCCAAGCTGGCGGTGAGCAGCGGCAGTGACAGCGAAGGCATCAGGCAGTCGTTCATCGCAGAGGTACTGCAAAAGCCCTTAGGCCAGTGGCTTGTCCTCTTTGGTGCGGCGCTCATTGGCCTTGGCGGGGTATACTTCATTTACGAAGGTATCTCTGAGAGGTACAGGAAAAAGATAAAAGAGGCCGGGTTAGGCCACAAAGCGGAAGAGACGATGATAAAGACCGGGAAAATAGGCTACGTGTCCCGGGGCACGGTGTGGGGTATCTTCAGCTATCTGCTCCTGCGAGCCACCCTCAACGCCAAGTCAGGCGGTGCCGAAAGTGCCTTTCACTTTCTGGAAAGCGCTGCCCACGGGGCTTACCTGCTGGGGGCAGTGGCGCTCGGGCTGATCTGTTACAGCCTTTTTGTTTTCATAGAGGCCCGGTTCCGGTACAGCAGCAGATAAAAGCCATAGTCTATACCTGTTGCCCTGCCTACTTAAAGAACCTGGCCATCCCCAGCGAGAATATCATCGCCCCGTAAAAGAAGTGCTCTATCACCACAATCAGCAGGGAGTTGTACTTCCTGTAGGTGTGGCTAAAGACAAAGCTGATGAGGAAGGCGCCGATGACGGCAACCCAGTTGCCGAAGACGATGTGGGAGAAGCCAAAAAAGACGCTGTTCAAAAGGACGGACATCTTTTTGTTTGGGAAAAGGTCGCTGTAGCGGTGGTAGTACCAGGCCCTGTAGACTATCTCCTGCGGGATGACAGACCAGAAAGGGTACAGGGCCACTGCCAGTAGGTAGCGGTCGAAGTTCTCCTGCGGCAGGTAGTAGAGCAGGTCTGGGTGAAAGAAGCGCACAAACCCGTAGACCAGGGCGGAGACGAGCACGAACCTGCCGACCAGAAACTTCCAGTTGACGGGCACCAGTCTTAAGAATCGCCTGTTGTGGAAACGCTTACTCCTGAGCAGGAGGATAAGCAGGAGCAGGCCCATTCCCAGGAGAGGCACCAGGTTGTACATCCCGTGCAGCTGGTATGCGGTGAAGAGCGGTACGGCAACATAAATTAACAGCAGCTCAACAGTCTTCCATATCATGTTCCGGCTTTTCTTCATTCTCCAAAGGCAACACAGGTTATCCCGCCCTGGCCTTCATGCGGCAAGAGCGGCAACTGTAGAAGGGTACCTGCTTCAAGGGCAGCAGGTTTCATCTGCCGCTCAGGCAGGGTGGGTGCAGTTGGGCGAACTATGAATTCTTGCGCCTGCATCAGAGGCAACAATCGCATTTGTTGAAGTGCTCCAACAGGAAAGGAGTGAAGCAACACGTAACATAAAAGTGGTTATCAGCTAGATGAGATTCATTTTCGGTCTGGTAAGTACGGTGTTTCAGGTAGTATACTATCCTGTATTCGGCGTCCTTTTGCGCACGCTTCCCATCTTTCGCGGGCCCACTTCTGCAGGTCCTCCACCGCATCTAACTCATCGGCGATCTCCAGGCCCAGCAGCGTCTTGGTGATGTCCTCCATGGTCACGAGACTAGCCGTGCCGCCGAACTTATCCACCACCAGCGCGATGTGCTCCTTTCTGTCCATCAAACGGTTGAATAGCTCCGGCACCGGCACAGAAAAAAGACAAACTAAGTAAAGCGATATTCAAGTAAATGCAAGAGAAGCTATTGTTGCCTTTACAAGCTACAGTAAAATCATGTCCTAAGGTTTGTCAAGGAACAAAGCCAGGTGCTGGATGACGGTTTTCTTCTCCAGGCCTCCAGCCAACGCGCCTGTAGTGACGCCCACCGTGCTGATGAAGGCTGCCAGGCGCAACTTGTCAGAAAGCCCCACCTTAGGTTTATCCAGCGTGGGCCAGGTGCTAATCAGGTCTTCCGGGAAAACGTAGAGTTCTATGACCATCATCAGCCCGCCTACCATCAGGAAAAGCCCGAAGCAAGCCAAGAGGATGCTCAGGAAGATGACCACATTGGCTATTGCCTGATGCTCTGTGAGCACGTTTTTCTCCTTTCTGGGCAGAAACAGGGATTGGATTTTGATCAGGTAAAAAGAAGCCCCTAAAATACTGGCAACCGCAAAGAAAGCCGTGGTCCTGTTTCCCATGTTGAGCCCCACATCCCAAATCTCTGCCGTAAAGATAAGCAGCAGGCTGGGGGCCACCGCCGCTGTGGCCAGCCCCGGCAGCGACAAGGGGAGCAGGATTGCCCAATTGCGCAGCAGTGGGTTCAGAACCTCCTTCGGATGTTTGGCGGCCATGATCAGGTGAAATATGAAACCCTCCAGGCCGGTGCCGCCGTGAAGCTCCCTTTCCGGAAGATGCTTCACTTTCTTTTTAAGCAGAACGCGCTCGGAATCATTAAACCGGGGCAGAGCCTTTCTTTTCTCCCGAAAGGCGAAGGGAGCCATTTCGCCTCCTTTTCCTCCTGCCGTATGGTGAAGTCCGCTGATATGCCCCAGCAAGTGCAGCAAGAGGGCTGCGGCATTCACCCGTACTGCCGCATCGTCCAGGGTTCGTACCGGTTTCCCCCTGGAGGTTGTGGTCAGCCGCTGGGTGGAGATAACAGCAGTATAGGTAACAGGGGAGGCCAGCCCTGCTTCTATCCGGTCCTTACGGGAGATCAGGGTTACATCGGTCACCACCAAGACAATGTCGTAAGGGCCCTCTGCCATCCGCATGGTGGCCGCGTCCAGGAAATCAGAGGGTTCCCTTGTTTTGTCAGTTGTCAGGGCTACCGGCTCCACCAGGTGGAATAACCATGGTATTTCCGTGGCAAAACTCATTTCCGGCTGCACATCAAGCATCAGCTGCTTCAGAAAAGGCTGCATGACCTCCGGCGTGACTGCAGGGCTGTAGGCAAGCAGAACCCCCACATGCATTTCTGCAGGTGGCGTTTTCCCTTGTGCATCCCTAAGCTCATTCAGAAAGCGCTTAGAGGAGGTAAGCCCTCTGACGAAGGTAGTCGTCGTGGCAACCCGGCTCAACTGCAACACCCTGATGGCCCTGAGCAGGCGGAATGCCCTGAAAGCAGGAATGAAAAGAGCCAGTATTGTCAGCCAGTTTTTTTTCATGTAGCTGACTTTGTCGGCGGAGAGCACCAGTTTTGTCGTAAGCTCCAGCACAAAAAGAAGCCATATCAGAATCACCAGCTTTTCCTGAAAGGGGGACAGGCCTTTTGCCAGTTCCACGATAAAAAGGTACAGCCATACGATAGAGAGCAAGAACATGGGCCCCTCCAGCCAGGCCTCGAGCTTGTAGAGTATGCGGAATCTTTTTTTCTGAATTTTCTCTGAGGTCATGCTGTCTGAGACTGGGTGAATGAAACACAGCGCCCGCTGCAGGCTTTAGCTCACAGCACAAAGGCTTTCCGGTATTCCTGCTATACCTGAAGTCAGGAGACTTTGTTGGAATGCAGCAAATGAAGGCTCACCACCCGAGATTTACACGATGTGGCGCCCTGCTAAACCAATAGTATCTATCTTGATTTACCTTTACGCTGAACGGAGTGCGCTACTACTGTGCCCTTACCGGCTTTGCTACGCCACTCAGGCATTTACCTTAATCCAGTAGTTCTCGTGCGCACAAACCAAGTCGTTCTTAGGAAGTGGCGCTCATCGGCAGGGCCTGATGCCATGCTTATTTCCACGGCCTTGGTTTTACTCGCAGGTGTCTGTGTGGCATCTTTACAGAGCTCCACAGCGGCGGGCATGAGTTTGGCTCCTCCTTGTCAGGTTTCGTGCTTTCGGTGTTGCCGCCGGTCACCTTTTCCCTTATGCGCATGAGAGACAGGGGTATCCCGCTGATCGTTAGCCGCATGAACAAAGGACAGTTGTATTTCTTATGAAATAAAAGCCTGTCCCTTGTGTCAGATTACTCTTCCGTCTTCAACACCCTTCTGTTGTTAAGGGGCTGCACAGGCCGTGCGTTATTGGCATACAAGGCAGAGAACTTAGCTATCTGCTCCTCTGATGCCTGTAGTGGTTCCCTGAAGACTATCCAGTCCACACCCACTGTACAGGGAGGCGTGGTCAGGGAGCCAATGTAGGTATAGTGGGTCTGGGTTGGCGGGATGTAGTCAGACAGCGTTAACTGCACTTCTGTCTGCACTTCCTCTTCCTTTTGAGCCGGTATCTGTGTGAACACTTTCTCCAGGAAAGGATTGACAGTAGTTCCTTCTTCTATGAAAACGGCCAGCACAACCAGGTTGCTTGTTCCCTCCTCCTGGTGCACCAGGTGCATCTCCAGCGGGTACTGCTCCCCGTCGATGGTGTGCTCGGAAGGATAATGGTAGTGGAACTGCTTGAACTGGTACCGCTTACCCTCTACTGTGATAAAGCTGGTCTCCGTGCCGTACACCTGCACCGTGTGCCCGTTGTCTACAATCTTCATGGGGAAGGGCTCGTACTCGTACCGGATGTCTGCGAGCTCCGCCTCAATCGCCTCCTGTGTATTGATGTTAACAGGGGACTGGACATTGGCCCTACACTCGACGCCTGAGATTTCCTCCCAGTTGGTATTTTCATAATCCCACTCTGCTGCCCCCGCTGTTTCAGATTCTGCTTCCACTGCAACCGGCTTATCCGCCACCGTTTCTGTCTCGGTTTCACCTCCGCAGGCAGACAGGCTTGTGATTAGCATCAAAAAGAGGCACAGCCTGTTTCTGATTGTTTTGTAGAGGGACGGAGTATCCGCTTTGCTTCTCTTCATATATTTGTTTTTGACTATAGGAGTTGTACTTTTTTAGGAGTTAAAATGTTTTGGAGCAGGCAAAGGAGTGGTTACTGCAGAAGCCATATCCCGGCCATAGGTTGCCAGATGCGTTACTGTGAAATCAGGACTAAATGACCTGCATACAACAGCAGGAGGATAGCGCCTTCCTGGTGTTGTTTCTGTTTATACAGAGATTTCTGTTTCTATAAATATTTCTGTAGATTAGCTCTTGGAACATGAGACTCTCTTTTAAAAACAGCAATCCTACTCCACCTTGAGTTCAAGGGGCCTTCTGCCTGTGTAGGGCTGACTCCTATCTTCTGTACATAGCCCATCCAATTACTCATTGCTTCCTGTGCAGCACCCTCGATGGAGCAGCACAGAAGCTTATTCTGTTAAAGCCACTGTGTCGCATGCGATACAGTAGTGTGGCTGTTTTTTGTAAGGCGCATTCTTTTACTGCCTCGCTTTGCCGGCAGTAAAGGAGTTGCAGCTATATCCGTCTACAATGGAGTTTAAGAATCCTAACAGGCTGCTTAAGCTCAGATTCCTGAGCAAGCACAGAAAGGCAATCAAAGAAGAATACCTGAAGCATGCACCACAGACAGGGTATGTTTTTATCAGGGCAGACAGTTATTTCCATGCTGTTGAGAAGCCCAGGTTTATAAAGAGGAGCTTTAATGAAAATCAATTCATCGTTCTCCAAGAGCAAGAGGCAGGGAGAGAAGATACAGCTGCCGATGAGGATAAGTGGGTATATTATGAGGTGCATTGGGATTCAGACAAAACATCTCACCATCTGAAAGAAGCCTACTAACCGCTGTTCTCAGGATGTGGCGGTTAGCCGGCTCAGGTTGAAAGTGCACCAGACCAAGTGCCTGGCAGTTGCACAAGGCCCCCTGCGCTGTTGCTGCCTATAACCCTTAAGGTTTACGTAACATCTTTGGGTATGAGAATGGAAAGCACAAATCATCGCCGCCTCCAGATAATGGAGCTGTTTTACAATTACCTCTATGAAGGTGCCGATGCCGAGACCCTGGTAAGCGAGCTAAAGAAAATAGAGGCCCTTGCTCAACAGAGAGCCGGTGGGTTTATTGGTAAGGGCATTTGGTTCCGCTTCTTCAAAGGCGACACGCTGGCCACCATAGGTGACATTGAAAAGGATTTAGCCAACCCCTTCCATCCAAGATACGCCCAGCTCCAGGAGGGCATGAAACGTGCGGTTCTAAAAGACGAGCTGCAGGTCTACTGTGCTTAAGTGCAGCCTTCCACTCCTTGGCTTGTGTTTTGAAGGAAAATGGCTTCGCAGCTTTCTAAAGAAGTTCCCAGTAATCAGCGGACTTAGAAACGACAGGTCAACAGCTCATAACCTATTCAACTATTACAATCAGCAGATACAGCCTGCCACCGGTGGCGAATTGAACGTACTGGAAGAGCCGGAATATGCTGGCCTCCGGAAGCTGCTGAACAGGCTCCACTGACAGACGCAGCTGTGAGGCACTGTCCCGTCCTGAAATTGGCAGCCACTATGCTGATCATCTGCCTCTATCAACATCTTTTAGACAGGTCAGGTAAAATGATGTCCCGGAAAACGTGGAATTTTTGAGCTGGAAGTCTGAGGTTAGCTTGCTTGGTCAAGTCCACCCCTGTTTCGTCGGCCTGCATGCTAACCGCAACAAGACGCAACGCAGTGTTCGCTGCCTCTACACATGTGGCGAAGGAGAAGTATCTTATCAATGGCCGTGCATGTTCTCAGAAGTTGAAGACGGTTCCTTTTTCTTGAGTTCGTCTACAACGCAGTCGACAGCCGCTGAAAACGTAGGGCAGACATTCTTGTCGGGAATCAACTGCGGGATTATCCCTCCCTTCCGCAGCATGTGCTCCGGCTGTTTTAGAAGGCCCGTCAGAAAAACTTTTATTCCCCTTTCTTCCATGGTCAGTAGTGTTTCCTGCAGGGAGTATAACCCCGTCTGGTCAATAAAAGGAACTTCCTCCATACGGTAAATGGCATGGCTTACGTCAACAACCCCTTCCGACATCTTTTGTAATCCGGACGCAAAACCAAAAAACAAAGGCCCCTCAATATGCTTGACCAAAACATTTCCTTCCAACTCAGCTGGCAGATCCCTGCCCTGCCAATGCTGCCCATCCTCATAGGTAGACAGTGGTTCTATCCGGGTACGGTGTCCAATAGCATCACTCATTTTTTTCATAAAGAAGAGTGCCGCCATCACCATTCCTACACCTACTGCCGTGAGCAGATCGAGAAAAACAGTTACCAGCAACACCACAATCATAATGGCTGCATCGCCACGTGGAATTACTCTGATGTGCCTGATTCCACGAAAATCGAGGATACCAATACCTACTGTTATCAGCAAGCCTGCCAGCACTGCCTTTGGGATCAAAGCTGCATAAGAGCCTATAGCCAGAAGAATAACTGCAAGCGTGACAGAATGGATAATGCCAGACCATCTTGATGTTCCCCCTGACCTGACATTGATGAGCGTGCGCATGGTTGCGCCTGCACCAGGCAGCCCGCCAAAAATTCCGGCAACTGAATTGCCTATGCCCTGCCCGATTAGCTCTCTGTTGCTGTCGTGGCGCGTTTTGGTTACGTTGTCTGCCACTACTGAAGTAAGAAGGGAATCGATGGCACCAAGTGCAGCAAGTGTAATGGCCACGCGTATGATTTGCCCGTATAGCGCCGAGTCAATTGTAAAAAGGCTGGCGACCTGCATCTCGGGAAGCCCGGTAGGAATGGAACCGATCACTTCTACATCTTTTTGAAGCACAACGGACAAAATTGTCACGCCAATGAGTGCCACAAGCGTACCAGGGACGGTTTTCGAAATACGGGGAAACAGGTAAACAATCACTACCGTCAGGGCTGCATATAGCAGCGCCCATACATTGATGTTTGAAAATGCAGGCCCGATCTGTCGTACCACATCAATTGTTGTTGGTGGTGATGGCTGGCCTATAGCAGGAAAAAGCTGAAGAAGGATGATGATCACGCCAATGCCACTCATGAAGCCCGATATAACCGGGTAGGGAATAAAGCGGATCAGTGCGCCAAGCCGTACAACGCCCATGAGCGCCTGAAAAATACCGGTAAGCAGGAAAGTGGCGACAATAGCCCCAGCTACCGCTTCGATGCTTCCGCCCATTTGAACAAACCCTGCAACGGCGGCTGTTGCTACAACAGTCATCGGCCCGGTAGGGCCGCTGACCTGTGTATAGGTTCCACCAAGAATTGCCGATATAAACCCCAGGATAATGGCGCCGTAAAGACCTGCAGCGGCGCCCAAACCTGACTGCAGTCCAAACGCAAGTGCAAGCGGTAGTGCAACAATACCGGCTGTAAGTCCCCCGAAAACATCGCCCTTTGTAAATGCAAATCCTTTCATTGTTTCGTTGTATGCTGTTAGCGGGAAAGCCCTGCTCCCCAGTGCGCAGTAAAAAAGAGTGCTCCCGGCATCTCCCAGGAATACACAATGTTCAGGGCTTGCTGCTGTGGCGGAATTCATCATACCTCCAGCCCCGAACCATTGTTGATCAATATTACTTTTGTCTATACTAAAACTAGAGCCGATTGTTATTCGTCACGCTTGAACAACTGTTGATAGTGATTTGTAGCAAATGGCGTGTTCGTTGCACCGCCCTAGCAGCAAGGCTCACATGCCTGCAAAGACACACTGCCTGAACCTACCAAACGAATACACTCTTTAATTCCAAAAGCTGTAAAATAGCTATCGTAAAGTAGCTTTCCGTTTGAAGCACAATCCCAGAAAACGTGGGAATTTTAAGATGAAATTAAGCGTAGCATCCCGAAGTGTGCTATGATTTCATTTACAGTTTTAAGCACTTTTATTCGTTTCTATTTGCATATAAATATTCTGCTGCGGCATCCCCCATTTTTATATGATTGTGACCTACATTGGGAATGATTTTCAAATCCCAATTAAAGTTAAACTCCTTTTCTTCAGCAATAGCTTTTGTTTGGTTATAAAAATATAGAGCTCTTTCAAACCGATGCAATCCTTGTTTATCAGCAGTGACGGAACGTAACAGAGTTCCTCCCGTTTCATTTGCATTGTCAAGTTCACCAATAAAAAGAATAAGTTTCTTACTCAGAGAAGACTTCAAATCCTGCTGATTTAAGGGCGTATTTTTTATTCCAAAGGGAAGGTCAGTATTAAAATCTGGTAAAGTATAAAATCCAGAATTTGAGGCTAAAATTCTATCCGCTTTTGAGTCAGGCTGGAATAATGCAAAACGGTGTAAAATTTGACCACCGGCTGAATGCCCAAATATATCGTACTTGGTTTGTTCAGAATTAATGGCTTTTACCGTTAAGTCAAAAATCCTGTCAAAATCTTCAAAAATCCATTGTTTTCGATTTTCATTCACTTTATAAGTTAATTTGGTTTCATCTAGTTTTACAATATTGGTCCCTTCAATTCTATCAATGCTGTTTTTTAAGTTCAGATCATACATTAAGCCGCATAGGTGATAGTCTTCAAATGCGTAATCCTCCTCGGCATACATAGGTGAAAGGATCAATACTCCGTATTCCTCAGATTCTTTTATCCAGGCATCTCTGTAGCTATTCCCATTTCTGCCTGCTCCAGGTATTACAAGTAAAACTTTAGAATCTGATTTGAAATTTTTAGGCCTATGATAATAGACTTTTATGCTGTTGCCTTTTTTCCCGTTTCCACCCTCTATAAGAAATACGCCTGAACCTTCTTGAATATCTATTTTGTTAACTTTTAGTTCTTTCTCTTTCTGTAAATCACTTTGTTTGATCAGAGCCATATTACAATGCGGACAAATACCTGCTTCTGAAAATGCTATTCCATCACAGGGTAAATCACAGGGTGTACATACGTATCCACCTTCTTTACTTTTACAGGAAATCAGGGTCAGGACTACAAGAATTAACATTATATTTTTCACAGGATTATTTTTTAATTGTACTACTATATAGGAGGAGTACGACTCCTCCTATCTGCACTATGTACCGAAGTCATCTGCTCTATTCCTTTGGCAAAACTTGTTGTTTTAGTGGCTATTACACTTGTTTTCTTCCACATATCTTTCTTATTCAATAAAAGAAACTTTGCGATAATACCCGCTTCCCACACAATGTTTTAGGCAACGGTGACCCAAAAGTTCTAAAGGGGGAATATGATTTCTGCTAAAGGCTCCTGCTGCACACTATGCCAAGTGTTAGCTCTCTGCATCGGGGTCGAAACAATATGCCTTGCAGGGGGCACAGTACCTGTGTGCTCAGTGCACTAGCTTTAGCATATAGGCTGTGGTTGCGGAAGCAGGCTAATGCTGCAGATTGCTGCTCAATTTTATTATCAGAAAACGTGGGAATAATAAGATCGTGGAACCTCCAGCGGTACCTGCCCCTACAGCCTCTAATCAATCTCAGTTTGCCGTCTCACAAATCAAAAATAGATTTTGAAATACGAGACGAGTTAAAGGGAAAGAAACAGAGGGAAGCAAAATGCCTTCAAGGGTGGTGGTGCTCTCCAGGTCCTGCTATAGCGTGATAACTTTTGAAAGCGTATCTACCGCCAGGCTTAGGTGCGCGAGCTGATGGGGCCAGAGGACTATGCTGCATATAAGGCCATAACATAAGGCGTTGATAATCCATCTTCTGATTAGGCTAATTAGGGTAATGAGATTAATTAACCTCATGATTTCCTTTCCCCTTTTGTATTTAAACTATGATTTTACCCAGACTAGAGTGTAGCAGATAATAGAGTTTCAGCTCCAGGGGCGGCGCTTGCTTTGCTCAGGGAGGGAAAGCCACTGTTCCGGTAGCGGAAGAATGGAGCGCAGCGAAATGAGGAGGCTGGCGGAACGGTGGCCAGCGACCGGGAAGCTCTCCGGCGAATGAGCAGCATTTGGCGGAGAGCTTCCCGGTGGGGGCAAAGCTTGTCGGGGAGGCGTTCCTTAGCGGGTGGGGACTGACCAGCAGCTGCAACTGGCCCGCTCCATCGCTATGCTTGCTATTCAAGGTAGTCCTTGGCTTCTCATCAGAAAGTGACTCTTAGATCATCTGCCTTCCATTCCAGAAGATTACTCGTTGCTTACAGAAGGGAAGAAAGAAGGGTAGGAGTAGCAGAGGTGCCGGACCTGGTGATGAAAGACGAATCCTATAGAAATCAACCTGCGCTCTTGTAATGTGAAGCCAATCCCGAAGCTTCCCCGTACTTCATTAGCACAGATGCAACTCTAAGAACATTTAACCCTCTAACTTGCAGCTCTCGCAGTAAATGCCACTGCAAATGGCAACGGCAGGGAACCTTGTTTAACCTGAAGATGATGCTTAAAAACACCTTCAGATATATCCTGCTTGTTTTTCTTTTCCTCTCGGGCTGTCAGGAAACTGACGTAGCACCGCAGCAGACGCTCATGCTGGAAGAGGAGCAAAGCTTGCTGGGCAACCCCAGCGGAGCCACCGCAGACGAAAGCAACTTCAACAACTACCTGATGACAAAGCCCCAGTTCGCGCTCTCTTACAGCCGGGACCGGGGCACGCCCAACTGGGTGAGCTGGCACGTGAGCCGGGACTGGCTCGGCATTATCCTGGTGAACAGCAATCCGCAGGACATCGCTTCTCTCATTCTCTTCGGGAAGGCTACTTACCGTAAAATGATTCAGAACCTTATCTGGGCCACAGGCTATAACATTATAGCCCTGCCGCTTGCTGCCGGGGTGCTCTACCAGCAGGGAATCAAGATATCGCCCGCCGTTGGAGCCGCCCTGATGAGCCTAAGCACCGTGATAGTGGCCATCAATGCGCAACTGCTCAGAAGGCAGCTGAAATAAGGTAACTGTTGGGCACGTGCTTTCGAATGATACATTATTAATTGTAAACCTTGAAAAAACCAGAAACTATGAAAGGAACGATGTTAACAGTGCTTCTGGCCGTAGCCGTCTGGCTCACAGGCTGCCAGCCCTCTGCGGGTGTACAGGAGGTGCCGGAAGATGAGTCGCAACGCAGGGAGCTGTACTCCACCATCCTGAATAATGATACATACCGTACAGAAATGATGGCCATGATGCGTGATGCCCCTGCGGGTGGCATGATGGGGAACAGGAGGCATATGGATGGAATGATGAGCTCTGACGGCGTGATGATGAACCAGAGCCCGGAGGCAATGGAAGAGATGATGCAGCAGATGATGGCCCGATGCGAAACAGACACGGCTGCCTGTAACATGATGTCGCGGATGATGGTGCGCCACAGCGGCATGATGCAAAACATGATGCAGCGTATGCAGGAGAACGGAATGGTGGACCAGGCATGCATGCAGCAGATGATGCAACATATGAATACGAACAGGAGATAATTTTTCTGCCACTCTCGGGAACTCCACAGACGAAGACGTGCAGTTATCGTATTAACCTAAGCTATGAAAACACTAAAAAATCTACTATGCTGCCTGGCTACAGCCGCTTTGTCTCTTCCGGCTACAGCACAGCACGAGGGGCACCAGCAACAGGCGCAGGATACCACTCATCAGATGGGGCACCAGGACCATTCGCAGCACATGGGCATGCAACACGGAGACATGCAGATGCCGATGTCGCATGCCTTCTCCCGTAATCTGCCCATGAACCGCAACGCCTCCGGCACAGGCTGGCTCCCGGACGAGTCGCCGATGTACGGTAACATGTACCACCGCGGTGACTGGATGTTTATGTTGCACTACAACCTGTTTCTGCGCTACAACAACCAGGATGTGTTTGAGGCCGGCAACCGGGGCGACAGCCAGTTCGATGCTCCCAATTGGCTCATGCTGATGGGGCAGCGGTTTGTTGGCGACAGGGGGCTTTTCCGCGTCAGTGGTATGATATCCCTGGACCCGCTAACGGTAGGCGGCAACGGTTACCCGCTGCTCTTCCAGACCGGCGAAACCTTCGAGGGCTCTCCCTTGATAGACCGCCAGCACCCGCACGACCTCTTCAGCGAGTTATCTGTAGGGTACACGCACATGCTTTCGGAGGAGGCTGATGTGTTTGTCTATCTGGGGTACCCTGGTGAGCCAGCCCTGAGTAACGTGGCGTTTATGCACCGCCCGTCGGCGCTGAACAACCCGGACTCACCGCTGGGCCACCACTGGCAGGATGCCACCCACATCACCTTCGGGGTGGCCACACTGGGCGTCCGTTACCGCAATTTCAAACTGGAAGGCTCCTCCTTTACAGGACGTGAGCCGGATGAGGAGCGCTATGACTTTGATAAGCCCCGCTTCGACTCCCGTGCAGTACGTTTGACGTACAACCCGGGTCCAAGCTGGAGCCTGCAGGCGTCAACTGCCTATGTGAAAAGCCCGGAGGTGGCAGAGCCGGAAGAGGATGTGTATCGCTCTACTGCCTCCGTGCTTTATGGAAAGCAGCTGGGGGGCAGCAACCGCTTTCTGACCGCAACCCTGAACTGGGGCTACAATTATGTTGATGCCCACCATAAAGAGCACTCGGTGCTGCTGGAGTCAAACCTACAGCACGACAGGTTCGCCGTTTACGGGCGTTATGAGTGGCTGCAGAAGTCGGCGGCGGAACTGGGGTTTGAGGAAGGCACGTTCGGGCACGATGCCCTCTTTGGCATACAGGCACTGACGGTTGGGGTAAACAGGCAGTTGGCGCAGCTGGGCACAGTAAACCTGCACCTGGGGGCGCAGGCAAGCGTGTTCAGGGGCAGCAGTAACCTACATCCCTATTATGGTGAGCTTCCCGTAAGTGCTCAGGTTTACTTGCGCGTATTCCCCACCATCATGGTGCCTCGCCAGTAGCGGTCCATTTCTAAGGGCAGAATTGACAGCAAAACCAAATTGACATTTGTGGGTTCTGTTGAGTTTTGGGTCTGCCAGAGCGACGCGGTTCCTTCGGAACAAAAGCTGAGCACCAGCGTTCCTTTACAGAAGCCACTTACTTGGGCTAAAGCCATTATTAACCCATAACCACTTAAGCTATGAACCACAACCACGAACACAACAACAGTCCCCACAAAGACCTGCTGCACATCCTGGCCCAGTGCGCCGATGAGTGCGACCACTGCTTTGACATGTGCCTGGAAGATAACAGAACAGACCAGCTGGTGCAGGCGCTGAGAGCGTGCAGGGACTGTGCTAAAATCTGCCGCGTAACCGCAAGCTTTGTGGCCTCCGGCTCTGACTTCGCCAAGCGCATGACCGAGCTATGCGCCGATGTTTGCAAGAAGTGCGCCGATATCTGTGAGAATCACAAAGAGGAAGAGCAGGAGACGATGCACTGCGCCAAAATCTGCCGTGCGTGTGAGGAGGCCTGCAGAAAGTACCAGGGAGTAAACGCATAACCAACTCCTGTACCAATCTGCAGCATGCTCCCTACCGGAAAAAGGTAAGCAATATAAGAGGGGCCTGTGATTATCACAGGCCCCTCTTATAGTGCAGGTGTGACACAAGTTTAGGATTGTGTTTGTTACTCGTACGCCGCTGCACAACCAGGTTGTCTCCTCCGTTAGGAATCCTCCTCTTTTTGGCTGTTGATCATGTCCACCACCAGACCGGACCAGGTAAAATCCTCCGCTCCGTGTCCTTCGCCTGTGAAAGGGTTGTAGTACTCCCTGAAGCCGCTCCGGGTGATGAGCTGTTTCACACTTAGCACGAGGTCGCTGGCCTCCTGCTTGTGCTCTTTCTTCAGCAGGAACTGCTGAAGAAACCAGTTGAACACCACCCAGGTGGGGCCGCGCCAGATGTAGAGGGATTCTTCCGGGTTGAAAGCAGGCTCGTCCACGGCCAGCGAGGGAACAGGATAGGGCACATGAAAACCGTCCTTGTGCAGCAGGTGTCTCTCCAACACGTTTCTGCACACCTCATCCGGAACGCTTTTGAGCACCACAGGGAAGAAGATGGTGCCGGTGCGCACTCTCAGTTTTTTGAACCGGTGCCCGTGGAGGTCGTAGAAAGCGGCATCCGCTTCGTCATACATGTACCGGAAGATGCTCTTTTCGGTCATTTCGGCCAGGTCCAGAAAACGCTGCCCGTCTTCATCTCCTGCCACACTACATAGTTCTGCGAGCGCCTCCAAGTTCTGCGCATAGACGGTGTTGAAGGCCGCGTCCTTGACAATAAACCTGTTGCTTTTGTAAATGGCCTGAAGGTCGTAGCCCTTCAGGAAATTGTGCGCGTCTACCTGCAGCACCTTCCAGAACAGCAGCGGCCCGGCCTGGCCCTTGTCGTACTTCAGCACCGGGTCATAACTTGCTTTCCAGTCCATGCCGGACTCGAATGGTGTGATGATGGAGAGCAGCCCCTCTCCCTCGAAGTCACGGTTTTCCGCCAGCCACCGATAATACCTCTTCAGTTTCGGCAACAGCTTTTTCACAAAACAAAGATCCTGGCTGTGCTGGTAAATCCGGAGCACGGCCTGCGCGGCAATAGGGGGCTGCACCAGCGCAGACATGTGCGGCTTGTAGAGCCGCGGCACGTCGCGAGGCCTGAGCTGCAGAAGGTCCGTGATGCGGGCTGGCCACAGGCGCTTCCAGTAGTTCATGTGGCCCACGAACCCGTCCGGGCGCTGCATCTGAAAGAGGCTGTGCACGTGCTTTTTTGCCATATCCACCTCCCCAAGGGCCGTGAGCGTGAAAATGTGGAAGCAGGTGTCCCAGAAGTACTGGAAAGGGTAAGTGCCCGGGGAGGGCTTCGTAAAATGATAGTCAAAGCCTGCGTTCCGGCCGCTGACCATGTTCTTGTAAAGCACCTCCCGTGCCTGCGCTTTTATCTCCCCGTCTGAGAGCACCTGCTTCTCATTGTGCCGCGCTTCTTTACCTGATGTACTCATCCCATCCAGCATAGCGCTGCGTCTTGGGGCCCAGTGGCAAAGCCAGTGCTGCCACTGCCAGTCCCAAGACCACGCCTGTTATACTTAAACCGATCGGGCTGTTGCCCAAAAACCACGGCGCCACCGCCACAGCCAGGCCGAGCAGGATGTTAAAGTAGCGGCAGATGCGCAGCGGCTCTCCCATGCTGATAACGGACACCACCACGATGAGCGAGCCGCTCAGGTGGAAAACATCGGCCACCGTTTCCTGTATGCCTACGCCAAAAAATCCTGGAGCAAACACCAGCGCCACACCCAACAGCGTCGCCACACTCAGCGTCCACGGAAAACTCACCCCCCATATAGAGGCGCCGTATACCTGCCCCGGCTTTTGCGGGAACTTCATCATCTCAGGCGCCTCGTCCTTTGCGTCGCTCTCAACACCGCCGCCCTTCCAGAACACTTTCCAGAAGCCTTTACCCTGGTTCATTTTCTTTTTCACGAACTGTATCATCGCAATCACCTCATCCACCTCCAGCGGAATCATGGGTATCATGATGGCCGCAGCCAAAATGCAGAGGGTGCACCAGGCGCCCACTATGACAGGCTGGCTGATGACCAGGAAGATGTGCACCAGCCCCAGCGGGATAACCA